>NZ_LQIU01000009.1 GCF_001499995.1 Mycobacterium sp. IS-1496
CTGGTGGATCGCGACCGCCTCGTCACCGGTGGTCAGGTCGACGGCCGGGATGCCGTTCGGCGGTGTGGGGGCAGACCACTCCGGCGGGGCCTGCGGCTCGTCGGCCGCCGGATCGCGGAACCGATGCTGAGCCCGGAAGCCGCCCGCCGAGTGGTCACCCATCAGCCGACTCCGGCGTAGGAGTGCAGGCCGACCGTGACGAGGTTGATGAAGAACAGGTTGAACACCATCGCGGTGAACCCGACCACGTTGATCCATGCGGCCTTGCGGTCCCGCCAGCCGGCGGTCGAGCGGGCGTGCAGATAGGCGGCGTAGACCACCCACGCGATGAACGACACCGTCTCCTTGGGGTCCCAGCCCCAGTAGCGGCCCCATGCCTCCTCGGCCCAGATGGCGCCGAAGATGACGCCGAACCCGAAGACCGGGAACGCGAAGATCGTCGTGCGGTACGCGATGCGGTCCAGCGTCTGCGCGTCGGGCAGCCGCTGCACGACCCGCGACACCAACCCGTCGTGGTCGGGCTGACCGAACCGCGACATCTTGACCAGGAACAGGATGCTCGCGACGCCGCCGACGAGGAACACCCCCGAGCCGAGGCTGACCACCGACACGTGGATGGGCAACCAGTAGGACTGCAGCGCAGGCATCACCGGGGCGGCGTGGGAATAGAGCCACCGGCCCGAGACGGTCAGCAGGATCAGCACCGGGACGAGCACGAACACCCACAGCGCGCGGTACTGCGGCTTGCGCAGCACCACCGCCGCGGCGACCAGACCACAGAACGCCGTCAGGTTGATGAACTCGTACATGTTGCCCCACGGCACCCGTGAGGTGGACAGCCCGCGCAGCACGATGCACGCGAGCAGCAGCGCGGTGCCCACGTAGACCAGCGCGATCCCCGAGGAGCCGATGCGCTCGCCGAGTGGGCGCCCGGGGACGTCGGCGACGATGCCCGGTCCGGCGCTGTCGGCGCCCACGGTGACCAGTTCCCGCTCGGCGACCTTGCGGCTGCGGCTGTAGGCCAGTTCGACAGCGAGCAGCAGCAGCGCCGCGACGAGGACCACCACCGATGAGGTGAACGCCCAGTCGGAGTACCGGGCCAGACCGAGGTCGATCTCGGGACTGTTCATGTGACTCTCTCTCCTGACACGGCGTGGGCTTGCGTGTCGGGGTGACCGGCATCGGGGTGGCCGGCCAGCAGCCGCACCGTCAACCGCTCGAACTCCTCGCCCCACCCGGAGTTGTCGGTGCGGGCCAGCCCGCCCAATTCGACGCCAACGGTACCCGGATGTGCCGGGGTGATCCGAATCCAGATCCGGCGGCGCCGCACGATCAACGACACCAGCAGCCCCGCCATCATGCTCATCGCGAACACCAGCACCCAGATCTGCGCCGGATCGTGCGAGACCTGCACGTTGACGAACGGCACGGCGCCGTCGAACCGGACGACGGTGCCGTCGTCGAGGCGGGTCTCACCCCCGACGTCGAGGTTCACCCGCGCCTCCCGAGTCAGCCGGCCCTGGCCGACCAGACGCTCGTCGAGCGAGAAGATGTTCTGCGGCCGGCCGGAGTCGAGCCCGGTGTCGCCGCGGTAGATGTCGATCGCCACGCCGGGGTCGCGCATCTCGGGGAAGCTCGATGACAGCAGGCTGCCGTGGAGCAGCTGCGTCGGCGCGAACAGGCCCTGGATCGCGATCTGGTTCTTGCGGCGTTCGTCGGCGTCGGGATAGGTGCCCGCAGGCGGGTCGAACCGCATCACCCCCGACGACAGGAACGTCGTCTGGTCGTCGGGCCGCCACTGCAGCTTCTGGGTGCGGGTCTGCCCGTCGGGGAACGTCACGGTGAACGTCGGCGCGTAGCCGTGGCCCTGCAGGTACACCCGGTCACCGCCGACGCGCAGCGGCTCGTTGACCTTCAGCTCGTAGGGCCGCCACGTCCCGGAGGTCAGATCGTCGCCGGCCTGGTAGGCGATGTCCGCCGAGAACCAGGTGGCCTGACCGTTGTCCAGGTAGTCGGCCTGGAAACCGTTGACCTTCAGGCAGATCGGGTACAGCGAGGTGCCGTCGACGGTGTTGCCCGCGCGGAACGAGTCGAACGCGGCGGGCGAGGCCGAACAGAAGCCGGGGCCGCCGTCGGCGATGACGATGACATTGCCCTCGTAGCCAAAGAGCTTGCCCGCGGCGATCGCGACGAGCAGGCCCAGCAGCGAGAAGTGGAAGACGATGTTGCCGAACTCGCGCAGGTAGCCCTTCTCGGCCGAGATCTCGATGCTCGATGTCGCCGCCGGGGCCGCTCCGGTCGTCTCGCCCTCGGTGCGGGTGACCTTCCGCCAGCCCCTGAGCTCGTCGCTCATCGTGGCCGCCACCTGCTGCGGGTCGCCGGCGACCTCGGCGGTGTGGTGTTTGGGCAGCCGGCCCAGGTTCCGCGGCGCCGGCACCGGAACCGCCCGCAGGCTCTTGGCGTGCTCGACCAGGCGCGGTGTCAGGCAGCCGACGAGCGAGATGAACAGCAGCACGTAGATCGCCGTGAACCAAAAACTGGAGAACACGTCGAAGGCCTGGAGGCGGTCCAGCCACGGGCCGAGCGTGGGGCGGTCGGCGATGTACTCGGCGACCTTCGCCTCGTTGAGGCTGCGCTGCGGCAGCAGGGCGCCCGGGATGGCGGCGAGCGCCAGCAGGAACAGCAGCACCAGCGCGGTGCCCATCGACGTCAGGGTCCGCCAGGTGTTGCGCGCGTAGGCGAGCAGCCGCCGCATCAGATCGGCAGCCTGACGTCGCTGACGAACGCATCCCGCACCCACGACACGAAGTCGTTCCACAAGCCGGTGACCAGGGCGGTGCCGACGATCAGTAGCAGCACGCCCCCGAAAACCTGGATGGTCCGGGTGTGCCGGCGCAGCCAGCCCAGACCCTGCATCGCGCGCGCGGATCCGAACGCCAGCAGGACGAACGGGATCCCGAGGCCGAGGCAGTAGGCGATGACCAGCGCGACACCGCGGGCCACGCTCGCCCCGTCGGTCGCCGACGCGACCGTGATGACCCCGGTCAGCGTCGGCCCGAGGCACGGCGTCCAGCCCAGCGCGAACACCGCGCCCAGCAGCGGCGCACCGGCGACGGTGGACAGTTGCCGCGGGGTGAACCGGGCCTGCCGTTGCAGCGCGGGGATCAGCCCGACGAACACCAGACCCATGATGATCGTGACGACGCCGCCGATGCGTTGCAGGAGGAGCTGATTGGTGATCAGCGTCGTCGTCATGCCGAGCACCGCGACGGTGCCCAGCAGAAACACCGCGGTGAAGCCGGCGACGAACAGCGCGGCGGCACCGGCAACGCGCAGCCGTCCGGTCCGGACCGCCGAGATCGACGAAATGGCGGCCCCGTCTCGCACTTTGGCGCCCGTTTGTTCGTTTGGGCGAACCTCGCCGTCGACGCCCACCACGGCTGCCAGATACGACAGGTAGCCGGGCACCAGCGGCACCACGCACGGCGACGCGAACGACACCAGACCGGCCAGCACGCAGACGCCGAGCGCCAGCGCCACCGGCCCGGCGGCGGCGATCTCGGCGAACCCGGTCACGGCTGTCGCCCCTGTCCCGGTGCGGCCTCGGCGGCCAACCTCTCGACGACCGGCTGCAGATCCTCGGCCAGCAGTTCCCGCAGGAACACCGCGGCCACCCGATGCTCACGGTCGAGCACGACGGTCGACGGGATGACCGTGGTCGGGTACTTCCCGCCGAACGCGATCATCGTGCGCATCGGCGGGTCGTAGATCGACGGGAACGTGATCCCGCGGTCGCGGACGAAGTCGACGGCGGCATCCCGGTTGTTGTCACGCACGTCGATGCCCAGGAACGCGACGCCCTTCGCGCGGGTGGCGTCGTACACCTGCTGCAGTTCGCCGATCTCGGTGCGGCACGGCGCACACCACTGACCCCAGACGTTGATCACGACGACCTTGCCCGCGAAGTCGTCGAGCGACAGCGTCGTGGCCGGGTCTAGCAGATCCGGACCCGACAGCGGACCGGGTCTGCCGCGGTCGGCCGGCGGGTCGTAGAAGATGTCGGTCTTGCCGCCGGGCGCCACGAACTCGAAGGTGCCGCCCTGCGCGACGGCGTCGTCACCGGTGGAGCAGCCGGCCAGCGCGACCACCGCCACGCTCGCCAGCACCATCCACCACCGCCTCACTGCCCGGACAACTCCGCGTAACCCCACCCGACGTAGGCGTCGCCGTGGAAGTAGAACGAGGTGACCGAGGCGAGGTTGCACAGCCGCCGGGTCGGGAAGTGGTGCAGCGGTGCGCCGGTCATCGCGCGGCGCAGCGTCTCCACCGGCAGCTGGTGGCTGACGCACACCGCCTCGTGGCCGGCGGCCTTCTCGCGCGCCCGGTGCACCGCCGCGGTCATCCTCGCGGCGATGTCGCGGTACGGCTCACCCCACGACGGGGTGCGCGGGTTGCGCAGGTGACGCCAGTTGATCGGGTTGCGCAGGGCGCCGTCGCCCGGCGAGACCCGTTTCCCCTGGAAGACATTGAGCGATTCGATCAGCTCGTCGTCGGTGTCGATGGACAGCCCGTGCGCCGCGGCGATCGGCCCGGCGGTCTCCTGGGCGCGTTCCAGCGGGGAGGCCACCACGTAGACGACGTCGCGGGCGGCCAGCCACGCGGCGACCGCCTCGGCCTGGGCGCGGCCGCGTTCGGACAGGTGGTAGTCCGGCAGCCGGCCGTAGAGGATCCCCTCCGGGTTGTGGACCTCGCCATGCCGCATCACGTGCACGACTGTCTTGTCGGTGCTCATGCCGGCCTCGTCGCTTCCGCTGCGGCCCGGGCCGCACCCGGCAGGGCGGCGGCGATGCGGTCGAACGCCTCCTCGTCGAGGGCCGCCGAGACGAACCACGCCTCGAACGCGCTGGGCGGCGGATAGACGCCGGCGTCGAGCAGGGCGTGGAAGAACGGCGGGAACCGCCAGGTCTCGCTGGCGCGGGCGGTGGCGAAGTCGGTGACCGATTCGGCGGTGAAGAACACCGACAACATGTTGCCGCCCCGCTGGACGCGGTGGGTGACGCCGGCGTCGGTGAGCGCCTTCGTGAGCAGCCCGGCCAACCGGTCCGCGTTGGCGTCGAGCGCGGCGTACACCGCGTCGTCGGCGGTGCGCAGCGTCGCCAGCCCGGCGGCCATCGCGACCGGGTTCCCCGACAGCGTCCCGGCCTGGTACACCGGCCCGAGCGGTGCGAGCCGTTCCATCACCTCGGCGCGGCCGCCGAACGCCGCGGCAGGCAGGCCGCCGCTCATCACCTTGCCGAACGTGAACAGGTCGCCGTCGACCGGATCGACGCCGTACCAACCCGACCGGCTGACCCGGAAACCGGTCATGACCTCGTCGAGGATCAGCAGGGCGCCGTGGTCGGCGGTGATGCGGCGCAACGCCGCGTTGAAGCCGGGTTCCGGCGGGACCGCGCCCATGTTGCCCGGGCTGGCCTCGGTGATGACGGCGGCGATCTGGTCGCCGGCGTCCGCGAAGACCTCTTCGACCGCGTCGATGCTGTTGTAGGGCAGCACGATGGTGTCGGCGGTGGCGGCGCCCGTCACGCCGGGCGACGACGGCAGCCCCAGCGTGGCGACGCCCGATCCGGCGTCGGCGAGCAGCGCGTCGCTGTGGCCGTGGTAGCAGCCGGAGAACTTGACGATCTTGGGACGGCCGGTGAACCCGCGGGCCAGCCGGATCGCACTCATCGTGGCCTCGGTGCCGGAGTTGACCATCCGCAGCCGCTCGACGGGCGCGACGCGCTCGATGATCTCGCAGGCGAGTTCGGTCTCCGAGGGCGTGGGGGCGCCGAAGGACAGGCCGTCGGCCGCGACGCGCTGCACCGCCTCCACGACCGCCGGGTGCGCGTGGCCGAGGATCATCGGACCCCAGGAGCAGACCAGGTCGACGTAGCGGTTGCCGTCGGCGTCGGTCAGCCAGTAGCCGTTGGCCGAGGTGATGAACCGCGGTGTTCCGCCGACGGCGTTGAACGCCCGGACCGGGGAGTTGACCCCGCCGGGGATGACAGCGCACGCATCGGCGAACAGCCGCGCCGACTTCTCGGTCGCGGTGTGGTCAGCACCCATGACCACCAGTGTCCCAGCCGCGCCGAACGCGTCAACTACAGGGTGTAGTGGGACCCGTCATACCGAGTTCGGACCACGCTTCGGCGTAAGCGCGAACACCGGATGGTCGGCGTCGCGCGGGAGGCGGCGAAAGTATCCGTCGACACTCCATTGATGAAAGTGTGGGTCCGCGGACCGGTCACGGCAACCGGCCCCGCCAATGGAGCACCTCGCCGACGCCCTGGGTCATCACGGCGCCCGGCATCACCCGCAGCCGGTACGGCGTCAGCCTGAGCGCGGCGAATTCGTGGGACGTGGGGCCACCGCTCCACTGCGGGATGACGTACGGGTCGTATCCGACCGGGGCGGGGCCGTTGGCGAACTTGTCCCACACGGCCGTGCGGGTCTCGTCGTCGGTGTACCACTCGACCAGGCAGTCCGCGCTGCACGTGTCCTGGCTGGGCGCCCAGTAGTTGAGCGAGACGTACGGGTTCGCCTGCAGGTGAGCACGTTTGACAGGGCTGGGCACGGTGGCGATCCACCCGAAGAGGTCGGCGCCGTCCCACTCCCAGATGGGGTGCAGGACGCGGGAGCGGGGGCGGCCGTTGGCGTCGACGGTGGCGACCGAGGCCCACACGATCGCGTGCGCCATCTCGACGAAAGCCGGTGCGGTGGTGTCCAGGGTGCTCACAGAATCACCCTAGGTGGCCAGCGCCGCCGGCCGGCGAGTGCCGGTCAGCCGGACTCGGAGCCCGCCTGGGCGGTCTCTGCGTCCTTGTCGTCCGCTCGACCCTCGTCCGTGGTGTCCTCTCCACCCTCGTCCTTGCCGAACTTCGGCTCGCCGTTCTCGTCGACCCAGTCGTTGACGGCGGTGCCTGCGACCGTTCCGCCGGTGCCCGGCATCACGATGGTGGGCCGCTCCTCCTCGTACTCCTTGCGCATCTCCTTGGCCACTTCGCGGTGCTCGTCGGTGATCTCGGGCTTTTCGGTGATCTTCGCGTCGGGGTCGTCGGCCACCTTCTGGGAAGCGTTGGCCTCGGCTCCGGTCTGTTCTTCCTTGTCGTCGTCGCTCATGCGAATACGACTGCCCGAAACTGTGACCGGCGAAACAGAACCAGGGTTACGCGTGCACGGCTCTCAGTGCCGCGGGCAGGCTCGGCAGAAAATGCTGGGTGGCGAACGCGCGGAGTTCGTCGGCGGTGTCGAGGGGTTGCATGCTGGGCAGCAACAGCACCATGGCGGCGTAGCGCAGGATGACGTCGGCCAGTTCGTTGACCGCCCGCGGACCGATCCGCTCCGCGAACCCGGCCGGGAAGATCACCCGCAGCGCCTCGGCCATCCGCTCGACGGCCGCCGCCCAGTGCTGGTGCGCCAAGGCGAGCACGAACCCGGGATCCTCGGCGAGCATGCCGTTGAGGATCCGGTGGCCGCGGAACGTGAGGATCGACAGCGTGAACGCCTCGACGTAGTAGTTCGCCTGCGGCCCCGCCTTCTTGAGCTCGAGGGCGATGTCGGCGAACAGCGCGACGTTCTCCCGCTCCACCACCGCGGCCACCAGTTCGTCGCGGTTGGCGAAGCGCCGGTAGATGGTGGTACGGCTGACGCCCGCGCGCCGCGCGACGTCGTCGAGGGCGACCCGGCGGAAACCGTGCCGTTCGAACTCGACGACCGCGGCGTCGAGGATCGCTTCGGTGGCGCTATCCAGCGTGCGCATAGCCGCGCTGCGCGTACTTGTTGTAGCGGACGCTCATCGGCAGCCGGTCCCACACCCAGTTCACCGGTCGCGATCGCCAGAATGCGGCGAAGCGCTGGTAGCGCCGTTCCTGACGTTCGCTCCACGGCAGGCCGAGCAGGCGCCGGGCCTGGGGCGGCAGGCCGCCGGTGGTGAGGAACGCCGCGAGCGGATCGAAGCCGAAAGACAGCACCCGCCACACCAGGGGATGCACACCCTTCGGGCACGGGAAGCCCTTGGTCACGTAGCCCACGCCGTACTTCGCGGTCTGGTGGGCGACGACGGTCTCGTCGAGCATGCGCTCCCAGTACTGCTCGAATTCGGAGTAGGTCGCGGGCATCGGCCGATCGCTGACGCCGTAGCGGCGGTACCAGGTCTTCGACTCCAGGTAGATCTGTTCCTTCTCCGCGCGCGTCAGCCGCTTGACGAAGGTGTCGGCGAAGTACAGCACCTGCTCGACGAACGTCGCGTGCGCCCAGAAGTAGGTCTCCGGATCGAGCGCGTGGTAGCGCGAGCCGTCGGGCATCTCGCCCTTGATGTCGTGGTGGAAGTCGCGGACGTTGAAGCCCTCGTTCTTGTCGTCGGAGCCGTAGACCGTCATGAAGATCGGCGGCAGCGATCGTTTGACGCGTGCGGCGGTGTCGGAGAAGAACACCGAGTGGTCCAGGACGCCCTGTCCGAGTTCGGCGAGCATGTTCTGCAGCACTGCGGGCCGCGGCCCGATCAGGTACATCCGGTTGTCGCCGAAGTACCGCCAGACCAGGGACTGCGGCCCCAGGGGCAACGCGTCGTCGACGTCGGTGTTGTTCTGCGCCAGTTCCGTCATGAGACACAGTGTTACAGATCTTGAACTTTGTACCAACAGGTCAGTGACCAGGCTCACGCAAGCATTCGCGTCATCACCAGACGAGCGACCACGTAACCGAGCACCCCGCAGTACGCGGCCTTCACCGCCATCAGCACGGGCAGGGACAGTGCGCTCACGCCCGCGACGGACAGCAGCCACGATCCTGCGATCGCGACCACCGCGGCGGCGCTGCCCAGCACGAGGCCCGCCGACCAGCCCCGGTGAGGCAGGCGCCGCAGCCACCGCGCGCGAGGCGTGCGGTCGGCGCTCAGGCGGCGGGCGCCGCGGGCGCTGAACACTCCGACCAGGGTCGACAGGATCAGCGTCGTGATGACGAAGTTGATCACCAGGCCGTCGACGCCCCACACGGGCTGCGGCGGCTCGTGGCGGAATGTGAGGAAGTCGATCGCGGGATTGACCAGCAGGTTGATGAGCCCGGCCGCCGTGGCCTGGACGTGGATCTGCCGGCTCAGCGGCGAGCGATCGTGCAACTGGCGAACCCCGCGTCCGGTCAGCGCCGCCGCAGCCGCGCCACACCCACGACGATCAGCACACCCGCGACCGTCGCCAGCAGCAGCGCCAGCACCAGCAGCGGCGCCGAGTACACCGTCACGACCGTCTCGGGTTCGCCGGGCACGACCGGCGCCGCCGTCGCCGGCCGGCTCGCCGCCGCCCAGCTCGCGATGCACCCGAGCACCGCGGCCGCGCCCGACACCACCTCGAGCAGCGCACGCGTCCGTGCGCTCACGGCACCCGTTCCTCGACGAGCCTGGTGAGCTCTTCGCGCAGGGTCGCATGCCGCCGCGCCCACGCCTGCGCCGTGCGGCCGCCGGACAGCTTGAGTCCGATTCCGGTGCGCCCGCGCGGGACACCCGTCAGCTCGCCGAGCGCCCGGGCCGACTGCCACTTCTGCATCTCGGAGCCGGACGGGGGCGGGAACACGGTGACGATCTCGGACACCTTGGTGATCTCGGCGCCCTGGCGCAGGGTCTCGGGGGTCAACTCGACGGAGGTGTGGATGCGCGCGGCCTTCACCTGGATGGCCAGAAAGCCCGACACCAGCACCAGGAACAGTCCCGGCACCAACGGCTGCAACCCGTACCCGGCGGAGATCTGGATCGCCAGCATCGCGCCGCCCGCCGCGGGGCCGGCGAGCAGCCACGCCCAGCTGGCGCCCGGCTCGTAGAACAGCCGCTCGGTCGACGGGCCGGTCATCGGGCCTCGGCCTGCTCGTACCAGCCGGTGGCGCTGCGCCGCGTCAACATCACGGTTCCGACCGTGATCGGCACCAGCGCCAACAGCGTCACGAGGTTCGCCACCCCGGCGCCCGCGGCCAGCATGACGAGCACGACGGCGATCGCGAGCGCCAGCGCGACCGCCGCTCGACGGAACCGCGGATCGCCGCGCCGGGCCCGGCCCGCGACGAACGCCAGGGCCGCGCCGGCCAACACCGATCCGACGCCGACACCGCGCTGGACGGCCAGGAAGCTGCGCAACGACTCGTTGCTGACGTCGGGGTCGATCGCCGATCGCGCGGTCTCGAAGGTGACGGTCGCGGCGAGCAGACCGCCGACGATGAGCAGGACGGCCCCGCCGACCAGTGCCCAGAACGCGATGTCGACGACGCGCGGCCGCGACGGTGTTGGCGAAGCGGTCATGGTCGGGTCAGCCTAGCGTGGTCACCGCGTGAAGAAGGCGTTGGCGTCTTTGCGGTGCAACAGGAAGATGCCGCCGGCGATGAGGACCGAACCGATGATCGCGGTGACGGCGTACCCGAACGCCGCGACCGGCGACTCCCGCTCGACGGTGAACAGGTTCGTGACGGTGTAGGCCACGGAGCCGAACCCGCCCGCGGTCAGCAGGGTGCGGGTCCAGCGGTAGCCCTGTCGCAGCAGGATGAGGAACGTCAGCACGATCGCCGAGACCGCGACGACGATCATCACCGCCATGCCCTTGATGAACGGTGACGCGCCCGCGACGGGCGCCAGCAGGTTGTCGATCAGGTACCCGATCACCAGCAGCGGCAGCGCGGCCGCCCACAGCCAGAACCCGGTGTCCACGTCGGGCGGCCGGATGGGCGGTTGACCGGCGGGAGGCCCGGCCGGGTGGGTCGAGTGTTCGGTCATGCCAGCCAGCCGGCCGCGTCGGCCGCCCAGTAGGTCAGCACGATGTCCGCCCCCGCGCGGCGGATGCCGACCAGCGCCTCCAGCGCCGAGGCCCGCAGATCGATCCAGCCGTTGGCGGCGGCGGCGCTGATCATCGCGTACTCACCGGAGATCTGGTAGGCGGCCACCGGCACCGGCGAGATGTCGGCGCACGCGCGCACCACGTCGAGGTAGGACATGGCCGGTTTCACCATCACGATGTCGGCGCCCTCGGCCAGGTCGAGTTCGATCTCGCGCACCGCTTCGCGGGCGTTGCCGCTGTCCTGCTGATAGGTCCGCCGGTCGCCCTGCAGGCTGGAGCCGACGGCTTCGCGGAACGGGCCGTAGAACGCGGAGGCGAACTTCGCCGCGTACGCCAGGATCGCCACATCGGCGAACCCGGCGGCGTCCAGCCCGTCGCGGATCGCGGCCACCTGGCCGTCCATCATGCCGCTGGGGCTCACCACGTGGGCACCCGACTGCGCTTGCGCCACAGCCAGTTTCACGTACTGCTGATTGGTGGCGTCGTTATCGACCCGGCCCCGGTCGTCCAGCACGCCACAGTGCCCGTGATCGGTGAACTCGTCGAGGCAGGTGTCGGCCATGATCACCGTGTCGTCGCCGAGATCCTTGGCCAGGTCCCGCAGCGCGACGTTGAGGATGCCCTCGGGGTCGATGCCCGTCGACCCGCGCGGATCCTTGTCCTCGTCGCGGGGCACCCCGAACAGCATCAGCCCGCCCACTCCGGCGGCCACCGCATCGGCCGCGGCACGGCGCAGCGAATCGCGGGTGTGCTGCACCACGCCCGGCATCGACGAGATGGGCCGCGGTTCGTCGAGGCCGTCCGCGACGAACATCGGCAACACCAGATGCCGCGGCTCCAAGGAGGTCTCGGCCACCAACCGGCGCATGGCCGGCGTCGAACGCAACCTGCGCGGACGCTGACGCATGATCAGCGGCGGCGGCTCTTCTTGCGCGGCGGCGGCAGCGCACCCTCGGCACGCAGCCGGGCGGCGTGCTCGGCGAGCGCCTCCACCAGCGGACCGACGGCGGCCACCTCGGGCTGCACGTCGACGCGCAGGCCGAACTCGGCCGCCGTCTCCGCGGTCTTGGGCCCGATGCAGGCGACGATCGTGCGGGCGTGCGGCTTACCCGCGATACCGACCAGGTTGCGCACCGTCGAGCTCGAGGTGAAGCAGACCGCGTCGAAACCGCCGGTCTTGATCATCTCCCGGGTCGAGGCCGGCGGCGGCGCGGCACGCACCGTCCGGTAGGCGGTGACGTCCTCGATCTCCCAGCCGCGTTCGCGCAGCCCCTCGGCCAGCGTCTCGGTGGCGATGTCGGCCCGCGGCAGCAGCACCCGGTTCACCGGATCGAAGATGTCGTCGTACGGGGGGAACTCGTCGAGCAGACCCAGGGAGGACTGCTCCCCCGTCGGGACCAGCTCGGGGTTGATCCCGAAGGCGCGCACGCGCTCGGCCGTGGCCTGACCCACGCAGGCGATCTTCACACCGGAGAACGCGCGGGCGTCGAGCCCGAACTCGTTGAACTTCTCCCACACCGCGCGCACCGCGTTGGTGGAGGTGAACACGACCCACTGGAATCGTCCGTCGACCAGACCCTTGACCGCGCGCTCCATCTGCGCGGGGCTGCGCGGCGGTTCGACGGCGATGGTGGGCACCTCGATCGGCAGCGCGCCGTGGCCGACGAGCTTGTCGCTCATCTCGCCCGCCTGGTCCTTGGTCCGCGGCACCAGCACGGTCCAGCCGTACAGCGCGCGGCTCTCCCACCAGTTGAGCTTCGCGCGGTTGGCGACGGTCCGGCCGAGCGTCACGACCAGCGGTCCGGCCAGCGGCGCGGCGGGCGCACCGGTGGCGTCGGGTGCGGTCAGCACGTTCTTGTCGATCAGGCCGGACAGCGTCGACTCCACGGACCGCTGCTGGCAGGTGGTGCCGTTGGCGGTGACGACCGCAGGGGTGGTCTCGGCCAGGCCGTACTCGATCAGCGTGCGCGCGGCGTCGGGCAGATGCGAGGCGGTCGCGTGCAGGATCAGCGGACCCGGGGCCGCCGCGATCGCCGCCCAGTCCACGTCACCGCGCACGTCGGCGACGGTGTGGGTGGAGCCTAGCGGCAGACCGGCGTAGGTCGGCACCGCCGTGGTGTCGGGCAGCCCGGGCACGATCTCGAAGTTGGCGTGGCTCTTCGCCAGCGCGTTCACCTCGGCGATGACGGCGTCGACCGACAGCGGGTCTCCGGCCACCAGCCGGACCACGTCCACGCCGTGCTTGGCCTCGCCGGCCAGGGTCTTGGCCACCTCGGCCGGGTCGCCCAGCGCGGGCCGGATGTCCGGGCCGCCGGGGATCGTCGAACCCGCCTGCTCGTCGGCGCCGTCGGCCGCCTCGGCCGGTTCAGGGCCCGACGGCGGCGGCAGGTGCGCGCCCACCAGGGACAGCACCGCCTCCGGAACGTCGGGGTCGGTGAAGACCAGCGCGGCATTGACGAGCACACTGTGGGCCCGTGTGGTCAGCAGGCCGGGGTCGCCCGGGCCCGAGCCCACGAAGGTGATGCGGCCGGGCTTCATCTTGCGCCCACGCCCGCTCTCCTGCCGAGTCATCTGTCGCTCACTCCGCTCTACAGCTCAGTGGTGATCCGCAATGAGCTCTCGCGCACCCAGTTCGAACAGTTCCGCGGCCACCGAGACCCCGAGGTCTGCGGCCCGGCCGGGAGTTCCGATGCCAGACGCACGGATCACGTCGGATCCGTCCAGCGCCGCCACGCAACCGCGAAGCGACACCTCTTCGAAGACGCGGCCGTCCTCATCGATAGACTCGACCACCTCGGCGATCGCGCCCACCGGTGCGGAGCAACCCGCCTCCAGTTCGGCGAGCAGGACCCGTTCAGCGGTGACTGCCGCGCGCGTGTCGGCGTCGTCCAACTCCGCCAGTAGCGCGATCAGTCCGGTGTCCCCTGCGCGGCACTCGACCGCGAGGGCACCCTGAGCCGGCGCTGGCAACATCTGCACCGGCTCGAGAGTCTCGGTGACATCGCCCAGCCGTCCGATGCGGGCCAGACCCGCCCGGGCGACCACGATGCCGTCGAGCTCACCGTTGCCGACCCTGTTCAACCTGGTATCTAGGTTGCCTCTTAGGGGGCGGATTTCCAAACCGAGACCCAGTGCTCTAAGCTGCGCGGCCCGTCGCGGGCTCGAGGTGCCGACCGTGGAGCCGGCGGGCAACTCCCCCAGCACCAGTCCGTCGCGGGCCACCAGGGCGTCGCGCGGGTCCTCACGGCGGGGGATCGCCGGGATGGTGAACCGCTCGTCGGACGCCGTCGGCAAATCCTTGTACGAGTGCACGGCGGCGTCGACCCGGCCGTCGGCGATCGCCTCGCGCAAAGCGGCGGTGAAGACCCCGACGCCGATGTCGGCGATGGGCCCCTGGTTGCGGTCACCCTCGGTGGAGATGAAGACCAGTTCGGCGGGGTGCCCTTTGGCGACGAGCGCGTCGCGGATGGTGCCTGCCTGCGTCCTCGCGAGCAGGCTGGCCCGGGTGCCGATCCGGATAGGCGTGTCGGCGTTGCTCAACCGTTACTCGGACTTGTCGAGTTCGATTGGCAGCAACGGCAATTCGCCGGCGGCCACCGCGTCGACCGCCTGCTGGTCGAGCTCGAAGAGCTCACGCAGGGCTTCGGCGTAGCTGTCGCCGCCGGGCGCGCTGGCCAGCTGCTTGACGCGCACGGTCGGGGCGTGCAGCAGCTTGTCGACGACGCGGCGGACCGTCTTGGCGACCTCGTCGCGGTGGGCGGCGTCGAGCCCCGGCAACCTGTTGTCCAGGCGCAGCAACTCGGCCTCGACCACGTCCGCGGCCCGCTGCCGCAACGCGGTGACGGTGGGGGTGACCTCGGCCATCCGCTGGCCGGCGAGGTAGTTCGCGACCTCGGCGGCCACGATCGAGCGGGCGGCGTCGGCGTCGGCGGCCGCGGCGCGCGCCGAGGGCTCGCGCTGGATGCGCTCCATGTCGATGACGTTGACGCCGGGCAGCCCGGCGATCGCCGGTTCGACGTCGCGGGGCATACCCAGGTCGCAGATCACCAGCTGGCGGTGCTCCGGCCGGCCGGTCAGTCCGCGGTGGGCGTCGGCCAACGACACCACCGGCCGGACCGCGCCGGTGGAGGAGACCACCACGTCGGCGTCGGCCAGCGCGTGAGCGATGTCGTCGAGGGTGTGCGCATCGGCGGTGACGCCCTGGTCGAGCAGGTTCTGCGCGAGGCGGCGGGCGCGCGGCAGCGACCGGTTCACCACGTGCACCCGTTCGATGCCGGCGCGGACCAGGTGCTTGGCCGACAGGGCGCCCATGGACCCGGCGCCGATGACCACGGCTGTGCGGCCGGCCAGCGAGCCGAGCTTGACTTCGGCGATGTCGAGGGCCACCGAGACGACCGAGGCGCCCGCGGCGTCGATCCCGGTCTCCGAGTGCACGCGCTTGCCGACCGACAGCGCGCGCTGCGACAACTCGTGCAGCGTGCGGCCGACGGTGTGGTTGGCCTCGGCGGAGGTGTACGCGCGGCGGACCTGTCCGAGCACCTGCTGCTCACCGATGACCGCGGAGTCCAGTCCGCTCGCCACGGCGAACAGATGCTCGACGGCGGCCTCGGCGTACCGCACGTAGGCGTACTTCGTCAGATCGTTGAGCGACATGCCGCAGTGTTCGGCGAGGACCTGGCCGATGACGGACAGCCCGCCGTGGAAGGCGTCGACCACGGCGTAGACCTCGACGCGGTTGCAGGTGGACAGCACCATCGCCTCTGTCACCAGCGACGACTGCAACACCTGGTCGACGATCTTGGCCTGGTCGGACTCGTCGGTGCTCAACTGCTCGAGGACCGATACCGGGGCACTGCGGTGCGAAACCCCGAACAACAGCACGCTCATGGCTTCATCACCACGTCATCCACGGTAATCGTTCACAAGCGTGCCGACCAAATTTCACCTAGTCATCTTTGTCACCACGACCCCGTTTTGTCACTGCAGATCCGCCCGCAACCGCGGTTCGTCGACCTCCCAGTAGCTGTGTTCGGCGCCGTCGAGCAGCACCACCGGCAGCCGGTCGCCGTACTCCGCGCGCAACGCGGTGTTCCCGCCTGCCGCCGCCGCGTCGACGTCGGTGACGGTCAGCCGGAAGCCGAGTTCGCCGGACAGCTGCGCGAGCCTGCCGGCCGCCTGTTCGCACACACCGCATCCGGCGCGCGTCAGCAACTCGACCGCGTGCTGCGTCCCGTCGTGGTCCACCACCCCAGTATCCGGGGCCGGTGTCCTAGGGTTGAGCCGTGTCCGAAACCGGGGGTACGCACGCCGCGCGGCAACAGATCGCCGGGGACGCCAGCGCCGAGGCCGCGGTCACGGATCTGGCGACCGAATCCGTCCCGGCGCCACCCGCGCCGCCGCCGGACCTGACCGCCGCGGCGTTCTTCGACGTGGACAACACGCTTGTGCACGGTTCGTCGCTGGTGCACTTCGCGCGCGGTCTGGCCGCCCGGAAGTACTTCACCTACGGCGACGTGCTGGGCTTCGTCTACGCCCAGGCCAAGTTCCAGCTGACCGGTCGGGAGAACAGCGACGACGTCGCGGCCGGGCGGACCAAGGCGTTGTCGTTCATCGAGGGCCGCTCGACCGCCGAACTGGTCGCCCTCGGCGAGGACATCTACGACGAGATCATCGCCTCCAAGATCTGGCCCGGCACCCGGGCGCTGGCGCAGATGCACCTCGACGCAGGCCAGCAGGTGTGGCTGGTCACCGCGACGCCGTATGAGCTCGCCGCCACCATCGCCCGCAAGCTGGGCCTGACCGGCGCGCTGGGCACGGTCGCCGAATCCGTCGACGGGGTGTTCACCGGCCGGCTGGTCGGCGACATCCTGCACGGCACCGGTAAGGCGCACGCGGTCCGTTCGCTGGCCATCCGCGAGGGTCTCAACCTGCGCCGCTGCACGGCCTACTCGGACAGCTACAACGACGTGCCGATGCTGTCGCTGGTCGGCACCGCGGTGGCGATCAACCCGGACGCCGCGCTGCGCAGTCTCGCCCGCGAGCGGGGCTGGGAGATCCGCGACTTCCGCACCGCCCGCAAAGCGGCGCGCATCGGGGTGCCGTCGGCGGTGGCGCTCGGCGCGCTGGGCGGTGCGCTGGCGGCCGTGGTGTCGCGCCGCCAGGACGGCCGCACCGGCTGGCGCTGATAGGCTCGCGCCGCCAAGCACGTCGACGCGGGGAGTACGCGAAGCCATGGCCATCGCTGAAGAGATCATCGGCACCCACTACCGGTATCCGGACTATTTCGAGGTGGACCGGGAGAAGATCCGGGAGTTCGCCCGCGCCGTCAAGGACGAGCATCCGGCGCACCACGACGAAGCGGCCGCCAAGGAATCCGGTTACGACGCGCTGATCGCGTCGCTGACGTTCCTCGCGGTGGCCGGGCGCAAGGTGCAGGCCGAGATCTTCAACCAGTTCGACGTGCCGATCAACATGGAGCGCGTACTGCACCGCGACCAGAAGATCACGTTCCACCGGCCCATCCTGGCCGGCGACAAACTGTTCTTCGACTCCTACCTGGACTCGGTCATCGAGGCGCACGGCACCGTCGTGACCGAGGTCCGCGGCGAGGTCAGCGACGAGGCCGGCGAACCGGTGCTGACCAGCGTCGTGACCGTGATCGGCGAGGCCGCCCACGACAGCGAGGCCGACGAGATCAGCGCGACCATCAAGGCGCGCCGCGACGCCGCGATCGCCAAGATGGTGTCCGGGCAGAACGCCACGTAGCCCCGGCCCCCCGGAGAAGCGCGGCCGGATTCCTCAGCCGAAGAACGTGTTCCGCCGGCCGGCCAGCAGCTGGTAGAGCGTCTGCTGGATGGTCTCGCGGACCTGGTCGGTCACGTCGAATGTGACCATCGGATCATCGGCGGCCGACTCGTCGTAGCCCTCGGTCGAGATCGGCTCACCGAACTGGATGTGCCACTTCGACGGCAGCGGCACCAGACCGAGCGGGCCGGCCACCGGGAACAGCGGGGTCACCGGGAAGTACGGCAGGCCGAGCAACCGCGCCAGCAATTTGACGTCGGCCATCATCGGGTAGATCTCCTCGGACCCGACGATCGAGCACGGCACGATCGGGGCCTTGGTGCGCAGCGCCGCCGAGACGAAGCCGCCCCGGCCGAACCGCTGCAACTTGTAGCGGTCCTTGAACTGTTTGCCCAGCCCCTTGTAGCCCTCGGGGAACACCGCGGTCAGTTCACCGGCCGCCAGCAGCCGATGCGCGTCAGAGGTGCACGCCATCGTGTGGCCGGCCTTGCGGGCGGCCTGCCCGACCATCGGCAGGTCGAACACCAGGTCGGCGGCCAGCAGCCGCAGGTCGCGGTGGGCGGGATGCCTGTCCTTCACCGCGACCGACGTCATCAACCCGTCGAACGGCAGCACACCGGCGTGGTTGGCCACGACGAGCGCTGCGCCCTCGGCGGGCAGGTTCTCGACACCGCTGACCTCGACGCGGAACCACGAGTTGAACAGCACCCGCAGAATCGGCAGGAAGACCGTGCTGTTGAGGTGCGAATCGAAGCCGAACTCGTCGACGGTGTAGTCACCGGACATCCGCTTGCGGACGAACTCGGCGAGTGCCGCGATGCGTTTGGCGAGTTCGGTGGGGGTCTCCTCTACCGGGGTCCCGCCGGCGCCGCCTGTGCGGTGCTGATCGATCTCGCGCACCACCGCGGCGATCTGCTCGGCTGAGGCCCGGCTACCGGGGTCGGTGAGAAGCGAGGGGTGACGACGGGCGCTGTCCGCGCGCTGGGCCGCCCGTCTCGCCGCGTTCCGCCCCGAATTCCCGTACAGCGGGATGACTTTGGCTTTCGACTCGCCTGACACGTACTCTTCACCCCACCGATCCGTCAGTCTTCTCTAACGTCCCCACCGCTGCGCCACCGCGACGGCTCGGCCTTCCACCGACCGTACCCATCGTGGATCGACGATGGGCGTCAATCCACGACCACGCACGTAGTCATCGAATGCCTCCGCCGTGGTCCACTTCGGGTGGTATCCGAGGACCTCACGCATCCGCGTGGTGTCCATGACCCGGCCGTAGCTCAGATAGTTCAGCTGCTCCCGATCGAGCTCAGTGTATCGGGTCGCCCGCCGCAATGAGTCCACGAGCGACAGAGCCGACCGCGGCACCGGTAACGCGACGCGCCCCGAACGCCGAATCGCCTGGCTCATCATGATGATTCCCGAAGCGCCGACGTTGAACGTGCCGGGCTTACCCGCAATCGTGGCGCGCTCCAACGCCCCCAGGGCGTCCTGTTCGTGCAGCAGCTGCAGGCGTGGATCCTGTCCGAGCACCGTCGGGACCACCGGTCCGGCCAGATACCGCGACAGCGCGGTGTCCATGGCGGGTCCGATCATGTTGGCCAGCCGCAGGATGGTCACCCCGATGTCGGGGCGGCGCCTGCCGAGACCGCGCGCGTAGCCCTCGATGTCGATGCTGTCGCGGGCGAAGCCCTCGCCGGGTGGCCGGCGCGCATCGCTGTTCTCGGTGAACATCACCGGATCACGCGGGCTCGAGCCGTACACCTCGGAGGTGGACTTCAGGATGACCCGGCGCACCGAGGGGGCCTTCTGGCAGGCCGCGAAGAGCTGGATCGCACCCATCACGTTGAGCTCTTTCAACGCGGCCCGGCCGCCTGCGCGCGGTGCGTACGACGCGGCGGCGGCATGGACCACCGTGTCCACGTCGCCGTTGCGAATCACCTTGGCGATGAACGGGTTACGAATGTCCGCGCGGACGAATTCGGCGCGGCCCATCCGTCGCAGCAGATCCTTGCTCGGTGCGACCGCGTCGACCGCGATCACGTGGTTGATCAAGGGGTTCTGCGCCAACCGCGCGATGAGGTATCCACCGAGGAACCGGCACGCCCCGGTGACCAGGACCACCTTCGGGTACGAACCGACGTCGCCCGAGGTGCTCGAATCCACCACGTCAGCCTAACGGCTGTGGCTGAGAGCCACCTGGGCGACGGCCGAGAGGCTACTTACCGAGTTTTCTGCGCTGCACCCGTGTCCGACGAAGCAGCTTGCGGTGCTTCTTCTTCGACATGCGCTTACGACGCTTCTTGATGACTGAACCCATGAACTCCGCTACCTAGATTTTCCTCGGTCCGACCCGGGGCCCGACCCGACGGTCGGCCCGACGTCCGGATTGACGTCCAACCCGGACACCTTACCCAAGGGGCGCAGGTGAACGAAAACGTCGGTACCGGTCGGCCCGCTCGGCCGGCGTCTCAGCCCGCGTCGAAGTACGAACTCTCCAACATGTCGTGGACGGCTTTGGCGTGCACCCGGAACGACCGGCCGACGCGCACCGCGGGCAGCTCACCGTTGTGCACGAGGCGATACACCGTCATCTTGCTGACCCTCATCAGGCTCGCCACTTCGGCGACTGTGAGGAATTGAGCCCGTGGCTGTTGGCCGTCGGCACCGCTGTCCCGCTTACCGCCAGCCGAATCACGTGCCGATGGCCCGTTCATAGACGTCATCGCAACCCAATCCATCAGGCGCGGGCAGTTCCAGCGGCTTCCCCACCGCTGGCACCGACCCGTGCATACACGAGGAGAATAGCGTGGCGGATGGGGTTACTGCGACGGGTGTGGGCTAATCCATCAGAAATCGATGAACTACTCTGATGTAATTCCTAGCTGCTCAGAGCGTGTTTTCGCGGCTTCCACCGCATTCGCCACCGCCGACCGCAAACCACCGCGCTCGAGTTCTCGCAGCCCAGCGGCGGTGGTACCGGCCGGTGATGTAACGGTAGCGCGAAGCTGAGCCGCCGTGGTGTCCATTGCCGTTCCCATGGCCGCATCGCCCACCGGCTGGGCCTCGTCGAGACGCTCTAGCAACATCGCGGCCGAACCGGCCATCGTCTGGACGACCAGATCGGTGGCCACCGTCCGCGACAGCCCGCTGGCCACCGCGGCGTCGACCAACGCCTCGACCATCAGGAAGAAATAGGCGGGCCCGGAGCCCGACACGGCCGTCACCGCGTCCAGTTGCGACTCCGGCACCGTCAGCACCCCGCCGACCGAGTCGAAGATCGCCGAGACCTCACGCAGGTGCTCGGCGGTCGCGAACCGGCCTGCCGCCAGCGCGCTGACTCCCCCGCCGACCACCACGGGCGCATTGGGCATCGCGCGGATCACCGGGGCGCCCGCGGGCAGCTTGTTCTCGTAGTACGCGGTCGGCACACCGGCCGCGACGGTCACGAAGACCTGTTCGGCGGTGTCGGTCTCGGCGTTGGCGGCGGCTTCGGCGATGTCGTCGATGACGTGTTCGACGTCGGCCGGCTTCACCGCGACGATGACGTAGTTGGCGTTGTCGGTGGCCTCGACGACGGAGGTGACCAGCACCGAGTGCCTGTCGGCCAGGAACTTCGCGCGCTCCGGGTGCTTCTCGGCGATCACCAGATCCTTGACCTGCCTGCCCGCCCGGAGCAGCCCGGACAGCAGCGCCTCACCCATACTTCCGCCACCGATGATCGCGATTCTGGCCATGCGCCAAAGCATTGCACGTCCGGCGAGGCCGTCCTCATCCGGCGCGCGTCACTGCGCGGCGGGCACCATCGCCAGCTGCCGGGTCTGCACGATGATCCGGCCCTCGCAGTCGACGACGACGTGGTCCTCGTCGAACCACTCCTGGCCGATCTGCGTCGTCGTGCAGATGACCCGCAGCCAGCCGTCGGCCGGGCGGGCCCTCAGATACGCCGTGAGCTGCACGGTGGGCGCCCAGCCGAACCGGTTGACCCCGAACGTCACCGGAGCCGACACATCGCCGCACAGGAGCGCGAACAGGACGTCCGGCGCGGCGTCCCGCGGCCGCACCCAGTACTCGATCACCGGTGGCCCGCCGTCGGAGCGCGGCCCCATCGTGGTGAGCGACGGCCGGATGTCGCAGCCGTGTGCGAGGTGCACGATGTCGGCCATCTGGTGTCCCGGCCCGATCGGCTCCAGGCCGGGCGGCGGCTCCGGTGTCATCAGCGGCACGACCGGGTTGACCGAGAGCAGCGGTGTGACGTCGTGCTCGGGTTCGCCGAGGGTGATCGCCGCGCGCACCGCGGTCTTCTGCCCCTGCTTGAGTTCGACGTCGACCAGGCTGACCCGCCGCCCTCGTTTGCGCACCGTGGTGACGACCTGCATGGCACCCGGATCAGGGGCCCACAGGAAGTTGGCGGACACCGCGATCGGCTCGACGCCCCCGGTCTCATTTCCCCGGTCGCTTCGCTCCTGCCCTCCGGCGTGCTCCGCGCGGGCGGCGTTCGCGCACAGCGCCAGCATGGCGCCGCCGTGCACCTTCGGGCCGATCGTCCAGTGCTCGTTGAGCTCACCGCTGTACACGCCGTCGCCCAGCGCCGTGAGCGCCATCGCATCGGTGAACAGGGTCGAACCAGGCATGTGGGGTTTCCTTTTCGGTCGGCGCCGCGGATCAGCGGAGCAGGTGCGCCCGGGCGTACTGCAGCGATTCGCGCAGCAGCGCCTCGCGCTCGCTGGCGGTACGCGCCCCGGAGGTGGTGACCTCGAGGATCACATGCCCGCTGAAGTCGCCGCCCGCCAGCATCTGGCACACCTCGGCGGTGGGCTGGGTGCCGCGGCCGGGCACCAGGTGCTCGTCGGCCGAGGCGCCGCTGCCGTCGGCGAGGTGCAGGTGCACCAGCCCGTCTCCCATCCGCTGCGCCATCTCGATGGCGTCGGTGCCCGCCGTCGCGGTGTGGGACAGGTCCAGTGTGTAGTGCGCGTGGTCGCCGTCGAGCGGGTCGTAGGACGGCGCGAACGCCGAGATGCCGGGTCCCGGCCGGCCGCCGCGCTTGCGCATCCGCTCGATGGACGTCTGACCGGCGCCGAAGAACCGGTCGGCGCGGAACGGGAACATGTTCTCCACCGCGACCATGACGTCGCTGCCCGCTTCGAGTTCGGCGACCTGCTCGCTGAACCCCTCGGCGTAGCGGCGCTGCCAGCGGAACGGCGGATGCACGACGACGGTCTGTGCGCCCAGTTGTTCGGCGGCGCGGACGCTGCGGTCGAGTTTGGGGATGGGGTTGGCGCCCCACACCCGCTGCGAGATCAGCAGGCAGGGTGCGTGGACGGACAGCACCGGCACGCCGTACTGAGCGGACAACTTGGCGACCGCGTCGACGTCCTGACTGACGGCTTCGGCCCACACCATCAGTTCGACGCCGTCGTAGCCCAGGCGGGCGGCGTACTCGAAGGCGGCCTCGGTCCTCAGTGGATAGACCGAGGCCGTGGACAGACCGACCTTGATCGCGGGGCGCACAGGGTGACTAGCCGGACTGCAGCAACGCCAGCGGCCCCAAGGTGACCAGTGCGCCGACTGCCACGGCGGTCAGTGTGCTGCCGATGTCCTCGGTCTTGCGCACCACGCGCACCCCGACCACCAGTCCGAGGATGACCAGCACCGACAGCACGAGCGCGACGATGTTGTTCCACTTCCAGAGCTGGTCGAAGGCGATGAACAGGCCCGCGCCGAAGGCGACGGCGATGATGCACTGCCCGACGACCCAGGCGCCGCGCAGGAACGCCGACATGCGACCGCCGGACTCGACGTCGTCGCGCACGTCATCGCGGACATCGTCGTCGAGGTCGGCGTGCAGGTCCCGCTCGTCGAGCTCGTCCTCGTCGTCGTGCTCGTCGATCGTGGCGGTGTCGGTGTCCTTACCCCGGCGGGCGAGATCGTCGGCGACGGTGCCGCCGCCGAACAGCGGTCCCGCCGACGAGCGCAGATACGACGGCAGCTCGTCGTCGTCGCGGTCGGAGCGTTCGAGCGCGGGTTCGTCGCGATCCGGGTCGAGCAGGACCGCCGGCTCCTCGTCGTCGTCGAGGAGCGGATCGGGGCTCATGTCCTCGGCGCCGACGGCCGTGTCGCCGTCCAGCGGGATGTCCTCGACGCCGTCGGCGTCGTCGGGCTCGTCGGTGTCGAGTTCCCGGAGTTCGGGCTCGCCGGTCGGCGCCTCGGCAGGCTCGGCCCGCTCGTCGACGACCTCGACCGGTTCGTCGGAGGTGTCGATCACGTCGTCGGCGACCGCCGGCGCGGGTTCGGTGACCGTCTGCTGCGGGATGCCGTTGACCGGGATCCGGGCGGTCTCCTCGGCCCGCTGCTCGCGCGCCTGCTCCTCGCGGGTGTCGGAGGGGCGGTCGGTGATGACCGGGATCTCGCCGGTCAGCTCGGCGACCGTCACCGCGTCGGCGTTGCCACGGCGGCGCCGGCGCCTGCCCCCGACCGGCGGCGCGCCGATGGTGCCGTTCTTGGCGAGCAACTCGGCGACCGAGATCGGCCGGGTGCTGCTGTTCTCTGGTTCTGTCATCGTGTGTTGCCTTTAGTGGCAGTTGGGCGAAGCGCCGTACGTCCAGCATCCCGCACGGACGTCTCCGCCGCGGCGAGATCGTCGACACCGCCCACGCCGGTCAGTTTGCCGACGTCGGTCAGATCGTCGGCTCCACCGACGAATGGGCTCCCGTCGGCCTCGCTGTCGAGTTTCCGCAGAATCAAACCCTCCCGCAATGCCCACGGACAGATGTCCACGGACTCGATTCCGAGCGCCCGCATGCTTGCCTCAGCCACCAACGCTCCGGCCACGATCTGTGGCGCTCGCTCGGCACTCACCCCTTCCAATTCCGCTCGGTCAGCCGCGGTCATCCTAGAGATGAAAGCTATGAGCTGCCGCAACCCGGTCGCCGTCAGGGTCCGTTTGACCCGCGGTCCGGCCCCCGACGGCGCCGCCCCGGTGAGCCGCGCCAGGCTCCGGAACGTCTTCGACGTCGCGACGGCCAGGTCGGGACTGCCCGCTTCCAGCAGCTCGGCGCTCGCGTCCGAGAGCTCGTTGGCCAGCCAGTCGCGCAGCATCCCCACGCGGCGCCGGCCGGGCGGGTCGTCGGGCAGCCATTCGCGGGTCAGCCGTCCCGCTCCCAGCGGCAACGACAGCGCCACCTCGGGCTCCTCGTCGACGCCGTTGGACAGCTCCAGCGACCCCCCGCCGATGTCGATGTTGATGATGCGGCCGGCACTCCAGCCGTACCAGCGCCGCACGGCCAGGAACGTCAGCCGGGATTCGTCGACTCCGGTGAGCACCCGCAGCCGCACACCGGTCTCGGCCAGGACCCGCGCCAGCACGTCGTCGGAGTTGGTGGCGTCGCGCACCGCCGAGGTGGCGAACGCCATCATCTCCGCACAGCCGGAACTGGTGGCGATCTTGGCGAATTCGTCGACGGTGTCGACGAGCCGGTCGGCCCCCTTGCGGGTCAGCTTGCCGGAGTCGTCGATCGCCTCGGCCAGCCGCAGGGACGCCTTGGTCGAGCTCATCGGGGTCGGGTGGCCGCCCCGTCGCGCATCCACCACAAGCAGATGGACGGTATTGCTGCCCACGTCGAGCACGCCCAGTCGCACGCCTCCAACCTAGACCGTCGCCCCTCGGCGATCGTGCGCCGACACCCCAACGCGTATGACGCGGCGCCTCGCCGCGGCGGGTAGCGTTTGACCTGTGATGCCAGCCCATCCCGGTGAGGTGGAGCTCGACTTCGCCCGCGAGTGGGTCGAGTTCTACGACCCGGACAATCCCGAGCACCTGATCGCCGCGGACATGACGTGGCTGCTGTCGCGGTGGACGTGCGTCTTCGGCACCCCGGCCTGCCAGGGCACGGTCGAGGGCCGGCCGGACGACGGCTGCTGTTCGCACGGCGCCTTCCTGTCCGACGACGACGACCGCGCCCGTCTCGACGCGGCCGTCGAACAGCTGACCGCCGACGACTGGCAGTTCCGTGACAAGGGCCTGGGCAAGAAGGGCTACCTCGAGATGGACGAGTACGACGACAAGCCCAATCTGCGGACCCGGAAGTACAAGGGCGCGTGCATCTTCCTCAACCGACCGGGCTTCCCGGCCGGCGTCGGCTGCGCCCTGCACACCAAGGCGCTCAAGCTCGGCGTCGAACCGCTGACGATGAAGCCGGACGTGTGCTGGCAGTTGCCGATCCGACGGACACAGGACTGGGTGACGCGGCCGGACGGTTCGGAGATCCTCAAGACGACGATCACCGAGTACGACCGCCGCGGCTGGGGTGAGGGCGGTGCCGATCTGCACTGGTACTGCACCGGCGACCCGGCGGCCCACGTGGGCGCGCGGCAGGTGTACCAGTCCTACGGCCCCGAGCTGACCGAGTTGCTCGGCGAGAAAGCGTATGCCGAACTGGCGGCCATGTGCCGGCGGCGCAGCGGGCTCGGGCTGATCGCGGTGCATCCGGCGACGCGGGCCGCACAGTGAGCGCGCAGCATGTGTTCCTGTTCAAGCTCGTGCCGCCGCGCGCCGACTTCGCCCAGACGATGACCGCCGACGAACAGCAGGCGATGGCCGGTCACCAGGACTACTGGCGGGACCTCCTCGAGGCCGGCAAGGTCGTCGTCTACGGCCCGGTGGCCGATCCCGAGGGGGTCTGGGGGCTGGGCGTGCTGCGCGCTACCGACCGCGCCGAGGTCCTCGAGATCGGTAGGCGCGACCCCTCGGTCCTCGCCGGGGTCAACACCTTCGAGGTGTTCGAGATCATGGGCGGCCTCACCGGCTGAGCCGGATTCGTCCACAACGGCGAGTTCGTCCACAGGGGCGCCGAGAGGTACGCCGAGACGTCGCAGACCGCGGTTAGCGTCGTGCCATGTCCGACGATCTTGTGGCCTCGGCACGCGACGAGAACGCCGCCTGCGCAAGGCGACTCGCAGCCGTCGCCGATCTTCTCGAAGCGCGGCTCGCCGCGATCGACACCGCCGACGGTGAACAGGCCCACCTGGCCGCCTGGGCCGACGTCGGCGTCGAGGTGGGCGCGGCGATGAACGTCTCGCCCGGGGTCGCCGCGCACCAGTTGACCGTCGCCAAGGCGCTGCGCGACCGGCTGCCCCGCGTCGCCGAGGTGTTCGCGTCGGGAACGGTGCCCTACCGCGTGGTGAACGCCGTCGTCTTCCGCACCGCGCTGATCAAGGAGGCCCAGGCGGTGGCCGAGGTCGATGCGCAGATCGCGGCCCACCTGCGCGACTGGACGCGGCTGCCGCTGGCCCGGCTCGAGCAGGCGATCGACTACTGGGTGGATCGGCACGACCCCTATGCGTTGCGCCGCAGCATGATCGGACTGCAGTCCCGCGGCGTGACCGTGAACGCCCCCGACGGCAGCGGGACCGCAACGGTGTGGGGCACCCTGTGCGCCACGGACGCGGCGGCGCTCGACCGGCGACTCGACGCGATGACCCGCACGGTGTGCGCCGCGGATCCGCGCGATCACGACCAGCGCCGCGCGGACGCCCTCGCCGCGCTCGCCGGCGGCCACGACGACCTGGACTGCCGCTGCGGCCGGCCGCGGTGCGCTGCCGCCGACACCAGGGCGGACGATGTCGTCATCCACGTGATCGCCTCGGCGGAAAGCCTTTTCGAGGCCACGCACACAGCTGTCGGCAACACCCGCTCCGAGCCGCCGGCCACCACCTCGCGTGGCACCACACCGGGTGACGCGTTCTGGCAGCCCACGCCGACCGGGCCGACGAAGACCGAACCCGGGCTCATACTCGGCGGCGGGCTGCTGCCGGCGCCCGCCCTCGCGGAGCGCGCCGCATTCGCCACGATCCGGAAACTGATCCATCCCGGTGATGCACCGCCCGAGAAGCAGTCCCGCCCGTCGCAGTCATTGACCGACTTCGTGATGTGCCGCGATGTGACGTGCCGCTTCCCGGGGTGCGACCAACCGGCCGACCGGTGCGGCATCGGGATCACTCTGCGGCCGGGGCCGACGCAGGCTGCCAAATCTGAAACACCTGTGCCCGGAACACCAGCACAGCATCTCCGGACGGTGGGCTGAGCAACAGCTCCCCGACGGCACCGTCGTGTGGCGGTCACCGGGCGGTCGGATCCACACCTCCCACCCCGGCAGCCGGCTGTTCTTCCCCGCGCTGTGCCGCCCGACGGCGGCGGTCGAACCGGGAGGCGGGTTCAGCCCTCGAGCTTGTATCCCAGGCCCCGCACCGTGACCAGGTGCACCGGGTTGGCCGGATCCGCCTCGATCTTGGAACGGAGTCGCTTGACATGCACGTCGAGGGTCTTGGTGTCGCCGACGTAGTCCGCGCCCCACACCCGGTCGATGAGCTGACCACGCGTCAGCACCCGCCCGCTATTGCGCATGAGGTACTCGAGGAGGTCGAACTCCTTGAGCGGCAACGTGATCGCCTCACCGTTGACGCTCACCACGTGACGCTCGACGTCCATCCGCACGGGTCCGGCCTCGAGCACCCCGTCGGGAATGCCGGGGTCGTCGACCTCGACGCCGCGCCGCAGCACCGCGCGGATGCGCGCGATCAGTTCGCGGGCCGAATACGGTTTGGTGACATAGTCGTCGGCGCCGAGTTCCAACCCGACGACCTTGTCGATCTCGCTGTCGCGGGCGGTCACCATGATCACCGGCACGCTGGACCGGGCGCGCAGCTGCTTGCAGACATCTGTGCCGCTCATCCCGGGCAGCATCAGGTCCAGCAGGACGATGTCGGCGCCGGAGCGGTCGAACTCGGCGAGCGCCGAGGGCCCGTCGGCCACGACGGTGGTCTCGAAGCCCTCTTTGCGCAGCAGGAAGGCCAGGGGATCGGCCAAGGACTCCTCGTCCTCCACGATCAACACACTGGTCATAGGTCTCGGGTCCTCCTAGTGATTCGTTTCATCGTCCGCTTCCTCAGATCGCGGATAGGCCGGAATCGACAGGGTGAACGTCGATCCGGTGCCCGGCTGACTCCACAGCCGGATGGCGCCGTTGTGATTGGCGGCGACGTGTTTGACGATCGCCAGGCCCAGACCGGTGCCGCCGGTCGCCCGCGACCGGGCCTTGTCGACACGGAAGAAGCGCTCGAAGACCCGCTCCTGGTCGTCCTTGTCGATGCCGATTCCGCGGTCGGTGACCGAGATCTCGATGTTGTCGCCCCGGCGGCGCCGGCTGACCGAGACCGGGGTCCCCCGCGGCGAGTAGGCGATCGCGTTGGACAGCAGGTTCGCCAGCGCGGCCACCAGCAGCGGCTGATCGCCCAGGACCTTGAAGCCGGTGGGCGCATCGGTGGTGATCGCGATGTCGGCGTTGTCGGCGGCCACCTTGTGGCGCGACAGCGCTTCGGCGACCACGGTGTCCACGTCGACGATGCCCAGGTCGGGCAGCCGCTCGCCGCCCTGCAGCCGGGACAGCTCGATCAGCTCGCCGATCATGTCGGCGAGGCGATACGCCTCGTCGACCATCTTCTCGGCGAAGTGGCGCACGGTCTCGGGGTCGTCGGCGGAGGCCAGCAGCGCTTCGGCGAGCAGGCCGATCGCCCCGACCGGCGTTTTGAGTTCGTGGCTGACATTGGCCACGAAGTCGCGCCGGGTGGCCTCCATCCGGGCGTACTCGGACTGGTCGTCGACGTAGACCACCGCGAAGCGACGGTCCGCCCTGGTCAGCAACCGCACCGCCCCGCGCACCGAAAGACCCGACCGGCCGGGATGGGCCACCTTGCGCGGGGACAGGTCGACCTGGACGTCCTCACCGGTGCTCAACGTGTGCTGCGCGGCTTCCCACGCCCGGTCGTCGAGCAGACGGTCCCGGACCAGGCCGAGCTCGTCGGCGCGCGTATTGCTGTAGACCACGTCACGGAACTTGTCGACCACGACGATGCCGACCGGCGACGAGGACACGATGTGCGCGAGCATCTGCGACACGGTGATCCCGGCCGCCTCGGCCGCCCGCCGCCGACGACGCTCCGCGACCCGAGGGGTGAGCGCGACGCCCACACCCACGCCCACCAACAGCGTGAGTAGCGCCACGACCGCCGTCATCAGCAGTGCGGATGCCACACTCACGCCGAAATCGTACGCACGCGGTGAACGTCATCCCAGCAGCGTGCGGCCAAATCGAGACAAGTCACATCGCGAATCGCAGGAGTTCGGCCGCAGTTCACCGGGTGTTCGCCCAGTGCCCTGAGGTCAGGCCCTACTTCGCGCCCTGCGACGCGACCGCCGCCGCACCGGCCGCCGCGGCCTCCGGGTCGAGATAGGTGCCACCCACCACCGTCGGCTTCAGATCCGAGTCCAGGTCGTAGCGCAGCGGGATGCCCGTCGGGATGTTCAGGCCGACCACGTCCTCGTCGGACATGCCGTCGAGGTACTTCACCAGCGCGCGCAGCGAGTTGCCGTGCGCGGCGATCAGCACGGTCTTGCCCTCCCGCAGGTCGGGCACGATCGTCTGCTCGAAGTACGGCACGAAGCGGGCCACCACGTCGGCCAGGCACTCGGTCAGCGGTCCGCCGTCGATGTCGGCGTAGCGCGGATCGCGGTCCTGGCTGTACTCGCTTCCGGCCTCGATCGGCGGGGGCGGGGTGTCGTAGCTGCGCCGCCATGCCATGAACTGGTCTTCGCCGTACTTCTCTTTGGTCTCGGCCTTGTTCAGCCCCTGCAGGGCGCCGTAGTGCCGTTCGTTGAGGCGCCAGTCGCGGTGCACGGGGATCCAGTGCCGGTCGGCCTTGTCCAGCGCGATGTTGGCCGTGGTGATGGCGCGGCGCAGCAGCGACGTGTACAGCACGTCGGGCAGCCGGTCCAGGTCGGCCATCAACTCACCGGCCCGCGCGGCCTCGGCCCGGCCCTTGTCGGTCAGGTCGACGTCGACCCAGCCGGTGAACAGGTTCTTCGCGTTCCATTCACTTTCGCCGTGACGAAGCAGGATCAGCGTGGAATCTCCCATGGCTGAATCTTCTCACGGGGGCGGTGATCGCACCTGAGCCGATCGCGCGGGCGTCAGTCGTCGTCGATGAGGTGCTCGAAGGCACGCAGATTCTTCAGCGACTCACCCCGCGACACCCGCCACTCCCATTCGCGCTGGATCGAGGATTTGAACCCGAGTTCGAGCAGCGTGTTGAAGTCGGCGTCGACGGCTTCGAGCACCTGACCGAGGATGCGGTCGACCTCATCGGCGGTCACCGAATGCAGCGCCATGCGGCCGACGAGGTAGATGTCGCCGACGTTGTCGAGGGTGTACGCCACGCCGTAGAGGCGCCGGTTGCGCTTGAGCAGGAAGCGGTAGACGCCTTCGTGGTTCTCGTCGGGTTGACGGCAGACGAACGCCTCGATCCGCACCGAGTGCTCGCCGATCGACAGGATCGTGTTCGTCTTGAGGCGTCGTTCACCGGGCAGTTCGACGATGATGCCGGGCAGCCCGCCGTGGGCCCCCTCGTGGAACGTGTAGGCGAGATCGTGTTCCTCGAGCGTGTCCACGATCGTCTGCTGGACGAGGTTGTCGGTTCTCTGCCCCAGCGGACCGTCGTCTGTTGTTCTGCGCGCAAGCGGCTCACGGTCTCCTGCTCTTCGCGCAAGCGGCTCATCGGCACTCATGCTCGCACCCCCCGTCGTCTCGAGAACCGGCGCGCGGTGCGGCGGGTCAGCGTTTCGTCGCCACGCGGGTGCCGGTCGCGGTAGTCGCCGATCGCCCGGCCGTAGCTGGCCAGCAGGTCGTCGACGGTGTGGGCCCACGAGAAGGTGGCCGCATGCTCCACCGCGGCCCGCCGCAGGCCGGCCGCATCCCGCGACAGCAGCGAGTCGATGGCGTGCGCCCAGTCGCCGACGTCGTGTCCGTCGACCAGCGCACCGCTCACCCCGTCGCGCACCGCCACCGGCAGCCCGCCGACGGCGGCCGCCACCACCGGGGTGCCGCAGGCCTGCGCCTCGACGGCGACCAGCCCGAACGACTCCGAGTAGCTCGGCACCGCAACAAGATCGGCGGCGCGGTACACCCGCACGAGGTCCTCGCGGGACTGCGGCGGCAGGAACGTCACGCGCTGGGAGATACCCAGTTCGTCCGCGAGGGCAACCAGGTTGTCCGGAGCGGCCTGCCCGGCCCCGTTCGGCACACCGGCGCCTGAGCGGGGTATGCCCGAACCCGACGGTCCGCCCGCCACCAGCACCCGCACGTCGGGCAGCTTCGCCGCCGCCCGCAGCAGGATGTCCGGCGCCTTGAGCGGTTGGATCCGCCCGACGAACGCGATGACGGTCTCACGCGGGTCCAGCCCGAGCGAGGCACGGGCGGCTGCGCGGTCACCGGGGGTGAAGGTCTCGAGGTCGACGCCGGGATGCACGACGTCGATGCGGGAGCGGTCGGCGTTGTGAAGCGAAACCAGTTGTTCCGCTTCGACTTCGGTGTTGACGATCAGCCGGTCGGCCTCGTCGACCACCTGCTGCTCGCCGACCGCGCGCAGCGGCGGTTCGGGTGAGTCGCCCTCGGCCAGCGCCGCGTTCTTGACGGCCGCAAGAGTGTGGGCGGTGTGCACCAGCGGCACCGCCCAGCGGTCGCGGGCCAGCCAACCGACCTGGCCGGACAGCCAGTAGTGCGAATGCACGATGTCGTAGTAACCGGGTTCGTGGGTCGCTTCGGCGCGCAGCACCCCGGCGGTGAAGGCGCACAGCTGGGTGGGCAGATCGTTCTTGTCGAGCCCCTCGAACGGCCCGGCCACGACGTTGCGCACCAGCACGCCCGGCGCCACCCGCACGACCGGCGGATCGGCCGATGTCGTGGCGCGGGTGAAGATCTCCACCTCGACGCCCCGGCGCGCCATCTGCAACGCGCTCTGCAGGACGTAGACGTTCATCCCTCCGGCATCGCCGGTGCCGGGCTGCGCCAACGGCGACGTGTGCACCGACAACACGGCCACGCGCAGAGGCGGCCTACCGAGCTGGTCCGTTGCTAGGCGCACACACTCATGTCTACACCTCCGTCATCGGGCGGCCGTCACGACGCCGCCTCCGGCCTGCGGGACGCCGACCGGCGCATCGCGGCGATCGGCTCGGCGTAGAGACCGCCCAGCGACACCACCCCCGCGCCTGCCTCCTGCACCCGGTTGCCGAACGAGGTCAGGCGGATGTCTCGACCCGGCAGCACCGAACGCGCGGCGAACGCCGCCTCGACCAACGGCATGGCCTCGGGGTACTCCGTGAAGGCCTGCCCGCCGACCACCAGATCGTCGGGGTTGAGCATGTCGCGCAGCAACGCCACGGCCTCACCGAGTACACGGGCCCGCTCGGCCAGCAACGCCTGCGCGGCCTCGTTGCCCTGCCGGGCCGCGCGCAGCACCGCCGCCATGGTCGACGTGGGACCGTCGGCGGCGATGATGCGTTGCCTGCGGGCGGCGGTGAGCACGGCTTCGTCGCTCACCGTCGACTCCAATTGGCCGCTGCCGCCGAGCAATTCGGACTGGGCCGGCAGCGCGGCGATGGTGCCCGGCCCGCTTGTCGGCGAGTGCACCCGGCCGTCGATGGACAACGCGAAACCGACGGTCTCCCTGGCGTAGACGTAGAGGCTGGTCGACGACGGCGCGACCGTCGGCCTGCGCGCACCGAGCAGCAACTCCGCGCCGGCCATGGCGTCGACGTGCGAGGCCACCGACACCGGCAACCCCAGCGATTCGGCCAGCACCGGCCCGACCGGCGCATGCGACCAGCCGAGGCGCGGGTGATCCAGATGCCCGGTGGTGCCGTCGACGACACCGCCGGCGGCCACCCCGACCCACAGCGGACGGCGCCGGTGCCACCGGCTCAGGTACTTGCGCGCGCTGGCCGACAGCGCCGCGAGCGCCGCCTCCTGCGGACCCCGCGGCGTCGGCGTCTCCACCACGTCGAGCGTCCGGCCGAACAGGTCGGTCGCCACGATGCTGGTGGTCTTGGCGCCGATGTGGATGCCGAGGGTGAGGAACGGTTCGTGGTTCACCTCGACCGGCACGCGGGGGCGGCCGATCGCGCCGGAGACGGCCAGATCGGCCCGCTCGCGCAGGATCGCGGCGTCGAGCAGCGCGCTGACCTGGCGGTTCACGGTCGCGATGCTCAGTCCGGTGACGCGGGCGATGGCGTCACGGGCGATCGGACCGCGCATGCGGGCGGCGGCGAAGACCGATGCGGCGGCCGCGTCGGCGACCTTCAGCGCGGGCGCGACGACGTGGCGCTGATGGGTGATGCGCGGCGGCGCGGCGGACAGTGGCCGCTTCGATGCCGGCAGGCGACGAACAGCGGCGGGAACGGTGGAAGCGGGTTCGAGGGTGGCGCGCACGGGATGGTCCTTCGGGAGAGTCGGCGGGTGGGTCCTGGCCACACCTGCGACTCAAACGGGAACAGCTCCCGGGGTTCGGTCAGGCGCGGCGAAATACGCGACGACAACAACAGTGCCGCGCGTCGAATGCCTGACCACCGGAGAACACGAGGTGAATCTAGCACGCTGGCTAGAGTTGGTCAGATGACGACTTCTGGAGGCGGCCGACGCGTCGCGGTGGTCACCGGCGCGAGTGCCGGAATCGGCGAGGCGACCGCGAGAACCCTTGCCGCGCAGGGTTTTCACGTGGTGTGCGTGGCCCGCCGGGAGGAGCCGATCAAGGCCCTCGCCGAGGAGATCGACGGGACCGCGATTGTGGCGGACGTCACGTCGGCCGAGGCGGTGTCCGCGCTGGCCGACGCCCTGGACCGGGTCGATGTGCTGGTCAACAACGCCGGCGGTGCCCGCGGACTCGAACCCATCGCCGACGCCGACATCGAGCACTGGCGGTGGATGTGGGAGTCCAACGTCCTCGGCACCCTGCTGGTGACGCGGGCGCTGCTGCCGAAACTCGTCGACTCCGGCGACGGGTTGATCGTCACGGTCACCTCGATCGCCGCGGTGGAGATCTACGACAACGGCGGCGGCTACACGTCGGCCAAACACGCGCAGGGCGTCCTGCACCGCACGCTGCGCAGCGAGCTGCTCGGAAAACCGGTGCGGCTCACCGAGGTTGCGCCCGGCATGGTGCAGACGGACTTCTCACTCAACCGGTTCGAGGGCGACGAGGAGCGCGCGGCGAAGGTCTACGAGGGCGTCACCCCGCTGGTGGCCGAGGACATCGCGGACGTGATCGGGTTCGTCGCCAGCCGCCCGTCGCACGTCGACCTGGACCTGATCGTGGTCCGGCCGCGCGATCAGGTCAGCGGTGCCAGCGGCAGCCGCTTCAACCGCCGCTGATCGCGCCCAAACGAACAAACGGGCGCGAAAGTGCGAGTGGAAAGCGCCATTTCGTCGATCTCGGCGAGAGGAGCGGGCTCTAACCGCCGGGTCGGCCGTTCACCGGCTGCGGCGCGCCGGTCGGCGTCGCGGGCGCGGTGCTGGGCATCCCGGCGGGCGAGGCCTCATCCGACAGCGCCGACATCGACTTCCATTCCTCCCACGGCACCGCCCAGTCCCAGATGTCGCCGTCGGCGTAGGACAGCGGGATGCGCGTTCCGGTGACCTCGACGGGGTCGCCGTAGACCGCGGTGTTGAAGTACTGCTGGGCGTCCGATTCGGACAGGTTGATGCACCCGTTGGTGACGTTCGAATTGCCCTGCGAGCCCAGACTGGCCGGGTTGGCGTGGATGAACTCGCCGTTGTTGGAGATCCGCACCGCGAACCGCTCACGGACGTTGGCGTAACCGGCCGCGGGGTTGGTCATGTAGAAGTCCTCGTACTTCTCGGTGACCACGTGGATGCCGCTGCGGGTGACGTTGCGGTCGAGATCGCCCTCGCCGTAGCTGCACGGGAAGTCCATGATCACGGCGCCGCCCTGGTCGATCACCTGGATGCGGTGGCTCGAGGCCTCGGCCCGGACCACCTGCCGACGGCCGATCGTGAAGTCGAGCGAGGAGTCGGCCGCGCCGTAGGCGTCCGCCCCGAACTTCACCCCGTAGAACTTCGCGTCCACCCGCACGGTCGTCCCCGGCTCGAAGTACTCCCTGCTGCGCCAGTGCAGCCGCGATCCGGCGGCCTCGTCGGGCAGCCACGCCCAGCTGCCCTCGGTGGGCGGATTCGTGGTGACCGACAGCGCCTTCTCGACCGTCGCCCGATCCTGCTCGTCGATCGAGGCGTCGAACTGCAGGATGACGGGTGCGGCGACGCCGACGGTCTGCCCGTCGGCCAGCTGGAAGCGGCCGTTGACTTGGGTCGCCGGGTCGAGCGTGGTGAACTCGCCCTTGACCGGGACGGCCTTGCCGTCCTCCCCGACCGCCGAGCCCGACCAGCTGTAGGTCACCCCGTAGCCGAGCGGTTCACTGACGGTGAAGACGTTGCGGTCCTGGTTCAGCGCGCCGGCGACGACCTTGCCCTCGGCGTTGGTCAGCGCCACCCGCTGGAACCAGCCACCGCTGACCTCCACCCGCACCGGATCGGTGGGCGAGACGTCGGTGGCGGAAGTGGCCGGTTCGAACGCCAGCGACGCCGACGCGGGTGCCTCGGCGGGCCCACCGGGATTGCTGATCGAGCGGCTACACGCCGCCAGTGCGCCGGGCGCGGCCAGACCGACCGCCAGGGCGGTCAGGGGGCGCCGCCGAGTCATGGGCGGCAACTTGTCGGCGGCACTCACGTGTACCCAACATACCTAGAGAGTGCAGCCGACCAGCGTCGGTTCGGGTGTGAGTTCGATCCCGAAGGCGGTGCGCACACCGTCTCGCACCGTCCTGGCCAGCGCGATCACGTCCGCGGTGGTGGCGTTGCCCCGATTGGTCACAGCGAGCGCGTGTTTGGTCGACAGCCGGGCCGGGGCGTCGTCGCCGGGGTAGCCCTTGCCGAAGCCCGCGTGTTCCACCAGCCAACCGGCGGCCAGCTTCACCCCGCCGTCGGCGGGGTAGCTCGGCACCGGGCCGTCCACCCCCGCGGCGAGGCGTTCGTAGTCCGCGGCCGTGACCACGGGGTTGGTGAAGAAGGATCCGACGCTCCAGGTGTCACGGTCGGGTCCGTCGAGCACCATGCCCTTCCCGCGGCGCAGCGCGAGCACCGTGTCGCGCACCGCGACCGGATCGGCGCGGCCGCCCGCTTCCACGTCGAGTGCCCGGGCCAACTCCCCGTAGCGCAGCGGCGCACTGCGGCCCTCGACGTCGAGCGCGAACTCCACCTCGAGCACGACGGCGTGGTCGGAGTGCTTGAGCACGCTGGTGCGGTACCCGAAGGCCAGGTCCTGCGGCATCACCCACTCGTCACGGCCGGTGCGGCGGTCGAACAGCCGGACACGCCGGATGGTGTCGGCGACCTCGGCCCCGTAGGCGCCCACGTTCTGCACCGGTGTCGCCCCCGTCGAACCGGGGATGCCCGACAGGCACTCCAGCCCACCGAGGCCGTGCGCCAGCGCGGTGACCACGACGTCGTCCCAGTTCGCGCCCGCCTCGACGCGGACGATCCCGTCGCGCACGGTGATCTCGCTGCTGGCCACCCGGATCGCGGTGAGGTCGGCGATGTCGTCGGCCAGCACGACGTTCGAACCGCCCGCGAGGATCAGCGCATCCCGGCCCACGGGCGCCCGCAGTGCGGCGACGAGTTGTTCGGTGCTGCTCGCGGTGATGAGCCGCCGCGCGACCGGCCCGACCCGCAGCGTGGTCAGCGGGGCCAGCGCGACGTCGGTTTCGACCTGCGCGCCCGCGAGTTCCTGACCGGTCACGGGCCGTAACGGTAGCGTGGCCAGCTATGCCGCGCTCATTCGACTTGGCCGCCGACTACGACGGCACCGTCGAAGAGGTCCACCGTGCGTTCAGCGACGAACGGTACTGGCTGGCACGCCTGGCGGACTCGGGCGCCGACCACGCGACGCTCGACGACATGACCGTCGGCGAAGACGGCGGCATCGACGTCACCACCACGCAAACCCTGCGCGCCGACCGGTTGCCGGGGGTGGTGGCGCAGTTCCACCGCGGCGACCTGTCGATCCAGCGTGAGGAGACCTGGACCGGTGTGCTGGACGGCCGCGCCACCGCGACGGTCAACGGCTCCATCCCCGGGGCGCCGGTCACGCTGACCGGGACGGCGCGGCTCACGCCGAGCGCCTCGGGCGGATCCCGGCTGGAACTCAAGGCCACCGTGGAGGTGCGCGTGCCGCTCGTCGGCGGGAAGATCGAGAACTTCATCGGCAACGGCCTGGTGGACCTGATCATCGCCGAACAGCGCTTCACCACGGTGTGGATCACCGAGAACGTCTGACCCGACGCGTACCGTAAGTCCCCATGGGACGGCGGATGGAGCACACCGTCGCGTTCGACGCGCCCGCCGCCCACGTCCACGAGCAGTTCACCTCCGAGGACTACTGGCGCTCGCTGACCGAGGTGTACCGCGCACTGAACCCGCGCACCGAGCTGACGCTGTTCCGCTCCGATGAACGCGGCACCGACATCGCGCTGCGGCAGGTGATGCCGCGCGACGACCTGCCGCCGATCGCCCGCAAGGTCATGCCGGTCGACCTGGTGATCACCCGTGAACAGCACTTCGCCCCATTCGACGACGGCGCCGCACGCGCCGAGGGCACCTTCGCCGCCACCATGCCGCGCGCACCGGGACGGCTCGACGGCCGCTACGACCTGGCCGACACCCCGACCGGCAGCCGGCTGCGCGTGCACAGCACCTGCAAGGTCTCCCTACCGTTGGTCGGCGGCACACTCGAAGACCTGATCCTGACCAACATGCGCACCCTGTTCGACGGTGAACAACGCTTCACCGCCCAACGGGTTTCCGGACGCCGCTGAGAGCGATGACGCAGCACCCGGGCCCCCCGATCGGCGTCCTCACCCGCGGCACCACCGGGCACAACCGGCTGCGCCGCAGCGACCGCTGGCTGGTGCACTCCCGCCGGGTCCGCACCGCGCTGCTGTCGGCCGCCGATCCACTGGTCGTCGACCTGGGCTACGGCGCGCGCCCCGTCACCACCCTGGAACTGGCGTCGCGGCTGCGGTCGGTGCGCCCCGACGCGCGGGTGGTCGGTTTGGAGATCCATCCCGAACGGGTGGCGGCCGCCCGCGCCGCCGCGGCGACGGATGTGGAGTTCGCGCTCGGCGGTTTCGAACTGGCCGGGATGCGGCCGGTGCTGGTGCGCGCGTTCAACGTGCTGCGCCAGTACCCCGTCGACGCCGTGGCCGGGGCGTGGGGCGTCATGCGGAGCCGGCTCGCGCCGGGCGGTCTCATCGTCGACGGCACCTGCGACGAGTTGGGGCGCCGGTGCGCTTGGGTGCTGCTCGACGCCGTCGGCCCGGTCAGCCTCACGCTGGCGTGCGATCCGTTCGCCATCGAGCGTCCGTCCGATCTCGCCGAACGGCTCCCCAAGGTGCTGATCCACCACAACGTGCCCGGCGAGCCCGTGCACCGGCTGCTCGCCGCCGCGGACCGGGCCTGGGCCAGCGCGGCGGGGCACGGCGTGTTCGGCCCGCGGATCCGCTGGCGCGCGATGCTCGATCTGCTTGCGGGCGAAGGGTTTGCGGTCGAGCCGCCGCGGCGCAGGATGCGCGACGGGGTGCTCACGGTGCCGTGGGCAACGGTCGCGCCCGTAGGCTGAGCGCATGCGGATCGCGTGCGCGCAGATCGCCTCGGGCACCGACCCCGCGGCGAACCTCGAACTCGTCGAGGACTTCACCGGCCGGGCCGTCGACGCCGGCGCCGACCTCGTGCTGTTCCCGGAGGCGACGATGTGCCGGTTCGGCGTGCCACTGGCACCGGTGGCCGAACCGCTCGACGGACCGTGGGCCACGGCGGTGCGGTCGATCGCCGAGAAGGCCGGCGTCACCGTCGTCGCCGGGATGTTCACCCCAAGCGGTGACGGCCGGGTCCTCAACACGTTGCTCGCGGTCGGCGGCGGCGTGGACGCCCACTACCACAAGATCCACCTCTACGACGCGTTCGGTTTCCGCGAATCCCGCACTGTCGCACCGGGTTCGGAGCCCGTCACGATCACCGTCGCGGGCGTCGAGGTCGGCCTGACGACGTGTTACGACATCCGCTTCCCCGAGCTCTACGTCGAACTGGCACGCCGCGGCGCCCAGCTGATCACCGTGCACGCCTCGTGGGGCGCGGGGCCCGGGAAGCTCGACCAGTGGACGTTGCTGGCGCGGGCCCGCGCGCTGGACACCACCGGTTACCTCGCCGCGGTCGACCAGGCCTACCCCGGCGACGAGGTGGCCGCATCCGGGCCGACCGGGGTCGGCGGCAGCCTGGTCGCCTCGGCGACCGGTGACGTCGTGGCGATCGCGGGCGCCGACCCGCACCTGATGGTCGCCGACCTCGACCTCGACGCGGCGCGCAAGGTCCGCGAGACCGTCGCCGTGCTGAACAACCGCGCGGAGGTCGACTCACCCGGTAGGGCAGAATCGCGGGCGTGACTGATCCCTGGGCCCGTCCGGCCGACCAGCAGCCAGTCCCGCCTCCCCCGCCGTTCCCGCAGGGTGCGCCGCCGTCGGCACCCCATCCCGGCGGGGAACCGCCTAAGGAACGCGGCTCGGTGCTGGCCAAGGTCAAAGACGTGTTCAGCGATCCGCTGTCGGTCGTGCTGGCCGTCGTCATCGTGGTGGCGCTCATCGTGGCCGGTCTGCTCGGTGGGGAGTTGTACGCCCGCAACCGCGCCGACGACGTGGTCTCCCGCGTCGTGTCCTGCGTCGTCGAGGACGAGGCCACCGCATCGTTCGGCACGCTTCCTCCGTTCCTGCTGCAGCACATGACCGGGCATTACACGAACATCAACATCGAGACCGCCGGCAACCAGATCCGCACCGCCAAGGGCATGAAGGTCGCGATCGACATCCGGGACGTCCGGCTCGAGGACAGCGCGAACTCCGGCGGCTCCATCGGCTCGCTGGCCGTCAACGTCGACTGGTCCTCCGACGGCATAACCCAGACCGTCCAGGACGCGATCCCGCTGTTCGGGAGCTTCCTGACCGGGGTGAGCACCAACCCGTCGGAGGGCACCATCGAGTTGGAGGGGGTGCTCGGCAGCATCACGGCGAAGCCGCAGGTCGTCAACGGCGGCATCTCGCTGCAGGTGCAGCAGCTCACCGGGCTCGGGTTCACGCTGCCCCGGGAAGCCGTGCAGCCCGCCCTGGACGCCTTCACCTCCGGGCTGACGGAGAACTACCCGATGGACATCAAGGCGCAGAGCATCCAGGTCACCGACACGGGTGTGTCGGCGCTGTTGACGTCGCAGAACTCGCAGATCCCGAAGAGCGGCGAGGATCCCTGCTTCAACGAGCTGTAAGCGTCAGTTCAGATCGTCGAGTACGGCGCGGGTGGCCGACAGACCCAACCGGGTCGCCCCCGCGTCGAGCATCGCGATGGCGTCGGCGGCGGTGCGGATGCCGCCGCTGGCCTTCACCTCGACCTGCGGTCCGACCGCGGCGACCATGATCTCGACCGCGCCCGCCGAGGCGCCGCCGAGCGGGTGGAACCCCGTCGAGGTCTTGACGTATTCGGCGCCTGCGGCCTTGGCGGCCCGGCACGTGTCGACCAGTACGTCGCGCCCACCCAGTTCGAGCAGCACGGCTGACTCCACGATCACCTTGAGCAGGGTGGGCTCGCCGATGGCGGCGCGCACCGCGGCGATGTCGGCGCGCACGGCGTCGATCTCCCCGGCCAGCGCGGCGCCCACGTCGATCACCATGTCGATCTCGTCGGCGCCCGCGGCGACGGCGAGCGCGGCTTCGTGCGCCTTGACCGCCGGGAGGTGTTTACCGGACGGGAAGCCGACGACGGCAGCGATCTTCGTCGTGGAGGGGCGGGCCCGCACGGCGGCGGGGACCATCGACGGCGACACACAGGCCGCGTAGACGCCGAGTTCCTCGGCCTCCTGCACGAGCATGGCGACGTCGCCCTCGTCGGCCTCCGGTTTGAGCAGTGTGTGGTCGATGAGCGCGGCCACGCGCTCGCGGGTCCACCTGCCCATCAGAACGGCTCTTCGGTGCCGCCGGGGTTGCAGCCGGCGGCCACCATCTGCTCGACGGGGACCTCGGGCCGCCACGGCTCGAGGTTCCAGCTGGTCTTCCCCGGTGCGGCGAATTCCGCGAACTGCCAGTGGCAGTCGAACTGCTCACGCATGCCGGGGATCGCGGCGTCGGGTGAGGCGGCGAGCACCTCCGCCCAGGCGTGCTCGGCCTCGGCGACGGTGCCGACCTGGCCGGCGGCCCGCCTGCCCGCAGCGGTGGGATAGACGCGCAGGCTGGACAGATCGCCCCACTTCGCCCACGTGACGTGGGCGACGTAGGGCGGCGGCGGGGCGGGTTGGGCGGAGGCGACGGGCGCCCCGGTCATCGACAACGGCAGCGACAGGACCAGAGCCGCCGTCACGGCGGCTGGAGTGATGCGCACGGACCTACCGCGACTTTCCCTGGATCTCCAGGAGCTTGGGCCGCACGTCGACCAGGTAGACACCGGCCGCGCAGGCGCACACCGCGGCGCCGAACGCGTCGCGGAAGAGCAGCAGGATGAGAACACCGCCGCCGAGGATCGCCAGCCATACCGGCTTGGTGAGTTTCCCGGCCGCGGTGTAGGCGTCGGGGCGCTGGATCGCGGCGTGGACGAACGAGTACACGCCGACGACCAACACGATCAGGACGAGACCCAGAATGATGACGCCCGCAAGGTCGGCAAGTATCACCTCACCAGCCTATGCGGGCGTCATCCTGCGGTCGAATTCGACTTACTTCTGGGTGACCTTCTTGGCCGGCGCCTTCTTGGCGGGCGCCTTTTTGGCGGGCGCCTTCTTGGCGGGGGCCTTCTTGGCGGTCGCCTTGACCGGCTCGGCAGTCTCCTCGGTCTTCTTGGGCAGCTCGACGCCGACGAGCTTGGCGGCGCGCTCACCGACGGCGCGGGTCTGCGTCGCCACGTTGCCCAGGGCCTGCTCGGTCAGCTCGACGGCCTGGTCGGTGTAGCTCTCGACGCGGTTGGCGGCGTCGGTGAAGCCGGGCTGGCTGCGCAGCCGCTCGAGTGCGGCCTCGCCACGCTCGACGAGCTTGGCGTAGGTGCTCTGCGCAGCCTCGGCGTAGCCCTCGGCGGCACGGCGCAGTTCGTCGGCGGTCAGCCGCTCGCGCAGCTCGGTGACCTGCGTCGGGAGCTCGCCCTGCAGCTTGTTGATGCGGGCCCGGCTCTCCTCGACGCGGGTGTTGGCGTCGGTGCGGGCCTCCTCGGCGCGATCACGCAGGCTCGCGACGATCTCGTTGACGGTGGCCAGCGCGAGATCGGCGGCGCCGACCGCGGCGAGCAGCGGGGCCTTGAGGTCCTCGATGTCGACCTGGGGGTTCTTCTCAGCCATGTTGGATGTCCTTTCCGAAATCTTGGGGTGGGGTTTCTAGTGCGCGTTGGATCGGGTCGCCATTGATCGGTTGGTGTTCAGTCGTCGGCTCCTCGTCTACTCCGGTTTCGGCTGCCTCGTTCTGCTGGCAGAACGACGTGTAGATGTCGAGCAGCACCTGCTTCTGCCGCTCGGTGATCGCCATGTCGTTGAAGATGGCGTCACGGACCTGTCCGGCCTCGCTGGGTTCGAGGATCCCGGCTCGCACGTAGAGCACTTCGGCCGAGACCCGCAACGCCTTGGCGATCTGGTTGAGCACATCGGCGGACGGTTTCCGCAATCCCCGCTCGATCTGGCTGAGGTAGGGATTGCTGACACCGGCCTTCTCCGCCAGCTGCCGCACGGACACTTGGGCCGCTTCCCGCTGGCTCCGGATGAAGCTCCCGATGTCCTGCGCGGCGTTGGTCACCACAGCGGCAAGATTCTCGTCCTGCGACATGGGTGACGACCCCCTCGAAACGCGGGTATCCGATCAACGACACCATCAACCGTACGCGGGGGTGCTAACTATTGCAAGCACCAGCTAGCGCAGGTCAGAACAGTAGCTGAGCTATCGAATAGATGACGAGGCCGGCCAGCGAGCCGACGACGGTGCCGTTGATCCGGATGAACTGCAGGTCGCGGCCGACATGGAGCTCGATGCGGCTGCTGGCCTCGTCGGCGTCCCAGCGCTCCACGGTGTCGGTGACGATCGTGGTGATCTCGGCGCCGTATTCACCGACCACGTGCTGGGCGCCGCGGATGATCCAGTTGTCGACCTTGTCCCGCAGTTCGGCGTCGTCGCGCAAACTCTCCCCGATGCGCATGACGGAGTCGGCGATGCGGGCGCGCAACGTCGACGACGGATCGTCGACCGATTCGAGGATGATGCGCTTGGCGGCGCTCCATGCGGTCTCCGCCGCCCGCGCCACCTCGTCGCGGGCCATGATCTGCTCTTTGACGTTCTCGGCACGCCGGATGGTCGCCTCGTCGTTCTGCAGGTCGCCGGCGAACTCGAACAGGAACTTGGTCGCCGACCGGCGCAGCTCGTGGTCCGGGTTGCGGCGCACCTTGTCGGTGAAGTCCATCAGCTCACGGTGGATGCGGTCGCCGACCAGGTGATCGACCCAGCGCGGCGACCACGTCGGCGAATCGCGCTCGATGACCCGCTCGATGACTTCCCCGGCGTTGAGCGACCACTCGAAGGCCCGGTCGGCGAGCAGCTGGATGAGCGCCTCCTGGCGGCCCTCCTGCAGCAGTTGCGAGAGCACTCGGCCCACCGGCGGTCCCCACTGCGGTTCGGCGATGCGTTTGACGATCATCCGGTCGAGCACCTGCTGGACGTCTTCGTCGCGCAGCATCTCGACCAGCACCCGCAGCACGTTGGAGGTCTCCGTGGCCACGCGTTCCGCGTGCGAACGCTCGGCCAGCCACTTACCCAGCCGGCCCGCCACCTCGGCATCCCGCAGCTTGGTCTCGACGTTCTCCCGCGACAGGAAGTTCTCCCGGATGAACTCGCCCAGACCCTCGCCGAGCTGGTCCTTCTTGCGTTTGATGATCGCGGTGTGCGGGATCGGGATGCCCAACGGATGCCGGAACAGCGCGGTGACCGCGAACCAGTCGGCGAGCGCGCCGACCATGCCGGCCTCGGCGGCGGCGCGCACGTAGCCGACCCACGGGGCGGCGGTGCCCTGGGACTGCGCCCAGGTGCAGAGCAGGAAGATCACCGTGGCCCCGAGCAGGAAGCCCAGTGCGACGGTCTTCATGCGCCGCAGGCCGCGACGGCGTTCGGCGTCGGCGGCCGAGTCCGCGCCCGCGATCGCCTCGGCGAAGCTGGGCCGTCCGGACTGCTGAGTAGATACCACGGGTTCCATCATCCGCTATCCGCAGAGCGCAGCGGTCCGACGCGGCTGTAGACGCCTGTTCGCCGTAGTATCGAGACGGACTAGTGAACGGGACTACGGGGATAGTGACACAACAGACCCCGCCTTTGGCGGTCAAGACCGATGGTCGGAAGCGGCGCTGGCACCAGCACAAGGTCGAGCGCCGCAACGAGTTGGTCGATGGCACCCTCGAGGCGATCCGCCGTCTGGGCAGCAACGTCAGCATGGACGAGATCGCCGCGGAGATCGGTGTCTCGAAAACCGTCCTGTACCGCTACTTCGTCGACAAGAACGACCTCACAACCGCGGTGATGATGCGGTTCGCCCAGACCACGCTGATCCCGAACATGGCCGCCGCGCTGATGTCGAACCTCGACGGCTACGAGCTGACCCGCGAGATCATCAAGGTCTACGTGGACACGGTCGCCAACGAGCCGGAGCCGTACCGCTTCGTGATGGCCAACAACTCGGCCAGCAAGAGCAAGGCCGTCGCGGCTTCCGAGGAGATCATCGCCCGCATGCTCGCGGTGATGCTGCGCCGCCGGATGGCCGGGGCCGGCATGGACACCGGTGGCGTCGAACCGTGGGCCTATCACATCGTCGGCGGCGTGCAGCTGGCCACGCACTCGTGGATGTCGAATCCGCGGATGAGTGCCGACGAGCTCATCGACTACCTGACAATGCTGTCGTGGAGCGCGTTGTGCGGCATCGTCGAAGTAGGCGGATCGCTCGAGAAGTTCCGGTCCGTACCGCACCCCTCCCCGATCCTGCCTCCCCAGTCGATGGAGCAATGAGACCAGAATCCGATCTGCCTGCCCTGTGGTCCCACGAGCCGCACGTCCACCTCCGGTTCCGGCCGGGCGACAAGGTGGCCGACATCGACACCTCCGCGACGCCGGGTTTCACCGGCTCCAAGACCGACGCCCCGGCGCTGCACGCCGAGCGCAGTTCGCGGCTCGGTGAGCTGCAGGAGAAGCTGTACGCCAACAGCCGCGCCGGCGACACCCGCTCGGTGCTGCTGATCCTGCAGGGGATGGACACCGCGGGAAAGGGCGGCATCGTCAAACACGTTGTCGGAGCAGCCAATCCGCAGGGCATCAAATACACGAGCTTCGGTAGACCCACCGAGGAGGAGTTGGCCCACCACTACTTGTGGCGCATCCGCAAGGCGCTCCCGACGCCCGGGCACATCGGCGTGTTCGACCGGTCGCACTACGAGGACGTGCTGATAGTGCGCGTGCACAACCTGGTCCCGCCCGACGTGTGGGGCGCCCGCTACGACGAGATCAACGCCTTCGAACGCGAACTCGTCGACAGCGGTACCTCGATCGTGAAGGTCGCGATGTTCGTGTCGCTGCAGGAGCAGAAGCGCCGGCTGGCCGAACGGCTCGAACGCCCCGACAAGTACTGGAAGTACAACCCCGCCGACATCGACGAACGGCTGCTGTGGCCGAAGTACGAGCAGGCCTACCAGGCGGTGCTCGACCGCACGTCGACCGACCATGCGCCGTGGTACGTGGTGCCGTGCGACCGGAAGTGGTACAGCCGGCTGGTGATCACCGAACTGCTCATCGAGGCGCTCAAGGGCCTCAACATGTCCTGGCCGCCACCGGATTTCGACGTCAAGGCGGAGAAGCGGCGCCTGGCGGACGCCTGATTCTCGCCATTCTGTCGACTGCGCGGTTGGCGCCACGCCTTCTTGGGATTCGCGTACAACAACCGTGCGGTCGCCGCAGTTGTCCACAGGTCGAGCGATTGCCGTCGAGGCGGCCGCCTACACGGGCTCACGATGTAAGGCGTGGGAGCCACGTTGATCGTCGCCACCGAAGTGCTCAACTCGGGCGAACTGACGCGTCGGGATCTACGGCGCCGGTACACGATGGTCTATCGCAACGTGTACGTCCGCAACGGCACACAGTTGACCGCCGCGGACCGGGCGCGCGCGGCCTGGCTCTGGTCGGGAAGGCGGGCCACGCTCACCGGCCACTGCGCGGCAGCACTTCTCGGCAGCCGCTGGATTCCGGCGGACGCCCCAGTGGAGATCGCGCATTCCCGTCGGCCGGCAGCCAGCGGAATGATCGCCCGCTGCAACACATTTGATGGCGACGAGGTATGTTCCGTCGACGCCATCCGCTGCACAACCGCGGCCAGGACCGCTTACGACCTGGGACGGCGACTCCCCGAACAGATGGGCGTGATTCGCATCGACGCGCTGCTGAACGCGACCGGCGTGGGGCCCGCGTCCGTCGGCGCGGTCGCCGCCCGGTATCCCGGCGCCAGAGGCATCCGCCGGCTGCGCAAGACGATGACGCTTGTCGACGCAGGCGCGGAGTCCCCGCAGGAGACGCGGCTGCGCCTGCTGATCGTCCGGTCAGGATTGCCGCGGCCGCTCACGCAGATTCCGGTGCGCGACGATCTCGGACGCGTTGCTCGGCGTATCGACATGGGGTGGCCGGACATCCGGGTCGGTGTGGAGTACGACGGTGAACACCACTTCACCAATCCGGACGAGTACGCGAAGGACATCGAGCGACTCGAATTCCTCGCATCGCGGGGCTGGCTCATCGTTCGGGTGAGTGCCACCCAACTGCGTTACCGCAGGGCCGAGATCCTCGAACGAGTGACGGCGGCTCGTCGAGCGCACGGTTGTTAACGGGCCTTCTCGGCGTTTGCGTACAACAACCGTGCGCTCGGCGCAGGCAGATCAGTACGAGTAGAAACCCTGGCCCGACTTCTTGCCCAGCTGTCCGGCCTCGACCATGCGCAGCAGCAGCGGCGGCGGGCCGTAATGCGGCTCCTTGAACTCCTCGAACATCTTGTCCGCGATGAGCTTGAGGGTGTCGAGCCCGACCAGGTCCGAGAGTCGCAGCGGGCCCATGGGATGCGACAGCCCGGCGACCACGGCCTTGTCGACGTCCTCGACGGTGGCGAAGCCCGCTTCGACCATCCGGATGGCCGAGAGCAGGTACGGCACCAGCAGCGCGTTGACCACGAAGCCCGACCGGTCGCTGCAACGCACCACCTGCTTGCCGAGCACGTCGCTGGCGAACCGCTCGACCCGCTCGATCGCCGACTCCGACGTCACCAGCGTGCTGACGAGTTCGACCAGCGGCAGCACCGGCACCGGGTTGAAGAAGTGCAGACCCAGCACCCGGCCCGGATTCTGCGTTGCCGCACCCAGTTTCATGATGGGAATGCTCGACGTGTTCGACGCCAGCACGGCGTCGGGGTCGGTGATGACCCGGTCGAGTTCGGCGAAGACCTCGGCCTTGATCGCCTCGTCCTCGATGATCGCCTCGATGACCAGCTGGCGATCGGCCAAGTCGGCGAGGTCGGTGGTGAACCGCAGTTTCGCCAGCGCCGCCGACTTCTCCCGGTCCGTCACCTTGCCCGCGCTCACGCCGCGCTCCAGCGACTTGGTGATGCGGTTGCGGCCGGCGGTGACCAGCGCCTCGGTGGTCTCGAAGACCAGCACGTCGACACCGGCGCGGGCGGACACCTCCGCGATGCCCGCGCCCATCTGGCCGGCGCCGATGACGCCTACTCGGTCAATGGAATTGCTCACTGCTACTTCCTAACAGACGACGAGCGCACGGTTGCCGACACGTCGGAACGTGCGACAACCGTGCGCTCGGCGGTGGATGACTCTTAGTGGAACTGACCCTCTTCGGTGGAACCGGTCAGCGCGGTGGTCGAGCTGGTCGGGTCCACGGTGGTGGCGATCCGGTCGAAGTAGCCGGCGCCGACCTCGCGCTGGTGGCGGGTCGCGGTGTAGCCGCGCTCCTCGGCGGCGAACTCGCGCTCCTGCAGCTCGACGTAGGCCGACATCTGGTTGCGGGCGTAGCCGTAGGCCAGATCGAACATCGAGTAGTTCAGGGCGTGGAAGCCGGCCAGCGTGATGAACTGGAACTTGAAGCCCATCGCGCCGAGCTCCTTCTGGAACTTCGCGATCGTGGCGTCGTCGAGGTGCTTCTTCCAGTTGAACGACGGCGAGCAGTTGTAGGCCAGCATCTGGTCCGGGAACTCGGCCTGCACGCCTTCGGCGAACTTGCGGGCCAGCTCCAGGTCCGGCGTGCCGGTCTCCATCCAGATCAGGTCGGAGTACGGCGCGTAGGCCTTGGCGCGGGCGATGCACGGCTCGATGCCGTTCTTGACCCGGTAGAAGCCTTCCTTGGTCCGCTCACCGGTGATGAACGGCTGGTCGCGCTCGTCGACGTCGGAGGTGATCAGGGTGGCGGCCTCGGCGTCGGTGCGGGCGATGACGACGGTCGGCACGTCGGCGACGTCGGCGGCCAGGCGGGCCGAGGTCAGGGTGCGGATGTGCTGCTGGGTCGGGATCAGCACCTTGCCACCGAGGTGGCCGCACTTCTTCTCCGAGGCCAGCTGGTCCTCCCAGTGCGAACCCGCGACACCCGCGGCGATCATCGCCTTCTGCAGCTCGTAGACGTTGAGCGCGCCACCGAAGCCGGCTTCGCCGTCGGCGACGATCGGCGCCAGCCAGTTCTCGACCGAGGTGTCGCCCTCGACCTTGGCGATCTCGTCGGCACGCAGCAGCGCGTTGTTGATGCGGCGGACGACCTGCGGGACCGAGTTGGCCGGGTAGAGGCTCTGGTCGGGGTAGGTGTGGCCGGACAGGTTCGCGTCACCGGCGACCTGCCACCCGGACAGGTAGATGGCCTTCAGGCCGGCGCGGACCTGCTGGACCGCCATGTTGCCGGTCAGCGCACCGAGCGCGTTCACGAACTCCATGTCGTGCAGCTGGTTCCACAGCACCTCGGCGCCGCGGCGGGCCAGCGTGGCCTCCTCGACGACGCTGCCCTGCAGCGCGACGACGTCCGCGGCGGAGTACTCGCGGGTGATGCCCTTCCAGCGGGGGTTGGTGTCCCAGTCCTTCTGGATCTCTTCGGGGGACTTCGGCGTGCCAACGGTCGACATCGGGCTGCTCCTTCGGTTACTTGCATCGCTGCCGGCGCCGCCGGAGTTCCGGCTTGTTAACACCAGCAGGGTTTCACTGCCTTGCTAAAGCGAGGATGCCTTACCGCATAACCGCAGGTCCACCCGTTTCAATCGCCAACTTTTGCCAAGGGCGTCAGAAAAGTTGCGAAGGTTGCGAAGCCGCAATCAGCTTGACCGGTTCAGTAGCTACTCGTCGGTAACCTGTTTCCGCTGGTCAGTACGCCCGTACTGTTAAACCGGGAACGTCAGAGCGGGAAGATGCACGCGACGGCTTTCGTCTCGTCGCCGACGGCATATGTGAGCGTTGTAACAGTCCGATCCGTCAGATCCGCGCCGAACTTGTCGGTCGAACCGGGCGGATGGACGTGACTGATGATCTCCAGCTTGTCGCCGAGCGCCACCGGAAGGTCGTGTTCGATCGTCACCCGCAGCGGTGCCTGCAGCAACTCGGGACGGCTGTAGAGGTAGTCCTCGACCACCGACCAGTACACCGCGTTGTTCATGTGGTCGAAGATGTCGATGTCGCTGACCCGGACCGGGTACTCGCGGATCTCCTGGGCGTCGTCGCGGCCGCCCGCACTCAGGTAGGCCTTCCACCGCAACCGGTTGATGTCGGTGGTGCGCTGCAATCCGGCGATGAAGTCGTCGGCGATGCGCGCCGGCCCCTGCGTCTCCCGGTTGATGTTGATCCAGAACGCCTCGGATTCCATCAGCCCGCCCTTGCGGCCGTCGATGCGCACCCGCATCTCGCACCAGCGGTTCGACGTGCCCGAACACCAGCGCCGCAGCCTCAGCATGTCCTGGAACTCGATGGGGCGGATCAGGTCGATCATCGTGCGGCGCACGATCCAGAGCGGGTGCGTCTTCTCGTAGCCGAGTTCGCGTAGGTGGTCGGTCCCGATGTCCTGGATGTGGCGGGTCGCGGCGTCGAACTTCAGGCGCCCGGTGCGGTCGACGTCGGCGACGCGCAGCGGCCAGCCGGTGTCGAACACGTCGGGGTGCGGATCCGGTACCGGCATCATGGTCTTGTTCAGGCCCGTGTTGCCTGTGGGCTTCGTGCCGGTCACTCGTGTTCCTCCTGACTACCTGCCCGCCGATACATGGCAGGCGACCCGATACTGCCACAGCCCCCGGCTTGGCAAGACTGCGAAGGCAGATGTTCGCAGCGTTGTTACGCTGGTTGACGTGGCAAAAACGTTCGTGGGGTCGCGTGTTCGGCAGTTGCGCAACGAACGCGGCTACAGCCAGGCCGCACTGGCGCAGATGCTCGAGATCTCCCCGAGTTACCTCAACCAGATCGAGCACGACGTCCGTCCGCTGACGGTCGCGGTGCTGCTGCGCATCACCGAGGTGTTCGGCGTCGACGCCACCTTCTTCGCCTCGCAGGACGACACCCGGCTCGTCGCCGAACTCCGCGAGGTGGCGATGGACAGGGAACTGGGCGTCGAGGTCGACGTGTCCGAGATCGCCGAGATGGTCTCGGCGCACCCCGCGCTGGCCCGCGCGATGGTCAACCTGCACCGTCGCTACCGGCTGACCACCACACAGTTGGCCGCCGCGACCGAGGACCGGTTCACCGACGGCAGCGGAAGCGGGTCCATCACCATGCCGCACGAGGAGGTCCGCGACTACTTCTACCAACGCCAGAACTATCTGCATGAACTCGACAGCGCCGCCGAGGACCTCACCGTCCGGATGCGCATGCACCGCGGCGACCTGGCCGGCGAACTGTCCAACCGGCTGTCGACGGTGCACGGTGTGCACCTCGTGCGGCGCATCGACCTCGGGGAGACCGTGCTGCACCGGTTCGAACCGGGCACCAAGACGCTCGAGATGAGCACGCACCTGTCGGTGGGTCAGCAGGTGTTCAAGATGGCCGCCGAACTGGCCTATCTCGAATTCGGCGACCTCATCGACAAGATGGTCGACGAGGGCATGTTCACCAGCGACGAGTCGCGCACCCTGGCCCGCCTCGGCCTTGCCAATTACTTCGCCGCGGCCACGGTGCTGCCGTATCGGCAGTTCCACGACGTCGCGGAGAACTTCCGCTACGACGTCGAACGGCTCTCGGCGTTCTATCAGGTCAGCTACGAGACGATCGGGCACCGGCTCTCGACTCTGCAGCGGCCGTCGATGCGCGGGGTGCCGTTCTCCTTCGTTCGCGTGGACCGTGCGGGCAACATGTCGAAACGCCAGTCCGCGACGGGTTTCCACTTCTCGTCCAGCGGGGGCACCTGCCCGCTGTGGAATGTCTACGAGACCTTCGCCAACCCGGGCAAGATCCTGGTGCAGATCGCGCAGATGCCCGACGGCCGCAACTACATGTGGGTGGCGCGGACAGTGGAGCGCCGGGCGTCGCGCTATGGTCAGCCGGGTAAGACGTTCGCGATCGGTCTCGGATGCGAACGGCGCCATGCACATCGGCTGGTCTACTCCGAGGGATTGGATCTATCTGGTGAGAATGCGACGCCCATCGGGGCCGGCTGCCGCGTCTGCGAGCGGGACAACTGCCCGCAGCGGGCGTTCCCAGCGCTGGGCCGCGCCCTCGACCTCGACGAGCACCGGTCCACGGTCTCGCCCTACCTGGTGAAGCAGACATGACCCGCATCGCGCCCGGCGGCTTCCGGGAACTCGGCCCGCTGAACTGGGTCATCGCCAAGGCCGGCGCCCGCGCCATCCGCGCACCGCGCTTCAGCCTCTTCGACGTGCTCGGCCAGCACCGCCTGCTGTTCCTGGCGTTCCTGCCCTACAGCGGTGTGCTGCTCGGCCGGCTGGGCAAGCTGACCCGCCAGGACGCCGAGCTGGTGATCCTGCGGGTGGGCCATCTGCGGGAGTGCGAGTACGAACTGCAGCAGCACCGCCGGCTGGCCCGCAGCCGCGGCCTCGGCGCCGACCTGCAGGCCCGGATCTTCGAGGGCCCCGACGCCGAGGGCCTCACCGACCGGCAGCGGGTGCTCGTCACCGCGACCGACGAGTTCGTCGTCACCCGCGGGGTGTCACCGCAGACGTGGTCGGTGCTGGCCCGGCATCTGACGAAGCCTCAGCTCATCGAATTCTGCCTGCTGGCAGCGCATTACGACGGTCTGGCGGCGACCATCAGCACGCTGCAGGTGCCGCTCGACTTCCCCGACTAGAGGTACGTCACGCCGAGGACGACGATCGAGAACAGCACCGGCGAGACCGCCAGACCCCACACGAACGTCGACCACACGTGTTCCTTGCGCTGGAACCTGCGCCAGCCGAGGTAACCCAGCGCGGCGCCCACCACGAACGACAGCGCAGCGACCACCAGCACCCAGGTGCTGACGTCGGAGGTGTTGGTGGCCAACGTGATCGCGATCAGCCACAGGATGTGACCGAGCACGAATCCGCCGACACCGGCGACGATTTCGTTTCTCAAAAGTTGATCATGTGGCCGGCAAGCCCGTGGAAGGCCTCCTGCAGCGCCTCCGACAGCGTCGGGTGGGTGTGCACGTTGCGGGCCAGTTCGTTGGCGGTCAGATCCCACTTCTGCGCCAGCGTGAGTTCGGGCAGCAGTTCGGAGACGTCGTGGCCGATGAGGTGGCCGCCGATCAGTTCGCCGTACTTCGCGTCGGCGATGAGCTTGACGAAGCCGGCCGGGGCGCCCATCCCGTGCGCCTTGCCGTTGGCGGTGAACGGGAACTTGGCAACCTTGACGTCGTAGCCCTCCTCGCGGGCCTGTTCCTCGGTGAGCCCGAAGCTGGCGACCTGCGGCTGGCAGAAGGTCGCGCGCGGCATCATCCGGTAGTCGCCCAACGGCAGCGTCTCGGCCCCGGCGATGGTCTCGGCGGCGACGACGCCCATCGCCTCGGCGACGTGGGCGAGTTGCAGTTTGCCGGTGACGTCGCCGATCGCGTAGATGTGCGGTTTGTTGGTGCGCATGTAGTCGTCGATGCCGATGCCCTTTCGGTCGGTCAACTCGACGCCGGCCTTGTCCAGGCCGTAACCCTCGACGTTCGGCGAGAAGCCGATGGCCTGCAGCACCTTGTCGGCCTTGATGTCCTGGGACTTGCCGTCCTTGGACACCGCGACGGTCACCTGCTCACCGTCGTCGGTGATCTTCTCGACCTTGGTGCCGGTCATGATCTTGACGCCCAGCTTCTTGAACTGCTTCTCGATCTCCTTGGAGACCTCGGCGTCCTCGTTGGGCAGCGCGCGCGGCAGGAACTCGACGATCGTGACGTCGACGCCGTAGTTCTTCATCACGTAGCCGAACTCCATGCCGATGGCACCCGCGCCGGCGATGACGATCGAGCCGGGCAGTTCGCGCTCCATGATCTGCTCTTCGTAGGTGACCACGTTCTCCGACAGCGACGTGTTGGGCACCAGTTTCGTGCTGGCCCCGGTGGAGATGATCGCGTTGTCGAAGGTGAGCGTCTCGGTGTCACCCTCGTTGAGATCGACCTCGATGGTGTGGTCGTCGGTGAACTTGCCGTACCCGTGGACCTCGGTGATCTTGTTCTTCTTCATCAGGAAGTGCACGCCGGCGACGCGGCCCTCGGCCACCTTGCGGCTGCGGTCGAATGCGGCGCCGTAGTCGAACGTCGCCTCACCGCTGATGCCGAAGGTCTTGGCCTCCTTGGTGAAGATGTGGGCCAGTTCGGCGTTGCGCAGCAGCGCCTTCGACGGGATGCATCCCACGTTGAGACACACGCCGCCCCAGTACTTGGGTTCGACGATGGCGGTGTTCAGCCCGAGTTGGGCGGCGCGAATGGCCGCGACGTATCCGCCGGGACCTGCTCCGAGTACGACGACGTCATAGTGGGTCACCCTGACCACACTAGTGGTCGCGGCGGCTATGTCAGCGTGTGATCCAGCCGAATACGTAGGCGCCGTAGAGCGCGGCGGCGCCTGCGGTGGATGCCAACGGCGCCGACATCAGCGCGATGGCCAACGCGGAGATGACGGGCTTCCTGGCGACCATGGCGACGATCAGGCCGGCGACCGTGCAGCCGAGCAGGTAGAGCAGCACGCCGTAGACGGGCCACGTCTTGTCGGGGTCCAGGTCGCCGACCCACCAGTGGTAGAGGCCCGCGCCGACGGCGGCCGCGACGACCCACACCGCGGCCAGCACGAGCGCGAACACCCACCGCTTGAGGAACTGGTAGGAGCCCGGCAGGACGACCGGTTGTGCGGGCGGCACGATCATCGGCTCGGAGTCGGGTTCGAAGTCGAGCGCCTCGTAGGCGATCGGGTCGGGCTCGCGGTCGAGGGTGAGCGTGGGTTCGGGCTTGGCGGCCAGCGGCGTCAGCGGATCGGGCTGGCTGAACCCGCCCGTGTCGAACGTCGGCAGGTAGGGCGACGTGTGCTCGCCGGTCGCGGTGTCGTTGCCGTTGTCAGCCACCGTTGACCACCTCGATCAGCGTCAGCGCGCCCAGCCAGCCCGGCGCGATGGCCAGTACGAACGCCCCCGCTGTGGTGACCCAGCGCCGGCCCGAGCACAGGATCATGACCACGCCGAGGACGGCGGGCACACCGACGACGAGCCCGATGACGACGTCGGGACGGACGGTCGCCGTGATGAGCAGCGTCGATGTGACGGCGGCGACCAGTCCGACCGCGGCGCCGACCAGCATCGCACTGGACAGCAGCCAGGGGCGGGGCAGCGGAATCACGCATTCGACGATAACGCCGCCGGGCGCGTCAGCCCTGCATGCGCGCGGCGCGCCTCGCAGGTATCGGGCATGCGTCCTCGGCTTCCGCGACGACCGGTGCGCGGTCGGCCGGGCGGTCCCCGTCGGCGTAGCGGGCACCGGTCACCGGGGAATCCTCGGCCAACGCCGCGTTCTCCGCATCGGTGAACGCCCGGGCGCGGCTGAGGAACCGCATCCCCTCGGGCGCCTCGAGGCTGAACCCGCCGCCGCGGCCGGGGACCACGTCGATGACGAGCTGGGTGTGTTTCCAGGTGTCGAACTGGGGGCCGGAGATCCACACCGGCACACCGTCGGCCCCGACGTCGAGCACGGCGAGCAGCACGTCGCGGTCGCCGACGATGAACTCGCCGTCGGGGTAGCACATCGGCGACGACCCGTCGCAGCAGCCGCCGGACTGATGGAACATCAGCGCACCGTGGCGACCCTGCAGTGTGGCGAGCAGGTCGGCGGCGGCGCGGGTGATCAGCGCCCTGGGCGGGCGAACGTGAGCTTGCGCGCGAGATCCGGGCGAATCGTCGCGCACAGGCTCACGTTCGGCATCCATCAGTGTTGTCGCTTCCTCGCGTCAGCGCTCGTCAGTGTTGTCGCTTCCTCGCGCAAGCGCTCGTCAGTGTTGTCGCTTCCTCGCGCAAGCGCTCGTCAGAAGAATCCCTGCGCCTTGTTGCTGTAGCTCACCAACAGGTTCTTGGTCTGCTGGTAGTGGTCGAGCATCATCTTGTGGGTCTCGCGGCCGATGCCGGACTGCTTGTAGCCGCCGAACGCCGCGTGCGCCGGATACATGTGGTAGCAGTTCGTCCACACCCGGCCGGCCTTGATGTCGCGTCCGGCGCGGTAGGCGGTGTTGCCGTCGCGCGACCACACCCCCGCACCGAGCCCGTAGAGGGTGTCGTTGGCTTGGGCGATCGCATCGTCGTAGTCCTTGAACGAGGTGACCGCGACGACCGGGCCGAAGATCTCCTCCTGGAACACCCGCATCGTGTTGCTGCCCTCGAAGATCGTGGGCTGTACGTAGAAACCGCCGTTGAGATCGCCGCCCAGTTCGGCGCGTTCACCGCCGGTGACCACACGCGCGCCCTCGTCCTTGCCGATCTCGATGTAGGACAGCACCTTCTCGAGCTGATCGTTGGACGCCTGCGACCCGATCATCGTCTCGGTGTCGAGCGGATCGCCCTGGCGCACGGCCTTGGTGCGGATCGCCGCCAATTCGAGGAACTCGTCGTAGATGTCTGCCTGGACCAGGCTGCGCGACGGGCACGTGCACACCTCACCCTGGTTGAGGGCGAACATCGTGAACCCCTCGAGAGCCTTGTCCTGGTAGTCGTCGTTGGCGGCCATCACATCGGAGAAGAAGATGTTCGGGCTCTTGCCGCCCAATTCCAGCGTGACGGGGATCAGGTTCTGCGACGCGTACTGCATGATCAGCCGGCCGGTGGTGGTCTCCCCGGTGAACGCGATCTTGGCGATCCGGTTCGACGACGCCAGCGGCTTGCCTGCCTCGACGCCGAATCCGTTGACCACGTTGAGGACTCCCGCGGGCAGCAGGTCGCCGATCAACGACATCAGGTAGAGGATCGACGCCGGCGTCTGCTCGGCCGGCTTGAGCACCACGGCGTTGCCCGCCGCCAGGGCCGGCGCCAGCTTCCAGGTCGCCATCAGGATCGGGAAGTTCCACGGGATGATCTGGCCGACCACGCCGAGCGGTTCGTGGAAGTGGTAGGCCACGGTGTCGTCGTCGATCTGGCTCAGCGCCCCCTCCTGCGCGCGGATCGCCCCGGCGAAGTAGCGGAAGTGGTCCACCGCCAACGGGATGTCGGCATTGAGCGTCTCGCGGATCGGCTTGCCGTTGTCCCACGACTCCGCCAGCGCCAGCGATTCGAGGTTCGCCTCGATGCGGTCGGCGATCTTGAGCAGCACCTGGGCCCGCTCCCCCGGCGGGGTCTTGCCCCACGCCGTGGCCGCACCGTGCGCGGCGTCGAGGGCCTTGTCGATGTCGGCCTCCGTCGAGCGCGGGATCTCGCAGAACGCCTGCCCCGTCACCGGTGTCAGGTTCTCGAAGTACTCCCCGCCGACGGGCGCCACCCACTCACCACCGATGAAGTTGCCGTACCGCGACTCATAAGCCATCAGTGCGTCGGCAGCACCGGGTCGGGCGTAAACAGTCATGCGTTTCCTCCTTGATGGGATGGGGGTTCGGGTGGTTCGAGCCGTGCGGCGTGGACGACGGGGGCGGTCGAGGTCGGCAGGAGTCGCATCCTATCGACGGGGTACTGCACGTCGAGACGCACGGAGTGGACGATGCGGTACGGCTGCGCGGCGAGCAGCCCGACGAACTGCTTGCGCATTCGTGACACCTCGGCGCGCACCGTCACCACGCGCGAGGCATCTCCGTAGAGATCGAGGGCCAACTCCGGCGCGGACCGGCCGGCACGCCGAAACGACAGCGCGAGAAGGATTTCCGCGTGCCGAAGACTCAGAGTGCGGCGCCAGCCACCGGCCTCGCCGACCATCTCGAGCGCCGGCGCATCGGGGTTGCGCAGATCCAGCGCCAACTGCGCTCCGACCCCGGATGCGGCCTCGGGGTCGTCGGCCAACCGGACCAGCCACCCGCCCGGCAGCGGGTCGACATCGCACAGCCCCAGCGCCGGCACCAGCAGCCGTCCGGGTGTGACCCCGCGGGGAAGCGCGATCCGGTTGTGCGGCGGAAGCGAATCCACCGCCGCGACCCATCCGTCGGGGTCGACTGCGAGGGCGGGGCTGCCGATGCGCGCGAGGATGGGCGCCGCGACCATCCGCAGGCTGTTGAGGGTGCGGTTGTGCTGTTCGCGCAGATGTGATTCGGCCAGCCGCGCGACCGCGTCGACCAGAGCCACCGTCGTGGGGTGCACGGTCGCCGCGGGACCGGACACGTCGACCACACCGATGACGTGGCCCGTCCGCGGATCCTTGATCGGGGCGCCCGCGCAGGTCCACGGGTGATGGCTGCGGGAGTAGTGCTCGGCGGAGAACACCTGCACCGCACTGTTCGACATCAGCGCGGTGCCGATCCCGTTGGTGCCGACGGCGTTCTCACCCCAGTGCGCGCCCTCGACGAAACCCAGCCGGTCCGCGGATCCGAGCACCGCGCGCGATCCGGCCCGCCACAGCACCCGCCCGCGCGCATCGGCGACGACGAGGATGTTGTCACCCTCGACGATCAGCGATTCCAGTCCCCGCGAGAGGTCCTCGAGCACCGACATCAGCCCGGACGCCTGCCGCAACTCCTCGAGGGTGGTGCCCTGCACTTCCGGTTCGGGCAGCGTGTCGGGGTCGATACCGCGCGCCATCAACCGGTGCCAGGACTCCTCGATGACCTTGCGGGGCCGTGCCGGGGCGCGGTCGCCCGCCATGGTGGCGTCGTAGACCGCCGACATCAGCCGGGCGTACTGACGTGGATCCTCGCCCGCCGCGACGGCGGGTTCGGGGACGGGCGGACGGGGCATCACAGCCGATTGTGCTCCCCGTCACAACGACGCGGCAACGAGGTCACCGGTAGACCATGCCGCCGTCGATGAGGCCGGCCTGTCCGGTCATGTAGTCGGCGCCGGGTCCGGCCAGGTAGGCCACGAATCCGGCGACGTCCTGCGGCGTCTCCGGTCGGCCCAGTGCGATGGTCTCGGAGAACTTGGCGAAGGTCTCGCCCTCGGCGGCGCCGGTGAGTTGGGCGAACCGCTTGTCGATCTCCACCCACATGTCGGTGCCGACCACCCCGGGGCAGTAGGCGTTGACGGTGATGCCGTCGGCGGCGTGCTCCTTGGCGGCGGCCTGGGTCAGCGCGCGCACCGCGAACTTGGTGGCGCTGTACGGGCCGAGCATCGCGAAACCTTCGTGGCCGGCGATCGACGAGGCATTGATGATCTTGCCGGGCCGCGAGAGTTCCTTGAATTTCGCGACGGCCGCCTGGATCCCCCAGAGCACGCCGTCGACGTTGATCGCCCAGAGTCGCGCGAGGTCCTGTGGGGTCACCTCGGCGATGGGGCCGACGAGCGCGATCCCGGCGTTGTTCACCATCACGTCGAAGCCGCCGAGCGCGGAGGCCGCATGGTCGACTGCGGCGAACACCGCGTCGCGGTCGCTCACGTCGGCCACGAATGTCGTTGCCTTCGAACCGATCCCGGTCACCTCGTCGGCCACCTCGGTCAGTCCGCCCTCGGAGACGTCGACCAGCGCCACGTCGGCACCCTGCCGGGCGAGTTCGACGGCGATGCCGCGGCCGATGCCGCGGCCGGCGCCGGTGACCAGGGCGACCTTGCCCGCCAGCGGGGCGGGAATCTGCGTTGCCATGCCGCAGTTCTATGTGACGGCGACCACACGCCGAAAGAGTTGCATCGGGTTGCACGCCGGCGTGCAACGGCGTGCAACCCTTGTGCCGGCACCGGCCCGCGGTGTGCCCTGGGTCACATGACACAGACTTTGGAACCGACCACCGACGTGACGCCGCAGCAGCGCGTCGACGCCTGGCTCGCCGACTTCGAGGCCGCCCTGGCGGTGCGTGACATCGAACGGGTGGTCGCGAAGTTCGCGATCGACAGCTTCTGGCGCGACCTCGTCGCGTTCACGTGGAACCTCAAGACCCTCGAGGGCCGCGACGGCATCGCGGACATGCTGACCGCCCGCCTCGCCGAGACGGATCCCGCACACTTCCGCACTCGCGAGGCGCCCACGGTCGACGGTGACGTCACCACCGCGTTCATCGAGTTCGAGACCGCCGTCGGCCGCGGTGTCGGGCACCTGCGGTTGCGCGGCGACTCCGCGGGAAATGATGTGGCCTGGACGCTGCTGACCACCATGCAGGAGATCAAGGGTCACGAAGAGCGCAAAGGTCCGTCGCGGGTGCTCGGCGCGGTGCACGGGTCGGATCCCGATCCCCGGTCGTGGGCGGAGAAGCGGGCCGCGGAGGACGCGGCGCTGGGGCGGACCGTCCAGCCGTACGCACTAGTGATCGGCGGCGGCCAAGGCGGTATCGCGCTCGGCGCGCGGTTGCGCCAGCTCGGGGTGCCCGCCATCGTCGTGGACCGCCACGAGCGCCCGGGAGACCAGTGGCGCAAGCGCTACAAGTCGCTGTGTCTGCACGACCCGGTCTGGTACGACCACCTGCCCTACCTGCCGTTCCCGCCGAACTGGCCGGTGTTCGCGCCGAAAGACAAGATCGGTGACTGGCTCGAGTTCTACACCCGGGTGATGGAGGTGCCGTACTGGTCGAAGACGACGTGCCTGTCGGCATCCTTCGACGAGGCGTCCGGGACGTGGACGGTCGAGGTCGACCGCGACGGTGAGCGGCTCACCCTCCGTCCGACGCAGTTGATCCTGGCCACCGGCATGTCCGGTAAGCCGCACGTGCCGACGCTGCCCGGCCAGGATGTGTTCCGCGGCGAGCAACACCACAGCAGCGCACACCCGGGCCCGGATCGCTATGTCGGCAAGCGGGCCGTGGTGATCGGGTCGAACAACTCCGCCCACGACATCTGCAAGGCCCTCGTGGAGAACGGTGTCGACACCACGATGGTGCAGCGGTCCTCGACGCACATCGTCAAATCGGATTCCCTGATGGACCTCGGGCTCGGCGACCTGTACTCCGAGCGCGCGCTGGCGGCGGGGATGACGACGGAGAAGGCCGACCTCACGTTCGCCTCGCTGCCCTACCGGATCATGCACGAGTTCCAGACGCCCATCTATGACGCGATCCGCGAGCGGGACAAGGACTTCTACGAGCGGCTGGCCGCCGCGGGCTTCGAATTGGACTGGGGCGACGACGGTTCCGGGCTATTCATGAAGTACCTGCGCCGCGGTTCGGGTTACTACATCGACGTCGGGGCGTGCGATCTGGTGGCCGACGGCACGATCAGGCTCGCCCACGGCGAGGTCTCCCACCTGACGGAGGACTCGGTGGTGCTCGCGGACGGGACAGAGCTGCCTGCCGACGTCGTGGTCTACGCGACGGGCTACGGCTCGATGAACGGCTGGGCCGCCGACCTGATCGGCCAGGACGTCGCCGACAAGGTGGGCAAGGTGTGGGGGCTGGGCTCGTCGACCACCAAGGACCCCGGGCCGTGGGAAGGCGAACAACGCAACATGTGGAAGCCCACGCAGCAGGAGAACCTGTGGTTCCACGGCGGCAACCTGCACCAGTCCCGGCACTACTCGCTGTATCTGGCGCTGCAACTCAAGGCCCGCCACGAAGGCATCCCGACACCGGTGTACGGACTGCAGGAGGTGCACCACCTGAGCTGACGGCCGGCGTTCGCGCAGAATGGGGGCGTGACTGACGACGCGTACCTGTGGCTCGAGGACATCACCGGCGACGACGCCCTGGACTGGGTGCGACGGCACAACGAGCCGACCCTGGCCGACCTCGGTGGTGAGCGCTTCGAGCAGATGCGCAGCGAGGCGCTCGAGGTGCTCGACACCGACGCCCGCATCCCCTACGTCCGACGGCGCGGGGAGCACCTCTACAACTTCTGGCGCGATGCGGCGAACCCGCGGGGCTTGTGGCGGCGCACCACGCTGGAGAGCTACCGCACCGAGGAACCGGCCTGGGAGGTGGTCATCGACGTCGACGAGCTCGCCCGCGCCGACGACGAGAACTGGGTGTGGGCCGGGGCCGATGTCCTCGAACCCGACCACACGCGCGCGTTGGTCAGCCTCTCGCGCGGCGGTGCGGATGCCGCGATCGTGCGCGAATTCGACATGGAGGCAATGCAGTTCGTCGCCGACGGGTTCGAGCTTCCCGAGGCCAAGACGGCGATCTCCTGGGAAGACCCCGACACCGTGCTGGTGGGCACCGATTTCGGGGACGGTGCGCTGACCGACTCCGGGTATCCGCGACTGGTCAAGCGGTGGCGCCGCGGCACACCGCTGGCCGAGGCCGAGACGGTCTACAGCGGTGAGCCGACCGACGTCATCGTCACCGCGTCGGTGGACCGGACCCCGGGGTTCGAGCGCACCATGGTGCGCCGCGCTGTCGACTTCTTCAACGACGAGGTCCACGAGCTGCGCGACGGCGAACTGAGCCGCATCGACGCCCCGACCGACGCGACGGTGTCGGTGCACCGCGAGTGGCTGCTGATCGAGTTGCGCAGCGACTGGCGGGACTACCGGGCCGGCTCGCTGCTCGCCGCGAAGTACGACGAATACCGCAGCGGCACAGGGGAACTACAGGTGGTGTTCGAGCCCGACGAGCACACGTGCCTGCACCACTACGCGTGGACGCGCGACCGACTCGTCGTCGTCACCCTCGCCGACGTGGCGAGCCGCGTCGAGGTGTACACCCCGGGCGAGTGGACGTCGCTGCCCGTCCCCGGACTGCCCGACAACACCAACACCGTGATCGTGGCCGCCGACGACCTCGGCGACGAGATCTTCCTGGACTCCAGCGGATTCGACACCCCGTCGCGGTTGCTGCACGGCACCGCGGGTGGCGAGCTCGCCGAGATCAAGCGCGCCCCATCGTTCTTCGACGCCGCCGACCTCAAGGTCGACCAGCACTTCGCCACGTCGGCCGACGGCACCAAGATCCCGTACTTCGTGGTCGACCACCGGCACAAACAGGCCCCCGGGCCGACGCTGCTGGGTGGGTATGGCGGCTTCGAGGTGGCGCGGACACCCGGCTATGACGGCGTGCTGGGCCGGCTGTGGTTGTCACGCGGGGGCACCTACGTACTGGCGAACATCCGCGGCGGCGGGGAGTACGGACCGACGTGGCACACCCAGGCCATGCGGGAGGGCCGGCACCTCGTCGGTGAGGATTTCGCGGCCGTGGCGGCGGATCTCGTGGACCGCGGCATCACCACGGTCGAGCAGCTGGGCGCCCAGGGCGGCAGCAACGGCGGTCTACTCATGGGGATCATGCTCACGCAGTACCCGGAGTTGTTCGGCGGTCTGGTGTGCAGCGTGCCGCTGCTGGACATGCGCCGGTTCCACCTGCTGCTGGCCGGAGCGTCGTGGGTGGCCGAGTACGGCAACCCCGACGACGCGGAAGACTGGGAGTTCATCTCGAAATACTCTCCCTACCAGAATATCTCGGCCGACCGCCGGTATCCGCCGGTGTTGATCACGACGTCGACGCGCGACGACCGGGTGCACCCCGGGCATGCGCGGAAGATGACCGCGGCACTCGAAGACGCCGGGCAACCGGTGCAGTACTACGAGAACATCGAGGGCGGCCACGGCGGCGCCGCGGACAACTCGCAGGCGGCGTTCCGCGCGGCGCTGATCTACGAGTTCCTGTGGCGCAAGTTGGGTGGGTAGCGGCGCGGTGTAACGGATGGCGGGTGGCAGTGCACTACAGCGTGTACTGCACCGCCATTCGAGAGGAACGATCATGTCGACCTTCACCGCACCCACCACGTTGTCCACCAGGGTCCTGCCGGTCATCGACCGGTTGGGGACCGCACTCCCCCGCTACGGCCTCGTGGTCGTCATCGCCTGGATCGGGTTGATGAAGTTCACGGCCTTCGAAGCCAACGGCATCCAGCCACTCGTCGCGAACAGCCCGTTCATGAGCTGGGCGTACGGCATCTTCTCGGCCACCACGTTCTCGGCGCTGCTTGGCGTCGTCGAGGTCGCGGCCGCGGTTCTGCTGGCGGTCAAGCCCTGGTGGCCGCGTCTCTCGGCGATCGGCAGCGTCATCGCGATCGGCCTGTTCGTCGCGACCCTGAGCTTCCTGTTCACCACGCCCGGCGTCTTCGAGGCCTCCGCGGGCGGCTTCCCGCTGCTGTCGGCCACCGGCCAGTTCCTGATCAAGGACGTCGCGCTGCTGGGTGTCTCGGTATGGACCTTGGCCGATGCGCTGAAGCGCCGGTAGACCGCCTGTTGAGCGCATACGCTCGGCCCCAGATGACCCGGCAGAGACTCGACGAGAGCGACCTCATCGCGGCGCTACGACACCGCGATGAGGCCGCGTTCGCCGAACTGGTCGACCGCCACTCACCCTCGATGCTGCGGGTGGCCCGCGGATACGTCCGCACACACGAGACCGCCGAGGAAGTCGTCCAGGACACCTGGATGGCGCTACTCAAGGGCATCGACAGGTTCGAGGGCCGATCATCCCTGCGCACATGGCTTTTCACTGTGCTGATCAACATTGCGAAGGCGCGGGGCACCCGTGAGCACCGCGATGGCGAAGCGGTGGCCCGCGCGTATGGCAGCGCGGCGGTCGATCCGGCACGCTTTCGCCCTGCCGGCGACGAATGGGCCGGTCATTGGCGTGACGCCGAGACCCCCGCACCGTTCCCCGACACCCCCGAAGGTTCGGCGCTGGGACACGAACTGACCGACGTGGCCCGCCGAGCGCTCGACCGGCTGCCGGAACGGCAACGGATGGTTGTGACGCTGCGCGACATGCTCGGCTTCGAATCCGAGGAAGTTCGCGACCTCCTCGACCTGAGCGTGGCCAACCAGCGAGTGCTGCTCCATCGCGGCCGGTCAGCCGTGCGGCAGGTGCTCGAGGACTACATGAAAGACGTGACCTGATGACCGGAGCGATGAATTGCAACGAACTCGTCGAGCTCGTGACGGCCTACCTCGACGAGTCGCTCGATCTCGAGACACGGGCCCGGTTCGACGTGCACCTGCTCGACTGCGACGGCTGCACGAACTACCTGCAACAGTTCCGCACCACCGTCCGGACGGTGGGCCGGATCCAGGACGACGACCTCGACCCCGCGTTCCGGAACCGCCTTCTCGACGCATTCAGGGAATGGGACTGAGCCGCCCCGACGCAGTGTTCACCAGCAGGTGCGTTCACCGGCTCATCGTTCGGACCGGATGTCTCGGCCGTGCGGCGTGCGCAATCCCAGCGTGCGCCGCCCGGCCGCGAGCAACGCGTCGCGCAGTTCCGCCTCGTCGACGCCGCCGTAGTCGACGCCCGCGGCCGATGCGATCCCGGACATGACCAGCGCGGCTTTCACCTGCCCGCCCAACCCGGGTTCGACGGCGGCGAACACTGCCATCTGGCGGTCGACGACCGCACCCCAGTCGGTGCGGATCCTCAGCAGGGCGACCACGCCGGGGTCGCCGGTGAGCAGGGGGATCAACTCGCGGTGCGACGCGGCGAGCGCGGCGTAGCCGGCGAGCAGGTGTTCGGCGCGGGCACGGGGTCCGGTACGGGCTTCCGCAGCGTTGACGAGCGCGGTCACCTCGGCGATGAGCGGTTCCATCACAGCGCTCAGCAGCTCGTCGCGGGTGCGGAAGTGGTGGTAGATGGCGGACTTCGTCAGACCGAGCTCATCGGAGATCATCTGCAGAGACGTGCCGGCCACGCTGTGCTGTTGGAACAACCCGATCGCTGTGTCGATGAGACGCTGCCGGGTCGGCCCCCCGGGTGTCTGACCGCTCACACCGTGCACTTTACCTGACCATTCGTACAGCAATGTGCTGTACGTTTGGTCAGGTGACGCCTGTATGTCTGGTCGGGAGACGGCGGCCAGGCCGAGGCCACATCACTGAGGAGGACCATGTCAACTGACTTCGGCTCGAGGGACCACAGGGCGTTCGACCTGTCCGGCAAGGTCGTCGTCGTGGTCGGAGCGGGGCAGAGCCCCGGCCCCGGCATGGGCAACGGACGGGCCATCTCGCTGCTGGCCGCGCGCCACGGCGCAGAGGTCGTGGCCGTCGACCTGAACGCCGCGGCAGTGAAGGAGACCGTCGAGATGATCATCGCCGAAGGCGGCAGTGCCTACGCCGTCGAAGCGAACGTCGCCGACAAGGACGACTGTCGACGCATCTTCGACACGGCGATGGAGACGAGCGGCCGGATCGACGGCATGGTCTACAGCGTGGCGACCAACCCGCCGTTCGACTTCGAGACGAACTCGATGACCGTCGCGAACTTCAACCTCGGCATCAACGTCAACATGCTGGGCTGCTACTACTGCAATCTCTTTGCCGCACAGTGCATGGAGCGTAACGACGGTGACACGACCGGCAGCATCGTCAACATCTCGTCGATCGCCAGCGTGAAGAACGAGCTCGGCCTGAACATCGGCATCATGCCCTACGCCCTCGGCAAGGCCGGGCTCAACCAGATCACCGAACTCACCGCCGTGCAGTACGCGGAGGCGGGCATTCGCGCCAACACGTTGATGCTGGGACCGATCAATTCTGTCTTGGCGAACCGAGATTCCCAGTCGTTGTTCGGCTTGGACGCAGACGAGGCGACCGCGCGGCACAACGAGGTGGTCAAGCTCAAGATGGGCCGGGGCAGCGTGTGGGAGAGCGCTTACGCGGCGGTGTATCTGCTCGCCGACGAATCGCGGTTCATGACCGGCCAGCAGATTCGGCTCGATGGGGGCGCGACTCTGGTGCGGTGACCGGCGCAGCGGTGAACTCCACCCCGTACTGGTTCAGCGTCACCGGCAGCGGCTCGTCCGCCGACAGCTGCGGCGTCGACGACAACCGGAAGTCCAAGGCGCTCAACAGCTTCGCCAACAGCGTGCTCGTCGTGAACAGGACCAGGTTGCGTCCGGGACACTCGGCGGGTCCGGCGGAGAACGGCACCAACTGCGGATAGGAGCGGGCGCGTCCGTCGAGCCAGATGTCGGGCACGAAGTCGTGCGCGAACGGCAGCAGGTCGGGGTCGCGGTGGAACGCGGGTGTCACGATCATCACTCCGGCGCCCTTCTCGATGGTGATCGCACCGTCACGCCACGTGGTGTCCTCGGTCGTATCCCGCAGAATCGTCGGCGTGGTCGGCCACAACCGCACCGACTCCAGCACGCATGCCCGCAGGAACGGCCGCAGCCGCAGCTGATCGGGTTCGGCGGCGTCCTCGATCGCCCGGACCATGGCCACGGAATGGGTGGCCAGTGCGGCCAGCGCGCGCACCTGCGCCATCCCCGCTGCGTCGAAGGCGAACAACCACTGCGGCAACTGGCCCACCGGGTCCACCGCACCGCAGGTGGGCACCTCGGCCACCGCGGCCGCCAGCGTGCCGATCTGGGGATCCTCGACGTACTCGTAGAGCCGCTCGAGGAACTTCGCGCGCTTGCGGTAGTGCGGGAGCGACAGGAACGACCAGTTCCCCGCCCTGCGCAGGCGGAGCAGGGCGTCGGTGATCTCTTCGTCGTCGCGGGCGCGGTCACCCAGCGCGACCCGGCGCACGATCCGCCACCACGCGGCCATGAACTGATCGGCGTCCATGGTCCCGCGCGCCGTCACCGCCTCCACCAGTTCCTGCGCCTCCGCGGTGATCACGTCCGCGAACGCGCCGGCGAGCCGATGCATCTCGGCACCCGAGTCGAGTGCGGAGTCGTTGAGGGCGCGGCGCTGCTGACGGATCGGGCCCTGCGAGATCAGCACGCCGTGGGGCTGGAACCACTCGAGGGCCTTGCGCTTCTCGCGGTTGGCCGGGTGGAACGGGTCGGGCGCTCCGGCGAGCACCCGGTCGACGTCGTCGGGGTCGAGCACCACCACCATGCGCCGGCCCGGAAGCACCAGCTCGACGGGCCCCGCGCCGAACTCCTCCCGCAACTGCTGCATCCGGCGGACCGCCCTGGCGTCGGCCTGCACGGTTTCCAGTGCCCGGACCGCGGGTTTGCGCCGTGCGATCACCCCGGCGGCGATCGACGCCGAGCCCAGGTCGGCCAGCGTCGCGGCGGCCCTCGCCCCGGTCAGTCGATGCGCACTCGCTCCCATGAACTCGCATTTCCCCGGGCCGCACCCTGCCAAACTGCAGGCATGTCCGAGTTCGAGACGCTGCTGTACCGCACCGATGCCGCCGTCGCGACGATCACGCTGAACCGGCCCGATCACCTGAACACGATCGTGCCGCCGATGCCCGACGAGATCGAGGCCGCGATCGCACTCGCCGAGCGGGATCCCCACGTCAAGGTCATCGTGCTACGCGGTGCAGGCCGGGCGTTCTCGGGTGGCTACGACTTCGGCGGCGGCTTCGCGCACTGGGACGAGTCGATGACCAGCGACGGGCGCTGGGACCCGGGAAAGGACTTCGCGTTCGTCACCGGCCGCGCGACCGCACCCACCGGGAAGTTCATGGCGATCTGGCGGGCGTCGAAACCCGTGATCGCGCAGGTGCACGGATGGTGTGTCGGCGGCGCGAGCGACTACGCGCTGTGCGCCGACATCGTGATCGCCAGCGACGACGCGGTCATCGGCACGCCGTACGCCCGGATGTGGGGCGCCTATTTGACCGGCATGTGGCTCTACCGGCTGAGCCTGGCCAAGGTGAAGTGGCATTCGCTGACCGGTGAACCGCTGACCGGCGTGGAGGCCGCGGCGGTCGAACTGATCAACGAGTCGGTGCCGTTCGAGCGGCTCGAGGCGCGGGTGGCCGAGGTGGCCGCGCACCTGTGCCGGATCCCGTTGTCCCAGTTGCAGGCCCAGAAGCTGATCGTCAACCAGGCCTACGAGAACATGGGGCTGGCCTCCACGCAGACCCTCGGCGGCGTCCTCGACGGATTGATGCGCAACACCCCCGAGGCGCTGGAGTTCGTCGCGACGGCCGAGTCACAGGGCGTACGTGCCGCGGTCGAACGCCGCGACGGTCCGTGGGGTGACTACAGCCAGGCTCCCCCGCACCGGCGCCCGGATCCCTCACACGTCATCGAACCCTGACGGGGTGCGCCGAAGACCCCCGAGCATCGAGACCACCACACCGACGACCACGAGCGCCGCTCCGGCGGCCAGCGTCAGGTTGAGCCAGTGGTGCAGGCTGTCCTCGGCGTGCAGGACCATCTCGTCGGCGATCCGGCGGACGTTGCCCTCGGTGCGGTTGAGCGCCGCGTCGAGGTAGCCGTCGGCCACCTCCAGCCCGGCCCATCCGGCCGCGCCGACCAGGAGCGCCGAAACGCCAAGTGCCGCCAGCCCTTTCCCACGCCGGCGTGAAACCGCCAGGGTGAGCAGGGCGCACACCGCGGCCAGCACCGCCAACCCGACGCTGACCCACGGCCCCCACGTCGCCACGGCCTGCAGACGGCCCGGCCGCAGTTCGGGCGACGGCACGGTGACCGGCACCATCAGCGTGTCGGGCACGTCGAGGTCGAGGTTTCCCAGCGTGGCGGCCAGCGACGGATCCGACAGCATCGGTGCGATGTCGATCAGCCACTGATCGTCATTGTTGGCCTGCGGGATGTCGTCGGAGAACATCCAGCGGTGCGCGATGCGGTTGGCCTGCGCGAACTGCCCGGGGAAGCCGGAGTTGCCGGTGTACGCCGACGTCACCTGGTGCACCAGCATCTCGTTGAGGCCGTACCCGCGGTCGGCCGCGAGCTCGGTGATCTGGTCGGTGAGCTCGTCGGCCATCGCGTCCCGCAGGCGCGTCTCGGTGGCCGCGGACTCGGCGAGTTCGGCGTACCCCTGTTCACTGACGAGGTGCTGCTGCGCCCACACCGCGGGCACGGCGGCAGCCAGCAGCACCGTCGTCAGCAGCCACAGCAGGGCTGTCAGGACGAACCGCACGCGGCGGGACCGGCGCCCTACTTGGCCACGCGGCGCGGGCGGATCAACGCGAGCTTGGTCATCATCGTGTTCATCCGCTTGAGCGCCTTGGGCGAGTTGTTGTAGTAGTTGCCACCGGCGCCGACGTTGGTCCGCGGTGCGACCACCGTCTCGATCCGGCAGTACTTGCGCAACCCTTCGGGCCCGCCGAAGCGCGCACCGATGCCCGAGGTCTTCCAGCCGCCCATCGGCGCGGTGGTGCACATCAGGTTGGAGATCACGTCGTTGACATTGACCCCGCCACAATCCAGCTGCAGCGCAACGGCTTTCGCTCGCTCGATGTCCTTCGAGAACACCGCGGCCGACAGGCCGTAGGGGCTGTCGTTGGCCAGGCGGACGGCCTCCTCCACCGACGCGACCTTCATGATCGGCAGCGTGGGGCCGAAGGTCTCCTCGGTCATACACGCCATCGAGTGGTCGACGTCGACGAGCACCGTCGGCTCGTAGAAGCTGCCCGGGCCGGTGCGCCGCTTGCCGCCGGTGAGCGCCTTGGCGCCCTTGGCGATCGCGTCCTCGACGTGCCGTTCGGTGATGGACACCTGACCGTCGTCGATGAGCGCCCCCAAGTCGTTGCCCTCACCGGCGCCCACCTTGAGGTTCTTGACGTCGCGCACCACGGCGTCGACGAACTGGTCGTAGACCGACTCGAGGACGTACACCCGTTCCACCGAGACACACGTCTGGCCGGCGTTGAACATCGCGCCCCACACCGCGGCGTGCGCGGCGAGGTCCACGTCGGCGTCCTCGAGCACGATCATCGGATCCTTGCCGCCGAGTTCGAGGCTGACCGGCGTGAGGCGGCGCGCGGCGCGTTCGGCCACCTTGACGCCCGTGGCGCTGGAACCGGTGAACTGGATGAACTCGGAGTTGTCGATGACGGCCTCGGACACCTCGCGGGCGCCCTGCGCGAGCGCGAGGACCTCGGGGGCGCCGGAGTCCTGCCAGCCGCGCAACAGCAGTTCGGCGGTCAACGGGGTGCGCTCGGACGGCTTGAGCAGCACCGCACACCCGGCGGCCAGGGCGCCGATCGCGTCCATCAGCGCGTTGGCGACGGGGTAGTTCCACGGCGCGATGATCCCGACCACCGACCGCGGCCGGTAGTGCACGGTGATCTTCTTGATCGACAGGAACGGCAGGGCCGCCGGACGCGAATCCGGGGCCAGCGCCTTCTCCATCGTGCGGATGTAGTACGAGGTGATCATGAGGATCAGCGGCACTTCCTGGGCCGCGTCCACGGCCGACTTGCCGGTCTCCTTGATCAGCAGATCCTCGATCTCGGCGCGGTGCTCGCCCAGCCACACCGCGTAGCGGGCCAGCACCTTGGCGCGACCCTTCGCCCCGCGGGCTTCCCAGTCCTTCTGGGCGGTACGCAGGCCGGCGGCGATCCTGGGCACGTCGGCGGGATCGGTCCAGCGCACCTGCCCGGCGACGGCACCTGTCGCCGGATTGCGGATGGTGCTGTTGTCGAGCGCATCAACTTCTGGCGTCGCGGTCATAGGGCTATGTTAACCACCCTTTGTGACCCAGATCGCACCGGGGTTGACACCTGTCAAGTAATGCGGAGAGGTGTGCGCGCGACCAGCCGGGCGGCCACCGCGACGTAGGCGCTGCCGAGCAGCAGGGCGCCCACCGTGTCGGTGAAGTAGTGGAACGACATCCCGACCAGGACCATGCCGACCATGACCGCCACCGCCGCGGACAGCACCGCCCACAACCGCCCGCCGGCCACGAGCACGACCATCCCGGCGACCACCACCAGCGCGGTGATGTGCCCGCTGGGGTAGGCGAGCTCACCGTCGCGGGTGCGGCCGAAGACCCTCTTCAGCAACTGCGCGGAGACGACGGCCACCGGCGGGCACAGCGCCGCCACCACGGCCAGCCGCCACTGCTTCCGCCACAGCGCGTAGGCCACCGCGGCGCCGAGGACCGCCACCTGGACCGGCGCCTCGACGAACGTCAGCACCCGGTCCGGTGCGTCGACGGCCAGCAGCCGGCTGTCGAGCGGCGTCGAACCCTTGCCCACCAGCCAGCCGAGCGCGAACAACCCGGTGACGGCGGCCGCCGGCCACCAATGCAGCGCAGTCCTCATCTCAGCGTGAGATGCCCTGGATGTAGGCGGCCTGACCGAGGTGCTGGGCGCAGTCGTCGATGATGCTGACCAACCGGGCGCCGGCCGTGACCGGCGGGTCCCAGCGGCGGTCGATGATCTCGGCGAGGTCGTCGGGCGTCACGGACGCGATGTAGGCCAACGTCATCTTGTGCACCGCGGAGTAGTAGCCGGCCAGCAGGTCGGCCGAGACCCGCACCTTGCCGACATCGTCGGGGCGGTGGCCGTAGCCGGTGTCGTCGCGCGGCAGATCGAGGGCGAACTGGTCGACCCAGCCCTCCCTGGTCCACACCTGTTCGACGCCGGCGATCTCGCAGAGCTGGGCGTCCTGTACCCGGGCGCTGTGCCACAGCAACCACGCGATGCTGTTGGCCGTCGCGGTCGGACGGTAGAGCGCCACCTCGTCGGTCAGGTCGTCGGTGAGAGCCTCGACGTGCTCGATCAAGCGGGTGAACGAGTCACGCAGCAGTTCGCGGGCGGCGGCCGCATCCGAGTCAGGCATACCGCCAACCTACCCAGCGAACGTCAGGTGCGCGGCCCACCGCCGTGGAAGACGGCCTCGACGTTGTTGCCGTCCGGGTCGCGGACGAACGCACCGTAGTAGTTCTCGTGATACTCCGGCCACAGCCGCGGCTCGTGCAGGGGTTCGGCGCCGAGCGCCAGCGCGGTGCGGTAGAACGCCTGCACGCTCTCGGGGTCCTTGGCCGCGAACCCGACGTGGATCTCGCGGTTCGGCCCGGGCACGTTGCCTGCGTTCATATCGGCGATCCAGAAATCGGGATGGCCCTCGGTGCCGTAACCGACGGCCACCCCGAAATCCATCTGGCGCGTGTAGCCCAGGACGCCGAGCACCTTGTCGTAGAACTCTTTTGACCTGTCGAAGTCGGCGCAGTTGATTCCGAAGTGATCGATCACCCTGTCACCGTACATTCGGGGTATGACATTGGATCTCGTCATCCGCAACGGCACGATCGTCGACGGCCTGGGCGGTGAACCGTACGTCGGCGACGTCGCGGTGAGCGGCGGGGTGATCACCTCGGTCGGCGCCGTCGAGGAGCGCGGCGAGCGGGAGATCGACGCCACCGGCCTGCTCGTCACGCCGGGTTTCGTCGATCTGCACACCCACTACGACGGGCAGGCCATCTGGTCGGACCGGATGACGCCGTCGTCGGCGCACGGGGTGACCACCGCGGTGATGGGCAACTGCGGTGTGGGTTTCGCGCCGTGCCGGCCGGAGGACCACGACGTGCTCGTCGACGTGATGGCAGGCGTCGAGGACATCCCCGGGGTGGTGATGGTCGACGGGTTGCCGTGGGACTGGGAGACGTTCCCGCAGTACCTCGACGCGGTCGACGCGCGCGCCCGCGACATCGACGTGGCGGCGTACCTGCCGCATTCACCACTGCGGGTGTACACGATGGGTCAGCGGGGGGCGGACCGCGAACCGGCCACCGAGGAGGACCTGGCGCGGATGCGGTCGCTGGCCAGGGAGGCGGTCGAGGCCGGTGCACTCGGGTTCGCCTCGTCGCGGTTCGCACTGCACAAGACCTCGAGCGGATCGCCGATCCCGACCTACGACGCGGCGCAGGCCGAGATCGCGGCGATCGCGGCGGGAGTCGCCGACGGCGGCGGCGGGCTGTTGCAGTTCGTCCCGGACATCCCGGCCGGCGGGTACGAGACGGTGCTGCGGCAGGTGTTCGAGGTCGCCGCGGACGTCGGTCTGCCGGTGACGTTCTCGCTTCTCACGGGCAACACCGGCGATCCGGTCTGGCCGCAGGCGATGAACCTGGTCGAGAAGTTCAACTCCGCGGGCGCATCCGTCACCGCGCAGATGTTCCCCCGGCCGATCGGCATGGTGATCGGCCTCGAGGTGAGCGGCAACCCGTTCGTCATGTACCCGAGCTATCAGGAGATCGTCGGGCTGCCGCTGGCCGAACGCGTCGCCGAGATGCGTAAACCCGAAGTGCGCGAACGCATCCTGAACGACAAGCCGTCGAATCCGGGGCATCCCCTGATGTTCATGGTGCAGGCGTGGAACTGGATCTTCCCGCTCGGCGACGACCCCGACTACGAGCCGGCCGCATCGACGTCCATCGCGGCCCGCGCCGCGGCGCGCGGGGTGAGCCCCGTCGAGGAGGCCTACGACCGGCTGCTCGACGACGACGGGCACGCCATGATGCTGCTCGCGTTGGGCAACTACGAGAACAACTCGCTCGACACCGTCGGGCAACTGATGCGCCGCGACGACGTGGTGCTCGGCCTCGGCGACGGCGGCGCGCATTACGGGATGATCTGCGACGCAAGCTTTCCCACGTTCCTGCTGGCGCACTGGGCGCGGGACCGGGCCGCCGGGCGGTTGTCGGTCCCCGAGGCGGTGCGCGAACTGACGTCGATCCCCGCGGGTGTCGCGGGGCTGGCCGACCGCGGCCGCATCGCCGTCGGGTACAAGGCCGATCTGAACGTCATCGACCATGCCGCCCTGCGTCTGCACAAGCCCGTCGTCGTCCACGATCTGCCCGCCGGGGGTAAGCGCCTCGACCAGACCGCGGACGGCTACGTCGCCACGGTGGTCAGCGGCGTGGTGATCGCCGAACGCGGGGTGCCGACCGAGGCGCGGCCCGGCAAGCTGATCCGTGGACGGCAACCGGCACCGGCGGCCTGACGCCCACGAAACCCACTGAGGGACAGCTGAACTGAGATTCGGCCAGATGGGTAGTCTCAGACGATGCACACTGCCCCCTCCCCTGACCCGGTCCTCGACGCGGTTCCCCCACTAGTACGCAAGGCCTCGGCGTGGTCGTGGCGGCTGCTCGTCATCGGCGCCGCGGTCGTGGCGCTGGTCTGGCTGATCGCCCAGGTCCAGATGATCGTGGTCTCGGTCGCCATCGCGATCATCCTGACGGTGCTGCTGGTGCCGCCCGTCGACCGGCTGGTCCGGTGGGGCGCTCCCCGTGGCGTCGCCGTGGCCGCCGTACTGCTGGCCAGCATCGCCCTGCTCGGCGGCATCCTCACCTTCGTCGTCACCCAGTTCATCAAGGGCCTGCCTGCGCTGGGCGGTGAGGTCACGCGCAGCATCGACGCGGTGACGGACTGGCTCACCGACGGGCCGCTCGGCCTGAGCCGGGATCAGATCGACAACTTCGCCAACTCGGCGATCACGGCGGTGCAGGACAATCAGCAGCGGTTGACCACCGGTGCACTGTCCACGGCGGCGACCGTGACGCAGATCGTCAGCGGCGCGTTCCTCGTGTTGTTCACGGTGATCTTCCTGCTGCACGGCGGGCGGAACGTCTGGCAGTTCGTCACCAAGATCGTGCCGGCCGGCACGCGGGAACGTGTCAGGGACGCCGGACGCGTCGGCCTCGGTTCGCTGACCGGCTTCGTGCGGGCCACCTTCCTGGTCGCGCTCGTCGACGCCGTCGGCATCGGTGTCGGCCTGGTGGTGCTGGGTGTGCCGCTGGCCCTGCCGCTCGCCTCGCTGGTGTTCCTGGGCGCGTTCATCCCGGTCATCGGTGCGGTGGTCACCGGCTTCCTCGCCGTGATCGTCGCACTGCTGGCCAAGGGGTTCGTGACCGCCGCGATCGTGCTGCTGATCGTGCTGGCGGTGCAGCAACTCGAGGGCAACGTCCTGCAGCCGCTGATGATGGGCCGGGCGGTGCAACTGCATCCGCTGGCGGTGCTCCTGGTGATCTCGGCGGGCGCGGTACTCGCCGGGATCGTCGGCGCCCTGCTGGCCGTCCCGCTGCTGGCGTTCCTCAACAGCGCCGTCCGGCACCTGCTCGCCGACGAGCGCGAGCACGCCGAACCCGCACCGGCCCCGGACACGGAAAAGCCCGGCCCCGCGAACGGGACCGGGCCTTCTCCAGAAAGGACTTAGAAGTCCATACCGCCCATGCCACCGGTCGGGTCGCCGGCGGGTGCGGCGGCCTTCTCCGGCTTGTCGGCGACGACGGCCTCGGTGGTGAGGAAGAGCGCCGCGATCGAGGCTGCGTTCTGCAGCGCCGAGCGGGTCACCTTCACCGGGTCGGCCACGCCGGCCTTGAGCAGATCCTCGTACTCACCGGTCGCGGCGTTCAGGCCGGTGCCGGCGGGCGAGTTGGTGACCTTCTCGGCGACGACGCCGGGCTCGAGGCCACCGTTGAAGGCGATCTGCTTGAGCGGGGCCGACAGCGCGACGCGCACGATGTTGGCACCGGTCGCCTCGTCACCGCTGAGGTTGAGCTCCTCGAGCGACGGGGCGGACTGCAGCAGCGCCACGCCGCCACCGGCGACGATGCCCTCCTCGACGGCCGCCTTCGCGTTGCGGACGGCGTCCTCGATGCGGTGCTTGCGCTCCTTGAGCTCCACCTCGGTGGCAGCGCCGGCCTTGATCACCGCAACACCGCCGGCCAGCTTGGCCAGGCGCTCCTGCAGCTTCTCGCGGTCGTAGTCCGAGTCGCTGTTCTCGATCTCGGCGCGGATCTGAGCCACCCGGCCCTGGATGGCCTCGGCGTCGCCGGCACCTTCCACGATGGTGGTCTCGTCCTTGGTGATGACGACCTTGCGGGCCTGGCCGAGCAGCGAGATGTCGGCGGTCTCCAGGGAGAGGCCGACCTCTTCGCTGATGACCTGACCACCGGTGAGGATGGCCATGTCCTGCAGCATCGCCTTGCGGCGGTCACCGAAGCCCGGGGCCTTGACGGCGACGGACTTGAAGGTGCCGCGGATCTTGTTCACGACCAGGGTCGACAGGGCCTCGCCCTCGACGTCCTCGGCGATGATCAGCAGCGGCTTGCCGGACTGGATGACCTTCTCCAGCAGGGGGAGCAGATCCTTGACGGTCGAGATCTTCGACGACACCAGCAGGATGTAGGGATCCTCGAGGACCGCTTCCTGACGCTCGGCGTCGGTCACGAAGTAACCCGAGATGTAGCCCTTGTCGAAGCGCATACCCTCGGTGAGCTCGAGCTGCAGGCCGAAGGTGTTGGACTCCTCGACGGTGATGACACCCTCGTTGCCGACCTTGTCCATGGCCTCGGCGATCAGGTCGCCGATGGACTGGTCACCGGCGGAGATACCGGCGGTGGCAGCGATCTGCTCCTTGGTCTCGACCTCCTTGGCCGACTTCAGCAGCGTCTCGGTGACCTTCTCGACGGCCTTCTCGATGCCGCGCTTCAGACCGAGCGGGTTGGCACCGGCGGCCACGTTGCGCAGACCCTCGCGGACGAGCGCCTGGGCCAGCACGGTGGCGGTGGTGGTGCCGTCGCCTGCGACGTCGTCGGTCTTCTTGGCGACCTCTTTGACCAGCTCGGCGCCGATCTTCTCGTACGGGTCCTCCAGCTCGATCTCCTTGGCGATGGACACGCCATCGTTGGTGATCGTGGGGGCGCCCCACTTCTTCTCCAGAACGACGTTGCGACCCTTGGGGCCCAGCGTCACCTTCACGGCGTCAGCGAGGGCGTTGAGGCCCCGCTCGAGGCCGCGACGGGCCTCTTCGTCGTACGCAATTGTCTTGGCCATTGCGAAGTGTTTCCTCCGATAACGGATGCACGTTCTCGTCGGTCGGATCCAGTGCCCGCGACGGACGGCTTGGGTGTGCCCCGCAGGTGCGGACCCTCGCCTCACCGTCCCGACCTAGCACTCACCGGTCGCGAGTGCCAATTGCATTCTTAGCACTCGGCCAGGGAGAGTGCAAGGCAGTTCCGCGGGTCAGCGCGCGGGCCGCAAACCATCCGTCACCACGGTCGTCGCCCGCGCGGCGACATCGGAGTCATACGCCCCGATGGCCTGGCACCCGACCAGGATCGCCTTGAGTTCGGCGACGCCGATGTCGTCGCGGACCGTCCCCGCCCGTTGCGCGGCCGCCAGCAGCTCGCCGAGCAGCGCCCGGGCGGCGGCGTCCGCCTCCGGCGCGACGGTGCGCACGTCGATCCCCCACCCCGCCAGCCCGTCGATCAGCACGCGGTCGGAGGCACCCCACTCCAGCGCGATCGCGCGCAGGAACGCGAACAGCGCCTCGCCCGGGTCGCCCGACTCCAGCAGCCGCCTGCCGCGGTCGGCCATCTCCTGCAGACGGTGTTCCACCACGGCGGTGTAGAGCGCCTCCTTGGTCGGGAAGTGGCGGTAGATCGTTCCCGCGCCGACGCCGGCTCGCCGGGCGATCTCGTCGACCGGGACGGTCAGGCCCTCGGTCGCGAACGTCTCGTAGGCGACCCGCAGCACGCGGTCGCGGTTGCGCGCGGCGTCCGCCCGCAGCGGTCGCGGCCTCGCGACGTTCCCGGCCATATCCCTCCGCTCTCTCGGGAATCATTGAAACGGAGCGATCGTTCCGTATAGTGACAACCAACCGGAGCGCACGCTCCGCTTCAAGTGTAGGAGGACCCCATGACGTCATCCTCTCGGTGGACTGCCGACGAGATCCCCGACCAGTCCGGTCGCACCGCGATCGTCACCGGCGCCAACACCGGCCTCGGGCTGGCCACCGCCGAAGCCCTCGCCGGCCGCGGCGCGCACGTGGTGCTCGCCGTCCGGGACACCGAGAAGGGCGAGCAGGCCGCCGGCGAGATCACCGCCGCCCACCCCGACGCCACCGTCACCGTGCAGAGCCTCGACCTCGGGTCGCTGCGCTCGGTGCGCGCGGCGGCCGAGGCGCTCGGGGCGGAGTTCCCGCGGATCGACCTGCTGATCAACAACGCCGGGGTGATGTACCCGCCGAAGCAGACCACCGAGGACGGCTTCGAACTCGCCTTCGGCACCAACCACCTCGGCCACTTCGCGCTGACCGGCCTGCTGCTCGGGAATCTGCTGGCGACTCCGAACTCTCGCGTCGTGACGGTCAGCAGCGTCGGGCACCGCATCCTGGCCGAGATCCACTTCGACGACCTGCAGTGGGAGCGCAGTTACAACCGCGTGGGTGCGTACGGACAGTCGAAACTGGCGAATCTGCTGTTCACCTACGAGCTGCAGCGACGGCTCGGCGGTGGCAACACGATCGCGGTCGCCGCCCACCCGGGGGTGTCGAACACCGAGTTGTTGCGCCACCTGCATGTGCCGTCCGTCTTCAACCCGCTGATCGGCCTGGTGACCCAGAGCCCCGCAATGGGTGCGCTGCCCACGCTGCGCGCCGCCACCGACCCCGGGGTGCGCGGCGGCCAGTACTACGGTCCCGGCGGGCTCGGCCAGACGCGTGGCTACCCGAAGCTCGTGGACTCCAGCGGCCAGTCGCACGACGAAGAGTTGGCGCGCCGGCTGTGGGCGGTCTCCGAAGAGCTCACCGGGGTGACGTTCCCGGCCTAGTCTCGGTCCTGTGTCGCTGGTCGTCCCGCCCTATCCGCCGCCGCGCTACACCGCCGACGAACCGGAGGTGAGTGCGTGGCTCAAACGGGGTGACGAACCGCCGGACTACGACGCCTTCGGTCACGTCCAGTACCACTACCTGGCGAACCAGCAGGACACCGGCGGCGACTACGGCCTGTACCGGGTGCAGATCGCGCCGAAGGGTGGCGGCCCCGGCCCGCACTACCACCGCGGGATGTCGGAGGCGTTCTACGTCCTGTCGGGTGTGCTGTCGCTCTACAACGGCACCGAGTGGGTCGACGGGCGCGCCGGCGACTTCCTCTACGTGCCGCCCGGCGGCATCCACGGTTTCCGCAACGAGGCCGACGAGCCGGCGTCCATTCTCATGCTGTTCGCGCCGGGGGCGCCGCGCGAGCACTACTTCGAGGGGCTCGCTCAGCTCGGCGAACTCACCGACGAGGAACGCCGGGAGTGGTTCGTCAAGAACGACAACTATTTCGTGGACTGACCAAGCCGCGCGGCCAGATACGGTGCGGTACGGCTGCGCTCGGCCCGGCTCACCTCGTGTGGGGTGCCCGCGGCGACCACCCGCCCGCCGTCGGCGCCCGCACCCGGCCCGAGGTCGACCACCCAGTCGGATCCCGCGACCATCCGCATGTCGTGTTCGGCCACCACGACCGTGTTGCCCGCATCGACGAGGCGGTGCAGCTGCGCGTCGAGGAGGTCCACGTCGGCCGGGTGCAGGCCGGTGGTCGGTTCGTCCAGCACGTAGAGCGTGTGGCCGCGTTTGGGCCGCTGCAGCTCCGACGCCAGCTTGATGCGTTGCGCCTCACCGCCGGACAGTTCGGTGGCGGGCTGCCCCAGCCGTAGGTAGCCCAGCCCGACCTCGCGCAGCGTCGCCAGGCTGCGCGCGGCGCCCGCGATGTCGGCGAAGAACTCCAGCGCCTCGTCGACGGTCATCGCCAGGACGTCGGCGATCGTGCGGCCGCGATACCGCACCGCCAACGTGGCCTCGTTGTAGCGGGCGCCGCCGCACGTCGGGCAGGTGGCGTATGTCCCTGGGAGGAATAGCAATTCGACCGAGACGAATCCCTCACCCTGACAGGTCGGACAGCGGCCTTCGGCGACGTTGAACGAGAAGCGGCCCGCCGTCCAGCCCCGTCGGCGCGCGGTGGGCGTCGCCGCGAACTCGCGCCGGACGGCGTCGAAAAGCCCGGTGTAGGTGGCCAGCGTCGAGCGGGGGGTCCGGCCGATCGGCCGCTGGTCGACCGCCACCAGCCGGGTGATCGTCTCGACGCCCTCGGCGCTCACCCCGATGGACGCGTCGTGGTCGAGGTCGACGATCTCGGCATCCGGGTCCTCGCCGTCCGTGTCCGAATCCGTTTGATACGCAGCGCGACCCAGATGACGGTTGACCACGTCGCCCAGCACCTTCACCACCAGCGTCGACTTGCCCGAACCCGACACCCCGGTGACCGCGGCGAGGACGCCGAGCGGCAGGTCGACGTCGAGGCCACGCAGATTGTGCGACGAGATGCCGCGCATGCGCAGCCAGCCCGACGGCGTGCGCGGTGACCGTGTCGCGGTCGGCGCAGAGCCGAAAAGGTACCTGCCGGTGACCGATTCGCCCACCTCGGCGAGACCGTCGACGGGTCCGCTGTAGATCACCCGGCCGCCGAGTTCGCCCGCGCCGGGGCCGACGTCGACGATCCAATCGGCGCGCCGCACCACATCCATGTCGTGCTCGACGACGAACACCGAGTTCCCGGCCCGGCGAAGCCGATCCAGGACCTCGAGGAGGGGCTCCGCGTCGGCGGGGTGCAGACCCGCGGACGGTTCGTCGAGGACGTAGAGCACCCCGAACAGTCCCGCGCGGAGTTGGGTGGCCAGCCGGAGCCGCTGCAGTTCTCCGGGCGAGACGGTGGGGGTGCGGCGGTTCAGCGTCAGGTAGCCCAGCCCCAGGTCGATGAGCACCTGGATTCGCGCGACGAGGTCGGCGGCGATCATCGTGGCCACCTCGGTCATTTCACCGGACTCCGTCGACTCGAACGCCGGCGCCGCATCGGTGCGCGCGGCGACCGGGCGGAGCGCGTCGGCGAGTCGGGCCAGCGGCATCGCCACGTAGTCGGCGATGGTGCGGCCGGCGAAGGTCACCTTCAACGCCTCCGGGCGCAGTCCGGACCCGCCGCACGTCCCGCATTCGACGGTGTTGACGTATTGCAGCACCCGGCGGCGCATCGTCGCGCTCTGCGAGTTGGCCAGGGTGTGCCGGACGTGGCGTTCGGCGCTCGAGAACGTCCCGTTGTAGTAGTAGTCGGCGATGACGGGGTGCCGGCCCGGATCGATCTCGACGGTCGGCTGATCGTCGGTGAACAGGATCCAATCACGTTGACGCTTCGGCAGTTTGCGCCATGGTCTGTCGATGTCGTAGCCCAGCGTGATGAGGATGTCGCGCAGGTTCTGGCCCTGCCACGCCCCCGGCCACGCCGCGACGGCGCCCTCCCGGATGGTCAGCGACGGGTCGGGGACCAACGTCTGCTCCGTCACCTGATGGATCCGGCCTAGGCCGTGGCACTCCGGACAGGCGCCGACCGCGGTGTTCGGGGAGAACGCGTCGGAGTCCAGGCGTTCGGTGGCCCCGCGCGGGTAGGTACCCGCGCGGGAGAACAGCATCCTCAGCAGGTTGGACAGCGTTGTGACGGTACCCACGGTCGATCGCGACGTCGCGGTCCCCCGCCGCTGCTGCAGCGCCACCGCGGGCGGCAACCCGGTGATGTCGTCCACCTTCGGCGCACCGCTCGGCAACAGCAGCCGCCGCGCGTACGGGGCCACCGATTCGAAATACCGTCGCTGCGCCTCGGCGTAGATCGTCCCGAACGCCAGGGACGATTTGCCAGATCCGGAGATCCCGGTGAACGCGACCAGCGCGTCGCGCGGAGCGGCAACGTCGACACCTTTGAGGTTGTGCACGCGCGTCCCGAACACGCGCACGCACGGATCGTGCTCGTCCGCCTGCTCACCGGTCGCCGTCATCGTGCGCAGAAGAGTACCCACGACGGGCTCGCCCGGCAGCGCGTTTGCTGCCACCTTGCGGCGGGTCCGGACGGACGTCGGACCGGGTCGACGGAGGCGCACCGTGCGGACCCGGCCGCGGGCGCAGGGCGACACACCGTGTGTCCGGCGGCGCGCCAAGCAGATGTGCGCGCCCGGAATCCGTTGCGTTAGGCTGCTGTCCGATCAGTGAGGAGTCTTTGGGTGCGGGCTTATGCAGCGCCCGACACCCAGGCTTTGCGTGGCTGGCAGCGTCGGGCATTGGTGCGGTATCTTGCCGCCAAGCCGCGCGACTTCCTGGCCGTCGCCACCCCCGGTGCAGGTAAGACCACGTTTGCCCTGCGCATCGCGGGTGAGCTGCTCGCCGACGGCACCGTCGAACGCGTCACCGTGGTGGTGCCGACCGAGCACCTGAAGATCCAGTGGGCGCTGGCCGCGTCCCGGGTGGGCATCGCGCTGGACCCGAAGTTCAGCAACTCCTCGGCGCAGACGTCGTCGGAGTACCACGGCGTCGTCGTGACCTACGCACAGGTGGCCAGCCACCCGACCCGGCACCGGGTGCGGACGGAGAACTACCGCACCCTGGTCATCTTCGACGAGATCCACCACGGCGGGGACGCCAAGACGTGGGGTGAGGCGATGCGCGAGGCGTTCAGCGACGCCACCCGCCGCCTGTCGCTGACCGGGACCCCGTTCCGCAGCGACGACAGCCCGATCCCGTTCGTGACCTACGTCCCGGACGCCGAAGGTTTGCTGCGCTCGGAGTCCGACCACACCTACGGATACGCCGACGCGCTGGCCGACGGGGTGGTGCGACCGGTGATCTTCCTGGCCTACTCCGGTGAGGCGCGGTGGCGCAGCAGTGCCGGCGAGGAACACGCCGCCCGCCTCGGCGAACCGCTGAGCGCCGAGCAGACCGCGCGGGCGTGGCGCACCGTGCTGGACGCGAACGGGGAGTGGATCCCGGCGGTGCTCAAGGCCGCGGACACCAGACTGCGCCAGCTGCGCGAGGGGGGCATACCGGACGCCGGCGCGATGATCATCGCCACCGATCAGACCGCCGCCCGCCAGTACGCGGCGCTGCTGACGAAGATGACCGGCCGGGCGCCGACCCTGGTGCTGTCCGACGACCCCGGCTCGTCGGCGCGGATCGCGGAGTACGCGGCCGGTGACACGCCGTGGCTGGTGGCGGTCCGAATGGTGTCCGAGGGGGTCGACGTGCCGCGGCTGGCGGTGGGCGTCTACGCCACCAGCGCATCGACCCCGTTGTTCTTCGCCCAGGCGATCGGGCGTTTCGTGCGGTCGCGACGCCCCGGCGAGACCGCCAGCATTTTCGTGCCGTCGGTGCCGACGCTCCTCGAGCTGGCCAGCCAGATGGAAGCGCAGCGCGACCATGTGCTCGGCAAACCCCACCGCGAGTCGATGGGTGACGAGGAACTGATCGAACGCCGCCGCACCGAGCCCACCGAAGAGGATCGCGGGTTCGAATCGCTGGGCGCCAGCGCGGAACTGGACCAGGTCATCTTCGACGGCGCGTCCTTCGGCACCGCCACGCCTGCGGGCAGCGACGAAGAGGCCGACTACCTCGGAATTCCCGGTCTGCTCGACTCCGATCAGATGCGAGATCTGCTGCGGCGCAGGCAGGAAGAGCAGCTGACCAGACGCACCGCCTCGGGCGAGCCGCCGCCGGTCACCCCCTACGGCCAGCTGCGCGAGCTGCGTCAGGAACTGAACACGCTGGTGTCGTTGGCGCATCACCGGCTCAACAAACCGCACGGGTGGATCCACAACGAACTGCGCCGCATCTGCGGTGGACCGCCGGTGGCCGCAGCGACGTCGGATCAGTTGCAGGCCCGCATCGCCGCGGTGCGCACACTCAAGGCCTGACCAGCGCGGCGTCCGTTGACGATGTAAGCAGTCCGCTCAGCGGTGGCTGTGACCGGTCTGATCGAGAACTACAGTCGGGGTACGCACAATTCGGGGGTCTGCGATGAACACGGTTGTCCGCACGGGGTACCGGCGATGGTCACGCTGGATGAGTTCTCGCGCCTAGTCTCGGCGATCCACGACGCCGCCGTCACGCCCGAGCACTGGGTGGACGCGATGGCCGACATCCGGCACTCGCTCGGCGCGGTCACCGGGGCGATGCTGATCGCCGACGACGTCGGGCGCAGTGCCGAGCGGGCCAGCCTGCCCCCCGACGCCCACCGCACCTACCGCGAGTACTACCACCGGATCGACTACGTGCTCGAGGCGGTGGAACGAGGTCCCGTCGGCCTGATCCACAGCGGGCGGGTGCTGGTCGACCTCGACGAGCGCTCCGAGTTCAACGGTGACTGGATTCAGCCCAATCACATGGACGACGGCCTGTTCGTCCGGTTGACCGCAGACGGCCATCCCGCCTGTTTCATCGTGGCCGACCGGCGGCGCGACGAACCGTTCGTCACCGCCGAGCGCGCGGCACTCGTCACGGCCCTGATCCCCCACTTCCAGCAGGCGTTGCGCACCGAGAAGCACCTCGCGGAGCTCAGGCGTGACGCCGGTGACCTCGCCGGGGCGATCGACAGCATGCGGCAGGCAGTTCTGGTCGTCACCGCCAACAGCGTTGTGCTGTACTGCAATTCGTCGGCATCGATGCTGCTGCGCCGCGCCGACGGCCTGGCGGTCCGGTCCGGTCGGCTCCGCGCCTTGCGCTCGGATGTGGACGCCGCCCTCGCCCATGCGGTGTACGACGCGCTGGGGATGGGCGACGGCGGTGCGCGCAGCGGTGCGTCAGTGCTGTGCCCGCGCCCGTCGGGCGGACATGCCTTCGTCGCTCACACGTTCCCGTTCCCGGCCGGCGAAGAGCGCGGGTGGGCCGAGCCGCGCGCCCTGGTCGTCATCGCCGATCCCGACAACCGGCCGCAGCCGCCGAAGGAGATGTTGCGCAACCTCTTCGGACTCACGAACGGTGAATGCGACGTGGCGCTGCGGGTCGCGGGCGGACAGGGGCTCACGCCGATCTCCGAGGAGTTGTCGGTCTCGCTGGCCACGGTCAAGACCCACCTGCAGCACGTCTTCGACAAGACCGACACTCACCGTCAGGCCGAGCTGGTCCGTCTCCTCACCGCGCTGCTGCCGTGAGGGCCGACTCACTGCCTCCCGCCGCGGGCGCGCGGCGGCGCTGACCCCGTGCCACCCTGGCCAGCGTCGCCGGATGCACCAACTGTGCGGGCGGCGCGACCATTCCCACGACACGGAGGAAGTCCAGGGCCACCACCGCGTCTGTCTCGGCGGCCCGCAACACGCGGTCGGTGTAGGCGTTGGTGAGCCGCATCGACATCGACGGCCTGCCCTGTACCTCAGGCAATGCCAGATCGCTGCCGACGGCAGTCTGCCAGGCCACCCGGATCGTTTTGGCCGCCGTGCGGTGGAAGCGGCGCGGCAGGTCGGCATCGCCGGCACGCAGGCAGTCCCGCAGGACCGTCGCCTCGATCGCGGCGACCGTCATGCCCTGACCGTAGATGGGGTTGAAGCTGCAGGCTGCGTCGCCGAGGACGATGAAGCCCGCGGGGAACCGCTTGAGCTTGTCGTAGCGCCGCCACCGGTTACTCGGATACTGGTGCACCCGGACACCGCCCAGCGGTTCGGCCGCCCGCGCCGCGGCGAGCGCGTACGCCGGAGCGATCCCCTCGCCGAAGTCGAGGAGTTCGGCCGGGGTGCTCGGCGGGCGGACCGGTCCGAGCGTGCCGGCGGCGACCAGCCAGACGTCCCGCTCGCACCGGAACATCACGAAGCCACGCGGGCGTCCCGGCTCGAACATCCGGATGATCATGTTCTGCCGCAGCGTATCCGGCGGGATGCGCACCGGCATGCTGGCATACGCGACGCGGATGACCAGCTCCTCGACCTCGGGTCGCTCGTAGCCGAGTTCGGCCAGCAACGCGGGGGTCCGGGAACCGCGTCCGGACGCGTCGACCACCAGATCGGCGGGCAGATCCGTTGTGGGCCCGTCGGTCTGGCTCACCCGTACCCCGGTGATGCGGGACCCTGAGCGCAGCAGTGTCTCGACTCGATGCCCGTCGAGGATGTTCACCTGGGGCAGGGCGCGCACCCGGCGCCACACCTGGTGCTCGAGCATCGGCCGGCTCGCGTAGTGCTGTACCAGGCTCTCCGGCCTCGGCAGCCGGCAGTTGTTCAGGATGACGTGGCCGCCGAAGCTGATGTCGAACTTCGACATGTCGCCGTCGTCCCAGCGGTGGGCTCCCGCGGCGACCAGCTCGTCGAGGTATCCCGGGAACAGTTCGTCGAGGATCTGCGCGCACCGCGCGAGCAAGGCGTGCGGTTGGCAGCCCTGCGGTACGCCGCGGCGGGCCACCGGCTCGTCGATCAGCCGGTCCCGTTCGACCACCGTGACCCGGTCGTAGTGTTCGGTGAGCACCCGGGCGGCCAGGAGCCCCGCCATGCTCGCCCCGCACACCACAGCGTGCTCGCCGATTCTGGGCATGGGTGATCCCTCCCCGTGATAGGTGTCGAGGTCGACCCAACCACCCCGCAGGGTGTCGCGCCTCAGCCGAACGGTTGAGATGCGCTGGCGCAGCGGGCAACCGATTGCGGCTTCACAGGCCGAGCAGTCCGGGCAGATCGGCAACGGAGTCGATCACGTGGTTCGGCTGCATCGCGAATTCGTCGGCGGCCCAACGGTCCAGCGTGTCCTGCCGGAACTTGCCGGTGCGCACCAGCACCCCCGTCATCCCCACCACCTGCGCCGCCAGCACGTCGTTGTTGAGATCGTCACCAACCATGTACATCTCGTCGGGGTCCACACCGAGGGCCCCCGCGGCGGCCAGGAATCCCTCGGGTGCGGGTTTGCCGACCGCCGTCGCCTTGCGGCCCGACGTCTCCTCCATCCCGATGAGGTACATCCCGGTGTCGATGCGCAGACCGTCGGCGGTGTTCCACGATGTGCTGCGGTGCATGGCGACCACCGGCACGCCGCGGGCCATCCAGTCGTAGACCCAGCTCAGCGTCAGATGGTCGTACTCCGGGCCCGCGCCGCCGAGCAGCACCACATCCGGTTGCTCGGGGACGTGGCCGGGGCCGTACTCACCGGCGTACACCAGGTCGACGCCGGGCATGTCCTCGCCGATCCTGCCGCTGTTCACCAGGAAGCACCGGGCGCCGGGGTAACGGTCGCGGACGTACTCGGCGGTGAGCACCGCGGCGGTGATCACCTCATCGAGGGTGACATGCATCCCGGCATCGACGAGCAGGTCGGCGATCTGCCTGCGCGTCTTGGTGGTGGTGTTCGTCAGATAGGACCGCGCGACCTGGTGCTCGGCGAGCACCCCCAGGGTCTCGGCGGCCCCGTCGATCGGCCGCCACGAGGTCACCAGCACGCCATCGATGTCGAAGAGCACCCCACCGATCGCCATGCGCCGACAGTAAACCGCCACCGACGGCGCGCAACTCGGACCCGGTCAATGACGCACCCAGGGGACGTCCCCCACCCACGGCGAGGCCGCCGCCACGATCGACCACGCCGCATCGGCGGGTACGTCGATGACGCGGTAGGCCTTCTCGCCCGCGGCGGTGGCGGCGATCAGCGTCGCCACGCCGGACCGCCGCTGAAAGAACGTCTGCCGCACCGTCCACCCGATGATGCCGGGCCCGGCGATGCAGTCGCGGCGCCGCTCGAGGCTGCCGGTGCGCGCCACCAGCCAGCCGTCGCCGACCCGGTGCCCGAGCGCGCGGACCCGGTCGGCGGCGACCAGCGCGCAGCTCACCGCGAGCACCGCCCACACCACCCAGAGCCAGACCGGCGGGGCCGTCAGCACGGTCGCCACCGTCAGCGCGACACCCAGCGCCGTGGGCACGACGAGCGCTCGGGTCCACCGCCGCCGCGCCGCGGCCGCCCCGTGGCTGCGCAGCGGTCCGGTGACCTCCTGGTCGCGGGCGATCAGATCGCTCAGCACCGCGCGTGCGGTCACCGCCGGGCAGGGCGGCAACAGCAACGACGCCTCGCCCTCACCGCCCACCCCGGTCATCACCGCGTCCAGCCGCGCACCGCCGAATGCCCTGACCAGCAGCGGTTCGCGCAGCGTGCCGCCGCGGAGCCGGCGCATGTCGTAGGTGTGTTCCTGCCGGCGCAGCATGCCGTGTTCGAGGTGCAGGACATCCGCATCCCGCCGCAGCAGCAGATTCCCGTACGTCACCAGGGACCGCAGCACCGACAGCACCACGGACCCGATCAGCACGGCGAGCACGACGGCGGCCACGGTCGCCGCAACGCCGAAGCGCTGCGCGACATCGCGGCCGTCCTCGGCGAGGTCCGAATCACGCAGCAGCGCACCGACTCCCGCCTGATACAGCAGACCGGCCGCGGCGGCGATCATCGCCAGACCCGTGAAGCTGAGTGGGCTGTACCGCAGCCATGCCGGCTGCCAGCGCGCCAGCACCCGGCCCTGTGGTCCGGCATCGGCGGCGACGGTCAGCGAGCCGGCGAGCAGCTCGGCCCGCAGATGCGGCACCTGGCCCGCCTCGACGGCGTCGAGCGCGAACGCGGCGTCCCCGCGCGCCTCCTGCCCGGTGCTCACCCGCAGCACGGTCAGGCCGAGCAACCGGTGCAGCAGCCGGGCATCGGTGGACACCGACCGAATCCTGTTGCGCGGCACCGAGAGCACCCGGCGCTGCAGCACACCGGCGCGCAGCTGGACCTCCTCGGCGTCGATCCGGTAGGTCGTCGTGAACCACCGCGCCACCCCGACGGCGACCGTCGCGACCAGCGCGGCAACCGCCCACAACGGATTCCCGGTCGCCGATCCGAGCACCACCGACCCGATCAGCACCGGGACCTGGCGCAACACCTCGTGCACCGGGTGGACCAGCAGCATGCGCGGGCTCAGCCGTAGCCACGACGGTTCCGAAGCCGGGGCCGTCACGTCGCGTCCTGTTCCCCGAGCGCCGCGATGTCGGTCAACTGCGCGACGATCCGTTCGGCCACCGGGGCATCGAGCGCGACGATGCGCACCGCCCCGGCCGACGACGCCGTCGTCACCGTCACGCTGGCTAACCCGAACAACCGGTCCAGCGGACCGCGCTGGGTGTCGACGGTCTGCACGCGGGAGATCGGGGCGATCCGGCGTTCCTGCACGAGCCAACCGGTGCGCGTGTACACCGCCCGCGCGTCGATGGCCCAGCGGTGCACCCGATACCGCCACACCGGCACGACGCCGACGAACACGACGATGCCGAGGACGGTGCCCACCGCCGCGACGGCGTGCGGCCACCCCGTCACCGGGTCCGTCGCCCACCAGACCACCTGCGCCACCACGAGCACCGACCACGGCAGCGCCGCCGACGTCGCCCACAGCAGGGGCGCCTTGGCGCTCGGCCGGTTCTCCGGATCGGCGAGAACGACTTCGTCCATGGGTCGAGCATGGCGCATCTGGGTAGGGTTTCGGCATGACCCAAGAGACAGCGGCGACCAAATGGACCGCGGCGCGCGTGCCCGACCAGGAAGGCCGTGTCGCCGTCATCACCGGCGCCAATACGGGCATCGGTTACGAGGCGGCCGCGGTGCTGGCCGGTAAGGGCGCGCACGTGGTGCTGGCCGTGCGCAACACCGAGAAGGGCCGCGCTGCCGCCGAGCGCATCCGTGCGGGGCTGCCGCATGCCGACGTGACGGTGCGCGAACTCGATCTCACCTCACTGGACAGCATCCGCGCGGCGGCGGACCAGTTGCGCGCCGACTACTCACGGATCGACCTGCTGATCAACAACGCGGGCGTGATGATGACCGAGAAGGGCACCACCAAGGACGGTTTCGAGCTCCAGCTCGGCACCAACCACCTCGGGCACTTCGCACTCACCGGCCAACTGCTCGACAACCTGCTCCCCGTCGAGGGCTCGCGCGTCGTGACCGTCAGCAGCGGCGCGCATCGCTTCGGCCGCATGAATTTCGACGATCTGCAGTCCGAACGCGGCTACAACCGCGTCACCGCCTACGGGCAGAGCAAGCTCGCCAATCTGCTGTTCACCTACGAGCTCAACCGCCGGCTGTCGGCCAAGGGCGCCCCGACCATCGCCGTCGCGGCGCATCCCGGTGGATCCGACACCGAGCTGACGCGGAACCTCTGGCCCGTGGTGCGCAAACCCGTTCAGCTGGTCTGGGGCCTGCTGGCGCAGAGCGCCGAGATGGGTGCGCTGCCGACGCTGCGCGCGGCGACCGACCCCGACGTGCGCGGCGGGCAGTATTTCGGTCCCGACGGTATCGGCGAACAGCGCGGCCACCCGAAACTCGTGCAGTCCAACGCCCGCTCGTACGACGAGGCCGCACAGCGGCGGCTGTGGAGCGTGTCCGAGGAACTCACCGGCGTCACCTTCCCCGTCTGACCATGCGGACCGTCGAAGAGCACCAGCGGGTCGTCGCGGGGCTGATCGAAAGGCGTCCTCCGGTCCGGCTGCCGATCGCCGCCACGCTCGGCCTCACGCTGGCCGAGGACATCGTCGCGCCGCTGTCGCTGCCCGGTTTCGACAACTCCGCGATGGACGGATACGCCGTCGTCGCCGAAGACGTCGCGGACGCGACCGACGACCGGCCGGTGCGTCTGCCGGTCGCCGAGGACATCCCGGCCGGGCGCACCGATCCGCTGGTGCTGCAACCGGGCAGCGCGCACCGCATCATGACGGGCGCGCCACTGCCTCGCGGGGCGACCGCGGTGGTCCCGGTCGAGGCGACGAACGCCGCCACCGACACCGTCGAGATCCGTTCCGCCGTCCGGCCCGGCCAGCACGTCCGCACCGCCGGTGAGGACGTCACCGCGGGCACCACGGTGCTGCGGACCGGAGTCGCGCTCACCCCGGCGGCCCTGGGTCTCGCGGCGGCGCTCGGTCTCGGCGAACTGTCGGTCATTCCGCCGCAGCGGGTGTTGGTCATGTCGACGGGGACCGAACTGGTCTCCCCCGGCACCCCGCTGCTGCCCGGGCAGATCTACGAGTCCAACGCCGTCATGCTCGCCGCGGCCGTGCGGGAGGCGGGCGGTGAGGTGATCGCCTCGCCGATGACCGGCGACGATGTCGACGCGTTCCGGGCCACCCTGGAGCGGTACGCCGGACAGGCCGATCTGATCGTCACCACCGGCGGCGTGAGCGCCGGTGCGTACGAGGTCGTCAAGGACACCCTGGGCGCCGGTGAGGTCGAGTTCACGAAGGTGGCCATGCAACCCGGAATGCCGCAGGGCGCGGGCCGCGTCGGCGGGACGCCCATCATCACGCTGCCCGGCAACCCGGTCAGCGCGCTGGTCTCGTTCGAGGTGTTCCTGCGGGCGCCGCTGCGCGCGGCGATGGGCGCAGCGGCGCCCGAACGCCCCCGCCGCAGCGCGGTACTGACCGAGGATCTGACGTCGCCGCGCGGTAAGCGCCAGTTCCGCCGCGGGGTATTCGACCAGCACACCGGCGAGGTGATGAGCTACGGCCCGCCCGCGTCGCACCACCTGCGCTGGCTGGCGTCGGCCAACTGTCTGCTCGAGATCCCCGAGGACGTGGGCGAGCTGCCCGCCGGATCGCGGGTGGATCTATGGGACCTGAGTTAGCCAGGCCGACACCCCACGCACGTAGAATCCAGCCGATGGCCAGACGCCCCCGCACCGATGACCTGAGATCCGGCCCAGAGCGGTTCATGGCGCTGGTGAAGACCACCGTTCCGCCGGTTCACCCGGCCGGCCTGCCGTTCATCGGCGCCGGCCTCGCGGTGGCCGCCGCAGGCCGCCGCAACAGGTGGGTGCGGGGCGCGGGCCTGGTCGCCGCCGGCGCGAACGCCGCCTTCTTCCGGCATCCGCCGCGCGTGCCACCGACCCGGCCGGGTGTGGTGGTAGCCCCCGCCGACGGGCTGATCTGCCTGGTCGAGGAGGCCGAACCGCCCGCCGAGCTCAACCTGCCTGCCCGGCCGGTGCCCCGGGTGAGCATCTTCCTGTCGATCTTCGACGCCCACGTGCAGCGGATCCCGATCAGCGGTGAGGTGGTCGCCGTCGAACACCGGCCCGGCCTGTTCGGATCCGCCGAGTTGGCGGCGGCCAGCGAGGACAACGAACGCAACAGCGTGGTGATCCGCACCGACACCGGCGCCCAGGTGATCGCCGTGCAGATCGCGGGCCTGGTCGCCCGCCGCATCGTCTGCGACCTCACCCCCGGCGACAAGGTGACCATCGGCGACACCTACGGGCTCATCCGCTACGGCTCGCGACTGGACACCTACCTTCCCGAGGGCACCGAGATCAAGGTGCTGCCCGGCCAGCGCGCGGTCGGCGGCGAGACGATCCTGGCGGAGCTGCCGTGATCCAGCCCCGCATCTCCAAACGCGTCGTCAGCCTGCGCATCCTGCCGAGCGCGATGACCGTCGCCGCGATCTGTCTCGGCCTGTCCTCGGTGAAGTTCGCACTCGATGACCGGCCCACCGAGGCGATGGCGTTCCTCGCCGTCGCGGCCATCCTGGACGCCCTCGACGGCCGGATCGCCCGCATGCTCAACGCCACGTCGAAGATGGGCGAGGAGATCGACTCCCTGGCCGACGCGGTGAACTTCGGTGTGGCGCCGGCGTTCATCGTCTACGGCACGCTGCTGTCGCAGTCGCGCATCGGCTGGATCGTGGTGCTGCTCTACGCGGTGTGCATCGTCCTGCGGTTGGCCCGGTTCAACGCGATGCTGGCCGAGGACCTGCCCGCTTACACCAAGGAGTTCTTCGTCGGGATGCCCGCGCCGGCCGGGGCGATCGGCGCGATCGGCCCGCTGGCGGCGAAGATGCAGTTCGGTGAGGGCTGGTGGACATCGGAGGCCGCGGTCGTCATCTGGATGGTCGGTGTCTCGCTGCTGGTGGTCAGCACGATCCCGATGCGCAAGATCCACACGTTCTCGGTGCCGCCGAACATGGTGGCGCCACTGCTCGCGCTGCTGGCGATCGGCGTGACCGCCTCGATCCTCTACGGCTACCTGGTGATCCTGGTGATCATCCTGGCCTACGTCATCCACATCCCGTTCGCGGTGCGCACCGAGCGGTGGCTGGCCGCGCACCCCGAGACGTGGGACGACAAACCGCGGCAGCGCCGTGCGATCCGCCGCGCCTCCCGCCGCGAGGTCCGGCGCACGCAACCGCACCGGCGTTCCGTGGCCCGGCTCGGCCTGCGCAAACCCGGCAGGTGACATGACGGGGTCCGAACTGTCCGAGGACGGCCCGCCGAGCCACCTGCGGCTGACGGCGCGGCTGAACACCTCGGCGCTGGACTCCCGTCGTGGCGTGGTGCGGCTGCATCCGGAGGCGATCGCCGCGCTCGGTGTGCGGGAGTGGGATGCGGTGTCGCTCATCGGCGCACGGACGACGGCCGCGGTGGTCGGCGTCGCCCCGCCGGGCACCCCGACGGGCACGGCCCTGCTCGACGACGTGACGCTGTCCAATGCGGGGCTGCGCGAGGACAGCAGCGTCCTCGTGGCGCCGGTGACGGTCTACGGGGCGCGCTCGGTGACGGTGTCGGGGTCGCGGCTCGCCACCAACTCGATCTCGCCGGCCACCCTGCGCCAAGCGCTGTTAGGCAAGGTCATGACGGTCGGCGACACCGTCTCGCTGCTGCCGCGTGATCTGGGACCCGGCACCTCCACATCGAGCGCGACCAGCGCACTCGCGTCGTCGGTGGGCATCACCTGGACCTCGGAACTGCTGACGGTCACCGCCGTCGACCCCAGGGGCACGGTGAGCGTCCAACCGAACTCGGCGGTCAGCTGGGGTGAGGGACCCGCACCGGAGGCCGGGCCCGCCGGTCCGACCGTCGGCGCCACGGTCGGCGAGGCCACCGTGACCGCGCCGCCGACGCAGCGGCCCGCGGTGTCCTTCGACGATCTCAAGGGCAGCCACGCGCAGGCCGGCCGGCTCACGGAATGGCTGAAACTCTCCCTCGACGAGCCGTCACTACTCGAGACCCTGGGCGCCACAGCGCATCTGGGCGTGCTGGTGTCCGGTCCGGCCGGGGTGGGCAAGGCCACGATGGTGCGCACGGTGTGCGCGCAACGCCGGCTCGTCGAATTGGACGGCCCCGAGGTCGGCGCGCTGCACGCCCCCGACCGGCTCGACCGGGTGTCGTCGGCGGCCGCGACGGTGCGCGACGGCGGTGGCGTGCTGCTGATCACCGACATCGACGCGCTGCTGCCCGCGACGCCGGAACCGGTGGGCACGCTGATCCTCAACGAGCTGCGCGCGGCCGTCGCGACGCCCGGCGTCGCGTTCGTGGCGACGTCGGCCAGGCCGGACAACCTCGACGCCCGCCTGCGCGAGCCCGACCTCTGCGACCGTGAGCTCGGGTTGAGCCTGCCCGACGCCGCCACCCGCAGGGCGCTGCTGGAGGTGCTGCTGCGCGGCGTCCCGGCGCAGGATCTGGACCTCGACGAGGTCGCCGGGCGCACACCCGGTTTCGTGATCGCCGACCTGTGCGCGCTGGTCCGTGAGGCGGCGCTGCGGGCGGCGGCGCGCGCCAGCGCCGACGGGGCGCCGCCGCAGCTCACCCAGGCCGATCTCACCGGCGCGCTCACGGTGATCCGGCCGTTGTCCCGGTCGGCGACCGAAGAGGTGTCGGTCGGGTCGGTGACGCTGGCGGACGTCGGCGACATGGCCGAGACCAAACAGGCGCTGACCGAGGCGGTCCTGTGGCCGCTGCAGCATCCGGACACCTTCGAACGCCTCGGCATCGAACCGCCGCGCGGTGTGCTGCTGTACGGGCCGCCGGGTTGCGGCAAGACCTTCGTGGTGCGCGCGCTCGCGAGTTCCGGGCGGCTGTCGGTGCACGCCGTCAAGGGCGCCGAACTCATGGACAAATGGGTGGGCGCCTCGGAGAAGGCGGTGCGCGAACTCTTCCGCAGGGCCCGCGACTCGGCGCCGTCGCTGGTGTTCCTCGACGAGATCGACGCGCTCGCGCCGCGGCGCGGGCAGAGCTTCGACTCCGGGGTGACCGACCGGGTGGTCGCGTCGCTGCTGACCGAGCTGGACGGCATCGAACCGATGCGCAACGTCGTCGTGCTGGGCGCCACGAACCGGCCCGATCTGATCGACCCCGCCCTGCTGCGCCCGGGCCGCCTGGAGCGGCTCGTGTTCGTCGAGCCGCCCGACGCCGAGGCGCGACGCGAGATCCTGCGCACGGCAGGCAAATCCGTCCCGCTGGCCGACGACGTCGACCTCGATGCACTGGCCGAGGGTCTCGACGGCTACAGCGCCGCGGACTGCGTCGCACTGCTGCGCGAGGCGGCGCTGACGGCGATGCGGCGGTCGATCGACGCCGCCGACGTCACCGCAGCCGGCGCCGTGGCCGCCCGGCAGACCGTGCGCCCGTCGCTGGACCCGGTCCAGGTCGACACGCTGCGCGCCTTCGCCGAAGGCCGCTGACACCGGAAATCTTGACAGTGCCAAGTTGTGGTGGGACAGTGGACCCCATCGAACTAGTCACTGTCTAGATGTCTCGGGAGCCACCATGACCGTCCCCACCGCGGTACGCATCGGCGACGACGACCGCACCCGCACGGCCACCCTGCTCGGCCTGGCGCTGACCCAGGGCTACCTCGACATGGCCGACTACGAACAGCGTCTGCAGCACGCGTTCGCCGCGCAGACCGGAACCGAACTGCACAGCCTCACCGCCGACCTGCCGGTCGCCACCCTGCGCCGCAACGATCCCGCGCGGCAGGCCGAACGCCGCCGCGCCGCCCGTCGCGGCGTGCGGTGGCATCTCGCGGGCTACCTGACGATGGTCGTCATCGTCCTCACGGTGTGGCTGGCCGTCGGGCTCACCGCGGGCGCCTGGTACTTCTGGCCGATCTGGCCGATCCTCGGCGCCGGCATCGGGGTGCTCGGCCACGCGCTGCCGATGCGCCATGTCGGCGGCTCGGTCTGCGGGCGGATCACGGCTCGATCAATCCCGCCCGGATGGCGTATCGGGTGAGCGCCAAGCGATCCCGCAGACCCAGCTTGGCGAGGATGTTCGCGCGGTGCCGGTCGACGGTCTTGGCGCTGATGCTCAGCGTGGCCGCGATCTCGCGCGTCGAGTAACCCTCGGCGATCAACTTGAGCACCTCCTCCTCCCGCGGGGTGAGGATGGTGTCAGGCAATTCGTCGCCGCTGCGCGCCCGGTGCAGGTAGTCGCGGATCAGCGCGGTCACCGCACCGGCGTACAGGAACGGTTCGCCGCGCAGCGTGGCCCGGCATGCCGCGAGCAGGTCACGGTCGGCGACCGACTTGAGCACATAGCCCGATGCGCCGGCCTTGAGCGCTTCGAAGAAGTACTGCTCGTTGTCGTGCATCGACAGGATCAGGATCCGCACGTGCGGATGCACGCGGCTGATCTCGCGGGCGGCCTGCAGACCCGTCATCCGCGGCATCGCGATGTCGAGGATCGCCAGATCGGTGGGCGTCCGCTCCAGCGCTTCGAGCGCCTCGTGCCCGTCGGCCGCCTCGGCGACCACCCGCAGGTCGGGTTCGGCATCGATGATCCGCCGCAGCCCGCTGCGCACCAGCGCGTGGTCGGCGGCGAGCAGGATCCGGGCCGGTGCGGTCGGCGTCACTCCTCACCGCCGCGGTACGGAATCGCCAACCGCACCTCGGTGCCGTCGCGCGGCGGCGAGGTGATCGTCAGCGCCGCATCGATCAACAGGGCCCGCTCCCGCATCCCGCTGATCCCGGCGCCCTCCCCCGCCTCACCCGCGCCGCCCTTGCCGTCGTCGGCGATGCGCAGCGTCACCTGTCCGGCGGCGACGTGCAGGTCGACCCAGGCCTTGCCGGCCTCGGCGTGGCGGGCGATGTTGGTGAGCGACTCCTGGGCGATGCGGTAACAGACCAGCTCCACATCGGGCGCCAGCCGCGCGGCGGGCAGCGCGATGTGCTTGACCACCGGCAGTCCGGTGGCCTGGGCGAATTCGCTGCACAGAGCGTTCAGCGCGCTCTGCAGGCCGAGGTCCTCGAGCGCGTCGGGCCGCAACCGGCGGGCGATGCCGCGCACCTCGTCGAGGCTCGCCCGCACCGTCTCCTGGGTCTCCTCGAGTTCGCCGCGGATCTCGGTGGGCGCGCGGTCCACCGCGCGTTTGAGCGTGAGCAGGGCGACGGTCAACGTCTGCCCGATCTCGTCGTGCAGTTCCCGCGCGATGCGCTGCCGTTCGTTCTCCTGCGCGGCGAGCGCCGACGCGCTGGCCGTGGTCCGCTCGGTCTCCAGCCGGTCGAGCATCGCGTTGAACGATTCGATCAGGTGGTGCAGATCGCCGCTGCCCCGATCGTCGACGCGGTCGCTGCGCCGCGGCGGATCGACCCGCCGCATAGACGCGGCCAGCCGGTCGAGCGGGGCCAGACTGGACCGCAGCAGAAATGCGTTGGCGCTCAACATGATCGCCAGCCCGACCACCAGAACCGGGATCTCGGTGAGCCGGATGCGCGACGACACCGTGGCAGGCGAGACGGCAAGGATGAGGGTGCCGAGCGTGAAGATGAGGCCGTTGATCAGAAAGACCCGGCGAAACAGTGCGGCCGCGGGGGTACGCGCCCGATTCATACCACCAGCCTGGCGTCCCGGTCAGCGGATGTCCATACACGCCGCCACCCCCCGGAAATGGGTGTCAGCCCCGATGGCGGCCCTCGCCTCTCGCGCGAAGGCTCGACAGTGACCTGCAAGGAGCTGCGATGCGAATCGATCGGACGACGGTGCCCGGCGGCGGGACGCTGCATCACATCGTCACCCGGGCCGGCGGTCGGCTGTGCGTCCTGGTCACCCATGACGGCGACCGGCAGGTGTTCGTCTACGACGACGGCAGCGACGAGCCAGCAGAGGAGCTCATGCTGGCCCCCGACGAGGCCGACGGGCTCGCCGAGATCCTGCACAGCCGACCCATCGCCGATCGGGTCCGGTCGCTGGAACGCCGGGTCGATGCGCTGATCGGAGAACGAGGATCATGACGGTTACTACGGCAACCCGACGGACCGCCCGATTGAATGAAGTCGCCATGCAAGCACACGAGATCGCGGTGTCGCCCCCGACCGTCCGCATGGACGATCCGGTGTCCAAGGCGGTCCAGCTCATGGTCGTCAACCGACTGCCCGGGCTCGTCGTCGTCGACGAGGCGGACCGCCCGATTGCGGTGCTGCCCGGCACGCAGGTCCTGCGCCTGGCCATCCCCGAGACCTACCGCGACGATCCGGCGCTCGTCCGCACCGTCGACGAGATTCACGCCGACCTGTTCTGGCACGGCCCGGGGCGCCTCACCGTCGGTGACTGCCTGCCCTCGCCTGTCGCGAAACCCGCGACGGTGGCGCCCGACGCCACCCTGCTCGAGGTCGCGACCGTGATGGCGACGAAGAGGAGCCCGTTGATCGCCATCATCGACAGCGCCGGTCGGCTGACCGGCGCGGTGACCCTCGAACGGCTGTTGACCAGTCTGGCTGTCGCCGGTCCGGGCGACTGACCCTGTCACGGCGAGCGCGTGTCAGCTGCTCCGGCCGTGTTGTCGTCGCTGGCCCCGGTGCTGGCACTGGCGATCTTCGTCGTCGCGTTCTGGTTCATCGCCACCGAGCGGGCCGACAAGGTCAGAACAGTCCTCGTCGCCGCGGGGCTGATGGCCCTGCTCGGGCTGATCCCCGGCGAGCGGGTCTTCTACTCCGAGCACGAGGGCATCGACTGGAACGTCATCTTTCTGCTGCTCGGCATGATGATCATCGTCGGCGTCGTGAAGCAGACCGGGCTGTTCGACTTCCTGGCGATCTGGGCGGCGAAGCGTTCGCGCGGCAGTCCGTACCGGCTGATGGTCATGCTGATGCTGATCACGGCGTTCGCCTCACCGGTGCTCGACAACGTCACGATCATCCTGTTGATCGCGCCCGTCACGCTGGTGATCTGCGACCGACTGCGGATCGCGCCGCAGCCCTATCTCATCGCCGAGGTGCTCGCGTCCAACATCGGCGGTGCCGCCACCCTGATCGGCGATCCGCCGAACATCATCATCGGCAGCCGCGCCGGGCTCACGTTCAACGACTTCCTGGTGCACATGGCGCCGATCGTGTTGATCATCTTCGTCCTGTTCGTGGGGTTCACCCGGGTGTTGTTCCGCAAGGATCTGCGCGCGGACGACGTCCACATGGACGAGGTGATGGCACTGCAGGAGCGCCGCGCGATCAAGGACACCAGGCTGCTGGTCCGCTCCCTGGTGGTGCTGAACCTGGTCATCGCCGGGTTCGCCCTGCACTCCGTGCTGCACGTGGCGCCGTCGGTGGTGGCGCTGCTCGGCGCCGGGGCGATGCTGCTGGTCACCGACATCGACGTGGGCGAGGTGCTGCCGGAGGTGGAGTGGCCGACGCTGGTGTTCTTCATGGGCCTGTTCGTGATGGTGGCCGGCCTCACGCACACCGGGGTGATCGGCGCGCTCGGTTCGGTGGCCGAATCGGCCTTCGGCGACAACTGGTTCGGGGCGGCCTCGGCACTGCTGTTCGGGTCGTCGATCGTCGGCGCGTTCGTCGACAACATCCCCTACACCGCGACGATGACGCCGGTCGTCGAGTCGATGGTGGCTCAGACTCCCGACGCGGGCACCGGCCAGGCGCTGTGGTGGGCCTTCGCGCTGGGCGCCTGCTTCAGCGGCAATGGCACCGCCATCGCGGCCAGCGCGAACGTCGTCGCCATCGGCATCGCCGCGCGAGCCGGCCACCCGATCAGCTTCTGGCGGTTCACCCGGTGCGGGATCGTCGTGACGCTGCTCAGCACCACCCTGGCCTGGGTCTACGTCTGGCTGAGGTACTTCTGACGGAAACCGTTCGCAGTGCGCCGGTGACGCCGCCAGCAACCCACGTAGAATGGACACAATCCAAAGCAGCTCACGCTGACACCCCGACCCCAATCAAGATCGGAGTGCCATGCTGGCCATCCTCTGTGCCCATGCGGTCGCGACCGCGTTGGCACCCCTCATGGTGGCCAGATGGGGACGGATCGCGTTCTACCCGTTGGCGGTCGTTCCGCTGGCCTCCCTGGTCTGGGTTGCGCTGAACTGGCCGGAGCCGGGCAGCGCGCAGACCGTGAACCTGGTCTGGCTGCCCGAGCTGTCGATGGACATCACGCTGCGGTTCGACACGCTCGCCGCGATCATGAGCGTGCTCATCCTGGGTATCGGCGCGCTCGTGCTGTTCTACTGCGGCACGTATTTCCACCATCGCGACGGGCACGTCGAGAAGCGTCTGCCCAGCTTCGCGGCCGAGATGGTGGCGTTCGCCGGGTCGATGTTCGGTCTCGTCATCAGCGACAACATGCTGATCCTGTACGTCTTCTGGGAAACGACGACGGTGTTGTCGTTCCTGCTGGTCGGCCACTACGCCGAACGGGCGACGAGCCGCCGCGCCGCCACCCAGGCGTTGCTGGTCACCACGTTCGGCGGGCTGGCGATGCTGGTCGGCATCATCATCCTCGGCAACCTCGCCGGCACGTACCTGCTCTCCGAACTGGTCGCGTCACCGCCGTCGGGGGTGGCCGCCGCGGTCGGGGTGGCGCTCATCCTCGTTGGCGCCCTGTCGAAATCCGCGATCGTGCCGCTGCACTTCTGGCTGCCCGGGGCGATGGCCGCCCCCACCCCCGTCAGCGCGTACCTGCACGCCGCGGCCATGGTGAAGGCCGGGGTGTTCCTGGTGGCGCGGATGACGCCCGGCTTCGCCGACTCCCCGGTGTGGCGGCCGATGATCATCACCCTCGGCCTGGCGACGATGCTGCTGGCCGGCTGGCGCGCGGTGCGCGAGTACGACCTCAAACTCATCCTGGCGTTCGGCACGGTCAGCCAGCTCGGGCTGATCACCGTCATGGTCGGCACCGGCGGGCGCGACATGATGCTGGCCGGGCTGGCGATGCTGGTCGCACACGCGATGTTCAAGGCGTCGCTGTTCATGGTGGTCGGTGTCATCGACCACTCGACCGGCACGCGCGACATCCGTCGGCTGGCGTGGCTCGGCGACCGCAGCAACCCGCTGCTGTTCATCGCCGTCGGTGCGACGGCCAGCATGGCGGCGCTCCCGCCGTTCCTCGGCTTCGTCGCCAAGGAGGCCGACTTCGAGACCGTGCTGCACAGCGCCGCACTGGGCCCGTTCGCCCCCTGGGTGCTCGCCGGCATCGTCTTCGGTTCGGTGTTCACCACCATCTACAGCCTGCGGTTCCTGTGGGGCGCGTTCAGCCGCAAAGGTCTACACGAGCCGAGCGTGCGCGTCCGCGAGATGCACCGTCCGTCAGCGGCGTTCCTGGCCGCGCCGGCGTTCCTCGCCGCCGCCGGCCTGGTCTCGGGTCTGTGGCCCGCCCCGCTGGACGCCGTGCTCGGCGAATACGCGCAGACCGTGCCCGGCGGCGAGGATTACCACCTGGCGTTGTGGCACGGCCTGAACCTGCCGCTCCTGCTGTCGGCGCTGGTGATCGCGACCGGTGTCGCCGCGTTCTTCGAGCGGTCCAAGCTGCGGCGGGCCCGGGTGGCCTACCTTCCGCTCGGCAACGCCGACCACGTCTACGACTCGTTGATCCGCGGGCTCGACATGGTGTCGGTGCGGCTGACCGCGACCACCCAGCGCGGCTCCATCCCGGCCACCCAGTCGGTCATCCTCTGCACCCTGGTGGTCGTGCCCGCGGTGGCGCTGCTGCTCGGTGCGCGGGACCGGCCGGACTTCGCGCTGTGGGATTCGCCGTGGGTGGTCGTGGTCGGGCTGCTGATGCTCGCCGCCGCGGTGGGCGCCGCCGTGATGCGCAACCGCCTGGCCGCGGTCCTGCTGATCGGGGTCACCGGTTACGGCTGCGGTGCGATCTTCGCGCTGCACGGCGCGCCGGATCTGGCGCTCACCCAGTTCCTGGTCGAGACGCTGGTGCTGGTCATCTTCGTGCTGGTACTGCGCACCCTGCCCGCGGAGGCCGAAAAGGCCCACATCAACCACAAGCGCCTGCCACGCGCGGTGCTGTCGCTGGCGGTCGGCGTGACGGTCACGTCGCTGGCGGTGTACGCGATGGCCGCCCGCACCGGGGCGGGCATCGCCGAACTGATCCCCGACGCGGCCTACTACCGCGGCCAGGGAGCCAACGCGGTCAACGTCCTGCTTGTCGACATCCGCGCCTGGGACACCATGGGCGAGATCTCGGTGCTGCTCGTCGCGGCCACCGGCGTGGCCTCGCTGGTGTTCCGCAACCGCCGTTTCGGGACCGCGCCGCGGGTGTCGGACGCCGGACAACCCGACATCGGACGCATCGGCACCTTCGCCAACAGCCCGGCCGTCGGCGACATCACCTGGCTGCGCGGCAGCGAACTGCGCGATCCGCGACACCGTTCGCTGGTGCTGGAGGTGGCGACGCGCGTCATCTTCCCGCTCATCATGGTGCTCTCGGCGTACTTCTTCTTCGCCGGCCACAACACGCCCGGCGGCGGGTTCGCAGGCGGCCTGACGGCGGGCCTGGCCCTGGTGCTGCGCTATCTCGCCGGCGGTCGTTACGAGTTGGGTGAGACGCTGCCGCTGGATGCGGGCAAGATCCTCGGCGTCGGGCTGGCGCTGTCCGCGGGCACGGCGGTGGCCTCGCTGTTCCTCGGCGCGCCCGCATTGTCCTCGGCGGTCATCGAATTCGACCTGCCGGTCCTCGGCACCGTCAAGTTGGTGACCGCACTGTTCTTCGATTTGGGGGTGTATCTGATCGTCGTCGGTCTGGTTCTCGACGTACTGCGCAGCCTGGGCGCTCAGGTCGACGTGGAGATGTCCGCGCCGAATCCCGGTTCGGGCAGGTCGGCGGCGAAGGTGGGTGCGCGGTGACCACCTACCTCGTTCCCCTGATCCTGATCGGCGGTCTCACCAGCGTGGGCGTCTACCTGCTGCTCGAGCGCAATCTGACCCGAATGTTGTTGGGGCTGTTGCTGATCGGCAATGCGATCAATCTGCTCGTCCTCACGGTGGCCGGGCCGTCCGGCAATCCGCCGGTCCGCGGACGCACCAGCGCGGGCGAGACGTCCACCGCTGATCCGTTGGCGCAGGGCATGATCCTCACCGCGATCGTGATCAGCATGGGCATCGCGGCGTTCGTGCTGGCATTGACCTACCGGTCCTACCGACTGACCACCGCCGAAGAGGTCGGCAACGACCCCGAGGACACCCGCGTCTCCGAGATGGCCGCCAAGGAGGCCGCCGCCCTCGACGAGGACCGGCCACCGGAGCCGGATCTGGCGATCGACACCGACCTGCCCGACGAGCTCGACGCGCTCCCGGGTCGGGAGGGTTCCCGGTGACCGCGCAGCGAGAAGCGAAGGCGGATCGCGCATGACGTTGGCCACGGTGCTCACACCGCTGCCCGTACTCATCCCGACCATCGCCGCCGCGCTGACGCTGTTCGCGGGCCGTCGCCCGGTGCTGCAACGGGTGCTCGCCCAGCTGGCGCTCGTCGCGGTCGTCGCGGTCTGCGCGGTGCTGGTCTACCTCACCGACCGTGACGGCACGTTGGCGGTGCACGTGGGCGGGTGGGGCCAGAGCGTCCCCGGCATGGGGCCGCTCGGCATCACCCTGGTCGTGGACCGGCTGTCGGCGCTGATGCTGATGGTGTCGTCCATCGTGCTGTTGGCGGTGGTCGCCTACGCCATCGGGCAGGGCATCCGCGACGGCGACGGCCGTCAGCCGGTGTCGATCTTCCTGCCCACCTACCTGGTGCTGTCGGCCGGTGTGTGCACCGCCTTCCTGGCCGGTGACCTGTTCAACCTGTACGTCGGGTTCGAGGTGTTGCTGTCCGCGAGCTTCGTGCTGCTCACCATCGGCGCGAGCGCCGAGCGGGTGCGGGCGGGCATCTCGTACGTGATGGTGTCGATGGTGTCGTCGCTGATCTTCCTGCTCGGCATCGGCCTCGTGTACGCGGCCACCGGCACGCTCAACATGGCCGAACTGGCCGTGCGTCTCGACGACGTCTCCGAGGGCACGCGGATGGCGCTGTTCGCGGTGCTGCTGGTGGCGTTCGGCATCAAGGCGGCGGTGTTCCCGCTCTCGACGTGGTTGCCCGACTCCTACCCGACCGCACCGGCGCCGGTCACCGCGGTGTTCGCCGGCCTGCTGACGAAAGTCGGTGTTTACGCGATCATCCGCGCGCATTCGCTGCTGTTCCCCGGCGGCGGGCTGGACCAGGTGCTGCTCTGGGCGGCGCTGCTGACCATGGTGGTCGGCATCCTCGGCGCCATCGCGCAGAGCGACATCAAACGACTGTTGTCGTTCACGCTCGTCAGCCACATCGGGTACATGGTCTTCGGTATCGCGCTGTCCAACGACCTCGGCATGGCCGGCGCCATCTACTACGTCGCGCACCACATCGTCGTGCAGACCACCCTGTTCCTCGTGGTGGGCCTGATCGAGCGCCAGGCCGGGGCGTCGACGATGACGCGCCTGGGCGGGCTGGCCGCCGCCAGCCCGCTACTCGCCTTCGTCTTCGTCGTGCCCGCGCTGAATCTCGGTGGCATACCGCCGTTCTCGGGCTTCATCGGCAAGGTGGCGCTGCTCGAGGCGGGCGCGTCCAACGGCACACCGCTGGCCTGGGCGCTGGTGGCCGGCGGTGTGGTGACGAGCCTGCTGACCCTCTACGTGGTGGCCCGGGTGTGGACGAAGGCCTTCTGGCGGTCGCGTGACGACGCACCGGAGGGGCACCTGTCCTCGACCGCCCCGGCGGCGCTGCTGGACGACACCGCGGAATCGGAGGACATTCAGTTCGTGGACCGCGATCACGTCGGCCGCATGCCCGTCGGCATGCTGGCGCCGACGGGTGCGTTGATCGCGGTCGGTCTGGCGCTGACCGTGGCGGCGGGGCCGATCTTCGCCTACAGCGGCCGAGCGGCCGACGAGGTGATCAACCGCGATCACTACATCACCGCGGTGGTGGGTGAGCGGCCATGAAGGTTCTCGAGGGTACGCGGTGGTCGCCACGTCGGCTGGCGCTGCGGGCATGGGTGCTGTGCTGGCTGACACTGGTGTGGATCCTGTTGTGGGGCACGCTGTCTGCGGCCAACATCGTCAGCGGCCTGGCCATCGCGCTGATGATCACGCTGCTGCTGCCCCTGCCGCCGGTGCCTGTGGAGGGCCGGGTCCACCTGCTGTCGCTGCTGCGCCTGATCGCCACCGTGGCGTACTACCTGGTGGTGTCCTCGGTGCAGGTGGCGTGGCTGGCGGTCAAACCGGGCCCGCCGCCGCTGACCGCGGTGCTGCGGGCGCATTTCGCGGTGAAGTCGGACCTGGTGCTCGCGCTCGCGGTGAACATCGTGAATCTGACGCCGGGCACCATCGCGCTGGAGATCGACCAGACCAGGCGCGTGGTCTACGTCCATGTCATCGACGTCGGCTCCGACCGCGCACTGAGTCGCTTCTACCGCCAGATCGGACAGTTCGAGCGGTTGCTGATCGCCGCGTTCGAACGGGAATCGGACTGGCGGCCATCGACGGAGAGGGAGGCCGATCCCGAATGAACGCCGAGCGAGAAGCGAAGGCGGATCGAGCATGAACGCCGAGCGAGAAGCGAAGGCGGATCGAGCATGAACGCCGAGCGAGAAGCGAAGGCGGATCGCGCATGAACTGGGTGTGGATCATCGCGGGGGTGATGCTCAGCGCCGCCGCGGCCGCGACGATGTTCCGGCTGCTGGCCGGACCGAGCACGCTGGACCGGCTGGTCGCGCTGGACACGCTCGTCGCAGTCACCATGTGCGCGATCGGCACGTGGGCCGCGTTCAGCCTCAACACCACCGTGACCTACAGCCTGACCGCTCTGGCTCTGATCAGTTTCGTCGGGTCGGTCAGCGTGGCGCGCTTCCGCGTACCTGATGTCCGTAGGCCCGACAGGTCACGGAGGACATCGTGAGCGCCTTCGACATCGTCGCCAGCGTCCTGGTGCTGGGCGGATCGACGCTGGCTCTGACCGCCGCGATCGGCGTCGTCCGGTTCCCGGACACGCTCTCGCGGATGCACGCCGCGACCAAGCCGCAGGTGCTCGGTCTGCTCCTCGTGCTGGCGGGTGCGGCCATCCGGCTGCGCGGGAACGTCGACGTCGGGATGCTCATTCTGACCGGACTTTTCACGGTCATCACCGCGCCGGTGATCGCCAATCGCGTGGGCCAACTCGCCTACCACGAGCAGAACATCCGTGACGACCTGTTGACCAGGGACGAGATGCTTGAAGTCGCCGCGGAAAGGGAACACCGCGGCCATGACGACTCCTGACGGCATCGTGAACGCACTGGCCGTCGCGCTGGCCAGACAAAGTGAGTCGCACGCCGACTGTCCGTTGTTCGACGACCCGTACGCGCAGGTGTTCATCGACGCCGCGTTGAACCGGGGGTGTCAGCTCCCCAGCGACGAGACGGCCGAACGGATAAACGGCATCGCCAACTACGCGTCGTCGCGCACCAAGTGGTTCGACGAGTTCTTCATCGCCGCAGGCGCGCACGGGCTCGAGCAGATGGTGATCGTCGCCGCCGGACTCGACGCACGAGCGTGGCGACTGCCCTGGGTCGACGGCACCGCGGTCTACGAGATCGACCACCCCGGGGTGTTGAAGTTCAAGAACGAGGCCCTGCGTGAACACGGCGACAGTCCTTCGGTGTCCCGCTACGTTCCGGTACCTGCTGATCTGTTCGACGAGTGGACGAACACGTTGATCGAGGCCGGATTCGACGCTTCGGAACCGACGGCGTGGGCGGTCGAGGGACTACTTCCGTACATGGCGGACGGCCCACACCTGTTGTTCGACCGCATCCACGAGATGAGCCCACCCGGGAGCCGGTTGGCCGTCGAGGCGGTCGGGCCGGGCGTGGCCGACTGGTTGACCGCACGGGGCTGGCAGGTCACGACGATCGGCGCGCAGGAACTGATGACGCGGTACGGACGGTGCGGCGACCACGGCGACACCGACACGGCCAAGGACACGGTATTCGTCGACGCCAGACGTAATCGCTGACTTCTGCCGGGATTCATCCACAACGGCGAATTCATCCACAGGGCAGGCTTTCTCGGCGTTTCCTGTCGGCGCCGCGTGACACAATCGAATACATGTTCGATGGTTCGCTTCCCGAGACCGGCGATATGCCTGCGCTCAGCGACGCCGAACTGGTCGCAGCCGCCGCGGGATGGGGACGCGTCGAATCCGCCGCCGCAGCCCGCAAACTGGCCGCCATGGCCGAAGTGTTCCGCCGCCGCACCGGCCTCGACCACGCCGACGACCGCAACAACTGGTTCGTCGACCCCGAAACCAGCGTCATCAGCGAACTGGCCGCCACCCAGAACATCACTGAAACCCTGGCGATGTTCCAAACCCACCGCGCCGTCATGCTCGGCGACCGGCTCCCCAAGGTCGCTGCCCTCTTCGAGGCCGGCCAGATCAACGACCTGCTCGTGCGCGCCATCGTCACCCGCACCGCCCTGATCACCGACCCCGCCACCATCGCCGCTGTCGACACCGCCCTGGCCGACCAGATCACCACCTGGGGCCCTAAATCTAAGAAGAAGACCGCTGCCGCCATCGACGCCGTCGTCGAATCCCACGACCCCGCAGCACTGCGCCGCACCCAGGCCGCCGAACAAGACCGCGACATCGAATTCGGGTTCATGGGCGACGCCGCCGGCTTCATGACCGTCTGGGCCCGCATGTACGCCCCCGACGGCGCCGCCTTCGAACAACGCGTCCACGACGCAGCCCGCACCCTGTGCCCCGACGACCCCCGCAGCCCCAAAGAACGCCGCAACGACGCCCTCGCCGCCATTGCCACGGGCACCACGCTGCGCTGCGAATGCGACAACCCCGACTGCCCCGCCGCCACCACCGACGCGCGCCCCACCAAAGACGTCGTCATGCACGTCATCACCACCCAAGACACCCTCTCCCAAGCTCAAGACCTCAGCGCCGCTGGAGATTCAACGGCCGAGGCTGCGGGTGACGATGCGCCGGAGTCTGACGCCGAGCCGGAGCCCGAGCACGAGGTCCAGCCCGAACCCGAGCCGGAGGCCGCGACCGACAACACCGCTCCGAAGTCGGCGTCCGCGCCGCGGCAATCAGCCTGCCCGGCACCGGCATTCGTCTTCGGCGCCGGCGTCACCAACCCCACCGTGCTCGCCGCTTTCCTCGACCGCGCCACGATCCGCCCCATCATCCACCCCGGCGACGCCCCACCCGAACCCCGCTACCGGCCGTCCAC
>NZ_LQIU01000010.1 GCF_001499995.1 Mycobacterium sp. IS-1496
GCCGGCCGGTCCTTCACACCTGATGTCGGCAAAACGCATGCTCGCCAACCCGAAGGCGGCAGCCACCGTACGAGCCAAACACCAGATGCAAAGCATCCAACCACCGCGATAGCGGCTACCTCACCCTGACACTGACGCCCACCGTAGTCGCGCAGGGTCGACGCGACCCCTAGCGCGGCGTGAGCCGGAAGACGGGGATGTGACGGCCGATCGGTTCGGTCTTCGAGCGGTAGTCGCTCCAACCGGCGTAGACCTGCTCGGCGAGCCCGTAGACACGTGCGTAGTCATCGGGGTCGGTGATCTCCGCCGCGACGAACTTCTCGTCGCCCAATTCGCATTCGGGGTGCGCCTTGAGGTTGTGGTACCACTGCGGATGTCGCGGTCCGCCGTAGTTGGAGGCGGTCACGATGGGGTTCGGCCCGTCGTGGAAATACGTGATCTGGTGCAGTCGGGGCTGACCCGACTTCGCGCCCGTGGTCAGCAGCGGTGCGGTGGACGGCCCCCCGAAGATCGACGGATAGCGGCCGCCGGTCGCGCGGTACAGCCACGGGTCGACGCGGGAGAAGAGGTGGTGTGCGAGGAACTGCCCCCGAGGCGACCGACTGAAGCTCTCGATGGCCGTGTACCAGCGGCTGTGTTTCTTGTACGGGTCGACGTAACGCAGCGGCATGGGTCTCAAGCTACCTCCGCCCGAAGCCGGTTTGTGCAGGATCAGCCCAGGTCAGCGCGTTTTCAAACGCTTTGGAAAGAGCTCGTCGGCGTCATCCGATGGCCACCGCGTCCTCGGCGCGCTCGGCGGTGCTGCGGCGCCGCCCGTACGCCGCGACGGCGATCGACACCGCCGACAGTGCCGCCGCCACGGCGAACGCCGGTGCGAACTGCGCGCTGGTGATGACGGCGCCCAGGACGGTGGCGCCGACGGCCTGTCCGAACATGAGCGCGACGAACAACATCGCGGTGCCCGCCGCGGCGTTCGCGGGATCGATCGCGGTGGTCCACAAGATGAGTGACGAGGTGGCGGCGGTGAACCCCCACCCGAAGGCGACGCAACCCAGCAGTGCGGCGGGTGTGACGTCCGGGACCGCCGCGAGGAGCAGGATGGCGCCGGTCATCACCGCGCACGTCGATGTCCACGCGGTCACGGGTGTGAGCTTGGCGAGCGGCTTGGCGGTGACGATCACCGCGGCCGAGCCGACGCCGAGGACGATCCATGCGGTGATCGTGCCGCGCTGTGAGACGGCGCCCGTCTCGACGAGCAGACTCCGGCCGTAGGTCCACACCGCACTGGACGCGGCGCCCATGAGGACCGCCGCGGCGATGGCTGCGACGTGTTGCCTCACCCATGCGGTCGAGGGCCTGCGCGGGTGGTCCTGTGATGAGGTCCGGGCGGCTCGGTCCACCGCGAGCACTGCCGCGGCACACGCGGCGGTCACCGCGCCGATCACGACCCAGGTGAGACGCCACTGCGGCAGGAGCAGCAGCGCCAGCACTCCCGCGACGACCAGACCGGGTCCGGTGCCCCCGTTGACCATCGCCTGTGCGCCGTCGACTCGGCGAGGCTCTATGTTGCGGGCGACGATGCTCACCATGGCCGGCGAGGCGATACCCGCGCCGGCGGAGCTGAGCACCGCGAAGACGCCGAAGGCCAGGATGCCGTGGGCGGCGGACATCCCCCACACGCCCACGCATGCCGTTGCGGCCGCCGACATGATCAGGGGCCGCGGGAGCCGGTGGCCGAGAGCGAAACCGACTGCGGCAGCGACGCAGTAGAACAGCGACGACGCCGACGAGATGTACCCGGCCACGGCCGCATCCAGACCGAGTTCGGCCTGGATGTCGGGCAGGAACAGCCCGTAGGCCAACCGCACCAGTCCGTAGGTCGCGGCGATGAAGCTGGTCCCGAAGGCGATGACGAGGGCCTCGCGGCCGCCGACAAACGAAAACGATCGTTTCACTTCTGCGAGTTTAGGCTGATGACCATGCCGGTGCGCAAGAGCTCCGAGGACAAACTGCTCGACGCAGTCGATGACCTGGTGTTCTCCCGCGGAATCGAATCCACTCCGGTGGACGCGGTCCTCGCCAGGGCGGGCGTGTCGGCGGCGACGCTGTACCGCGGCTTCCGGAGCAAGGAGGCGCTGATCGCGGCCGCCCTGGAACGCCGCCACGAGCGGTGGCGCATGGTGTGGGACCGGGCCGTCGCCGCTGCGGCCGATGACGAGGAGCGGCTACTGGCGGTCTTCGACGCGGTGGACGACTTCGCCCGGCGGCCGGACGGAGCGCGGTGGTGCGCCTTCCTCGGAACCGCCGCGGAATACGCCGACCCGCCGGCAGAGATCGCCGAGGCCGTGCGACGCGACACGGACTACCTCCGAGAAAGGTTGCGCGAGTTGGCTTCCCGACTCCCCTGCGCCGACCCCGACGGACTGGCCGAGTCGGTGCTGGTGGTGCTCACCGGAGAACTGGCCATGAAACTGCGGGACAACCGCCGGCGTCGATCCACGACTGGCCGCCAGATCGCGAAGACGGTGATCGCCGCCGCGACCGACCAGTCGTAGCCGCGAGGGTGCATGTCTGCACGCGACGCGCCGCCGATTGCACAGCAGTTTGCGCACGCTCGCGGTTGATGCGAATCACCCTGGCGGGCAGCGGGTCCGGCTAGGCGTCCTCGAGCAGGTCGGGCGTCACGGCGGATTCGGTGTCCGGGATGCCGTCTTGCTTGGCCTTGCGGTCGGCCATCGACAGCAGCCGCCGAATGCGGCCGGCGACAGCGTCTTTCGTCATCGGCGGGTCGGCCAACCGGCCCAGTTCCTCGAGCGAGGCCTGGCGGTGCTCGACCCGCAGCTTGCCCGCGGACGCCAGATGGTCGGGAACCGTGTCACCGAGGATCTCGAGCGCCCGCTCCACCCGGGCGGCCGCCGCGACCGCGGCGCGCGCCGAGCGGCGCAGGTTGGCATCGTCGAAGTTCGCCAACCGGTTGGCGGTGGCCCGGACTTCCCGCCGCATCCGGCGCTCTTCCCACGTCAGCCGCGTGTCCTGAGCACCCATCCGGGTCAGCAGCGCACCGATCGCCTCGCCGTCGCGCACCACCACCCGGTCGCTGCCGCGCACCTCCCGCGCCTTGGCGCTGACACCGAGCCTGCGGGCGGCGCCGACCAGCGCCAGCGCCGCCTCGGGCCCCGGGCAGCTCACCTCCAGCGCCGAGGACCGTCCCGGTTCGGTGAGCGAACCGTGCGCCAGGAACGCGCCCCGCCAGGCCGCCTCCGCGTCGGCGACACTGCCGCCCACCACCTGGGCGGGTAGCCCACGCACCGGACGGCCCCGCAGATCGAGCAGTCCGGTCTGGCGCGCCAACGCCTCGCCGTCCTTGGCGACCCGCACCACGTATCGCGTGCTCTTGCGAATACCGCTGGCCGACAACATGTGTACGACGGCGTTGTAGCCGTACAGGTCGTAGATGTCCTTGCGCAGCCGGCGCGCGATGATGCCGAGGTCCACCTCGGCCTCGACGACCACCCGGCCGGACACGATGTGCAGCCCCCCGGCGAAGCGCAGCAGCGACGCGACCTCGGCGCGGCGAGCGCTCACCGAATTCACCACGAGTCGGCTCAGCTCGTCTTTGACCTCGGCTGTCATCGCCACGAGTCGTCACCTCTCGGTCGGTTGGAAGTCGGGGTCGCCGCCGTCGGCACCTCGTCGCGGCCCCCCGCCGTCCCGCGAAGCCGGACACCTTCCAGTGCCGCGGCCAGTCGCGCCGGATCATGTAAAGGTGTACCAGGTCGGCAGACGTCGGCGAACTCTACTCGGGCATCGAGGATCTTCGCTGTCCGGCTCAGCTGGTCCCGCTCCCGATCACTGGGCACCCGGCTGGCGTCCACGATGATGTCGTGCACGGTGAAGTTCGGCGCGTGCTGCGACAGCACATGGATGTGCCGCTCGACGGAGAAACCCGCCGTCTCCCCCGGTTCGGCGGCCAGGTTGAGCACCAGTGCCCGGCGCGCCGACGTCGCACGCAACGCGGCGGCGAGTTCCGGTACCAGCACGTGCGGGATGACGCTGGTGAACCACGAGCCCGGCCCCAGCACCACCAGGTCGGCCGACATGATCGCGTCGACGGCCTGGCGGGTGGCCGGCGGATCACCCGGCAGCAACCGCACCCGGCGCACCTTGCCCACGGTCGTCGCGATCGCCACCTGACCGCGGATCACGCGGCTCATCCGCGGATCGGATTCCAGGCCGGCGACGTCGGCCTCGATCTGCAGCGCGATCGGGCACATCGGCAGCACCCGTCCCTTGACGCCGAGGATGCGGCCCAGCTCGTCGAGCGCGGCGACCGGGTCGGCCAGCACCTCGGACAGACCCGCCAACATCAGATTGCCGATCGGATGGCCCGCCAGCGCCCCGCTGCCACCGAACCGGTGCTGGATGATGGTCGCCCACAGCCGGCCGTGCGGACTGTCAGAGGCCAACGCGGCCAGCGCCATTCGCAGATCTCCCGGCGGCACGATGTCCAGTTCGCTGCGCAGCCGGCCCGACGACCCACCGTCGTCGGCGACCGTGACCACAGCGGTGACGTGCGGGCTGAGCCGTCGCGCCGCGGACAGCGTCGCGTACAGCCCGTGTCCGCCGCCGAGTGCGACGATGCGAGGGCTCATCTGCCCTCCTCGCGTGCGGGCAGGCTCATTCGCGCCCCAGATCCCGGTGCAGCACCCGCACCGTGAGCTCGTCACCGCCTTGCAGCCGCCCCGCCAGCGCCTCGGCCATCGCCACGCTGCGGTGTTTGCCGCCCGTGCAGCCGATCGCGACGGTCATGTAACGCTTCCCCTCCCGCCGGTATCCGTCGATGACGACGTTCAGGAGCCGATGGTAGGTGTCGAGGAACTCTTCCGCGCCGGGCTGACCCAACACGTAGTCGCGGACGTCGGGATGCTGCCCGGTGTGCGGGCGCAACGCGTCGACCCAGTGCGGATTGGGCAGGAAGCGCACGTCCATGACGATGTCGGCGTCCATCGGCAGGCCGTATTTGTAGCCGAACGATTCGACCGTCACGTTGGTCTCCGCGGCCACCTCGCCGCCGAACGCCCGCTCGATGCTCTCCCGCAGCGCGTGCACCGACAGCTTCGACGTGTCGATCACCAGATCGGCCGAGGCGCGGACCGGGGCGAGCAGCGCCCGTTCCCGCGCGATGCCCTCGGCCAGCGTCTGCCCGCCCTGAAGCGGGTGGCTGCGCCGGTTCTGCTCGTAGCGGCGCACCAGGATGTCGTCGCTGGCCTCGAGGAACAGTACGCGCGGAGTGATGTCACGGGTCGCCAGATCGCGGCGCACCCAGTCCAGGTCGCCGGTGAACCCTCGTGACCGCACGTCCATGACGACCGCCAACTGGGTGATGCGCGAACCGGCGGCGAGCCCCAGCTCGACCATCCGGGCGATCAGCTCCGTCGGCAGGTTGTCGGCGACGTACCACCCGAGGTCCTCGAGCACTTTCGCCGCGGTTCCCCGGCCGGCGCCGGACAGCCCGGTGACCAGGACGACGTCGATACCCGTGCGATCGACATCCCCCCGCAGCTGTTCGCTCATGTCCGACTCTGTCATCCCGTCACCCTGCGTTGATCATCGTCGATGGCGCCGGTGTCCGCGCCGGAATCGGCCGGTGCGGCCTCCGGCACCCCCAGCGCCTCCAGCACCGCACGGGCGGTCGCGACCCCGATACCCGGCACCGCGGTGATCTCCTCGACCGTCGCCTCCTTCAGCCGCGCCACCGAACCGAAGTGCGTGACCAGCGCTTTGCGCCGGTGTTCGCCGAGCCCGCGCACCGAATCCAGCGCCGAGGCGGTCATCCGCTTGGACCGCTTGCTGCGGTGGTAGGCGACGGCGAAGCGATGCGCCTCGTCACGCACCCGCTGCAGCAGGTAGAGACCCTCGCTGTTGCGCGGCATGATCAGCGGATCCGGCTCCGACGGCACCCACACCTCCTCGAGGCGTTTGGCCAACCCGATCACCGCCACGTCGCTGATCCCCAGGTCGTCGAGCACCGCCTGCGCCGCGTTGACCTGCGGTGCGCCGCCGTCGACGACGAACAGGTTCGGCGGATAGGCGAACTTGCGCGACTTGCCTTCGGCGGACAGTTCGGTCGGATGCTGGGTGTCGTGCAGGTGCCGGTAGAAGCGGCGGCGCGTGACCTCCGCGATCGAGGCGACGTCGTCGCTGCGGCCGTCGCCCGCGGCCTCGCGGATCGCGTAGTGCCGGTAGTCCGATTTGCGGGGCAGCCCGTCCTCGAACACCACCAGCGACGCGACCACGTCGGTGCCCTGGACGTGGCTGATGTCGATGCACTCGATCCGCAGCGGCGCGTCGGCCAATCCGAGCGTGTCCTGAATGCTTTGCAGCGCAGCGGTTCTCGCGGTGAAGTCGCCGGCCCGCTTGAGTTTGTGCTGCGCCAGCGCCTCCTTGGCGTTGCGCTGCACCGTCTCGAAGAGCGCCTTCTTGTCGCCTCGCTGCGGTACCCGCAGTGCCACCCGGGAGCCCCGCAGCTGGGACAGCCACTCGGTCAACTCGTCGGCGTTGTCGGGCAGACACGGGACCAGCACCTGACGCGGCACGGGATTCGTCGCCTCGTCCAGGCCGTTGTCGCTCGCCCCGCCGAGTTCGGCCTGATCACCGTAGAACTGGGTGAGGAACTGTTCGACCAGCTGACCCTCGCCGGATTCGCCGGGCTCCCCGGACTTCTCGACGACCCAGCCGCGCTGACCGCGCACCCGCCCGCCGCGCACGTGGAAGACCTGTACCGCCGCCTCGAGATCGTCGTCGGCGAAGGCCACGACGTCGGCGTCCGTACCGTCGCCCAACACGACCGTCTGCTTCTCCAGCGCCCTGCGCAGCGCGCCGATGTCGTCACGCAGCCGGGCGGCCCGCTCGAAGTCGAGGTCCTCGGCGGCGGCGTTCATCTTCCGTTCCAGGTCGCGGACCAGCCGGTCGGTCTTACCCGACAGGAAGTCGCAGAAGTCGAGCACGATCTGGCGGTGCTCGTCGGCGCTGACCCGCCCGACGCACGGCGCTGAGCACTTGTCGATGTAGCCGAGCAGACACGGACGGTCGATCTGGTTGTGCCGCTTGAACACTCCGGCCGAACAGGTCCGCGCCGGGAAGACCCGGGTGAGCAGATCGACGGTCTCGCGGATCGCCCAGGCATGCGAGTACGGCCCGAAGTAGCGCACACCCTTCTTCCGTGGACCGCGGTACACCTTCAGCCGCGGGAACTCCTCGTTGAGGGTGACGGCCAGCACGGGGTAGGACTTGTCGTCGCGGTAGCGGATGTTGAACCGCGGGTCGAACTCCTTGATCCAGTTGTACTCGAGTTGCAGCGCCTCGACTTCGGTGTTGACGACGGTCCACTCGACCTTGCCCGCCGTCATCACCATCTGCCTGGTCCGCGGCGCCAGACCGGACAGGTCGGCGAAGTAGGAATTCAAGCGGCTGCGCAGGCTCTTGGCCTTACCGACATAGATCACCCGGCCGTGCGGGTCCCGGAACCGGTAGACGCCCGGTTCGACGGGGATCGACCCGGGCGCGGGCCGGTACGTCGATGGATCGGGCACGCTCCCAGGTTACTGCCGCGACCGACGCGGCTCGGAGCCGCGCGACCCGCTGAACAAGCCACGGCGTGACCTACGGACAGGTCGCGAGTGACTCCGCTACCGTCGAAGGGTGCGGATACCGGCGTCGGTGCAGAGGGTGACCGCCCTGCTCGCAGGGGTGGTGTTGCTCATGGCCGGATGCTCCGACGCCGAGCAGGCCCCGCCCACCCCGCCGCCGGTGCCCTGCGAAATGGTGTCGAACGGCACTCCCACCCCCAAGACCCCCGAAGCCGCGCCGCCCGGCCAGGGCGAGGAGGACCTGGCCAACGAGCCGGAGGTGGGCACCGGTTACCGCAAGGACATGACGGCGGTGGTCACCGCCCGCTACTCGGTGTCGACGGCGAACCCGCTGGCCACCCAGGCCGCGTGCCGGGTGCTGCGCAGCGGCGGCACCGCGGCCGACGCCCTGGTGACCGCCCAGGCGATGCTCGGGCTGGTCGAACCGCAGTCCTCCGGCGTCGGGGGCGGTGGCTTCCTGCTGTACTACGACGCGGCCTCCGGAGCGGTGCAGGCCTACGACGGCCGCGAGGTCGCGCCCGCGGCGGCGACCGAGAACTACCTGCGCTGGGTCAGCGACACCGACCGCACGCCACCCAAACCGGATGCGCGCGCGTCCGGCCGATCGATCGGCGTCCCCGGCATCGTGCGGATGCTGCAGACCGCCCACGACGCCCACGGCAAGACCACGTGGCGGGAGCTGTTCGAACCGGCCGTCCGGCTGGCCGACGACGGCTTCGACGTCAGCCCGCGGCTGGCGGCGGCCATCTCCGACAGCCGGGAGGAACTGCGGGTCGACGCCGCGGCGAGCCGATACTTCCTCAACGCCGACGGCAAGCCGAAGCCCGCGGGCAGCCGGCTGACCAACCCCGCCTACGCCAAGACCCTGAGCGCGATCGCCTCCGACGGCGCCGACGCGTTCTACCGCGGCGCGATCGCAGAGGCCGTCGTGGAGGCCGCCGCCGACGCCTCGGGCGGACGCACCCCCGGCGCGCTGACGCTGCAGGATCTGGCCGACTACCGGGTCGAGGTCCGCCGGCCGCTGTGCAGGCCGTACCGCGGTAAGGAGATCTGCGGGATGCCGCCGCCGTCGTCGGGCGGTATCGCGGTGCTCGCCACGCTCGGGATGTTGGAGCGGTTCCCGATGGCCGACCACCGCCCCGACGACATCGACCGCAACGGCGGCAGGCCCGACGCCATGGGGGTGCACCTGATCTCCGAGGCCGAGCGGCTGGCCTACGCCGACCGGGACCGCTACGTCGCCGACACCGCCTTCGTGCCGCTTCCCGGCGGCACGGCGGACACGCTGCTGAACACCGCCTACCTGGCCGGCCGCGCCGCGCTGATCAACGAGAAGCGCAGCATGGGCACCGCCCGACCCGGTGAGTTCGGGCCGCCCGCCCCCCCCACCCCGCAGCCCCCCGAGCACGGCACCAGCCAGGTCAGCATCGTCGACTCCTACGGCAACGCGGCGTCGCTGACCACCACCGTGGAGTCGCAGTTCGGGTCGTTCCACATGGTCGACGGGTTCCTGCTGAACAATCAGCTGACCGACTTCTCGGCCGAACCGGCGGGCCCCGACGGCGTGCCCGTGGCCAACCGGCTGCAACCCGGTAAGCGCCCCCGCAGCACCATGTCCCCGACGCTGGTGTTCGACGCACCGCCCGGCCCTCCCGCCCCACCCGGCACCCGAGGCCCGCTCTATGCGGTGCTCGGCTCCCCCGGCGGCGCGGTCATCATCCAATTCGTGGTGAAGACCCTTGTCGGCCTGCTGGATTGGGGCCTGGACCCACAGCAGGCGGTGGGCATGGTGGATTTCGGGGCCGACAACACCCCGGAGACCAACGTGGGCGGTGAACACCCCAACATCGACATCGCCGACAACGGTGACCACGATCCGCTCGTGACGGGTCTGCGCAGACTCGGTCACCGCGTCGATCTCGCCGACCAGTCCAGTGGGCTGTCGGCGATCGTCCGCGACGACGCCGGCTGGATCGGCGGCGCCGACCCGCGCCGTGAGGGGATGGTCATGGGCGACGGCCGGCGGGCGGGAGCGTAGCGACTTGGGGAATCGGACCGAGTGACCGCACCGCACGTCACCCGGCTGACCGAAGCCGATTGGCGGCAGTTCGCCGTGGTGCGGTTACGGGCGCTCAACGATTCGCTCGGAGTCGACGATCCCCAGTACCGGCACGAATCGTCCTTCACCGCCGCGCAGTGGCGCCGCCGGCTGCGCGAGCACGCGCAGTTCGCGGTCCTCGTCGACGGTCGCCCGGCCGGGCTGATCAGCGCCCAGCGTGAGAATTCGCGGTCGGTGTACCTGTACTCGCTGTGGCTGGACCCGGATGCGCGCGGCAACGGGCTGGCCCGCCCCCTGGTCGAGGCGGCAGTGGACTGGGCGCGCAGCCAACGGGCGCACACCGTGACGCTGCGGGTGGCCGCGGACAACGCGGTGGCGCGTGCGGTGTACGAGAGCGTCGGGTTCCGGATCTCGGCGGCGACCGTGGGGCCGCGCCACGAGCTGGCTATGTCACTGGGTGTGTGAACGGTGGCGCGCCAGCGCCTCCCGCAGCTGCTCCATCGCCTCGACGGCGCGCTCCTTGTCGACGGCCTGGATCGCCATCAGCGGGATGTACTCGTCGTCGGGCAGGTCCACCCGGGCCCACCGGGCGCCGACCGGGAACGACACGCCGACCACGTCGGACCACTCGAGAACGCGGTCCGCCCAGAGGTTGCGCACCGACAGACCGCGCGGGCCGACCCGCACCCGCGGGCGCGCGAACAGCGTCACCACCGCCCCGATGATCACGCCGAGCAGCGCGATCGCCACCTGGTCGGCGGTCTGGAAGATGACACCGCTCGAACCGATCTTGAGCAGGAACCCGACGGTGACGTGCGCGGCCACGATGACCGCCGCCGCGGCGTAGGCGAAATACGGCGTCAGGTGCGGCCGGATCACCACTTCCCAGTCACTCATGAGCGTCCGCGCAGCCCCCGCAACGTGAGCGCGGTCGACAGCGCCGCGGCCGCGGCCTGCGCGCCCTTGTCCTCGGCCGAGCCGGGCAGCCCCGCGCGGTCGAGCGCCTGTTGCTCGGTGTCGGTGGTGAGGACGCCGTTGGCGACCGGTGTCGAGGCGTCGAGCGAGACCCGCGTCAGGCCCTGGGTCACCGCATCACACACGTAGTCGAAATGTGGTGTCTGCCCGCGGATCACGACACCGAGCGCGACCACCGCGTCGTGGTCCGCCGCGAGCGCCTGGGCGACGACGGGGATCTCGATGGCACCGAGCACCCGCACCACGGTCGGGTCGCTCACGTTGGCCGCCTCGGTGACCTTGCGGGCACCGTCGAGCAGGGCGTCACAGATCGTGGAGTGCCACGTGCTCGCGACGATGCCCACCTTCATCCCGGCCGCGTCGAGCTGGGGCAGATCCGGCACACCCGCGCCACCGCTCACCGGGCGCCACCGAGGTCGGTCGGGCGGCGCTCGCCGAGCAGGTACACGCCTTCGTCGTAGTCGTCCATGCTGTTGGCCTCGTCGTACTCGTCGAGTCCGGTGAGGTCGTGACCCATCCGGTCCCGCTTGGTCATCAGATAGCGGATGTTCTCGGCGTTGGCCCGGACCGGCAGCGGAACCCGCTCGATGACGTGCAGCCCGTAGCCGTCCAGTCCGACGCGTTTGGCGGGGTTGTTGGTCAGCAGGCGCATCGACCGCACACCCAGGTCGACGAGGATCTGCGCACCGATGCCGTAGTCGCGGGCGTCGGCGGGCAGCCCCAGCTTGAGGTTCGCGTCGACGGTGTCGTCGCCGGCGTCCTGCAGTTGGTAGGCCTGCAGCTTGTGCATGAGGCCGATGCCGCGGCCCTCGTGACCACGCATGTAGAGCACGATGCCGCGGCCCTCGCGGGCGACCATCGCCATCGCGGCGTCGAGTTGCGGGCCGCAGTCGCAGCGCCGGGATCCGAAGACGTCGCCGGTCAGGCATTCGGAGTGCACCCGCACCAGCACGTCGTGACCGTCCCCGTGGGGGCCGGCGATGTCGCCGCGGACCAGCGCCACGTGTTCGACGTCGTCGTAGATGCTGGTGTAGCCGACCGCGCGGAACTCGCCGTGGCGGGTGGGGATGCGGGCCTCGGCGATCCGCTCGATGTGGCGTTCGTGCTTGCGCCGCCACTCGATGAGGTCAGCGATGGAGATCAGCGCCAGGTCGTGCTCGTCGGCGAAGATCCGCAGCTCGTCGGTCTGCGCCATCGCGCCTTCGTCCTTCTGGCTGACGATCTCGCAGATCGTGCCGGCGGGCTGGAGGCCGGCGAGGCGGGCCAGATCCACCGCGGCCTCGGTGTGGCCCGGACGGCGCAGCACCCCACCGTCTTTCGCGCGCAGCGGCACCACGTGGCCGGGTTTGGTGAACTCGTCGGCGTGGGAGGTCGGATCGGCGAGCAGACGCATCGTGGTGGCCCGGTCGGAAGCCGAGATACCGGTTCCCACACCGTTTTTCGCATCCACGGTGACCGTGTAGGCGGTGCCGTGCTTGTCCTGGTTGACCGCGTACATCGGCAGCAGCCCGAGCCGGTCGCAGATCGCGCCGTCGAGCGGGACGCACAGGTAGCCGGAGGTGTAGCGGACCATGAACGCGACGAGTTCCGGGGTGGCCTTCTCGGCGGCGAAGATGAGGTCGCCCTCGTTCTCGCGGTCCTCGTCGTCGATCACGACGACGGCCTTACCGGCCGCGATGTCCGCGATCGCCCGTTCGACCGAGTCGAGCCTGGTCATTGTCTGCCACCCTTACCGGTTCCCGGACACGCGGAACCAGGAAAAATCATCGTCCTCGCTTCAGTATGAACCACCGGAGCGCGTCGAATATTGCCGGTGTTAGTCAGCGGGACGGCTCATCAGCCTCTCGACGTACTTGGCGATGACGTCGACCTCCAGATTCACCCGGGTGCCGATGGGCGCGGTACCGAGGACGGTCAACTCGCGCGTGGTGGGGATCAACGACACCTCGAACCAGTCGTTTTCCTCGTCGCGGCCCAGCCCGGACACGGTCAGCGACACCCCGTCGACGGTGATCGAACCCTTCTCCACGACGTAGCGCGCCAACGCCGCCGGAAGCGCGATCCGCACCACCTCCCAGTGCTCCGAGGGTGTGCGCGCAATCACATGACCCGTGCCGTCGACGTGGCCCTGCACGATGTGCCCACCCAGGCGGCTGTTGACCGCGGCGGCGCGCTCGAGATTGACCCGGCTGCCGACGCCGACGTCGCCCAGGCTCGAACGGTCGAGCGTCTCGCCCATCACGTCGGCGCTGAACACGCCGCCGGGCTGGATCTCGACCACGGTCAGACACACCCCGTTGACCGCGATCGAGTCACCGTGGCCGGCGTCGGCGGTGACGACCGGCCCGCGGATCACCAACCGCGCCGCGTCGGTGAGGTCTTCTTTGCCGACGACCTCGCCCACTTCTTCGACGATTCCCGTGAACACCCGACCAGGCTAGTCCCCGCGGAACCGGGTCCGCGCCGACCGCGCAACCGGATCCCCGGCGGGCCACCCTCTACGATGCAAGTCATGCCGACGAGCCCTCGCCATGCCGCCCAGGCCCTCATCGCCGTCCTCCTTGCCGCCGCCATGTTCGTCGCCGGTTGCTCCTCGTCCTCGGAGGACTCCGACAAACCGCTACCCGACGCCGCGACACTGCTCCAGCAATCCACCGAGACCACCCGCGGTCTGCAGAGCGTGCACCTGAACCTGACGGTGCAGGGCTCCATCGAGGAACTGCCGATCGAATCGCTGGAAGGCGACCTGACCAACACCCCCGCGGTGGCCGCCGCGGGTAAGGCCAACATCGTCTTCCTCGGCCAGCGCCTCGACGGCGTCGAGTTCGTGGTCGCCGACGGCAACCTGTACGGGGCCATCAGCGCGGGCAGCTTCCAGGACTTCGGCCCCGCCGCCGACATCTACGACGTCGCGGCCATCCTCAGCCCCGACAAGGGCCTGGCCAACGTGCTCTCCAACTTCAGCGATCCCAAGTCCGAGGGCCGCGAGAACGTCAGCGGTCTGGACACCGTGCGGGTGACGGGCACCGTCAGCGCCGAGGCCGTCAACGCGATCGCCCCCCAGATCGGCGCGACGGGCCCGGTGCCCGCGACGGCCTGGATCGAAGAAGAGGGCAGCCACAATCTGGCGCAGGTCAAGCTGGAGCCGAGCGCGGGCAACAGCGTCACGATGACGCTGTCGGACTGGGGTAAGCAGGTCACCGTCACAAAGCCCGCGGTGTGATGCCGACCGACACGTTCGGACAGGCCACCGCGCCGGCGGGCAGCCGGAGCCGCCGGATCGCGATCAGCGCGGGCAGCCTCGCGGTCCTGCTCGGCGCGCTCGACACCTACGTCGTGATCGCGATCATCCGCGACATCATGTTCGACATCGGGATCGCGATCAACCAGATCCAGCGCGTCACGCCGATCATCACCGGCTACCTGCTCGGCTACATCGCCGCGATGCCGCTGCTGGGCCGGGCATCCGACCGGTTCGGCCGCAAGTTGGTCCTGCAGCTCAGCCTGGCCGGGTTCGCCCTCGGCTCGGTGGTCACCGCGTTGTCCAACGACCTGACCCCCATGGTGATCGGCCGCTTCATCCAGGGTGTCGCCAGCGGCGCCCTGCTGCCGGTCACCCTGGCGCTGGCGGCCGACCTGTGGGCCACCCGCAACCGCGCCTCCGTGCTCGGCGGCATCGGCGCCGCTCAGGAACTGGGCAGCGTCCTCGGGCCGCTGTACGGCATCGCCGTGGTGGCGGCACTGAGCACCTGGCGTGACGTGTTCTGGATCAATGTGCCGCTCGCGGCGATCGCGATGGTGCTGATCCACTTCAGCCTGCCCGCCCGACTGAAACCGGAGCGACCGGAGAAGGTCGACGTCGTCGGCGGCCTCCTGCTGGCCGTCGCGCTCGGGCTGGCCGTGATCGGCCTGTACAACCCGGCGCCGGACGGCAAACAGATCCTGCCCGACTACGGTCCGCCGACGCTGATCGGCGCCGCGGCCGCGTTCGTCGCGTTCTTCGTCTGGGAGCGGTTCGCCCGCACCCGCCTGATCGAACCGGCCGGTGTGCACTTCCGGCCGTTCCTCGCGGCGCTGGGCGCCTCGCTGTGCGCGGGTGCGGCGCTGATGGTCACCCTGGTCAACGTGGAGCTGTTCGGTCAGGGCGTGCTCGGCAAGGATCAGACCGAGGCCGTCCTGCTCCTTCTGCGGTTCCTGATCGCCCTGCCGATCGGTGCGGTGGTCGGCGGCTGGATCGCCAGCCGCATCGGTGACCGGCTGGTGACGTTCGCCGGTCTGCTGATCGCCGCCGGCGGATACCTGCTGATCTCCAGGTGGCCGGTCGACCTGCTGTCGGCACGGCACGATCTGGGCTTCATCAGCCTTCCGGTCCTCGACACCGACCTGGTGATCGCCGGAATCGGTCTCGGCCTGGTGATCGGTCCCCTGACGTCGGCGTCGCTGCGTGTGGTGCCGGCCGCCCAGCACGGCATCGCGTCGGCCGCCGTCGTGGTGTCACGCATGGTCGGCATGCTGATCGGGCTCGCGGCCCTGTCGGCATGGGGTCTGTACCGGCTCAACCAGCACCTGCAGACGCTGCCGTTCCCGCCAGGAGCGGACACGCTGGCCGAACGGTTGGCCGCCGAGGCCGACCGCTACCGCGCGGCGTACGTGCTGCAGTACGCGGACATCTTCGTCGTCACCGCGGTCGTCTGCGTGATCGGCGCGCTGCTCGGTCTGCTGATCAGCGGTCGACACGAGCATGCCGACGAACCCACCGCGCCCGACAGCGCGGGTGACGCCGAAGACGAGGCGCCCACCGAGTTCATCAACGTCTCGGGACATGCGGGGGACGCGCCGACGCAGGCGTTCGGCACCGGCAGCGGTGATCAGACCACCCGCATGCCGCGGCAGACGCCGCCCGGCAGGCACCGCACCGAGGGGTGAGTCAGCAGCGCTCGATACCCGGCCGGATCAGGCGGTAGTCCTCCCGGGCGTCGGGGCGGCCCGGGAGCACGCTGCGAAGCGGACCCCAGACGAACGACCCCATGGCACGGGGCGCGGCGGCCGGGATACTGAGCCAGTCCTGTAGTGCGGTCACGCTTGACGTCCTTTGTTCGTGCTCATCGCGCGCACATCGTCGGTGAAAGCGCTTCGGTACGAGTGTACCGAAGCAGGGCCCCCGGAGTGGGTCTCCGAACTGGGAAAACGCCGCGTGTCGGCTGTCAGGCAGGTGGGCGGGCGCCAGGAAGCGTGATCAGCCGGGAACCAGCGACAGCAGCACGTCGGGCCCGATCGGGGTGATCCCGTCGAATCGCCACCGCTGGGCGTGGGCGATGCTCAGCACGCCCACATCGTCGACGGCGGTCACCGGCCCGCCGAGCAGGATCGGTGCGACGTAGGCCACGATCCGGTCGATCACGCCGGCCCGCAGGAACGCACCCGCCAGCGTCGGACCCCCCTCGAGGATGACGTCGGTGCGGTCGGACAGCGCCCTGAGCACCTCCTGCGGGTCGCGGGTGCGGATCACCATGGTCCGCGAATCGTCGTTCATCACACGGGAATCCGCGGAGACCTCGCGCTCGCCGACCACCACCCGCAGCGGTTGCCGTTCGGCGAGACTCCCGTCGGGAAGCCGTGCGGTCAACACCGGATCGTCGACGAACACCGTGCCGGTGCCGACCACGATGGCGTCCGCGACGGCGCGGCGGCGGTGCACGTCGAGGCGGGCCGCCTCGCTGGTGATCCACTGGCTGCTGCCGTCGGCGGCGGCGCTGCGGCCGTCCACGCTCGTCGCGAACTTCCAGGTCACGTGGGGTTTGCCGGTCCGCTGCTTGTGCAGCCACTCCCGCAGCACCCCGCCGGCGACGACGTCGCCGAGCACTCCCGCGGTCACCGCGACACCGGCGTCACCGAGCCGGACCGCTCCCCCGGCCGCCACCGGATTCGGATCGGGCACCGCGAACACGACGGCCGAGACCTCGGCCGCCACCAGCGCGTCCACGCACGGCGGGGTCCGGCCGTGGTGGTTGCAGGGCTCCAACGTGACCACCGCGGTGCCGCCCGCCGCCTTCCGGCCTGCGCGGCGCAACGCCATCACCTCGGCGTGCGGGCCGCCCGTCGGCTGGGTCGCGCCGACACCGGCGACCTCGCCGTCGGCGTCCAGGATGACCGCTCCCACAGGCGGATTCGGATACGTGCCGCCCTTGACGCGGTCGGCCTGTTCGACGGCGAGCGCCATCGCGGCCTCGGGGGTCATCAGGACAGATGCTTGGAGGCGGCGGCAGCCTGGTTGCGCAGCGAACGCACCGCCGCGGCCGGGTCCTCCGCGCTGTACACGGCCGATCCCGCGACGAAACAGTCGACCCCGGCCTCGGCGGCCTCGGCGATGGTGTCCTCGTTGATGCCGCCGTCGATCTCCACGAGCACCGTCAACTCACCGGCATCGACCAGTCGCCGCACGATGCCGACCTTCGGCAGCACCTCGGGGATGAACTTCTGGCCGCCGAAACCCGGTTCGACCGACATGATCAGCAGGGTGTCGAACTCTCGCAGGATCTCCAGGTAGGGGTCGATCGGGGTACCCGGCTTCACCGACAGCCCGGCCTTGGCGCCGGCCGCGCGGATGTCGCGGGCGACGGCGACCGGGTTGTCGGTGGCCTCGGCGTGGAACGTCACGTTGTGCGCGCCGGCCTCGGCGTACGGCGGCGCCCACCGCTCGGGGTTCTCGATCATCAGATGGCAGTCCATCGGGATGTCGGTCACCTTGAGCAGCGATTCCACGACGGGCAGCCCGAGGGTCAGGTTCGGCACGAAGTGGTTGTCCATCACGTCGACGTGCAGCCAGTCGGCGCCGGTGACCGCGGCGGTCTCGTCCGCGAGCCGGGCGAAGTCGGCGGACAGGATCGACGGTGCGATGAGGGGGTGCGCCATGCGGATCAGATTACTTGCAGCGCTGCGGCGAACATCGCGTCCGTACCGTGCCGGTGCGGCCACAGCTGGACGTGGGGTCCGTCGCCGAGGTCGTCGACCGGGTCGAAGAACGGCCGGGTGTCCAGCACGGTGACCGGGTGACGGCGCACCGCGTCGGCGACCACGCCGACGGTCTCGGCCAGATGCGGGGAACACGTCGCGTACAGCACCACGCCGCCGGGGCGGGTGAGCCGGATCGCCGAGGCCAGCAGTTCGCGCTGCAGGCGGGCCAGCCCCGGCACGTCCCCGGGTTGCCTGCGCCACCGCGCCTCCGGCCGCCGCCGCAGCGCACCCAGCCCGGTGCACGGCGCATCGACGAGCACCCGGTCGAAGCCGGGTTCCACACCGGGGTCGCGGCCGTCGACCCGCAGCACCGTCACGTCGAGGCCGCGGGTGTTCTCCTCGACCATCTCGGCGCGACGCGGGGCGGGTTCGACCGCGGTGACCGGACCGGGGGCGAGCGCGGCAAGCATCGCGGTCTTCCCGCCCGGGCCGGCACAGAGGTCGAGCCAGCGGCCGCGGTCGTCCTCGACGGGTGCCAGGGTGAGCGCGCGCGCCACCAGCTGGCTGCCCTCGTCCTGCACCAGCGCGCGGCCGTCGCGGACCTGCTCCAGACGGCCCGGGTCGCCGCCGGGCAGGTACACCGCGTACGGCGAATACCGCCCCACCTCGCCGCCGGCCGCCGTCGCGAGATCCTCGGCGCTCAGCACGCCGGGGCGCGCGGCGAGGTGCACCACCGGGCGTGCGTCGTCGCTGGCGAGCAGTGCCTCCAGCTCACCGGCGCGGGCGCCGAGCGCATCGGTGAAGGCCTGGGCAACCCATCGCGGATGCGCATGGGTGAACGCGATGTGCCCGACAGGGTCGGTGCCGGCGGGCGGCGCGAGCTCCGCGACCCACGACGCCTCGTCCCGCCCGGCGATCCTGCGCAAAACCCCGTTGACGAAACCGGCGCGCGCCGTGTCGAATTCGATACCCGCCTGTTCGACCGTCGTGGACACGGCGGCGTGCGGTTCGACCCGGGTGCGCAGCAGCTGATAGGTGCCGAGGCGCAGCAGATCGAGGAGCACCGGGTCGATCCGGTCCACCGGACGCCCCGCGGCGCTCTCGATGACCGCGTCGAGCAGGCCGCGGCTGCGGCACGTGCCATAGGTGAGTTCGGTGGCGAACGCGGCGTCGCGGCCCTCGAGGCCGCGCTCGTTGAGCATCGCGGGGAGCGCGAGGTTGGCGTAGGCGTCGCGTTCGGACACCGCGCGCAGCACGTCGAACGCGACGCGGCGGGCGGGGTCCAGCGGTTTGCGCCGCTGGGGCCGGTTGCGTTGTGGGCGGTGCGGCGGGCGGGTCACTGCGCCGCCACCGACGCGTCGAGGCGGGCGCCGCGGGCCCAGTCGGCGGCGTTCATGGGTTTCTTGCCCGGCGGCTGGACGGTGCCGAGGCGCACCGGGTCGGAGGCGGTGCCGACCAGCACCGCGTTCTTCAGCACGCGCAGCGCGCCCGGGGCCAACGATTCTGATGGTTCGACGGTGACCGGTCCCAGCTTCACCCGTACGTCACCGATGACCGTCCAGGCGCCCGGATTCGGGGTGACGGCGCGGATCCGGCGGTCCACGACGTGGGCGGGCAGATCCCACCGGACCCGGGCCTCGTCCACGGTGATCTTCGGGGCGACGGTGACGCCGTCGGCGGGTTGCGGCACCGCCTGGAGACGGCCGTCGGCGATCCCGTCCAGCGTGCTCTCGAGCAGACGCGCACCGGAGTCGGCGAGCCGGCTGAGGAGGTCGCCCGCGGTGTCGGCCGGGCGGATCGTCTCGGTGACCACGCCGTACACCGGGCCGGAGTCCAGTGCCGGCTCGATGAGGAAGGTGGTCGCGCCGGTCACCGCGTCACCGGCGGCGATCGCCGCCTGTACCGGAGCGGCGCCCCGCCAGGCCGGCAGCAAGGAGAAGTGCAGGTTGATCCAGCCGTGGGCGGGGACGGCGAGCAACCGCTCCGACAGCAGCGCGCCGTAGGCGACGACGGCGCAGCAGTCCGGCGCCAGTTCGCGCAGTTCGGCGACGAACTCCTCGGAGTTGGGCTTCGGGGGCCGCAGCACCGGGATGCCGTGGTCGAGTGCGAGTCGTGCGACCGGTGACGGGGACGGCTTACCGCGACGGCCCGCCGCCGCGTCGGGGCGAGTCAGCACCGCGGCCACCTCGTGATGGGGTGAGTCGATCAGCCGCTGCAGCGAGGGCAGGGCGGGTTCGGGGGTACCGGCGAAGACGAGACGCACCGAGACAGTCTAGGGAGGGCTCATCGCGGGGTCTGGTAGTACTCGCGCTCGGACACCCCGGCCGGGCCCGCCACGAACATCCACGGGATCGTGGTGGTGAGCCGGTTGAGCGTGGCGACCGCGTCGTTGTAGTACTGCCGCGCGAAGGCGAGCTTGTTCTCGGTGTCGGCGAGGTTGCGCTGCAGATCGAGGAAGTTGCCCGACGAGCTGAGTTTCGGATAGGCCTGGCCGAGCGCGAGCACCTGGCCGACGGCGGTGTCGAGTTCCTTCTCCGCGGCGCTGCGCTGTGCCACCGACCGGCCCGCCGTCGCCGACGTCACGGCCGCCCGCGCGGTGCTGACATGGTCGAGGATCGCCTTCTCGTGGGCGGCGAAGGTCTGCACGGTGTGGACCAGGCTGGGGATCAGCGACGCCCGCCGGGTGAGTTCGACGTCGATACCGGCCAACGCCTCGGCGACCCGGACGTCGGCCGCCCGGAGTTTGTTGTAACCCATCACGAACCCGGCCAGCGCGAGCACCGCGAGCACCAGCACGAGCACCAGCACGAAGCTCACCATGAACCGCCCCCTCCTCCTCCGCCGCCGCCTCCGCCGCCACCGCTGGAGAAGCTGCTCCCACTGCTGCTCCCGCTGCTCGACGACGACGCCGCCTGCGATGCCGTGTAGGCGTTGATCGACGACGACAGCGACGATTCGAAGCTGTCGAACGCGCCGCCTGTGCCGGAACCGCCGGTGTATCCCGATCCCGACGGGGACGACGTCTGGTACCACACCGGTTGCGGTGCAGGCACTCCCATGACCATCTCGTACTTCTTGGCCCACAGGGCGGCGACGCCGGCGGCGGCGGCGAACGGCAGGTACGCGGTGTAGAGGTCCTTGCGCGCCGCGAAGTCGAAGCGGGCTTCGGCGGAGTCGGTGCACAGCATCCGGTGGAATCCGCCGACCTGCGACCACAACTTGCGGCCCTCGGGGGTGCGGCGGGTGCCGAGCCCGCCGAACCACGCCGGGATGGTCACGACGAAGAACACCGCGAACGGCAGACCCGCCATGGTGGTCGCGAAACCCCAGCCCAGGAATCCGCACACCGCGAGCACCGCGGCCGCGATGTTCGCGGTCTGCAGCCAGCCCTCACGTCGGCGGGTGACCATCAGCCCCTCGTCGAGCACCCACTTCTTCGCGGCGGCAGCCATATCGGTGCGGGCCTTGCTGAGTTTCTCCCCGCTCCTCGCGGTGTGTTTGGCCTCGAACTCGGTGCCGGTGCCGATGACCTTGAGGGCCGATCCGACCGCGACACCGACCGGGTCGGCATCGGCCCAGCGGCTCTTGCCCGCGGTGCCGCGCACCTCCCACTGTTTCGAGTTCACCTGGCGCAGCGTGACGAGGTCCTGTTCGGCGAGGTGGAACAGCGTGGCGGTCAGCCCGTGCCCGGGCACCTTCTCGGTGCGCAGGTACTCGGCCTGGACGGGACCGATGCCGGGCGGCGGGGCGTACTGCAGCGGGAACGCCGGCGCGCGTTCGATGGCCGACCTGGTCCACAGGTATCCGCCGAGCGCGGCCAGGGCGCTGAGCCCGAGCATCCACGCGAGGCCGTCGACCGAGCTGCCGAGGATCCGGTCCCAGCGGTGGGGCCAGGGCAGTTCGGCGCGCGGCGGCGGGTCGGCGTCCACGCCGGTGCGGACGGTGACCGGGGTGCGTGGCGGCAGGTCACGCGCCTCGATGCGCACCGTGCGGTCCGTCACGGTCACCTCGTCGCACGCCCGGCCGAGGCCGTATCCGACGCTGCACTGAACGCCGGTGACGTCGGCGGGCAGGGTCACGCTGATCTGCGCGCGGTCGATCCGGTTGTTCCACGACGGGGCGATGACGTTCCAGAAGAACGTCGACGGTGCGTCCGGATCGCCGGTGGTGGTGGCGAAGCGGCGGTCGGCGCCGGTGTCCCCCGGATCGAGGACACCGGGGATGCGGTAACGGATCTCGTAGACGTGCTCGCCCGGCGTGAGCGTCACGTCGGCGGAGCCGACCTTGGCGACGTGGAACCTCTTGCCGTTCTCCCACTGCAGTTCGTAGGGTTCGGGTTCGCCGTCGCGCGTGACGGATTCGACGTGGGGCGGCTGCCGGATCCGGTCGTTGTTCGGGTTGGTCACATCCCAGTAGCGGAAGATGCCGTGCCGATCCGACGGGAACTCGCCGGTGATGGTCTCGACCGCGGTCAGTTCACCGTCGGCGGCGACGGTGAAGTCGGCCCGGTAGTCCCGGATCACCATCGGGTCGTCGACGGTGCCTGCGTCGCCGGATCCGCCGTCGAACACCAGCGGCCACAGCAGTCCGATGGCGATGAGCAACAAGGTGATCGACCACGCGAGCAACCGCCGCATGCCGTCCTCCTGTCCGGTGGGTTCGCCTCACCCTATGTGCAACGGGTCGATCTGTACGCGAGCCGGATCGGTGTCGTGGCGGGCGCTCAGCACGCCGGTCCCCCGCCGCAGGGCCGCCGCCAGCGCCAGCCCGCGGTCGCGGGGCACCCGCACCAGCATCCGACTCACCGCGGCGTCGGCCGGTGTGCCGGGCGGCCGCCTGGCGTCGACGGGCAGATCGACCGGCCCCAGCGCCTCGGCGTCGTCGGGCAGGTCGGCGGTCTCGAGCAACGCCGTCACCGCCGGGAACGCCCCGTCGACCGCGGCGATGTGCACGGCGGGCGGCAGCCCCACCTCGGATCGGGAGTCGAGTTCGGATTCCGCGTGGCCCAACGGATCCCAGCGGATCAGCGCCTGCACGGTCGGGATCGCCGATTCGGCGACCACGGTGACCACACCGCCGTCCGAGCGTGGGCGCACCAGCGTGGCGGCCGCCATCCACCGGCGCAGCGTGTCCTCGGCCGCCCGGAGATCCTGCCGCCCGAGCAGCGCCCAGCCGTCGAGCAGCAGTGCGGCCCCGTAGCCGGCGGCGGGCTCGGGTTCGGCGCCCGGCGTGGCGACCACCAGTGCGGGTTCGTCGGCGACGGCATCCACCATCGCCTCGCCGCTCGAGGTGACGACCGGTGTGCCCGCGAACGCGCGGCCGAGCTCTTCGGCGGTGCGCCTCGCCCCCACCGCGACCGCCCGGACCGAATCCGATCCGCAACGGCCACAACGTAATCCGACGTCCTCGCGTCCGCACCACCGGCACATCGCCGCACCGCCGCGCTCGAGCAGCGACAGGGGCCCGGTGCAGTGTCTGCACCGGGCAATCGCCCGGCACCGGGCGCACGCCAGCGCCGGCAGATAGCCCCGCCGGGGTACCTGCACCAGTACGGGTCTGCCCGCCTGCAGGGCGGCGCGGGCGTTCCGCAGCGCCACCGACGGGAGCCTGGCGGTGTGCGCGGCCGGGTCACGCTCCTGTTCGAACCCGCTGTCCTCCAATGCGATCACGCGCGGGGCCGCCGCCCGCACCGCGGGGCGCGGCGCGACGAGGTCGTGGGCCCACCTGCTGCGAACCAGCGCCTGGGCCTCGGCGGTGCGGGAGTAGCCCCCGATGAGGGCCGCGCAGCGCAACTGGTGGGCGCGCAGCATGGCCACCTCGCGCGCGTGCGGATAGGGCGCCCGCGGCTCGGCCAGGCTGTCGTCACCGTCGTCCCACACCATCACCAGACCCAGGTCGCACACCGGCGCGAACACAGCACTGCGGGTGCCGATCACGAACCGGGCGCCGCCCCGCAGCACCGACAGCCAACGCCGGTACCGCTGCGACGGACCGAGCCCCGCCGACAGCGCGACCACCCGGTCGCCGGCGCGCAGCGACACCGCGGCGGCGTGCAGGGCGTCCACGTCACGCTGGTCCGGGACGATCGCCAACACACCGCGGCCACTGGCGACCGTGAGCGCCGCGGCCTCCGCGAGGCGGGCCGCCCACCGTTCGCCGGGCAGCGCCTGCCAGACCGCACGGGCGGCACGCCCCTCGCCGACCGCACCGAGGAACTGTTCGGCGCGCGGATAGGCCCGCCAGGGGGCGAGGTCGATCGCCGGGACCTCGGCGGGGGGCAGATCGGGGGCCGGCTTCTTCTCGGCGCCGGCGTGCCGCGGGGGTACGGCAAGGCGCAGCACGTCCGGGCGGGTGCCGGCGTAGCGTGCGGCGACCGCATCGGCGAGCCGGCGCACGTCGGGGGTCAGCACCTGCTGCGGCGAGACCACGCGGTCCAGCCAGCCCAACTGCCCCGCGTGGTCGGTCTCGGAACGCCGCTCGAGCAGGAACGCGTCCACCAGCCGGCCGTGAAAACGCACCCGGACCCGGACGCCGGGCTGGGCGTCGTCGGAACACTCGGCCGGCACGAGGTAGTCGAATTCCCGGTCGAGATGCGGCACCGACAGCATCGGCAGCACGCGCGCGATCGGCTCGTGTTCGGCCGGCTGCCGGGTTTTGGTCACCCGACACCTCTAGCAGACGGCCCGGACACGCCTTCGCAAGGGCCGTACCGGATCAGGACGCGAAGTGGTCCTTATAGATCTGCCCGTGCACGCCGACGGTGCGGTCGACCACCTGGGAGATGGTGAAGTCGCCCGCCGCGGACAGGTACGCGTAGGCGGTGGCACGGTCCATCCCGCGGTCCCGCTCGAGGTAGTCCAGGGCGTTGACCACGGCGCGGCGCATCGCGACGTCCAGATCGCTGCCCTGGCCGCCGACGGCGCCGTCGGGATCGGACAGCCCGATCGGTATCCAGGCCCGCTCGGTCTCGGCGAACGGGTAGCGGTAGGACACGCTGGGCGCATCGCCGGAGCCCGGTTTGCACACGGTGAGCCGGAACGTGCCGCGCAGCGAACCCTCCATCGCCGTCAGCGCCACCTCCCCGTCACCCATCGCCATGTGCGGATCCCCGACGTAGAACAGCGCTCCGGGAGCGAACACCGGCAGGTAGAACGTCGATCCGACGCCGAGCAGTTTGATGTCGATGTTGCCCCCGCCGATCGTCGGCGGGATCGAGTTGGCGTTGGGGGCGTTGAGGCCCTCGTCCCTGGCGAAGGCGACGCCCATCATGCCCATGAACGGGTTGAGCGGGAACCGCACCGAACCGCCCGCGCCGACGGGCATGACGCCGCGACCCTGCTCCACCGGGGTGAACACCGAGACGTCACCCCACTTCATTGGGTCGGGATCCGACCGCCCGTCGGTGTCCGGGGGCGGCATCACCTCGGCGAGCGAGATACCCGCAGGCGCGGCCTTGTCCGCGGCCAGGCCCAGCGCACCCTTGCCGTGCCGGCTCGACACGACCCCGTAGGGCACCCGCGGCGCCGTCTCGAGCGTCTCGATCTTCAGCACGTCGCCGGGTTCGGCACCCTCGACGAAGATCGGTCCCGTCACCACGTGCGGGCCGTCCTTGGCGAAATTCCGCGGGGTCCGGTTGTATTCGGCCGCAATGGCTTTCGCATCCTCCAGAACATCCGACTCGCTGACCCCCAGGCCGCCGAACCACTCGACCGGGTCGCGTCCCTGGTCCTCGAGGATCCCCTCGTGGGAGACGGCGTCGATGGTGACGGTCTGCCCCGACCGCATCCGGAGCACCGGCGTCGCGTGCACGGTGGGCACGTAACCCCACAGCACCTGGTCGGGCAGCGAGGACAGGTAGTGGTCGCCGCTGCGGTCGCCCTGGCCCGGCTGCAGCACGGAAATCGACGAGTACGGCAGTTCGGACGCGGTGGCCGACGACGTGTTCTTGGTGCAGGCGGCGACCACTGCGCCGGCCCCGACACCGACCACTGCCGTCTGGAGGAATCCTCTGCGTCCGAAGCCGTGTGTTCCGCTCATGGCGCGACGTTAGCCACGCTACGTTTCGGTCCGGTCAACTCAGGTTTCGTCGCGGTTTACCGTGCGACCGAAGAAGAAACCCGCGGTGATGAGCAGGAGTGACGCCGCGTAGACCCACCAGATCGGCACCGCGAGCGCCTCGGAGCCGAGGACGAACCGGCCGATGCCGATCATGGCGTCCGACACCGCGAAGCAGACCGCGCCGAGCGCCGTCCACGGCGTCGGCAGCCGGGCCAGCAGTGCGGCGCACACCATGGCCCCGAGCACGGTGATGTAGGCGGTGACGGGGACGGCCATCCCGTCCTCGACGAGCCGCGGCCAGAACCACACCAGCAACGCGCCGCACGCCACCACGGTGAGCGCGACGCCCACCGACCGCGCAGCCGACCGGGCGGCCAGCGGGACGAGCGCGGCCAGGAAGCACAGGTGGGCGACGAGGAACGACGCGAGGCCGAGCACGAACGACGGCTCCCACCACGGGATCGCCAGCAGGAAGTCGCCGCACGCCGAGAACACCAGCGCAGGCACGAGCCAGCGGCGCTCGCGTCGGATCGGGTGGCCGGCCGCCCCGATGGCCAACAGCACCGCGGCCAGCGCCTTCACCGCGGGCTGGGCGACGAACTGGCCGGTGAGCTCGGCTCCCTGCGGAACCCGCAGCGCCGTCACGATCAGGAAAACGCCGTAGCCGGCGGCGACGACCGCGGCGGCGGCCCACAACCGGGCGGTCCGCCGGTGTGCGTACGGTGAGGTCGTGTCTGTCGCTGACGAGAAACCGCCTATCGACGCCATTCTGAGAAAGGTACTGGACGCGGTGCCGTTCCAGCTCTCGGTCGACGAGGGCGTCGAGGTGGCCCGCCGCAAGCTGCGGGAGCTGCCCCGGCGGGAGGTCCATCCCGAGGTCGAGGCGCAGGACCGGACGATCCCGGGCCCCGCCGGTGAGATCTCGATCCGGGTGTACCGGCCCGCCACCTCGGAGCCCGCGCCGCCGGTCGTCGTCTTCTTCCACGGTGGCGGCTTCGCCGCCGGAGACCTCGACACCCACGACGGTGAATGCCGCCACCACGCGGTGGCGGCCGATGCGGTCGTCGTGTCGGTGGACTACCGGTTGGCGCCCGAACACCCGTATCCGGCCGCGGTCGAGGACGCGTGGGCGGCGCTGACGTGGGTCGCCGGGCACGGCGCCGAACTGTCGGTGGACGCGAGCCGCCTGGCGGTGGCCGGCGACTCCGCGGGCGGCAACCTGTCGGCGGTGATGACCCACCGCGCGCGCGACCACGGTGGACCGCCGATCGCGTTCCAGCTGCTGTGGTACCCGGGCACGCTGTGGGACCTCTCGCTGCCCTCGGTCACCGAGAACGCGGATGCGCCGATCCTCGACCGCGACGCGGTCGCCGGCTTCGCGGGCTGGTACGCCGGCGCCCACGATCCGGCGGACCTGGCGGACCTGCCGCCGGGGCTGGCGCCGGGCCGGGCGAGCGACTTCACCGGGCTGCCGCCGGCCTACATCGCGGTCGCGGGGCACGACCCGCTGCGCGACGACGGCATCCGGTACGCCGAACTGCTCACCGCCGCCGGCGTCCCCGTCGAGCTGCACCACGCCGAGACGCTGGTGCACGGGTACCTCGGCTACGCGGGTGTGGTGCCTGCGGCGACGGCGGCGGCCGACCTGGGGTTCGCCGCGCTGCGCGCGGCACTGCACCGCTGACCGATCGACCGTCGACTGGGGACCTTTGACCGATCGCCGCGGTGTCGGCTAGAACGGCAGACGAGGCCCGCAACGGAAGGCGGCACGATGCCCGACCACCACACCCTCATCGTCGGCGCCGGGTTCGGCGGAATCGGGGCGGCGATCGCACTGGACCGGGCGGGGCTGGCCGACTATCGCATCATCGAGGCCGGTGACGCCCCCGGCGGCACCTGGTACTGGAACACCTACCCGGGCATCGCCGTCGACATCCCCTCGTTCTCGTACCAGTTCTCGTTCGAGCAGAGCCCGAACTGGTCGCGCACCTACGCGCCGGGTCACGAGCTGCGGGCCTACGCCGAACACTGCGTCGACAAATACGGCCTGCGGGACCGGATCCGGTTCGGGACCGAGGTGCTCGCGGCGACGTTCGACGAGACCGACAACGCCTGGCGGCTGCGACTGGACTCCGGCGACGAGGTGACCGCACGGTTCCTGGTCAACGCGACCGGGGTGCTGACGGTGCCGAACATGCCGGACATCCCGGGCGTCGACTCCTTCGCGGGAACGACCGTGCACACCGCCCGGTGGGACCCGTCGGTGGACCTGCGCGGTAAACGCGTGGCGATCATCGGCACCGGCGCGTCGGCCGTCCAGGTGATTCCCGAGATCGCCCCGCTGGTCGAGCGGCTCGACGTGTTCCAGCGGACACCGATCTGGTGCTTCCCGAAGTTCGACGTGCCCTTGCCGCGGGCGGTGCGCGCCGCGATGCGTCTGCCGGGCGGGAACGCGGTGCAGCGGCTGCTCAGTCAGGCCTTCGTCGAGTTCACGTTCCCGCTGGCCGCGCAGTACTTCACCGTCAACCCGATGGCCCAGCGCATGGACCGGGCGGGCCGGTCGTACCTGCGCAAGCAGGTCGAGGACCCGGTGACGCGGGAGAAGCTGACACCGCGCTACGCGGTGGGCTGTAAACGCCCCGGCTTCCACAACACCTACCTCGCCACGTTCAACCGCGACAACGTCCGGCTGATCACCGAGCCGATCGACAAGATCACCGGGTCCGGTGTGGCCACCACGGACGGCGAGAGCCACGACGTCGACGTGCTGATCCTGGCCACCGGCTTCAAGGTGGCCGACAGCGATGCCCAGACCTTCGCGATACACGGTGCCGGCGGCATGTCGCTCGCGCAGTTCTGGGACACCCACCGGCTGCAGGCCTACGAAGGTGTCAGCGTGCCGGGGTTCCCGAACCTGTTCTCGGTGAGCGGCCCCTACGGGTACGTCGGCTCGTCGTACTTCGCCCTCATCGAGACTCAGACCCGCCACATCGTGCGGTGCCTGCGGGAGGCGCGGCACCGCTCGGCCGAACGGGTCGAGGTGAGCCGGGCCGCCAACGACCGCTACTTCGACGAGATGATGCGCAAACGGCACCGGCAGATCTTCTGGCAGGACAGCTGCCGCGACGCCCGAAGCTACTACTTCGACCGCAACGGCGACGTGCCGCTACGGCCGGCCAGCACACTCGAGACGTACTGGCGCAGCCGGCGGTTCCCCCTCGACGACTACGAGTACTCGGCCTAGACGGCCGTCTTCAGCGCGTCGGCCTTGTCGGTGCGCTCCCACGGCAGGTCGATGTCGGTGCGGCCGAAGTGGCCGTACGCGGCGGTCGGCGCGTAGATCGGGCGCAGCAGGTCCAGGTCTCGCACGATCGCGCCGGGGCGCAGGTCGAACACGTCGGTGATGGCCTTCTCGATCTTCGCCGGGTCGGCGGTCTCGGTGCCGAAGGTCTCGACGAACAATCCGACCGGTGCGGCCTTGCCGATGGCGTAGGCCACCTGGACCTCGACACGCTCGGCCAGACCCGCCGCGACGACGTTCTTGGCCACCCAGCGCATCGCGTACGCCGCGGAGCGGTCCACCTTGGACGGATCCTTCCCGGAGAAGGCGCCGCCGCCGTGGCGGGCCCAGCCGCCGTAGGTGTCGACGATGATCTTGCGGCCGGTCAGACCGGCGTCACCCATCGGGCCGCCGAGCACGAACTTGCCGGTCGGGTTGACCAGGAGCCGGAAATCGGAGGTGTCCATGGTGTCGTGGCCGAGATCCGACAGCACGGTGTTGACGACCTTCTCCCGGATGTCCGGGGTGAGAGTGCCCTCGAGGTCGATGCCCTCGGCGTGCTGCGTGGACAGCACCACGGTGTCCAACCGCACCGGGGTGACACCGTCGTACTGCACGGTGACCTGGGTCTTGCCGTCCGGCCGCAGGTAGTCGAGCACGCCGTTCTTGCGCACCTCGGTCAGCCGGCGGGCCAGCCGGTGGGCGAGCGCGATCGGCAGCGGCATCAGCTCGGGGGTGTCCTTGATGGCGTAGCCGAACATCAGGCCCTGGTCACCGGCGCCCTGCAGGTCCAGCGGATCACCGGCACCCTCGACGCGGGTCTCGTGGGCGGTGTCCACACCCTGGGCGATGTCCGGGGACTGCGCGCCGATGCCGATGTTCACACCGCAGGTGGTGCCGTCGAAACCCTTGTCCGACGAGTCGTAGCCGACCTCGAGGATGCGATGCCGCACGGTGTTGGTGATGTCGGCGAACGCTTCTTTCGCCGAGGTGGTCACCTCGCCGACGACGTGCACCTGGCCGGTGGTGACGAGGGTCTCGACCGCGACACGCGACCGGGGATCCTGCGCGAGCAGCGAGTCGAGGACCGAGTCGCTGATGGCGTCACAGATCTTGTCGGGGTGTCCCTCGGTCACCGACTCACTGGTAAACAGCCGACCTTTACTCACGTGTGATCCTCACTTGTATCGAACGTTGTACTGAATTCCGCCATGCTTACTTAGCCCGTCAAATCGTATCGGTGCCCAGTTGCACCCAAGCGCGTACCCGAACCGTACGCAACCCTTTGATGCAGCCGAATCCCCCGCCGGTCACCCGTTGCTGTTCTGCAGAAAGGCGACGATCGCGTCCACGATACGGCTGGCCATCAGAGTTTTCGAACCGTGCTCCAGTGCGGTCTCGGTACCGTCGGCCGCGAGCAGCCATCCGTCGTTGTTGTCCACCTCGAACGCCCGGTTGTCGCCCACCGCGTTGACGACCAGGAGGTCGGAGCCCTTGCGCTTGAACTTCGCGCGGGCGTGGAACAGCACGTCGCCATTGGCGTCGCCGGTCTCGGCGGCGAACCCCACGATCGCCCTCATGTTGGGCAGCTGTCCGTCAGAGCGCGCGCGGACCGTCCCCGCGAGGATGTCGTCGGTGCGCGTGAGGTCGATGGTGGGCGCGTCCTCATTCGGATCGCTGGACTTCTTGATCTTGGCTGTCGCGGTGTGCACGGGCCGGAAGTCGGCGACCGCGGCCGCCATCACCAGGACGTGCGCGTCGGGGGCGTGTTTGGACACCGCATCGCGCAGTTGGGCGGCAGACCCGATGTGGACCACCTCGACGCCCGCCGGGTCGACGAGTCCCGCGGTGTTGCCCGCGATCAGCGTCACGTCGGCACCGCGCTGGGCCATCACCCGCGCCATCGCGTAGCCCTGCTTGCCGGAACTGCGGTTGCCGATGAAGCGGACCGGGTCGATCGGTTCGCGGGTGCCGCCGGCGGTCACCAGCGCCTTCACCCCGGCGAGGTCGTAGGGCAGCGCGTCACCGCGCACGAGCAGCAGCTGGGCCAGGGTGGCGATCTCCTCGGCCTCGGGCAGCCTTCCGGCACCGCTGTCGGCGCCGGTGAGGCGCCCGGAGGCGGGTTCGAGGACGACCGCGCCGCGGCGGCGCAGGGTCGCGACGTTGTCGACGGTCGCGGGGTGGAACCACATCTCGGTGTGCATCGCCGGGGCGAACAGCACCGGGCACCTGGCGGTCAGCAGCGTGGCGGTCAGCAGGTCGTCGGCGCGGCCCGCGACCGCACGGGCCAGCAGGTCGGCGGTGGCCGGCGCGACGACCACCAGATCGGCTTCCTGCCCGATGCGCACATGCGGCACCTCGTGGACGTCATCCCAGACACCGGTGTGCACGGGATGGCCGGACAGGGCCTCGAAGGTGGCGGCGCCGACGAACCGCAGCGCGGATTCGGTGGGCAGGACGCGGACGTCGTGACCGGCCTCGGTCAGCTGGCGAACCAGCGTGCACGCCTTGTACGCGGCGATGCCTCCGGCGACGCCGACGATGATCCGCTTGCGGTCCACTGCGGAAGGCCTGAGCTACTCGCCCTCGGTGTGCTCGAGCAGGTCCTCGTGGATCTCGCGCATGGCGATCGACAGCGGCTTCTCCTGCAGGCCGGGCTCGACCAGCGGGCCGACGTACTCGAGGATGCCGTCACCGAGCTGGTTGTAGTAGTCGTTGATCTGGCGGGCGCGCTTGGCGGCGTAGATCACCAGCGCATACTTGCTCGACGCCCGGTCCAGCAACTCGTCGATGGGCGGGTTGGTGATGCCCAGCGGCGTGTCGTAGGCGCCGGCGGCGGCCGCGTCGATGGTCAGGTCGTCCACGGCGGTCAACTGCGCGTCGGCGTGCGGGGTGCTCACGTAAAAAATCTCCTGGCGATGTGCGGAAGGTGAGAGGTTCACCTCTGCTTGGGGCGGATCAGGCCGGATTCGTGCCGGCCGACGTGTGGCCCACCAGCAAGGATACCAATTCTGAGCAGGCAGATTCCAACTGGCTGTTCACGACCACCGCATCGAAGTCGCTCTGCGCGGCCAACTCGGTGCGCGCCGTGGCCAGCCGCCGGCTCATCACCTCCGGCGTTTCGGTGCCGCGCCCCATCAGCCGGCGCTCCAGCACCTCCCAACTGGGCGGGGCGAGGAACACCGAGAGCGCCTCGGGCATGGCCGTCTTGACCGCCCGGGCGCCGGCCAGGTCGACCTCGATCAGAACCGGCCGGCCCGCCGCGGTGGCCTCGCGCACCGGCTGGGCCGGGGTGCCGGAGCGGTGCAGGCCGCCGTGGATCTCGGCCCACTCCAGGAGTGCGCCGTCGTCGATGAGCTGCTGGAACTCCTCGGGTGTGACGAAGGCGTAGTCGACCCCGTCCACCTCGCCCGGCCGCGGCGCCCGGGTGGTGGCCGAGACGCTGAAGTACAGGTTGGGGATCCGCTCCCGCAGGCACCGCACGACGGTGGACTTCCCGACAGCGGAGGGGCCGGACAGGACTACGACCCGTCCGACCCCTCGGCCGGTGTTCAACGTGTGCGTCCTAGGACTGATCGAACTTCTCGAGCAGAGCCTTGCGCTGACGGTCGCCGAGCCCGCGCAGCCGGCGGGTCGGGGCGATCTCGAGTTCGGTCATGATCTCCTGCGCCTTGACCTTGCCCACCTTCGGCAACGCCTCCAGCAGCGCGGAGACCTTCATCTTGCCCAAGACCTCGTCGGTCTCGGCATCCTTGAGCACCTGCTTGAGGTTGGTGCCGCCGCGCTTCAGCCGATCTTTGAGCTCGGCACGCGCTCGACGTGCGGCAGCAGCCTTCTCCAACGCTGCCGCGCGCTGTTCGTCGGTCAACTGGGGAAGGGCCACGGGGTTCCTCCGTCTCTGGCGATTTCTCTCGGCCATCTTTTTCTGTCTCGGCTGGTAGAACCAGCCAGCGACGACGACCGTACCCACGCATCCCGACGAAAGCTAACCCCACCCCCGCGTTTCTCGATCAAAAGCCCAGCGTGTAGTGGTGCGCGAGGCGGTTCGGGGTCGGCGCGTCGCGCACTCGGCAACGTCACCGAAACCGCCGATCCCCCTGTCCAGCAGGGGTTTTGCCCCCACTGCACGCCCGCGGGCGCCTGCGGCCGGGTCTGAAGTGCAGGTAGAGGGTTCGGCGGGGGTCCGCCGGAACTTAAATTTTCGCTGGTCACGGCGTGTCGGGCGTGTCGAGGGGGCCGACGCGACCGTGCGACGACAGCGCACAGCGCCCGCACAAGGTCACCACACGGTCGACCCACGTACCGGCCCTAGCGTCGCTCGGGCGAGGCGAACCCGCCTCGTCCGAGCAGACGACGAACGGAGCGAGCGATGAACGTCAAGAAGGCTGTGGGCACGTCGGCACTGGCGGCCGGGATCGGCATCGCCGGCCTGCTGGGCGCCGGAACCGGCACCGCAGGCGCCGACCCCGGCCCGGCCTGCGACCGGCCCGGTGCGTCGGCGTGCGCCTCACACCGGGCCGATGCACCCAGCGACTGGCGGCAGCGCGGACCCGACCAGGCCCGCCAGGACCACCGGCCGTTCAACTGGCACGGTCAACCGGTGACACCGATGCGCGCGGGCAACGGCGACGGATGGGGCTTCTGGTTCCTCGGGCAGTGGATCCGGTTGTAGGACGCACCGCGACGGGGCGGGCCGTCGTCGGACGGTCCGCCACGCCGGCGCTCCGCTGGCCGGTTTCCCGCCCTGGGTTCACAGTCGATCCGTAGGCGGTCACGCGAGGTACGCCACGGCGTCGCGCATCCGCTCCGCGGCACCGCGCAGCGCCGCGACGTCGGGGCCGGCGCGCAACACCTCCCGCGACACCGTGGGCAACAGCTGTCCCGGACGGGCGCCCCCCAGGCCCCCGAGCGCCTCCGGACGGCCGCCCTGGGCGCCGACACCGGGCACCAGCACCGGGCCGCCCAGCGCGCTCACATCGGGTGGTTCGGCCACCGTGGCGCCGACGACGACGCCGACCGACCCCGGCCCCTCGGCGTCGCGGTTCACCGCTGCGGCGGCGTCGACGATCGACTGGGCGACGGTGGCGCCCTCGATCCGGGCGCGTTGCACACCCGCGCCCTCGGGGTTGGACGTGGCGGCGAGCACGAACACGCCCGTCCCGTGTCTGCCGGCGGTGTCGAGCAGTGGCTGCAACGACCCGAAGCCCAGGTACGGCGACGCGGTGACCGCATCGGCGGCCAGCGGCGACTCCCCCGCCCACGCCTGGGCGTAGGCGGCCATCGTGGAGCCGATGTCGCCGCGCTTGGCGTCGGCCAGCACCAGCACGCCTTCGGAACGCAGGGCGGCCATGGTTCCTTCGAGCACCGCGTACCCCGCCGAACCGTGGGCTTCGAAGAAGGCCACCTGCGGTTTGACGATCGCGAAGCCCGCGAATGCGCTCACGCAGATGTCACAGAAGCGGCGCAGCCCGTCGGCGTCGACCGACAGCCCCCAGGTCGTCAGCAGCTCCGGGTGCGGATCGATGCCTGGGCACAGCGGACCCCGTTCGGACACCGCCTCGGCGAGCCGGCGCCCGAAGCCGCGCATGGTCAGTGCTCCAGCTCGCTGTGCAGCTCCTGCAGGCTCATCACCCCGATGTCGCCGCGCAGGCTCGACTCGATGCCCTGCACCGCGGCCGAGGCGCCCTGCACGGTGGTGATGCACGGGATGTTCATCGACACCGCGGCCGAACGGATCTCGTAGCCGTCGACGCGCGGACCGGAGTTGCCGTACGGCGTGTTGATCACCATCGCGACGTCACCGGCGCGGATGGCCTCGATCGCTGAGCGCCGCTTGTCGTCGGCCCCGCTCAGACCCTCGTAGTGCTTGCGCACCTCGTCGCACGGAATCCCGTTGCGGCGCAGCATCTCCGCGGTTCCCTCGGTGGCGAGCACGGTGAAGCCGAGGTCGGCCAGCCGTTTGACCGGGAACACCAGCGACCGCTTGTCGCGGTTGGCCACCGAGACGAACACGGTGCCCGACCTGGGCAGCGAACCGTAGGCCGCGGTCTGGCTCTTGGCGAACGCGCTGCCGAAGTCGTGGTCGATGCCCATCACCTCACCGGTCGACTTCATCTCCGGGCCGAGCAGCGAATCGATCTGGGCGCCGTCGGCTTTGCGGAACCGGTGGAACGGCAGCACCGCTTCCTTCACCGCGACAGGGGCGTTGCGGGCGGTGGTGCCCCCGTCGCCGGTCGCGGCCAGCACACCCTCCTCGCGCAGCTGGGCGATCGTGGCGCCGAGCATGATCCGCGCACACGCCTTGGCCAGCGGCACGGAGGTGGCCTTCGACACGAACGGCACGGTGCGGCTCGCCCGCGGGTTGGCCTCCAGCACGTAGAGCACATCGTCCTTGAGCGCGTACTGCACGTTGAGCAGCCCGACCACCCCGACGCCGTGCGCGATCGCCTCGGTGGCCCGCCGCACCGATTCGATGTCGCTGCGGCCCAGCGTCACCGGGGGCAGCGCGCACGCCGAGTCGCCGGAGTGGATCCCGGCCTCCTCGATGTGCTCCATGATCCCGCCGATGTAGACCTCGGTGCCGTCGCACAGTGCGTCGACGTCGATCTCGATGGCGTCTTCGAGGAAGCGATCCACCAGCACCGGGTGCTCGGGCGACAACTGGGTGGCCCGGGTGATGTAGCCCTCGAGGGTCTGCTCGTCGTAGACGATCTCCATACCGCGACCACCCAGCACGTAGGACGGCCGGACCAGCACGGGATAGCCGATGTCGGCGGCGATCAGGCGGGCCTGGTCGAACGTGGTGGCCAGGCCGAACCTCGGGGCGGGCAGCCCCGCGGTGGTCAGCACCTCGCCGAAAGCCCCGCGGTCCTCGGCCAGGTCGATGGCCTTGGGGCTGGTGCCGACGATCGGGACACCCGCCTGTTCGAGCCGTTCGGCCAGCCCGAGCGGCGTCTGCCCGCCGAGTTGCACGATCACCCCGGCGACGCCCGGACCGCCCGCGCCGGAGGCGGATTCGGCGTAGTAGATCTCGAGGACGTCCTCGAACGTCAGCGGCTCGAAGTACAACCGGTCGGCGGTGTCGTAGTCGGTCGACACCGTCTCGGGGTTGCAGTTGATCATCACGGTCTCGAAGCCGGCCTCGCTCAGCGTGGTCGCGGCGTGCACACAGCTGTAGTCGAATTCGATGCCCTGACCGATGCGGTTCGGGCCGGAGCCCAGGATCAGCACCTTGGGTTTCTCGGCCTGCGGCGCCACCTCCGACTCGGCCGCCGGGTCGAGTTCGTAACTGCTGTAGTGGTAGGGCGTCTTGGCCTCGAACTCCGCGGCGCAGGTGTCGACCGTCTTGAACACCGGGTGGATGCCGAGGCGCTGACGCAGCGCCCGCACGCCGACCTCACCGGCGAGTTCGGGGCGCAGCGCGGCGATCTGGCGGTCGGACAACCCGTTGTACTTGGCCCGCCGCAGCAGGGCGCCGTCGACGACCGGGGCATCGAGGATCTCGGTGCGCAGCGACACCAGCCCGGCGATCTGGTCGACGAACCACGGGTCCACCCCGGAGGCCTGTGCGACCTGCTCGACCGATGCCCCGAGCCGCAGCGCGTATTCGATGTCGTAGAGCCGCCCGTCGGTCGGGGTGCGCAGGTTCTCCAGCACCTCGTCGACGGTGGCGATCGGGTCCGGGGCGGTCCAGAAGCCGGCACGACCGCTCTCCAGAGAGCGCATCACCTTGCCGAGCGCCTCGATGAAGTTGCGCCCCAGCGACATCGCCTCGCCGACCGACTTCATCGTCGTGGTCAGGGTGGCGTCGGCGCCAGGGAACTTCTCGAACGCGAACCGCGGCGCCTTGACGACGACGTAGTCCAGCGTCGGCTCGAAGCAGGCCGGGGTCTCCTTGGTGATGTCGTTGAGGATCTCGTCGAGGGTGTAGCCGATCGCCAGCTTGGCCGCGATCTTCGCGATCGGGAAGCCGGTGGCCTTCGACGCCAGGGCGCTGGACCGCGACACCCGCGGGTTCATCTCGATGACGATGAGCCGGCCGTCGTCCGGGTTCACCGCGAACTGGATGTTGCACCCGCCGGTCGCCACGCCGACCTCGCGCAGGATCGCGATGCCGAGGTTGCGCATGGTCTGGTACTCGCGGTCGGTCAGCGTCATCGCCGGGGCGACGGTCACCGAGTCGCCGGTGTGCACGCCCATCGGGTCGAAGTTCTCGATCGAACACACCACCACCACGTTGTCGTGGCGGTCGCGCATCAGCTCGAGTTCGTATTCCTTCCAGCCGAAGATGGACTCCTCGATCAGCACGTTGGCCGAGGGGGACGACGCGAGCCCGTGCCCGGCCATCCGCTCGACGTCCTCGGCGGAGTACGCCATGCCGGAGCCGAGACCGCCCATCGTGAACGACGGCCGCACGACCACCGGCAGGCCCAGTTCCTCGACGGTCTCGCGGACCTCTTCCATCGTGAAACAGACACGGCTACGCGCGGATTCGCCGCCCACCTTGGTGACGATGTCCTTGAACCGTTGCCGGTCCTCCCCGCGTTGGATCGCCTCGAAGTCGGCGCCGATCAGCTCGACGTCGTAGCGTTCGAGCACACCGTTCTCCGACAGCGCGACCGCGGTGTTGAGCGCGGTCTGTCCGCCGAGGGTGGCCAGCAGCGCGTCGATTTTGTTGCCGCGCTCGGCCTGCTGGGCGATCACCCGCTCGACGAAGTCCGGTGTGATCGGTTCGACGTAGGTGAAGTCGGCGTACTCCGGGTCGGTCATGATCGTCGCCGGGTTGGAGTTGATCAGCGTGACGGTGAGGCCTTCGGCGCGCAGCACGCGGCAGGCCTGGGTGCCGGAGTAGTCGAATTCGGCGGCCTGTCCGATCAGGATCGGCCCGGAGCCGATCACCAGGACGTGGCGCAGGTCTGTCCGACGTGGCATTACTTCTCCTCACCGCGAGCGTGCGTGTCTGCACACGACATGCCGCCAAAATTCCTGCAGTTGCGCACGCTCGCGCTCACTTCTCCCCCGCCATCTGGTCGACGAACTGGTCGAACAGGTAGTTCGCATCGTGCGGGCCGGCCGCGGCCTCGGGGTGGTACTGCACCGAGAAGGCCCGTCCGCTCACGAGTTTGACGCCCTCCACGACCCCGTCGTTCGCGCAGGTGTGACTGACGACCGCCTCGCCGAACGGGGTGTCGAACCGCTCACCCGCTTCGCCCTCGAGGGCGAAGCCGTGATTCTGCGCGGTGATCGCGACGCGACCGGTGGCGTGGTCCATCACCGGCACGTTGATGCCGCGGTGTCCGAACACCATCTTGTAGGTGTCACGGCCGAGCGCCCGGCCGAGGATCTGGTTGCCGAAGCAGATGCCGAACAGCGGGATCCCGGCGCCCAGCACCTCCCTGGTCACCTCGACGACGTGGTCGGCCGCGGCCGGGTCGCCCGGCCCATTGGACAGGAACACCCCGTCGGGCTCGAGGTCGGCGATCTGCTCGAACGTCGCCCCGACCGGCAGCACGTGGCTGCGGATGCCGCGGCGCGCGAAGTTGCGCGGGGTGTTGGTCTTGATGCCGAGGTCGATGGCCGCGACGGTGAAGCGATGTGCGCCTTCGGGTTCCACGATGTAGACCTCGTCGGTGCTGACCTTCTCCGCCAGGCTGGCGCCGAGCATCCCCGGTTGGCTACGGACCCGCTCGAGCAGTTCGGAGACGGGCGCCGCGGCCTCATCGCCACTGAAGATGCCCGCCTTCATCGCGCCGCGGGTGCGCAGGTGCCGCACCAGGGCGCGGGTGTCGATGCCGGCGACGCCGACGATGCCCTGGCGGACCAGTTCGTCGTCGAGGGTGCCGGTGGCGCGCCAATTCGAGGCGCGCGGCGACGGGTCGCGGACGGCGTAGCCGGCGACCCAGATCTTGTCGTCGCGGCTCTCGGCGTCCTCATGGTTCCAGCCCGTGTTGCCGATCTGCGGTGCGGTCGCGACCACGATCTGGCCGTAGTAGCTCGGGTCGGTGAGGGTCTCCTGGTATCCCGACATCCCGGTCGAGAACACCGCCTCACCGAGCGTCTGCCCGACGGCGCCGTAGGGCACCCCGGTGAAGACCCGCCCGTCCTCCAGGACGAGAACGGCTTTGTTGGTCACGCTATTTCCTCCAGCCAGCGGTCGTACTTGGTGCGGTCGTCGCCGCGGAATCCGGTGTCGATCTCGATACCCGACGGCAGCCGCCATCTGATGGCGAGGATTCCCTCGTGGGACGGCGCCTTGCCCGCGGCGCTCCTGCCCCCGGGAACCACCTTGCCCACCATGCCGCGTTCGGTGCGGATCGCGGTCACCGATTCGGCGGGAATCCAGATCGGGCGGGCGCCGCTGCGCTGCACCATGATCCCCTCGGGATAGCGGGTCAGCACCGCCTTCGTGCGGTAGCCGAGATCACCGACGACGACGCGTTCGTGCCAGTTCGGCGCCAGCGTGCTGCCGACGTAGATCCCCTTCATCGCCGGGATGACGGCCTGACCCACGATATCGGGCAGCGTCGGCAGCGTGCCGATCAGCTCGACCTGCCGTTCGGCCCGTCTGCGCCACCCGCGCATCATCGCCCGGATCAGCAGCCCGATCGCCACGACGACGACGGCCGCCATGACGAGCGACGTGACGAGCGTCCCGGTGTTCACAGCGCCGATCCCCCGGTCGGCCCCCTACGCTCCGCGTGGGAGGTACCCCCGTCGCTTGTGCCCGCCGGCGCCGGGCTCTTGCCGTCGCGGGCGGTCACCTTGCCGCGCAACAGGGTCAGCGTCACCGCGGCCGGCAAGGTCATCTCCTCGAAGGGGGTGTTGTCCGACCGGCTGGCCAGCGCGGAACCGTTGACGGTCCAGGTGGCGTCGGGGTCGACGACGGTGAGGTTGGCCGGTTCCCCGACCTCCAGCGGACGGCCCTGATCGGGGAGCCCGACGATGCGGGCCGGGGCCTCGCTCATGACCCGCGCCACGTCGCGCCAGGTCAGCAGGCCGGGTTCGACCATGGTCCGCACCACCACGGACAGCGAGGTCTGCAGGCCCAGCATCCCGGGCCGGGCGGCGGCGAACTCGCACATCTTCTCGTGCTCGGCGTGGGGGGCGTGATCGGTGGCCACGCAGTCGATCACCCCGTCGGCCAGCGCCCGGCGCAGCGCCTCGGCGTCGCCGGCCTCACGCAGCGGCGGGTTGACGCGGTTGCGGCCGTCGTAGGTCGCCAGGCGGCTGTCGTCGAGCAGCAGGTGGTGCGGGGTGACCTCCGCGGTGATCGCGATGCCCTGGTCCTTGGCCCACCGCAGCAGTTCGACCGTGCCCGCGGTCGACGCGTGGCAGATGTGCACGCGGGCACCGGCGTCGCGCGCCAGCAGTGCGTCCCGGATGACGATCGACTCCTCGGCGGCGCGGGGCCAGCCGGCCAGGCCGAGCCGGGCGGCGTTGGGCCCCTCGTGCGCGACGGCGCCGACGGTGAGCCGGGGTTCCTCGGCGTGCTGGGCGATCAGCACGCCCAGCCCGGACGCGTACTCGAGGGCCCGGCGCATGATCAACGGATCGTCGACGCAGACCCCGTCGTCGGAGAACATCCGCACCTGGCCGACACCGGCGGCCATCATGCCCATCTCGGTGAGTTGGCGGCCCTCGAGTCCCATCGTGACCGCGCCGACCGGATGCACGTCCACCAGCCCGACCTGCTGCCCGCGGTGCCACACGTGGTCGGTGACCACCGGGCTGTCGGCCACCGGTGTGGTGTTGGCCATCGCGAAGACGGCGGTGTAGCCGCCGAGCGCCGCTGCCGCCGAACCGGTCTCGATGTCCTCGGCGTATTCACGGCCGGGCTCGCGCAGATGGGTGTGCAGGTCGACGAACCCGGGCAGCAGTATCTGGCCGTGCGCGTCGACGGCGTCGCCGTCCTCGGGTACGCGCAGCCCCGCCCCGATCTCGGCGATCTGACCGTTCTCGACGAGCACGTCGACGGGATCACCCTCGCCGTAGCGACGCACCCCGCGGATCAGCACCGGCGGGCAGGAGCGGAGCGACCCGGGGATGGATGAAGTCATGCGCTGATCGCCTCCTGTTCCGCACCGACGAGCAGATGGAAGAGCACCGCCATGCGGACGTGCACACCATTGGAAACCTGTTGCAGCACAGCCGATTGCGAGGAGTCCGCGACCGACGAGGAGATCTCCATGCCGCGCAGCATCGGCCCGGGGTGCAGCACCGCCGCGGCATCCGACAGCAGCGCCTGACGCTTCTCCGACAGGCCGTAGCGGACCGAGTATTCGCGGGCGGACGGGAAGAATCCGCCGTTCATCCGCTCGGCCTGCACCCGCAGCATGAGTACGGCGTCGGCGGCGGGCAGTTCGGCGTCCAACTCGTGGGACACCGTCACCGGCCACTGGTGCACACCGACCGGGAGCAGCGTCGGCGGCGCCACCAGCACCACCTCCGCCCCGAGGGTGTGCAGCAGCAGGACGTTGGAGCGGGCGACGCGGCTGTGGAGGACGTCGCCGACGATCACCACCCGCCTGCCCTCGATGCCGCCGAGACGCTGGCGCAGGGTCAGCGCGTCGAGCAGCGCCTGGGTCGGGTGTTCGTGCGTGCCGTCGCCGGCGTTGATCACCGACGGACCATGGCCGCCTTCTTCGGCGGTCCACTCCGCGAGCTGCTGGGCGGCCCCCGACGCCGGGTGCCGGATGATCAGTGCATCCGCCCCGGCAGCGCGCAGGGTGAGAGCGGTGTCACGCAACGACTCGCCCTTGGCCACAGAGGAACCCGATGCGCTGACGTTGATCACGTCGGCGCTCATCCACTTGCCCGCGACCTCGAACGACACCCGGGTGCGGGTGGAGTTCTCGTAGAACATCGTGATCACGGTGCGCCCGCGCAGTGTCGGCAGCTTCTTGACCTCTCGGCCCAGCAGCGCCTGGCTGAACCGGTCGGCGTCGTCGAGGATCGCGGTGGCCTCGTCGCGGGTCAGGTCCGCAGCGGTCAGCAGGTGTCTCGTCATTCCTCGGCCTCTCTGCTCTGCGCGCACGCGCTCATCGCCGGCCCTCTGCTCTTCGCGCAAGCGCTCATCGCCGCGGCCCACCGTGCGGTGCGATCCAGATGCCCTCGACCTCGTCGGTCTCGGCCAGGCGCACCTTGACGTTCTCGCTGCGCGAGGTCGGCACGTTCTTGCCGACGTAGTCGGCGCGCAGCGGCAGTTCGCGGTGGCCGCGGTCGACGAGCACCGCGAGCTGCACGGCGTTCGGGCGGCCGATGTCGCGCAGCGCGTCCAGTGCGGCGCGCACCGAACGCCCGGTGTAGAGCACGTCGTCGACAAGGATCACCAGGGCGTTGTCGATGCCGCCCGCGGGGATCGAGGTGTCCTCCAGCGGCCGCGGCGGCTTGGTGTCCAGGTCGTCGCGGTAGAGCGTGATGTCGAGACCGCCGTGCGGGACGGTCACCTCAGAGAAGGTCTTGATCCTCTCGGCCAGCCGGGCCGCCAGGGTGACCCCGCGGGTCGGGATGCCGAGCAGCACCACCCGCGGTGCGTCGGGGCCGTCGAGGGCGGTCTTCTCGATGATCTGGTGGGCGATACGGGAAACGGTGCGAGCCACGTCCGCCGCGGTCATCAATTCCCGGTCGGGGTTGTCAGGACTGCCCACGCGCGATCCGGACCTCCTTCTCCGCCTCGCCGGACGGATCGTTAAAGGATGTCAAACTGCGCAAAGCCTACCAGTCGAGCGGCTGCGCCCCGGCAGTGGTTAGCCTGGCTCGGTGAACCTCGACGGCAACCAGGCATCCATCCGTGAGGCCATCGACGCCGGGCTGCTGTCCGGCGCCGTCACCCTCGTGTGGCAGGCGGGCCGGGTGGTGCAGGTGAACGAACTCGGCCACCGCGACATCGGCGCGCACCTGCCGATGCGGCGCGACACGATCTTCCGCATCGCGTCCATGACGAAGCCGGTGACGGTGGCGGCGGCCATGAGCCTGCTCGAGCAGGGCCGGTTCGCGCTGAGCGATCCGGTCACCAGATGGCTGCCGGAGCTGGCCGACATGCAGGTGCTCGACACGCCGGGCGGCCCGCTGGACCGCACCCATCCCGCCCGCAGGGCGATCACCGTCGACGACCTGATGACGCACCGCAGCGGGCTGGCCTACTTCTTCTCCGTCGCGGGGCCACTGGCGCGCGCCTACGGGCGGATCTCGGCCAAACAGAACCCCGACGCGTGGCTGGCGGAGATCGGCGCGCTGCCGCTCGAGCACCAGCCGGGTGACCGGTTGACCTACAGCAACGCCACCGACGTGCTGGGCATCCTGCTCGAGCGCATCGAGGGAAAACCGCTGCAGGAGGTGCTCACCGACCGCATCCTCGGGCCGCTCGGCATGGCCGACACCGCGTTCTACGTGGCGCCGCACAACCGAGGGCGGGTCGCGACGATGTACAAGCTCACCAGCGACGACACGCTGAGCCACGACGCGATGGGTCCGCCGCCCACGACCCCGCCGCCGTTCTGCATGGGCGGGGCGAACCTGTTCTCCACCGCCGACGACTATTTGCGCTTCGCCCGGATGCTGCTCGCCGGCGGCGAGGTGGACGGCGTGCGGGTCCTCTCGGAGGAGTCCGTGCGGTCGATGCGCACCGACCGGTTGACCCCCGACCAGAAGAAGCACCCGTTCCTCGGGATGCCGTTCTGGCTCGGACGGGGTTTCGGGCTGAACCTGTCGGTCGTCACCGACCCCGCCAAGTCGCGTCAGCTGTTCGGGCCCGGCGGCCCGGGCACGTTCAGCTGGCCCGGCGCCTACGGCACGTGGTGGCAGGCCGACCCGAGCGCCGACCTGATCCTGGTCTACCTCATCCAGAACCTGCCGAACTTCGGCGCCGACGCCGCGGCCGCGGTCGCGGGCAACACGTCGCTGATGAAACTGCAGTCGGTGCAACCGAAGTTCGTGCGACGCACCTATTCCGCGCTCGGCATTTGACGGCCCGACGGCGCCGGCGCGGTTAGCCTGTCGCCATGTCTGCGCCGACCGTCATCGTCAGCGGCGCCGGGATCGCCGGCCCCGCACTGGCATTCTGGTTGACCCGCAACGGGTATCGCGTGGTGGTGGCGGAGACCGCCGGCGGGGTGCGGCCCGGCGGGCAGACCGTCGACCTGCGTGGCGCCGGCGCCGATGTGGTGGCGCGGATGGGGCTGCTCGACCAGATGGAGCGGCGTGCGCTGTTCCAGCGCGGTATCGCGTGGCTGCGGTCCGACGGCAGCCGACGCGCCGAGATGCCGGTGACCGCCTTCGACGGCAACGGTCCGGTGTCCAAGCTGGAGATCCTGCGCGGCGACCTCGTCGACGTCCTGTACGGGGCCACCAAGGACGTGTGCGACTACCGGTTCGGCACGCGAATCGACACCCTGACCGAACACGAGGCGGGGGCCGACGTCACGTTCACCGACGGCAGCGAGATGCGGGCCGACCTCGTCGTCGGCGCCGACGGACCGCATTCGGCGGTGCGCCGCATGGTGTTCGGGCCCGAGGACCGGTTCGTCACGCCACTCGGTGGTTACAACGCGTGGTTCTCCGCGCCGGACACCGTCGGCCTGGACGGCTGGTACCTGATGTATCAGGCCCCCGGCGGGCTGAACGCGTCGATGCGTCCGTCGCACGATCCGTCGACCGTCAAGGCCGGCCTGTCGTTCCGGTCCGACCCGATCACCTACGACCGGCACGACCTCGACAGCCAGCGGCGCATCCTGCGTGACCGGTTCACCGGCGCAGGCTGGCAGTGCGACGCCCTGGTCGACGCCGCCGAGCGGGCCGAGGATTTCTACTTCGACTCGTTGACCCAGGTGAAGATGCCGTCGTGGTCGTCGCAGCGGGTCACCCTCGTCGGCGACGCCGGGTACTGCGCGTCCCCCCTGTCCGGGATGGGCACCAGCCTCGCCCTCGTCGGCGCGTACGTGCTGGCCGGCGAATTGGGTACGGCGGGAACCGGTCTGACCGTCGACCGGCTGCGCGCGGTGTTCCGCAGGTACCAGACGGTGATGCGTCCGTACGTGACCCGGTGCCAGAAGCTGAACAACACCCTCGACCGGTACGCCCCGATGACGGAGAAGGAGATCTCCGACAACGCCACCGCGATGAAGTGGATGCAGCGCTGGCCGCTGCGCCCGGTCGCCTCGCGCCTGTGGTTCCGCACGGCGGACGCGATCACGCTACCGGACTATCCCGAGCAACTTCACTTCCTGAGCGAGAGGTAACGGCGCGCGCTGCGCGGACGCTTATCCCATATGGACTGAGCACCCGCGCCCAACCACTCGAGAGGTAGAGAATTGGTTGCTTACCGTGTCGGCATCACGCTTATAGCTCTACTGCTTCTATCGGTGACCGTAATGGCGAATTACTCGTCGCTTCCACCGTTGCCGTTCGGCATCGGGCGGCCTGACGCCGGGGACCTCGCCAGGGAACTGAAGTTCTCGCTACAAGAGGATTACCGTTCCGACGCAGACACTTCCGACGTGCGGGTGCTCGGCGTCCACCTGACATGGAAAGAGGGTCGCCAGTACGAGGGCTTCGCCTCGGTGCAACGGCAGGGCAAGGAAAGCGAGAACGTGAATGTCTACGTCCTCACCGACGGCGAAGGCGTAGGGGTGTACCGCTCGAGCCCGATGATGCCGGATTTGTCGACCATGGGCTTCTGACGGAGCATCCCCGTGCGGGCCGTTGATATCTGATATCGCCGGCGATGTCACTTCTCAGAAGCGACCTGACTCAGCCCTCCGACGGCCCCTGCGCGGATTCACGGACCGCCTGCGACGCTGCGCGGATCTGAGGCGTCACGAGCATTACCTGGCCGAGCACGCCGTTGACGAATCCGGGTGAGTCGTCGGTGGACAGCTGCTTGGCCAGCTCGACCGCCTCGTCGACCGCGACCGGTTCGGGGACGTCCTCGGCGTGCAGCAGTTCCCACACCGCCACGCGCAGGATGGCGCGGTCCACCGCGGGCAGTCGGTCGAGCGTCCAGCCCTGCAGATGCGCCGAGATCAGGTCGTCGATGTGCGGGCGGTGGTCGGTCACCCCGCGTGCGACGGTGACGGTGTACGGGTTCAGCGCCGTCACATCGGGCTGCGTACCGGCCAGCTTGTTGCGCGAAGTCGCGACCTCGGCGGCGGTCAGTCCGCGCGCCTCCGCCTCGAACAGCAGGTCGACGGCGCGTTTACGGGCCTGATGGCGGCCCCGATCCGGTTTGCGGTCGGACATGACTAGGAGTTGACGCGACCCAGGTAGCTGCCGTCGCGGGAATCGACCTTCAGCTTGTCCCCGGTGTTGATGAACAGCGGGACCTGGATCTCGGCGCCGGTCTCCAGCGTCGCCGGCTTGGTGCCCGCGCTCGAGCGGTCGCCCTGCAGACCGGGTTCGGTGTGGGTGACCTCGAGTTCGACGGTCACCGGCAGTTCCAGGTACAGCGGGGTGCCGTCGTGGAAGGCGATCTGCACCGGCATGCTCTCCAGCAGGAAGCCGGCGAGCCGGCCGACCAGCGCCTCCGGCAGCGGGTGCTGTTCGTAGTCCTCGGAGTCCATGAACACGAAGTCGGACCCGTCGCGGTACAGGTAGGTCGCATCGCGCCGATCGACGGTCGCGGTCTCCACCTTCACCCCGGCGTTGTAGGTCTTGTCGACGACCTTGCCCGATACGACGTTCTTGAGCTTGGTACGCACGAACGCCGGACCCTTGCCGGGTTTGACGTGCTGGAACTCGGTGATCTGCCACAGTTGGCCGTCGATCTGCAGGACGAGCCCATTCTTGAAGTCGGCGGTCGATGCCACGTTGGGTGAATCTCCTAATCGATGATGGCCAGTTCCTTGGGGAACCGGGTGAGCAAGTCCGGGGTGTCTGTTCCTGCGCTTCTCTCGAAGCCGACGACCAGCGTGTCCTCGATGCGGACGCCGCCCCGGTCGGGCAGATAGACACCGGGCTCCACGGTCACCACAGAGCCAGCAAGCAGTGTACCGGCGGCCGCGGAATTGATTCCCGGCGCTTCGTGGATCTGCAGTCCCACGCCGTGCCCGAGGCCGTGGCCGAAGTGTTCGGCGTACCCGGCGTCGGCGATGACCTGCCGCGATGCCGCGTCGACCTCGGACAGCGTGACGCCGGGCTTGAGCGCCTCGGTGCCGGCCCGCTGCGCGGTGGCGACCAGGTCGTAGATGTCGCGCTGCCAGTCGTCGATCTTGCCGGCGCGGCCCAGCACGAACGTCCGGGTCATGTCCGAGTGGTAGCCGCTGACCAGCGCGCCGAAGTCGATCTTGACGAAGTCGCCGGCTGCCAGCACCGCGTCGGTGGGCCGGTGGTGCGGGATCGCCGAGTTGGGTCCGGTCGCCACGATGGTCTCGAAGGAGGGGCCGTCGGCGCCGTGGTCGAGCATCAGGGCCTCGAGATCGCGGCGCACCTGCTTCTCGGTCCGGCCCGGACGGAGGCCACCCGCCGCGATGAGATCCTCGAGCGCGGCGTCCGCGGCCTCGCAGGCCAGCCGCAGCAGCGCGACCTCACCGGCGTCCTTCACTTCGCGCAGGGCCTCGACCATGCCGGGGGCGCGGACGAATTCGACGTCACCGGCGGCCTTCTGCAGGCCGCGGTGGCCGTCGACGGTGACCACATGGCTTTCGAAGCCGACGCGGCGCAGACCGTCGGCGGCGGCCCGGCCGGCGAGATGGGGGGCGCATGCCCGCTCGATCACGACCTCGGCGGTGGGTGACTGTTTGGCGGCCTGCGTGCGGTACCGGCCGTCGGTGGCCAGGATCGGGGTGGTGTGGGACACGCTGATGAGCAGCGCGGCGTTCGAACCGGTGAATCCCGACAGGTATCGGACGTTGACCAGGTCTGTGACCAGCATCGCATCGAGTTCGGCGGCTTCCAGACGCTCGCGCAGTCGGTCTCTACGCTGGGAAAGAGTCACAGCCGCTGACGGTACTCGCTACGCTGTTGCGCCATGAGCAAGTGGTTACTGCGCGGACTGGTGTTCGCGGCCCTGATGGTGATCGTCCGATTGCTGCAGGGAGCGATGATCAACGCGTGGGAAACCAGGGCGGCGACGATCAGCATCGTCCTCGTCTCGTTGTACGCCCTCGCCGCCTTCCTGTGGGGATTCGTCGACGGCCGGCAGGACGCGCGCCGCAACCCCGACCCCGACCGCCGTGGGGATCTGGCCATGACGTGGCTGCTGACCGGCCTGTTCGCCGGAATCGTCAGCGGGTTCGTCGCATGGCTGATCGGCGTGTTCTACAAGAACCTCTACGTCGAGGCACTGCTGAACGAGCTCACCACGTTCGCGGCGTTCACCGCGCTGCTGACGTTCGTCCTCGCGATCATCGGGGTGGCACTGGGCCGCTGGCTCGTCGACCGCAAGGCGCCCGATGAGCCGCGCCGCCGCGAGGGTGAGGACGACGACCGCGCCGACACCGACGTGTTCGCCGCGGTCCGCCCGGGCGGGCAGGACGATTCGAACCACCAGACCACCCCGGTCGCGTCGCAGGGCGGCGGGACCGAACGGTCGACGCCGCCCGAGAACCGGCTCTAGCCGCCCGCGAGGTAGCGCAGCGCCAGCAGGTAGCCCTGCACGCCGAGGCCGACGATCACCCCGGTGGCGACCCCGCTCAGATACGAGTGGTGCCGAAACTCCTCGCGGCGGTGCACATTCGAGATGTGCACCTCGATCAGCGGTGCGCTCAGTTCGGCGCACGCGTCGCGCAGCGCGATCGAGGTGTGGGTCAGCGCCCCGGCGTTGAGCACGACCGGTTCGCCCGCGTCGGCGGCCGCGTGGATCCAGCCGATCAGTTCGGCCTCGCTGTCGCTCTGCCGCACCGATACCTTCAGCCCGAGACCTGCCGCCTCCTGCTCGATCATCGACACCAGATCGGCGTGGGTGGTGCTGCCGTAGACGGCCGGTTCGCGGCGTCCCAACCGGCCCAGGTTCGGCCCGTTGATCACGTTGACCGTGGCGCTGGCGCTCACCGCGTCCCTCCCACCACCGAGTAGGCCGCGGCGAGCAGTGACGGGTCGGGCCCTTCGAGCCGGCCGGGTTTGGCCAACCCGTCGAGCACCACGAACCGCAGCACCCCGGAGCGGGTCTTCTTATCGCCCGCCATGTACTCCACCAGTTGCGGCAGCGCGTCGGGGTCGTAGGTGACCGGGAGCCCCAGCGTTTCGAGGACCGATCGGTGCCGGTCGGCGGTCTCGTCGTCGAGACGTCCTGCGAGACGGCCGAGTTCGGCGGCGAACACCAGGCCGACCGACACCGCCGCGCCGTGGCGCCACTGGTAGCGCTCGCGGCGTTCGATCGCGTGGGCCAGGGTGTGGCCGTAGTTGAGGATCTCGCGCAGCGCCGACTCCTTCTCGTCGGCGGCGACCACTTCCGCCTTGACCGCGACCGCGCGCCGGATCAGCTCCGGCAGAACGTCTTTCGACGGGTCGAGGGCGGCGTCCGGATCGGCTTCGATGAGGTCGAGGATGTGCGGGTCGGCGATGAACCCGGCTTTGACGATCTCGGCCATGCCGGCGACGATCTCGTTGCGGGGCAACGTCTCCAGGGTCGCGAGGTCGATCAGCACGGCAGCGGGCTGGTGGAAGGCGCCGACGAGGTTCTTCCCCGCATCGGTGTTGATGCCGGTCTTGCCGCCGACCGCGGCGTCGACCATGCCGAGCAGTGTGGTCGGGACGTGGACGATGTCGACACCCCGCAACCACGTCGCCGCGGCGAATCCGGCGACGTCGGTGGCCGCTCCCCCGCCCAGGCTGACGATCGCATCCCTGCGCCCCACCCCGATCCGGCCGAGCACCTCCCAGATGAACCCCACCACCGGCAGGTCCTTACCGGCTTCGGCATCCGGGATCTCGATGCGGTGTGCGTCGATTCCCTTGTCCGCCAGATGACTCCGCACCGCTTCCGCGGTCACCGACAGCGTCGGCTGATGCAGGATCGCGACCTTGTGCCTGGCCTCGAGCAGCCGGCCGAGCTCCCCGAGCAGCCCGGTGCCGATGATCACCGGGTAGGGCGGGTCGACCAGGACGTCGACGGTGACCGGCTCGCTCACGTGTTCTTCTCCAAGGTTGTCTCGCTGTCGGGTTTCGGCGTCCGCGGCACCCGGCGGGCGGCCATCATCGCCGGTGTCGGTGGCCCGTCGGACTCCTGCTGGTCCTTCGCCGCGTCCCTGCGCCACGGTGGGCGACGACGCCGCCGCGGCCGGTTCGGCGCGGCGCTCGCGGGTGTGGCGTCGGCAGTGGACTTCTCGAGGCGGGCGACGATGTGGCGGACCACCGCCCCGGGGTTGCGGCGGTTGGTGTTCACCCGCATGGTGGCCACTCGCCGGTACAGCGGGACGCGGGCGTCCATCAGGGCCTTGTACTTCTCGGCGCGGTCGGGCCCGGCCAGCAGCGGGCGCACGGTGCTGCCGCCGGTGCGACGCACCCCTTCGGCGGCGCTGATCTCGAGGTAGATCACGGTGTGTCCGGCCAGGGCGTCGCGCACACCGGGGGTGGTGACGGCCCCGCCGCCGAGCGAGAGCACCCCGTCGTGGGTCTGCAGCGCCGAGCGGATGACCTCTTCCTCGATGCGCCGGAACTCCTGTTCACCGTCGGTGGCGAAGATGTCGGCGATCGTGCGTCCGGTGGTCTCCTCGATGGCGGCGTCGGTGTCGAGCAGCGTCAGCCCCATCGCCTTGGCGAGGCGACGGCCGATGGTCGACTTACCCGAACCGGGCAGGCCGACCAGAACCGCCCGCGGCGCCATCAGCCCGACGCCTGCGCCCGCTGCGCGGTGGCCGGTTCGCGGGCGGCGACGGCCCGCAGGTACGACTCCACGTTGGTCCTGGTCTCGGTCAGCGAGTCGCCCCCGAACTTGCGCAGGGCCGCCCGCGCCACCACGAGCGCCACCATGGTCTCGACGACGACGCCGGCCGCGGGCACCGCGCACACATCCGAGCGCTGGTGGATCGCGACCGCCTCGTCACCGGTGGTCATGTCGACGGTCGCCAGTGCGCGCGGAACCGTGGAGATGGGTTTCATGGCCGCGCGAACTCGCAGCGGCTGACCGTTGGTCATCCCGCCTTCGAGCCCGCCGGCCCGGTTGGTCGACCGCATGACTCCGCCGGGGCCGGGGTAGATCTCGTCGTGCGCGACACTGCCCCGCCGCCGTGCGGTCTCGAAACCGTCGCCGATCTCGACACCCTTGATGGCCTGGATGCCCATCACCGCGGCGGCCAGTTGGCTGTCGAGGCGGTCCTCGCCGCTGGTGAACGACCCGAGGCCGACCGGTAACCCGGACACCACGACCTCGACGACGCCACCGAGCGTGTCGCCGTCGCGTTTGGCCGCTTCGATCTCGGCGATCATCGACTTCTCGGCCGCCTCGTCGAAGGCCCGTACGGGGCTGTCGTCGATCGCGGCCAGATCGGCCGGTTCCGGCGGCGGGCCGTCGTAGGGGGTGGACGCACCGATGGAGATGACGTGCGAGACCACCTCGACGCCGAGCGCCTGGCGCAGAAACGCCCGTGCGACGGTCCCCGCGGCGACGCGCGCGGCGGTCTCGCGGGCACTGGCCCGCTCCAGCACCGGTCGGGCGTCGTCGAATCCGTACTTGAGCATGCCGGCGTAGTCGGCGTGGCCGGGCCGCGGCCGGGTCAGCGGTGCGTTGCGGGCGATCTCGGCGAGTTCCGCGGGGTCGACGGGGTCGGCGGCCATCACCGTCTCCCACTTCGGCCACTCCGTGTTGCCGATCTGGATCGCGATCGGACCGCCGAGGGTGACGCCGTGCCGCACCCCGCCGAGCATCGTGATCTCGTCCTGCTCGAACTTCATGCGGGCGCCGCGGCCGTAGCCGAGCCGCCTGCGCCTGAGCTGATCGCCGATGTCCTCGGTCGTCAGCGAGACGCCCGCGACCATGCCCTCGAGCACGGCCACGAGCGCGCGGCCATGGGATTCACCGGCAGTGGTCCAACGCAACACGCGTCCCATCTTCCCATGGCGCGCCGGTCGCGACTAAATCCGGCGACCCACGCGATGACCTCCGGGTTCGCGGGCACTGGACGCGAGGATGTGGCCGCGGCCGCTCACGATGCGGTCGAGAGCGGGTGACCGGCAAGGCGCTCGTCCGGGTCAGCGACTGACGGCCGTGCGGTCGGCGCGTGTCAGACCAGCACCAGGACGACCGCGGCGGCGCTCGACGCACACATCGACGGGCCGTGCGCGACGGTCGTCTCCCGGCGCGCGAGCGACATCAGCGCCCACGCCGCGGTCAGCAGCGGCGCACCGAGGGCGGCCAGCAACCAGACGTCGGCCCCGAACGCGCCGGTGAGCCCGCCGAGACCGGCGGCGAGTTTGACGTCGCCGGCGCCCATCGCCGCGGGCGCGGCCAGGTGGATGACTCCGTAAAGGGTGAACAGCGCCGCGGCGCCGAGCGCGGCGGGCGCGCCTCGGCCTGCCAGTGCCGCGCCGAGCAGGATCACCGCGGCGCCGGGCAGCGTGAGCCAGTTCGGCAGTCGGCGCGACCGGACGTCGTAGACGCTCAGCGTGACGAGCCAGCCGGCCACGCCGGTCAACGCGAGTGCCTCCACCCGTCGAGGCTAAGCGCCCTGCAGGGCCGCCCTCATCGCCTCTTTCGGAGCCGGCAGGCCGGTGAACTGTTCGACCTGCGCGAAGGCCTGGTGCAACAGCATCTGCAGGCCGCTGACCACCCGGCCGCCCGCCGCCTGCACGGCCGCCGCCAGCGGTGTCGGCCACGGATCGTAGATCGCGTCGAGCAGCACCGGCGTGCCGGCCAGCGTCCCCGCGTACCGCGCGGCCACGTCGGCGGGGACGGTGCTGACGACCGCGCCGGCAGCGGCCGCGAGCCCAACCAATGCCGCGTCGTCGAGGCCGCACCAGTGCGCGCGGACGCCGAGACGGTCCGCCAGGGCGACCAGCGGCGCCGCCTTGTCCGGGTTTCGGGCGGCGATCGTGAGGGGGGCGGCGCCGAGTTCGGCCAGCGCCACCACGGCGGCCGGCGCGGTCCCGCCGGAGCCGACGACGATCGCCGGGCCGTCGACCGCCCCGAGCGCCCCGGTCACACCGTCGACGTCGGTGTTGTCGGCCCGCCAGCCGTTCGGTGTGCGGACCAGCGTGTTGGCCGACCCGACCAGCTGCGCGCGGTCGGTGCGCTCGTCGGCGAAGCGCAGCGCGGCGAATTTGCCCGGCATCGTCACCGAGACCCCGACCCATTCCGGGCCGAATCCGCCGACCAGCCCGGGCAGCTGCTCGGCGGTGCACTCGATGCGCTCGTAGGTCCAGCCGGTCAGGCCCAGCGCGCGGTAGGCCGCCAGGTGCAACTGTGGTGACCGCGAGTGGGCGATCGGTGAGCCGAGGACGGCCGCCTTGCGGGCCTTACCGTGCACGGCCTAACGGGCACTGTCGAGGACACCGTTGCGCCGCGCCAGTTCGATGCTGGCCAGGTGCTCGTTGTAGTCCCGGGTGAACAGCGTGGTGCCCTGCAGGTCGATGGTGACGAAGTACAGCCAGTCCCCGTCCGCGGGTTGTTCGGCCGCGACGAGCGCCGGCTTGCTCGGCGAGCAGATGGGCGTGGCGGGCAGCCCGGGCCGCACGTAGGTGTTCCACGAGGTCATCTGGGCGCGGTCGGCGTCGGTGGTGGCGACCTCGATGCGGTCCAGCGGATAGTTCACCGTCGAGTCGAATTCGAGGGTGCGGTTCTCGGCCAGCCGGTTGTAGATCACGCGGGCGACCTTCGCGAAGTCCTCCGGCTTGGACTCCCGCTGCACCAGCGATGCGACCGTGAGCACCTGATAGGGCGACAGGTTCATGGCATTGGCGGTCTCGAGCAGACCGCTCTGCGCGTACTGGTTGGCGCTCGCCCGGATCAGCGTCGCGAGGGTCTCCTGCGGTGCGGCCGACGGGTCGATGTTCCAGCTGCCGGGGGCGATCAGACCCTCGAGGCGGCGGGAGTCGTCGCCCATCGCGGTGACGGGCTGCACCGCCCATTCGGGGACGCCCAACGCCGAGGGCGCCGCCGTCTCGGCGACCTGCTTGAGCTCGTCGGCCGACACGCACTGTTGCCGCCCGTCGAGGTCCACGCAGGTGGCCTTGGAGATGAGGGTGAAGATGCCCTCTGTCACCGCGTTGGTCTTGACGTCGGACACGTCGTCGAGTTGGCGGCCCTCGGGGATCACCAGTTTGCCGACGCGGCTCTGCGGATCGATGAGCCGTTCGACCGCGTTGGCGGCCGGGATCTCGGTGCGGACCTTGTAGAAGCCGGGCTGGATGGCCGTGATGCCGGAGTTGCCCTCCGCCGCGTCGACGAACGCCTTGACCGTCGCCACGACGTTGTTGTCGTGCAACGTCTGGCCGATGGCCGTGGTCGAGTCGCCGTCGTGCACCTGGATCACCACGTCGCTGACACCCTCGCCGGCGAAGTCGTTGCTGTCGCTGCCGAACATGCCGTGCCACAGCTTGGAACCGAGGAACACCGCTCCGATGACGACGGCGATCAGCAGCGCGAGCGACACCGCACCGGCCATCCGGCGCTTCCTGCGGCCCCGTTCCAGACGCATCCGGTCCGAACGGCTCATGCCGCGTCGCGGTGGTCCCACCGCGACGGGTTCCGCACGGTCGTGACGCCAGTCCTCAGCCATGCCCGCCCTCTCCGGGCGCGGCCAGGGCCGCGCGCCGCTGGTCCAGCCAACTCTGCAAGATGCCCACCGCCGCGACCTGGTCGATCATCGCGCGCTGCCCTTTCGCGCGGACACCGGCCTCGCGCAGGGAACGCTGCGCGGAGACGGTGGTGAGCCGTTCGTCTGCCATCCGCACCGGGGTGGGCGCGATCCGCCGGGCCAGCGCCTCGGCGACATCGATGGCGTCGTGTGCGGCAGGCCCCGTCCTGTCGGCCAGCGTCCTGGGCAGCCCCACCACGACCTCGACGGCCTCGAGTTCGGTCACCAGGTGCGCCAGCCGGCGGACATGCCGGTCCGAGTTCTTCTCGCGGCGCACGGTCTCCACCGGGGTGGCCAGCACACCGTCCGGATCACTGGTGGCGACGCCGATCCGCACGCTGCCGACGTCGATGCCGAGTCGCCGCCCGCGGCCCGGGTCGCCCTCGCCGGGGCGGTCCGGGAGGCGGTGGTCGCTGTCGGTCACGGGGTCAGCTCCTGTCGATCTCGGCACGCAACGCAGCCAATGCCGCGTCGATGCCCGCCGCCCCCTTACCGGAACCCTGCGCCAGATCGGCCTTGCCGCCCCCACGGCCGTTCACCGCTGCACCGAACTGTTTGACCAGTTCGTTCGCGCTCAGGCCCAGATCCTGGGCGGCCGGATTGACGGCCACCACGAAGGGCACGGTGTCGTTCTCGCCCTCGGCGATCAGCGCGACCACGGCCGGGTCGCTGCCCAGCTTGCCGCGGATGTCACCGACGAGAGTGCGCAGATCGCCCGCCGACATCCCGCCGGCCATCCGCTGCGCCACGAGTCGGACCTTACCGACAAGCTCCGCCCCCGCGACAGCGTTGACCGCCGCGGCGCGCGCATTCGCCAGCCGCATCCGGTCGAGTTCCTTCTCCGCCGCCCGCAGCCGCTCGACGAGACCGGCCACCCTGGCCGGCACCTCGTCGGACGGCACCTTCAGCGACGAGGCCAGCCCGGCCATCAGGGCGCGCTCCTTGGCCAGGTGGCGGAACGAGTCGAGGCCGACATACGCCTCGACCCGGCGCACGCCGGAGCCGACCGACGATTCGCCGAGGATGGTCACGGGCCCGATCTGCGCGGAGCTGCGCACGTGGGTGCCGCCGCACAGTTCCAGCGAGAACGGGCCGCCGATCTCGACCACCCGCACCTCGTCGGGGTACGCCTCGCCGAACAGCGCCATCGCGCCCATCGACTTGGCCCTCTCCAGGTTCGTCGTGAAGCTGTGCACCTCGAAGTCGGCCTCGACGGCCTCGTTGGTGACCTCTTCGATCTGTGTGCGCTGTTCCTCGCTGAGCGCGCCCTGCCAGTTGAAGTCGAAGCGCAGGTAGCCGGGCCGGTTGAGCGAACCGGCCTGGACGGCGTTCGGGCCGAGGACCTGCCGCAGCGCGGCGTGCACCATGTGAGTGCCCGAGTGGCCCTGGGTGGCGCCGTGGCGCCACCGCGGGTCGACCGCCGCCACGACGGTGTCGCCCTCGACGAATTCGCCGGACTCCATGGTGACGCGGTGCACCCACAGCGTCTTCGCGATCTTCTGCACGTCGGACACCGCGGCCTTGGACGTCTCGGACGCGCCGGTTCCGGTGATGGTGCCCTCGTCGGCGATCTGCCCGCCGGATTCCGCGTAGAACGGGCTGCGGTCCAGAACCAGCTCGATCCGGTGCTGGGCGGTGACGGTGTCATGCCCGGCGACGGGCACCCGCCGGCCGTCGACGAAGATCCCGAGGATGCGCGCCTCGGTGGTCAGTTCGTCGAATCCGGTGAACTGAGTCGGATGGGTGTCCACCAGATCGCGGTAGGCGCTGAGGTCGGTGTGCGCCTGCTTCCGGGCGGCGGCGTCGGCCTTGGCGCGCTGGCGCTGTTCGGCCATCAGGGCCCGGAAGCCCTCCTCATCCACGCTCAGGTCGGCCTCGGCCGCCATCTCGAGGGTGAGCTCGATCGGGAAACCGTAGGTGTCGTGCAAGGTGAACGCGTCGCGGCCGGACAGCTTCTCGACACCCGATGCCTTGGTCGCGCGCGCGGCGTCGTCGAACAGCCGTGACCCGGAGGCGAGTGTCCGGTTGAACGCGGTCTCCTCGGCGACGGCGATGCGCTGGATGCGGTCGAAGTCCGTGCCCAGTTCCGGGTACGACGGGGCCATCGCGTCGCGCACCGTCACCATCAGGTCCGCCATGACCGGCTGGTCGACACCGAGCAGCTTGGCGGCGCGGATGATGCGGCGGAGCAGGCGGCGCAGCACGTAACCGCGTCCCTCGTTACCGGGGCTGACGCCGTCCCCGATGATGATCGCCGCGGTGCGGCAGTGGTCGGCGATGATCCGGTACCGCACGTCGTCCGTGTGGTTGCCCTTGCCGTATCCGCGCGGCGCGATTCCGGCGACCAGGTCGATGACGGGGCGCAGCAGGTCGGTCTCGTAGACGTTGTCGACGTTCTGGAGCAGGCATGCGACCCGCTCCACACCCATGCCGGTGTCGATGTTCTTGCGGGGCAACGGCCCGAGGATCTCGAAGTCCTCCTTCGAGGTGCCCTCGCCGCGCTCGTTCTGCATGAACACGAGATTCCAGATCTCGATGTAACGGTCCTCGTTGGCCTCGGGTCCGCCCTCGACGCCGTAGTCGGGCCCGCGGTCGTAGTAGATCTCCGATGACGGGCCGCACGGCCCGGGGATGCCCATCGACCAGTAGTTGTCGGCCATCCCGCGGCGCTGGATGCGCTCGAGCGGCAGCCCCGCCACGTCCTGCCAGAGCTGAATGGCTTCGTCGTCGTCGAGATAGACGGTGGCCCAGATCCTTTCGGGGTCGAAACCGTAACCGCCCTGGTCCTGCGGATTGGTCAGCAGTGTCCAGGCGAATTCGATGGCGCCCTTCTTGAAGTAGTCGCCGAACGAGAAGTTGCCCGCCATCTGGAAGAACGTGTTGTGCCGGGTGGTGATGCCGACCTCGTCGATGTCGGGGGTGCGGATGCACTTCTGCACGCTGACGGCGCGGTCCCACGGCGGTGTGCGCTGGCCCAGGAAGTAGGGGACGAACTGCACCATGCCGGCGTTGACGAACAGCAGGTTGGGGTCGTCGAGGATCACCGAGGCGCTCGGCACCTCGGTGTGGCCCGCTTTCACGAAGTGATCGAGGAAGCGCTTCCTGATCTCGTGTGTCTGCACGTCTGAGGCATCCTTATCAGGTCGGGTAATTCGACCGATCTACAGTACCCGCCGCCATCCTCGCGCCGTCACGACGACGATCGCGCTCACGTCCCGAGGAAGCTCAGCCGCACGGAGCGGCGCGGGTTGTCCCTGTTGAGGTCGACGAGCACGACACTCTGCCACGTCCCGAGAAGCGGTTCCCCGTCTTGCACCGGCACCGTGACCGACGGGGAGATCAGCGCGGGCAGCACGTGGTCGGCGCCATGCCCCGGTGACCCGTGCGCGTGGCGGTAGCGATCGTCGCGCGGGAGCAACCGCTCGAGCGTGTCGAGCAGGTCGTCGTCGGAGCCTGATCCCGTCTCGATGAGCGCGACACCGGCGGTGGCGTGCGGCACGAACACGTTGCACAGGCCGTCCCGGCGGGGTCCGCAGAACGACCGGACGGCGTCGGTCAGGTCGACGATGCGCCGCCGTGAGGTGTCGACGTCGAGGAGATCGGTGTCCATGTCGCCAGCGTACGAGCCGCGCTCAGACCATTGCCCGGCCTGATCCGGCGGAGGACAGTGATAGGTGAACCGGTGGCGCCACCGGGGCGCTGCCCCGTCACCCGAAGGGGGTGAGGCTGTGTTCGCACGCACAACCACAATCGAGGCACGACCGGACGCGGTGGACGCCGGGATCGCGCACATCCGCAACGAGGTGATGCCCGCCCTGCGTGACATCGACGGCTGCGTCGGGTTGTCCCTGCTGGTGGATCGCGAGTCGCGCCGCTGCATCGCGACCACAGCCTGGGAATCCGCCGAAGCGATGCACGCCGCCGCCGACCGGGTGCGCCCGGTGCGCGAGCGCGCCGCGGAGGTGTTCGGCGGCACTCCGGTGGTCGACGAATGGGAGATCGCGGTGCTGCACCGCGAACACCGCGCCGGCGCGGGGGCCGGGGTGCGGGCGACCTGGCTGCGGGCCCGTCCCGAACAGTTCGACCAGGCGATCGCGTTCTACCGCTCCGAGGTGCTGCCGTCGATCGAGCAACTCGAAGGGTTCTGCAGCGCCAGCCTGATGATCGACCGCGCCTCCGGCCGGGCGGTCTCCTCGGTGTCGTTCGACTCCATGGGGGCGATGAACCGCACCCGCGACCAGGCCCGCGCGCTGCGCACCGCCCGGTTGCGCGACCTCGGGGCCGACCAGCTCGACGTGGGCGAGTTCGAGTTGACGATCGCGAGCCTGCGCGTGCCCGAAATGGCCTGACGCGCACGCGATTGACGCGCGCGTTTATTCGAGGCGGAGCCAGGGTATCTCCGCAGCACCTACACCTCTTGGAGGAACCATGACAATCACCGGCATTATCAGCGCAATTCTCATCGGCATAGTCGTCGGTGCACTCGGCCGTCTGTTGCTGCCGGGCAAGCAGAACATCGGCATTCTGATCACCATCGCGGTCGGCATCGTGTCGGCGTTCATCGGAACGGCCATCGCGCGGGCGATCGGCATCCCGACCGCCACCAGCGGCATCGACTGGATGGAACTGCTCGTCCAGGTCGTGGTCGCGGTGATCGGTGTGGCCCTGGTGGCCGCGCTGATGGGTCGTCGCCACGGCGGCGTGACGGGCCGGCGGCGCACGATGATGCGGTAACCGCGCATCCCGATCGACACCGAACCCCGGCGAGCCCGGCTGACAACCGTCAGCCGGGCTCTCGGGGTAAGAGGGGGCCCAGCGGACCGAGGTCGATGTTGAGGTCCTCGGGTTCGAGCCCGAAGTGTTCCCGCAGTTCTTCCATCTTCTCCTCGAGCAGCATCAGCGTGGTGCCGATGCGCTCGATCTGTTCGTCGGTGAGGTCACCGTTGTCCACGCGTCTGATCGCCTGCCGTTCCATCAGCTGACGCAGGAGTTCGACCAGCGTCAGCACCAGGCTCACCAGACCGCGCTCCACGCTCTCCGGATCGGAGTTGATGCGTTGCCGGCGCGCCGGTTCCGGATCGGTCATCGATCACCGTCGACGGCAGGACCCAGCAGTGTGCCGACCGAGGAGATCAGTGTCCGCAGCGAGATGACCACCATGTCGACGTCGGCGATGGACAGGGTGATGTCGCCGCTGATGACCACTCCGCCGGCCAGCACGCGGTCGAGCAGATCGACCAGCGCGATCTCGCGGGTGTTGTCGGTGGGCGCCACGTCAGTCATCGGCGACCACATCCCCCGCGAAGGAGTACGGCGGCCACGGTCCGGTGATCTCCAGTTCGATGCCGGCGGTGGATTGCTCGAGTTCGTCGACCAGCGAACGGAATTCGCCGGCCCGGTCGTCGTCGACCAGGTAGGTGCCGTTGAGCACCGTCCAGCCGGCCCGTCCGGAGAGGCTGTTGTCCGCCACCGGTTTCCGTTTGCCGTCGGTCGCGAACCGCAGCAGGGCGGCGTGGATCCGGTCGGCCGCGGCCGCCGCCGTCCCGTGCGCGAGCTCCTGATGTTCGAGTGCGCGTTTGCGGCGCATCAGGTAGGCCGCACCCGATCGCCGCGCACCCGACTCGGGCTGCGGATCCTCCTGGGCGACCAGCGCTTTGGCATCGGCGTGCGCGCGGACGCCGAGCTCTATCCGGCCGGTGACCCGGGACAGCGCCGCGTGGAACTCAGGGCGTCGGCTCTCGAGCAGCGCCCGCACCCGGTCGTCGCCGAGATAGACCGTGGTCATCCGGACGGGGATGACGGGTCCGGACCGGGCGATGGCCGACACCACGGCATCGTGGGCGCGCGCCTTGGCGCCCAGCCAGTCCAGATCCTCCAGGTTCCTGCGCAGCGCATCCTGGCCGAACTCGCCCAGCGCGACGGTGCCGACGGCGGCGGCGAGGTCGCCGGCGGCCACCACCCGAACGGGTTCGTCGGCCACGCCGCGCAGGCCGGCGATGCGCTCGCCGGCCTGATCGCCGGCGACGATCGCGTAGACCCATACGCCGGTGCCCTCAGAAGTCATCCTCGAGCTCCGTGTACTGGGCCTCGACCACTTTGCGCTCGCCGTTGCCGGTCTCGAGCGCTTCGATCCGGGCGCGCAGGCGGTCGTTCTCGAGTTCCAGGTTCGATGCCTTACTGGACAGCCACGGATCGTTCACCCACCAGTCGATGCCGACCTCCCGCGCGGTGTCCAGAGACGCGATCACCAGCCGCAGCTTGATGGTCAGCAGTTCGATGTCGAGCAGGTTGACCCGGATGTCCCCGGCGATGACGATGCCCTTGTCGAGCACCCGTTCCAGGATGTCGCCGAGGTTGGTCGACTGCGGGCTGCTCATGGGGGATCCGTAGCCGCGTGGTGCCGGCGAATAACCGTCGTCGCCCGCAAGCGTCACTAGCCACCACCCCCATTGCCGTTACCGGTCTGCCCGCGCATGTACCTGCGGGTCCGCCGGTAGGTGAGCAGTTCTCCGTCGACGTCGAGTTCCACCTCGTAGAGCGCGAGGATGTCCGACGACGACGGGATCCGGCGGTCCTCCACCACCTCCACTTCGACCAACCAGCCGCCGCCGCGGGTCGGCGCCACCGAGGTGGTCTGCACCGATTCGCGACCGGTCATGCCCGTGATGTGTTCCCGGGCGAGATCGACCGCTTCCCGCGCCATCAGGGGCGGGAGTTCGGGCTCGCCGTCGTCACCGGGCCGTGCGCGCGAGCGTTCTGCCATGTGCCTCACCCACTCTCAGGCGGCGGTTCGGGCGACGCCGGGGTCACCCGAGCTTTCAGGATCTCCTGCTGTGCCGCCTTCTCTTCCTCGGCGGAGATCTCCCCACTCTCGCGGGCCTCCGCGAGAGCCTCCAGCTGCCTGCGCGTCCGCGCCGGGTCGTTCATCTCCTGCTCGACCTGCCGCTGGATGACCTCCGCCAGGGAGATCACCCCGCGGACCGGAAGCAGCGGGGCCAGAAAGATCGCGGAGAACAGACCCATCACTCATCCCGCCGGGTTGGCGGTCACGACGAAGTCGTACGCCGCCATCGGTCCGAGAAGCCGCAACTCGACCCGTCCCTGGGCGTTCTCGGCGAGTTTGTCCACGGCGGCCTCCAGTTCTTCTTCCCGCGCCACCTCCATGAGCACCGCGACGTTCACCGCATCCCACTCGTGGGTCGGCTCGCGCACGTTGACCGACCGGGCGACGGTGTTGAGCGCGTCGACCGCCGTGGCGGTGTCCGCCTGCCGTTTCGCCTCGATCGTGTTCGCGATCAGCTCGCCGAGCGCCATCCGCGAGTCACGGGACGCCTCTTCGGGTTTGGCTCTGATGTCGTCGCGGAGCATGCGAGCCTGTTCACTCTCCTCGAGGAGGTCACGCAGGAACGTCTGCTCGTCGTACCGGCCCTTGACCATGTACTGGGCGTGCCCTTCGAGTTTGGTGAGGGTCTCGTGGAATTCGTCGTGGTGGGCGCGCAACAGCTCCTCGGCGACCGCGGCGGCGTCGGTCATCACCGCCCCGAAGCGCAACGGGAGCACCGGCGCGACGGCCGCCGCCCCGTCCAGGAGGTGGGCGTGTGCCTGCAGGTCGTCGGGTGTGCCCAGAGCGTGGTCGGTCGGCACCTCGCTCACCAGCGCGGCGATCTTGCCCTCCCGTACCGTCGAGACCTTGCCCGGTGGGTCGCCGACGCCCTCGGCGTCGTCTTCGACCTGCACGTCGGCGGGAACGATGCCGTATATGTACACCGCGTTCTCCAAATCCTCAGCGGTCATCGGTCTTCTCTTCGGCTCCGAACTCTGGTGGCTTTCCGCGGCTGCTGGTTCTGGTTGAGGAGGTCGCCGAGCTTCTCCCCCGCCGCGTCCAGGACACCCTGGGTCTTGCCCTTCGCCACACCACTGGTGGCGCCCTCCGCCACGTCTCCGACCAAACCGCCGAGGTCGGACTTCGGGTCTTCGTTGGCGATGTCGAGGCGGTTGACCGCATCCGCGAAGCGCAGATACGTGTCGACGCTGGCGACCACCACACGGGCGTCGATCGTGAGGATCTCGATTCCGACCACCGACACGCGGACGTACGCGTCGAGCACGAGTCCCTTGTCGAGGATCGTGTCGATCACGTCGGCCAGGCCGCTGGAATCCGAACCCCCGCCTGCGGCGCCTGCGGGTTGGATCGCTGTGGTCATGCTCGGCTCCTTTGTGGTTTTGCGGCTCGCCGTGCCGGCGATCCGCCGTTGCTCGCGTCCCGTTTCCGGCTCACGGTCCGCCGTCGCTTGGGTGGCGGACTCTCCTCGTTATCGGGTTCCGGGTTCACGGCTGCCGGGCTCTCGCTTTCCCGCTCCTCCGGTTCCCTGGCCCCGTCGGAGACGACCTCCCCGTCGCGGATCTCGCCCGTCCAGCCGTCGATGTCCTCCGCGTTGAGCACCGCATATGCCATCACGTGACGCTGGAAGTGCTTCAGCTCCAGACGGACTCGTCGGCCTTGGGCCCGCCACAGATTGCCGGTGCGCTCGAAGAGGCCCTGTGGGTGGTATTCCAGGACGACGATCACGCGCGTCAATCTCGGCGCCAGTTCGTGGAAGGTGATGGCGCCGTCGACATACCCCTTGTCGCCCTTCGAACGCCAGACGATCCGCTCGTTGGGCACCTGCTCGGTGATGGTCGACTCCCAACTGCGGTGGGAGAGGAAGATCTGCGCCTTCCAGGTCAGCTTCTCGTCGGAGACCTGCTCGACCTGTTCGACCTTCTTCATGAACTTCGGGAAATCGGCGAACTGCGTCCACTGGCGGTAGGCGAGTTCCACCGGCACTCCGACGTCGATCTGCTCGACGATGTTGGTGACCTTGAGCCCCTTACCGCCGCCCTTGCTCTTGCCGGTGATGGCTCCGGTGACGTTCTGCACCGTCTCCTTCACCTTCTCCTTCGCACCGGAGAGGCCGCCGGCCACTGCCGCTTTCACGGGCGAGTCACCCGACAGCAGCTTGTCGGTGCCGGTCGCGGCCGCGATGAGACCGCTTCCGCCGCCGTTCTGCGCATAGTCGGTCAGCCGCTGTGTCGTGCCGCTCATGCGATTCGACGCGGAGGTGACCGCACGCTGGGCGAACGTGCCGGCCAGGGTCTGCAACGACTCCTGCAACGGGCTCGCGCCCTTGGGCGCGCCGTCTTGTTTCTGCGCCATGGTTCTCACCGTCCTCGCCGTACAGGTGCCCGCCTGGTGGACGAACGCCCGTGCCGCGCCGCCGATGTCGCCGGCTCGTCGGCGGCGGTGGCCCGGGAGGACCGACGCATCGCGGTCTTCGCCGCGGTGGGTTGACGGGTGACACGACGCCGTCTCGGCGCCGGTTCCGGTTCCGGTTCCTCGTCGAGCTCCTCGTCCAGGTCGGTGTCCTCCTCGTCCAGATCCGTGTCGTCGAGGTCCTCCTCGTCGGCGTCGTCGTCGACAAGCAGTGCCTCGTCGTCGGACTCGTCCTCGATGTCCTCGTCGTCGTAGTCCTCGGGTTCCGGCTCTTTCGCCGCCTTGCGACGGCGCCTCAACCCGGCCGCCGGTGCGAGCTGGTCGCCCACACCGGTCACGGTGTCCCCGACGGTCCCTCCGACGTCCCCGACGGTTCCTCCGACGTCGTCGAGCACCTCGTCGGTGTCGACGGCCGACGTGACGTCTTGAAGACGGTCGTTGAGCGCGTTGACCCGATTGGTCGCGGCGGCGAGCGCGGCCGCCCTGGCTGCGCCGAGGAGCTCACCGCGAAGCTGCTCGCTCAGCTGGGTCACGTCCGCGGACGCCCCCAGCGATTTCAGACCCTGTGCGGCGAGTTCTGTTGGCCCGGAGGGGAACTTTCCGGTGAGCCCGGCGCCTGCGAGCATCAGCGCCAACCGCATCTTGCGGGTTCTGCCCAGGAAATATCCCGCGCCGACCGCCAGTGCCACTTTCGCTCCGTTGGCCATGATGTCCTCTCCTCGCTCCCGACGGGTCGGTCATTCGGCCGCTCCACATCTGACGTTTCGGTATTCAACCGGTAGATATCAAGCTACCCCGATCTGTGCGCCTCGAATCATCGGAGAAGCCGTTCTCATGGAAATATCAACGCTTTGCTTTACGGATACAACCGCGTGCCTCACCACCGGGGCATCGGTCTCCGATCGGCGCCCGACGAACCATCGGCGGCAGAGATCGTGACAGCCCGGCGCCGCGAAGAGATCCCATAGAGATCCGGTTGACCTGCACAGATCACCGAAGTGTCCGTCCGTGGCGGTGCACTCCGCGGCCTCCGGGAACGGACATCGCAGGGCGCCCGACCCGGGGAATCGCCCAGCCTACGCGGCCGTTGAGCGAATTTGCCAGAACATTCTTTCATGGATCGTTTTCCACGCCGTTTATGCTATTTGCTGTCGAATTACACGATCTTGATCGCGAATCGGACGCGCCGCATTTGTCGGTGGACAAAGCAATGCATTTCCCCACCCGGACCATGCAATTCGAGGACACCGCCGCGACGTCGGCGATTTCGCGGCGAGGAGTTAACGGTGTCGGGCTCGAGGATGCTCCCACCGGTGTGCGGCGATCCCGGTCCGCACCGCGAGGCCTTGCCCGCGTGGACATTTGACACCGACCCACCTCATGCGGTCGCACCGTCTCACATCCGGGCATCGAACAAAGCCCGGCTAGCCAGTTCGCCGGCGCGACACCTGCACCGAGTGCGCATGGACGAAGCCCCGCCCGCCCGCCATATCCGACGTGACGCCCGTCACATTCAGCGGCGAAATCCCGAGCCACCCCGAGCGCCTTTTCCGCGGGCCTTTGCCTGTGAATGCAGTCGCCGGGCACTTTTTGACGCCAGCGTCTATATAGGGTCGCGCGCTCACACAGGATCCGGGAGCCGGCTCTCACTGAGCCCGATCCGGCGGTGCAGACGTACCAGGGGTTTCGGGGCCCACCAGTTCCACCGCCCGAGCACCCGCATGAACGCCGGCACCAGCACCATCCGCACGAGCGTCGCGTCGGCCAGCACTGCGAGGCTCAGCCCCAGGCCGAACATCCGCATGAACGACACGTTCGCGGCGATGAGCGCCGCGAAGCTGATCGACATCACGAGTGCGGCCGCAGTGACCACGCGTCCGGTCCGCGCCAACCCGAGCGCGACACTCTCGGTCACATCGGCCGCGGTGCGTGCCGAGGCCAGCCAGAACTCCCGGATCCGCGACATCAGGAACACCTCGTAGTCCATCGACAACCCGAATGCGATGCAGAACAGCAGCACCGGGATGTTGGCCACCAGTGTCCCGGTGGTTGTGGTGCCCAACCCGCCGAGGTGTCCGTCTTGGAAGATCCAGACCATGGCGCCGAACGCCGCGCTCAGCGAGAGCACGTTGAGCGCCAATGCCTTCAGCGGCAGCACCACGCTCGCGGTCAGCATGAAGAGAAGGCAGAACGTCGAGACCGCGATGAGCCCGAGCACCAGCGGAAGGCGTGAGGTGATCGCGGCGACGCTGTCGCGGTTGCTCGGAGCCACACCGGCCAGTTCGACCGGGCGCCCAGCTGGTCCGGCGATGTGATGCAATCGGTCGAGTTGTGCGTGCGACCGATCCGAGAACAGCGGCGCGTCGGTGGAGACGGTGAGGAACGCGCTGCCGTCGCGCACCCCGGTCGCCGCCGCCGGCGGTCCGACCCGCCGCCCGGCGACGTAGGTGCCCGTCGGCGCCGACACCGACGCCACGTCCTCGACGTGTGACAGGTCGGCGGCGTAGCTGCTCAGCGCGGATTCGGTCACCTCGCGCGCGTCGGGGATCACCACGGTGACCGCCGTCGCCGGATCGGCGGCGAACTCCGTGCGCAGCTGGTCACCGACCTCGTGAGCGGACGCCGACTGCGGCAGCACACGATCGTCGGGCAGCCCCCACCGCACCCCGAGGAACGGCAGACCGAGCACGGCCAGCACCGCGATGCCGGCCAAGCCGATCGGCACCGCCCGATGCATGACGAAAGTCGTGCTGCGGTACCAGAACTGGCGCTGCACGGGTTGGGGGGCGGGTTCGGGGCGACGCAGCAGGCGCCGACCGAGCCGCCGGACGTCCAACGCATCGATCCGGTCGCCGAGCACGGCGATCGCGGCCGGGGTGAGCGCGAGGGCGGCCACGGCCGCGAACACCACCGTCGCCACCCCGGCGTACGCGAACGACTTGAGGAAGTACATCGGGAACAGCACCATCGTGAGCATCGGCAGCGCCACCGTCGTCGCGGAGAACACCACCGTCCGGCCGGCGCTGACCATCATCCGGGTCAGTGCGGTGTCGCGATCGTGGCCGGCGGCCAGTTCGTCGCGATAGCGGCTGACCATCAGCAGGGTGTAGTCGATGGCGAGCGCCAGGCCCATCGCCATGCAGAGGTTCAAGGCGAAGATCGACACGTCGGTGACGAACGTGATGACGTGCAGCACGGCGAGCGAGCCGACGATGGCGATCAGCCCCACGGCCACCGGAACCGCCGCGGCCAGCAGCCCGCCGAACACCCAGACCAGGACGAGGAAGCTGAAGGGGATCGCGATCGACTCCATCAGCAACAGGTCTCGCTCGGTCTGGGCGGTGATCTGGCTGTCGACCATCGCCACGCCCCCGGCCCGCACCGTCACCCCGTCATGCGTGCTGCGGTCGCCGCCGACGGTCTCCACCAGTTCCTCGGCGTTACGGGCGGCCTCGTCCCCACCGGTGACGCCGGCGACCACCAGCCCGGTGTCGCCGTCCTCGCTGAGCAGCCTCTCGGCGGCGGGACCGGTCTCGGTCCAGGCCGACGTCACCGACACGACGTGCGGTGAGCGGCGCAGGGTGTCGACGATGTCGGTGCCGACGGCACGGGCCGGATCAGTGGTCGCTCCCCGCGGTGAGGCGACGGTGATGAGCAACTGGGTGTCACCCTGATCGAACCGTTGGGCGAGTAGCGCTGCGGCGCGGGAGGATTCGGCGGCGGGATCCTCGAAGCCACCGGCCGACAGTTTTCCGGCGACCGGGATGCCGAACACCGCGGCGGCCACCGCGGCCAGAATCGCGGCCGCGATGATTCGCCGCGGCGCGGCGATGGAGACGGCCGCGATGCGGGCCAGTACGCCTCGCGGGGGCACGGCGATATCGTCCCTCATCAGAAGGGCGTGCGCGGGCCTACCGTCGCTTCCGTCTGCGTGTTCCCGTATCCCAGCGCCGCGTTCTCTGCGCAGGAGCCTTACAGCGACGGCAGCAGCGCGTCGAGACGTTCGTAGCCCTCCGTCATACCGCGTTCCATGCCCGAGGACAGCAGTGCGTCGCGGGCCTCGGTGTTCGGCAGATCGACCTGCCCCGCAGCCTGCTGCGGCCGTCCCCGAGATCCTCGAACCAGAGGAACTCGATGTTGACCATGTCGGGCGCGCCCTCGAACTCGAAGGTCTGGATCACCAGATCCTCGCGCACGGTGTGGAAGACACCGTTGAACGCATAGGTGCCGTTCTCATCAGAATGCAGGTAGCGATAGCCGCCGCCGGTGCGAAAATCCCAACGCTCGACGGACATCTCGAGGCCGTGCGGGCCGAGCCACTGCCGAACCAGATCAGGTTCGGCATGTGCGCGGAACAGTGCCGCGACGGGTGCGTCGAAGTCGCGGGTGTAGTCCATGGCCAGCGTGTCCACCGGCGCGACGAGATCGAGTGCCTTGGTCATGATCGTCCCTCCTCTGGAATTTCGGTTGTCTTCGCGGTCGTCTGAACCAACAGGGCGTCCAGCCGGCGGTAGCTGCGCTCGGCGTCGAGCCGGTAGCGGTCGATCCAGCCGGTGAGCCGTTCGAGGGCGGCGGCGTCCAGATGCACCGGGCGGCGCTGTGCGTCGCGGGTGCGGGTGACCAGCCCCGCCTGCTCGAGCACCCCTATGTGCCTGGACACAGCCTGTTTGGTGATGTCGAACGGTGCGGCGAGCTCGTTGACGGTGGCGGGTCCTCGGGACAGCCGCGCCACGATCGCCCGCCGCACGGGGTCAGCGAGCGCCATGAACGCCCGGTCCAACTGCTCGTCGCTCGCACCACCCGCCATTGGTAAACCATATCCTTGATCAACTCTTTTGTTGATTACAACGGTAGGCGCGTGTGGTGCGGGTGTCAAGGGTTGGATCAGCGCCGCTTGCGGATGATGGCGCGCAATCGGTCGAGGCGGCCGCCGATCTCCCGTTCGGCGCCGCGCCCGGTGGGTCGGTAGTAGTCCACGCCCACCAGTTCATCGGGTGGATACTGTTGCGGCACAACCCCGTCCGGGTGGTCGTGGGCGTAGACGTAGCCGACGGCATTACCGAGCTCGGCCGCACCGGAGTAGTGGCCGTCGCGCAGGTGTGCGGGCACCTGACCGGCTTTGCCGCTGCGGACGTCGTTCATGGCCGCCCCGAGTGCCGTGGTGACCGCATTGGACTTCGCGGCGGTGGCCAGATGCACGGTCGCATGCGCCAACGTCAGTTGCGCCTCGGGCATCCCGATCAGCTGCACCGTCTGCGCGGCCGCGACCGCGGTGGGCAGGGCCGTCGGATCGGCCATGCCGATGTCCTCGCTGGCGAGGATCATCAGCCGGCGGGCGATGAACCGGGGGTCCTCCCCCGCCACCAGCATCCGCGCGAGGTAGTGCAGCGCGGCGTCGACGTCCGACCCGCGCACGGATTTGATGAACGCGCTGACGACGTCGTAGTGCTGGTCACCGTCGCGGTCGTAGCGCACGGCGGCCTTGTCCAGAGACTGTTCGACGATGTCGACGGACACCCGGCCGTCGGCCGCCGCGGCGGATTCGGCGGCGACCTCCAGCGCCGTCAGCGCCCGGCGCGCGTCGCCGGCCGAGAGCTGCACGATCAGGTCCACCGCCTCGTCGCTGACCTCCACGGTGCCGCCCAGCCCGCGCGGATCGGCGACCGCGCGGCGGACCACCGCGGCGATGCTGTCGGGTGTCAACGGCTGCAACTGCAGGATCAGCGAGCGCGACAGCAGCGGCGCCACCACCGAGAAGGACGGGTTCTCCGTCGTCGCCGCCACGAGCAGGACCACCCGGTTCTCGACCGCGGCCAGCAGCGCGTCCTGCTGGGTCTTGGAGAACCGGTGCACCTCGTCGATGAACAGGACGGTCTGCTGCCCGCGCAGGATGCCCTGGCGAGCGGTCTCGATGACGGCGCGCACCTCTTTGACCCCGGCCGACAGCGCCGACAGCGCCTCGAAGCGGCGGCCGGTCGCGTGCGAGATGAGCGAGGCCAGCGTGGTCTTCCCGGTGCCGGGCGGACCGTAGAGGATCACGGACGCGGCGCCGGAACCCTCGACCAGGCGGCGCAGCGGCGAATTGGGTTTGAGCAGGTGTTGCTGGCCGACCACCTCGTCGAGGCTCGCCGGACGCATCCGCACCGCCAGCGGCGCCGAGACCGGTACGCCGGCCGCCGAACCGGTCGGCGTGTCGGGTCCGTCAGCCGGCAGATCGAACAGCGAGTCGGACACGTCTCGTGCTTACCACGTCACGGCGACGGGGGCGCCGTGACGAAATCGATGAGTTCCTCGACGCGCCCGATGAGTTCGGGCTCCAGATCCGTCCAGTCCCGGACGCTGCCGCGGATGCGCTGCCACGCCCTGGCGATATCGGCCTGGGTGTCGTGCGGCCAGCCCAGCGCCGCGCACACACCATGCTTCCAGTCCACGCCGCGCGGCACCGTCGGCCACGCCGCCACACCGAGCCGGGCGGGTTTCACCGCCTGCCAGATGTCGATGTAGGGGTGGCCGACCACGAGCGTGTGCGCACCGTACGGCCCGCGGCCGACTGCCTCGGCGATACGGGATTCCTTCGAGCCGGTGACGAGGTGGTCCACGAGCACGCCGAGCCGGCGGCGGGGGCCTGGTCGGAACTCCTCGACGATCGCGGCCAGATCGTCGACGCCACCGAGATACTCGACCACCACACCCTCGATCCGCAGATCGTCACCCCAGACCTGTTCGACGAGTTCGGCGTCGTGCCGGCCTTCGACGTAGATGCGGCCGGCCAGCGCCACCTTCGCGCGGGCACCGGCCACCGCGACCGAACCCGAGGCGGTGCGCGCCGGTGCCGCGGGGGCACGGCGTGGCGCCGTCAGGATGACCGGCCGCCCGTCGAGCAGGAATCCGGGACCCAGCGCGAACGCCCGCACCGTGCCGTGGCGGTCCTCGAGTTCGACCCGCCCGGTCTCGACGCGCACGACGGCGCCGACGTAACCGGATTGCGCGTCCTCCACCACCATTCCCGGTTCCACGGGGTGTTCGGTGGAGCGCGCCCGCTTGGGCGCATGAGGGTTGCGGGCCAGCACGTCACGGCCGTAGCGATCGGTCACCGGGTGATCGTAGGGACGGGGACCGTGCCGGCGGCCGAACGCCGCCCCGCGTGTTGCCCGGCTATCCCTGCTGTTGCTGCTGGGAGGCGACGGAGCTGGCGAGTTTGGTCGGGTCCGCGGTCACCTCGTCGATGACGTTGTGGATGAAGCGCATCTTGTCGAGCACCGGTGGCGGCAGTACGAACGGGTAGAGGTCGTCGCGGCCCATCGACCGGTTCACCATGTTCAGCGCCCACGACAGCGGCAGCCACATCTCGATGATGGTGTCGAATCCGCTGGGGCCGAGCACCCGTCGTTCGAAGGTGGCGCCGGCCGGGGCGAACCCGAAGGCCGCGGCGGTGTCGAGCGTGTCGCGGATGTGCAGGTAGTGGGCGAAGGTCTCGGCCCAGTCCTCGGCCGGGTGCATGGTCGCGTACGAGGAGACGTAGTTCTCCTCCCAGCCCGCCGGGGCGCCCTCGCTGTAGTGGCGGTCCAGCGCCGCCTGATAGTCGAGGTCGGGGTCGCCGAACAGTTCGCCGAACCTCTCGCGGTAGTCGGGTGACGGGCCGACCAGGCGGTAGAAGTAGTAGTGCCCGATCTCGTGGCGGAAGTGGCCGAGCAGGGTCCGGTACGGTTCGTCCATCGCGACCCGCAGTTGTTCGCGGTGCACGTCGTCGCCTTCGGCGAGATCCAGGGTGATGACCCCGTTGGCGTGGCCGGTGAACACCTTCTCGTCCCTGCTGGAGAGCAGGTCGAAGGCCAGTCCGTAGTCCGGGTCCTCGTCACGGCCGACGATCGGCAGCTTGAGTTCGCGCAGTTCGGCGATCAGCCGGCGTTTGGCCCGCTCGGCGACGGCGAACGCCGCCAGCGCCTTGGCGTCGGCGTCGTTGGGCCGGGTGCGGGTCAGTGCGCAGGCCTCGCACAGCTGGGCGACCGGCCCCTTCTCCACGAGCCAGTTGCACTCCGCCAGGTGCATATTGGCGCACAACCGGTACTGCCGTGCCGATACCGCACCCGCGTGCTCGCTCTCCTTCGGCGGTGCGATCACCAGGAGTGCCATGTCGTCGAGCGAGAACCCCAGCGCGCTTCCGCAGTTGAGGCACAGGGAGTTCTCGAAGGCCAGCCGCTGACCGCAGTTGGGGCAGTTGAAGTCCCGCATCAGCGCACACCCCCGGTTGCGGACTCCACAGGCGCCACGTCGACCGACACCTCGATCTCGCTGCTGTCGGAGTCGGTGTAGATGATGCCGCGCAGCGGCGGGACGTCGGCGTAGTCGCGGCCGATGCCCACCACGATGTACCGCTCGTCCTCCATCTGGTCGTTGGTGGGATCCAGTCCGAGCCACTGGTTCTGCGGTGTCCACACCGAAGCCCAGGCATGCGTCGCATCGATGCCCACCATGCGTTCCTTTCCGGGAGGGGGATCGGTCGCCAGGTAACCCGAGACGTAGCTGGCGGCCAGACCGTTCGCGCGCAGGCAGGCGATCGCCAGCCGGGCGAAGTCCTGGCATACCCCTTCGCGCGCCGCCAAAACCTCGCTGACCTTGGTGGACACGGTGGTGGACCCGGACCGGTAGGTGAAGTCGCGGTGGATCCGCGAGGCGAGGTCGGCCAGCACCTCGATCAACGGCCGGCCCGGCGTGAAACTCGGTGCGGCGTAGTCACGTACGGCCGCGGTGATCTCCGGCGGCTGCAGGTCGAGCGTGAACTCGGTGGCCAGTGCGCCGTCGGCGCCGACCGGCCGGGCGATCTCCCACGGCGCCCTGGCCGATCCGCCCGCGTAGACGTTCTCCGGCGGCGGGTCCACGTCGACGACCGATCTGCTGACCACGCTCAACGTCCGATGGCGTTCGGTGACATGGAAATACGAGCTGACGTTGCCGTAGGTGTCGCGGCTGGTGGAGCTGTCGGCGGCCTCCGGGTCGATCAGCAGTTCGTGGGTCAGGCAGCGCTGGCGCGGCGAATCCCTCGGGGTGAGGAAGCCGCGGCCGTAGGAGCTGGTGACCACATCGGAGTAGCGGTACACCGTGCGGTGGGTCACCCGGTAGGTGCGGGTGCCCGCGGCCGCGTCGGTCACGGGACCAGCCGCCGTTCGGCGGGACCCCACAGCGGCTGCATGCCGCCCGGCAGCGACAGGTGCGTCGCGGTGATCACCCTCGACAGCGCGCGCAGGTCGCGGTGCACAACGTCGAGCAGCTCGGCCAGTTCGCTCCGGTGACCGTCGGCGGAGACGTCCTCGAGGTCGGCCGGATCGACGCGGCGCAACCGGGTGGTGAGGTCGTCGACGAGCCGCTCCGGACGCGACGAACCCGACGATCCCGGCAGTGCGCGCAATCCCTCCCGCAGCCGGTCGAACTGGTAGACCAGCGAGCGCGGATTCTCCGCGTCCAAGAGCAGAAGGTCGGCCACGGCGGCCACCCTGATCGTGCCCAGCATCCGGCGGCGGTAGATGACCGACGACTCGCACGCCACCAACGTCGATTCGGTGATCGTCTGCTCGGCGTCCGGGGTGCGTGCCTCGACGAGGGTGGCGCGCAGCAACGCGGTCAGCCCGAGGGCTCGCTCGATGCGCTTGCCGATGTCCATCATCGTCCAGCCGGCGTCGCGGATCATCGATTCGGCGGCGACCCCGGACAGTGCGAGCATCCCGGCCAGCGTCGCGCTGTGCGCCGACGCCAGGTAGGCATCACCTTCGGTCTTCGACTCCGGTGGCGCCGAGGAGGACCGGAGCACCGCACGCTCGACGGCCGCGAGCACCATCCAGGTGTCGTTCGACATCTGGTCGCGCACCGACCGGGCTGCCAGCCCGAGCCGTTCGACGGACTGGGCCAGGGAACCGGCGCGGTGCCGGTCGGCGGTGACCGCCCACAGCGTGGTCGGCGCGATCGCGATCATCTCGGGGTGATCGCCTTCGGCGCCGGTGTCGGTGCCGGTGAGCGCCCCGATCGCGGTGAGCAGCACCGGGACGCAGGCGCTGCCGTCCATCTCCTGTCGGTACCGGTATTCGTGGTAACGCTCGCGGGTGACGTTGAGCAGCCGGGCGGTGTACTCGGCGCGTTCGGCGTACCGGCCCAGCCAGAACAGGTCCGACAGCACACGCGGAGAGCTGATCTCGTAGGTGCGGCCCGGGGTGGTCGGTGCCGGGGGTGCGACGACGACCGGTTCGACCGGCACCGCGCGCTCGGCGGTGACGCGGGCCGGGGTCCGGATCCAGATGTCCTTGGCCGCAATACTGTTCAACGTGTATGCGGAGCTGCCCGGCGCCAGGAGGTAGCCCAGGCCGCCCACCATCGGCGCGTACCCGCCGCGCTGCGCGACGGTGAACAACCGCATGCCGACACCGGCCGCCGACAGTCCGCCCCTGCGGTGAACGGTGGGCGCCGAGGAGAACTGCGGCAGTTCCCGGCCGACCCACTGCCAGGGGGCCGCGTCGATCCGCGCGACCAGGTCGTCGCGCTGACGTCGCGACAGCGCAGGCCCGACGATCGTGTCGCCGCCCGTGACCGGGGTGAGCAACAACGACCCGGCCTTGCCGAGCAGGTGTGAGCGTTCCAGGTCGATACCGCCCCAGTAGACCGGCGCGGTGGCGAGGAGCGGCGTCTCACCGAGCAGTTCCTCGGCGAGTTCGGGCAGGAAGCGCAGCAGCGCGGGGCTCTCGAGGATGCCGCTGCCGAGGGTGTTGACCACCGTCACCGTGCCGCGCCGCAGCGCCTCGACCAGACCGACCACCCCGAGCCGGGAGTCGGCACGCAGGTCGAGCGGGTCGGCGTAGTCCGCGTCCACCCGGCGCAGCACGACGTCGACGCGTTTGAGGGTGCCGAGCGATCGCATCCACAGCTTGCCGTCGCGCACCACCAGATCCGCGCTCTCCACCAGCGGGAAGCCGAGCACGCTTGCGAGATACGCCTGGTCGAAGGCGGTCTCGGAGTGGATGCCCGGGCTGAGCACCACGACGACCGGGTCCTCGGCCGATTCCGGCGCCGCATCGATCAGCGCCAGCCGCAGCGCCTGGGCCCACGGTGACGCCGGCCGCGGCCCGAGCTGTTCGTAGAGTTCGGGAACGGCGTGGGCCACCACGCGGCGGTCCGCCAGGGCGTAACCGGCGCCGGACGGCGCCTGGGTCCAGTCGGCGTTGACGTGGAACGAGCCGCCGGCGGTGCGGCTGACGTCGCATCCGTGCAGGAAGAGCTGATGGCGGCCGGGGATCTCGATGCCGCGCGCCGCGCGGAGGTAGCCGGGGTGGCCGAAGACCAGCTGGGGCGGCAGCACCCCGCTGGTGATCGACCGCTGCGGGCCGTACAGGTCGGTCAGCACCGCGTCGAGCAGTCGGGACCGTTGCACCAGACCGGATTCCAGCCGGTTCCAGTCGTCGGCGGAAATCACCAGCGGCAAGCCGTCGAGGCGCCACGGACCGGGTACGGCGTCGTCGTCGGTTACCGCGTCACCGTGCTGGTCGACGTGGATGTAGGTGATGCCGTCGTTGTCGACCAGGCTGCGCACGACCGCCCGCAACTGGTCCAGCCCGCCGCGGCCGCGCTCGACCACACACTGCGCCAGCTCCCGCCACGCGGGCCTGATCTCCCCCGCCGCGTCGACGAACTCGTCGTATCCGGAACCGGCGCCGCCCCGCACGTCGAACAGCGCCTGCTGGGCGCGGGCGGCGCGGTACTCGGCGAGCACGCCGTCGACATCGGCGGGCCCGGACGAACCCTCGGCAGGCAGGACCATCACCGCAGCACGGTACGCACCCGACGCAGAGCCGGGGGTGTCCATCCGCTGATCCCATCACATGGTGCGGGGGGCCGCACGCCCCGTGGCGTTCAGGTCTGCGCGACGCGCGGGATGAGCGTGCCCTTCGGCCGCAGCTTCAGGACGAGCACGCCGGCCACCACGATGCCGACCAGGTTCACCAGCAGTTGCAGCGCCGACTTGCCCGCGACGTCCCACTGCCCGACGGTCGCCGCGACGACGGCGAACCCCGCCGCGGTCACGGTGTAGACCGAGATGAACACGCCGACCAGACCGGTGGCCTTCGCCGACACCAGCGACAGCATGCCCGCCGCACCGGCCAGCAGCGCCACGATGAACGAGATCGGGCCGACCTTGAAGATGAAGTCGACCTCGTCGACGTTCGCGACCGCCTCCACCGTCAACCAGCCCATCGCCTCGGCCGCCATGGTGCACACCGCGGTGACCCCCATCGCGACGGGGAACCCGACGATCAGGGCCAGGGCCGCGCGCCGCGCGAGAGTGGCCCTGCGCTGCACCAGCGCGACGGCCAGCGCCGCAAGGGGGCCGAACTCCGGACCCAGCACCATGGCGCCGACGACGGTGACCGTGGAGTCGGTGACCACACCGATCGCGGTGAGCAGACAGGCCAGTGTGAGGAACATCAGGAAGGTGACGCTCAGGGTGGCTTCTTCCCTTGTGCGCCCGATCAATTCGTCCCAGATCACCGCGTCGGCGGGATCTCCGTCGGCCTCGTCCTCGGCGCGATGCGCCCGCGTCGACAGCACGGTGTCGAGGATTTCCAGGGTGATGGCGCCGCGATGGTGCACGTCGAGATCCTTGAGGTGCTTGATGACGTCGTTGGCGCATTCGCGCGCGATGTCCGCGGTGATCTCGTCACCGGCCGGATCCAGGGAGACGCCGGGATACAGCAGGATGTTCGCCACGCCGACTTCGCGGCGCAGCACGTCGAGCACCGGATCCCGCAGATCCTCCGGTGCGACGACCCGCAGATGCAGCACGGGCCGACAGTAGCGCCCACCCGGGTGGCGTCAGGGCGTGTTCGGCCGACTGCGTCTGATCAGGCTCATACCGAGTTCGTCGGCGGGCACCTCGTGGCCTGCCGCGCAGCGGATCTCCACGGTCGCCTCCTCGCCGCAGCCGAGGTGGGTCAACCGCAGCCTGCTGTCGTCGATGTGACGCCTGCCCCACTCGAACAGCGCCCACACCACCGGCATGAAGTCACGACCGGCGTCGGTCAGCACGTATTCGTCGCGGCGCCGCTGACCGGGTTCCTGATAGGGCCTGCGCTCGAGCAGGCCGGCGTCGACCAGTTCGGCCAGCCGCGCCGCGGCGGCGGCCTTGGTCACGCCCACCCGTCGCCAGAAATCCTCGAACCGGGTGGTGCCGTAGAACGCCTCGCGCATGAGCAGCATCGTCGTCTTGGTGCCCAGCAGCGCCATCGTCTTCTCGATCGGGCACTGCCCCACCGCCGACCAGGCGTCGCGATCGGCCAACGGCCCCTGCAGCACGGCCACGGAATCATCCCCATCTCTGAGTTGTTCTCACTATACCTAGGTGGTAGACACATCTAGGTAGCCGTAACCATACTCAGAGGAGAGCAGTCATGAGCGGATTCACCGGGCGCGACGCCGTCATCGTCGGGGCGGTCCGGACGCCGATCGGCAAGGGCAAACCGGGTGGCGCGTTGCACGGGGTGCTGCCCGCCGACCTGCTCGCCCACAGCCTGCGCGAACTGATCGTCCGTACCGGCGTCGACCCTGCGCAGATCGACGACGTCATCGCCGGCGCGGTCACCCAGGTCGGCGACCAGGCCGTCAACATCGCCCGCAACGCGCTTCTGGGCGCGGGCTTTCCGGAGTCGGTTCCCGGCACCACCGTCGACCGCCAGTGCGGCAGCAGCCAGCAGGCCATCAGTTTCGCGGCCCAGGGCGTGGTCTCGGGCGCCTACGACATCGTGATCGCCGCCGGTGTCGAGTCGATGAGCCGTGTCCCGATGGGTTCGGCGGTGCTGCCGGGCAGCCACCCCTTCGGCGACGACTTCGCCCGTCGCTACCCTGACGGGCTTGTGCCGCAGGGCATCTCGGCGGAACTGATCACCGCGAAGTGGGGGCTCTCGCGCGCCCAGCTCGACGAGTTCTCGGCGAGCAGCCACGAGAAGGCCGCCACCGCGACCAAGGCGGGGCTGTTCGACCAGGAGCTGGCCCCGATCGCCGGGCTCGCCACCGACGAGATCATCCGTCCCGGCACCAGTGCGGAGACCCTGGCCGGGCTCAAGCCGGCCTTCTACCACCCGGCCTACGAGGAGCGCTTCCCTGCGATCGGCTGGGAGATCACCGCGGGCAACTCGTCACCGCTGTCCGACGGCAGCGCCGCGGTGATGATCACCACGACCGAGGTCGCCACCCGGCTCGGGCTGCGCCCGCTGGCACGTATCCACACCGCGACCGCCGTCGGCTCGGATCCGCTCTACATGCTGACCGGGGTCATTCCGGCCACCGAGAAGGTGCTCACGCGCGCCGGCCTGGCGCTGTCGGACATCGACCTGTTCGAGGTGAACGAGGCCTTCGCGCCGGTGGTGCTGGCCTGGGCCCGCGACACCGGGGCGGACCTCGCCAAGACCAACGTCAACGGCGGCGCGATCGCGATCGGACATCCGCTCGGCGCCAGCGGCGTGCGGATCATGACCACGCTGGTCAACGCGCTCGAACAGCGCGGCGGCCGCTACGGGCTCCAGACGATGTGCGAGGCGGGCGGCATGGCCAACGCCACGATCGTCGAACGCCTCTAGCGGAAGCACCCGGAGTCAGTCGTAGATGACGGCGAGCCCCTTGCGCTGCATCTCGGCAAGCCCGTCCCGCATGGCCTGGAGCTGTTCGGGCGGATGCCCCCCACCCAGTCCGTCAGCTCGCCGACGACGGTGACGGGTTCACGGGTCCGGTACACGAGCGGGTCGGGTTGCCGGGGAAACTTCTTGTCCGTCACGTTCGGGTCGTCCTCCAGCTCGCCCTCGGGTTCCACGAGGTAGATGCGGGGCCGGCCCGCACCCTTGGCGAGTTCGGCGCCCCACACCGCCGCGTCGAGGGTCTGCGTCACGTACACGTGGTTCGACACGCGCCCGTCCTCGAAATTCGACGGGGCGCCCCGGCACCAACCGGTCGCCCACCGCGAGGTCGGCCCTGGTGCCGTGCAGGTACGCACCCGACTCGTGGATCTCGAAAGGTTTGAGCACGACAACCCCCGTCCGTAGTAGCTGGACGGCGATTGTGCAGCAGGTCAGGGGCCTTGCCGCAAGCCCCCACCCCGGCCGTAAAGTGAGAGTGGGACGACGCCGGGTCTCAGACCCGGGTGAGTTCGAACAGCGGGATCACGCGGTCGGTGTTCGCCTGATACTCACCGAACGTGGGCGCCATCTCGACGATCCTGGAGTACACGGAGTCGCGTTCCTCGCGCGGCAGTTCCCGCACCGCGACGTCGTAGGCCTCGGTCCCGACCTCGATGTGGGCCCTCGGGTTCTTCCGCAGGTTGTGCACCCACGCCGGATCCTTGGGCGCTCCGGCGTACGACCCGACGATGAGCATCTTGCCGTCGAGGGTCAGGTATGCCAGCGGCGACAACCTCGGTTCGCCGGACTTGGCGCCGACGGTGTGCAGGAGCAGCAGCGTGGCACCCTCGAACGGGCCGCCCACCACACCGTCGTTGTTCCGGAACTCCTCGACGATGGCCTTGTTGAAGTCGTTGAGCGAAGCTGAGTCAGGTCGGGTCATGCCGTGACCAGCGTCATACCGTCCCCGACTTATTCCCGCGGCGCGGCCGGTTAGCTGGCGTGGCCGACACTGATTGACAGCGCAAATACGCGCATCCCCTGTTCCGTGTCCCGGCTGCGTGCTGACGAGCCGGTCAATACGATGATGACCTGCCCTGTTCAGCGGAGGACGGAACATGTGCATCACCTGGCGAACCCCGTGGCGCGCCGGCTGGCAAACGCCGCGCGCGACGGCGTGCCGGGTGCCGTGACGGCTCCCCTGCTCGATCTCGACGGCCGCGTGGTGGGCCGCGGCCCCCTGCTCGCCGAACTGCGCTCGGAGGTGGAGGCCGCCGAACGCGAGGGCGGCGGGTGCGTCCTGCTCAGCGGAGCGCCGGGCGTGGGCAAGTCAACCCTCGTCCAGGCGTTCGGCGCGGAGCTCACCGAGCACGGCTGCGTCTTCGCCTACGGTCGGTGCCGCGACGGCCAACCCGCGCCGTACGCGGCGCTGGCCGACGGCCTCGGCGCGATCGTGCGCTTCATGGAGGCCACGGCCCCACCCGAGCGCGACAGGTGGCGCGCCGAACTGACCTCCGGGATGTCGGCGCTGTCGGGCGTCCTCGGCGACCTCGTGCCCGACGTGGCCCGGGTCCTCGGCGAGACCGCGAAGGTCGCCGACCTCCACGCCGCCGAGGCCCGCAGCCGGCTGCACCGCGCCGCGATCCGCCTGATCTCCGACACGGCGTCGTTCCGGCCGGTGGCCCTGGCGATCGACGATCTGCAGTGGGCGGACCGGGATTCCCTGCTCCTGCTGTCGGAACTGTTGACGACGTCGCTTCGCAACGTCCTGGTCCTGGGCACGCACCGGGCCGGGACGTTCGACCCGGCCGGGGCCGGGCTCGCCTCGGCGCGGATGCGCACCCTCGAACTCGCACCGCTGACCCGCGAAGACCTCGAGGAACTGCTGGCCGGGGTGTGCGGCCGGGGGCTGGAACTGGGTGATGTCGCAGCCGAGTTCCACCACCGCACCGGCGGCAATCCGCTGCAGGTGCGGCAACTCCTGCACCGCGCTCAGCGTGACGGCGCACTGACCACCTCCGAAGCGAGCAGTCGATCCTGTTGGGATCTGCGGGTTCTCGCCTCCATCGAGGTGACCGCGACGACGGCGGAATTCCTCGGCCACCTCCTCGGCCAACTGCGCCCGATCGACCGCGCGGTGCTGGGTTCGCTGTCGTGCTTCGGCGGGGAGTTCGACCTCGACGACGCGACGGCGGCGGCGGGACGTCCGGCGGACGTGGTGGCCCACGCGCTCTGGTCGGCGCTCGAACTCCGCCTGCTCGAGGCCGTCGACGGCGGGGGCCGCCGCATCGCCAACGCGATCAGTCGCGACGCGCGATACCGCTTCAGCCATGACCGGGTGGCCGAGGCGGCGCGGGTGGGCCTGTCCGCCGAGGACAAACGGCAGATCCACCTGCGGATCGGCCGGCGACTGATGCGCCAGGGCGACGACCGGCTGTTCGAAGCGGCGCGACACCTCGGCATAGGCGGTCACGGTGTCGCCGACGAGCAGGAGCGCCTAGCGTTCGTCGACGTACTGCAGCGAGCGGCACGAAAAGCCAAGGCGCAGACGTCCTTTCCGCTGGCTCTCGAATGCTGTCGCAACGCGCTGGACCTTCTCGGCGACGACCGCTGGGCCGCGCATTTCGCCCTCGCGCGGCAGCTGCACCTCGACGGCGCGAACGCCGCTCTGCTCGTCGGTGATGCGATCCGGCTGCATGCGCTGCTCGACGAAGCCGAGGTGATGCTGGTCGAGCCGGCCGACCGCGCGCGGCTCGCGTACCTCCGTCTGAAGGGCTGCGTAGCGCAGAACCGGTTGCAGGAGGCGCTGGAGACCGGACTGCGTGCCCTCGACGAACTCGGTGCACCCCTGCCCGCCGCCGCGGGCAAACCCCGCATGGCCGCGGCGGTGCTGCGGATGAAACTCACGATGAGCCGCTGGCCCGACGAACGGCTCCTGGCGCTCCCCCACTGTGAGGACCGCTGCGTCATCGAGACGCAGCGGATCCTCACCGAACTGCGCAGCCTGTCCTACATCGTCGCGCCCAACCTCTTCCCGTTGATCGTGCGCAGACAACTCGACCTGACCCTGGCCCATGGCCACACCTCGAGCTCACCGCTCGTTCTGGTGAGCTTCGGTCTGCTGCTGGTGATGACCGGCGACCGCGCAGGCAGTCAGCGGTTCGGAGAGGTGAGTATGCGCCTCGCCGACCGCGACGAGTTCCTCGAGGCGCGCCCCCAGACGGTGTTCATGTGCCTGAATTTCATCCGGCACTGGCGTCACCCGCTGCGCGACGGTCTGAGCCGGCTCCGCGACGCCGTCACCGAGGCGCTCGACCAGGGTGATCACGAATACGCGGGTTTCCTGGCGGCCGCGCTGCTCTCCCAGTCGTTCTGGATCGGCAGGCCGCTGACGGAGATCGACGCGCTGGCGCGCTCACTGATCCCCGAGATCCGTTCCCAACCGGTGCCCAGCGCGCTGTGCCAGGCCGTCCAGCAGATCTGCCTGAACCTGATGGGCCGCAGCGGTGACCCGTTCCTGCTCGCGGGCGAGAGCGGCTACGACGAGCGCGAGGCGCTGGCCGCGGCCCGGCGCGAGGGCGACGAGGTGGCGCTGAGCACCGTCGCCACGATGAAACTGGGCCTGTACTTCTGGTGCGCGGATTACGCCGGCGCCGCCGACGCCGCCGGCGAAACCCTCGCGCACGCGGGCGGTATGGCGGGCACGGCCATCTTCCAGCTCGATCACCTGATCGCGGCGCTGAGCATGATCCACGCCGCCCCCGGTGACCGTGCGACCCGCCAGTGCGTGCACCGGGCCCTGGAGCTGCACCGCAAATGGGCCGTCGATGCGCCGGCCAACTATGCGGCACCCTGCGAGTTGCTCGAGGGGGTGTGGGCGCGGGCGGGCGGACATCACCGCAAGGCGGAACTGCACCTCGAGCGCGCGATGACGCTCGCGGACCGCCATCAGCTGCCGTTGATCGCGGCGCTCGCCCATGAAGAAGCCGCCACCCACTACACCGACGTCGGGCGGCGCTCCCTCGCCGAGCACCTGCTGCGCACCGCGCACCAGCGATGGCTGCGCCAGGGCATGACGCTGCGCGCCACCAAGCTCGCCCGCACCCATCCCTGGCTGCTGAGTCGCGAACTGGTCCCGGCGGAGTCCGACGGCGTCGACCCCTCCGCGGCACACCACGTGATGCGCGCGTTGTCGGGGGCTCGTACAGCCGATCGCCTCGCGACCGTCGTTCTCGGGACGGTCGCCGACCTCACCGACGCAGGCCGGATCCTGCTGCTCACCGGCGAGGGCGAGGGACTCGCGGTGCGCGCCGTCCGCGAGGGTGACACCACCGAGATCGTCGACGGGCCGTGGACGGAGGTCCGTTACGACAGGAGCGTCGTCCGCCGCGCGACGGACAGTGGCGCGCCGCTACGGGTCCCGTCTGACGCCGCCCGCCGGGTCAGCGCCGTCCTGGCCACCCCGATCCTGGTGCAGGACAGGGTGATCGGCATCGTCTACGCCGAACATCGGGAACCGGGCCACGATTTCACCCCGGTCCAGCAGGAGGCCGTCGCGTTCGTCTGCGATCAGGCCGCCGCGCCCCTGTGGAACTTCCAGCTCGAACAGCGTCTGCGAGCCGCCGACGAACACCGACGCTCGCTGATCGACGTGCAGTCCAAGTTCGTGCCGAACGAACTGCTGCGCATCCTCGACATCGACGACCTGCGCCGCGTCCGCAGCGGATACCGCGTCGAGCGGACGATGACGGTGCTCATCTCCGACATCCGTGGCTACACCACGATGCTCGAGGACATGAGCGTCTCCGAGGCGAGCAATCTCGCCATGGGGTTCATGCGGGCCGTCGAGGTGCCGATCATCTCGTGCAACGGCATGATCCAGGACGTCCGTGGTGACGAGATCGTCGCGGTCTTCGACTCCGACCCGGACAGCGCGGTGCGCGCGGGCCTGGCGATGCTGCGCTCGCTGCGGGACCACAACCAGGATCGGGTGGCGCACGGGTCCGAGGAACTGCGGGTCGGCATCGGAATCAACACCGGCGTCGTGGGTGTCGGGCTCGTCGGCGGGGTGAACCGCATGGTGTTGACCATCATCGGCGATGCGGTGAATCTGGCGGCGCGCATCGAGAGCACCAACAAACGCTACGGTTCGGCGCTGCTCGTCTCCGACGCCACGTGCGCCCGCTTGACCGACCCAAGCCAGTTCGACATCCGCCGGATGGAGCGCGTGATGGTGGTCAACCGGCGCAGGCCGGTGACGATCTCCGAGGTCTACGACGACGACCCGGCACCGCTGCGTGAGGCCAAACGCCGGGCCCAGCCCGCGTTCGACCGCGCCTTCGCGCTGTTCGACGCCGGCCGCACCGACGAGGCGCGCGCGGCCTTCGAGCACTGCCGCGATCTGCTGCCCGGCGACCCGATCGCACCGCTGCACCTGACCCACTGCGATGCGGTGACCCACGGGGAGATGTCCCCCGGCCAGGACATCGTGCTCATCCACAAGTAGGACAACAAGAGGGGGAAACGCACATGCATGTGAGCGCCGATCGGTTGAACCTGTCCGACAACGCCATTCAGCGGACCTTCGAGCAGACCTGCGTCGCCTGGCAGGCGATCCCGCACTGGGACATCGGCGATCCCGGTGCCACGAGGGTGCGCAGCGACACGGTGAACCCGCCCGGTTCCCCGACGTCGCTGAAGTTCACCGACCGCGAGAAGCCGTCCGATCTCGCTCTGGCCCAGATCGCCGCCCCGACACCGGACTCGATGATCGCGACTGCGGTGGCCGCCGCCACCGCGCTCGCCACAGACGTCGACGCCACGGTCATCACCGCACTTCTCACCGACCCGATCGACGACCTCGAACTCGCCGGGACCGACCCGCAGAACATCATGAAGACGCTCATCGCCGGCCGGGCGAAACTCGAGGACGGCGGCTTTCGGGCCCCGTCGTGCCTGCTCACCAACACCAAGGGATACCAGGACCTCAGCGCCTTCAGCGGCAGCTACCCGGTGACGGATCTGGTACTGGCCGCCGCCAACGTCAACTCGCTGCACCGGTGCTCCCAATTGGACCTGGTGGCGGGGAAAGCCGCGATGGTCATGCTCGGCAGGCGACAGCGGATCGCGCACGGCGCCGCCGCAGAGGCGTCATGCGGTGAGGAGCCCGTGGATCTCGCGGTCAGGGTGATGCCCAGCCTCGAAGTCATCGGCGCGAAGGCGGCCGCCGAAATCGAGGCCGTGGTGCGGATCTCGTTCGCCACCCGGGTCACCGACAACACCGGCGTGGTCACCTTGCACGAGGGACCATGACGTCGACCGTCTCCGACCGCCACGTCGTGGTGCACCCGCTCGAGGACTACCTCGCGCTGTGCAAGGAGTCCTGCGACCGTGAGATCGAGCGGTTGTACGGGTCCGACGAACGCGGGACGGGCTTCGCCGCGCTGCTGCTCGACTACCCCCGCCGGGGCGGCAAGGCGCTGCGGCCCGCGCTGAGCATCGCGGTCTGCCTCGGCCTCGGCGGACACCTGGACGCGGTGCTGCCGACCGCGGCGACCCTGGAGCTTTACCACAACGCCTTTCTCATCCACGATGACATCGAGGACGAATCCTGGTGGCGCCGCGGCAAACCCACGATGCACATCGACCACGGCGTCCCGATCGCGGTCAATGTCGGTGACGCCATGCTCTCGATGTCGCTGCAACCGCTGCTGGACAACGTCGAACGCATCGGGCTCGGACCGGCCCTGCGCATCCTGCGGGCCGTCGCCCACATGACCCGGAAAACCGTGGAAGGCCAGGCGATCGAGCTCGAGTGGGTGCGGTCCAACGCGTGGCGCCTGGACGACGCCGACTACCTCGAGATGGTCGAGCTGAAGACGAGTTGGTACTCCTTCATCACACCCCTGCAGGCGGGCGCGATCGCCGCCGGCTCCGAACCGGACCGGCTGGCGGCACTGGAGGCGCTCGGGCGGCACCTCGGGGCGGCCTTCCAGATCACCGACGACCTGCTGAATCTGCGCGCGGACCCGCAGGAGTACGGCAAGGAGATCGGCGGCGACCTGTGGGAGGGCAAACGCACGCTGATGCTGCTGCACACCCTGCGTTCGGCCCAACCCGATGACCGCAGGCGCGCCCTGGAGATCCTGGGCAGGCGGCGTCCGGCCACCGACACCGAGACGGGACTCGCCGGCCTGCTCGACAAGCTGACCGCCCGCGGGGACCTGTCCCCGGCGGGGCGGGCCGAGATCGCGGCCCGGTTCCACACCGCGCAGACCAAGAACCTGGACGACATCCAGTGGTTGTACGACCTGATGCACCATGTCGGATCACTGCGGCATGCCCGTGAGGTGGCCGCGCGACACGCACGCCACGCCGCGGCCGTACTCGCCGGTCTCGACTGGCTGCCACCCAGCCGCCACCGGGAAGCACTGACCCAGCTCGTCGATTACGTGCACGGGCGGACCCGATGACCCCCGAGACCCTGGTCCGGCTGCTCGCCGAACTCGAGCGGATCCGCACCCTCACCCTGGATCTGGTCGAGAAGAGCACGCCCGCACTGCAACCCGCCCCACCCGACGACGCCGGCGAACCCGCCCGCGCGGTGTTCGACCTGCTCCTCGGGGCGCGCCGCGCGGTTCTCGGCAACCCCGCAGCCGCCCGCGAGGTGCACGACCTGCTCGTCGCGGAGGGCCGGCGCTACGCGGACACACCGGCCGGAGCGCGACTGCGCGACGGGCTCGTCGCCTCCGAGGCGGTCGAGAACCTGCGCCGCATCTGGGAGACGGTCAGCCTCAACGTTCTCGACGGGCCCGCCGGCGCCGACGGCGTACCGGACGCGTGGGCCGATCTGCTCGCGGACGCGGTCATCGGGCACGGCCTCGACGATGCGCTCCTGGCCCCCCTGCGCCCGGAGGGATTCGCATGACGCTCACCGACCCGCGCCGGGCGCTGGCAGAACAGAGCAGCTTCATCGGCTATCTGACGGGCCTGGCCGGCGCCGCCCACGTCGTCCGCGCCCTGACCGACGGACCCCGCGCCCAGAGTTGCTCTCCGGCAGACGACTTCGTCTACGGTCTGCTCGGACTGGCGAGCCTCGGGCGCAGCATCGAGCACCTCGCCGTGCCCGTGCACCCATCCGCGCGGAACACACCGCACACCCCGGAACAGATCCGGTGGCTCCGATGACCGCGGCGCTCACCGTCAGCGACTTCCTCCGCACCCCCGTACACGCCGCCGCGCGCCCCGAGGGATTCAAAGAATGGCACCACTTCGTCGTCCACGGACCCGATCTGCGGCTGTTGGTGAACTTCAGCCTCACCGACCAGACGTCGCCGACGAGGGGTGCACGGCTCGCGCCGCGGGTGATCGTGATCGCGCACGACCGCCGGTGGACCGGCGCCGTCGAGCGGTTCGACGCCTCCGACCTGGACGTCTCGTCCGACCTCGGCGCGCTGTCGCTCGGCGGCAACCGCCTCACCGTGCGCCCTGACGGTTACGACGTGACCATCGACCTGCCCGCGCACGGCATGCACGGCGAACTGCGCCTGACATCGGTGAGCAGGCCGTTCGTCGTCAACAACCAGCCGGTGGGCGACGGCACGATGTGCTGGTTGTTCGTGCCGCGGCTGCGCGCCGACGGATGGCTGCGGATCGGCGACCGCGACCACCGCGTCCTCGCCGCGCCGGCCTACCACGACCACAACTGGGGCCGGTTCCGGTGGGGAGGCGACTTCGGCTGGACGTGGGGAACACTGCTGCCGACGGACGCCGATGATCCGTGGTCGTTCGTCTTCCTGCAGATGACCGACCGGGCGCGGCTGCGCTGCCTGTCCCAGGCGCTGTACGTGTGGCACCGCGACGAACCCGCGGCGATCTTCCGGCATGGCGCGCTCGGCACGCACCACCACGGCATCCTCGACCGCGGCCCGGACTGCACCCTGCCGCCTGCCATGCGGTTACTCCTCGACGGGCGGTCACCCGGGGTACCGGAACGTGTCGACATCACCGCGGACCGGGCCGGCGACACGGTGCACGCCGAGTTCCGCCCACACTCCTTCGTACGGCTGGCGCAACCGAGCGAGGTCCGCCTCGACGGTGCGACCGTCCTGTGTGAGACGAGCGGCACCGCCCACGTGACCGGATCGGTCGGCGGTGCGGACTTCGACGTCGTCGGCGCCGGTGTATTCGAGTTCCTCCATGGCTGAACGCATCTCGTCTCTGTTGCGCCGCTCCGTCGACCACCTCGCCGACGAGGTGCCCGACAGCTACCGGCTGCTGCTCGACAGGCTCGGCCCGCTGGTCGTGGAACTCGACGTCGACGGGGAACGGTTCACGATGCACGGCGGGAACCGGCTCGAGGTGTCAGACGGTCCGGCGCGTCAACCGGGTGCCTGGGTGAACACGTCGCGGACCGCCATTCTCGACCTGATCGACGCCCGGACCGGACTCGACGAAGCCGTCGAGGCAGGCGCCGTCCGCGTCCGAGGCGCCCTGGCGGACGTGCTGCGCGCGCATGACACCCTGCTGGCCTACGTGCACGCCGCGGTCCGGGCGCCGTCGCAGCCCGCCTTGCTGGCCGAACTGCGTACTGGGGCACCGTGACCGGGCACATTCCGACTCCGGCCTCCTGCCGACGGCGCCGCACGGTCGCCGTGCTCGGCGGTGGCGTCGCGGGTCTGACCGCGGCGCATGAACTCGCCGACCGCGGTTTCGACGTCACGGTCTACGAGCCGCGCGGTGACGAACGCACCGGGCTGGGCCCCGAACCGCCGGCGTGCTACCCGCCGGTGAAGCTCGGCGGTCTTGCGGCGTCGCAGTACTCGACGGCGGGCACCCACGATGGCAGCAACGCCGAACTGAGGCCGTTCCCCGGCCGGCCCGGGGTGCCCCGTGACCCAGGACGCGCCGTCGCGGGGGAACACGGGTTCCGCTTCTTCCCGGCGTACTACCTGCACATCTGGGATCTGTTCCAGCGCATCCCGGTTCATGACCGCGTCGAGCTGCCCGGTGGCGACATCCGTTTCCTGCCGACCTCCCGCACCGTCCTCGACAACGTCCGCCGAGTCGTCACCCAGGGCACCACTGTGGAAGGCAAACCGTCGCTGGTGTTCCCGCGCGAAGCCCCCCGCAGCCTCGCCGAGTTCCTCGGCACCGTGAACCAACTGAGAGAACTGGGTTTCACCGGTGGCGACGTGGCGACGTTCATGGGCAGGCTGCTGCGCTACCTGGTCACCAGCCCACGCCGACGGGCCGAGGAACTGCAGAACATCTCGGCCTACGACTTCTTCGTCGGACGAGACCGCGCCGGAGGCGCCGCGCGGTTCTCCTACACGCCGCAGTTCGACGTGGTGCTGCGAGAGATGCCCAAGGTGCTCGCGGCGTTCGACTCGAACTGGGGTGACGCCCGCACCAACCTCACCACATACCTGCAACTCCAGTTGCGGATGGACCGCCGCGACAACAAGGCCGACGGGGTGCTCAACGGTCCGACCACCGAGGCGTGGTTCGACCACTGGTACCGCCACCTCACCTCGCTCGGTGTGCGTTTCGTCCAGGCGGCCGCCGACCGGATCGACGCCTCGCCTGTCGAGCCGGGTGTGCCGCCGCACCGCAGGGCGCGGGTTCGCCTCACGTTGGCCGACGGGACGCGGCTGACTCCCGACTACGTCGTCGTCGCCGTCGACGCCCCCGAAGCCGAGCGCATCACCGCACCCCTGCGGACCGGAGCCTCCGGCGGGACCGTCTCGCAACTGGAGGGTTTCACCACGTCGATCCCACCGGCGACCGGCCCCCTCGAACCCGCGGCGACCCGTCCCGCGGGCAGCCGCAATCCCTACGCGCTGGCCGAGATGGGCCGAGTGCCGTGGGACCGGTTCCAGACTCTCGGGGGCATCCAGTACTTCTTCGACACCGAATTCCAGCTGCTGCGCGGACACATGTACTACTCCGGCAGCGAATGGGCGCTGTCGTCGATCAATCAGCACGGCATGTGGGAGCGGAGACCGACCCTGGCCCGCGACGGCCATGTCTCCGTCTTGTCCGTCGACATCGGCGATTTCAACGCCCCGTCGGAGCATCTCGTCGACGCGGCGGGCCGGCCCAAGGCCGCGCGCGACTGCACGGCCGACGAGATCGCCGCCGAGGTGTGGCGGCAGATCGTCACGGCGCTGACCAACAACGTGCAGAGCCCGCCGAAGTCGCTCCTGCCGACACCGGCCTGGTACGCGCTCGACCGGGGACTGATCATGGCCGACGGGCCGGGACAGGGTACGGGCCCACCGGTGCTCAACGAAACGCCTTATCTCGTCCCGATCATCGGCGACTGGGAGAACCGTCCGGGCGGTGACCCGTGGAATCCGCACGGCACCTCCTACGTCGGGGTGCCGCCCGAGGACACCTGGCTCGAGGACCTCGAGCGGCGCAACGTGTGGCAGGCCCGCCACGGCGGCTATCAGGTGCACAACAACTCGCTCGTCTTCGCCGGCACGTGGGCCAAGACGTTCACCAGGATGACGTCGATGGAAGCGGCGTGCGAATCCGGACGGCACGCGGTCAACGCGATCCTCGATCACTACATCTGGGTGGAGTCGGACGGCCACGATCGGCGCGACGAGACGACGCTCAAATGGCTCTTCCCCTACGGGTTCCTCGACCAGGGCCAGTCGACCCCGATCCGGATGCCCACGCCGGCCGGTGACTACTGCTATGTCTTCGACATCGAGAACCGGGAGCCGCCCGACACCCGCGCGCTGCGCGTCCTCGATTCGCGCTTCTCCGAGCGGTCGCTGCCACATCCGCTCGACGCACTCGTCGCACCCACAGGAGGTAGTCCGATGACCACACCGCCGTTCGACCTGAACCAGCAGCTGCTCGCCTACCTGCAGGCGTGGCGACAACTCCTCGAGCAGTGGACGGCCTTGGCCGCTTCGCTACCCGGCGTGGGTTCTCCGTACCCGATGCCCGCACCGCCGGGCGCCCCGGGCGGAGCCGCGGCGCCCGCACCGGCCGACTACACCCAGCAGCTGTTCGGCTCCCTGCAGGCCTGGCGCGAGCATTTGGAGCGCGCTGCGGGCGCGACGGCGCAGGCCGCCCCACAACAGTCGGGCGGCCACCAACCGGAGGGCGGGCAGGCGACCACTCAGGCGTCGTCGTCCGGACCGAAGGAACCGCCCGAGTACGAATACCGGCCGCCCGCAGACTATTGGGGCTCGGCGCACCCCCCCACCCAGCAGGGCGCGCAGATGCAGAAGGTCATCAGGCCACCCGAGAACGACTGGGGCACCGTGGGTCTGCCGTTCCGCGACCTCGTCGGCGGGCTGGATGTCGGACGGGCGCCGCAGGGTCCGATGCCGCCACCCGACCGCTGGAGCAGTGCGATCGACCGGTTCCGCCCCGGTGCCGGCCCGTTCGCCGAACGGCCGGCGGGGCCGGTGGACTCCCCCGCCGCTCGTGGCGCGCGCTCGGCCTACCGCGACGCGACCGCACCGGCGGATCCGGGCGCGGCCGCGCAGGTCGCCCCGAAATCGTTGTACCGCAGCCTGATCGAGCAGCGCGATGTGCGCGGCGGCGGCTGACTAGTCGCTGTCCTTCTTCGGCTTGGCGTCGATGCCCGACTCTTTGCGCTGCTGCGGGGTGATCGGCGCGGGCGCACCGGTCAGCGGGTCGGCGCCGCCACCGGACTTCGGGAACGCGATCACCTCGCGGATGGAGTCCATCCCGGCCAGCAGGGCGGTGATGCGGTCCCAGCCGAAGGCGATACCGCCGTGCGGTGGGGCACCGAACGTGAACGCGTCCAACAGGAATCCGAACTTCTCCTGCGCCTCGTCGTGCTCGATCCCCATCATCGCGAACACCCGCTCCTGGAGGTCGCGGCGGTGGATACGGATCGAACCGCCGCCGATCTCGTTGCCGTTGCAGACGATGTCGTAGGCGTCGGCCAGGGCGCTGCCGGGGTCGGTGTCGAAATCGTCGTGCGATTGCGGCTGCGGTGCGGTGAACGCGTGGTGGACCGCGGTCCACGCACCGGATCCCACCGCGACGTCGCCGGCGGCAGCGGCGTCCTCCGCCATCTCGAACAGCGGCCAGTCGACCACCCAGGTGAACGCCCACGCGTTCGGGTCGATCATGTCGAGCCGCTTGGCGATCTCGATGCGCGCCGCACCGAGCAGCGCGCGCGACGCCTTCGCGCCACCCGCAGCGAAGAAGATGCAGTCACCCGGGTCGGCGCCGACGTGGGCGGCCAGGCCGTCGCGTTCGGCGTCGGTGAGGTTCTTGGCGACGGGCCCGCCCAGCGTGCCGTCGTCACCGACCAGCACGTAGGCCAGTCCCTTGGCGCCGCGCTGTTTGGCCCACTCCTGCCAGCCGTCGAGAGTGCGGCGCGGCTGCGACGCCCCGCCGGGCATCACGACCGCGCCGACGTACGGTGCCTGGAAGACTCGGAACGTGGTGTCGGCGAAGAACTCCTTGCACTCGACGAGTTCGAGGCCGAAACGCAGATCCGGTTTGTCCGAGCCGAACCGGCGCATCGCCTCGGCGTGGGTGATGCGCGGCAGCGGGGTGGGCAGGTCGTGGCCGATCAGCGCCCAGAGCGCCTCGAGGATCTCCTCCGACACCGCGATCACGTCGTCGGCGTCGACGAAGCTCATCTCCATGTCGAGCTGGGTGAATTCGGGCTGGCGGTCGGCGCGGAAGTCCTCGTCGCGGTAGCACCGCGCGATCTGGTAGTACCGCTCCATGCCCGCGACCATGAGCAGCTGTTTGAACAGCTGCGGACTCTGCGGCAGCGCGTAGAACGAACCGGGCTGCAGACGCGCGGGCACCAGGAAGTCGCGCGCGCCCTCCGGGGTCGACCGCGTCATGGTCGGGGTCTCGATCTCGACGAAGTCGTGGCGCGCCAGCACCTCCCGTGCGGCGGCGTTCACCTTCGACCGCAACCGGATCGCGTTGCCGGGACCTTCGCGGCGCAGATCGAGGTAGCGGTACTTCAGCCGGGCTTCCTCGCCCGCCTCGTCGTCCAGCTGGAACGGCAGCGGGGCGCTCTCCCCGAGCACCGTCAGCGAGGTGGCGTTCACCTCGATGCCGCCGGTCGGGATCTCGGGGTTCTCGTTGCCCTCCGGACGCACCTCCACGACACCCTGGACCGCCACGCAGAACTCGGCGCGCAACCGGTGGGCCGCCTCGAGCACCGCACCCTCGCGGAACACCACCTGGGACACCCCGGAGGCGTCGCGCAGGTCGATGAAGATGACACCACCGTGATCGCGCCGACGAGCCACCCAGCCGGCCAGCGTCACGTTCTGACCGGCATCGGCGGGTCGCAGCGATCCGGCGGCATGACTGCGCAGCACAAAGAACTCCTGAGGGAGGGGACGAGGACAACCGCCACAGTCTAGTGGGGTCGCCCTCGGCGTACTTTGGGCGCTCATGGCCACCCGCATCGCCCTCGTCGGCCCAGGCGCCATCGGCGCGACGGTGGCCGCGCTGCTCCACGAGGCCGGCCGGCCCGTGCTGCTGTGCGGTCGCACCGCCCGCGACTTCCTGGAGGTCCGGCCCGACGACCGGGAGCCGATCCTGGTGGCCGGGCCGGTGCACACCGACCCCGGGGAGGTCGACGGCCCCGTCGAGGTGGTCCTGCTGGCGGTCAAGGACACCCAGAACGAGGCGTCCGCACCGTGGCTGAGGCGGCTGTGCGACGAGAACACCGTGGTCTGCGCGCTGCAGAACGGTGTCGAGCAGACCGAGCGGGTCGGCCGGTTCTGCCCCGGCGCGACGGTGGTCCCCGCCGCGGTGTGGATGTCCGCCGAGACCGACCCGCTGGGCTTCGTGCGCCTGCGCACCGACGCCCGGTTGGTGCTGCCCGCCACCGATGCCGCGGAAAGGCTGGCCGACACGCTGGCCACCCCACATCTGCGCGTCGAGTGCGATCCCGACTTCCTGACCGCGGCGTGGCACAAGCTGCTGGTCAACGCCGTCGTCGGCCTGATGGTGCTGACGGGGCGCCGCTCGGGGATGTTCCGCCGCGACGACATCGCCGAACTCGGCCGTCGCTACCTCGCCGAGTGCCTGGCGGTCGCCCGCGCCGAGGGGGCCGCCCTCGGCGACGAGGTCGTGGACCAGGTCATCGGGATGCTGGCCGCGTCGCCGCCCGACATCACCACCTCGATACTCACCGACCGGGAGGCCGGGCGCGCCCTCGAATGGGACATCCGCAACGGGGTGATCGCCCGCAAGGGGGCCGCCCACGGCATCGCGACCCCGATCAGCGACATCGTGGTGCCGCTGCTCGCCGCGTCCGGAGACGGCCCGGGCTGACGGGTGGACACCGTCGGCTACGGTGTATGCCCATGCACGCCTGCGAGCGCGTCGACCTGTCGTTCGTCGACTCCGCGCCGTACCGCTTCGTCAGCACCGTCGACCTGGCCATCACCCCCGAGCAGGTCTTCGAAGTGCTCGCCGACGCCGAATCGTGGCCGCACTGGGCGACGGTGATCACCAAGGTGACGTGGACCAGTCCCGAACCGCGCGGCATCGGCACCACCCGCACCGTGCACATGCGGGGTGGCATCGTGGGCGACGAGCAGTTCCTTGCCTGGGAACCGTTCCGCCACATGGCTTTTCGCTTCAACGACGCGTCGACGAGCAGTATCGCGGCGTTCGCCGAGGACTACCGCGTGGTCGAGACACCGGGTGGCTGCCACCTGACCTGGGTGATGGCGATGAAACCCCGTGGCGCCGCAGCCCGGATCGGGATGTCGCTCGGCCGGCCAATCATGGGCCGGCTGTTCCAGCGGTTCCTGCACAACCTGCGCCGGTACACCGACCAGCGGTTCGCCGGCTAGTAGACCCCGGTCCACGCACTGCGGCGGACCGCGTCCGGATCGTCGACGGACTCGTCGCGCATCGAGCGGATCACCCGGGTGCGCCGGCGGTCGGCGTCGTAGCGCGGCCAGTCGTCGCGCCACTTCTCGCCGGGCGCCCACCCGCGGGTGGCGAAATCGAGCCAGGTGCGCTGCATCCGCCGGCCCACCGAGGGCGGCAGGTGCCTGCCGAGCGGATGGAGCTTGCGGCCGAGGTACGACGCATAGCTGTGGTGGATGTGCACGATCTCGCTGCCGTGGGTGGCGCCGAGCCCCAGCGCCCGCAGCGCCACCGCGGTGTGGTCGAAGCGGTAGGCGTAGGTGGAGGCCTGCGCGCTGTAGGCGTCGGTGAACGCCCACGCCGGCGCACCGAACATGACGTCCGAACCGATGGCCACCAGCGCCTGCCGCCGGGGATACCCCGGATATGCGGACAGGATGCGGTCGCGGGCCTCCGGCGCGCACCTGTCGAACCAGGAATCCACACCGGCGAGGGTCGTCGGCAGCATCGGCGGCTTCCCCCACGCGAACATGGACGCCTCGTGGCTGTTGGTGCCGATGATCAACGGCACCGGCCGGACCGCACCGGCGCGGGCCGCCTCGATCGGGTGGCTGGGCAGCAGATCGACGCCGTGGGTCAGCCCGTACGCCAGCGTCGGGGTCTCGGCGACGCTTTCGAGTTGCAGCAGACCCGCCGCCCGGCGCAACGACCGTTGCGGTGCCGACTTGACCTGCTCGGGGTGGAGGTTGAGCAGTTCGAGGAAGCGTGTCGCCCGGTCCGCGCGGGTGTCGCGGTCGGCGATCAGCGGCAGCGCCGGACTCTGCGCGATCGCCCTGGCGAACAGCCCGTCGGCGGCGGGACTCGCGAGCAACGCCAACACCGACGTCGCACCCGCCGACTCACCGAACACGGTGACGCGGCCGGGGTCGCCCCCGAACGCGGCGATGTTCTCCCGCACCCACCGCAGCGCCGCGATCTGGTCGCGAAGCGCCAGGTTGTCGGCGAAGCCCTCGCCCAGCGCGCTCAGGTCGAGCCCACCGAAGACCCCGATGCGGTAGGTGACGTTGACGACGACGACGCGGCCGTTCGCGGCCAGACGCGAACCGTTGTACAGCTGCAGTTGGCCCGCCCCGTAGACGAACGCGCCTCCGGGAAGCCACACCATCACCGGCAGCGCGGCCGTGGTGTCCGGCGACCAGACGGTCAGCGTCAGACACGCCTCGTCACGGTTCTTCGGGTCGTCACGACCGCCGCCCACGAACGATTTCCCCTGCGGCGGTATCGGCCCGTGCTCGAGTGCGTCCCGCACCCCAGTCCACGGTTCGGGCGCGACGGGAGCGGCGAATCGCAGCTCGCCCAACGGCTGGCGGGCGTAGGGGACGCCGCGCCACACCCCGACGCCGCCCTCCCGGGTGCCGTTCAACCGCCCGAGCGTGGTGTTCGCGACGGTTTGAACTTCGACGACGGCGGACACACCCGAATCGTAGTGTGGGACTCTGGACACCGGCGCTGACCCGCGCCGCACCGAGCGCGGATGGAGTGTGCGATGACCTTCAACGAGGGCATGCAGATCGACACCAGCACCAGCTCGAGCAGCGGCGGTGGCCGAGGCGGTGGCCGCGGCATCGCCGTCGGCGGTGGGGTCGGCGGCCTGCTGATCGTGGTCATCGCGCTGTTCCTCGGGGTGGACCCCGGCACGGTCCTGCCGGAGCAACAGCAGATCGGCACCGAGGGCGTCCAGACGCCGGGCTTCGACCTGAGCCAGTGCAAGACCGGCGCCGACGCCAACGAGTTCGTACAGTGCCGCGTGGTGGCGACCGGCAACTCCCTCGATGCGGTGTGGTCGCAGCTGAAACCGGATTACACCCGGCCGCAGGTGGAGATCTTCTCCGGGAGCGTGGACACGCGCTGTGGTCCGGCCACGAGCGCGGTCGGCCCGTTCTACTGCCCGGCCGACCAGACCGCCTACTTCGACACCGACTTCTTCGACGTCCTGAGGGATCAATTCGGTTCCAGCGGTGGACCGTTCGCCCAGGAGTACGTCGTCGCCCACGAATTCGGCCACCACGTGCAGCAACTGCAGGGTTCGCTCGCGCGCGCCCAGGAGGATCCGGAGGGGCCCACCGGTGGCGGGGTGCGCACCGAACTGCAGGCCGACTGCTACGCGGGCGTGTGGGCGCACTACGCGGCAGTCACCACGCAGGAGAGCACCGGCGTCCCGTTCCTCGAACCGTTGACCGACAAGGACATCGCCGACGCACTGTCGGCCGCCTCGGCGGTCGGCGACGACCGCATCCAGGAGGCCGCGACGGGCCGCGTCAATCCCGAGTCGTGGACCCACGGTTCGTCCGAGCAGCGGCAGAAGTGGTTCACGGTCGGCTACCAGACCGGCGACCCGACGAAGTGCGACACGTTCGCCACGAACGACCTTGGCTAGGGAACCCACGGCGGTCGATGCCGTCGCCGAACGCTACCTCGACACCCTCGCCGCCCTCGACCCCTGCACCGCAACCGAACTCGGCATCAGCGGTGGTGACCGCAACTACGACGAGGACATCACCGACTACTCCCCCGACGCCGTCGCCGCCCGCGCGGAAGCCGCCCGCACTGCACTCAAGGAACTGCGCGGCGTCGTCGCGGCGGACGAGACCGACGCCGTGACCGCCGCCGCGATGCGCGAACGGCTCGGCGTGCTCATCGACATCCACGAGGCCGGACTCGACATCGGTGAGCTCAACGTGATCGCCTCACCGCTGCAGACCATGCGAGACGTGTTCGACCTGATGCCCACCGACACCGCCGAGGACTGGACGGTGATCAACCGGCGGCTGGCGAAGCTGCCGGACCGGGTGCCCGGCTACGCCGAGGCGCTGCGCGCCGCCGTCGCCGAGGGACACCCCCCGGCGATCAGGCAGGTGCAGCGGGGCATCGAACAGGCCGCGCAGATCGAGCAGTTGTTCGTCGACATGGTCGCCGGCGCCGCGCCCGAAGCACCGGCGCTGCAGGCCGACCTCGACCGGCACGCCGCCGCGGCCGCGGCGGCCTACCGCGATCTCGAGCAGATCCTGCGCGACGACATCGCCCCGCACGCCCGTGAGCGCGATGCGTTCGGCCGCGATGCGTACCGCCTGATGTCGCGGTCGTTCCTCGGCACCGAAGTGGACCTCGACGAGACCTACGCGTGGGGTCTCGAACACCTCGAGGCGATCGTGGCCGAACAGGCGACCGTCGCCGAACGGCTCTACCCCGGTGCCGGCGTGGCCGAGACGATCCGCCGTCTCGACGACGAACCCCGCTATCAGGTGCATGGCACGGACGCGCTGCAGGCCTGGATGCAGGATCTGTCCGACCGTGTGGTGGACGCCCTGGCGGGCACGCATTTCGACATCGACCCCGCACTGCGCAATCTGGAATGCCGGATCGCGCCGACCCATACCGGCGGCATCTACTACACGGGCCCGTCGGAAGACCTCACCCGGCCCGGCCGGATGTGGTGGTCGGTGCCGCGCGGCAAGGAGACCTTCCACACCTGGCAGGAGACGACGACGGTCTTCCACGAGGGGGTGCCCGGGCATCACCTGCAGATCGGTCGCGCCGTCGTGCTGGCCGAGCGGCTCAACCGGTGGCGCCGGTTGGGCTGCTGGGTGTCCGGCCACGGTGAGGGCTGGGCGCTCTACGCCGAGCGGCTGATGGCCGAACTGGGATGGCTCGACGACGACGGCGCGCGCATGGGCATGCTCGACGCCCAGGGGTTCCGTGCCGCGCGGGTGGCGATCGACATCGGCCTGCACTGTGAGCTCACCGCGCCCGACGGCGGGACGTGGGACGCCGACCGGGCATGGGATTTCCTCGCCCAGCACTGCGCTCAGTCGGAGAAGACGCGGCGCTTCGAACTCGACCGCTATCTCGGCTGGCCGGGTCAGGCCCCGTCGTACGCGGTCGGGCAACGCATCTGGGAGCAGTTGCGCGAGACCATGGTGGCGCGCAGCATGCCGCTCAAGGAATTCCACAGTCGCGCACTGGATCTCGGGGGTCTGCCGCTCGACGTACTACGCTCGGCGCTGGTGGGCGAGCTCGCGTGACACCCGAGGGCGATCCGATCGAACCGGACACCAAGGACTGGACCTGGGTGTTGTCGCGGCCGTGCCCGGAGTGCGGGTTCGACGCGTCGGCACTGCACCACACCGAGGTCGGTGAGGTGATCCGCCGCGACGCCGACGAATGGATCCGCCGGCTCGAGGCGCCGGGTGCGACGGTCCGTTCGCGCCCCGGTGTGTGGTCGACACTCGAATACGGCTGCCACGTGCGGGATGTGCACCGGATCTTCAACGACCGGGTGACGCAGATGCTGACCCAGTACGAACCGCTGTTCGCGAACTGGGATCAGGACCAGACGGCGCTCGACGACGACTACGCGGGGCAGAACCCGGCTGTGGTGGCCGGTGAGCTGTTCGACGCCGCGGTGACGGTCGCCGATACGTACGCCTCGGTGCCGCAGGACGGATGGTCGCGACGCGGGCTGCGCAGCAACGGCAGCGAGTTCACCGTCGCCTCGATCGCCCTGTACCACGTGCACGACGTGGTGCACCACGCGTGGGACGTCGACGAGCATTGACCACATTGAACACATATCGCTAATGTGTTCAAATGCCCGCCGATGACCGTTCGGTCTCCCCGGCGCTGCTCGCCGCCACCACGACCACGCTGCGCCGCCTCGGCCCCCGGCAGTTCACGCTGACGGCCGTCGCCGAGGAAGCCGGCGTGTCGCGCGGCACCGTCCACAACGCACTGGGCAGCCGCGAGAACGCGATCCGCACGGCGCTGGACCACCTGGCGTCGGTGTTCATCGAGGCCATGGCCGCCGAGGTCGACCGGCAGGAGACACTCGCCGAGCAGGTGGCGGCCGCCGGAGTGCTGGTGTGCGCGCACCGCCAGGGCTCGGATTCCGTTGCGCCACGGGGGATCAACGAGAGCATCCTCGTCCTGCTCCTGCGGAACATCGGTGACGACCTGATGGCACGCTCGCTGGAACTGTGGCGCCCACTGGTGCGAGCGGCGAAGGCTCGCGGTGAAGTGCGCCCCGACGTCGACCCACTGCGGGCCGGTGAATGGATCGTGCGGATGCTGCTGAGCTTCGAACTGCTGCCACCGATGGGCGTGAACATCGACAACCCACGCGCGGTGCGCAGGTTCCTCTGCGACCACATCGTCGCCGGACTGGGAGGACGGGCATGACCGGACCAGATCACGAGGTCGTCGTCATCGGCGCAGGCCCCGGCGGAATCGCGACCGCACACCTGTTGCGGCAGAACGGAATCGACGACTTCGTCATCCTCGAACGCAGCCATGACTTCGGCGGCACGTGGCGGGACAACCACTACCCGGGACTGGCGGTCGACATTCCGACGCTGTGGTATCAGCTGTCCTTCGCCGTGAACCCCGACTGGTCACGGCTGTTCGCACCCGGACCGGAGATCTACGGGTACCTGCGCGACACCGCGCGCCGGCTGGGCCTCTACCCGCACCTGCGGCCGAACAGCGAGGTCACCTGCCAGCAGTGGGACGACACCGCGGGCCTCTGGCGGCTGACGCTGGCGACCGGCGAGTCGGTGTCGACGCGCTTCCTGGTCAGTTCGGTCGGCGGTTACGTCAACGCGAAACCGCGGGTGGACATCGACGGCGTCGAGGACTTCGCCGGCACCATCCTGAGGCCGAACGCGTGGGACGACGACTACGACCCACGCGGGAAGCGCGTGGCGGTCATCGGGACCGGGTCCAGCGGTGTGCAGATCGCCGCCGCGTTGTCCGGTCAGGCCGCCAATCTCGATGTCTTCCAACGCACGCCGGCGTGGGTGCTGCCCAAGGTCGACTTCGACATCCCGGCCGCCATGCGTCGGGCGTTGCGCCTCCCCGGGGTGGTCCCGGCGGTCAACTGGGCGGGGCGTTTCGTGATGGACGCGTTCATGGTGTCACCGATCGTGCACCTGTTCTCCCGCCGGCCGGACCGCGTACTGATCCGGGCGATGCCGGCCTACGACGCCTACTGCCGGGCCCTGTACCGCCTGCTGCTGCGCGCGGTGGTGCGCGATCCGGTCACCCGCAGGGCCCTGGTGCCCCGCTACGGGATCCTCGCCAAACGGCCCGTCATCTCCAGCAGTTTCCTGCCCGCCCTCAACGATCCGACCACGCACCTGATCACCACGCCGATCGACCGTGTCACCAGGTCCGGGGTGCGCACCGTCGACGGCGTGGAGCATCCCGCCGATCTGCTCGTACTCGCCACCGGCTACGAGCTCTGGACCGATCCGGAGACGTACCGGCCCGGAACGGTGCTAGGCGGCAACGGTTTCGACCTGGCGGAGTTCTATCGCGCCCACGGCCTCAGCGCGTACGCGGGGACCGCCCATCCACGACTGCCCAACCGGTGGGAGATCGTGGGGCCGCTGGGATTCGTCGGCTTCGCGTGGCCGGACTTCGTCGAGACCATGGCCGCCCACGCGGTGCGCATGATCACCGAGGCGCGGCGCCGGACCACGCCGGTCGTCGCCGTCAGCGACGACGCGTTCAACCGGTGGAACGAACGGATGCGCCGGGCCGGCCGCGTCGCCCACCTGTACTTCACCGCCTGCAACCCGGGGTTGAGCTCCTACTTCGTCAACTCCCAGCACGAGACGGTCTACCACCGGCCGCAGACCATCGCCGGCTCCAGACGCTTCGCCCGGAATTCGCCGCTGTCGGACTACGAGTTCACCACCCGTCCCGCCTTCGGCGAGGAGCTCACCGCATGACACACGAGGACCTCCCGCTCGCCGGCCGCGTCGCCTACGTGACGGGTGCCGCCAGGGGGCAGGGCCGCTCGCACGCGGTGCGGTTGGCCCGCGCGGGCGCGGACATCGTCGCGATCGACGCCTGCGCGCCGGTGTGCGATGCCAACGGCTACCCGCCCGCCGAACCCGACGATCTGGCCGCGACCGTGCGGCTCGTCGAGGGTGAGGGCCGAAAGATCCTGGCGCAGCAGATGGACGTGCGCGACGCCGAAGGTCAGCAGCGCGTCGTGTCCGAGGCAGTGGAACAGTTCGGGCGCCTCGACATCGTCGTCGCCAACGCGGGAGTGCTCAACTGGGGCCGGCTCTGGGAGATCTCGCCGCAGCAATGGCAGGACACCCTCGACATCAACCTCACCGGACTGTGGAACACCGTGCGAGCGGTGGTCCCGCCGATGATCGCCGCGGGCAACGGTGGTTCGATCATCACCATCAGTTCGGCGGCGGGTATCAAGGCCGTGCCGGGCTGCGGGCATTACTGCGCGAGCAAGTTCGGCGTCGTGGGCCTGACGAACTCGCTCGCGGTCGAGCTGGGCGAGTTCGGGATTCGGGTGAACTCGGTGCATCCGTACGGGACGGACACGCCGATGGGCAATGACACGTCGATGTACCAGGTGTTCGCCGACCACCCGACGTACATCCACAGCTTCTCTCCCGGGGCGCTGCCGACCGACTCGCTCGCGGCGCCGGACCTCATCTCCGACATCGTGGTGTGGCTGGCGAGTGACGCCTCGTCGCTGGTGACCGCCGCACAGATCCCGGCCGACAAGGGCTATCTCAAGATCTGAGGGTTGTCCACAGCGGCTAGTTCATCCACAGGGTTTCTCTGGGTGGGGTTCTCGGCGGTGGTTTGTGTCGGGGGTGGTGGGGAGTGTCGGTGGTGTGTTTGATGGATCGCTGCCCGAGATTGCCGACCTGCGCGGGTTGGACTATGCGGCGTTGGTGTCGGCGGCGGCGGGGTGGGCGCGGGTGGAGCCGGCTGCGGCCGCGCGTAAGCAGGCCACCATGGCCGAGCTGTTCGGCCGCGCCACCGACCTGGACACCCCCGAAGACCGCGACGCGTGGTTCGTCGACCCGGAAAAAGCCGTCGGCAACGAGTTGGGTGCCGCGCAGAACATCAGCGCCGGCAT
>NZ_LQIU01000011.1 GCF_001499995.1 Mycobacterium sp. IS-1496
GGGGGGCGGGGGGCGCGGGGGAGGGCCCCGTCGCCTCGGGGGTCTTGGACACCGTCGAATCGCCGGAGCCACAGCCGACGAGGGTCACCAGAGCGGCTGCCCCGACCGCGATCTCGACCACCCGTCTCACAACAGCGCACCGTACCGGGATCGGATGTGAGGTGGGAACAGGCGCGCTGGGCGGAAGCGGCCCGATGGCGCACTAGACTTGCCTCGTTATGACGTCGCCTGAACCGGACGCCCCCGGTACCGAAACCACCTTCGCTGATCTGCAGATTCACCCGGAGGTGCTGCGGGCCGTCACCGACGTCGGCTACGAGAGCCCGTCGGCGATCCAGGCCGCCACCATCCCGGCGATGCTGGCCGGTTCCGACGTCGTCGGCCTGGCCCAGACCGGGACGGGCAAGACCGCGGCCTTCGCGATCCCCATCCTGTCGAAGATCGACACCGCCAGCCGCCACACCCAGGCGCTGGTCCTGGCCCCGACGCGCGAGCTCGCGCTGCAGGTCGCCGAGGCCTTCGGCCGCTACGGCGCGCACCTGCACGTCAACGTGCTTCCGGTCTACGGCGGCTCCTCGTACGGTCCGCAGCTCGCCGGCCTCAAGCGTGGCGCGCAGGTCGTCGTCGGCACGCCGGGCCGGGTGATCGACCACCTCGACAAGGGCAGTCTCGACCTGTCGCACCTGGACTACATGGTGCTCGACGAGGCCGACGAGATGCTGCAGATGGGCTTCGCCGAGGACGTGGAGCGGATCCTCGCCGACACCCCCGAGTACAAGCAGGTGGCGCTGTTCTCCGCGACCATGCCGCCGGCCATCAAGAAGATCACCGCCAAATACCTGCACGACCCCGTCGAGGTGACGGTCAAGGCGAAGACCCAGACCGCCGAGAACATCACGCAGCGCTACCTGCAGGTGTCCTACCCGCGCAAGATGGACGCGCTGACCCGGCTGCTCGAGGTCGAGCAGGGCGACGCGATGATCGTGTTCGTCCGCACCAAGCAGGCCACCGAGGAGGTCGCCGAGAAGCTGCGGGCGCGCGGGTTCGCGGCGGCGGCCATCAACGGCGACATCCCGCAGGCCGTGCGTGAACGCACCATCAGCCAGCTCAAGGACGGGTCGATCGACATCCTGGTGGCGACCGACGTGGCGGCGCGCGGGCTCGATGTCGAGCGGATCTCGCACGTGGTGAACTTCGACATCCCGCACGATCCGGAGTCCTACGTGCACCGCATCGGCCGCACCGGCCGCGCCGGACGGTCGGGCACCGCGCTGCTGTTCGTCACGCCCCGCGAGCGGCATCTGCTGAATTCGATCGAACGGGTCACCCGGCAGAAGCTCGTCGAGATCGCGCTGCCGTCGGTCGAGGACGTCAACGCCCAGCGGGTGGAGAAGTTCCGGGATTCGATCAGCGAGGCGCTCAACGCCCCGGGCATCGACCTGTTCCGCCGCCTCATCGAGGACTACGAGCGGGACAACAACGTGCCGCTCGCCGACATCGCCGCGGCGCTGGCCGTGCAGTCCCGCAACGGCGAGGCGTTCCTGATGACCGAGCCGCCGCCGGAGAAGCGGCGCGAGCGTCCCGTGCGCGAGGACGGCGGACCCCGCAAGGCGCGCGACCGGTCGAGGACGGACCTGGCCACCTACCGCATCGCCGTGGGCAAGCGGCACAAGGTGATGCCCGGTGCGATCGTGGGTGCGATCGCCAACGAGGGCGGCCTGAACCGCAGCGATTTCGGCCACATCTCGATCAAACCCGAGTACTCGCTGGTCGAGCTGCCGGCCAACCTGTCGAAGGACACCCTCAAGAAGCTCGAGCGCACCCGCATCCAGGGCATGCTGATCAATCTCGAACCCGATCGCGGGCCCAAGGCGCGCCACAAGGGCAAGTGACCGCACCGCGCGGCGTGCAGGAGCCGGTCGCTCAGGGCGGGCTCGAATCGGTGTCCAGCGCCGAGCGTGTCGCCTCGCTGACGGGTGTCCGCGCGGTCGCCGCGCTACTGGTGGTGCTGACGCACGCCGCCTACACCACCGGCAGGTATCCGCAGGGGTTCGAGGGTCTGGTCTATTCGCGTATGGAGATCGGCGTGCCGATCTTCTTCGTGCTGTCGGGTTTCCTGTTGTTCCGCCCGTGGGTGCGGGCGGCGGCCCGTGGCGGCCCGCCGCCCTCGGTGCGCCGCTACGCCTGGCACCGGGTGCGCCGCATCATGCCCGCGTATGTGGTGACCGTGGTGGCGGCCTATCTCGTCTATAACTTCCGCACCGCGGGGCCGAACCCCGGACACACCTGGGAAGGGTTGTTCCGCAACCTCACCCTGACGCAGATCTACACCGACGACTACCTCTACTCGTTCCTGCACCAGGGGTTGACGCAGATGTGGAGCCTCGCCGTCGAGGCGGCCTTCTACGTCGTGCTGCCGGCGATGGCGTACGTGCTGCTGGTGGTGGTGTGCCGACGGGCGTGGCGGCCGGGGCTGCTGCTGTCGGGGCTCGCGTTGTTCGCCGCGGTATCGCCGGTATGGCTGTGGCTCGTGCACAGCGTGGACTGGCTGCCCGACGGCGCCCGGCTCTGGCTGCCGACGTACCTGGTGTGGTTCGTCGGCGGGATGCTGCTGGCCGTGCTGGCGGCGATGGGCGTGCGGGTCTACGCGTTGGCGGCCGTTCCGCTGGCGGTGGTCTGCTATCTGATCGCGTCCACGCCGATCGCCGGTGAACCGACCACCTCACCTGCCGGACTGCAGGAGGCGCTGGTCAAGACCGCGTTCTACGCCGTGATCGCGACGCTGGCGGTGGCGCCGCTGGCCTTGGGTGATCGCGGCTGGTACGAGCGGTTCCTGGCGAGCAGGCCGATGGTGTTCCTCGGCGAGATCTCCTACGAGATCTTCCTCATCCACCTGATCACCATGGAGGTGGTGATGGTGGAGATCCTGCGTTACCCGATCTACACGGGGTCGATGCTGTGGTTGTTCGTCGGCACGATGGCGACGACGATCCCGCTGGCGTGGGTGCTGCACCGGTTCACCCGGGTGCGCCCGACCTGACGCCCCCGCACCGGCGCCGAGACCGTCGCGGCGAACGACGGACGTCCGTTCTCGCTCCTGTCTTAGGTTAAGCTGCCCTAAGCTTGACGACGAAGGGTGGGACGCATGGCCGACAAGAAGCCATCGCGCGGGTTCAGCGGCGCAGTGCTCAAGCTGATGCGGGCCGGCGACTACACGCTCACGGTCACCGGCAGGCGCGAGATCGGCCCGTACTACCTGCGGCTGAGCTTCACCGCAGGCGGCATGCTCGCCGACAACCCGCCGCACCCGACGCAGTGGGTGCGGGTGTGGTTCGCCGACGGCGACAAACAGCACCAGCGCGGCTACACCCTGGTCGACCCGGATCCGGCGCGCGACACCGTGGACATCGAGTTCGCCCTGCACGACGGCGTGGCATCGCAGTGGGCACGCGACGCGCAGCCCGGTGACACCCTCGAGATCACCGTCCTCGGCAGCAATTTCGCGCTACCCGAACCGCGCCCGGTCGGTTACGTGATCGTCGGCGACACCGCGTCGCTGCCCGCCATCAACTCGCTGCTGGCCGCCATCGGCGACGCCCCGGCACGGGTGTTCCTCGAAGCCGGCCACGAGGAGGACAAGCAACTGCCGGTCGCCCGCGCGTCCGACGTCACCTGGGTGGACCGCAAGAACGCCGGTGAGGCGCTCATCGAGACGGTCGCCGCGGCGGCGTTCGACGCCGCCGACCACTTCGGGTGGGTGGCCTGCGACAACCGCACCACCCGCGCGGTGTCGAAGGTGCTGCGCGAGGACTACAAGATCCCGAAGAAGTCCATCAAAGCACAGGCGTACTGGCAGGTCTGACGGCCGGCCGGGGCTTTGTGACGGCGCGCCGAAAACGCCGGGGCGCCGCCGCGCACCGGCATAGGCTGGCCGGGCCCGGACTCGAAAAGCGCGGTCCGGGAACCTCGGGAGGCCGGCCATGTCCCACTCGTCACCGGAGCGCGACGGACAGCACACCTCGGCGGCCGCGGTGCGGCGCGACGTGCTCCCGATCCCGGATCCCCGGCACGTCGGTCTGACGACGTACGACGCGAAGGATCCGGACACCACATATCCGCCGATCACCAGACTGCGGCCGCCCGAGGGCGCGCCGAACGTGCTGATCGTGCTGATCGACGACGTGGGCTTCGGCGCGAGTTCGGCGTTCGGCGGCCCGTGCCGCACACCGGTCGCCGAACGGCTGGCGGCCAACGGCGTGAAACTCAACCGCTTCCACACCACCGCGCTGTGCTCGCCGACCCGTCAGGCGTTGCTGACCGGCCGCAACCACCACTCGGTGGGGATGGGCGGTGTCACCGAGATCGCGACGTCGGCGCCCGGGTACAGCAGCATCCGGCCCAAGGACAAGGCGCCGATCGCGGAGACGTTGCGGCTCAACGGCTACTCGACGAGTCAGTTCGGCAAGTGCCACGAGGTCCCGGTGTGGGAGGTGTCGCCGGTCGGGCCGTTCGACCAGTGGCCGACGGGGTCGGGGTTCGAGCACTTCTACGGGTTCGTCGGCGGCGAGGCCAACCAGTACTACCCGGGCCTGTTCGAGGGCACCACACCCGTCGAGCCGGCCAAGACGCCCGAGCAGGGCTACACACTCACCGAGGACCTCGCCGACCGGGCGATCACCTGGGTGCGCCGGCAACACGCGCTCGCCCCGGACAAGCCGTTCTTCATGTACTTCGCACCCGGCGCCACGCACGCGCCGCACCACGTGCCCCGGCAGTGGTCCGACAGGTACCGCGGCGAATTCGACGCCGGCTGGGATGTGTTGCGCGAGCAGATCTTCGCACGCCAGAAGGAGCTCGGGGTGGTACCGCCGCACGCCGAGCTGACGCGACGGCACGACGAGATCCCCGGCTGGGACGACATGCCCGAACGGCTCAGGCCGGTACTGGCCCGGCAGATGGAGATCTACGCGGGCTTCATGGAGCAGACCGACCACGAGGTCGGGCGGCTGATCGACGCCATCGACGATCTCGGCGCGCTCGACAACACGCTGGTCTACTACATCATCGGGGACAACGGCGCGTCCGCGGAGGGCACGCCCAACGGGTGCTTCAACGAGATGTGCACGCTCAACGGTCTGGCCGGGATCGAGACCGAGGACTTCCTGCTGTCCAAGATCGACGACTTCGGCACACCCGACGCCTACAACCACTACGCGGTGGGCTGGGCGCACGCCCTGTGTGCGCCGTATCAGTGGACCAAACAGGTCGCGTCCCACTGGGGCGGCACCCGCAACGGCACGATCGTGCACTGGCCGGCCGGACTCGGCGGCGGCGGCCGGACCCGCGACCAGTTCCACCACGTCATCGACGTCGCGCCGACGATTCTCGAAGCAGCGGGCATCCCCGCGCCGCTGCTGGTCAACGGCATCGCGCAGGCGCCGATGGAGGGCGCCAGCATGATCTCGACGTTGCGCGCCGCCGACGCTCCCGAGACCCACCGCGTGCAGTACTTCGAGATGTTCGGCAACCGCGGCATCTATCACGACGGGTGGACCGCGGTCACCAAACACCGAACGCCGTGGCTGGCCGACCAACCCCCGCTCGAGGACGACGTGTGGGAACTCTACGGCCCGGACGACTGGACCCAGGCCCACGACCTGGCGGCCGAGAATCCGGCGAAACTGGCCGAGCTGCAGCGTCTGTGGCTCATCGAGGCGGTGAAGTACGACGTGTTGCCGCTCGACGACCGGTCGTTCGAGCGCTTCAACCCGGACATCTCCGGCCGGCCGGTGCTCATCACCGGCACCACCCAGACCATCTTCTCCGGCATGCGATTGATGGAGAGCTGCGTGCTCAACATCAAGAACAAGTCGCACTCGGTGACCGCCCGGGTGTCGGTGCCCGAGTCCGGCGCGCAGGGGGTGGTGATCAGCCAGGGCGGTGGCGTCGGCGGGTGGTGCCTCTACGCCCACGAGGGCCGGTGGAAATACTGCTACAACTTCCTCGGCATCGAGTACTACTACGTCACCACCGACGCACCGATTCCGGCAGGCGACCACCTCCTGCGCATGGAGTTCGCCTACGACGGCGGTGGACTGGGCAAGGGTGGCGACGTGACGCTGTTCTGCGACGACGAAACGGTCGGCAGCGGCAGGGTGGAGCAGACCGAGCCGATGGCGTTCTCCGCCGACGAGGCGTGTGACGTCGGTTCGGACACCGGGTCACCGACCTCGCCCGACTACGGACCGCACGGCAATGCATTCACCGGGCGCATCGACTGGGTGAAGATCGACATCGGCGCCGACGGCCACGACCATCTGGTCACCCCGGAAGACAAGCTGACCATCGCGATGTCGCGACAGTGATCACCGCGCTCGTTGCGGGCTGATCAGGACCGGCGCCACGAAGTCCTCGAGCATCGCGCGCTCGTCGTCCTCGTCGCGACCGGGGAACAGCAACAGCGAGGTGAGCACCCGAACCAGCCAGCGCGCCCGTCGCTCGACGTCTTCGGTATGGCCCAGCGACCGCACGAACGCCTCGACCATGGCCGCGACGACGTCGGACCGTTCGGCCCACTCACCGCCGATCGGGCGCGCCGTCGGGGTGAACCACGATGCGAGCGCGGGGTTTTCGCGCACACTGCGCAGGGTGAGCACCGTGCTCTCGATCAGCCGCTCGGCCGGGTCGGCCACCCCGCCGAGCCGTTCGGCCAGCGTGCGGTACAGCCGCTGCGCCTCGCGGTGGACGTAGGCGGTGTGCAGGGTGTCGCGGCTGTCGAAGTGGCGGTACAGCGTCGCCCGCGAACACCCGGCCGCCTTCGCGATGTCGTTCATGCCGACGGTGGCGGCGTCGCGTTCGGCGAACAGCCGCTCGGCCGCGTCGAGGATGCGGTCGGCGGCCGTCACAGCGCGAACGGCACCGACAGCGGACGGCGGACGTAACTGCCGCCCGCCCAGACGATCCCGGCCTCGTCGACGGTGAAGTCGGGACACCGGGCGAGCAGCTCGGTCAGGGCGACCCGCGACTGCATCCTGGCCGCCGCGGCGCCGAGGCAGAAGTGCGCGCCGTGGCTGAACGTCAGGATGTTGCGCGGCCGCCGGGTGACGTCGAGTTCGCCTGCATCAGGACCGAATTCGCGCTCGTCGCGGTTGGCCGACCCGTAGAGCAGCAGGACCTTGCGGCCCGCCGGGATGGTGGTGTCCCCGATGGTGACGTCGCGGGTCGCGGTGCGCGCCAGCCCCTGCACCGGTGAGGTCAACCGCAGGAATTCGTCGACCGCGTCGGTGACGAGCTCCGGTTCGGTGGCGAGCAGGCGCCGCTGGTCGGGGCGCTGATGCAGCAGTTGCACTGTGCCGCCGAGCATTCCGGTGGTGGTGTCGTTGCCCCCGGTGACCATCGTGAACGTGAACGCCAGCACCGGCAGCACGTCGACGCCGGCGGCCACCAGGTGGCTGATGGTGTCGTCACCGGGTTCGCGGCGGCGGCGTTCGATCAGTTCGGCGAAGTAGCCCATCATCGCGCCGATCGCGTCGCCCGCCCCGGTCACCCCGCCGGGCCCGGTGTTGGCCGCGACGATCGCCTCGGTCCATCCGTCGAACTGCGCACGGTCCGCCTCGGGTACGCCGAGGTAGTGCGCGACGACCATCGACGGCAGCGGTTTGAACAACTCCCGGACGATGTCGCCACCGCCGTCCGCACGCAACCGTTCGATGCGCTCGACGACGAACGCGCGGACCGCCGGTTCCACGGCCTCCACCTGCCGGGGGGTGAAACCGCGTGACACCAGCTTGCGGAAGTCGGTGTGCGTCGGCGGGTCCTGCATGACGAACGGCGGGTTGTCCGCCAGGCCGATCATCTCGAGTTCGCCGTAGTTGACGGTGAGGCCCTGCGCGGACGAGAACGTCTCGTGATCGCGGGCCGCGCGCCACACGTCGGCGTGCCGGGACAGCACGTAATAGTCGAGGTCAGGTGTCGCGGGCGGGACGACGTGGTGGACGGGGTCGTGCTCGCGCAGGGCGGCGTACATCGGCCACGGGTTCGTCCAGGTCTCGGCCGTCGCCAGTTCGAAGCGGGCCGCATGAGACACATTCGCCGTCATGTCTCATGGATACGGCAGACCGGTGACGGCGTCAACCCCCGTTGGCCCGTCCGCGCGAAACAGCATTCTCAGTACGCGGCGCCCGGGTTGAGGATCGCGTCGGGGTCGAGGGCCTGTTTGATGCGGCGGTTGAGTTCCATCGCCTCCGGACCGATCTGGCCGGCCAACCACGGCCGTTTCAACCGCCCGACACCGTGTTCCCCGGTGATGGTGCCGCCCAGGCCGACCGCGAGGTCCATGATCTCGCCGAACGCCTTCTCGGCACGCTCGGCCATCGCCGCGTCGGCCGGGTCGAACACGATCAGCGGGTGGGTGTTGCCGTCCCCGGCATGGGCGATCACCGAGATCAGCACATCGCGGTCGGCGGCGATCTTCTCGATGCCGGCGCACAGCTCGGCGAGTCGGGGCACCGGCACGCCGACGTCCTCGAGCAGCAGCGCGCCCTTGGCCTCGACGGCTGGGATGGCGAACCGCCGGGCCGCCACGAACGCCTCGCCCTCGTCGGGATCCGTCGTCGAGAAGACCTCGGTCGCACCGGCTTCGGTGAACACCTTCGCCATGAGCTCGGCGTCCTCGGCGCCGGCCGCACCCCGGTCGTCGGAGGCGGCGACCATCATCGCGGCGGCATTGCGGTCCAGGCCCATGCGCAGCTTGTCCTCGACGGCGTTGATCGCGACGGCGTCCATGAACTCGAGCATCGACGGCCGGATCGTTCCGGTGATGGTGGCCACGGCGTCCGCCGCCGCCTCGACGGAGTCGAACGTGGCGACGACGGTGCACGGTGACGGCTGGGGCGGCAGCAGGCGCAGCGTCACCTCGGTGATGACCCCGAGCGTGCCCTCGCTGCCCACGAACAGCTTGGTCAGCGAGAGCCCGGCGACGTCCTTGAGCCGCGGCCCGCCGAGGCGCACCGCGGTGCCGTCGGCGAGCACCACCTGCAGACCGAGCACGTAGTCCGTGGTCACCCCGTACTTCACACAGCACAGGCCGCCGGCGTTGGTGGCGACGTTGCCGCCGATGCTGCAGATCTCGTACGACGACGGGTCCGGCGGATACCACAGTCCGTATTCGGCGACCGCCTTCTTGACCTCGGCGTTGAGCAGGCCGGGTTGGGCCACCGCGGTTCTGGTGACCGGGTCTACGGTGATGTCGCGCATCTTCTCCGTCGACAGCACGATTGCGCCGTCGAGCGCCGTCGCCCCGCCGGACAGCCCGGTGCCCATCCCGCGCGGAACCACCGCCACCCTGTGCGCCGACGCCCAGCGCAGCACGGTCTGCACCTCTTCTGTGCGGGTCGGGCGCACGACGGCCAGCGCGGTTCCGGCGCTCGGATCGGCCGCCCGGTCCTGCCGGTAGGACGCCACGATGTCGGGATCGGTGACGACGACGCCGTCGGGCAGTTCGGCGATCAGATCGCTCAGGGCGGGGCTCACGTCGCCATGGTAGGTCGTGGTGAGACGGGCTCAGCGGACCGCGAAGACCTTGTAGTGCACGGCGCTGCGCGACACCTCGTTGATCGCCACCGTGTGAAGGCCGGTGAGCCAGCGGTACCGGTGGTCGTCGGTGTCGAACAGCGGACTCGACCGGGCGTAGATCTCGTCGTACCGCAGGAGCGCTCCCGAGGAGAAACGTTGCGCGGCAACGGCGGACATCGAGACGCGGCCGGTGTTGGTGAGGTGGATGTGGGCGCCGTCGTCGGTGCGCAGGGTCGCCCGCACGTCGAGGCGGGCCACGCCGTCGGCTCCGAGCACCACCCAGTCCCCGCCGCCGGGGAGCACGTCGGCGCGGATCCGCGGACCTTCGCAGCGTCCCTCGGCGATGACGTAGGTGGCCCGCATGCCGACGGGCGTCGTGAAGGTGTGGACCGCCGAGAACGCGATGCGGATGTCGAGCAGATGCTCGAGTGCCGGTTCGGCGTCGATGTCGACCAGTGGGGAAGCGGTCATGACCTACGGTAGGAGTATCGCTTGGAAAAAGCAAGTATCCGTTGAAGAGGGGTTGAGCTGCACTAGTTTCGACGCATGCCCCGCTCCTACGGCCAACACTGCGCGCTGGCCAAGAGCCTCGACCTGGTCGGCGACCGGTGGACGCTGCTGATCGTGCGCGAGCTGCTCGACCGGCCGCGGCGCTACGGGGATTTGCTGAGCGGGCTCGCGCCCATCGCCACCGACATGCTCGCCGGGCGGCTGCGCGACCTCGAACGCAACGGGCTGGTGGTCAAACGCGAACTCCCCAAACCCGCGTCGGGCAACGTCTACGACCTCACCGACGACGGCCGCGCGCTCGAAGACGTCATCAACGCGTTCGCGCGGTGGGGCAGGCATCTGCTGTTCACGCGCACCCCCACGGACCTGGTCCGCCCCGAGTGGCTGGCGCGCGCGGTGCGCGCCTATGTGCGTGACGACCGCACCGGACCCGATCTGGTGCTGCGGCTGGCGACCCCGCAGGGCGGTGCGACCATGATGATCGGTGACCGCCGGGTCGAGGTGGTCGGCGACGACGTCACACCCGACGTCGTGCTGACCGGTGAGGTCGACGTGCTGGCCGCCGCCACCGATCCCGCGCGGGTCGACGAGTTGGTCGCCGCGGGCAGGTTGCACGTGGCAGGCGCCCCCGACGCGGTGCGGCAACTCGCGGAGGTGTTCATCCCGCCCCGGGTTCGTCTCTGAGGGGTCGGGCCGGCTCCCGGTCGAGTTCGCGCAGCGCGGGCAGGAAGACGGCCGCCACACCGAGGGCCAGCATCGGCAGCGCGAGCGCGAAGAATGTCGCGGACAAACCCGCGCCGTCGGCCAGGGGACCGGCCACCACCAGGCCGAGTGGTCCGGCGGCGTAGGCCAGCGACCCCATCACCCCGACCACGCGGCCCCGCAGGTGAGCGGGCGCCCGCGTCTGCATGACGTAGTTGTAGATCGGCGCGATCGGCCCGTACACCAGCCCGACGATCGCCGACAGGATCAGGATCACCGGCAGCGGGGGGAGGAATGCGATGACCGTCATCGCGACGCCGAGGGTGAGTACGGCGGCCAGCATCACCGTTCGGCGGTTGACGTATCGCGACAGCGCCGCATAGCCGAGGGCGCCCACCAGCCCGCCGACCGACAGCGCCATCAACACCCAGCCCAGCTGCGCCGGTTCGTCGCGGTCGGTGAAGTACTTCGGGAACAGCACGCTCTCCATCGGCATGTACAGCCCGGTGGCGATCAGGTCGACCACCGCCAGGGTGCGCAACACCGGTGTGCGCCAGACGAATCCGAGCCCTTCGACGATGCCGGCCCACACCCGCTCGGGCAGTTGGTCACGCTCGGGCCGCCCCGCACCCTCCAGGCTCAGCGCCGCGATCGCCAGGATCGACAGCACGAACGCCCCGGCCGTGACCCACATGGTGTTCACGCCGCCCATGGTCGCGATCAACAGTCCGCCGATCCCGGGCCCGACGATGTAGGCGAGGTTGAACACGGCCTCGTACACGCTGTTGGCGTGGTCGAGTGTCCACCCGGCCCGGTGGGCGGCCTCGGGCAGCATCGTCTCGCGGGCGGTCATCCCGGCCGGGTCGAAGAACGCGCCGAGCGCCGCGAGCGCTGCGAGCACCGCCACGTTGACGACCTGCACGCCGAGGGTCCAGGCGAGGACGGGCACCGCGGCCACCGACAGCGCGGACAGCGCATCGGAGATCATCGACACCCGGCGCCGGCCCAGGTAGTCGACGGCCGCGCCGGCGATCAGGGTGGCGACCAACAGCGGCAGGGTCCCGGCCATCGCGACGATCGACGCGTCGACCGCTGAGCCGTTGCGCTGCAACACCAGCCACGGGAACGCCACCAGTGAGATGCCGTTACCCGCTCCCGCGGTCAACGCCGAGAAGTAGATGAGGTACAGCGGACCGCGCTTGCTGGTGATCATGGGTTATCGCGCCCGAATCTAGCAGCGGGCGGCACAGTGGAGACGTGCAATCACCTCACCCGCGCACCGGTGTCCTGTTTCCCTCGCCCGTGCCGCCGGGCACCGGGTGGCCGGGCGACCCGGCCACGCCCGCGACGGCGGTGGCCGCGTCCGCGGCGGCGGTGGAGTCGCTGGCCGAGGCGGCGGGGTCGCTGAACGAACTGGACGCGCTGGTCTCGGTGTGCCGCGCGTGCCCGCGTCTGGTCGAGTGGCGGGAGGAGGCGGCCGCGGTCAAACGCAAGTCGTTCGCCGATCAGCCCTACTGGGGCAGACCCGCACCGGGGTGGGGTGACGCCCATCCGCGCATCATGGTCGTCGGGCTGGCCCCGGCCGCCCACGGCGCCAACCGCACCGGCCGGATCTTCACCGGGGACCGCTCCGGGGACTTCCTGTTCGCCGCGCTGCACCGTGCCGGCCTGGCCAACCAGGCGCTGTGCGTCGACGCCGCAGACGGTCTGGCGCTCAACGACGTTCGGATGGCCGCCGCGGTCCGGTGCGCGCCGCCGGGTAACGCGCCGACCCCGGCCGAGCGAGCGACGTGCGCACCGTGGCTCGACGCGGAGTGGCGTCTGGTCCGCGGTGACGTGCGGGTGGTGATCGCACTGGGCGGCTTCGCGTGGAAGGCGGCGCTGCGGATGCTGCGGCGTGGCGGCGTCGCCGTGCCGGTGCCCGCGCCGACGTTCGGCCACCTCGCCGAGGCCGCGATCGGCGACGTGACCCTGGTGGGCTGCTACCACCCGAGCCAGCAGAACACGTTCACCGGCAAGCTGACCCCGGCCATGATGGACGACGTCTTCACCCGGGCGCGTGACCTGGCAGGACGGTAGCCCGCCGGCCGGCGGGAACGTAGCCGGGCCGGAATGCGTTGACGTTGCCATGCGTCTTTCTGTCCTGGACCTCATACCCGTGCGCACCGACCAGACCACCTCGGATGCGCTGGCGGCGACCACCCGGCTCGCGCAGACCGCCGACCGCCTGGGCTACACCCGCTACTGGATCGCCGAGCACCACAACATGCCCGCCGTGGCGGCCACCAGCCCACCGGTCGTGATCGCCCACCTCGCCGCGCAGACGTCCCAGGTGCGCTTCGGTTCCGGTGGCGTGATGCTGCCCAACCACGCGCCGCTGGCGGTGGCCGAACAGTTCGCGCTCCTGGAGGCCGCCCACCCGGGCCGCATCGACCTCGGGATCGGCCGGGCGCCCGGATCCGACCCGGTGACGTCGATGGCGCTGCGCGGCGCCGCCGGCCGCGACGACACCGACATCGAACGCTTTCCCGACTACCTCGACGACGTCGCGGCGCTGATGAGCCGCCACGGTGTACGGGTGTCGTTGCCGCGCAACCTGATGCGGGAGAACTACATCCTCAAGGCCACCCCCGCGGCGACCACCGAACCGCGGCTGTGGCTGCTCGGCTCCTCGATGTACTCCGCGCACCTCGCCGCGGCCAAGGGGCTGCCGTACGTGTTCGCCCACCACTTCTCCGGCCAGGGCACCGCCGAGGCGCTGGCGACCTATCGCGCCGAGTTCCGCCCCAGCGACGTCGCCGCCGAACCGGTCACGTTCCTCACGGTCAACGCCGTCGTCGCCGAGACCCACGACGAGGCGATGGCGCTGATGCTGCCGAACCTGCACATGATGGCCCAGCTGCGCACGGGTCAGCCGCTCACCGCGCTCGACCTCGTGGAGGACGCGCAGGCCAAGGAGCTCAGCCCGCAGGCCCAGGCCGTCGTCCAGCACGGACTGCAGCGCGCCGTGGTGGGCTCACCGGCGGAGGCGGCCGCGCAGGTGCGGGCGCTGGCCGCCGAGTTCGACGTCGACGAGGTGATGGTCAACCCCGTCGCCTCGGCGCGCCGCGGCACCGATCCCGCGACGGCGCCGGCGCGCGACACCACGCTGGAACTGCTCGCCAAGGAGTTGTTCTAGGGGGTGAGCACGACGATGGGGATCGGCCGCGTCGTGCGCTTCTGGTAGGCGTCGTAGCGGTTGGAGTTGTTGTCGTTGACGATGCGCCACAGCCGGGCGTAGTCCGGGTCGTCGGGCAGGACCGGTCGCGCCGTCACCGCCAACCGCCTTGTCCCGACGTTGATCTCGACCGCGGGATGAGCCTTGAGGTTGTGGTACCAACCCGGTGATCGGGGGGCCCCGCCCAACGACGCGACGATCAGGTAGTCGTCGCCGTCGCGGGCGTAGGTCAGTGTGTTGCTGCGGGCCTTGCCGGTCTTGGCGCCGACGGTGTGCAGCAGCAGGCTCGGCGGGGCACCGGGGATGCGGTGGCCGATGCGGCCGCCCGACTTCTTGTAGAGGAGGTCGTGCACCCTAAGCAGCCGGATGCCGATCTTCTCGGCGGGATCGAGGTTGCTCATTGCACCAGTGTGTCAGCCGCCGCGACCATAGGGTGTCGAGATGCACGACTGGGGCGGGGCGCGCGCGGTGGTGGTCGGAGGCTCCATCGGAGGCGTGACCACCGCATTGTTGTTGCGGCGGCTGGATTTCGAGGTGTCGGTCTTCGAGCGGACACCCGAGGATCTGGGCGGTCGCGGTGGTGGCATCGTCCTGCATCCGGAGACGCTGCGCTGGTTCACCGAGTGCAGCGACCGGCATCCCGAGCAGGTCAGCACGTCGACCCATCACGTGCAGTACCTCGACCGGGGTGACGCCGTGGTGCACACCGAACCGCTGGCCTGGACCTTCACCTCCTGGGGCACGTTCCAGCGCGCGCTGCTCGCCGATTTCGGCACTGACCACTACCACCTCGGTGAGACCGCGACGGGGTTCGACCAGGACGCCGACGGCGCCGAGGTGTATTTCGCCTCGGGTCGTTGTGAACGCGCGGACCTGGTGGTGTTCGCCGACGGCGTCACCTCCACCAACCGGCGGCACTTTTCCCCATCGGCGGATCTTGAGTACGCGGGCTACGTCGGATGGCGCGGGACGCTGCCCGAGAGCCGGCTCTCGGCCGGCACCTTCGAACGGTTGCACGACGCGATCACCTACAGTTTCGCGCCGCACACCCATCTCGTCGCCTACCCGATCCCGTCCCCGGACGGCGGCCTGGCGGTGGGGCGGCGACTGATGAACTTCGTGTGGTACCGCAATGTGGCGGCCGGCGAACTCGCCGAGTTGATGACCGACCGCAACGGTGACGTGGCGGCGGTGTCATTGCATCCCGGGGCGGTGCAGGACCGCTTCGTCGAGGAAATGCGCACAGCAGCAACGGCTTTGCTGGCGCCATCGGTTGCGGAGCTGGTGCTGCGCACCGAACAGCCCTTCCTGCAGGCGGTCTTGGACGTCGGCGTGGACCGCATGGTCTTGGGCCGGGTGGCATTGCTCGGCGATGCCGCGACCACCGCGCGGCCCCACGCCGCAGCGGGCACCGCCAAGGCGGCCGCGGACGCCTGGGCGCTCCACGACGCACTGCGGGCGTGCGGCGGTGTGGCCGAGGCGCTGGCGAAGTGGGAACCCGAGCAGCTCGAGCTGGGCCGGCGCCTGCTGTCCCGGGCCAGGGCCATGGGCACGCGTTCGCAGGTCGACTGCAGCTGGGAGCCGGCCGATCCGCAGAACCGGTTCGGCCTGCACGGGCCGGCGTGGTGACGCTAGGGGGTGGTGTCGAGTTGGGCGAGCGCCTCGCGCAGCAGCCGGCCCGACTCCTCGCGGTCCGGATCCCGGCGCAGCACCATGTTCTTGGCGAACGAGAGCTTGTCGCCGCCGCGGCGGGGCAGCACGTGCAGGTGGATGTGGAACACCGTCTGGAACGCCGCTTTTCCGTCGTTGATCACGACGTTGTTGCCGTCGGCGTGCAGCCCTGAGCGCCGCGCCGCCTGGGCGATGCGCTGTCCGAGGCGGGCCATACCGGCCACGGTGTCCGGCGGGGTGTCGGTGAGGTCCACGCTGTGGCGCTTGGGGATCACCAGCGTGTGGCCGCGGGCGAACGGCCGGATGTCGAGGATTCCCAGATAGTCGTCGTCCTCGTAGACGCGGATGGCGGGCGCTTCGCCGGCGACGATGTCGCAGAACACACAGGACATCCCGCCACGTTAGCCCGCGTGGTCACACGTTCTCGCGTGCCCAGTCGGCCAGCCGGCGGTCGCGCTCCTCGGCCGAGACGTCCTCGACCCGGGTCAGCACGGCCCAGCGCTGACCGAACGGGTCGACGATCGACCCGAACCGGTCCCCGGTGACGAACGTCTGCACCGCTTCGCGCACCGTCGCTCCCGCGGCTTCGGCGCGCGCCACCACGCCGTCGACATCGGTGCAGTAGAGCACCATCGAATGGGTAACCGAGTCGGTCCGCTCCGGGGCCACGAGACCGTAGTCGGGGTTCGGGTCGGACAGCTGCAGGCGGCCGTCGCCGAAGTCGAGTTCGGCGTGCGCGACCGTCCCGCCGGAGCCGTCCATCCGTTCGACGAGTGTGGCGCCGAAGACGCCGGTGTAGAACTGGATCGCCTCCGCGGCGCCGTCGATGACCAGGAACGGGGTCAGGCTCGTATAGCCCTCCGGAATGGGTGAGACGCTCATGGCTCCAGCTTTGTAGCCTGGCCGGTGTGGGGGCTTGGAAAAACTTGTCAGCCGTCCCGGTGCGCGGCGTGGTCGGCCGCGCCGGCAACGCCTCGATGTTCGACCTGAAGCGTTGGGCACCCTCGCCGGAAGCCGCGGTGTTCGTGGAGCACTTCTGGTCGGTCACCTGGGATCTGCGCGGGCAGCCCCCTTTCGACAGCAGCGTCATCGCGTTTCCGTCGGTGCACCTCACCCACGAATGGGGTGACGACGGGGTCCGGCACGGACACCTGCTGCCAGCGACCCTGGTGCACGGCGTGGTGGAGCGGGTGTTCCGCACGACCATCCGCGAGCGGGGCGCGGTCGTCGGTGCGCGCTTTCGGCCCGGCGGGTTCGCCGCGCGTTTCGGCCGCGACGCCGCGCCGTTGACGGGCCGCGTCCAGCCGGTCGACGACGAGCTGTTCGGCGGCCCGCTCGCGGTACCCGACCACATCGGGCGCGCCGGCGAAGTGCTGGACCGGGCCGTCGCCGCGGTCGCCGGCGACGTTGACCCGGTCTACCCGGCGTTGACGGCGCTGGTCGACCGGATCCGTGACGACGACCGGTTGCAGCGCGTCGAACAGGTGGTGGCCCTGTCGCCGTGGAGCGAACGCACGGTTCAGCGGGTGTTCCGCCGCTACGTCGGGGTGCCGGTGAAGTGGGTGCTGTGCCGATACCGTCTGCAGCAGGCCGCCCTGGAGATCGAGAGCGCACCCGACGTCGACTTCGCCGACCTCGCGGCGCGACTCGGCTGGTACGACCAGGCCCACTTCATCAATGACTTCCGCGCCATGTTGGGTTGCACGCCAGGCGAATACGCCTCCCGGCACGGCGCCTGACCGGTCGAAGCATCGGTCAGCGGATGGTGACGTGGACGATGCGGTCGTCGTTGTCGTAGCGGACCGAGACGATGCTGGACTGTTCGAGCGGCTTGTTCATGCCCTGCTTGGTGACGCGGACCTGGTAACCGCGGTCGTCGAGGGAGCTGGCTCAGGACATCTGCTGTGCGAGCGCCACGTCGGCCTCGTACCCGGAGTCGACCGCCAGCGTTCGGTATCGGTCTCGGAGGTGTGCGTAGGTGGCGTTGTCACCACGGACATGGGCCAGGAGCGCGCGCAAGCGCAGCACGGTGGTGTCTCGCGTGCGCCACCCGTCCAGCGCTGTCTCCGCGGCGAGCACACCGATGGTCTCCTCCGCCTCCGCGATCTCGTCGGCATCGCCGCCGTTGAGCAAGGTCTCGACGAACAGGCGAGCGGTCGGCGCGGTGTGCCCGTGCTGGCCTTCCGCGCGCAGAGCGTTCCACGCAGCGCGTAGCACCGGCACCGCGCCGTCTCGATCCCCACGCAGCGTCATCCCTCGACCGATCCAGGAGTCGAGTATCGGCAGGTGCGCCTGATAGAACCGCCCGTCCACACACATCTGGCGGGTCTGCCTCAGCAGCGTCATCGCCGCATCGGCGTCCGGGCGGTCCCCGTGGAGCAGCGCCACACCGAAGCCCATCCGTGCGAAGCCCAACCCGAGGTCGTCCGCCGACCGTTCCGCGAACTGCAGGACGCTCTCGAGTTGACGGCGCACACCCGCATCCGGCTGCAGGATTCCGTGGGCGATCGGCATCGCGAATGCGTACACGATCACGATGCCCAGCGACATCGAGTCCGTCTCGTTGACCATGGCGACGGCCCGGTCCGCATCGACCCGCCACCCGTGCTCGCCGGCCGCTGCCCGGCCGAACGCGCGGGATGCATAGGCGCTTGCCAGCGGGGCTCCGACGAAGAGTCCCGCACCGCTGAATTCGGTGTCGTCGGCGACTTCGATGACCATCTGCGCCCACCGGAGCGCCTCGGCGAGATCTCCGGCGGTCATCCGGATGGCGATCGGTCCCACCGACAGCTGCATCATGAGTGTAGGGTCACCGGAGGATTCGATCAGGGCCGACAACTCCGGCGTCATCTCGATCGCTTCACGCGCTCTGCCTTTCATGAAGTGCTCGCCGAGAACGCCGGACATCGCGACCGCGAGTGACGCTTTGTCTCCCGCCTGTTCACACAGTTCGCGCAGCTCGTCGAAACGCTCGCCGGAGACCTCGAGGCCGGTGCGGAAACCGGAGCCGCACAACATTGTTCGCGGGGCGATCCGCTTGGTGAGGGTGTCGGGCGCGTCGGCGGGTAGTTCGTCGGCGATTCGGCGTGCGCGCTCCCAGCTCACCTGTGCCGCGGAGATGTCGCGCGTGGTCAGCCACGCTCCGGCACGCATGTGCCAGTCGTAAGCGTCCTCCCATTCTCCGGCGCGCTCCAGGTGTTCGGCGATCAGCGCCGCGTTCCCGTCGACGGCAGCGGGATCGAGTGTCTGAACCAGTTCCGCCAGACGACGGTGCAGGATCGCACGATCCGACTTCAGCTGCGACTCGTACGCGACCGCCCGGATGAGCGGCTGGTGAAAGGCGTACAAGGGGCGCGGCGTGAAGCGGATCTGGTCGACCAGCTCGGCCGCCACCAACTCGTCGATCTGCGGCTCGATGCCGAGTCCGTGCAGCGTGCGGGCCTCGAACACCGATCCCGCGACCGCCGCGGCGCAGAGGGTGCGTTTGGCGCCAGGCTGCAGTCGGTCGATACGCGCGGCGATGGTGGCCTGCAATGTCGCCGGAACCGTCAGCTCGTGCCGCCCGCGGATCACCGTGTAATCGCCGCGTTCACCGCGCAACGCACCGCGTTCTTGGAGGTCACGCACCATCTCGCGCAGGAAGAACGGATTACCCCCGCCCTGCTCCACTATCGCGGAGCACAATTCCCGGTCGGCGGCGGCCGGGCCGAGCAGGCCGGTGACGAGGGCGGAGGATTCCGGCTCGGACAGGGGCATGAGCGCAAACGTCTGGGCTACGGGGATGGCGTTGAGAGTGCCGCGGTACTGCGGTCGTGAGGTGATCAGCACCATGCTGGGCACCCGTGGCACCACACTGAGGAAGTCGGCGAGCAGCGATTCGCTGATCCGGTCGATCCAGTGCACATCCTCGATCACGTACAGCGCCGGGGTGGTTCGGCTGAGCGAGACGGCGTTGATCAGCGCAGTGAGCCGGCGGCGACGAGCGTCCGGATCGATCGGAGGGATGTCCGCGTCGGATTCGGCGACCCCGAGAAGTTCCTGGAGGAGGAGCCGGTCCTGTGGATCGGCACCCGGCGTCAGCTCGTCGAGGATCGCTCTGGCGGTGCCGGGCTCGACACCGGACACACCGGTACCGGTGCGGAGGAGTTGCCGGATGACATGGAAAGAGATGTCGCTGGCATGCGATTCGCAGTACACGGAATGGATCTCCATCCCGAGCCGCGCCGCATCCTGCAGCACCGCCCGTACCAGCCGGCTCTTCCCGATACCCGGCGGGCCGACGACGTGTACCACCGAGCCCTGTCCGCCCGTGACCCGCTGCAGGAGCGCCTCGACCGCTGCCCGCTCCCAGCGGCGGCCGACCATGTCGGTGTCATCGATTTGTGCGGTGCGGGCGCCGACGGCCAGCAGACGACGCGCGGGGACGCGGATCCCCGAACCCTTAAGGACGACGGTCTCCGGGTCGCCCAATTCGGCGCAGTCCCGCACCAACCCGGCCGTCGCGGCGCTCAGCATCACCCCGCCGGGCGGGGCGGCGGACTCCATGCGCTGCGCCAGTCCGACGTGTTCGCCTATCGCGGTGTAGATCGGCGAATCGGACCCGACTCCACCGGTGATCACCTGACCGGAATCCAGACCGACGCGCAGTGCAAGTGCCACCCCGTCGCGCGCGCGGATCTGTTCTCGCAGACCGTCTGCCTCCCTCTGGATGTCGATGGCGGCCAGACAGGCGCGAAAAGCGTGGTCTTCCAGAGCGATCGGCGCACCGAAGACCGCCATCACACCGTCACCGGTGAACTTGTCGAGGGTGCCGCCGTAGTGCCGCACGACGCGCGAACACCGGTCGAACACATCTCCCATGATCTCGCGCAGCCGTTCTGCGCCGACGCTCGCGGCCAGATCCATCGACCGGACGACATCGGCGAAGAGCACTGTGACCTGCTTGTATTCCGCTTCCTGCGGTGCGGCCACCGGTGCGCCACAGGCGTCGCAGAACCGGGCGTCAGCCCGCGGGTGTGCTCCACACACCGAGCATTCCGCCGCCGCCGCCGTCATCACCCGCTCCCACCAGCACGCCTCATGCCGAGCATATTGGCCGCGTAAATGCCCGAGGCCGGGTTCGGCGGATGTTCGCATCGGCCGGTTGCGGCCTCAAACAATCGAATTCGCTGCCGAACCGGTTCAGCTACCCCGCCTTCAGCGCCTCGCGCCAGGCCGCCAGCTTGAGTTCGTAGCGCATGGTCTGCGCCGGGCTCGTCGACGGCAGCCGGGAGAACTCGACATCGAACCCGCCCGAGACCAGCCGCCGGAAGTTCTTCTCCGCGGCGGCGCCGTTGAACAGCACCCGTCGAATCGTCGGGTACTCGCCGAAGAAGGACGGGAAGTCGTTGACCACCATGCTCGCCGGCTGCACCGCCGAGTCCAGACTGCCTGCGCGCCGGCACGAGTGCAGCACGTCCCACACGGCCACACCGTGCGCGGTGAGCGCGCTGGTGCGGCACGGGTACGGATCGTCGGCGTCGAATCCGTAGAGCGCACCCATGATGCGCCAGAACGCATTCCGCGGGTTGCCGTAGTACTGGTGTCTGGCCAGCGCCAGCACACTGGGCGCATTGCCCAGCACGAGCACCTCGGGCGCCCCATCGACGATCGGTTCGAACCCCTGCACCAGGTCGGACATCACCGACCATGATGCCCAACGCCCGGCTGGGTATACGTTGGGGCGTGACCGAAGCGCGCGACATCGACGACATCGAGGACCTCCTCGACGGACTGACCGGGGAGGCGCGCGCTGAACGCGCCGAGCTCATCGAGTGGCTGTTCGACCGTGGTTTCAGCACGGCCGAGGTGCGCGAGGCCATCTCGCCGATGCTGCTGGCCTCGCGACGGCACGTCGGCGACGACGGGGTCTACGTGTCCGCCCGCGAGACCAGCGAGAAGTTCGGTATCGACCTGACCCTGCTGCAGCGGGTGCAGCGAGCCATGGGCCTGTCCCGGGAGGACGATCCGGACGCGGCGGTGCATCTGCGCGCCGATGCGGAGACCGCCGCCCACGCCCAGCGGTTCATCGAGTTCGGGCTCGATCCCGACCAGGTCGTCCAGGTGGTCCGGGTGCTCTCCGAGGGACTCGCGAGGGCCGCCGAGGTGATGCGGTACACCGCGTTCGCCGCCGTGCTGACACCCGGTGCGTCCGAGCTCGAGATCGCCAGGAAGTCCGAGGCGCTCGTGCGGGAACTCGCCCCGCAACTCGGTCCCATGATCCACGAGATGCTGCTGCTGCAGTTGCGCCACGCGATGGAGACCGAGGCGGTCTCGGCCACCGAGCGGGCGGAGGGTCTGCCGCTGCCCGGGGCCCGCGAGGTGTCGATCATGTTCGCCGACCTGGTGGGTTTCACCCGCCTCGGCGAGGCGGTGCCCCCCGAGCAGCTCGAGCAGCTCGCGCGCCGGCTCGGCGACCTGGCGCGCGAACTCGCCGTGGCCCCGGTGCGGTTCGTCAAGACGATCGGCGACGCGGTGATGCTCGTGAGCACCGACCCGGCGGCGCTGCTGGAGGCGGCGCTGGCCCTGCTCGACGCGGCGACCAGTGACGCGGACTTCCCGCGGCTGCGGGTGGGGCTGGCCGCAGGGCAGGCGGTCAGCCGGGCGGGGGACTGGTTCGGCAGCCCGGTCAACCTCGCCAGCCGGGTCACCGGCGCCGCCCGGCCGGGAACGGTGCTGGTCGCCGAGTCGGTCCGCGAGGCCATCGGTGACGACGAGCGGTTCTCGTGGTCGTTCGCCGGCGCCCGTCACCTCAAGGGCATCAAGGGCGAGACGAAGATGTTCCGCGCCCGCCGCCCCACCGACTGACCCTCAGCGCGACGGGGTGAACCGTCGCAGCCGCAGGCTGTTGGTCACCACGAACACCGAGCTGAACGCCATTGCCGCACCGGCGATCAGCGGGTTGAGCAGACCGAATGCGGCCAGCGGCAGCGCGGCGACGTTGTAGGCGAACGCCCAGAACAGGTTTCCCTTGATCGTGCGCAGTGTGGCGCGCGAGAGCCGGATCGCGTCCGGCACGGCGCGCAGGTCACCGGTCACCAGGGTGAGGTCCGACGCCTCGATCGCCGCGTCGGTGCCGGTGCCCATGGCCAGGCCGAGATCGGACTGCGCCAGCGCGGCGGCATCGTTGACGCCGTCGCCGACCATCGCCACGACCCTGCCGTCGTCCTGCAGCCGCCGGACGGCGTCGACCTTGTCCCGCGGCAGCACCTCGGCGATCACGGTGCCGGCCCCGACGCCGACGCCGACCTGCCGGGCCACCGCCTCCGCCGCGCGTCGGTTGTCTCCGGTGAGCAGCACCGGGGTCAGCCCCAGCGCGCGCAGGTCGGCGATCGCGTCGGCGGCGTGGTCCTTGACCGTGTCCGAGACGACGGCGACCGCGCGGATCGCTCCGTCGGCGGCGAACCACACCGGGGTCCGTCCCTCGGCCTCCGCCGCGTCGGCGGCGTCGCGCAGGCTGTCGGGTGCCGGTGCGCCGGTGGTCTCGGTCAGCCAGGCCAGCCGCCCCGCCGCGACGCGATGCCCGTCGACCACACCGCCGACGCCGCTGCCCCCGTGGTTCTCGAACTGTTCGACCACCGGCAGCTCACCGTGCTCGGCGGCGTGGGCGGCGATCGCACGGGCGATGGGGTGTTCCGATGCGCTCTCCAGGGCGCCGAACAGCCGCATCGTCGCCTCGTCGGCGAAGGTGGCGACGACCGACATCTGCCCCGTCGTGACGGTTCCGGTCTTGTCCAGGACCACGGTGTCGACGCGGCGGGTCGACTCCAGCATCTGCGGACCCTTGATGAGGATGCCCAGCTGGGCGCCGCGGCCGGTGCCGACGAGCAGTGCGGTCGGCGTGGCCAGGCCCAGCGCGCACGGGCAGGCGATGATCAGCACGGCGACCGCAGCGGTGAAGGCGGCGTTGACCGATCCGCCGGTCAGCAGCCATCCCACCAGCGTCAGCAGCGACAGTCCGATCACCACCGGGACGAAGACCGCCGAGACCCGGTCGGCCAGGCGCTGCACCTCGGCCTTACCGCTCTGCGCCTCGTTGACCAGCCGGGCCATCTGCGCCAGCTGGGTGTCGGCGCCGACCCGGGTGGCGCGCACCGTGAGCCGGCCGCCGACGTTGACGGTGGCGCCGACGACGTCGTCACCGGGGCCCTTCTCGACGGGCACCGACTCGCCGGTCAGCATGGACATGTCGACGGCGGAGGAGCCGGACGCCACCACCCCGTCGGTGGCGATCTTCTCGCCGGGGCGCACCACGAACTCGTCGCCCACCACCAACTGGTCGACGGGGATCCGGACCTCACGCGAACCACGCAGCACCGCAACGTCTTTGGCGCCCATGTCGAGCAGCGCACGCAGCGCCGCGCCGGACTGGCGTTTGGCCCGGGCCTCGAAGTAACGGCCTGCGGTGAGGAACGTCGTCACCGCTGCGGCGACCTCGAGGTACAGGTGTGCGTCACCGGTGTCCGACGCCAGCAGGTCGAACGTCATCGTCATCCCCGGCATGCCGGCGTGGGTGAAGAACAGCGCCCACAGCGACCACAGGTACGCGGCGCTCACGCCGACGGAGATCAACGTGTCCATGGTGGCCGCACCGTGGCGCAGGTTCACCCACGCGGCCCGGTGGAACGGCCAGGCGCCCCACACCACGACGGGAGAGGCGAGCGTCAGCGTCAGCCACTGCCAGTTGTCGAACTGCAGCACCGGGATCATCGACAGCAGCACCACCGGCAGTGTGAGCGCCGCCGAGACCGTCAATCGCTGTCGCCACGCGGCGGCCTCATCCGGGCGGGCCGGCTCGATCTCAGCGGGTTCCGGGGTGGGCAGGGAGGCGGTGTAGCCGGTCGCCTCCACGGCGGCGACCAGGTCCTCCGGTCGCACGGTGTCGGGGTAGGTGACGGTGGCCTGTTCGGTCGCGTAGTTCACCGACGCGCTGACGCCCTCGATCCGGTTGAGCTTTTTCTCGACGCGGGCGGCGCAGGAGGCGCAGGTCATACCGCCGACATCGAGGACGACCGAGCTCATGGCGTGGGGCGTACGTCGTATCCGCAGTCCTCGATGGCGGAGACGACGGCGGTCTGGTCGGGTTCACCGCTGACCGTGACGGCCGAGGCGTCCAGATCCACCGCGACGGCGGTGACGCCGGGCAGCGGCTGCACGGCCTCGGTGATGCTGGCGACGCAGTGCGCGCAGCTCATCCCTTCGACTTCCAACTTCAGGCTCATGACCCGAGCATATACCCGTAGGGGGTATGGGTAAACGGCCCGGTCCTCATCCGAAGGCGGCCGCGAGCGCCTTCTTGTCGACCTTCTCCCCGGCCAGCGTGGGAAGGGGTTCGCTCCGGATCAGCCACCGGGTCGGGACGGCGAACGAGGACACCACGCCCGCGAGGTGGCGCCGCAGCTCCTCCTCGGTCGGTGGCCGGGCGCCCGTGCGGTGGACGACCACCGCGGCCAGCTCCTCGCCGAGGTCGGGGTGGGGCAGGCCCAGCGCGGCGGCCTCGACCACGGCCGGATGGCTGGTGAGCGCCGCCTCGACGTGGGGGCACGCGATGTTCTCACCGCCGCGGATCACGATGTCCTTGCTGCGGCCGTCGATGAAGAGGAATCCGTCGCTGTCGAGGTGGCCGAGATCGCCGGTGTGCAACCAGCCGTCGGCGTCGACGGTCTCGTCGTCGGCGCGACCCGCGTAGCCCAGCATCACGGTCGGGGAGCGGGCCAGCACCTCACCCACACCTTCGTCGTCGGGTCGATCTATGCGCAACTCGACGACGGGATAGGGCCTGCCGACCGTGCCCGGCCGCGCGCGCAGGTCCCGGCTGTCGGCGACGGTGAGAAAGCCACCCGCCTCGGTCATCCCCCAGGTGTTGGACAGTCCGCGCTCACGCAGGTTGGGCAGCGTCGCGCGGATCCGGTCGAGCAGTTCGGGACTCACCGGGGCGCCACCGAGCGGCCAGGACCGCAGGCTGCTCAGGTCACGCGACCCGGAATCCGGGTGTTCGAGGACGCGCACGGCCATGGTGGGCACCGCACCCCAGATCTGCACGCGTTCGCGCTCGATCAGCGACATCACCTGCCCGGCGTCGAACCTGCCCTGCGCCAGCACGATTCGGCCGCCGGTCAGGAAATGCGTGAGCAGGCTCGACAGGCCGCCGATGTGGAACATCGGCGTACTCGCCAGGCTGACCGCCTGCGGCGAGTCGGCGTCGAGCAGGTGGGGCAACCTGCCGTTGCGCGCCAGGATGTTCTGCTGATTGGCGATCACCGAACGTCGCGACAGCTCAACGGCTTTCGGTAGCCCGGAGCTGCCGGAGGTGAACAGGATGACCGCGACGTCGTCGAGGTCCGGTTCGATGTCCGGGTCGACGCCGACGTCGCCCGAGGTGTCGGGGCCAGCACCCTCGAAGGCGGATGCGAGGCCGGCGAGTGGGCTGGTGGCGGTCGACGTGTCCAGCGCGGTGTCGGTCAGGATGTGGCGCAGGTCGAGCAGGTCGCCGGCATGGGCCACCTCGGTCCGGCTCCACCAGCGGTTGCCGAGCACCGGAACCGCCCCGCGCAGCAGGAGCGCGAACACGGCCAGGACCCACTCGGGGCTGTTGTACCCGAAGACCATCACCCGGTCCCGTGGGCGCACCCCGAGGCCGTCGATCTGCGCGCCGGCCCGGCCGAGGGCGCTGCGGAATTCGGCGTAGGTGATGCGGCGCTCGCCGTGGACCAGGAACTCCCGGTCCGTCCAGCAGCGGGTGCCCGCGATGAGATCGCCGATCGTGGTGGGGCTGCGGCGGTAGAGGCGGCCGGGGTGACCGGCGTAGACCCCGTCGAACGCCTCGCTGTCCCAGTCGCTCACGATGCGGCCACCTCCTTTCCGCGCCGAGACTACGGTTCGTGACGCTTTCCGCGCCGGACGCGTCAACAACCGTAGTGTCGCGGCCTGCGCCGCCGCGCTGACGTTCGCCCCTGGAGAAACCCTTCCACCAGTAATGTAACGGTGTAATCATGTAATCATGAAGACACATCATCACCGCCGACCCGGCCGGCCGGGCGGCTGGCAGCAAGCCGATCAGCCCGACGCGGGCGACGCCGCCGACTGGTTCGCGGGCCGGATACCGGACGGGTGGTTCGCCGGCGACCCCACCGTGGTCGTCGACCGCGAGGAGATCACCGTGATCGGCCGTCTGACCGAACCCGACGAACAGGAGAGCGAGGCCCGGGCCTCCGGGCGCGCCGCCCGCTTCCGGGAGCAGACGCGTCCGGAGCGCATGCAGATCGCCGACGAGGCCGAGGCCCGCTACGGCCGCAAGGTCTCCTGGGGCGTCGAGGTGGGTCCGGCTGAGCACACCGAGCGAATCCTGTTCACCCACATCGCCGTACCGGTCATGACGCGGCTCCGCCAGCCCGAGCGTCAGGTGCTCGACACGCTGGTCGACGCCGGGGTCGCGCGGTCACGCTCGGACGCCTTGGCCTGGTCGGTCCGGCTGGTGGGTCAACACGCCGACGAGTGGCTGGCCCAACTGCGCGAGGCGATGGCGAAGGTCGACGATCTGCGCGCCGACGGCCCGCAACTCTAGGGAGTCACCGCGCCGGGGCCACGGTTGTTGACGCAATCTCGCCGCAGATCCGTCATCAACCGTCGTCTCGCGGCAGGCGCTCGACCCCGACCCACGCCTCGCTGAGCGTCGAGGTCTGCGACAGCGGATCGAGTCCGGTGCCGTCCACGAGCAGGTTGCGGTTGACCCCGAACGACTGTGGCTCCGCCCCGCCGCGCGGATCGAAAACCCGTGAGCCCCAGCCGTGGTCGAGGACCACGAGCCCGCGGCGCGGCTGGTCGCTGACCGCGGCCCGCAGTTCGACGGCGCCCACGGGGGAGAACACCCGCACCCGGTCGCCGTCGGCCACGCCCAGGGCGGCCGCGTCGTCGGGATGGATGACGACCTCGTTGCGCTTACCGGCCGGGTGCAGGCCCGGCAGGTCGTTGAGCCACGAGTTCATCGAATGGCGGTGGCGCCGGTTGCCCAATTGGAACGGGTACCCGTCCGGGGCCATCGGAGGCGGGGCGGCGAGCAGTTCACGCGCCCGCGCCACGAACTCCGGCGGCGCCGCGTGCACCTTCTTGTCCGGCGTGCGCAACGCCTCGCGGAAGTGCCCGAACTCGCGGGGGCCCAGCACCAACCCATGCGGACTCCGCACGACGTCACGCCATTTCAGCTTACGCCCGTTGACCTTCCGCGCCGTCGCGATGAGGATCCGGTTCATCCACTGCGGGCTGAACGCCAGCGCGGGACGACGGCTCACCGCGGCGGCCCGCCGACTGGCCCGGACGAACGCATTCATCCCCTTCACCCCGAACAGCGGCCGCCCCATCGCGAGTGTGAGGTCGGTGAAGATCTGCCACTCCTCGCGAGCGCCCGGCGGAGGGTCGACGGCCCGGCGCCCGTACTGCACGAACGGTTCGTCGTGCATGCTGCTGGTGAACGCCAGCAGATCGTCGCGTTCGAGCCAGTGCGCGGCAGGCAGCAGCCAGTGCGCGTGGCGGTGACTCTCGCGCTGCACCAGGTCGATCACCACCAGCAGGTCGAGCGTCGCCAGCGCGCGGTCGAGTTTGGCGCCGTCCGGGCCGGACACCACCGGGTTGCCGCAGTTGATCAGCATGGCCTTGATCTGGCCCGGCCCCGGTGTCGTGATCTCGTCGGGCAGCTCGGCCAGAGCGTGTGCGCCCGAGACCATCTCGCGTCCGGCCACCCGGCTCACGTGGGGTGTGCCCTTCGCCAGGTCCGCGAGCCGCAGCGCGTCGACGTAACCCGGTTCGAACCGCCGCCCGCCGGGCCGGTCCATCCGGCCGGTGATGACGTTGAGCACGTGACCGAGCCATTCGGCGACCGTGCCCGCCGCGTGCAGCGACACCCCGGTGCGGGTCACCACCATCGCCCCACCGGCGGTCGCGAAGTCGCGCGCCACCCGTTCGATCGTCGCGCGGTCGATCCCGCAGCGCGCCGCGAGGTCGTCGAGGTCGGCGTCGGCGACCAGCCCACGCAGCTCCGGCACGCCGACGGCGAGGTCGGCGCAGTCGCCGCGATGCTCGAGGCCCTCGTCCAGAACGACTTTCACCAACGCCAGCAGCAGCGCCCAGTCCTGACCGGGCCGCACCGCGAGGTGGACGTCGGCCTTCTCGGCGCTCTCGGTGCGGATCGGGTCGACGACCACCAGCGTCGCGCCCCTCTTCTGGCGCTCCAGCGCCCGGCGCCACCCGCCGGGCACCGTCTCGAGCCAATTCCACGCGCTCACAGCGGGATTGGTGCCGACGAGCAGGAAGTAGTCACAGTTGTCGATGTCGGACACCGGCGCCATGAGCATCGACCCGTACATCGCCTCGGCGACGACGTGCATCGCGTTCTGGTCGACCGAGCCGACGAAGTACCGGTTGCGGGTGCCGACGGCGTCGAGCCAGGCGTTCATGAAGATGACGTTGGAGCCCGAGAAGCCGGTGGGGTTGCCGTAGTAGGCGCCGATCGCGTCGGGCCCGTCGGCGTCGATCGCGGCGTTCATCCGCGCGGCGATGTCGGTGATCGCCTCCTCCCAGGTCGCCTCGACGTAGCGGTCACCCATCCGTCGCATCGGGGTGAGGATCCGGCGTGGATGCTCGACGAGTTGGGCCGCGGTGCGACCCTTGGCGCAGAAGTCGTGCCAGCTGTGCGGGTTGAGCCGGTCGGCGGAGATCTTGCGGACGCGGTTGTCCTCGACGGTGACCTCCACCCCGCACGACGCCAGGCAGTAGCGGCAGAAGGTGTGCACGGTGGTGCTGGGCATACCGCGCATCCTGCCCCACCGCGCGGGCGGCGGGACGCGGAATCGTGACCAGCGGAGTGCTTAAACCTGTGTCATGGACCAGTATTCGCCGCGCCGGGCGACGAGGTCGTCGTGCGTTCCGCGCTCGACGATCCGGCCGGCCTCCATGACCAGGATCAGGTCGGCGTCGCGGATGGTCGACAGCCGGTGGGCGATTATGAAACTCGTCCGGTCGCGGCGCAGTTCGGCCATCGCCTGCTGGATGAGCAGTTCGGTCCGGGTGTCCACCGAACTCGTCGCCTCGTCGAGCACCAGCAGTTGCGGCTGGGCGAGCACCGCCCGGGCGATCGTGATCAACTGCTTCTCGCCCGCACTGATCGAGCCGCCGTCGTCGCTGACCCGGGTGGCGTAGCCGTCGGGAAGGGTGTGCACGAAGCGGTCCACGTGCGCGGCTTTCGCGGCCTCGATCACCTCGTCCTCGGTCGCGTCGGGCCTGCCGTAGGCGATGTTGTCGTAGATCGTGCCGGCGAACAGCCAGGTGTCCTGCAGCACCATGCCGATCCGCGAACGCAGGGAGTGGCGGCTGACGGTGGAGATGTCGACGCCGTCGAGCAGGATCCGGCCGGAGTCGACGTCGTAGAACCGCATCAGCAGGTTCACCAGCGTGGTCTTCCCCGCACCGGTCGGCCCGACGATGGCCACGGTGCTTCCCGGTTCGGCCACCAGCGACAGATCCTCGATCACCGGTGCGCCCGGCCGGTAGCCGAAGTGCACGTGGTCGAATTCGACCCGCCCCCTGGTGGTGGGCAGCGGTGTCGCCGGATCGGCGGACTGCTCGTCGGCGTCGAGGAGTTCGAAGACGCGCTCGGCGCTGGCGATCCCGGACTGCAGCGTGTTGTACATGCCGGCGACCTGGGTCAGCGGCTGGTTGAACTGACGCACGTACTGGATGAACGCCTGGATGTTGCCGAGCGTGATCTGTCCTCCTGCCACCTGCAGCCCCCCGACGACGGCGACCGCCACGTAGCTGAGGTTGCCGATGAACCCCGTCGCCGGTGAGACCAGTCCCGAGAAGAACTGGGCCCCGAAGCTCGACTGGTACACCTCGTCGTTGAGTTCGCGGAACCTCTCCTGCGCGGCGGCGCGGTGCCCGAACGTCTTGACGATCGTGAAGCCGCTGTAGGTCTCCTCGATGTGGGCGTTGAGCCGGCCGGTGTTGCGCCACTGCGCGACGAACAGCCGCTGGCTGCGCCGGGTGATCCAGCGGATCGCCAGCAGTGACAGCGGCACGGTCAGCACGGTGAGCAGGGCCAGCAGCGGTGAGATCGTCAGCATCATCACCAGCACCGCGACGATGGTCAGCAGGGAGGTCAGCAGCTGGCTGATCGTGATCGTCAGCGAGGTCTGGATGTTGTCGACGTCGTTGGTGACGCGGCTGAGCACCTCGCCGCGCTGGCGGGTGTCGAAGTAGGACAACGGCAGCCGGTGCACCTTGTCCTCGACGTCGGCGCGCAATCTGACCATCGTGCGCTGCACGACCACGTTGAGGATCCGGGCCTGGATCCAGACCAGGAGTGCGGCAACGAGATACAGACCCAGCGCCAGCGCCAGCGTGCGGGCGACGGCGCCGAAGTCCACTCCCTGCCCGGGTACCACGGCCATCCCGGACAGCAGGTCGGCGAAGGTCGAGTCGCCCCGGGCCCGGGCCGCCTCGATGGCCTGCTCCTTGGTCAGCCCGGCGGGCAGCCCCCGGCCGATCACCCCGTTGAACAACAGGTCCGTCGCGTGTCCGAGGATCCGCGGTCCGATGACCCCGAGGGCGATGCCGGCGACCCCCAGCGCGATCACCGTCGCGGTGAGCGTGCGCTGCGGGGTGAGCCGCCGGACCAGGCGCAGGGCGGAGCCCTTGAAGTCGCGGGTGCGTTCGGCAGGCGCCTGCGGCAGGCCGCGCATCGGACGGCCCATCGGTCCGGTCACGGGCGACCGCCGACATCGGCGCCGACCGACTGCGACTCGGCGAACTCCGCGTAGGTCGGGCAGTCGACCAGCAGCGATTCGTGCGTGCCGACGCCGACCACGCGCCCGTCGTCGACGACGATCACCTGATCGGCCTGCGTGACGGTCGAGAGCCGTTGCGAGACGACGACGACGGTGGCCTCGGCCGACACCTCGCGCAGCGCGGCGCGCACGCGGGCGTCGGTGTGCACGTCGAGTGCGGAGAACGCGTCGTCGAACAGGTACACCGACGGTCGGCGGATGACGGCGCGGGCGATCGCCAGCCGCTGCCGCTGTCCGCCGGAGAAGTTCATGCCGCCCTGGGCGACGCGCATCTGCAGTCCGTCGGCGTGCGCGCGCACGAAGTCGTCGGCGGCGGCCACCCGCAGCGCGGTCCACATCTGTTCCTCGGTGGCGTCGGGATCGCCGTACCGGAGGTTGTCGGCGACGGTTCCGGTGAACAGGTAGCCGCGCTGGGGCACCAGCCCGATCAGCGACCACAGCCGTTCGATGTCGTAGTCGCGCACGTCGATCCCGTCGACGCGGATGCTGCCGCCGGTCACGTCGTACAGCCGGCAGATCAGCGAGATCAGGGTGGACTTCCCGGATCCGGTGGACCCGACGATGGCCGTCGTGGTCCCGGGTCGTGCGGTCAGCGAGACGTCCTCGACGACCGGCCGGTCCGCGCCGGGATAGCAGAAGGTGGCCCCGTCCAGGCGGATCTCCCCGCGCACGGTGTCGGGCCGGACGGCGTCGGGCGGGGTGTCGATGCCCGGCCGGGTGGCCAGCACCTCACCGATCCGGTCGGCGCACACCGCCGCCCGCGGGATGATGATCAGCATGAAGGTGGCCATCAGCACGGCCATCAGGATCTGCATGAAATAGGACAGGAACGCGATCAGCGAGCCGACCTGCATCTGGCCGGCGTCGATGCGCAGGCCGCCGAACCAGATCAGCGCGACGCTCGAGATGTTGATGACCAGGGTGGTGACCGGCAGCATCAGCGCCTGCCAGCGGCCGGCGTCGAGGGCGGTGTCCGACAGCGTCTGGTTGGCCTCGGCGAAGCGGTCGCGTTCGAGCGGCTCCCGGGCGAACGCCCGGATCACCCGCAGCCCGGTGAGCTGGTCGCGCATCACCCGGTTGATGTTGTCGATGAGCTGCTGCATGCGGCGGAAGATCGGCAGCAGATGCGAGACGATCCAGTAGTTGGCCAACGCCAGCACCGGGATGCTGACCAGCAGCAGCCACGACAGCCCGGCGTCCTGGTGGATCGCCATGACGATGCCGCCGACCGACATGATCGGGGCGGTGATGAGCATCGTGCACGTCAACTGCACGAGCAGCTGGATCTGGCCGACGTCGTTGGTGGTGCGGGTGAGCAGCGACGGGGCGCCGAACCGCGCGGTGTCCTCCGCCGAGAACCGCGTCACCCGGTCGAAGATCGCCGAGCGCAGGTCCCGGCCGAACCCCATCCCGGCACGCGAGCCGAAGTACACCGCGCCGACCGCGCACACCACCTGTAGCGCGGTGACCGCGAGCATCACCATGCCGAGTTCGACGATGGTCGCGGTATCGCCGCGGGCGACACCGTCGTCGATGATCGCGGCGTTCACGGTCGGCAGGTACAGCGAGGCGAGTGTGCTGACGATCTGGAGCCCGGCGACCACCGAGAGCAGTCCGCGGTACGGCCGCACGTTGCGCCGCAGCAGACCCCAGAGCATCTCGCTACTGTCGCACATCGAACGAACTTGCAGGTCAACCGGCATGTCGGTGGTTCACGATCAGTGCTGCCGCTACAGTGCATGGCGTGAACCCCAGCACGCGCACGACGGGACGGACCCGCCACGCGAAAGCGCTGGCCGCGCTGGCGGCGGCCGTGATCCCGCTGCTGGCCGCCTGTTCCTCGGACTCGGAGCCCGCGGCACCGGGTGAGTCGCCGCAGGCCACGCAGGCCCAGCAGGACATCAAGCACGGCCCGTTCTTCCCCCAGTGCGGCGGGATCAGCGATCAGACCATCAGCCAGCTCACCGAGGTGCCGGGCCTGGTGAACACCGCGACCACGTCCGTGGGCTGCCAGTGGCTGGCCGGCGGCAGCATCGTCGGGCCGCACTTCTCGTTCACCCATTTCCGCGGCAGCCCGATCGGTCGCGAGCGCAAGACCGAGGAGTTGTCGCGCACCAGCGTCGAGGACATCAACATCGAGGGCCACGACGGGTTCATCGCCACGGGCGACGACCTGACGCTGGGCACCAACCTGTGTGAGATCGGCATTCAGTTCGACAACGACTTCATCGAGTGGTCGGTCAGCTTCGCCCAGAAACCGTTCCCGGATCCGTGTGAGGTCGCCAAAGAGCTCACCCGTCAATCGATTGTGAATTCCCGATGAGCCGCTCCGCACGGACTCTGGCCGTCGTGGCCGCGCTCCTGGCCGCCCTGACGATGCTGCTGGGCTGCACCCGTACGGTCGAGGGCACTGCGGCGCGTGCGGGTTCCGGCGGCGGGCCCAGCAACAACGACTCTGAACGGCAGTACCCGAACCTGCTCAAAGAGTGCGATGTGCTGACCGAGGACATCCTGGCCGAGACGGTCGGCGCCGACCCGCTGGACATCCAGAGCACCTTTGTGGGCGCCGTCTGCCGCTGGCAGGCCGCCAATCCCGCCGGCCTGGTCGACATCACCCGCTTCTGGTTCGAGGAGGGCAGCCTCGACAACGAGCAGCAGACGGCCCAGAAGCTCGAGTACCAGATCGAGAACCGGTCGGTGGCCGGGGTGCCGTCGATCGTGATGCGGCCCGGCGATCCGAACGGTGCGTGCGGGGTGGCCAGCGATGCGGGCGGCGTGGTCGGCTGGTGGGTCAACCCGCAGGCGCCCGGGATCGACGCGTGCGGGATGGCGATCAAGCTGATGGAACTGACGCTCGCCACCAATTCCTGAGATCGCCGCGTCAGCGAGGCACGTGGAAGGTGAGCAGCGCGGCGCCGCCGAGCGCCACGCGATCCCACGGCTGCGCGGTGCGCAACACGGCGATCGCCGAGGTCGGGAACTTCGCCGCGATGCCCGCGGCGGCCCTGCGGTCGCTGTCCTCGACCCCGGCCAGTCCCAGTGCGACGTGCGACATGGCCGGTTCGTGCCCGATCACCAGGAGCGTGTCGACCTGGTGGTCGAACCGCTGCGCGACCTTGTTGATCTCGTCGATCACCGTGCCCGGCGTGGCGTCGTAGAGCCGGTCGGCGTAGTGGACCGGTGCGTCGATACCCGTGCGCTCCAGGGTCTGTCGCGTCCTGGTGGCCGTCGAGCAGAGCACCGCGTCCAACGGCGTCAGGTGGGCGCGCAGCCAGTCGCCGGCCAGAGCGGCTTCGCGGATCCCCCGCGCGGCCAACGGCCGTTCGTGGTCGTCGACGCCGTCGGGGTAGTCGGACTTGGCGTGCCGGAGCAGCACCAGGGTGCGGATGTTCGTGCTCACCCCCTCCACGTTAGGTCGTGCGGCCACATGCCGGTCGAGGTCCGCTGACTTGTCGGTGCCCGGTCCTACACTCGCCATGCACCACGACGACGAGGGGAAAGGGACGGGGCCACATGCGATTTGTGCATACCGCCGACTGGCAGCTCGGGATGACCCGCCACTTCCTCAACGGTGAGGCGCAGCCCCGTTATTCGGCCGCGCGGCGCGAGGCCGTCGTCGCGGTCGGCGCGTTGGCGGCCGAGGTGGGCGCGGAGTTCGTGGTGGTCGCCGGTGACGTGTTCGAGCACAACCAACTCTCCCCGCGCGAGGTCGGCCAGTCGCTCGAAGCCATGCGGACCATCGGTGTCCCGGTGTATCTGCTGCCCGGCAACCACGACCCGTTGGACGCCTCCTCGGTGTACACCAGCGCCCTGTTCACCGCCGAATGCCCGGACCACGTCACGGTGCTCGACCGCGCCGGTGTCCACGCCGTGCGGCCGGGGCTCGAACTCGTCGCGGCGCCGTGGCGGTCGAAGGCGCCGACGAGCGATCTCGTCGGTGACGTGCTCGCGGACCTCCCCGCCGACGGCGTGACGCGCATCGTGGTGGGGCACGGTGCCGTGGACCTCATCGACCCGGGCAAGGACAAGGCGGCGCTGATCCGGCTGGCCGCCGTCGAGGCCGCGCTGGCGCGCGGCGCCGTGCACTATGTGGCGTTGGGCGACAAGCACTCTCGCACCGAGGTCGGCGCCACCGGCCGGGTCTGGTACTCGGGTTCCCCCGAGGTCACCAACTACGACGACATCGAATCCGGCTCGGGCCACGCCCTGGTGGTCGAGATCGACGAGGACGCTGATCGGCGGCCCGTGCGGGTGCGCCCCGAGCGGTTGGGCCGCTGGCGGTTCGTCACGCTGACCCGTTCGGTCGACAGCAGCCGCGACGTGGCCGATCTCGACCTCAACCTCGACCTCATGCCGGACAAGGAGCGCACCGTCGTCCGCCTCGGGCTGACGGGGTCGCTCACCGTCACCGACAAGGCCGCGCTGGATGAGTGCCTGCTCAAGTACTCCCGGTTGTTCGCGGCGCTCACGGAGTGGGAGCGCGGCACCGACATCGCGGTCCTGCCCGCCGACGGTGAATTCGACGATCTGGGCATCGGAGGGTTCGCGGCTGCGGCCGTCGACGAGTTGGTGGAGGCCGCCCGCGCCGACGGGGAGCGCGCCGAGGATGCCCGTGCCGCGCTGGCTCTGCTGCTGCGCCTGGTCGAACGGAGCGATGTCGCATGAAACTGCACCGCCTGGTGTTGACCAACTACCGCGGCGTCAGCCGCCGCGAGATTGAGTTCCCCGACCATGGTGTCGTGGTCATCAGCGGCGCCAACGAGATCGGCAAATCGTCGATGATCGAGGCGCTCGATCTGCTGTTCGCCGCCAAGGACCGCTCGACGAAGAAGGAAGTCAAGCTGGTCAAACCCACCCACGCCGACGTGGGGGCCGAGATCAGTGCCGAGATCAGCACCGGGCCTTATCGTTTCGTGTACCGCAAACGCTTCCACAAGCGCGCGGAGACCGAGCTGACCATCCTCGCCCCGCAGCGTGAGCAGCTCACCGGTGACGAGGCACACGAGCGGGCGCTGGCCCTGCTCGAACAGACCGTCGACATGGACCTGTGGCAGGCACAACGGGTCTGGCAGTCCGCCTCCACCGCCGCGGCGGACTTCTCCGGGTCCGATGCGCTCGCCCGCGCGCTCGACGGGGCCGCCGGCGAGGCGGCCACCACCTCGGGGGCCGAGCCGCTGCTCGTCGACCGCATCGACGAGGAGTACGCCCGCTACTTCACGGCCACCGGCCGGCCGACGGGGGAGTGGGCCGCCGCGATCAAACGGCTGCAGGCGGCCGAAGCCGAGGTGGCACGGTGCGCGGAAGCGGTCGGTGAGGTCGACGAGGCGGTGCGCCGGCACGCGGCGCTGACCGACCAACTCGCCGAATCGACCGGGCAGCGGGCGGCGCTCGCGCACGAACTGGTGGCCGCGCGCGACGCCGCGCAGGCGGTGGCGGCGCTGCGCAGGCAGGCCGACGAGGCCGACGTCGTCGCGAAGGCGGCCCAGGCCACCCGCGCCGCCTCGCTCGCCGCGGTCACCGAACGCCGCCGCGTGCGAGCCGACATCGACGAACGTCGCGCGGCGCTCACCGAACTCGACGCCGCGGTGGCCGCCGCCGTCGGCGAGGAGGCCACCGCCCGCGAGGTCGACGAGGCCGCGCAGCAGGCCGCCGAGCAGGCGCGGGCCGCGGTCGACGAACACCACGCCCTCGTCGATACGGCGCGCGTTGTGGCACAACGTCTTTCCGACCGGGACGAGGCCGACCGGTTGGCGGCCCGGCTGGCGAAGATCGACGCGGCAGTGCGCGAGTTGGCGGTCGTCGACGCCGAGCTGGCCGGGATCGCGGTCACCGACACTTCGATGCGACTCGTCGAGGCGGCCGCGGTGGCCGTGGAACGGGCCGCCGGGCAGGCCGAACTCGCCTCTGCGCGAATCGAACTCGATGCGATCGCCGACGTCGAGGTGCGGGTGGGTGACGAGGTGGTGCGGGTGTCCGCCGGCGACGGCTGGTCGGTCAACGCGACGTCGCCGACGGAGATCACCGTGCCCGGGCTGCTGACGGCGCGCGTGGTGTCCGGCGCCCCGGCCGTGCAGACCCAGGCGCGGCTCGAGACGGCCGAGGCGGAACTGGCGGCCGCGCTGCAGGCGGCCGGCGCCGCCGACATCGCGACCGCGCGGGGCCTGCACGACCGGCGCCGTGAGCTGACGCAGACGCGGGCGACGTTGCGCGCGACGCTCGATGCGCTCACCGGCGACGACACCGAAGCGGCACTGCGGGCCCGGCTGGCCGAACTGCGGGACGGGCAGTCGGAGCCCGAGGGGCTGTTCGATCTCGACGGGCCGGCCGACGCCGCCGCGGCGCGCTCGGCCCTCGCCGCCGCCGTCGCCGCGCACCAGCGGGCCATCGGCGACTGCGAGACGCACCGCAAGGTGGCGGTCGCGGCGTCGGCCAAGTTGGGGGAGAAGGTCACTCGGCTCGGTGTCGCGCGCGAGAAGCTCGCCGCCGCACAGGCGGAGCTCAACACCGCCACCGAGCGCCTGGCGGCGGCGCGCGCCACCGTGGCCGACGAGAGTCTGTCGGTGGCGGCTGAAGCCGACCGTGAGGCGGCCGAGCACGCCGTCGCCCGTGCCGCCCGGCTGCGTGACGAATTGGCGCAGAGCGCCCCGGCGGCGGTCGAGGCCACTCTCGACGAGGTGACCCGCCGCGACCGGGCGCTGCAGGCGCGCCACGAGGACACCACCGAGGCGTTGCGCGAAGTGACCGCCGCGCTGAAGGTGTACGGCACCGAGGGCAGACAAGGACAATTGGACAGCGCGAACGCCGAACGCGAACACGCCGAGTCCGACTATCTGCGGGTGCACCGCCGGGCGCGGGCGGTGGAACTGCTGCGCTCGGTGATGAGCAGGCACCGTGCGGCGACGCGGGAACGCTACGTCGAACCGTACCGCCGCGAGGTCGAACGGCTCGGGCGGCTGGTGTTCGGCGACAGCTTCGAAGTCGAGATCGACAGCGATCTGCGAATCCACAACCGCACGCTCGCCGGTCGCACCGTGCCCTACGAGTCACTGTCCGGCGGTGCGAAAGAACAGTTGGGCATCGTGGCCCGGCTCGCCGGCGCCGCCCTTGTGGCCAAGGAGGACTCGGTGCCCGTCGTCATCGACGATGCGCTGGGCTTCACCGACCCCGACCGGTTGACCAAGATGGGTACCGTTTTCGACGTCATCGGCGGTGACGGTCAGGTGATCGTGCTGACCTGCAGCCCGCAGCGGTACGCCTCAGTGCCCGATGCGCACCACATCGAGTTGACCGTCTGACCGCCGTTTTCGCATTACCGTGGCGTGTGGCACGTGAGGTATCCGCGAAAACGGGTATGGGGCCTACGAGCCATACGTGAAACGGGAGGCCATGGTGTCATCAGAAGACACGTCAGAAGACAAGGGCGCGCCGCTGCAACAGCGCGTCACCGATCTGCTCGCGACAGTAGGAGTGGCGCTGGGCGAGCTGGCGCAGCGGGCGCGTGACACCGTCCAGGGGGCGGCTGGGCGCGTCGGCATCGGATCGTCGTCCGACGACGACGGCCCCGCCGCGCTGCCGTCCGGGGAGAAGGCCACGACGAGTTCCGGGCCGGCGAGTTCCGGGCCTGCGACGAAGACTCCGGTGACGAAGGCCCCTGCCAAGAAGGCCCCCGCCAAGAAGGCGGCGGTGAAGGCCCCCCCGGCGAAGACCGAAGCGGCCAACATGGCGCCGTCCAAAGCGACGCCCGCCAAGGCGACGCCCGCCAAGGCGACGCCGGCCAAGGCGCCCGCCAAGAAGGCTGCGGTGAAGGCGACTCCGGCGAAGACCGAGGCGGCGAAGACGCCACCGGCCAAGGTGACTCCCGCCAAGACGCCGTCCGCCGGCGCCCCGGCGAAGAAGACGCCTGCCCAGAAGGCGCCTGGCCAGAAGGCCCCTGCCAAGAGTGCGCCGGCGAAGAAGACCACCGAACCGGCCAAGAAGGCAGTCGAACCGGCCAAGAAGGCAGTCGAACCGGCCAAGTCCGCCGTCGCGAAGAAGGCGCCCGCCAAGAAGGCCCCGGCCAAGAAGGCGCCCGCGAACAAGGCAACCAAGCGCCCCGGTAGCCCGGGCTGACCTCAGGCCCCGGAACCGCTCAGAAGTAGGCGTTCGCCGGAACCGGCGTGCCGTGCAACAGGTTCTCGCCGATCACCCGCGCCTTGTAGGCCACCGGGTTGTGCAGCGTGATCGTGCGGATGTTGCGCCAGTGCCGGTCGAGGTTGCGCTGACGGCTCGCTGCGCTGGCCCCGCCGAGCTCCAGCAGGCGGGTGGCCGCGTCCGGCGCCACGCGGTCCAGATGCACCTTCACCTTCGCGACCGCCAGCTGCGCCTCCTGCGCCAGCGTCGCGTCCGGCACTCCGTCGACCGCCGAATCGGTGGCCGCACCGATGATCGCGGCGGCGTCCAACACGGCCGCCCGGGCGACGTAGGCGGTGCTGGCCAGTTCGCCGAGCTGACGTTGCAGCAACGGATCGTCGGTCGGTCGCTCGGCCACCGCATGGCTGAAGTTGCGCTCACGCGACTCCAGCAGCGCGACACCGTCCTCCACCACGTTCGCCAGGATCCCGGCCACCACCGCATGGATGAACAGCTGCAGCGAGGCGTACTGCACAGTCGGCTCGGCCTGGGCGTCGTACGGCGAATCGGTGAGCACCTCGTCGGCCGCCACCGCGACGTCGGTGAACGTGGTGGTGCCGGTACCCGTCCGTCGCTGGCCGAAACCGTCCCAGTCATCGACGATTCCGACCCCTTCGCGATCAGTGGGTACCACCACCGTCGCCACGGAATCGTGGTCGGTGGTCGCGGTCACCGTCAGATAGTCGGAGAACAACGTGCCGGTGCTGTAGTACTTCTCGCCGGTGAGCCGGTAGCCGCCCTGCCCGTCGGGCAGCAGGCGGGTGTTGAACACCAGGCTGCCGACGGCCAGCCCGCCCTTCTCGCTGAACGCATTGCCGAAGATCTTGCCGTCGAGCACTTTGTCCAGCCAGCGCCGCGACGCCGGGTCGCCGACGGTGCGCAGCCGCTCCTCGACGAACCAGAAGTGGGTGCGGAAGATGTGCGCGACGATCGGATCGGCGGCGGCGACATCGATGATCGTCGAGAACAGTTGCGGCACAGTCAGTCCCGCACCGCCCAGATGTTCGGGCAGTCGCAGCGTGCCGAACCCGGCCCGCTTGAGCGCGCCCACCTGGTCGAACGGGTTCTCGTCGGCCCGGTCGCGGTCGCGTGCGCCCGCCGCGATCTGGGCCAGCAGGACGGCGAATTCCGGTGACCCGGGCAGGGCTCGGGTGTTCTCCACAGTCGTCATGTCCACGGTTCTACCGAGGACCCCTCGCGGGGAGCACCGTTTGGATCAGCCGGACCCGAAGTCCGGTGTCAGTGCGAAGAGTCCGTTTGCGTGACGTCACGGCGGAGATCAGCGGCTGGAATCGCCACCGCGTTACGCAAGTCGCCCGCGAAGTGGGCCCCGCACACCGGCTACTTCACGAAGCCGATCTTCGTGTAGTCGGCGTCCGCGAGGCCGAACGCGCCGAAGTTGGCGAGGTTGGCCCGCACCGCCACGTTGCCCGGCGACTGCGTCAACGGCAGGCTGAAAACCTCGTCCCACAGCAGTTTGTCGACCTCGTTGGCTTTCTGCTGAGCCTTCGCCGGGTCCAGTTCCTCCAGCGCCTCCTCGATCTTCGCGTCGATCTCGGGGCTGCCGATCTTGCCGAAGTTGCTCTCCCCGTTGGACGCGTAGATCTGCGTCAGCCCCGAGAGCGGGAATGCGTCGCCCACCCACGAGAACTGCGCCATGTCGAAGTCACCGGTGTTGATGTAGTCGGTGAAGAAGCCGGCCGCGCCCTTCGCGTCGAGGTCGAGTTTGACCCCGATCTGAGCGAGGTTGTTCTGCGCGATCTGGCCGAACTGGCGCGTGCTCAACGCGTCGAACAGCACGTCGCGGATCACCAACTGGCGGCCGTCCTTCTCCCGGAACTGCCCGTTGAGCCGCCACCCGAGCGCGTCGAGCTCCTGTTTGGCCTTCTCGGGGTCGAAGGCCACCACCGCGCTGTTGTCCTGGTAGCCCTGCTGGCCTGCGACGAAGATGTGGTTGTTGAGGGGAACCGGGTCGTCCGCGAGGCCGCGCTGGGTGACCGCCGCAATGGTCTGGCGGTCAATGCCTTTCGCGATCGCCCGGCGCAGCGCCTTGTCGGCCAGGATCGAGCCCGGCGCGCCGTTGAACGTGAAGTGGTACCAGCTGTTGCCCGGCGCCCGCCGGATCGCCACGCCGTTGGTGCGCCGCGCGATCGTCAGCTCGTCGAGGGTGGCCAGTCCCGTCGCGTCCAGCGCGTTGTTCTGCAGCGCCGGGATCCGGGCGGCGTCGTCGAGCACCGAGTAGGTGATGCTGTCGAGCACCGGCGGCGTACCCCACCATTTCGGGTTGCGGGTCAGCGTGATCCGCTGGGCCGTGCGGTCGAGGTTCGACACGATGAACGGCCCCGCCGACGGGCCCGGCGCGTTGAGCTGGCCGCGGTTGAAGGCCTCGGGCGTCGCGGTCATGCTCCTGGGCAGCAGCATGGTGTTGCCCGAGAGCATGCCGCGCCATTCCGCGTAGGGCTTGGCGAAGGTCATCACGGCCTGCCGGTCGTCGGCCCCGCGGGTCACCGAGGCGACGCGGTCGGAGCCGTTGGGGCTGGCGAAGGCGAACCCTTCCTGCTTACCGCTGGTGGCGTTCACCTGCGCGGCGATGTCCTCCCAGGTGATGGGCGTGCCGTCGCTCCACACCGCCTTCGGGTTGATCGTCCACGTGACGACCTGGGGGTCGGTGCCGGTGATCTCGGCGCCGGTGAAGTAGTCGGTGTACAGCGTCGCCGAACCGTCCGCGGCGATCCGGAACGCGCGCGGCATGGTGGCCTTGAGCATCCCTGCCGCGTCGGCGACGTTGCCGTCGATGTGCAGGCTGTTGAAGTTCGCCGGGAACGCGGTCAGCGCCAGCCGCAGGTTGCCGCCCTGCCGCAGGGTGCCCACGTCCTGCGGGTTGACGTCGTTGGTGGCGCCCACCTCCGCGCTACCGCCGGCCGGCGGCGTGTCCTCGTTGCCGCTCGAACACGCGGCCAGGGTGAGGGTGGCAACGAGGGCGGCTGAGATCAGGCGTCGCAACGTCATGCACACGGACTCTAACGTTGCGGGACCGTCGGCTGGGGGACCGCCGCCAACAGACGCCGCGTGTACTCGTGCGCAGGGGCGGTGAAGACCTGCTCCCCGTCGCCCTGTTCCACGATGGCGCCCTTGTGCATGACGGCCACCCGGTGGGCGAGGTGCCGCACCACCGACAGGTCGTGCGAGACGAACAGATACGACAGCCCGAACCGCTCCTGCAGATCCAGCAGCAGGTTGATGATTCCGGCCTGGATCGACACGTCCAGCGCCGAGACGGGTTCGTCGAGGGCGAGGATCTTCGGCTGGGTGGCCAGCGCCCGCGCGATGCCGATGCGCTGCTTCTGCCCGCCCGAGAACTCGGCGGGGTAGCGGCTGGCGTCCTCACGCCGCAACCCGACGATCCCGAGCAGCTCCGCCACCCGCTCGTCGATGCGGCTCTTGTCGAACTTGTTGGCCTGCAACGGTTCCGCGAGCACGTCGAATACCGGTAGGCGCGGGTCGAGCGAGGCCACCGGATCCTGGAAGACCACCTGCAGGTCACCGCGCAACGCCCGTCGCCGCCGGGTGTCGAGCGCGGCGACGTCCTCGCCGAGCACCTCGATCGAACCGCTCTGCGGCGGGGCCAGTTCGAGGATCTGGTGCAGCGTCGTCGACTTGCCCGATCCGGATTCGCCGACGATCGCCAGCGTGCGTCCCTGCTGCAGGTCGAAGGTGATGCCGTCGACGGCGCGCACCTCGCCGATCCGGCGCCGGAAGACGGTGCCCTTGGTCAGCGCGTAGGTCTTCACCAGATCGTTCACGCGCAGCACCACCGGATCGTCGGACGACGGCGGCGACGCGGGAGGCGCGGTGGACACGCCGTACACCTCGGCGGCGCTGCGGCCCGCGACGTGTTCGGTGCGGATGCACGCCGCCCGGTGCCCCGGCGCCACCTCGATCAGCTCGGGTTCGGCGGCCCGGCAGTCGTCGATCGCCAGTGGGCAGCGGGGTGCGAACGGGCAGCCCGGCGGCAACGCCGCCAGCGCCGCCGGCGCACCGGGGATGGGCACCAGCCGGGCGCCCTGCCGCGCGTCGAGCCGGGGCACCGACCCGAGCAGTCCGACGGTGTAAGGCATCCGCCGCGCGCTGTACAGCTCCGACACCGTGGCGATCTCGACGGCCCGGCCGGCGTACATGACCAGCGCGCGGTCGGCGAACTCGGCGACGACGCCGAGGTCGTGGGTGATGATCAGCACGCCGGCCCCGGTGACGTCGCGGGCGGTCCGCAGCACCTCGAGGATCTGCGCCTGCACGGTCACGTCCAGCGCGGTGGTCGGCTCGTCGCAGATGAGCAGGTCGGGGTCGTTGGCGATCGCGATCGCGATGACCACCCGCTGGCGTTCGCCGCCGGACAGTTCGTGCGGGAAGGCCCGGGCGCGCCGTTCGGGCTGGGCGATGCCCACCAGTTCGAGCAGTTCGACGGCGCGGGTGCGGGCCGCGCGCCGGTCGAGGTCGCGGTTGTGCACGCGCAGCGCCTCGGCGATCTGGTCGCCGACGGTGTACACCGGCGTCAGCGCCGACATCGGGTCCTGGAACACGGTGCCGATGCGGCGGCCGCGGATCCGCGACATCTCGGCGTCGGAGAGGCCGAGCAGTTCGGTGCCGTCCAACCGCACCGAACCGGCCACCTCCGCGTGTTCGGGCAGCAGCCCGGCGACGGCCATCGCCCCGGCCGACTTGCCCGCCCCGGACTCGCCGACCAGCGCCACCACCTCACCGGCGTCGACGTGGTAGTCCAGGCCGCGCACCGCGGCCACCCGTTCGGTGTCGGTCGCGAACGTCACCGTCAGTCCGGAGACCTCGAGCAGGCTCATCTCTTGCCGCCCTTCCGGGCCGGACGGGCAGCCGGATCGAGCGCGTCGCGCAGCCCGTCGCCGACGAGGTTGGCGCACAACACGATCAGCACCAGCACGCCGGCCGGGAACAGGAACACCCACGGGAAGGTGGTGACCGAACCGGTGCCGTCGGCGATCAGCGTGCCGAGCGAGACGTCGGGCCGCTGCACCCCGAACCCCAGGAAGCTGAGCCCGGTTTCGGCGAGTACCGCCAGCCCGACGTTGAGCGCGGTGTCGATGATGAGGATCGACGCGACATTGGGCACGATGTGGCGCACGATGATCCGCCAGTGCGGCACCCCCATGTAGCGCGCCGCGACGACGAACTCGCGGTCGCGCAGGCTCATCGTCAGGCCCCGCACGATGCGGGAACTGATCATCCAGCTGAACGCCGCCAGCAGCAGGATCAGCCACAGGATGGTGCCGGACTCCTTGGTCCGCGGTGTCACGATCGCGATCAGGATGAAGCTGGGCACCACCAGCAGCAGGTCGACCAGCCACATCAGCGTGCGGTCGCGCCACCCGCCGAAGTAACCCGCGATGGAGCCGACGGTGGCCGCGATGATCGTCGAGATGAACGCCACCGCGACGCCGATGAGCATCGACTTCTGCATGCCGCGCAGCGTCTGGGCGAGCAGATCCTGGCCGAGTGCGTTGGTGCCGAACCAGTGTTCGGTGGTGGGCGGTTGCTGCAGTGCGTAGTAGTCCAGGTCGGTGTAGCTGTAGGGCAGCAGCGGGGGAACCAGGTAGCAGCCGGCGAACATCAACACCAGCAACGCCAGCGCGCCGACGGCCGCCTTGTTGCGCAGGAACCGCCGCAGCACGAGGGTGCGGCGCGAGGCGAACCGCGAGGTGTCCAGCCCCGAGCGGGCGGTGGTGCTCGTCGAATCCGTCATCGCACCCTCACCCTCGGGTCCAGCGCCGCGTAGATGACATCGGACAGCAACCCGGCCAACAGGATCATGGCCCCGGAGAACACCGTGATCGCGGCGATGATGTTGGTGTCCTGGGTCGCGATGCCCTGCACCACCCATTCACCCATCCCGTGCCAGCCGAAGATCTTCTCGACGAACACCGCACCGGTCACCAGCCCGCTCACCCCGTAGGCGAACAGCGTCGCCATCGGGATCAGCGCGGTCCGCAGACCGTGTTTGAACAGCGCCTGACGCCGGGTCAGGCCCTTGGCGCGCGCGGTCCGGATGAAGTCCTGGCCGAGCACGTCGAGCATCGCGTTGCGCTGGTAGCGGCTGAACCCGGCGATCGCGGCCAACGCGAGCGTGACCGTCGGCAGGATCAGGTGCTGCAACCGGTCGACGAACTGGTCGACCGGTCCGCCGACGGCATCGGGCGACGTCTCGCCGGTGTACTCGAACACCTGCACGTCGAGCCAGGAGTTGGCGTTGAGCGCCCCGAGGATCAGCAGGTTCGCGATGACGAACGTCGGGGCGGACAGCACCAGCAGCGACAGCACCGTGATCACCCGGTCGGAGAGCCGGTACTGCCGGATGGCGCCCCACGCACCGACCACGACGCCGATGACGGTGCCCAGCACCGATCCGATGACCAGCAACCGAAGGCTCACCCCGATCCGGCGGCCCAGTTCGTCGGAGACCGGCTGGCCGGCGACCGTCGTGCCGAAGTCGCCGCGCACCGCGTCGCCCAGCCACTGGGCGTACCGCACCGGGATGGGCTTGTCGAGGTTGAGTTCGGCGGCCTTCGCGTCGATCGTCGACTGCGGGGGCCGCGGATTGCGCTGCAGCAGACTGTCGAGCGGTTCGAAGGTCAGCGACGTCAGCGTGAACGTCAGGAACGACGCGAGCGCCAGCAGCACGACGTAGTTGAGCAGCCGGCGGGCCAGGAACCGCGTCATCGGCGACTGCCGGTGCAGGGCTGCATGGGCTAGAGGGTAGAAGAAAACCCGCCGCCCGCAGGTTCAGGGCTGCGGCGGTGGCGGCGCGCCCGGTCCGCCGAACCCGCCCGGCGGCGGACCGAACGGCTGGTGGGAGGGGGGTCCGGGGCCGCCGGCGCCGTGATCGGTGGCCGCGTAGACGGCGCCGCCGCCCAGCGCGGCGATGACGGCGGCCGCGGCGATGGCCGCCGCTGTCTCGCGCAGACTCCAGCGCCCGTCGCCGGGCGAACCCCACACTTCACTCATGGGACCACTGTGCGGGGCCGGTGTGGGTGGCGGCTGTGCGCCGAATGTGAAACCACGGCGCCGACTGTGTGGCCATGGCGAGATCTCGCCCCGGATCCCGCCGCTGATACACATTCGACGCCCGGGCTTCACAGCAGGCGCATAGACAACGCACAGGACCGGCCCATCGCGGTGCGAATAATGGGGGAATGAGCCCGAACCAGACCGACACCGAGCGGTCGGTCATGCGCCGCGCCGACGGCAACCCGGTGCGGGTGCTCGTGGTCGACGACGAACCGGTGCTCGCCGAACTCGTCTCCATGGCGCTGCGCTACGAGGGGTGGGACATCGCGACTGCGGGCGACGGCGCGACGGCGATCGCGCTGGCCCGCGAGAACGCGCCCGACGTGGTGGTACTCGACGTCATGCTCCCCGACATGAGCGGGCTCGACGTGCTGGCCAGGCTGCGCGAGCAGATCCCCGGGTTGCCGCTGCTGCTGCTGACCGCCAAGGACTCCGTCGAGGACCGCATCGCCGGGCTGACCGCCGGCGGCGACGACTACGTCACCAAACCGTTCTCACTCGAAGAGGTGGTGCTGCGGCTGCGGGCCCTGCTGCGCCGCACCGGGGTGAGCGAGACCGGCGGCGCGAAGATCGTCGTCGGCGACCTGGTACTCGACGAGGACAGCCACGACGTGACCCGCGCGGGCGACCCGATCACGCTCACCGCGACGGAGTTCGAACTGCTGCGGTTCATGATGCGCAACTCCAAGCGGGTGCTCTCCAAGGCGCAGATCCTCGACCGCGTGTGGAGCTACGACTTCGGCGGCCGCTCCAACATCGTCGAGCTGTACGTGTCGTATCTGCGCAAGAAGATCGACAGCGGCCGCGAGCCGATGATCCACACGCTGCGCGGCGCGGGCTATGTCCTCAAACCCGCCGGCCGCTGAGCCGGTCGGCCGCACACGGCTGCGTTCGCTGCGCACCTGGTCCCTGCGGGGCCGACTGCTGGCCACACAGATCGCGCTGCTTGCGCTGGTGTGCGCCGCGGTCGGGCTCGGCACCGAACTCGCGCTGCAGCGGTTCCTGGTCAACCAGCTCGACACCCAGCTCGCCGAGACCGCCCGCCGCTCGGCCGGCCTGTTCGCCTTCGGCCCCCCACCGCCCGGCCCGCCGATGATGATGCCGGTGCCGCGGTTTCCGCCGCCGCCGGGATTCCCGCACCGGCGGATCATCCGCGACGACACCGGACCGGGCCCTGCGTTCCTCAACGCGCCGGGCCAGGCCGCCCGCACGGTCGGCGCCGTCGTCGACCACGGCGCACCGGTCGACGCCGGCGTCATCACCGCCGACGGTGACCGCGTCGAGATCAGCGACGCCGCCGCCACCCAGCTCGCCGGGGTGCCCGCCGACGAGACCCCGCGCAGCGTCACGCTCGACGGCCTCGGCCGGTACCGGGTGATCGCCCTGCCCGCCCGGGGACCCGCCGAGGTGATCGTCACCGGACTGCCGACCTCCGACGTCGACGACACCCTGCTCACCGTGTTGGTCATCTTCTGCGTGGTGGCGGCGATCGCGCTGATCGGCGCCACCGCGGCCGGGGTCTGGATCATCCGCAGGCAGTTGGCGCCGTTGTCACGGGTGTCGGCGGCCGCGCGTGAGGTCGCCGATCTGGAACTCGACCGCGGCGAGGTGCGGCTGCCCACCCCGATCGTCGACGTCGACCCGGCGAGTGCGCACACCGAGGTCGGCCAGCTCGGGACGTCGCTGAACCGGATGCTCGACCGGATCGCCGGGGCACTGTCGGCGCGGCACGCCAGCGAGACGCGGGTGCGTCAGTTCGTCGCCGACGCCAGCCACGAGCTGCGCACCCCGCTGGCCGCCATCCGCGGTTACACCGAACTGGCGCAACGACATTCCAGCACGTTGCCCGGCGACGTCGCGCACGCGATGAACCGCGTGGATTCCGAGACGGCACGGATGACGCGACTGGTCGAGGACATGCTGCTGCTGGCACGGCTCGATGACGGCCGGCCCCTCGAGCGCGAGCCGGTCGACCTGTCCCGGTTGGTCGTCGACGCGGTCAGCGATGCGCACGCCGCCGGACCCGACCACATGTGGTCGCTGGACCTGCCGCCCGAACCGGTGGTCGTCGACGGCGACGAGGCCCGGTTGCACCAGGTGCTGGCCAACCTCCTGGCCAACGCCGGCGCCCACACACCGCCCGGCACCACGGTCGTCACGTCGCTGGCCGAGGGTCCCGACGGCGGCGCCGTGCTGAGGGTGACCGACGACGGCCCCGGGATCCCGCCCGCACTGCAGCCCGAGGTCTTCGAGCGCTTCGCCCGCGGCGACTCGTCGCGGTCACGCCGCGACGGGGGCACCGGGTTGGGGCTGGCCATCGTCGCCGCGGTGGTCAAGGCCCACGGCGGGTCCATCGGCGTGGACAGCGGGCCCGGCCGCACCGCGTTCGTCGTGGCGCTGCCGGGCGCGGGCCCTCACCGGCCTGACCCTCACCCCGACCGCCGAGCAGACACAGAATCGCACGAATGACCTTGGCAGAGCGCGATTTCGCGTCTGCTCGCCGAGGCGCCCGCATGACTCATAGCCGGCACACAGTTTCATCCCATCACGGGCACACGCAGCGCTACGACCATGGTTCCCATGACAGGAACTGCCGTGGACATCGACGCTGACCGCCGCCCCGACGTCGTGGAGACGGCCCGCGCCTCGGGGGCACCGGTGCTCGACGTCGTCGTACCGGTCTACAACGAACAGGCCGCGCTGGCGGAGTCGGTGCGCCGCCTGCACCGGTACCTTCGCGACCACTTCCCGTTCTCTGCGCGGATCACGATCGCAGACAACGCCAGCGTCGACGCCACACCGCAGATCGCCGCGCAACTCGCGGTCGAACTGCCCGACGTGCGGTTCGTGCGGCTGGAGGAGCAGGGCCGCGGCCGCGCCCTGCACGCGGTCTGGTCTGAGTCCGACGCGCCGGTGCTGGCCTACATGGACGTCGACCTGTCCACCGATCTGGCCGCCCTCGCACCGCTGGTCGCCTCGCTGATCTCCGGGCACTCCGACCTCGCCATCGGCACCCGGCTCAGCCGCGGCGCCCGCGTGGTGCGCGGCGCCAAGCGGGAGTTCATCTCGCGGTGCTACAACCTCATCCTGAAATCGACACTGTCAGCGCGGTTCTCCGACGCCCAGTGCGGGTTCAAGGCGATCCGCGCCGACGTCGCCCGCCGGCTCCTGCCGTACGTGTCCGACACCGGCTGGTTCTTCGACACCGAACTGCTGGTGCTCGCCGAGCGCAGTGGTCTGCGCATCCACGAGGTACCGGTCGACTGGGTGGACGACCCCGACAGCCGGGTCGACATCGTGTCCACCGCAACCGCGGACCTCAAGGGCATCGGCCGGCTGCTGCGCGGTTTCGCCGACGGATCGATCCCGGTGCAGTTGCTCGCTGCGCAGTTGGCGCCGTCGCGGCTGGCGGCCGCCCCCGGATCGCTGCTGCGCCAGGGCGTCCGGTTCGCGGCGGTGGGCGTGGTCTCCACACTGGCCTATCTCCTGCTGTACGTGCTCACCCGCGGGTGGCTGGGCGCCCAGGCCGCCAACCTGATCGCGCTGGCGGTGACCGCGGTCGGCAACACGGCGGCCAACCGGCGCTTCACCTTCGGCGTCGCGGGACGCCGCCGGGTTGCCCGCCACCACCTCGAAGGCCTCATCGTCTTCGCGATCGCGCTGGGCATCACCAGCGGGTCGCTGGCCGTGCTGCACTCCGTCACCTCAGAACCGCACCGGTTCGTCGAACTCGGCGTCCTGGTGGCCGCCAACCTCGCCGCGACCGTCATGCGTTTCGTTTTGTTGCGGGGCTGGGTGTTCCACCCCCGCCGGACCCGCTGAACTCACCCCTTCTACACCGAGGATCTTCGATGACCGTGACCGCCGACGCACCACCCCTGACGGCGCCTGACACGTCCGACCGCTCCCCGCGCTGGGTGCGCCCCGCACTGCTGGGCCTGCTCGCCGCCACCGCGCTGCTCTACCTGTGGGGCCTCGGCGCAGCCGGGTGGGCCAACGAGTACTACGCCGCCGCGGTGCAGGCCGGAAGCCAGAACTGGACGGCCTGGCTGTTCGGGTCGCTGGATCCCGGCAACTCCATCACCGTCGACAAACCGCCCGCGTCGCTCTGGCTGATGGTGCTGTCCGCCAGGCTGTTCGGCTTCAGCGCGTTCGCGATGCTGTTGCCGCAGACCTTGATGGGGGTGGCGACGGTGGCCGTCCTGTTCGCCGCGGTGCGACGGGTCAGCGGCCCGGCGGCCGGCCTGATCGCCGGTGCGGTGCTGGCGGCGATGCCGGTGGCGGCGTTGATGTTCCGCTTCAACAACCCCGACGCGCTGCTGGTCCTGCTGCTGGTCGTCGCCGCCTACGCCATGGTGCGGGCGATCGAGACCGGAGGCACCCGGTGGATGGTCGTCGTCGGCTGCGCACTCGGTTTCGCCTTCCTGGCCAAGATGCTGCAGGCGTTCCTCGTGATGCCGGGTCTGGCGCTGGCCTTCCTGGTGGCCGCGCCGGTGGGACTGTGGCGGCGCATCGGCACGCTCGCCGTCGGCGCAGTGGCGATGGTGGTGTCCGCGGGATGGTTCATCGCGCTGGTCGAGGTGTGGCCCACCTCGTCGCGTCCCTACATCGGCGGTTCGACCGACAACAGCCTGCTGCAGTTGGCCCTGGGCTACAACGGCATCGAGCGCATCGCCGGAGGCGGGGGACCGGGCGGCGGCCCCGGTGGCGGTGCGGGACGCGGGGCGAACCTGTTCTTCGGCGGCGAGCCGGGACTCGGGCGGCTGTTCGGGCATTCGATGGGTGTCGAGGCATCCTGGCTGCTGCCCGCGGCGCTGCTCGGCCTGGCGGCCGGACTCTGGTTCACCCGGCGCGCCGCGCGCACCGACGCCGTGCGCGCGAGCCTGCTGCTGTGGGGCGGCTGGCTACTGGTCACCGGTGCCGTGTTCAGCTTCATGGACGGCACCATCCACCCGTACTACACGGTGGCCCTGGCCCCCGCGGTGGCGGCACTCGTCGGGATCACGGCCGCGGAATGCTGGCGCGGCAGACGCTACGTGCTGCCCCGGATCGTCCTGGCGGCGATGACGGCGGCGACGGGCATCTGGGCGTTCGTGCTGCTCGACCGGACCCCGGACTGGCAGCCGTGGCTGCGGTGGGCGGTGTTGGTGGGGGCTGTCGGGGCCGCGGCCGTGCTGGCCGTCGGGGCGCACCGGCTGGGCCGGGCGACGGCGGGTGTGGTCATCGCCGCGGTGCTGGCCGGCCTCGCCGCGCCCACGGCGTTCGCGATCTACAACGTGGCGCACCCCGCCGGTGGCCCCGGCACCATGTCCGGTCCGGCGCGGGCGGACGGATTCGGCGGTATGCCGCCCGGCGGGCATGGTGCGACCGACGACACCGCGCTGCAGGATCTGGTCCGCGGGACCGACAACCGCTGGGCCGCCGCCAGTGTCGGCTCGATGGGTGCTGCGGGCCTGCAGCTGGAGACCGGGGCGTCGATCATGGCGATCGGTGGGTTCACCGGTTCGGACGACTCACCGACGCTCGAGCAGTTCCAGCAGTACGTCGCCGACCACGAGGTGCGGTACTTCATCGAGGACGGGCGGGGCGGGCCGGGCGGTCCGCCCGGATTCGGCGGCGACGGCACTGCCGCCGAGATCACCGCGTGGGTGCAGCAGAACTTCAGCCCGATGCGGGTGGGCGCAAGCACCGTCTACGACCTGCAATCCGGCTGATTCTCACCGGTGCTCGAGCGCGTCCGGGTTGCTATCGTCGCGCCATGTCGGTCACCGATGAGTACCTGAAGAACAACGAGGAATACGCGAAGACGTTCAGCGGTCCACTCCCGCTGCCGCCGAGCAGACACGTGGCGGTGGTGGCGTGCATGGACGCCAGGCTCGACGTCTACCGGATCCTGGGTCTCGCCGACGGGGAGGCGCACGTGATCCGCAACGCGGGCGGTGTGGTCACCGACGACGAGATCCGCTCGCTGGCGATCAGCCAACGGCTGCTGGGCACGAAGGAGATCATCCTCATCCACCACACGGACTGCGGAATGCTCACCTTCACCGACGACGAGTTCAAGAAGGCGATCCAGGACGAGACCGGTATCAAACCCGAGTGGGCGGCCGAGGCGTTCGCCGATCTGGAAGATGATGTGCGGCAGTCCATCCGGCGTATCGAGGCCAGCCCGTTCGTCACCAAGCACGAATCGCTGCGCGGTTTCGTGTTCGACGTGGCCACCGGCCGGCTGACCGAGGTGACCGTCTGACGACGCCGGCGTCCACTGTGTCGTGACGGCGTCCACTGTGTAGCCGGGGCGGGGATCCGGCCGGATTCTCGCCCTGTGGACACACTCGACGCCCTGACGGCACACTCGACGATCTTTGACACCGCCACCCTTGCGCGCTAGATTCCTCGTAAATCTGGCAAGTTCAACCAACTTAACGAGGAATGCGATGACAGCCGCTCAGGTGGCCGCCCCGGAACCGGGCCAGTACGAGCTGAGCCATCTGCGCTCGCTGGAGGCCGAGGCAATCCACATCATCCGCGAGGTCGCCGCCGAGTTCGAGCGGCCCGTGCTGCTGTTCTCCGGCGGCAAGGATTCGATCGTCATGCTGCATCTGGCGATCAAGGCGTTCGCCCCGGCACGGCTGCCGTTCCCGGTGATGCACGTCGACACCGGCCACAACTTCGACGAGGTGATCGAGACCCGCGACCGCCTGGTCGCCGAGAACGGCGTGCGCCTCGTCGTCGCCTCGGTTCAGGAGGACATCGACGCCGGCCGGGTCGTCGACAACGGGCCGTCCCGCAACCCCCTGCAGACCGTCACACTGCTGCGGGCGATCCGCGAGAACAAGTTCGACGCGGCCTTCGGCGGCGCGCGCCGCGACGAGGAGAAGGCCCGCGCCAAGGAGCGGGTGTTCAGCTTCCGCGACGAATTCGGCCAGTGGGATCCCAAGGCGCAGCGGCCGGAGCTGTGGAACCTCTACAACGGCCGCCACCGCAAGGGCGAGCACATCCGCGTCTTCCCGCTGTCGAACTGGACCGAGTACGACATCTGGGCCTACATCGGCGCCGAGGGCATCACGCTGCCGGGGATCTACTACGCGCACACCCGTCCGGTGTTCCAGCGCGACGGCATGCTGTTGGCCGTCCACCCGTTCATGCAGCCCCGCGACGGTGAAGAGGTGTTCGAGACCAGCGTGCGCTTCCGCACCGTCGGTGACGTCACCTGCACCGGTTGTGTGGAGTCGACCGCGTCCTCGGTCGAGGACATCATCGCCGAGACCGCGGTGTCCCGGCTGACCGAGCGCGGTGCGACGCGCGCCGACGACCGGATCTCCGAGGCCGGGATGGAAGACCGCAAGCGAGAGGGCTACTTCTGATGATGGAGCGAGCGAAGCGACGGGGGATTGAACAGTGACCACGCTTCTCAGAATCGCCACCGCGGGCTCCGTCGACGACGGCAAGTCGACGCTGATCGGCCGGCTGCTCTACGACTCCAAGGCCGTCATGGAGGACCAGCTCGCCGCCGTCGAGCGCACCTCCAAGGAACGCGGTAACGACTACACCGACCTCGCCCTGGTCACCGACGGGCTGCGTTCCGAGCGGGAACAGGGCATCACGATCGACGTCGCGTATCGCTACTTCGCCACGGCCAAGCGGAAATTCATCATCGCCGACACGCCCGGCCACCTCCAGTACACCCGCAACATGGTCACCGGCACCTCGACCGCCCAGTTGGCGATCGTGCTCGTCGACGCGCGCCACGGCCTGCTCGAGCAGTCGCGCAGGCACGCGTTCCTGGCGTCGCTGCTCGGCGTGCAGCACATCGTGCTCGCGGTCAACAAGATGGACCTGATCGACTGGAATCAGGAGAAGTTCAACGACATTCGCGACGAGTTCCACGCGTTCGCCGCACGCCTCGACATCCACGACGTCACCACCATCCCGATGTCGGCGCTGCTCGGCGACAACGTCGTCACCAAATCCGACAAGGCCCCGTGGTACGACGGACCGGCGCTGCTGAGCCACCTCGAAGAGGTCTACATCGCCGGTGACCGCAACCTGACCGACGTCCGCTTCCCGGTGCAGTACGTGATCCGCCCGCAGACCCGCGACCACGCCGACCACCGCAGCTACGCCGGCACCGTCGCCAGCGGCGTGATGCGCGTCGGCGACGAGATCGTCGTGCTGCCCAGCGGTAAGAGCAGCAGCATCACCGCGATCGACTCACCGACCGGCCCTGTCGCCGAGGCGTTCCCGCCGATGGCGGTGTCGGTCAGCCTGGCCGACGACATCGACATCTCGCGCGGCGACGTGATCGCCCGGGTCAACAACCAGCCGCACGTGTCGAACGAATTCGACGCCACGGTCTGCTGGATGGCCGACACCTCGGCACTCGAACCCGGCCGCGAGTACCTGATCAAGCACACCACCCGGGTCACCCGCGCCCGTGTCGCGGCGCTCGACTACCGCCTCGACGTCAACACGCTGCACCGCGACAAGTCGGCCACCGCGCTCAAGCTCAACGAACTCGGCCGGGTCACGCTGCGCACCCAGCAGCCGCTGCTGCTCGACGAGTACTCCCGCAACGCCGCGACCGGGTCGTTCATCCTGATCGACCCCGACACCAACGGCACCGTGGCGGCGGGCATGGTCCGCGACACCACCCCCGTCGCGAACCGGACCGCCACCCCGAACACCGTCCGGCACCAGTCGCTGGTCAGCGCCAAGGACCGGCTGTCGAAGGGCCGCACCGTGTGGTTCACCGGCCTGTCCGGCTCGGGGAAGTCATCGGTGGCGATGCGGGTGGAGCAGAAGCTCCTCGAACGGGGTTGTCCCGCATACGTTCTGGACGGTGACAACCTGCGGCACGGGCTGAACGCCGACCTCGGGTTCTCGATGGCCGACCGGGCGGAAAACCTGCGGCGCCTGGCCCACATCGCGACCCTGATGGCCGACTCCGGCCTGACGGTCCTGGTGCCGGCGATCAGCCCGCTCGTCGAGCACCGCGAACTGGCCCGCGCCGTCCACGTCGACCAGGGCTACGACTTCTTCGAGGTGTTCTGCGACACCCCGCTGGAGGACTGTGAACGGCGTGACCCCAAGGGCCTCTACGCCAAGGCGCGCGCCGGGGAGATCACCCACTTCACCGGGATCGACAGCCCGTATCAGCGGCCCAAGACGCCGGATCTGCGGTTGACCCCCGACCGTGACGTCGACGATCTGGCCCAGCAGGTCATCGACATGCTGGACGGCGCCCGGTGAACGATCACGAACTCGCCGCACGGCTGGCGACCCGGGCCGGTGACCTGCTGCTCGACGTGCGCGCGGAGTTCGCCGACGCCACCGCCGAGGAACGGAAAGCCGCCGGCGACAAGCGCTCTCACGACTTCCTGATGGCCGAGCTCGGTGAGCAGCGCCCCGGTGACGCGGTTCTGTCCGAGGAAGGCGCCGACGATCCGGTGCGGCTGCGGTCACAGCGGGTGTGGATCGTCGACCCGCTCGACGGCACCAGGGAGTTCTCCGAACTCGACCGCGACGACTGGGCGGTACACGTGGCGCTGTGGCAGTCCGGCGAGTTGGTGGCCGGGGCCGTCGCGCTGCCCGCGCAGAACACCACGCTGGCCACGCCGGACGTCGCGGCCCCCAGGCCGCTCGACGGCCCGCCGCGGATCGTGGTCTCGCGCACCCGCCCACCGGCCCTGGCGCTCACGGTCCGTGACGCGCTCGGCGGCACACTGGTCGAGATGGGTTCGGCGGGAGCGAAAGTCGCCTCGATCATGCAGGGGCGCTCGGACGTCTACGTACACGCGGGCGGGCAGTACGAGTGGGATTCGGCCGCGCCGGTCGCGGTGGCCCGCGCCGCCGGGTTGCACACGTCCCGTATCGACGGCTCACCGCTGGTCTACAACCGCGAGGACCCCACGTTGCCCGATCTGGTGGTGTGCCGGCCGGAGCTGGCCGAGGCGGTGCTGGCCGTCACCCGCTGAGTAGGCTCGACGCCGTGGCGAATCCAACCCTGCGCGTGCTGGCCGACCTGCCCCAGCAGCCCGTCAACCTCTCCGAGTCCGCCCTGGTCCTCATCGACTGCCAGAACACCTACACCCGCGGTGTGATGGAACTCGAGGGTGTGCAGGCCGCGCTGGAGGAGGCGGCGTCCCTGCTCGACCGGGCGCGCTCCGCCGGCATCCCGGTCATCCACATCCAGCACTCGGACGGCCCCGACGGGCTCTACGACATCGAGGGGGAGAGCGGGGCGATCGTGCCGATCGTCGCGCCACGCGAGGGCGAGCCCGTCGTGGTCAAGAACTACCCGAACTCGTTCGTGCAGACCGACCTCGACGACCGGCTCAAGGCCGTCGGCGCGTCGAACCTGGTCCTGGCGGGGTTCATGACGCACATGTGCGTGAATTCGACCGCGCGCGGCGCGTTCAACCTGGGCTACGCGCCGACGGTGGTGGCGTCGGCGACCGCGACGCGTGCGCTTCCGGGTCTCGGCAGCGATGACACCGTGCCCGCCGCCGCCATGCAGACCGCCAGCCTCGCGGCGATCGCGGACCTGTTCGCGGTGGTGGTGCCCAGTTCGCAGGACATCCCCGACTAGCCTGGGGTCATGCGGATGTCGGCCAAGGCGGAGTACGCCGTCCGGGCCATGGTGCAACTGGCCACGGTCGACGACGGTGTGCTGGTCAAGACCGACGACCTGGCGAAAGCGCAGGGGATCCCGGCGCAGTTCCTCGTCGACATCCTCTCCGATCTGCGCACCGACCGGCTGGTGCGCAGCCAGCGCGGCCGCGACGGCGGGTACGAACTGGCGCGGCCGGCCGCCGACATCAGCATCGCCGACGTGCTGCGCTGCATCGACGGCCCGCTGGCCAGCGTGCGTGACATCGGGCTCGGCGACCTGCCGTACTCCGGGCCGACCGCCGCGCTGACCGACGTGTGGCGCGCGCTGCGGGCCAGCATGCGTTCGGTGCTCGAGCAGACCAGCCTCGCCGACGTGGCCACCGGCGCGCTGCCCGAGCACGTGGCGTCGATGGCCGGTGACTACCTCGACCAGGAGCACAAGCGCGGCCACCACGACCGCGTCAGCACCAAATAGCCTGCACCTGGGCTGATTTGGTGCCGTCAGTATCGTCGTCGTGGTGGAGCCCGATCGATCTGAGCGGCCGGCCCGGCGTCGGCGCGCACTGCACCTCGCCCTGCGTGGCCGACGCGAACCCGCGTCCGGCGCCGGCCAGCGCAGGCAGGTGTCCGCTGGGCTGAGCGAGCGGCACACCCGCAAGGTCCTCGACCTGACCGTCCGCCTGGCGGAGGTGATGCTGTCCTCCGGATCGGGCACCGCCGACGTCGTCGCCACCGCTCAGGACGTGGCGCAGGCGTATCAGCTCACCGACTGCGTCGTGGACGTCTTCGTCACCACCATCTTCGTCTCGGCGCTGCCCACGGCCGACAGCCCGCCGGTGACGATCGTGCGGTCGGTGCACGCGCGCTCGACCGACTACTCGCGGCTGGCCGAACTCGACCTGCTGGTGCGGCGGATCACCTCGGGCGGTGTGTCGGTCGACGACGCCCACGAGGCGATGGACGTGTTGACCGAGCGGCCCCATCCGTACCCTCGCTGGGTCGCCACCGCGGGGTGGGCCGGGTTCGCGCTGGGCATCGCGATGCTGCTCGGCGGCAGCTGGTTGACGTGGATCCTGGCCGCTGTCTCGTCGGCTTTGATCGATCGCGTCGGCCGGGTGCTCAACCGGTGGGGCACACCGTTCTTCTTCCAGCAGGCCGCGGGCGCGTTCATCGCGACGATGATCGCCGTCGCGGCCTATCTGTACGCCGGGGTGGGGCCGACCGCACTGGTCGCGACCGGGATCGTGATGCTGCTGGCGGGTCTGACGCTGGTGGGTTCGGTGCAGGACGCGCTGACCGGATACATGGTCACCGCGGTGGCGCGGCTCGGCGACGTCCTGTTCCTCACCGCGGGCATCGTCGTCGGCATCCTGGCCGGGCTGCAGGTCGCGGCACTCGCCGGTATCCAGATCGAGCTCCATGTCGACGCCACGGAATCGTTCGTGATGCCGACTCGGGCGGTGCCGATCCTGCTCGCGGTGGTGGGCGCCGCGATCGCCGGGGCATGCCTGACGATCGCCAGTTACGCGCGGTTGCGGTCGGTGGTCACCGCGGGCATCGCGGCGGCGCTGGCCGAGCTGGTGCTGATCGGCCTGAGCGCGGCCGGGGTCGGTGGCGTGGTCGCCACCGGTACGGCGGCGGTCGGCGTCGGTCTGCTCGCCACCCTGATCTCGATTCGCCGGCAGGCTCCGGCGCTGGTCACCGCGACCGCGGGCATCACCCCGATGCTGCCGGGCCTCGCGGTGTTCCGTGCGGTGTTCTTCTTCGCCGTCGACCGCAACGTCCCGGGTGGGATCGCGCAGGCACTGGGCGCCGCGGCCATCGCGCTGGCGATCGGAGCCGGCGTGGTGATGGGTGAGTTGCTCGGCTCCCCACTGCGTTACCGCGCCGGCCGCATCGGCGAGATCCTGCGCGTGGAAGGTCCACCCGGACTTCGCCGGGCGATCGGCAACGTGGTGGCGTTGCGGCCGTCCGGCAAGCAACAACCGACACACACCCCGCACCGACGGTCGTGGAGTGTCGCGCTCGAACCGGAGTCACGGGATGCGGCCGACGGAGATAGCCGCGAACCCTCGAATCGCGAGAGCGGCTGATTCCCGAACCCGACCGCGCAGCGGTGCGCCGGTGCCGCTACGGGCGGGTCCCCCCTTGGGGAGGACCGGGCACCCAGGCCAGAAGGTCCCGCACGCCGTCGTTGTAGACGACGCTGTTGGGTACATCGCCCACGACGTCGAAATAGAGCTTGCCGGTCCTGCTGCCGCCCGGCGGCACCACGCCTCCGACACCTGCGTCAGCGACGACACGGTACATCGCCGAGCTTTCAGCGCGGGCGTTGAACATCGGAACCATCGGAGTGGCCGGACTGCCGAACGCGTCGACGGTCACCGTGGCTGCATACAACTGACCGCTGTGCGGCACGGGGTCGGAGCTCGGGGAAAGGTCTCTGACCGTGTAACCGATCATCGGAGCGCCGGCCCAGTCGTTCAGTCGCTCCTGGCTACCGAAAGGCTTGATGTTGTCGGTTGCCGAAGCCGGCGCGACGGTCGCGGCACCACCGCCCAACGCGATCACGGTGACGGCGACGGCTCCGGCCAGTTTCTTGAAATTCACCTTGACTCCCCTCCTCTGCCTGCAGTGATACAGCAACGCGTACCCGCGCAGGCGCCGTCGAAATCACAGAACGGCGGCCATCGTGACGAGGGTGGCGTGAGAACTCGGTGAGCCGAAAAGGGGCCACCCCGGATCAGGGTGGCCCCAGGTGGGTCGGGTGTCAGCGGACGGTGACGTAGACGACGCGGTCGTCGTTGTCGTAGCGGACCGAGACGATGCTGGACTGATCGAGCGGCTTGACCATGCCCTGGTGGTTGACCCGCACCGCGTAGCCGCGGTCGTCGAGCTGCTCGATGGTGTTCTGGGCGTTGCCCGGTCCGGCCGGGGCGGCCTGGGCGGGGGCGGCCAGACCGAGGATGGCGGTGGCGGCGGCGCCGGCGAACAGTGTGGTGGCTGCGAACTTCGTCATTTCTCTCACTTCTCTCTTGTGATGTTCGAGCCGTGGCGGTCGTCGCGGTTCGGACGCTTTCGTTGTTCTCTGACTGCTCAAACCAGCAGGTGAGGCAGATGATTTCCGCTGGCAGCGATTGACCGGCCGTTGGCAGCATCGAAGCGGTCAGCGGTGCCAGTCGCCGTCGGTCTCCTCGATCACGACGCTGCCGGTGTCGGTGCGCGCGGTGATCTGGCTCGTCGCTTCGGCGGCGTCGGAGGTCTCCGGCACCCGCACCTGCGTGGAATCGCCGGACTGCGCGCGAACGAGGTAGGGGCCCCGGTCGGGGAGCCCGAGGACGATCTCGCCGGTGCGGCTGATCGCCTCGACGGTGCGCGGCGCCGCGTCACGGAAGTCGACGACGATGTCGCCGTCGGATGTGTTGACCGCGAACCGCTCCCGCACCGAGATCGGGTCGCGCGCGGTCACCTCTCCGTCGACGGTCTGCACCTCGACGCGCCGCGCCGAGCCGCTGAGCACGATGGCCCCGCGCGTGGTGCGCGCGCTCAGCTGGTCGACGTCGGCCTCGGCGAGCACCACACCGGTCTCCTGCTGGGTGCGCACGCTGAGCCGGCGGGCCTGTTCGGGCGGGAGCGCGACGGTGATCTCCCCGCCTCGCGCCCATCCGAACGACGGCGACGGCTCACCCTCGAGGACGATGCGGGTCTCCGACCCGGCCGTGGTGACCGCGAGCCGGTGCTCGCCACCGCTCGCGGTGTTCACCAGGCGCAGGTTCGCGCGGCCCTCCCGAGTCTGCGGATCGCTGGTGATGCGCACGGCCACCGGGATGTCGGCGGTGTCGATCACCAGCGACCGCATGGCCGACGGCAGCGCGTGGCTGTCGCTGAGCACGCGCACGGTGCTCAACCCCCATGCCGTGACGGCCAGCGCCGCAACGCTGCCCACCACGAGCACGGCCGCGGCGGCGATGAGCGCGCCCCGCAGCGCGGTCCGTCCGCCTGGGGACAGCTCGGGTGGGGGGCCGACGGGAGCCGGAGGTGGGGGAGTGATCGTCGTCATCGGATGTCCTTCCGGGCGTTCAGGATTCGAGGAACCGCAGGACGGCCAGTACGCGGCGGTTCTCGGTCTCGTCGGGGGCCAGGTTCAGCTTGGTGAAGATGGAGGCGATGTGTTTCTCGGCCGAACCGACCGAGATGTGCATTCCGGTCGCGATCGCCGAGTTCGTCTTGCCCTCCGCCATGAGCTGGAGCACCTCGTGCTCACGGGGGGTCAACTGTTCGAGCGTCGCGCGCCGGTGTGAGCGCACCAGTATCTGCGAGACCACCTCGGGATCGAGCACCGTCCCGCCGTTGCCGACGACCTCGACGGCGTCGAGGAAGGCCGGCACGTCGGCCACCCGGTCCTTGAGCAGGTAGCCGAAACCTCTGGTGTCCGAGGCGATCAGCTCGGCGGCGTAGCGCTGTTCGACGTAGTGCGACAGGACCAGGACCGGGGACTCCGGGTTCTGGCTGCGCAGCAACGCGGCCGCTCGGATGCCCTCGTCGGTGAAGGTCGGCGGCATCCGCACGTCGAGGATCGCCAGATCGGGACGGGTCTCGTTGACCAGCCGCAACAGGTTGGTGGCATCGGGGACGCCGGCGACCACGTCGTGGCCGGCGTCGGCGAGGATGCGTTCGATCCCGGCACGCAGCAGCGCGGAATCCTCGGCGATCACGATGCGCATGGCAGCACCGCGGTGACGATCGTGGGTCCGGTCGACGGGCTGGACACCGAGAACGTGCCGCGCGCCGCGCGCACCCGTTCGTCGAGACCCCGAAGGCCCGTGGCGTTGTCGTCGTCGGCGATCGCCGCACCGCCGCGTCCGTCGTCGAAGACCGACACGTACAACGAGTTCGACGGTTCGTCGAACCGCACCGTGACCACGGCCTGACTGGCGCCCGCGTGTTTGGCGACGTTCGTCAGGGCCTCGGCGACGACGAAGTAGGCGACGGACTCGGTCTCGTCGGGCAGTCGCCGCGGCAGCTCCAGGTTCAATGTCGTGGGCACACCGGAGTTCTCGGCCCGTTGCACGACGGCGGACAACGCCGCGTCGAGCCCGCGGTCGGCGAGGATCGTGGGCGCGATGCCCCGCACCACGTTGCGCAGTTCGACCAGAGCGTTCTTCGCCTCGTCGTGCGCCTCGGCGATCAACTGCTTCGCCGCGGGCAGATCGGTGTCGAGCTTGGTCTGCGCCAGGCCGATCGCCATGGCCAGCGACACCAGCCGCGGCTGGACGCTGTCGTGCAGATCCCGTTCGATGCGGTGACGTTCCGTCTGCGCCGACGACACCGCGCCCGCCCGGGCATCGCTGAGCGCGCTGACCTCGTACTTCAGCGCCGCGGTGGGCGACGGGGTGAGCAGCCGGCGATCGATGATCGCGTCGAGTGCGGGCGCGAAGACCAGGATCGCGACCGACGCCGCCACGGCCACCACCGCCAGCGGCCAGGCGAGGGCAGGCGGGAGGAACGCCAGACCCGCGGCGTCGTCACTGTGGTCGATGGCCAGCGCGGCCGCCGGCGCCAGGAACCCGAACGCCAACAGCGCGAAGGCCAGCGCGGTGGCGAGGACGTCGTAGACCATCCGCAGGTAGTGGTGGGCGAAGACCTTCCAGAACCGGGCGCTGCTGACGTCCAGCCACAGCTGATGCAACCAGCCCTGGAAGCCGGTGTAGGTGGTCAGGCGCCGGAACGGGCGCCCGATACCCATCCCGAACACCGCCTCACTGCGCACGCGCTCGACCCGGTCGATGCCCCGGACCAGATAGATGAAAACCACTGCGGCCAGGATGAATCCGATGACCGACGGGATCGAGGACGTGCCGAGCACCAGGATCCCCAACGGGATCCAGAACCACACCACGCCGATGGCGGCGCCGGTCAGCACGGAAGCCGTCGGGACTATGCCGATGGTGCGGGGTGGTGACGGGGTGTGACTGACCGCGAGGGACGCGGGTGGGGGGCTGGTGACTGCGACCATGCATTCAACCTATGGAGTCCGCGTCCGCTGCGACACAGCGTTTTCCGCCGAGCCGGCCGGGGGTTAACCCCCGGATGCCAGAATCGCGGTGTGCGAATCGGAATGACCCTGCCGGTGATGGAGCCCGATCTCGACTCCGCGACGCTGCGCGCGTGGGCCCGGACGGTCGACGAGGGGCCGTTCTCCGCGTTGTGCTGGGGTGAGCGGATCGCCTTCGACAATCCCGAGAGCCTGACGCTGCTCGGTGCGGTGGCCGCCTGGACGGAACGCGTCCGGCTGGTGACGACGGTGGTCGTGCCGCAGTTGCACGATCCGGTCATGCTCGCCAAGGCACTCGCGACCGGCGATCTCATCAGTGGTGGCCGGTTGACGGTCGGCATCGGCGTCGGTGGCAGGCACGAGGACTACGAGGCGGTGGGCGCGGACCCGGCCACGCAGACCATGCGGCAGATGGCCGAACGCGTCGCGGTGATGAAGCGGGTCTGGGCGGGGGAGAAGGTGACCGAGTCCGTGCTGCCGGTGGGGCCGCCGCCGGTGCAGCCGGGCGGCCCGCCGCTGCTGGTCGGGACCATCGGGCCCAAGACGGTGCGCAGCGCGGCTGCGTGGGCCGACGGCATGGCGGGCACCATCCTCGACCTCGACCCGGCGAAGCAGGGCGAGCTGTTCGACGTCGCCCGCACCGCCTGGGCGGACGCCGGCAAGCCGCGGCCGCACCTGGCGACATCGTTCTGGTTCGCCATCGGCGAGCGCGACCAGGCGCGCGAACAGGTGCACCGGCACCTGCGCCGCTACATGAACTGGATCCCGGGCGAGTACGTCGACGCGATGGCCCCGGCGACGGGGTTCGCCGGCACGGAGGACGATCTGCTCGCGGTGCTCGAACGGTTCGACAAGATCGGCACCGACGAGGTGCACCTCATCCCGACCAGTTCGGACATCGGTCAGCTGACCCGGATCGCCGACGCGGTGAAGGACCGGGTGTAGCTCATGGCCGCCGACGGCCTTCCTCCGATCGTCTCGCGCGGCGAGTGGGAGCAGGCCCGGGCGGAACTGCTCATCCGCGAGAAGGAGCTGCGCGGCTGAAGGATTCGGTGAGTGCCGCGCGCCGTCGCCTGCCCATGGTCGAGGTGGCCGAGCCGTACGTGTTCGACCTGCTCGACCTCACCCCGTACGGCCGTCAGGAGACGTGGGAGGACTCGCCTTCCGGCTGGCCCCAGCGACCGCCCTATGAGTGGATGCGCCTGCACGACGCGTACTGAGCAGCCGTGGTGTGCGGCTGCGATGTACGCATTCCTCGTACATCCGGAGATATCCGGCGGCCATCACGGCCGGGGAGAACCGCCTCCGCGCCTCCGCGCGGCACCGGGCCGGCTCGATCTCGTCGGCCTGCGCGAGCATGTCGGCCAGCGCCGTCTCGTCGCCCGGTTCGGCGAGCCGGCCGGTGTCCGGGGCCACCAACTCCGGCATGCACCCGCGCCGGTAGGCCACCACCGGTGTGCCCAGCGCCAGCGATTCGATCACCGCGGTGCCACCCGGCTCCTCCCAGGTGAGCGGGAACAGCGTGGCGCGTGCCGTGGCCACCAGATGATCACGGGCCTCGCCCTCGAGACTGCCGACCCAGCGCACCCGCCGGTCGTCGATCAGCGGCGCCACCGCGCTGCGGTAGTACCGCACGTCGGGATACCGCTCGGCGTGGGGGTCGGCGGCCAGGTCCGCGGCGTTCGCGTAGGGCCCGACGGGGCCGGCCAGCACCAGGTCGACACCGCGCCGGTGGGCCAACCGTGCGGCCACGTGCTGACCCTTGGTCGGTGAGATCCGCGCGACGAGCGCGACATGTCGTCCCTTGGGCGCCGGATCGCGCGGCGCCGTTCGGGTGAGCGACGTCGCCAGGTAGACGTGGCCGAGGCTGCGCTGACGCAACGGCGCGGGCCCGCGTGCGATCTGCGCGGCCGACACCCCGTTCACCCAGAGGTGGTCGACCGACAGATTCCAGTACAGGCCAGGATGTTTGGACAGGTCCCAGTGCAGAGTGTGCAGAACCGGCGGCAACCGGCGCCCGGCCGCCGCGAGCACGGTCGGACCCACCGCCTCGAGGTGGTCGTGCACCAGGTCGACGTCACCGCGACGCGCCAACTCCGTCACCAACCGGTGCATGTGGGTCGCGGCGATGCCCATCACCTGGTTGTACGGCTCGGTGAGATGACGGAACTGCGGTTCGTCGAAGGTGACGATTCTCTCGTCGACGTCGACCGTGCTGCCCCCGACGGTGGCCAGGACCACCCGCACGCCGGCGCTGCGCAACTCCGGGATCAACGTCGCGACCATGTTCTCGATGCCGCCGTATCCGCGCGGCGGCACTGTCAGCCACGGGCCCGCGTTGATCAGCACCGTCAGCGACATGCAATCCGGGTACCCACCGTGAATCGACGTATACGTCAAAAAATGCATACCGACGCGTGCGGCGGGTATCCACCGCGGGCAAGGGGAGGGTGCCCATGTCTCGCTGCAGAGTCGCGTTCGTCGGAGCCGGTGGCGTCGCCGTCCGCCATGCCCGTCACCTCGCCGAGCTGCCCGACGTCGTCATCGCCTCGGTCACCGACCCCGCGGCACCCGCGGCCGACGCGTTCGCCCGCGCCACCGGGGCCGCGGTCGTCCCCGACCTGGCCGCACTCCTGGCCGACACGCCGGATGCCGTCTACGTCTGCGTCCCCCCGCACGCGCACGGGCCGATCGAGGAGTCGGTCGTCGATGCGGGCGTCGCGCTGTTCGTCGAGAAGCCGCTGGGCACCGATCCGGGCACCGCCCGGCGCATCGCGGACCTGATCGGCGAGCGCGGTGTCACCAGCGCCGTCGGCCATCACTGGCGGTACTCGGCGGCCGTCGGTCTGGTTCGGGAGATGTTGGGCGACAGCGTGATCCGGCTCGCCGTCGCGTCGTGGCTGGACCGGGTTCCGCCGGTGGCGTGGTGGTGCCGACGGGACCTGTCCGGCGGGCAGATCGTCGAGCAGGCGGTGCACGTGCTCGACATGCTGCGGTACCTGGTCGGCGAGGTCGCTGAGGTCAGCGCTTACGCCAACGCCGCCCCGCCGAGTTCGCCCGACGCCGACATCGACGGGGCGACCGCGGCGACGCTGCGTTTCGAATCGGGCGCGGTCGGCACGGTCGCCGCTGCGTGCTGCCTGACGTGGAAGCACCTGGCGGGCATCGACATCCACGCGGACGCGGTGAGCGTCGCGGTCCGCGAGGACGGCATCACCGCGCGTACGGCCGACGGAACGCTGCAGCGCGACCTCGAACCCGACGACGCCAAGAGGGCCGCCGATCGTGCCTTCATCGAGGCCGTGACGGGCCGCGGGGCGGGCCCCGACGGCATCCTCGTCGACTATGCCGACGCCCTGCGCACCCACGAAGTGGCCTGCGCCATCGCCGAATCCGCCGCCCGCGCGCGACCGGTGACGCTCCATGTCTGACGCCGGGTACGCCGTGGTCGTCGAGCGGCCCGGCGTGGTGGCGTGTGAGCCGCAGCCGTCGGACGGCGCCCTGCCCGAAGGCCGATTCGACGTCGCGACCGTGTTCAGCGGACTGTCCGCCGGGACGGACCTCAGCTGGGTCAAGGGCACGAATCCGGCGCTGCACCGGCACTGGGATCCGGACCTCGGGCTGTTCCTCGCAGGCGAACCGAACGCCGGTTACCCGGTGAAGAGGTTCGGCTACATGCAGGTCGGCCGGGTGGTCGAGAGCCGCGTGCCGTCGCTTGCCGCCGGTCAGCTCGTGGCGATGACCTACGGCCACCGCAGCCGGTACCGGGCGGATGCGCTGCGCGACCGGTTCGTCGTGCTGCCCGACGGGTTCGACGCGGTGCTGGGGATCTACGTCGCGCACATGGGCCCGATCTGCGCGAACGGACTGTTGCACGCCGCGGCCGACGTGGTGGGCGCCGACGTGCGGACCCTGGGCGACGGCGTGCGCGGCAGGCGGATCGCGGTCGTCGGCGCAGGCGTCGTCGGTCTGCTGACCGCGCTGCTGGCCGCCCACCACGGCGCGGCGGACGTCGTGGTGCTCGACGAGACGGCCGGAAGGCGGCACATCGCGGAACGCCTGGGCGTGACGGCGCTGGATCCGGCCGACGGCGACCCGGCGCTCTCGGTGAAGCAGCGCTGGGGCAGAGCCGGGGAGCGCGGTGCGGACGTGGTGTTCCAGTGTCGCGGGCGGGGCAGCGCGCTTGCCCTGGCGCTGCGGCTGCTGCGACCACAGGGCACGGTCATCGACCTGGCGTTCTACCAGGACGGGTGCGGGGACGTCCGGCTCGGCGAGGAGTTCCACCACAACGGGCTGTCGGTGCGTTGCGCGCAGATCGGCCGGGTGCCGCGGGGGACGGGTCACCTATGGAACCGCGACCGCCTCAGCGCGGAGACGGTCGCCTTCCTGCAGGTCCGCGGCGACGACGTCCGGGCGCATCTGATCACCGACTACGTGCCGCTGGCCGAGGCGCCGCAAACGCTGAGCCGGCTGGCGACCACTCGGCATCACGGGCTTCAGCTGGTCTTCTCCTGCTGAACGGCCCCGGCAGACGACAGTGGCCGCCTCGCATCAGCGAGGCGGCCACGATCGTTCGGTCAGCGCCGGATCAGAAACCGATCTTCGGCAGCTTGAACGGATTGTTCGGCGGGCCGAGGTTCAGCGGGTTGTTGGGCGGGCCGAGTTTCGGCGCCGGGAGGTTCACGCTGGGCATCCCGACGGCCGGCAGGCCGACGCCGCCCAGGGCGGGCGGGTGCAGATGGACCGGCGCACTGAAACCGATGTCCGGCACCACGTCCGGCAGGCCGACGGAGACCGGCACGCTGCCGTTCGCCTCGACCGGTGACGGCAGGTTGGCCACGTTCTTGGCGACCTCGCGAGACCACGCCTCGGGAATCTGGATCGGCGCCTTGTTCGCGTTGGTCTTCTTCTCGGCCGGCTTCTCCTCGGGCGCCCGCTCACAGGTCGCCGGGTCGGCACATTCGGCTCCGGCGACCGGTTCGGCTGAGGCGACCCCCGCGCCCAGGAACCAGGCCGGAAGGCCCACGACGCCGACGATCGACGCCCCGGCCAGTACTCGTTTGATATCCACAGTCAACCCCTCGGATAGGAAATCACCTAGATCGTAGCCCGTCCGAGCAAATTCCGCGTCGCCTTACCTGCCTTTGCAGATGCAAAGCCCGGCATGTGTTTAGCTTTGCGAACCACCCTCAGCATCTGCGCGGATGCGCTGGCAGCACCGGGTTGGGCCGGTGAACGTTGCGCCAGCAAACAGTGGCACGGGCGCGGTGCGGTGTTGAGCCGCAAAACGCGACGTGAGGGGTGTCAGTCAGCGAATCAGAGCGGTTGCGGCGGGTCTCGTCGCCGTCGATCGCCCGTCGGGCCGGAACGAGTTGTGACGAGGAAGTTCGAGATTGACCGGGGACAGTAGGCCGGCGGCGCAGGACGATCAGTGTGCTGCCGCGTCCACCGGTTCCCGCCGCAGGACGACGGCCGTCACATCGTCGCGGTCCAGATCACCGTTGGCTCGCGCGCACAGGGCATCGACCAACGCCTGCGGGCTGGTGCCGTGCTGCCGGGCGCACTGCGCCACGGCGGCCGACAGTTGCTCGACGGAGCCACCCCACAGGTCCATCACCCCGTCGCTGACCAGCAGGAGCGCGTCGCCGGGCTGTAGCGCTCCGTGCTTCTCGTCCCAGCCGCTGTCCAGCCCCACCGGCAGATCGCTCGAGGCCGCCCGCTCGACGCGGTTGGAACCGGTCCGGACGATGAAGTGCAGCCCGTGCCCGGCGTCGGCGAAGCGGAAGTCGCCGGTGACCAGGTCGACGAGCACGTAGGTGAGGGTGATGAACGCGCTGGTGCGCTGCAGGTCGTGGTCGACGATGCCGGCCACCCGGCTCATGGCAGCCGACGGGCTGAGCTGGGTGTCGTTGGCGCGCAGCGCGGCCCGCGTCGCCGCCGCGAGCATTCCCGCGCCCATACCCTTGCCCATCACGTCGCCGAGGCTCAGGACGGCGTGCGGAACCTCGACCCGGATGTCGTAGAAATCCCCACCCACCTGTTTGGCAGGCACCGATGCCGCCCCGGAACTCCAGCCGGGCGTCGGCGGCAGCTTCCCCGGCAGCAGCGCCCGTTGCACCTCGGCGGCGCGTTCGAGTTCCTCCTGTTCCAGCCGGCGGGCCCGCATCGCCTCGGTGATGTCGTAGAACTGCAGGGCCACCGTTCTGCTGTCCCGGTCATCGCTGATCAGCGAGATGCTGACGTTGAGGATCCGCCCGGCGCTGGTGGTCAGCGTGAGGCGCGCGTTGCCCTCGGTCAGCGCCTCGACCTCGGCGGACAGCGCGGCGGTCGCCTCGTCGCCGAGCAGGTCACTGAGCCGAGTCGGGGGATCGGCGAGCCCCGGGACGATGGCCACCGCGGAGTCGTTGGCGCGCAACACCTTCCAACCGTTGGCTTCGCGGGTGGCGATCACCATCCCGGCGACCGACGTGTCGAAGATCCGGCGGAACAGTTCCTCACTCTCGTTGAGCCGCCGCGCCGTGGTGCGCTCCTGGCCCACCGCGAGTGAGAGCGACAGGAAGACGACCACCATCGACAGCTCGAAGACCTGCAGGACCAGGTTGCCGATCTCCGGGTCGAGGAGCTGGAAGGCGAACGGTCCGGTGCCGTAGGCGCTGCCGGCCGAGGCGATCACGGCGATCCCCAGCATCAGCAAGATCAGTTCCCGCGTCGTCAGGCGCATCGCCACCCACACCAGCGGCATGAAGGGCAGGAACGACAGCGGCATCCCGGGGTTGAACGCGAACACGAACGTGACGAGGCCCAGCGTCGTGACGACCTGCGCGACGGTCTCGACAGGGCCTGCGGGCCGGGGGCGTCTCGGCAGGTGCATGAACAGCGGGACCAGCAGCAGCATCCCAGCGGCGTGCTTCGGCGCCGAGGTCACCAGCCGGATCCACGCCTCGGTGGAATCGGCCAGCAGGTAGGTGGCGCTGGCACCGACGAGGTCGTAGACCACCGCGGCCGTGCCGACGGCCAGCAGCAACCGGCCGAGGTCGCGTGGGGCCGACAGGGTCGGCAGGCAGTCGTTGCGCCCCCGCAGGATCAGGGTCGCGATGATCATCTCGAGGGCCACGGTGAGCGCCAGGGCGATCGCGAGCGGGGCGGGCCGCCCCGCCCAGAGCAGGAGCGGAAGGGTGATCGCGGCCACCGTGGCGGCCAGAGCCCAGACGTGCCGGCGTGGGAAGCGGATGCCCAGGCCGACGGCGATCCCGGCGACGGGCCACCATGCGGTGGAGGCCAGCGCGGTCGGCTGGGTCACCAGTGAGAGCCATCCGACGACGAGTACGGCGAGTAGGCAGCCGGCGACGAAGACGACGGTCGGCTTTCCGGAGCGAACCCGCTGATCTCCCAGCGCCCCCTGATCAGGATTCACCCGCTCACTTTTACACGCTGATCACAGGGAATGCGCGCAAGTCGGAGACCTCGACGACGCGTGCACGCGTGACGGCGCAGTTAATTTCGGGGGTCCGTCAAGGTGAGTGCCCCGGCAGGACGCGAACGTCTGCGCCGATTCGGTACGCGAAGTGGCTCGACCTGTACGCGATCCGGCTCGTCCCGACACCAGCCGGCGAACCGCCCATACACTCGGCAGCGCGTGGCTGTCCTTTACACATCGGCGCCGCAGTGACAAGAAAGCAGCAATGAGCAGAACCAACAGCGCGAGCCTCAGTGAGTGGCGGACCTACGGCACGGTTCCCATCGCCGCGGCTCTCGGCTACTCGATCAGCGTCATCCACGTCTACTCCCTCGGTGCGTTCATGCAGCCGCTGCAGGACGAATTCGGCTGGTCCCGGGCGCAAACCTCCGTCGGACTGACCATCGTCGGGATGGCCGCCGCGGCCGCCGCCCTGCCGATCGGCCTCATGGTCGACCGGTTGGGACCCCGGCGAGTCGGCCTCACCGGTGTCCTGCTGATGGCCGGGGCCTTCGCGCTGCTCGGCGGAGCCACTGGCTCGATGTGGAACTGGGTGTTGATGTGGTCGGTGCTCGCATTCGCGAGCTTCTGGGTGCAGACAACGGTGTGGACCAGTGCCGTGGCCACCCGGTTCGAGGCCTCCCGCGGGATCGCGTTCGCGGTGACGCTCTCGGGCGGCTCGCTGGCGGCCGCGTTGTTTCCGCCGCTCGCCACCGCACTCATCGAGGGCTGGGGCTGGCGTGCGACGTTCGTGGCCCTCGGGGTGGTGTGGGGCGGGGTGGTGGCGGTAACCGTCTTCCTGTTCTTCCGGGGCGCCAAGGACGTCAAGGAGCCTGCGGTACCCGCTGTCGAGGAGGTCGTCGTACCGGTGGTGGACCTACCCGGAGTCACCCTGCGGGAAGGCCTCACGTCGCTGACGTTCTATCGGTTGCTGGTGGCCGCCGGCCTGTTCGCCTTCACCACATTGGGGGTGGTCGTCCACCTCGTGCCGATCCTGCGCGACGCCGGTGCCGAGCCGCTGGCCGCCGCCGGAACGGCATCGCTGGTGGGCGTCTTCTCGATCGTCGGACGCTTGGGGGTGGGCTTCCTCCTCGATCGCTTCCCGGCACGGCTGGTGGGGTCATGCGCCTATCTGGTGCCGACCGTCGGCGCAGCGCTCCTCCTGCTCGACGGCTCGAATCCGCTCAGTCAGACCATCGCGGCGGCATTGTTCGGTTTGACCCTCGGCGCCGAGGTCGACGTCATCGCGTACCTGGCGTCGCGCTACTTCGGTCTACGCAACTTCGGCGGCCTGTTCGGCGGACTGGTCGCGGCGCTTTCCCTCGGGACGGCCTTCGGGCCACTGGCCGCGGGCGCTACATCCGATCACTTCGGCGACTACACGAACTTCCTCATCGTCACCATCGTCCTCATGGGTCTGAGCAGCGCCCTGCTCGCGAGCCTTGCACCGCAGCCGAGCTGGGCGACAAGCCTCGAGACCGCCCTGGAGTGAGCCCGTGACAGCGCGCGACCCGTAGACCACCATGCGGTCCAGCATCGAGATCCGATGATGGTCCCTTTTGGTTGGAGACCCCCGAATGACCGCGCGCTCCTCGGTCACCCCAGACGTCGTCGTCGAGGGGATCGGCAGTGGCGTGTCATGCAGGGCCAGCCAGCAATGGCGCCCGGTGACACGCTAGGGCGCGCGGAGGGCACGGGTGGTGACGACGACTCCACAAAGTCCCTGCCTGCGGAATTCTGGGTGCCCCCGGCAGGATTCGAACCTGCGGCCTTCTGCTCCGGAGGCAGACGCTCTATCCCCTGAGCTACGGGGGCGCGTTCTTCACGAACTGCGCCATTGGGCGTGGACAGCGTAACGCATCCTGCCCCGGGGAATGGATTCGGGCACTGACCACCCCAGACCATAGGATGGACCCCCGTGACACCCGCCGACCTCGCCGACTTGCTCAGGACCACCGCCACCGCTGTGTTGACCGAGCGCGGCCTCGACACCGCCGCGCTGCCCGCGACCGTCACGGTGGAGCGTCCCCGCAATCCCGAGCACGGCGACTACGCCACCAACCTGGCGCTGCAACTCGGTAAGAAGGTCGGCGCCAACCCCCGCGAATTGGCGGGATGGCTCGCCGAGGCGCTGACCGCCGCCGCAGGCATCTCGTCCGCGGAGGTGGCCGGTCCGGGATTCGTCAACCTGCGCATCGAGGCCGCCGCGCAGAACGTGATCGTCGGCGACATCATCACCGGCGCCGGGCGCTATGGGCACTCCGCCGCGCTCGCCGGACGCGACATCAACCTCGAATTCGTCTCGGCCAACCCCACCGGCCCGATCCACATCGGCGGCACGCGGTGGGCCGCCGTCGGCGATGCCCTGGGCCGACTGCTGGCCACCCAGGGCGCCGCGGTGGTACGCGAGTACTACTTCAACGACCACGGCGCGCAGATCGACCGGTTCGTCAGCTCGCTGATTGCGGCGGCGACGGGGGAGCCCACCCCCGAGGACGGCTACGCGGGCAGCTACATCGGCGACATCGCCGCCCAGGTGCTCGCCAAAGATCCGGGTGCGCTCGAGCTGCCCGACGATCAGATGCGCGAGGCGTTCCGCGCCATCGGCGCGGACCTGATGTTCGACCACATCAAGACCTCGCTGCACGAATTCGGCACCGACTTCGACGTGTTCACCCACGAAGACTCGATGCACAGCAGCGGTCGGGTCGACGAGGCGATCGCCCGGCTGCGGGACAACGGCGCGATCTACGAGAAGGACGGTGCGACCTGGCTGCGCACCACCGACTTCGGTGACGACAAGGACCGCGTCGTCATCAAGAGCGACGGCGCCCCCGCCTACATCGCCGGTGACCTCGCCTATTTCCTGGACAAGCGGCAGCGCGGGTTCGACCTGTGCATCTACATGCTCGGCGCGGACCACCACGGCTACATCGCCCGGCTCAAGGCCGCCGCAGCGGCGCTCGGCGACGACCCGGACACCGTCGAGGTGTTGATCGGCCAGATGGTCAACCTGGTCCGCGACGGCCAACCGGTGCGGATGAGCAAGCGCGCGGGCACCGTGATCACCCTCGACGATCTGGTCGAGGCGATCGGTGTCGACGCCGCCCGCTATGCGCTGATCCGCTCGTCTGTGGACACCCCGATCGACATCGACCTCGCGCTGTGGTCCTCGGCGTCCAACGAGAACCCGGTCTACTACGTGCAGTACGCCCACGCGCGGTTGTCGGCGCTCGCCCGCAATGCGGCCGACCTCGGCGTCGTCGCCGGCACCGACCACCTCGACCTGCTCACCCATGACAAGGAGGGCACGCTGATCCGCAACCTCGGCGAGTTCCCGCGGGTGCTGGAGTCGGCGGCCGCACTGCGCGAACCGCACCGGGTGTGCCGCTACCTCGAAGACCTCGCCGGTGACTACCACCGTTTCTACGACCAGTGCCGGGTGCTGCCCCAGGGCGACGAGGAACCGTCCGACCTGCACTCGGCTCGTCTGGCGCTCTGCCAGGCCACCCGTCAGGTGGTCGCCAACGGCCTGGCGATCCTCGGCGTGAGCGCCCCGGAGCGGATGTGAACGCCCATCCCGCCGGGCCCCGGCACGCCGAAGAGATCCACCACGGTGGCGCGCCGCCGCGTCCCGCCGGCCCCGACGAGGTGCTGCAGATCGCTCCGAACGTCTGGCCGCGCAACGCCGTTCGCGGCGCCGACGGCGTGGTGTCGATCGCCGGGGTGCCGATCACCGACATCGCCGCCCGGTTCGGCACACCGGTCTTCGTCATCGACGAGGACGACTTCCGCTCACGCTGCCGGGAGATCTCCGAGGCGTTCGGCGGCGGCGAGTACGTGCGTTACGCCGCAAAGGCTTTCCTGTGCACCGAGGTGGCACGATGGATCGACGAGGAGGGCCTGGCCCTCGACGTCGCCAGCGGCGGAGAACTCGCCGTCGCACTGCACGCCGGCTTCCCCGCCGAGCGGATCGCCCTGCACGGCAACAACAAATCGCTGGACGAACTGACACTGGCGGTCAAGTCCGGGGTGGGACACGTGGTCGTCGACTCGATGATCGAGATCGAACGCCTCGACGAGATCGCCGCCGGGGCGGGCGTGGTCCAGGACGTGCTGATCCGGGTCACCGTCGGTGTGGAAGCCCATACGCACGAGTTCATCTCGACCGCGCACGAGGATCAGAAGTTCGGGCTCTCGCTGGCCAGCGGGGCGGCGATGGACGCCGTGCGCCGGGTGTTCGAGGCCGACCACCTGCGGCTGGTCGGCCTGCACAGCCACATCGGCTCGCAGATCTTCGACGTCGCGGGATTCGAGATCGCCGCCCACCGCGTGATCGGTCTGCTGCGTGACGTCGTCGCCGAGTTCGGCGTGGACAAGACCGCGCAGATGTCCACCGTCGACCTGGGTGGTGGCCTGGGCATCTCCTATCTGCCGCAGGACGATCCGCCGCCGGTCGCCGACCTCGCCGCCAAGCTGAGCGCGATCGTGCGCGACGAGTCCGCGGCCGTCGGCCTGCCCACCCCGAAACTGGTGGTCGAGCCGGGCCGGGCGATCGCCGGACCGGGCACGATCACGCTGTATGAGGTCGGCACCGTCAAGGACGTGGCCGTCAGTGCGACCGCGAACCGCCGCTACGTGAGCGTCGACGGCGGGATGAGCGACAACATCCGCACCTCGCTCTACGGTGCCGAGTACGACGTCCGGTTGATCTCCCGGGTCAGCGAGGCCGGCCCGGCGCTGAGCCGGGTGGTCGGAAAGCACTGCGAGAGCGGCGACATCGTCGTGCGCGACACGTGGATCTCCGGCGACGTGGCGCCGGGCGATCTGCTCGGTGTGGCCGCGACCGGTGCCTACTGCTATTCGATGTCGAGCCGTTACAACCTGATCGGCCGGCCCGCGGTGGTGGCGGTGCGCGACGGACACGCGCGCCTGATCCTGCGCCGCGAGACGGTCGACGATCTGTTGAGTCTGGAAGTGAGTGGTCAATGAACAGTGACAAAGCGGTAGGCGACAAACCGGTGGGCGTAGCGGTCCTGGGCCTCGGCAATGTGGGCAGCGAAGTGGTCCGCATCATCGAGCAGAGCGCGACCGACCTGGCGGCACGCGTCGGCGCCCCGCTCGTGCTGCGCGGGGTGGGTGTGCGCCGGGTGGCCGACGACCGCGGGGTGCCGGCCGACCTGCTCACCGACAACGTCGAGGAACTGGTCTCCCGCGAGGACGTCGACATCGTCGTCGAGGTGATGGGTCCGGTCGAACCGGCCCGCAAGGCGATCCTCGCCGCGCTCGAACAGGGCAAGTCGGTGGTGACCGCGAACAAGGCGCTGATGGCGCAGTCGACGGGCGAGCTGGCCCAAGCCGCCGAGGCCGCCCGCGTCGACCTGTACTTCGAGGCCGCCGTCGCGGGCGCCATCCCGGTGATCCGTCCGCTGACCCAGTCGCTGGCCGGCGACAGCGTGCTGCGGGTGGCCGGAATCGTCAACGGCACAACGAATTACATCCTGTCGGCCATGAACGAGACCGGCGCCGACTACGACAGCGCGCTGGCCGATGCCAGTGCGCTCGGGTATGCCGAGGCGGACCCGACCGCCGACGTGGAGGGCTACGACGCCGCCGCCAAGGCCGCCATCCTGGCGTCCATCGCGTTCCACACGCGGGTGACCGCCGACGACGTCTATCGCGAAGGCATCACCCGGGTCACCGTCGAGGACTTCGAGAGCGCCCGGTCGCTGGGGTGCACGATCAAACTGCTCGCGATCTGCGAGCGGCTGACCACCGACGACGGCCAGCAACGCGTCTCGGCCCGGGTCTACCCGGCGCTGGTTCCGCTGGAGCACCCCCTGGCAGCGGTCAACGGCGCCTTCAACGCCGTGGTCGTCGAGGCCGAGGCGGCCGGCCGGTTGATGTTCTACGGCCAGGGCGCCGGTGGCGCGCCGACCGCGTCGGCGGTGATGGGCGACCTGGTGATGGCCGCGCGCAACCGCGTCCAGGGCGGCCGCGGACCGCGAGAGTCGAAGTACGCCAAACTGCCGGTGTCACCGATCGGGTTCATCCCCACGCGGTACTACGTCAACATGAACGTCGCCGACCGTCCGGGCGTCTTGTCCTCGGTCGCAGCCGAATTCGCCAGGCGTGAGGTCAGCATCGCCGAGGTGCGTCAGGAGGGTGTGGTCGACGAGGGTGGACAGCCCTGCGGTGCGCGCATCGTCGTGGTCACCCACCGTGCGACCGACGCGGCACTGTCCGAAACGGTCTCGGCCCTGGCCGAACTCGACGTCGTGCAGAGCGTCAACAGCGTGCTGCGCATGGAAGGAACAAGCGAATGAGCACGCCAGTGAACGCGGTGCACCGGCCGTGGCCCGGCCTGATCGAGGCCTACCGTGATCGGCTACCCGTCGGCGAGAACTGGACGCCGGTCACCCTGCTCGAGGGCGGCACACCGCTGGTGCACGCCAAGCGGCTGAGCGAATTCACCGGTTGCACAGTGCATTTGAAGGTCGAAGGGCTCAACCCGACCGGTTCGTTCAAGGACCGCGGGATGACGGTCGCCGTCACCGAATCCGCGGCCAGCGGTAAGCAGGCGGTGCTGTGCGCGTCGACCGGCAACACCTCGGCCTCGGCCGCGGCGTACGCGGCACGCGCGGGCATCACGTGCGCGGTGCTGATCCCGCAGGGCAAGATCGCGATGGGCAAGCTGGCCCAGGCGGTCATGCACGGCGCCAAGATCATCCAGATCGACGGCAACTTCGACGACTGCCTGGAACTCGCCCGCAAGCTGACCGCCGACTTCCCGACCGTCGCGCTGGTCAACTCGGTCAACCCGTACCGCATCGAGGGCCAGAAGACCGCCGCGTTCGAGATCGTCGACGTCCTGGGCACCGCACCCGACGTGCACGCCCTGCCGGTCGGCAACGCGGGCAACATCACCGCCTACTGGAAGGGCTACAGCGAGTATCACCGTGACGGCCTGTCCGACCGGCTGCCCCGCATGCTCGGCACCCAGGCGGCGGGGGCGGCGCCGCTGGTGACCGGTGAGCCCGTCAAGAACCCGGAGACGATCGCCACCGCGATCCGCATCGGCGCGCCCGCGTCGTGGACGTCGGCGGTGGAGGCCCAGCAGCAGTCGGGCGGCCGGTTCCTCGCGGCCACGGACGAGGAGATCCTCGCGGCGTACCACCTGGTGGCGCGCACCGAAGGGGTCTTCGTCGAACCAGCCTCGGCGGCCAGCGTCGCCGGACTGCTCAAGTCGATCGAGGACGGCTGGGTGGCCAAGGGTTCGACCGTGGTGTGCACGGTCACCGGAAACGGGCTCAAGGATCCCGACACCGCGCTCAAGGGCATGCCCGCCGTCACGCCGCTCGCGGTGGACCCCGTCGCGGTGGCCGGCGAACTCGGTCTGGTCTGACAGGACGTGCCGGTGACGCAGACTCTTCCCGTCGGGCTGACGGCGACGTCCACGGTCGCGGCGTCGAGCGCCAACCTCGGTCCCGGCTTCGACAGCCTGGGCCTGGCGCTCAGCCTCTACGACGACATCGTCGTGGAGACAGTCGAATCCGGGCTGACCGTCACCGTCGAGGGGGAGGGCGCCGGTCAGGTGGCCCTGGACTCCTCGCACCTGGTGGTGCGGGCGATCGAAGCCGGTCTGCGGGCGACCGGATGCGCCGCGCCGGGACTCGTGGTGCGGTGCCGCAACGACATCCCGCACTCACGCGGGCTCGGATCGTCGGCTGCGGCCGTCGTCGGCGGTTTAGCTGCCGCCAACGGCCTTGTCGCGCAGACTGATTCGACTCCGCTCACGGTGGAGCAGCTGATCCAGCTGTCGTCGGCGTTCGAAGGTCACCCGGACAACGCCGCGGCCGCCGTACTGGGCGGGGCGGTCGTCACCTGGACCGACGGCGCGGGTGCGCAGGCGCGCTACGCGGCCGCACCGTTGCGCGTGCATCCCGACATCCGCCTGTTCACGGCCATCCCACAGCAGCAGTCCTCGACCGCCGAGACGCGGGTGCTGCTGCCGGACACCGTCAGCCACCTCGCCGCGCGGTTCAACCTCAGCCGCGCGGCGCTGCTGGTGGTGGCGTTGACCGAACGTCCCGACCTGCTGATGGCCGCCACCGAGGACGTCCTGCACCAGCCGCAGCGGGCGTCGGCGATGCCGACGTCGGCGGAATTGATCCGGGTCCTGCGCTGTTGTGGTGTGGCAGCGGTGCTGTCCGGGGCCGGGCCCACGGTGATCGCCCTCGGTACCGATCCGGACCTGCCCGCCGAGGCGGCCGAGTTCGGCGCCGCCAACGGGTTCACGATCGCTGAGATGGCCGTGGGCGACGGTGTGCGCTGGTCAACCGGCGTCGCCGCACGCAGCTGAGGGTTGACACGCATCACGCCACGATTCTTGCTTCCGGCACGTAAGCGGGTTATTCTCGCTTTCGTCCAGCAATTGCAGCGTCTCTGCCTGCGCCGACACTAGGACGATCCTCATCTTTCCCGTGTTTCACTCGTGGACCGACGGTTCGCCCTATGGCGGCGAACTCCGGCGATCACCGTTGCACAGGCGACGGTGGAACCTTCGCGTTCGGCGGATCGGCTGAACAGCAAGGACATTTTGAGCCCTCGCGCAAACGCAATCAGCGAGGGAAAGAAAGGAAATCCGTGACCGATACGGACCTCTTCACGGCCGACAGCGCGCAGCGAACAGAGCTGCCGAACGTCGTGAACACCGAAGCTTCCCCGGCGTCGGAGACCCCGGCCGTCACCACGACGACCGCGGAGACCGCTCCGACCGCCGACGTCGCATCCGGCGACCGCGCGACCTCGCTGACCTCGATGGTTCTGCCGGAACTGCGCGCTCTGGCGCGGCAGATCGGCGTCGAAGGCGCCTCCGGCATGCGCAAGAGCGAACTGATCGCCGCCATCCGTGAGCGCCGCGGCGAGGGCAACGGCGCCAAGGCGGACAACACCGCGGCCGAGGCCGCCGCACCGCAGACGCCGCCGCGCCGCGAGCGTCGCAGCGCATCCCGCCAGGCCGGCGCCGCCGAGCCCAAGGCGACCGACACCAAGGCCCCCGAGACCAAGGCCCCCGAGCAGCCTGACTCCGACGCCGTCGAGACCAAGGCCCCCGAGAGCAAGGCCCCTGACACCAAGGCCCCTGAGCAGGCCACCGTCACCGCCCCGGCCGAACAGGCCGTCACGGAGCCGAAGAGCGAACGGCCCAGGAACGAGCGCACCAAGGCCGACCGGCCCGCGCAGCAGCAGTCCGACGCCGAACAGCCCAAGGGTGAGGCGCCCAAGTCCGACCAGGGCAAGGGTGACCAGCCCAGGGGCGAGCAGCGCCGTGCGGACCGTCAGCGGGGCGATCAGTCCGACGACCGGTCCGACAACGACCAGAGCCAGGGCCAGGGCAACCGCAACAACAACGCCGCCGACGGTGACGACGACGGCGACGGCCGCGGTGGCCGCCGCGGACGCCGGTTCCGCGACCGCAGGCGTCGCGGCGAGCGTGGCGGCGAGAGCGGCGGCGGCGCCGGTGACACCGAGATCCGCGAGGACGACGTCGTCCAGCCCGTCGCCGGCATCCTCGACGTCCTCGACAACTACGCGTTCGTCCGCACCTCGGGCTACCTGCCCGGGCCGAACGACGTCTACGTGTCGATGAACATGGTGCGCAAGAACGGACTGCGCCGCGGCGACGCCGTGACCGGTGCGGTCAAGGTGCCCAAAGAGGGTGAAGGCGGCGGCCAGAATCCGCGCCAGAAGTTCAACCCGCTGGTGCGTCTGGACAGCGTCAACGGCGGGCCGGTCGAGGACGCCAGGAAGCGTCCCGAGTTCGGCAAGCTGACCCCGCTGTACCCGAACCAGCGGCTGCGCCTGGAGACCTCTCCGGACAAGCTGACCACCCGCGTCATCGACCTGATCATGCCGATCGGCAAGGGGCAGCGCGCGCTGATCGTGTCGCCGCCCAAGGCCGGTAAGACCACGATCATGCAGGACATCGCCAACGCGATCACCCGCAACAACCCGGAATGCCACCTGATGGTGGTGCTCGTCGACGAGCGTCCGGAAGAGGTCACCGACATGCAGCGCTCGGTCAAGGGTGAGGTCATCGCCTCCACCTTCGACCGGCCGCCGTCAGACCACACCACCGTCGCCGAGCTGGCCATCGAGCGCGCCAAGCGTCTGGTGGAACAGGGCAAGGACGTCGTGGTGCTGCTCGACTCGATCACCCGTCTGGGCCGCGCGTACAACAACGCCTCGCCGGCGTCGGGCCGCATCCTGTCCGGTGGTGTCGACTCGACCGCGCTGTACCCGCCGAAGCGCTTCCTGGGCGCCGCGCGCAACATCGAAGAGGGCGGGTCGCTGACCATCGTCGCGACCGCGATGGTCGAGACCGGTTCGACCGGTGACACGGTGATCTTCGAGGAGTTCAAGGGCACCGGCAACGCCGAGCTCAAGCTGGACCGCAAGATCGCCGAGCGCCGGGTGTTCCCGGCGGTCGACGTGAACCCGTCGGGTACCCGTAAGGACGAGCTGCTGCTCGGCCCTGACGAGTTCGCGATCGTGCACAAGCTGCGCCGGGTGCTGTCGGGTCTCGACAGCCATCAGGCCATCGACCTGCTGATGAGTCAGCTGCGCAAGACCAAGACGAACTACGAGTTCCTGGTGCAGGTCTCCAAGACCGCGCCGGGGTCGGCGGACAACGACTGATCCGCTCGCCGAGGAGGCCCCTGCCGCGAGGCGGGGGCCTCTTTCGTGTCGACTGTGCGTTCAGGGCGCCGACTGTGAACACAGGGCGGGAAATCCGCGTCAGCGCCGCCCTGGATGCACACTCGGCGCCTGCGACGGTCAGAGCGAGGGATCGGCCTCGAGGCCCGGCATCACATACCTGCGGACGTGGGTCAGCAGGGCCGCCGGGTCCGCGGGGTCGAGGGTGTTGCCCGGAACCGTCGCCAGCGAGATCACCGACCGCGCCACCCACTCCGACGCCTCGGCCACGTCGGTGTCCGGGTGGATCTCGCCCCGGTCGCGGGCGGCCACGAGGTAGCGGCTCCAGAAGTCGGCGAGGTCGGGCACCAGACCCTGCACGCCGGCACCGGCGCAGGCCGCGAACTCCTCGGGTTCCTCGAGGCGGAGCCTCATCAGCAGGGCGCCCGGATCGTCGTAGGCCTGCCGGCCGTGCCGGATGCCCGCCACGATCTGTTCGGCGAGCCCGTCGATGGGCTCGAGCACCGCGTGCGCCTCGGACCAGTAGGCCTCGTTGAGCCGCACGATCGCCGCGCCGAGCAAGGACGGCTTGTCCGGGAAATGCCGGTACAGCCAGCCGCGGGACACCCCGGCCACCTCAGCCACCTCGGACACCGTCGTGGCGCGAATCCCCTTGGCGCGCAAGCAGGATTCCGCTGCATCGATCAGCCGGTCACGTGCAGACCGCGTGGGCGTCGTTGCCGTCACCGGGCTTCGGCCTCCTTAGGGCGTTTCGCCGCGCGGGCAACGCGACGAGTGCATTCTGCCAACAGGCGCGCCGCCACGGTGCGCCGGACGAACATGGTAGACAGATTGGCGAATCTGTTCACTCAAAGATCGAGGTGGACTCGTGCCGGACACTCTGCAGGGCTTGCTGCGCGAGCGCGCCGACTCCGACGCCGTCGCGGTTCGCTATGGCGACCGCAGCTGGACGTGGCGCGAACACATCGCGGAGGCGTCCCGGCAGGCTGCCGCGGTCATCGCCGCCGCTGATCCGGCCCGTCCGCTGCACGTCGGCGTCCTGCTGGGCAACACGCCGGACATGCTCACCGCGCTGGCCGCCGCGGCACTCGGCGGCTACGTGCTGTGCGGGGTCAACACGACCAGGCGGGGGGAGGCGCTGGCCCGGGACATCGCGCGGGTGGACTGCCAGATCCTGCTGGTCAACCCCGAACACCGTGGGCTCATCGACGGGCTCGACCTGCCCGGCGTCACCGTCGTCGACACCGGCACCGACGACTGGGCTCAGCGCCTGGCCACCGCGCCCGAGCTCACCCCACACCGCGAAGTCGGCGCCGACGACACGTTCATGATGATCTTCACCTCGGGCACCAGCGGCGAACCCAAGGCCGTACAGGTGCCCCACGCGATGGTCCTGTTCGCCGGCAGCGCCCTGGTGGAGCGCTACGGGCTCACCGAGGACGACGTCTGCTATCTGGCCATGCCGCTGTTCCACTCCAACGCCGTGTACGCGGGCTGGAGCGTCGCGGTCGGCGCGGGCGCGGCCATGGCCCCGGCGGCGTTCTCGGCGTCCCGGTTCCTGTCCGACGTCCGCCACTACGGCGCCACCTACATGAACTACGTCGGCAAACCGCTGGCCTACATCCTCGCGACCACCGAGAAGCCCGACGACCACGACAACCCGCTGCGCATCGCCTTCGGCAACGAGGCCGCCGACCGCGACATCGAGGCGTTCGGCCGGCGGTTCGGCTGCACGGTCTGGGACGGATTCGGGTCGACCGAGACCGCGGTCATCATCACCCGGCCCGACGACTGCCCGCACGGATCGATCGGCAAGGGCTTCCCGGGCGTCGCGATCTACGACCCCGACACGGTCAGTGAATGCGAGGTGGCCCGGTTCGACGAGAACGGGGCGCTGCTCAACGCCGACGCCGCGATCGGTGAGCTGGTCAACACCGCCGGCGGTGGACTGTTCCGCGGTTACTACAACGATCCGGGCGCCACGGGCGAGCGGATGCGCCACGGCATGTACTGGTCGGGCGACCTCGCCTACCGCGACGCCGACGGGTGGATCTATCTGGCCGGCCGCACCGGGGACTGGATGCGCGTCGACGGCGAGAACCTCACCGCGGCGCCCATCGAACGAATCTTATTGCGGCTGCCCGCGATCAACCGCGTCGCGGTCTACCCGGTACCCGACGACCATGTCGGCGACCAGGTGATGGCCGCGGTCGTGCTCCAGGACGACGCGAAGCTGACGCCCGAGGAGTTCGAGGAGTTCCTCACCGCCCAGCGCGATCTCTCGACGAAGGGCAGGCCGCGGTATGTGTGGATCGCCGACGATCTGCCGAGTACCGCGACAAACAAGATCCTCAAGCGCGAACTGGTCGCGATGGGCGCCGAACCGCGAGGCAGGCTGCTGTGGAAACGCGACCGCAACACCTACCGGGTCCTGGCCGAGCCGTCGGTCAGCGGTACGGATCGGTGATCTCGCGCAGCGACACCATCGCCTCGCACAGCCGGTCGAAGGCCTCCGCTCCCAGGTGTGACCGCCACTCCCGCTCGACCACCGCGAGCTCGGCCGCCGCGGCGGCGCACAACCGCTGCCCACGGTCGCTCAGCATCACCAGGCGGGCCCGCGCGTCGGTGGGATCGGGCGTGCGGACGACGTAACCGGCGCGTTCGAGTTGGTCGACCAGCGCGCCGGCCGTCTGCTTGGTGACCCGCGCCTCTTCGGCGAGATCGGTGAGGCGGATGCCGTCCGGGCGTAGCCGCTGGCCGATCCGGCTCTGGGCCAGTGTGAGGTCGTCGAAGCCCGCGGCGCGCAGGGCGTCGTGGATCCGCGCCTCCGCGGCACGGTGCGCGACGAACATGAGCGTCGTGACGCTCGGAGTTTCGGCCACCCGTTGACTTTAGTACATTTCCCTGACTAATTTAGTCAGGGAAGCTGACTAATAGGAGGCATCGTGGACGACAACGAGATCTGGACCCACATCGATGCCCAGCGCACCGACCTCGCCGACTTCCTCGACACGCTGACCGCCGAGCAGTGGGCCGCCCCGTCTCTGTGCGAGGGCTGGTCGGTGCGCGACGTCGCGGTCCACCTCACTCACTCGACGGCGCCCTGGCCGCGCATGGCGTTCGAGGCCGTGCGGTCGGGTTTCCGCTTCAACGCCATGGTGTCGCGGTTGGCGCGAGAGGATCCGAGCGCACCCGACGAGATCGTCGCGGCGCTGCGGGCCATGGCGGGGGTCCGGCGCAGGCCGCCCGGCACGTCGGTGGCCGACCCGCTGACCGATGTGCTCGTCCACACCCAGGACATCGCCATCCCACTCGGCATCGACCGGCAGATGCCGCCGGCGCCCGCCGTGATCGCCGCGCGGCGGCTGTGGGGCATGGGCTTCCCGTTCCATGCGCGCAAGCGGTTCGCCGGGGTGCGGTTGGAGGCGACGGACGCCGACTTCACGGTCGGCTCCGGGCGGTTGGTCACCGCCCCGATCCGCGACATCGTGCTGGCCCTGTCCGGCCGGAATAGCCCCGTCCTGCCGCGCGTTTAGGCTCTTGGCGGTTGACCTGGCATAATTGACCGCTAGTCACACCCTCGGTTCCGGTTCACGCCCACCTCAGCGCAGGTCATGAGCGGGCGACCCGGCGGCCACGATCGAAGAGGACACCAATGAAGACGGGTATTCACCCTGACTACGTCGACACCACGGTCCAGTGCGGCTGTGGGAACACGTTCACCACACGCAGCACCAAGAAGACCGGGAACATCGTCGTCGAGGTCTGCTCGCAGTGCCACCCGTTCTACACCGGCAAGCAGAAGATCCTCGACAGCGGCGGCCGCGTCGCGCGTTTCGAGAAGCGCTACGGCAAGCGCAGCAAGTAGCCACCACACCGACGCCCGCTCTGTCGCCACGCGCGCAGGCCGGGCGTCGGTTTGCGTTCGGGGAAGTCTTGGCGGAAGGAGGTCGCGATGAGTGCTCCCACCACAGCGGTTGACGCGTTGCTCGCCGAGCACGCCGACCTGGAGCGTCAGCTCGCCGACCCCGCGCTGCACGCCGATGCGGGCAAGGCCCGCAAGGCCGGTCGCCGGTTCGCGCAGCTGGCGCCGATCGTCACCACCCACCGCAAGCTCGAAGCGGCCCGCGGTGACCTCGAGGCCGCCCGCGAACTGGCCGCCGACGACGAGTCCTTCGCCGCCGAGGTGCCCGAACTCGAGGCCACCGTCGACGCGCTGGAGACACAGCTGTCGGATCTGCTGGCGCCGCGTGATCCGCACGACCCCGACGACATCGTCCTCGAGGTGAAGTCGGGGGAGGGTGGCGAGGAGTCGGCGCTGTTCGCCGCCGATCTCGCACGCATGTACATCCGGTACGCCGAGCGGCACGGCTGGTCCGTCACGATCCTCGACGAGACCAGCTCGGACCTCGGCGGCTACAAGGACGCCACGCTGTCGATCCGGAGCAAGGGCGACTCCGCCGACGGCGTCTGGTCGCGGCTGAAGTTCGAGGGCGGCGTCCACCGTGTGCAGCGGGTGCCGGTCACCGAATCCCAGGGCCGTGTGCACACCTCCGCCGCGGGCGTGCTCGTCTACCCCGAACCCGAAGAGGTCGAGCAGGTCCAGATCGACGAGTCCGACCTGCGCATCGACGTCTACCGGTCGTCCGGCAAGGGCGGCCAGGGTGTGAACACCACCGACTCGGCGGTGCGGATCACCCACCTGCCCACCGGCATCGTCGTCACCTGCCAGAACGAACGCTCGCAGCTGCAGAACAAGGCGCGCGCCATGCAGGTGCTGGCCGCCCGGCTGCAGTCGCTGGCCGAGGAGCAGGCGCAGGCCGACGCATCGGCCGACCGCGCCAGCCAGATCCGCACCGTCGACCGCAGCGAGCGCATCCGCACGTACAACTTCCCCGAGAACCGGATCGCCGACCACCGCATCAACTTCAAGGCGCACAACCTCGACCAGGTGCTCGACGGCGATCTCGACCCACTGTTCGACGCGCTGGCGGCCGCCGACAAACAGGCGCGTCTGCAGAGCTCATGACCCGGGCGCCGGCGTCCTCGCTGCGCCAGGTCATCGACGAGGCCGCGGCGGTGCTGGCCGCCGCCGGGGTCGTGTCGGCCAGGGTGGACGCGGAACTGCTGGCCGCCCACGCCGCGGGCACCGACCGTGGCCGGCTGATGTTCGCCGACCTCCCGACCGATTTCCACACCCGCTTCGACGACCTGGTGTCCGCCCGCGCTTCGCGCATCCCGCTGCAGCACCTCACCGGAACGGCGGCGTTCGGGCCGGTGCAGGTCAGCGTCGGGCCCGGGGTGTTCATCCCGCGCCCGGAGACCGAGGCACTGTTCGAATGGGTTGAGCGTCAACATCTTCCGGACGAGCCGCTGATCGTCGACCTGTGCACCGGCTCGGGGGCGTTGGCGCTGGCGATCGCCACCGCGCACCCGCGGGCGCGGGTCATCGCGGTCGACAACTCCGCCGATGCGCTCGGCTACGCCCGGCGCAACCTCGCCGGCACCGGAGCCGAACTGCTCGACGCCGACGTCACCGCGACCGGTCTGCGCCCCGATCTCGACGGGACCATCGACCTCGTCGTCGCCAACCCGCCATACATCCCCGACGGCGCCGACCTCGATCCCGAGGTCGCCGAACACGACCCGGCCCAGGCGCTGTTCGGCGGCCCGGACGGCATGGTGGTGATCGACGCGATCGTCGCGCTCGCGCGGCGCTGGCTGCGCGGCCGCGGCCGCTGCGCGGTCGAACACGACGACACCACCTCGGCACTCACGGCCGCGGCATTCCGCCGCAGCGGCGCGTTCGACGACGTGACCGCCCACACCGATCTGACCGGCCGGCCGCGCTTCGTCACCGCCCGGCGTCAACCGGACACCACTGCCACCGCGGAGGGGCGATGACCGAACTGTTCGACTGCACCGACCCCGACAACCGCGCGACCGGTATCGCGACCGCCGTCAGCGCACTCAAGGACGGGGGGCTGGTGGTGCTGCCCACCGACACCGTCTACGGCATCGGCGCCGACGCGTTCAACAACGACGCCGTCGCCGCGCTGCTGGCCGCGAAGGGCCGCGGCCGCGACATGCCGGTACCCGTTCTGGTCGGCTCCTGGCACACCATCGAAGGCCTGGTCTACACGGTCCCGCACACGGCGCGGGAACTCATCCGCGCGTTCTGGCCGGGGGCGCTGAGCCTGGTGGTCCGGCAGGCGCCGTCGCTGCCCTGGGATCTCGGCGATGCGAACGGCACGGTGATGTTGCGGATGCCACTGCACCCGGTCGCCATCGAACTGCTGCGCGAGGTCGGCCCGATGGCCGTGTCGAGCGCCAACATCTCCGGGCGGCCCGCCGCGGTGTCGGCGGCCGACGCGCGCGAGCAGCTCGGCGACCTGGTCGACGTCTACCTCGACGCCGGCCCGTCCGAGCGACAGGCGGCCTCCACGATCGTCGATCTCAGTGGCGCCCACCCGCGCATCCTGCGGACCGGGCCCGTCACCGCCGAGGCCGTCGCCGGCGTCCTCGGGGTCAACACCGAAAGCCTGCTCACGGAGTGAACGCAGCCGCGTGCAGTACCGTTTCGCGGTGATGGTCGAGTACCTTGCGCTCTCCGATCGCGGCGCGGGCGTGCCGCTGCGCGAGCTCGTCCTGGTCGGACTGACCGCCGCGATCATCACCTACCTCGCCACCGGGTGGGTCCGTGTCCTCGCCACGCGGCTGGGTGCGGTGGCCTACCCGCGCGAACGCGACGTCCATGTACAGCCCACCCCGCGCATGGGCGGGCTGGCGATGTACGTCGGCGTCGCCGCGGCGGTGCTGCTGGCCTCCCAACTGCCCGCGCTCACCCGTGGTTTCGTCTACTCCACCGGCATGCCCGCCGTCGTGGTCGCCGGCGGGCTCATCATGGCGATCGGGCTGATCGACGACCGGTGGGGACTCGACGCGCTCACCAAATTCGCCGGTCAGCTGACCGCGGCCAGCGTGATGGTGACCATGGGCGTGGCGTGGAGCGTGCTCTACATCCCGATCGGCGGCGTCGGCACCATCGTGCTCGACCAGGTCGCGTCGATCCTGCTGACGCTGGCGCTGACGGTGGCGATCGTCAACGCGATGAACTTCGTCGACGGACTCGACGGTCTGGCGGCCGGCCTGGGGCTGATCACGGCGCTGGCGATCTGCCTGTTCTCCGTCGGACTGCTGCGCGATCACGGCGGCGACGTGCTGTTCTACCCGCCCGCGGTGATCTCGGTGGTGCTCGCCGGGGCCTGTCTGGGCTTCCTACCGCACAACTTCCACAAGGCCAGGATCTTCATGGGGGACTCCGGGTCGATGCTGATCGGCCTGATGCTGGCCGCGGCGTCGACGACGGCGGCCGGGCCGATCTCGCAGACGGCCTACGGCGCGCGCGACGTGTTCGCGCTGCTGTCACCCTTCCTGCTGGTCGTCGCCGTCATGTTCGTCCCGGCACTGGACATGCTGCTGGCGATCATCCGCCGCACCCGGGCGGGCCTCAGCCCGTTCAGCCCCGACAAGATGCATCTGCACCACCGGTTGCTCGAGATCGGCCACTCCCACCGCCGGGTGGTGTTGCTGATCTACATGTGGGTCGGCATCGTCGCGCTCGGCGCGGCGAGCACGATCTTCTTCGATCCGCGGCACACCGGAATGGTCATGCTGGGGGCGACCGTGGTGGCCGTCGTGGTGACCCTCGTCCCGCTGCTCCGCCGCCGGGAAACGGCAGCGGAGAGCGTGTACGACAAAAAGTAGTAGGCCCGGTTTAGGGCTGCCTACCATGTGGTACCGTGCTGCTAGAACCCGAAGAAACCTCGCGGGTTGCCGGCCACCGGACCATCGGTTTCGCCACCGATTCGGACCGTTTCAGACCGACAAAAAGGGAGTACCCCTTGGGTGATTCCAGCGAGCCCGTAGCCCTCCGATACGCTCGGCAGGTTACTGACAGGAATCGACACGGGTCCCACCAACCGCGGATTGAGGTGAAGCAGTGACGACGCCAGCGCAGGACGCGCCGTTGGTGTTGCCGGCAGTTGCCTTCCGGCCTGTCCGTCTGCTCGTCATCTGCGTGGCACTGGCCGCGGTCGCCGCGGTCGCCGCGGCACTTCTCGGAGTCCCGATGGTGGGGCTGTTCTTCGCGATCGGGCTCGCGCTCGGCCTCACCAACGCCGTCATGATCCAGCGTTCGGTCGAGTCCATCACCGCGAAGGACCACCCTCTCAAGCGCAACATGGCCATGAACTCGGCCACCCGACTGCTGATCATGACCGTGATCGGCCTGACCATCGCCTACATGTTCAAGCCCCAGGGGCTGGGCGTGGTGTTCGGCATGGCGTTGTTCCAGGTGATCCTGGTGGCGTCCACGGCCCTGCCGGTGGTGAAGAAACTCAAAGCCCAGGCCGCTGACGCGGATGCGGGGAGCACTGGAACGGGACTCGAAGGAGAGACTCCACAGCAATGACGCAGACGTTCCTCGCCGCGGAGAGCGGCATCCAGGTCGGCCACCACACGGAGGCCAACTGGTTCGGGCTGACGGTCAACACCGACACGATCCTGTCCACCGCGATCGCCGCGGCGATCGTGCTCGGACTGGCGTTCTTCCTGCGTGCGAAGGTCACCTCCACCGGGGTGCCCAACGGTGTGCAGCTGTTCTGGGAAACGCTGACGGTGCAGATGCGCAACCAGATCGAGGCCGCCATCGGGATGCGGGTGGCCGGCTTCGTCCTGCCGCTGGCCGTCACGCTCTTCGCGTTCATCCTGATCGCCAACTGGCTGTCGGTGCTGCCCGTGCAGTACAAGGACGAGACCGGCGTCCACGAGCTGCTCAAGCCCGCGGCCTCCGACATCAACTTCGTGCTGGCGCTGGCGCTGTTCGTGTTCATCGCCTACCACGCCGCCGGGTTCTGGCGCCGCGGCGTACTCGGCCACCCGAAGAAGCTGCTGAAGGGTCACGTCGCCGTCCTCGCGCCGATCAACCTGGTCGAGGAACTCGCCAAACCGATCTCGCTGTCGCTGCGACTCTTCGGCAACATCTTCGCCGGCGGCATCCTGGTCGCCCTGATCGCACTGTTCCCGCCGTGGATCATGTGGGCGCCCAACGCGATCTGGAAGAGTTTCGACCTGTTCGTCGGCGCGATCCAGGCGTTCATCTTCGCCCTGCTGACCATCCTGTACTTCAGCCAGTCGATGGAGCTCGACGAAGACCACGACTGACCGACGCAAGACTGCACGACTGCTCGAAAACAACGCTCGACCCACGTCCTGGTAGGCGACTACCAGATATCAAGGAGGATAAGGAATGGATCCCACAATCGCTGCCGGCGCACTCATCGGCGGTGGCCTCATCATGGCCGGCGGCGCGATCGGTGCCGGTATCGGTGACGGTATCGCCGGTAACGCGTTGATCGCCGGTATCGCCCGCCAGCCCGAAGCCCAGGGTCGCCTGTTCACGCCGTTCTTCATCACGGTCGGTCTGGTGGAGGCCGCGTACTTCATCAACCTGGCCTTCATGGCGCTGTTCGTCTTCGCAACCCCGGTTAAATAGTCGGTATTGGAATCTTCAGTCATGGGTGACCTGAGCACGACCATCTTGGCCGCGGAGGAGGGTGGGGGAGGAAGCAACTTCCTCATCCCCAACGGCACCTTCTTCTTCGTGCTGCTCATCTTCCTGATCGTGTTGGGCGTCATCGCCAAATGGGTGGTGCCGCCGATCAGCAAGGTGCTGCAAGAGCGCGAAGCGATGGTCACCAAGACGGTTGAGGACAACCGCAAGTCGGCCGAACTGTTCGCCGCCGCGCAGGCCGACTCCCAGCAGGTGATGACCAAGGCGCGTCGTGAAGCCTCAGGCATCCGGGACGAGGCCCGCGGAGAGGGTCGCAAGATCCTCGAGGACATGCGCTCGCGCGCCAGCGAGGAGTCGGCGACAACTCTGCAGAAGACCAACGAAGAGCTGTCCCGCCAGGGGCAGCAGACCGCGGGCGAACTGCAGTCGTCGATCGAGACGTTGTCGGCCACCCTGGCCAGCCGCGTTCTCGGCGTCGACATCTCCAGCGCCGCCGCGACGAGCCAGGGACGGTAGCGCATGTCGACATTCATCGGTCAGCTCATCGGGTTCGCGGTCATCGTTTTCCTGCTCGTCCGTTTCGTGGTGCCGCCGGTGCGGCGCATGATGACCGCGCAGCAGGAGACGGTGCGCCGTCAGCTCGAGGAGAGCTCGACCGCGGCGAACAAGGTGGCGCAGGCGGATCAGCAGCACGCCAAGGCGGTCAAGGACGCCGAGGAGGACGCCAAGCGGGTGATTCAGGAGGCCCGTGCGGACGCCGAGAAGATCGCCGAGCAGATGCGCGCACAGGCCGACGCCGAGGTGGAGCGCATCAAGGTCCAGGGGCAGGCGCAGGTGCAACTGCTGCGCCAGCAACTGATCCGTGAACTCCGTGCGCATCTCGGCACCGAGTCGGTGGCCCGGGCCCGCGAACTGGTCCGCGATCACGTCTCCGACGACGACAACCGCTCGGCGACCGTCGACAGGTTCCTCGACGAACTCGACGCCATGGCGCCTTCGGACGCCGTGCTCGACGACGCCGTGGGTTCGCGGCTGCGCTCGACGAGCAGGGAAGCGCTCAAGGCCCTGGTGTCGCGGTTCGACGAACTGACCGCCGATGTCGACGCCGACGGTCTGACGTCACTCGCCGATGACCTGGCGGCCGTCGCCAAGCTGCTCAAGACCGAGCCGGTCCTGCGCAAGCACTTCTCCGAGCCCACGGTCGAGGGTGAGGGCAAGGCGAACCTCGCCGAGGCCGTGTTGTCGGGCAAGGTCTCCGACACCGCGCTCGAGGTCGTCAAAGCCGCCGTCAACCAACGCTGGTCCGACGAATCCGATCTGGACTACGCGCTGCGGCACACGGCGCGGCTGGCGCTGCTCGTGCGTGCCGAGCGCAACGACGAGACCAGCGAGGTCGAAGACCAGCTGTTCCGGTTCAGCCGGATCCTGGACTCCGAATCGCGGCTGAGCGGCGTGCTCAGCGACTACACCACCCCCGTCGACGGCCGTATCGGGCTGCTGGATCGGTTGCTCGGGGACCAGGCGGGCCAGACGACCAGGGCGCTTCTGGCGCAGACGGTCGAACTGCTGCGCGGCGAACGCGCCGACGAGGCAGTGCGTGAACTGGCCGAGCTCGCAGTGGCTCGGCGCGGCGAGGTCGTGGCGCACGTCAACGCCGCGGCGGAGCTCAGCGATGCGCAGCGCACCCGGCTCGCCGAGGTGCTCGGCCGGATCTACGGCCGCCCGGCATCCCTGCAGCTGCACATCGATCCCGACTTGCTCGGCGGCCTCACCATCGCCGTGGGCGACGAGGTGATCGACGGTTCACTGGCATCTCGGCTGGCCTCGGCCGAAACCCAGCTACCCGACTAACTCCGAACCCACCAGACTCAAACACAAAGGCAGGAAGACGAACCCATGGCAGAGTTGACTATCTCGGCTGCTGACATCCAAGGGGCGATCGAGGACTACGTCGCCAACTTCGCCACCGACACCGAGCGGGAAGAGATCGGCACCGTCGTCGACGCCGGCGACGGTATCGCGCACGTCGAGGGTCTGCCCTCGGTGATGACGCAGGAGCTGCTCGAGTTCCCCGGCGGTGTCCTGGGTGTCGCGCTCAACCTCGACGAGCACAGCATCGGCGCGGTCATCCTCGGCGACTTCGAGAAGATCGAGGAGGGCCAGCAGGTCAAGCGCACCGGGGACGTGCTTTCCGTCCCCGTCGGCGACGGTTACCTCGGCCGCGTGGTCAACCCGCTGGGGCAGCCGATCGACGGTCGCGGCGAGATCGAGACCACGGAGCGCCGCGCGCTCGAGCTGCAGGCGCCGTCGGTGGTGCAGCGTCAGGGCGTGAGCGAACCGCTGCAGACCGGCATCAAGGCCATCGACTCGCAGACCCCGATCGGCCGCGGCCAGCGTCAGCTGATCATCGGCGACCGCAAGACCGGCAAGACCGCGGTGTGTGTCGACACGATCCTCAACCAGCGCCAGAACTGGGAGACCGGCGATCCCGACCAGCAGGTGCGCTGCGTCTACGTCGCGATCGGCCAGAAGGGCACCACGATCGCCAGCGTGCGCCAGACCCTCGAGGATGGCGGTGCGATGGACTACACCACCATCGTGGCGGCCCCCGCCTCGGACTCCGCGGGCTTCAAGTGGCTCGCGCCCTACACCGGGTCGAGCATCGCCCAGCACTGGATGTACGACGGCAAGCATGTGCTGATCGTGTTCGACGATCTCACCAAGCACGCCGAGGCCTACCGTGCGATCTCGCTGCTGCTGCGCCGTCCGCCGGGCCGCGAGGCGTTCCCCGGCGACGTGTTCTACCTTCACTCCCGCCTGCTGGAGCGTTGCGCCAAGCTGTCCGACGAGCTCGGTGGCGGGTCGATGACCGGACTGCCGCTGATCGAGACCAAGGCCAACGACATCTCGGCCTACATCCCGACCAACGTCATCTCGATCACCGACGGTCAGTGCTTCCTCGAGACCGACCTGTTCAACCAGGGTGTGCGGCCGGCCATCAACGTCGGCGTCTCGGTGTCCCGCGTCGGCGGCGCCGCCCAGATCAAGGCGATGAAAGAGGTCGCGGGTTCGCTGCGACTCGATCTGTCGCAGTACCGCGAACTGGAGTCGTTCGCGGCGTTCGCCTCGGACCTGGATGCTTCCTCGAAGGCGCAGCTCGACCGCGGCGCCCGGCTGGTCGAATTGCTCAAGCAGCCGCAGAACAGCCCGATGCCGGTCGAGGAGCAGGTCGTGGCGATCTTCCTCGGCACCCGCGGTCACCTCGACACCGTCCCCGTCGAGGACGTGCAGCGCTTCGAGCAGGAGTTGCTCGAGCATGTGCGGTCCTCGAAGGAGGAGATCTTCACCGAGATCCGCGAGAGCAAGAAGCTCTCCGAAGAGCTCGAGGACAAGCTGACCGATGTGGTGAACGAGTTCAAGAAGGGCTTCGAGACCACCTCCGGTGAGTCCGTGGTTCCCGACGAGAACGTTGAGGCCATGTCCGAGGACGACGTCGAGAAGGAATCGGTCAAGGTCCGCAAGCCCGCCCCGAAGAAGAAGTAAGGCGCTCATAACCGATGGCTGCCACACTGCGCGAACTGCGCGGCCGCATCCGCTCCGCGGGGTCGATCAAGAAGATCACCAAGGCCCAGGAGATGATCGCGACGTCGCGAATCGCCAAGGCGCAGGCCCGAGTCGAGGCGGCTCGGCCCTACGACCGCGAGATCACCAACATGCTCACCGAACTCGCCAGCGCCAGCGCCCTGGACCATCCGCTGCTCGTGCAGCGCGAGAATCCGCGGAGGGCAGGCGTGCTGGTCGTGTCCTCGGACCGTGGGTTGGCCGGTGCGTACAACGCGAACGTGTTCCGTCGCTCCGAAGAACTCTTCTCGTTGCTGCGTGAGGAGGGCAAGGAGCCCGTCCTGTACACGGTTGGCCGCAAGGCGTTGTCCTACTACAGCTTCCGCAACTGGGACATCACCGAGTCGTGGACCGGCTTCTCCGAGCGGCCCGAGTACGAGCACGCGCAGGAAATCGGCAAGACCCTGGTCGAGGCGTTCATGGCGGGCGTCGACGACGAGGGCGATGACGCGGGAGCGGACGGCGTTCTCGGGCTGGACGAACTCCACATCGTGTTCACCGAATTCCGGTCGATGCTGTCGCAGTCCGCGATCGCCCGCCGGATCGCGCCGATGGTGGTGGAGTACAGCGAGGAAGACCAGAACGAGCCGCACACGCTGTTCTCCTTCGAACCGAGCGCCGAAACACTGTTCGATGCACTGTTGCCGCGGTACGTGTCGACGCGGATCTTCGCCGCGATGCTCGAGGCGGCGGCATCGGAGTCGGCCTCGCGCCGGCGCGCCATGAAGTCGGCGTCGGACAACGCCGACGACCTGATCAAGGACCTGACGCTGATGGCCAACCGCGAACGGCAGTCCCAGATCACCCAGGAAATCAGCGAAATCGTCGGTGGCGCCAACGCGCTCGCGGACGCCGCCAAGAAGTAGCCCGTAGGAAGCGAAGAGATTATGACTGCTGCCACCGAACAACAAGAGAAGACCCAGAGCTCTGACGGCGTGGGTCGCGTCGTCCGCGTGACGGGCCCCGTCGTCGACGTCGAGTTCCCCCGTGGGTCCGTGCCGGAGCTGTTCAACGCCCTGCACGCCGAGATCTCGTACAAGGATCTCGCCAAGACGCTGACCCTCGAGGTCGCCCAGCACCTGGGCGACAACCTGGTTCGCTGCATCTCGATGCAGCCGACCGACGGTCTGGTCCGCGGCGTCGACGTCAAGGACACCGGCGCCTCGATCTCGGTGCCCGTCGGCGAAGGCGTCAAGGGCCATGTGTTCAACGCCCTGGGTGCCTGCCTCGACGACCCGGGCTACGGCAAGGACTTCGAGAAGTGGTCCATCCACCGCAAGCCGCCGGCCTTCGACGAGCTCGAGCCGCGCACCGAGATGCTCGAGACCGGTCTGAAGGTCGTCGACCTGCTCACCCCGTACGTCCGTGGCGGCAAGATCGCCCTGTTCGGTGGTGCCGGTGTGGGCAAGACCGTGCTCATCCAGGAGATGATCAACCGCATCGCCCGCAACTTCGGCGGCACCTCGGTGTTCGCCGGCGTGGGTGAGCGCACCCGTGAGGGCAACGACCTGTGGGTCGAGCTCGGCGACGCGAACGTGCTCAAGGACACCGCGCTGGTGTTCGGCCAGATGGACGAGCCGCCCGGCACGCGTATGCGCGTCGCCCTGTCGGCGCTGACGATGGCGGAGTACTTCCGCGACGAGAAGCAGCAGGACGTGCTGCTGTTCATCGACAACATCTTCCGGTTCACCCAGGCCGGTTCCGAGGTGTCCACGCTGCTCGGCCGCATGCCGTCGGCCGTGGGTTACCAGCCGACCCTGGCCGACGAGATGGGTGAGCTCCAGGAGCGCATCACCTCGACGCGCGGTCGCTCCATCACCTCGATGCAGGCCGTGTACGTGCCCGCCGACGACTACACCGACCCGGCGCCCGCCACGACGTTCGCGCACCTCGACGCGACGACGGAGCTGAGCCGTTCGGTGTTCTCGAAGGGCATCTTCCCGGCGGTGGACCCGCTGGCCTCCAGCTCGACCATCCTCGACCCGTCGGTCGTCGGTGACGAGCACTACCGCGTGGCCCAGGAAGTCATCCGCATCCTGCAGCGCTACAAGGACCTCCAGGACATCATTGCGATCCTCGGTATCGACGAGCTCGCGGAGGAGGACAAGCAGCTCGTGCAGCGCGCGCGCCGGATCGAGCGCTTCCTGAGCCAGAACATGATGGCGGCCGAGCAGTTCACCGGCCAGCCCGGTTCGACGGTGCCGCTCAAGGAGACCATCGAGGCGTTCGACAAGCTCAGCAAGGGCGACTTCGACCACCTGCCCGAGCAGGCGTTCTTCCTGATCGGTGGTCTCGAGGATCTGCAGCGCAAGGCCGAGAGCCTCGGCGCGAAGATGGACGACGGCGGCAGCGACGGCGCGCCGGTCCAGAGCGACTCCAAGAGCGACTCCAAGGGTGACGACAAGGGCGACGACGCAGACAAGGACGCCTAACGATGGCCGACCTTGACGTTGACATCGTCGCCGTCGAGCGGGAGATCTGGTCGGGCAAGGCGACGTTCGTCTTCACCCGCACCACCTCCGGTGAGATCGGCATCCTGCCGCGGCACATCCCGCTGGTGGCTCAGCTCGTCGACGACGCCATGGTGCGCGTCGAGCGCGAGGGCGAGGAGGATCTGCGGGTCGCGGTCGGTGGTGGCTTCATGTCGGTGACCGAGTCCGGCGTGATCATCCTCGCCGAGACCGCCGAGCTGGAGTCGGAGATCAACGCCGACGAGGCTCGTCGTGACTCCGAGTCCGACGACCCGGCGACGGCCGCACGGGGTCGCGCGCGGCTGCGCGCGCTGGGCCAGATCGACTAACGGCACCGATGAGCGCGTCCATGTGGGGCATGGTCGCGCTCATCGGCGTGCTGTTGCTGGTCGTCGTAGCACTGTCGTACCGCCTGTGGAAACTGCGTCAGGTCGGTGGCACGGCGGCCATCCTGCGTGACGTTCCCGCGGTCGGCGGCCATGGCTGGCGGCACGGGGTCATGCGCTACCGCGGTGGCGAGGCGGGCTTCTACCGGTTGTCCAGCCTGCGCTGGTGGCCGGACCGCCGGCTCAGCCGGCGGGGTCTGGAGATCGTGTCCCGGCGCAGTCCGCGCGGTGACGAGTTCGACATCATGACCCATGAGATCGTCGTGCTCGAACTGCGCGACACCAGCCCCGACCGTGGGCGCGGCTATGAGATCGCGCTGGACCGGGGAGCCCTGACCGCGTTCCTGTCCTGGCTCGAATCGCGGCCGTCGCCGCGGGCCCGGCGCCGCAGCTTCTAGGCGCGCGTCCGGCTCATCCGCTGCATGGTCTTCGCGCAAGCGCTCATCGCGCAGGCGCTCATCCGCCGGGCTTCCAGAGGACGTCACCGTCGGGATTGGCGACGCGCGACAGGATGAACAGCAGATCCGACAGCCGGTTGAGGTATTTCGCCGGCAGCACGCTGATGGTCTCGCCGTGTGCGGCCACCGCCTCCCACGCCGAGCGCTCGGCACGCCGGGCGACCGTGCGCGCGACGTGCAGTTGCGCCGACAACGGTGTCCCGCCCGGCAGGATGAACGAGGTCAGCGCGGGCAGCGGCTCGTTGAACTCGTCGCACCAGGACTCGAGTCGGTCGATGTAATTCTGCGCGATGCGCAGCGGCGGGTACTCGGGATTCTCCGCGACCGGGGTGGAGAGGTCAGCGCCCGCGTCGAAGAGGTCGTTCTGGATCTGGCGCAGGACGCCTGAGATCCGCTCCGGGGGGTCGCCGAGCGCGATCGCGACGCCGATGGCGGCGTTCGTCTCGTCACAGTCGGCGTAGGCGATCAGGCGCGGGTCGTTCTTGCTCACGCGGCTGAAGTCGCTGAGTCCCGTGGTCCCGTCGTCACCGGTGCGGGTGTAGATGCGGGTCAGATGCACGGCCATGGCTCAAACCGTACTAGGCGCGGGCGGTGTGCAGACCTCGTCGGAAACTGACATGGCCGGAGCCGCTGTTTACACTGACCGGCGTGAGCGAGCGATTCGTGGTGACCGGCGGCAACCGGTTATCGGGCGAAGTCGCGGTGGGCGGAGCGAAGAACAGCGTGCTGAAACTGATGGCCGCGTCGCTGCTGGCCGAGGGGACGAGCACGATCACGAACTGCCCCGACATCCTCGACGTCCCGTTGATGGCGGAGGTGCTCCGCGGGCTCGGTGCCACGGTGGAGCTCGACGGCGACGTCGTTCGCATCACCTCACCGGATGAACCGAAGTACGACGCCGACTTCGCCGCGGTGCGCCAGTTCCGCGCCTCGGTCTGTGTCCTCGGTCCGTTGGTCGGGCGGTGTAAGCGGGCCCGCGTGGCGTTGCCCGGCGGCGATGCGATCGGCTCGCGCCCGCTGGACATGCACCAGTCGGGGCTGCGCCAACTCGGCGCGCGGTGCAACATCGAGCACGGATGCGTCGTCGCCGAGGCCGACGAACTGCACGGCGCGGAGATCCAGCTGGAGTTCCCGTCGGTCGGCGCGACCGAGAACATCCTGATGGCGGCGGTGCTCGCCAAGGGCGTGACGACCATCCACAACGCGGCGAGGGAGCCCGACGTCGTCGACCTGTGCGCGATGCTCAACCAGATGGGGGCGCAGATCACCGGCGCCGGATCGTCGACACTGACGATCACGGGCGTCGATCGTCTCTATCCCACCGAACACCGGGTGATCGGCGACCGGATCGTCGCGGCGACGTGGGGGATCGCCGCGGCGATGACCCGCGGGGACATCTCGGTGACCGGCGTCGACCCGCAGCACCTGCAGTTGGTGCTGCACAAACTGCACGACGCCGGCGCGACCGTCACCCAGGACGACAACGGTTTCCGGGTGGTGCAGTACGAGCGGCCGAAGGCGGTCAACGTCGCGACCCTGCCGTTCCCGGGGTTTCCGACCGATCTGCAACCGATGGCGATCGGGTTGGCGGCGATCGCCGACGGCACATCGATGATCACGGAGAACGTCTTCGAAGCGCGGTTCCGGTTCGTCGAGGAGATGATCCGGCTGGGCGCCGACGCCCGCACCGACGGGCACCATGCCGTGGTGCGGGGGATCCCGCAGCTGTCGAGCGCCCCGGTGTGGTCGTCGGACATCCGGGCCGGCGCCGGCCTGGTGCTCGCCGGCTTGGTCGCCGACGGCGACACCGAGGTGCACGACGTGTTCCACATCGATCGCGGCTATCCGCTGTTCGTGGAGAACCTCAAGAGCCTGGGCGCCGAGATCGAGCGGGTGGCGTAGTCGCCGGAGCGCTGACGCCGCACGAATCGCGGTCGTCAGGCCTCTGACCAGGCGATTTTGGCATCAGCGCAACCTGTGCGTAAGCTATCGGACATACCGCAGGCCCCCGGCCGAAAGGCCCGGGAGGAACCTGGTTGACTTCCTCGAAACAATGCAGTACAGTATCGGGGTTGCCTGCTCAGCGGGTGTGTTGTTTGAGAACTCAATAGTGTGTTTGGTGGTTTTTGTTTGTTGTTTTTGTTGTGCCGCGCCTCTTTT
>NZ_LQIU01000012.1 GCF_001499995.1 Mycobacterium sp. IS-1496
GATCGCGGCGGTGGCCGTACCGGGCACCGCGGGCATCCTCATGCTCACCGGGCTCGGCGGACTCGTGGGATACCGGCAGGCCAGGGCCGGGCGGGCGCTCCGCACCGAGAGCATCGCGCGGTTCATGAACTAGCCATCGGCCCATCGAGAAGCCGGAGAGGGGGAGACATGCCAACGAGTCGCGCCGTCACGCGCGCTGTCAGCGCGGTGCTCGATCTGGCGCCGCGGCGCGGTGAGGTCTCGCTGTTCCGCCTGGTGCAGGCGGTCAGCGCCGAACGCGGACGCCCGATCGACATCAAGACCGCCGATCTGCCGCCCGGGGTGTGCGGACAGTGGCGCCAGTACGCGGACCACGACGAGTTCCTGATCCAGCAGGGGCTGCCCGCATGGGACCGCACCCTGGCCCACGAGCTCGGACACCTGGTGCTCGGACACGAGGGCATCCCGGTGGTGCAGGCGGCCCGGCAGAACACCGAGGTCGCCAGCTCCGAGCTGATCGGCTACATGCTCAACCAGCGCACCGGCTGTATGGGGCCCAGCGGGGAGGACGCCGAACAGGAGGCGGAGGACTTCGCGGCGCTGCTGATCTACCGCCTCGGCCGGTTGCCCTGCGACCGCTCCTCGATCGTGCAGATCCGTCTCGGAGAGGCGTTTGGTTGATCGTCTGGGGCATCGCCGGACTGCTCGGCTTGGCGACCGGATTGCGGATCGGGTGGGCCCTGGTCAACAAGCAGTCGCTGGTGAGCACCGCGATGATCCTGGCACTCGGCAACCTGGCGGCGGTGGCGGCGCTGAACTGGCAGCCGCTGACCCTGCTCGTCGACACGTCGTTGAAGTGGCCGAACGTCGCGATGGCCCTGAGCCAGGTGGCGCTGATCATGTGCGCGGCGGGCAGTTGCGTGATGATCACGACCGTCGCCTCGGCGCGCACCCCGTCGGCGACGCGCAGCATCGCGGTGGCGCAGTACGTCCTCGCGGCGGTCGTCGCGGTGCTCAGCGTGGCGGTGTTCCTGGCCGGCGGCCAGCAGCCGGAGATGTCACCCGAGGAGTACCTTCGCCGCAACCTCGGCGCGGACGGCACCACCTGGCTGCTGCCGCTGATCTACGTGCTGCTGGCGATGTCGCTGGTGATGTGGTCGGGCCTGCGCCATTCGAGCCGCAGCCGCCGGGGCCGGGCCCTGTTCGTGTTCACCCTGGGCATCGCGCTGATCCTGGTGGTGGCCGGGCTGTTCCTGCTCCGCACGTTCGGCCTCGTCGACTCGATCGGTGTGGGCACCGGGGCCACCCTGATCGGCTGCGCCATGGTCACGGTGGCCGTCGGCGCGCTGCTGCCCGGCATCGAGGACTGGTTCGGTGCGCGCCGCGAGTTGCGGCTCATCGACCCGCTGCTCACCGAACTGGGCCGCCGCCAACCCGACGTGGGCATCGGCGTACGGCCGCATGGACCGCTGGTCTTCCGCGTCGCCGAACGGATGTCGTTGATCTCCGATGCGCTGTTCCTGGAGGCGACGAGCGAACGCCGGCCGGTGGATGCCAGGCGCGCCGCCGCCGATGCCGCCGATCAGGACGGGGTTGGCGACGGGCTGGCGCCCGCCGTGACGCCCGACGAACAGGCCACGGCCATCGCCGCGTGGATCTTCGCGGGCCGTGAGGCCTCGGGGGACGCCCACCGCCGGTTCCCCGGAGTGGAGTGGCTGCGTCAGCCGGAGTCGTATTCCGACCGGGAGTGGATACTTGCCATCGCCCGGCAATACCGGGCACTGGAGCGCGCAGCGGCCGGTTCGGAAGCCTGAGGCAAACACCGTCCGCTTCGCCGCCCGCGCCGCCGCGGGAGCTCAGTCGTCGAGATGTTCCTTGCGTCGCAGTTCGTCGACCTTGGCGGCGAGGTCCTGCTGCGCCTCGGGCGACAACCCGACCGTCCGCGCGGCGATCCGGCGGACGCCTTCGTCACGCATGTTTGCCAGCCACGTGAGTTCCTTGTCGAGCTTCTCGTAGTACTCGTCGTCGGTGAAGTAGGCCGGCTTGATCCGGAAGAAGTTGGCGAGAGCGGCCATGGTGGCCTGCGAGGGGTTGGTGCGGTTGCCCGAACGCAACTGCGAGAGGTAGGGCGCTGACATCGTGATGCCCTCGGACTTGAGCGCGCCGATGACCTCGGCGGACGTGTGCGGTCCCCGGCCTGGCGGATAAACCGTGTCGAATAGTCGGTTCAGCCGTGCGGCGAACGTCTTGCTCATCGGATTGACCTCCACATGCGTGACGAGCGGGCTAAAAGGGCGGCGTCTTTGCTGACCATCGTAGCGAGAGTTATGCCCACATCAAAGTGCAAACCGCCCAAATGTTGGTGTCGGCTCGCCCACCTGGTCGTTGAAACCGCCTGGAACAGCAGATTCTTTAATTGTCGCCCTGGTTGAACCATGGCCGGAAGCAAATAATAACGGTTCCGTAGCATACCCTGTGCTAGACACCCCCTCAGGTGGCTCCCAGCAATCGTTGTGCCCATCGGCGCACGCATCGTCGCCCGGGCGTGACGATTTCACGGGTTTGCCGGCGTCGCGCCCGGCCGGCCCGGGGGCAGGCGCGAGCGCGTCGAACCGGCGGGCGAGCGGTGACCCGCTGCCGGCCGGACATAGCCAGTCGCAGCTCAGACGGGCTCAGAGGACGATTCGCGCGGTGCCGGCGAGGCGGCGCGGACCCTCCTGGCCCGCACGGTCCGCACAACGGCGACCAGCACGGCGACCGCCGCCACCCCACCGGTCGCGGCCAGCGCCACACCCCGCCAGCCGAGCGCGGCGTCGAACAGCATCCAGAGGCCGAACAGAAGGAAGAGCACGCTCGCCATCGCGTGCAGGAAGCCCTCGGGCAGCCGCTTGTGCAGCATTGCCCCGACGACGATGGCAACGCCGTCGGCGAGCACCATGCCGATGGTCGCGCCGATCCAGACACCGATGGCGTCGCGGTCGCTGGCCAGCGCCACCGTCGCCAGCATGGTCTTGTCACCGAGTTCGGCGAGGACGAACGACGAGACGATCGCGGGGACGACGAATCGCGGTTCGGCCACCCGCACCTCGTCGTCGTCGGCGGCGTTGCGGCCCTCGCGCCAGGTCCAGGCCGCGAACAACAGGAAGGCGATGGCCGCGGCGAACGCGATGGGCTTCTCGGGCAGCGTCACTCCGAGGAAGTGTCCGATCGCCACCGACAGCCCGTGTACCAGCACCGCGGCGATACCGACACCGGACAGCACCACCCACCAGCGGTGCCGCAGCGCGTAGGTCATCGTGATGATCTGCGATTTGTCGCCGAGTTCGGCCACGAAGACCACTGCGAGGCTGACCAGGACCGCACCGAGCATCAGGCATACCTTCCGACACGTCGCCGGGCGTCCGCGGGGACGTGCGGCGTCTGAGTCGAAGGTCTCGCCCACCGAGGGTGCGGTTCGCCGGCCGGGCCCGCAGGCCAGTATGTCGACACGACGATTCGGGGCTACTCCCCTTCGCTGACGCTTTGACCATAGCGGCGGGTTCTCCGGTGCGCCAGCGCCGCAGCCGATTTCGGACAGCCGTATTCTCCGGTTCGGAAAGCGGTGTTCGCCGGCTTCCGTGACCCGTCATGCGGCGAGCAGCATGGCCAGCACCGCGGTGTCGGGATGGCTGATGGGGTCGACGCCGACGCGGCTGACCATCGACGTGACGGTGCCGTCGGACTCGGCCTCCACCCAGGCCGCCCGGTGCTCGAGCCCGAGATGAGGCAGTCCGGGCAGCAGCACGCAACCCGATGCGGCCCCGCTGCATTCCGGCAGCGACGGGGTGGTCTCCGACGGCGGGTGCAGCATCAGCAGGGCGGGCGGTTGACGCTCGGCGAAGTAGCCGGGCGGCACGGCGGCGTCCCCGACGACGGTGCCCTCGGCGAGCACGAGCCCGACGGTGCCCGGCTCGGGTTCGTCGGGCAGCTCCTCGCGGACCCCGAAAATCGTTGTCGTGGAGAGCAATCCGGGCAGCGACGCGACACGGACGGTGACCGTCAGCAGCTGCGCCCACTCCTTGGTGGAGGCCGGCCAGCGCCCTGATACGACGAAGCCCTTGAGTGAACCGCCGGAATGGAAGGGGGCGATCTCGATCGCCCGACCGGACCCTGTCTCCATATCGCCCTCCGAGACATCGGTGTTCGTGGACCGACACGCCTGTGGGTCGTGTGAAACAGGATGCTGTAGTGATGCGCTGGCACGCAAGATGACACGAGTGCTAACGCGCGGCGACGCCCCCGCGAACACAGCAGGGGCGCCGCGCGACGATCGCGCGGCGCCCCTTCTGTCGAGTCTGGCGGGAGCGGTGTCAGCCGACGATGATGCCGCTGGCCGAACTGGTCGCCCTGGCGAACCGGTTCTGCACGTCCTCCCAGTTGACGACGTTCCAGAACGCCTTGACGTAGTCGGCCTTCACGTTCTTGTACTGCAGGTAGTAGGCGTGTTCCCACATGTCGACCTGCAGCAACGGGATGATGCCCAGCGGCACGTTGGCCTGCTGGTCGAACAGCTGGAAGGTCAGCAGGCGCTGGCCCAGCGTGTCGTATCCGAGGACCGCCCACCCGGAGCCCTGCAGGCCGTTGGCCGCGGCGGTGAACTGCGCACGGAAGTTGTCGAACGAGCCGAACGCGTCGTCGAGCGCGGCGGCCAGTTCACCGGTCGGCTTGTCGCCACCGTTCGGGGAGAGGTTCTTCCACCAGATCGTGTGGTTCACGTGGCCACCGAGATGGAACGCCAGGTTCTTCTCGTTGAGGAAGATCGCGGAGTGGTCTCCGGACTCCCGCGCCTCGGCCAGTTTCGACAGGGCGTCGTTGGCGCCCTTCACATACGTCGCGTGGTGTTTGCTGTGGTGAAGCTCGTTGATCTGCCCCGAGATGTGCGGTTCGAGGGCGCCGTAATCGTAATCAAGATCGGGCAAGGTGTATTCAGCCACAAGGTTCCTTCCTCAGCAGTGATTGATGGAGCTCGACATCCTCGACATCGATGTCAACCTTGCTCCATAGCAGCGCGCACCGCAAGGACGCGCGTGCACCAACACCAATACCCGACTACGAGGCGTTCAGAACAGAACGATCAGGGCGAGGATCGCGAGCAGGACCAGGGCGATGACACCGGCGCGCAGACATGCGATCAATTGGCTGCGGGTGTAGACGCTGGCCGACGTGTGCCACTCCGACGGCGGCATCGCCGAGCCGCCTCCCATCGGATGAGACGCCATCAGTGGCTCCTGACCTGCACGAACAACATATACCCCCAGTGAGATCAATCACACGCCGTGCGTGTGACGCCGATCATAGCCGGTTCGCCACCACGGGGGAAATCGGGTCGGCGGCCGGAGCGGTGCCGGGCGTTCGCCGACGTCAGGCCGGTCATCGCGCCGGTGGCGGCCTCGCGCTTCCCGGTTCGGATCGCGGTGCGGCGAAACCCCTCCGCCGGACCCGATCGTGCGGCCTCGCCACGATCGCCGCGAATCGCTTGGGCGTGTCGCGCGTGGGCTCTCGCGAGGCGGTGACACACTCGGCCTCCCGTCGCTCGCTGTGCCCGCCGGCGGTCTGGATTAGTGGCGCTAAGCATTTCGCTCGGCGGTTCCGTTACCCGCCCGTGACCTTTGCGCGTACTCCCGGTTTATCCACAGTTTCATTCAGCAAGCGCCCAGCGCGACGAGCGCTTATCCGTTGGGCTGCGGATGCGGCCTGTGGATGAACCTGTGGAAACTGTGGATAGATCCGCGATTGCTGTCTGCCGAGGGGTACGCCGTGTGGACGGCGGCGTGACAGCATGGGACGCATGGACGACGTCGAGGTGACACAGGCCGACGTGGCCGAACTCCCCACCGCGTTCGACGGAACAACGTTGCTGCTCGACGTGCGCGAAGACGACGAATGGCAGCAGGGACACGCCGCCGGCGCATTGCACATCCCGATGGGGGAGGTGCCGGCCCGCCTCGACGAGGTGGATCAGGACGCCACCGTCTACGTGATGTGCCACGCCGGCGGCCGCTCCCAGCGGGTGGCGCAGTACCTGGTCCGCAACGGGTACCGGGCCGTCAACGTCAGCGGCGGCATCCTGGCCTGGCACGCCGCCGGCCGCCCGATCATCGCCGACGGTGGCGGCACCCGGAACGCGTGACCAGCGCCGCTAGGCTGGTCGGATGATCCAGGTGTGTTCCCGCTGCGGAACGCGGTGGAACGTGCGCGACCGTGAGCGGCAGGTGTGTCCCCGGTGTCAGGGTTCGTTGATGGCGCCGGCCGCGCCACCCACCCCGGGCGCCGAATGGAGCGCGCGGCAGGCCCGCCCCGGTGGCGCCGGTGCCGCGCCGCGCCTGCCCGCCGGATATCGCTGGATCGCCGTACGCCCTGGTGCGCCGCCGCCGCCCCGCGCCCGCCGCCGGCCGCTCGGCCCGACGCCGCGCTATCCGACGATCCCGCGGTGGGGCCTCGTCGAGCACTTCGACGCCGTCGACCCGACCGCGACGGACTCCCGGACCGGCCCGTCGGGCTCCGCGGTGCGGACCACGCTGCTCATCACCATCGGCGTGCTCGCGGCCGCGGCCGCCGTGCACGGGCTGCGCTATCTGCTGCTGCTGATCAACCGCACCGTGCTGCTCAACCCGATCCTGGCCGGCGCGGCGACCTGGCTGGGCGTCGCGTTGAGCGTCGTGGCGGCGTTCCTGGTGGTCGGCAGCATCGTGCTGTTGACCAACTGGCTGATCGCGCGCCGCGGCGCGGCCTACGGGTACCGCGGACAGCCCGATCCGCGGGACGCACTGCGGCTGCGGCTGGGTTGCCTGGTGCCGTTCGTGAACCTGTTCTTCGCACCGGTGTTCGTCCTCGAACTGGCCGGGGTGGAGAACCGGACGTCGACGCTGCGCAAGCCGATCATCGTGTGGTGGATCCTGTGGGTGTTCAGCACCGTCGTCTCGGTGTTCTCGGTCGCCACCAGCTTCACCACGGACCCGCAGGGCATCGCCGACAACACCATGATCACCACGATCGCCTACCTGATGGCGTTGGCGACCCTGCTGCTCGCCCACCGGGTGGTGTCGGGATTCGAACAGGCACCGGTGTCCCGGCCCGTCCATCGCTGGGTGATGGTGCCCGACGACTCACCCGACACACGGCACGACGACCAATCGGCCCGTCCGGTTGAGTCCAGCGGTCAGAACCCGGCAGCATAGGGCTCATGAACCCGGATGACGGCGCGCTCGGCGGTCATCCGTTCGTCGTCGCGCACCGTGGAGCGTCGGCCGATCGGCCCGAACACACCCTGGCGGCCTACGAACTGGCCCTCAAGGAGGGTGCGGACGGGGTCGAATGCGATGTCCGGCTGACCCGCGACGGCCATCTGGTCTGTGTGCACGACCGTCGGGTGGACCGGACGTCCTCGGGCACCGGTGTGGTCAGCGAGATGACGCTGGCCGAGTTGCGGGAGTTGGACTTCGGGTCCTGGCACGCCAGTTCACGACCGGGCGCGGGCCCCGACACGACGGATGTCCTGACTCTCGAGCGGCTGGTCGAACTGGTGCTGGACTGGCACCGGCCGGTGAAGTTGTTCATCGAGACCAAACACCCGGTCCGCTACGGCGCCCTGGTGGAGAGCAAAGTGCTCGCGCTGCTGCACCGGTTCGGCATCGCGACACCGCCCTCGGCCGACCTCTCGCGGGCGGTCGTGATGTCGTTCTCCGCGGCGGCGGTGTGGCGGATCCGGCGCGCCGCGCCGATGCTCCCGACCGTGCTGCTCGGTGAGACGTCGCGCTATCTCGGGGGCAGTGCCGCGACGACCGTGGGTGCGACGGCGGTGGGGCCGTCGATCATGACGCTGCGCGACTACCCCGAACTCGTCGACCGGGCGGCAGCGCAGGGCAGGGCGCTGTACTGCTGGACCGTCGACCACTACGAGGACGTGCGCTACTGCCACGACCTCGGCGTGGCCTGGGTGGCGACCAACCACCCCGGCCGCACCAAGGACTGGCTGCAGAACGGGTTGACCGGCGCGGCGGGCACCGATCGTTAGAGCGCGCCGCCCGCCGCCCGCGGCGCCGCCGAATCGGCACCCGCACCGGGCAGATCGCGGGCCACGAAGTCCTCGAGATGGAACAGGTTGGCGCCCGCGCGCTCGGCGATGCGGACCAGCGTCGTCATCTGCGCGACCTCCTCGACCTGCTCCTTGAGGAACCACTGCATGAACTGCTCACCGAGGTAGTCGCCCTCCTCGCGGGCCACACTGGCCAGCCGGGTGATCTGCTCGGTGACCGCGCGCTCGAGGTCCAGGGCCAGCGCGAGCGCGTCACGCGGGGACTCGAAGCGATTGCACACCTCGTCGACGCCGGGGATCTCGATCTCGACGTCACGGTCGAGCAGATACTGCACCAGCATCATGGCGTGATTGCGCTCTTCGACGGACTGGCCGTAGAAGTGCTTGGCGAGCTGAGGCAGATCGGCGCCGTCGAAGTACACCGCGATCGCGATGTATTGCTGAGCGGCGGTGAACTCGCTGCGGATCTGCTCGTGGAGAAGTCCGTGGAACTTGGTGTCGAGGGCGCCGAAGGTCGTCATGGCCGCCACGATATAGCAGGTCAGACCGCATTGTCAGCGAAGGTGGACCTTACTGAGGGGAGGGTTCCCTAACGTCGGGCGCCGATTCTGTGACGGTGACAACAGATCAGACCGAGTTTGCTGAGGTGGGAAGCGCCTCAGCCGGCCGGTGTGGTGTCGAGCACGTCGGCGGGGATCGGCGTGTCGGTGGCCAACGCGTCGAAGAGGCGTCCGGCGGCATCGCTGTCCCACACCACGACGGCGCCGGAGCCACCGTCGGTGAACTCGCCGATGGGCACGGTCGTGGTGGTCAGGTCGCCGCGCATCGCCCAGCCGAGACGGGCGAGGTCCCACACGTGCGCACCGGTGTCGACGGTCAGCGCGCCGCCGGCCGCATGTGCCATCGGGTACCAGCGCAGCGGGTTGAGCAGCACCGCCGGGCTGGCCGTGCGGTGCAGCAGCGCGGACATGAACTCCCGCTGGTGGGTCATGCGGTCGAGATCGGCGCGCGGGGTGGCGCGGGTGCGTACGAAACCGAGCGCATTGCGCCCGTCGAGTTCCTGGCATCCGGCGGGCAGGTCGATGCCGGCCAGCGGATCGCTGATCGGCTCGGCCGGGCACATGGTCACCCCGCCGACGGCATCGACGAGTGAGGCGAACCCGTCGAACCCGACCTCGGCGTAGTGGTCGAGCCGCAGGCCGGTGGCCTGTTCGACGGTCTGGGCGAGCAGCGGCGCCCCGCCCAGCGCGAACGCGGCGTTGATCTTGTCCTCGCCGTGGCCCGGGATCGGCACGTAGGAGTCCCGCGGTATCGACACCATGGTCGCAGGGGCGCTCGAGGTCAGGCCCGGCAGATGGACCAGCATGATCGTGTCGGTGCGGCCGTTGCCGACGTCACCGCCGGTGGCCAGCTGCGCCTGCTGTTCGGCGTCGAGGCCGGCGCGGCTGTCGGACCCGACGAGCAGCCAGGTGGTGCCTCGGCCGGCGGCGGGCCGGTCCGGGTAGGCGGCCAGCGCGGGAATGCGCTGCAGTGACCTGTCGACCCAGACGGTCAGGCCGACCAGCGACACCACCATGACGAGCAGGACCGTCAGGACGATCCGGCCCCAGTGCCGTTTCCGGCGTGGCCGGGGGCGCGGCGGATCACCTGCGACGGCTCCCGGGGGGCGTTCGGCCCCCGCGCAGCGCCGCGCGGGTCACGCCCGCCGCGCTCCGGCCGATTGGGGTTCACAGCGAGAAATGTACGTGCACATCCCGCCGGATCACTGCAGCCAGCCGAGCTGACCGGCCAGCAGCGAGTATCCGACGAACGCCACCGCGTCGATCAGGGCGTGCGCGATGATCAGCGGCCACAGCCGTCCGGTGCGGTACCAGAGGTATCCGAACACCAGCCCCATGGCGATGTTGCCCAGGCCGGCGCCGAAGCCCTGGTACAGGTGATACGCGCCGCGCAACAGGCCGGCCGCGACGATCGCGACCATCGGGTTGACCCGCAGCTGCCGCAACCGGGTCAGCAGGAACGCGACGACGATGATCTCCTCGGCCCAACCGTTGGCGAACGCCATCGCCAGCAGCACCGGGATGCGCCACCAGGTGTCGTAGAGCTCGGCGGGTTCGACCGAGACGTTGATCCCCAGGACGCGGGCGAGCTGGTACAGCGCCAGCCCGGGTAGCCCGATCAGCGCGGCCAGCCCGAGCCCGCCGAGCAGATCCGGGCGCGCCTGCGGGCGGGCGAGGCCGATGTCGGCGAGCCCGAATCCGCTGCGCCACAACAGGTATACCCCGAGCGCGCCCCAGGCCAGGAGCTGGAAGACGCCGGCCAGGTTCAGTCCGAGGTCGATGAAGTCGTAGGTGGACCGGCGTGGGTTGAGCGCCACCACCTGACCGGACAGTCCCAGCAGGACCGCCTCGAGCAGGCGCAGCAGCGCGGTGTACGCGCTGAGGCCGAATGTGACGGCGAGGACGATGACGATCTCGATGCGGAGCGCACGGCGTTGTCCGTGGTCCAGCGGGTCGGGCAACTCGGACGGCCGGCTCACCGCCCATACGCTAGCCGCCGGGGCGCTCGAGGCGTCGGGCCTGCAGTCCGTTGAGGAACGGGCAGCCCATGAGCACCCGGATGGCCTGGCTCAGACCGGTCACGTCGTCGACGGGTTTGGCGAACGGCAGGCGCACGTCGTGGTCGCCGGCGGAGTCCTCCACCCGCAGCTGGACGCCGTAGCGGTCCAGGCCGAGCGGGCGCACCCGGCCGCGTCGCATCGCGGCGGGCAGCCGGCTGGCCAGGCGGTCGACGACGTCCTGGTGCGCCGACTCCATGTGCTGCAGCCAGCAGGACTCCATCGCGCAGAAGGGGTCCGGGCGGGCAGACAGCAGCGCGCCGAGGCCGACGGATTCCGCGCCGGTCGCGTCGGCGACCACCACCGACTCGATCTCCAGCCGCATCAACGCGTAGCGCGAGTGGTCACCCGAATTAACCTGCAGCAGAGCGGGATTGGGGTCGGCACTGGCAACCAGGTCGAGCAGGGCGGCCACGTCGCCGCTCGGCACGGCGTGCACCCGTCCGCGGATCCAGACCAGTGATCGCACCGGTTCGCGCAGCGGCAGCGGCGCGTAGTCGGTCATCTCGAGCACCGCCTGCACGCCCGCGGCGCCGGCCGACTCCACCATCGCCGAGAGTGGAACCTCGACGGGGACCGTGATCGCGAAGGATCCGTCGTCGAGGAGGTGGTGCACCGGTGTGCTGACCGGGTCGACGCCTTCCACCGCGAGCATGGCACCGCCGCCGCGGGCGCATGCGCTGCGGATTCGCTCGGCCGTGGACGGTTGGGCCGGTGCCGCCGTCGATGCGGTCGTCGGTGGGGTCTTCGCCATCGCGCTGCCTTCCGGTTGGTGAGGTAAGCCTTACTTAACTACGGAGCCCCGGGACGCGCAAGGCTTTGCCCGGGGGAATCCCCGACAGCGGATAGTGTTGGGGCGTGCCGCGCATCGCCTATCTCGGCCCCGAGGGGACGTTCACCGAGTCGGCGTTGTTGCAGATGACCTCCGGCGCGATGGTGCCCGGCGACGGTCCGGTCACGCCCGTGCCGACCGACAGCACGCCCGCCGGACTCGCGGCCGTGCGGTCCGGCGATGCCGACTACGCGTGCGTCCCGATCGAGAACTCCATCGAGGGCTCGGTGCTACCGACGCTCGACAGCCTCACGGTGGGCGCGCCGTTGCAGATCTTCGCCGAACTCACCCTCGCCGTGTCGTTCAGCATCGTGGTGCGCCCCGATCACGACGGCGACGTCGCGACCGTCGCCGCCTTCCCGGTGGCCGCCGCACAGGTGCGGCGCTGGCTGTCCGAGCACCTGCCGTCCGCGCGACTGGTCCCCACCCACTCCAACGCCGCCGCGGCCGCCGACGTGGCCGGCGGACGCGCCGACGCCGGGGTCAGCACGGCACTGGCGGCCGACCGCTACGGCCTGCGCAGCCTCGCCTCGGGTGTCGTCGACGAACCGAACGCCCGCACCCGCTTCGTCCTCGTGGGACGGCCCGCGCCGCCGCCCGCCCGCACCGGCGCCGACCGCACCTCGGTCGCGCTGCGCCTGCCGAACACCCCCGGTGCGCTGGTCGCGGCGATGACCGAACTGTCGATCCGCGACATCGACCTGACCCGCATCGAGTCGCGGCCCACCCGTACCGAACTCGGCACCTACGTGTTCTTCCTCGACTGGGTCGGCCACCTCGAAGACGATGCGGTCGCCGAGGCACTCAAAGCGCTCCACCGTCGTTGTGCAGATGTGAGATACCTGGGTTCCTGGCCGACCGGAACGGCCGCCGGCGCACCACCGCCGGACAGCGACGAGGCGACACGCTGGCTGACACGACTGCGCGAAGGGCTGCCGACACCGCCGGAGGACGGCCGGTGAGCGGCAGGCTGGTACTGGTCCGGCACGGACAGTCGCACGCCAACGTCGAACGGCGGCTCGACACCCGCCCGCCCGGTGAGTCGCTGACCGACCTCGGCCGCGAACAGGCCCGCACCTTCGCGGGCGGGCTGGTGCGGCCGCCGGGTCTGCTCGCGCACTCACTCGCGCGCCGCGCGGCCGAGACCGCCGCCGAGATCGCCGCCGCCGCGACAGTCGACCCGCTCGAGTTCGACGGTTTGCACGAGGTGCAGGTCGGTGAGCTCGAGAACCGCTCCGACGACGAGGCCATCACCGAGTTCGAGTCCATCTACGAACGCTGGCAGCGGGGGCACCTGCACGTGCCGATGCCCGGCGGCGAGACCGCCGACGAGGTGCTCGACCGCTACGTGCCGGTGCTGACGCAGCTGCGCATGCGTTACCTCGACGACGACGCCTGGCACGACGACATCGTGGTGGTCAGCCACGGTGCCGCGATCCGGCTGGTGTCGGCGGTCCTGGCTGGCGTCGACGGCACCTTCGCCCTCGACCACCACCTCGCCAACACCGAGTCGGTGGTGCTCACACCCGTCACCGACGGGCGCTGGAGTTGCGTGCAGTGGGGCACCCGGACACCGCCGTTCTACCCCGAACCCGACGCCGACCCGGTGCGCGATGCGCTGGAGTCGAGCGATCCGATGGGCTGAGTGCCCGGTCAGATCACGGCACGCGCGGTCGCCGATTCGCCGCAGTGGCAACCCACCGCCTCGCAGTCGATGCTGAACGTGTGCACGACCTCCGGGGTGGTGCAGCCGTCCTCGGTGCATTCGATGCGGTAGCGGGCGTGGTGGATGACAGTGCCGTGGCAGTGTTCGAGCCCGGCCCGACACTCCCGGCACTGGATGCTCATGGACTCGTTCATAGCACTGCCCGCGGACAGATGGGGAGTGCCGCGCTCACGCCCAGCCCAGTTCGTGCAACCGGTCGTCGTCGATGCCGAAATGGTGCGCGATCTCGTGGATCACGGTGATCGCCACCTCCTCGACCACGTCCTCGTCGGTGTCGCAGATGTCGAGCAGCGCGTCGCGGTAGATCGTGATGGCGTCGGGCAGCGCGCCGGCGTAGGTGGTGTCGCGTTCGGTGAGCGCGATGCCCTCGTAGAGCCCGAGCAGTTCGGGTTCGTCGGGGTGGCGGTCCTCGACGAGCACCACGACGTTGTCGATTGCGGCGGCCAGCCCGGGCGGGATGAGGTCGAGCGCATCGGAGACCAGTTCGTCGAACCGCTGCGCGCTCATCCGTACGGCCACGCGGTTACGGTCCCGGCGGCGGGGGCGGCGGAACCGCCTCGGGAGCAGGCGGCGCCTCGCTGGCCGGCGCCGACGTCTGCTGCGGGCCGTGCTGCGTCTGGGTGCTCTCGGTCTCGGTCTGCTCGGACTGGCTGTAGTCCGGCTCGCTCTGCTGCGACGGCGTGTCGACGGCGTCGGGGATCGGCGGCAGGTTCAACCGTTCCTCGGGGATGTCCGGCGGCGGCACCGGAGGCTGGCCGTTGATCTGCAGCGGACCCTTGGCGCTGTTGAGCAGCGTCGACCACCCGCCGTTGCCGAGCGTCGCGCCGATGCTGCACGACACCCGGTGGCTGCCCGCGGTCCAGCTCGGCAGCGAGATCGTGCTGTAGATCAGGGTCAGCGTGGTGTTGCGGAGTTCGATCGGCGCCAGGTAGGCATCGGTCATCCGGGTGCACGCATCCTTGATGAACGTGTCCTGCTCGGGTTCCGGCGGCAGGCCGCCGGGGAACTTCTCCTTGAGGTTGACCGCTCCCGTGACCTCCATGGCGTGCGGGGCCGCGCAGTCGACCGGGATGTCGGTGGGCTGATTGGTGGCCGGGTCGATGCCCAGGCAGGTGCCGGCGGGCCAGACCTTCGACTGGTCCACCTCGGCGACCTTGCCGGTGAACGCCAGCTGCTGGTTGTTCGGGCCCGGCAACTGCAGACCGCACAGCATGCGGCGCTCGCCGGCCTGGCGCCACGCCTTGTCGCCGGACCACATCATGCTGATGGTGAAGCGGCTGTTCGGGTCGAAGCGCGGGCCGAGGTAACGGCGCACCGCGGCCTGGCACTGCTCCTGGCTGATCTGCTGGATGCGGGCCGGCGACGGCGGTTCGGCGTCCGGGCCGTACTCACTGCCCGGGAAGGTCCGCATGTCGACCGATTCGGCGACCTCGAAGCGGTGCTCGTCCTTGCAGTCGACGATCTGCGCCCCGTCGGGATTGCGTTCGGGCCAGTTCAGGCAGTCCCCGCTCTTGGCGTGGTTGAACGTGTCGTTGCCGCGCGGGCCCAGCGTGATGGCGCTGGCGCTCAGACCGGGGCCGTTCGTGCCCTCGTTGCGCGGCAGGGCGGTGACGAATCCTGCGATGAGCAACCCGCCGAGCGCGGTCAACAGCAGCGCGCGCCGGGTCGACGTGGCCTGCAGGCTGTGCCACCACGGCGCCTTGTCGCGTGCGTCGCCCTCGGGGCGGTCGCGTTCTGGTGCCTCCAACATCCGCTCCATTGTGACAGGCGTGTCAGGTGCTGTGACAAGTGATGCGGTTGTAACGTTATGTGGTTGTGCCGGCCGGACCCCGCGGCGCGTAGATTCGGGCCGGTGCGGTCTTCAAGGCCGAGGCGACGTGGTGCGCGCACTGCTCGACGCGGGGGCCGATCCGCGGCGGGCACGCCGAACGCCGTCGAGGCCGCCCGGGTCTCCGGCCGGACCGGATACCTCGAGATGTTTGGAGCGGCCCGGCAAAAGTAGGGTTGCGGCCGTGATCGACCTCAAGTTCCTGCGCGAGAACCCCGATGCCGTGCGCGCCTCCCAACGGGCACGAGGTGAGGATCCCGCGCTCGTCGACGCCCTGCTCGACGCCGACGCGGCCCGCCGCGCCGCGGTGTCGGCCGCCGACAACCTGCGCGCCGACCAGAAGGCGGCCAGCAAGCGGGTCGGCAAGGCCTCCCCGGACGAGCGGCCCGCGCTGCTGGCGCACGCCAAGGAACTCGCCGAGCAGGTCAAGGCCGCCGAGGCCACACAGGCCGACGCCGACCGCACCTTCACCGCCGCGCACATGGCGATCTCGAACGTCGTCGTCGACGGGGTCCCCGCCGGCGGTGAGGACTGCTTCACGGTGCTCGACGTCGTCGGGGAACCGTCGGCGATCGACGATCCGAAGGACCACCTCGAACTCGGCGAGGCGCTCGGTCTGATCGACATGGAACGCGGCGCCAAGGTGGCCGGATCGCGGTTCTACTTCCTCACCGGCCGCGGCGCCCTGCTGCAACTGGGGCTCATGCAGCTGGCGGTGCGGTTGGCCACCGACAACGGGTTCACCCTCGTCATCCCGCCGGTGCTGGTGCGGCCCGAGGTGATGGCGGGCACCGGTTTCCTCGGCGCCCACGCCGACGAGGTGTACCACCTCGAGTCCGACGACATGTACCTCGTGGGGACCTCGGAGGTGCCCCTCGCGGGTTACCACGCCGACGAGATCATCGACCTGTCCGCGGGCCCGCGCCGCTACGCCGGATGGTCGTCGTGCTTCCGCAGGGAGGCCGGCAGCTACGGCAAGGACACCAGGGGCATCATCCGGGTGCACCAGTTCGACAAGGTCGAGGGCTTCGTCTACTGCCGGCCCGAGGACGCCGAGGAAGAACACCGGCGCCTGCTCGGCTGGCAACGCGAGATGCTGGCCCACATCGAGGTGCCGTACCGCGTGATCGACGTCGCCGCAGGCGATCTCGGATCGTCGGCCGCACGCAAGTACGACTGCGAGGCATGGGTGCCCACCCAGCAGACCTACCGCGAGCTGACCTCGACGTCGAACTGCACGACCTTCCAGGCCAGGCGGCTGTCCACCCGCTACCGCGACGAGAACGGCAAACCGCAGATCGCCGCCACCCTCAACGGCACGCTGGCCACCACCCGCTGGCTCGTCGCGATCCTGGAGAACCATCAACAGCCCGACGGCAGCGTCCGGGTGCCCGCGGCCCTGGTGCCGTTCGTCGGAACGGAGGTGCTCGAACCGTGATCGATCTACGACTCGACGATCTGCGCTCGTGGTTCGGATTCGGGGTGGCGGGCAATTTCGCCGGGCACCTCGAACAGGCCGGTGAGTCAGCCGATTTCGTCAACGTCACCTCCGAGGGGCAGGCTCCCAAGGGCATCTTCCCGTGGTACGGCCCCGGCCTCGACGGGTTCCTCGGTCAGTTCCCGCTCTCCCACGACCGCATCGTGCTGCCCGACAGTGACGAGCCGCTGAACCTGCAGATCGAACCCGAGGTCGGGTTGGCATGCCGGGTGGTGTGGCAGGGCGACACCGTCGCCCGGCTCGACCCGTTCGCCCTCGGCGCGTTCAACGACTGCTCGATCCGCAGACCCGGCGCCGCCAAGATCAGCGACAAGAAGAACTGGGGGGCGTCGTCGAAGGGGGTGGCCCCGCAGTTCTTCGACATCGGCGACCTCACCCCGGACGGGCCCACCGCCACGCTGCGGCTGGAGTCTTACCTGCGGGACCGCGACGGCCACGAACACGCCTACGGCGTCGACAGCCCGCTGCTGGGCTACTCCTACTACGGCGAGGTCCTGCTGGACTGGGTGGTGGAACGGCTGGCGAACCAGAAGGGTTCTGCCGACACCCCGTTGGAGGACGTGGGGGCACTGATGGCTGCGGCGGGCCACCCCGAGCACGTGCTGATCGGGATCGGCGCGACCCGCTACACCGAACTGGGGGAGTCGACGTTCCTGCAACCCGGCGACGAGGCCGTCGTCCGGGTCTACGACACCGAATCCGGCGAGACGTCGGAACTGCGGCAGACCGTCGTCACGCGGTAGCCGCGCGGCCGTTTCACCGCATCCCGGCCGGGTATGGGCAGGGTCATGCGTGCCATGGTCTACCGCGGTCCCTACAAGATCCGGGTCGAAGAGAAGGACATCCCGCGAATCGAGCATCCCAACGATGCCATCGTGCGGGTCGAGTTGGCCGCGATCTGCGGGTCCGATCTGCACCTGTACCACGGGATGATGCCCGACACCCGGGTCGGGATGACGTTCGGGCACGAGTTCATCGGTGTGGTCCACGAAGTCGGGCCGTCGGTGCAGAACCTCAAACCCGGCGACCGGGTGATGGTGCCGTTCAACATCTACTGCGGTTCGTGTTACTTCTGCGCCCGCGGCCTGTATTCGAACTGCCACAACGTGAATCCCAACGCGACGGCCGTCGGCGGCATCTACGGCTACTCGCACACCTGCGGCGGATACGACGGCGGTCAGGCCGAGTTCGTCCGCGTGCCGTTCGCCGATGTGGGGCCCTCGCTGATTCCGGACACCATCTCCGACGAGGACGCGTTGATGTGCACCGACGCGCTGGCCACCGGGTACTTCGGCGCGCAGCTCGGCGACATCGTCGAGGGCGACGTGGTGGCCGTGTTCGGCGCCGGGCCGGTCGGGCTGTTCGCCGCCCAGTCGGCGTGGCTGATGGGAGCGGGCCGGGTGATCGTCATCGACCACCTCGAGTACCGGCTGGAGAAGGCGCGCACCATGGCCCACGCCGAGACCCGCAACTTCGCCGAGTACGACGACATCGTCGTCGAGATGAAGAAGGCCACCGGTCATCTCGGCGCCGACGTCGTCATCGACGCGGTGGGGGCCGAGGCCGACGGCAACTTCCTGCAGCACGTGGCGGCCGCGAAATTCAAGATGCAGGGCGGTTCACCGGTCGCGCTGAACTGGGCGATCGACTCGGTGCGCAAGGGTGGGACCGTTTCGGTGATGGGTGCCTACGGACCGATCTTCAGCGCGGTCAAGTTCGGCGACGCGATGAACAAGGGGCTGACCCTGCGGATGAACCAGTGCCCGGCCAAACGGCAGTGGCCGCGGTTGTTCTCGCACATCGAGAACGGTTATCTCAAACCGAGTGAGATTGTCACACACCGGATTCCGCTCGAGCACATCTCCGAGGGGTACCACATCTTCTCCGCCAAGCTCGACAACTGCATCAAGCCGATCATCGTTCCCAGCGCAGCGTGAGGACTCCTATGACCTACACCGCAGACCATCCGCCCGTCCCGTCGTCCGAGGAACTGCGCGCCCGCATCCCCGGCTGGGGAGCCGACCTCGACCCCGCCGATCGGCCGTCGGTGCCCAAGCTGCGGTCCGAGCCGACCGGGGCGCATTGGGATTTCCCGGAGCGGCAACCCGAGACGTGGCCGCGGGAACGCTCGATCGAGCACGAGTTCCTCACCCCCGTCTTCGGCACCTCCGCCCCGCCGCGCGGCCTGTCGGGGGCGATCCGCAAGTACGCCTACGCCGAACACAGCGAGGGGAAGGCCGCGCACTGGCTGCTGCTGATCCTCGCCGATCGGGTCGACGCCGTGGAGCACCACCTGCAGTCGTTCGCGAGCCTGCGCCCGGACAACCCGATCACCGAGAGCGGGGTGAAGGCCGAGTTCACCCACAACGGCCTGGCGGCCCGCACCAGCACCAAACGCGTTGACCGCAACCACATGTGGCTGGACCCGATCATCGTCGCCGGCCCGTGGGTGGTGTCGGCGCTGCTCGGGGCGCGGGCAGTGGGGAAGGTCGCCCGCCGGGTGCGCCGCTAGCGGTCGAGCAGCTCGTCGAGCATCGCAGTGAACCGCTCGGGGTCGGCCGGGGTGAACGCCGGACGCCACCGGTTGCCGGCCACGTCGAGTGTGACCAGCGTCGATTTGAACGGCCGGCGCATGTCCAGCGGCAGCCACCGCCGCAGATCCGAACTGCCCCACATGCGGAAGCGGTGCACGAACGACCCGAGCGGTTCGGCGCGGTAACCGCGGACCTGCTGCAGCGGGATCACCTTCGAGGTGCCCGACGGGAAGTGGTAGCGCCGCAACGTGATCGCGTGCTTGTCGAGCTGGATCTGACCGTCGTCGTAGTACTGCCGCGGTGCTGTCACAGCGGTCCGGTCCGCAGTTCGTGACCCTTGGTCGTCAGGCATCGTCCGTTCTCCAGATTCCATTGCCAGCCGTGCAGATTGCAGGTCAGGGTGTTGCCCTCCACCACGCCGAACTTCGACAGGTCGGCCTTGAGATGCGGGCAGCGCCGCTGGAACTCGTACCCGCCCATCGTGATCGACGCCGAATCGTCGTGCGCCTCGGCGAACCACCCGTCGGCGTAGGCCACACGTTCGTCGGTGAGACATTTGAAGAACGTGTACAGGTACTCGTTGTAACCGCCGACCCGCCAGGCGCGGAAGCGGGTGGACAGGAAGATGGTGTTCACCCAGTCCGGTTCCCCGTCGCGCAGCACGGTGCGCACCAGTTCGGGGGCGATCTCGAAACCGTAACGGAACTTCTCGTCCGGAATCGGTTCGCGTACAACGCGCTTCGGGAAGTCGACGACGACCGTCTCGGCGCCGATGCGCAACTCGACCGGATAGCCGATGCCGTCGCAGATCTGGTCGCTCTGCACCATGATCGGCTCGAACTTCTCGCGCAGCGGTTCGAGCAGCGATTCACCGTGCGCGGGCGCCCATGTCGCCTTCTCCGCGGCCAGGACCGGCGCCATCCGCTGCGCGAACGCCTCGATGTAGTCCGCCTTGCCGGTGGTGAAGATCGCCTCGACCTCGTCGTCGGGCAACGGGTGGGTCAGCGAATGCAGTTGAGAGCCGGTGAAGTCGGCGGTCGACCCCGGGATCATCAGCAGGCCGCCGTCGTGGCCGTGCCTGCGCATCTGGTCGAGGAACACCATCTGGTCGGGGAAGATGTTCGCCGGGTCGCCGTGGTCGTCGTTGAGGTCCCGCAGTTCGGGGTCGAGGAAGCACGGCGGGCCCGCCGACGGGATCACCCAGGTGGCTCCCACCTGCGCGATGTACTGGCGGCACCGGTCCATTTGGCGTTGGCGCTTCTGTGTGCCGAACGCCTCCTTGGCGCGGGCGGGCATGTCGTAGACCATCGGGTACCAGATCGCGCCCGAGTACTGCAGCATGTGGACGTCGACGTGGCCGAAGTCGGCGGCCAGCACATCGAGATCGACCGGCCGCGCGTCGTTCATGTTGAAGGCGACGGTGTCACCGTCGTCGACCACCAGCCCGGAGTCCCCGATCGGGCCGTCGGCCGGCGCCCGCAGCGCGATGATCATCACATCGAGGTCGCCCTTGGGGCCGCTGACGCGGTGCTTGACCGAGTCGGTGGTCTCGAAGAACCGGTGGAAACCCAGTTTCTCCAGCTCACGCCGCAGGTCCGGCACCGGATAGTCGGGCAGCAGCACGACGGCGTCCTTGTTGACGTGCTCGCGCAGGTTCTTCGGATCGAAGTGGTCCTTGTGCAGGTGGGAGACGTAGAGGTAGTCGACGTCGCCGAGGGCGTCCCAGTCGAGTCGGGTGTTGTCCGGGAAGGGGAACCACGAGGCGAAGTAGGCCGGGTTGACCCACGGGTCGCACAGGATGCTCCCCGCTGTGGTGTCGATCCGGAAGCCGGCGTGTCCGACGCTGGTGACCTGCACATCTTCCTTCCTGCGCCCGGTGCCGCGCGCATGACGTCGTCGCCTCAGTCTAAGGGGCGCGGCCGGCGTGGACGGCCGCGCGCGGCCGGTGGTGTACCGCTCACCGCGCCGCTGTGTTGTGGCGCACTACGCTGGCCGTGTGGAACCGGTATACGGAACAGTCATCCAGCTCGCGCGGCTGACGTGGCGCCTGCAGGGTCTGAAGTTCACCGTCACCGGTGTCGAGAACCTGCCGAAGACCGGCGGCGCGGTGATCGCGATCAACCACACCAGCTACTTTGACTTCACCTTCGCCGGTCTGCCGGCCTACCGGCAGGGCCTGGGCCGCAAGGTCCGTTTCATGGCGAAGAAGGAAGTGTTCGACCACAAGATCACCGGACCGATCATGCGCAGCCTGCGCCACATCGAGGTGGACCGGGAGAACGGCGCCGCCTCGTTCGAGCACGCGTGCCAGGCGTTGCGGGCCGGGGAATTCGTCGGCGTGTACCCCGAGGCGACGATCAGCCGCAGCTTCGAGATCAAGGAGTTCAAATCGGGGGCCGCGCGGATGGCGATCGCCGCGCAGGTGCCGATCGTTCCGCACATCGTGTGGGGTGCGCAGCGGATCTGGACCAAGGGACACCCCAAGAAGCTGGCCCGCCCGAAGGTGCCGATCTCGATCGCCGTCGGCGAACCGATCGAGCCCACGCTGCCCGCACCGGAGTTGTCGGCGCTGCTCCACCACCGGATGCAGCATCTTCTCGAACGCGTGCAGGACGCCTACGGTCCGCATCCGCCGGGCGAATTCTGGGTGCCGCACCGGCTCGGCGGAGGCGCCCCGACGCTGGCGGAGGCCAACCGGATGGACATGGAGGAGGCGGCGGAGAAGGCGGCCCGGCGCGCCGAGCGGTCCGGGCCCGGCGGGGCGCCGGAGTAGCGCCTGTGGAGCCCGTTTTTCGCACGCTGGAGATCGTCGCGGAGGCGGCGACCAGGGTCACCGGGACACGGATCACCTATCACGGACTCGACAACCTCCCCGATCGCGGCGGTGCGGTCGTGGCCATCAACCACACCGGCTACGTCGACTTCCTGCCCGCGGCGCTGGCGGCCAAGGCCCGCGGTCGGCGCATGCGGTTCATGATCAAGGCGGAGATGGAGCAGGTCAGGGTCGTCGGCTATCTGATCAGGCACACCGGCACCATCCCGGTCGACCGGCGGGCGGGGGCGGGTGCGTACGCCGTCGCCGTCCAGGCGCTGCGCGCCGGTGAACTGGTCGGCGTGTATCCCGAGGCGACGATCAGCCGCAGCTTCGAACTCAAGGAGTTCAAGACCGGTGCGGCACGCATGGCGATCGAGGCCGAGGTGCCGATCGTCCCGCTCATCGTCTGGGGTGCGCACCGCGTGTGGACCAAGGACCATCCCCGTGCGCTGGGCCGCAGGCGGATCCCGGTCACGGTGGCCGTGGGTGAGCCGATGGTCCCCGTGGGGTCGATGGCCGACGTGAGTGCGGCGCTGCGCGCGTCGATGGAGGCGTTGCTCGCGCGGGCGCAGGCCGACTACCCCGCGCCCGCCGGGCAGTATTGGGTGCCGCGCAGGCTGGGAGGCAGCGCGCCGACCCTCGAGGAGGCCAGACGTCTCGACGAGGCGGAACTGGCGGAACGTGCCCGGAGACGGGCAGAAGGCAGACGGACGAGATGACATCCCCAACATGACACTGCCCGCGATGATCGCCACCGACGTGGACGGCACGCTGCTCGACGACGACGAGAAGGTCTCGCCGCGCACGCGTGCGGCCGTGCACGCCGCCGTCGACGCCGGGGTGCAGTTCGTGCTCGCGACCGGACGACCACCCCGCTGGGTGGCGCCGGTGGTCGACGGGCTGGGCCTGGCGCCGATGGCGGTGTGCGCCAACGGCGCCGTCATCTACGACCCGGCCACCGACCGCATCGTGTCGGCGCGCACCCTGTCCGTCGACGCGCTCAGCGAACTGGCCGACATCGCAGGCCGGGTCATCCCCGGTTCGGGTCTGGCCGTCGAGCGGGTCGGCAACTCCGCGCACGACGCGGCGACCCCGCAGTTCGTGAGCTCACCCGGTTACGAGCACGCATGGCTCAACCCGGACAACACCGAGGTGTCGCTCGAGGACCTGCTCAGCGCCCCCGCCGTCAAACTGCTCATCCGCAAATCGGGGGCCAGCAGCGCCGAGATGGCCGCCGAACTCGCCAGACACATCACCGGCGAGGGCGACATCACCTACTCGACCAACAACGGCCTGATCGAGGTCATGCCGTCGGGCATCAGCAAGGCCAGCGGCATCCAGGAGCTCGCAGGTCCGCTCGGGCTGGTGGCCGGCGACGTGGTGACGTTCGGCGACATGCCCAACGACGTGCCGATGCTGCGCTGGGCCGGCCACGGTGTGGCGATGGGCAACGCGCATCCCGAGGCGGTGTCGGCCGCCGACGAGGTGACCGCCCGCAACGCCGACGACGGCGTGGCGCGGGTCCTCGAGCGCTGGTGGATGTAGCGACCGTCAGGGGTTGATGGGCGCGGTGAACCGCTCCAGCTGCACCGGTGGCGTATGCGACGACGCGGGCGGCAGTTCGAGCGGGACACCGTCGATCACGCGAACGACGGTGCTCTTCTCGCGGTCGAAGTTCAGCGTGCCGTGCTGGAAGTTCTGCTTGATCCACAGCGGTTCGTGGATCTCGCCGCTGGTGGGCAGTCCGAGGGCGCCGCGTTCGAAACCGAGCGAACCCCAGGCGTCGTAGAGGGCGCCCATCACCGGGGCCGCACCGCTTTCCGGCGACCAGTACATCGCGCCGCGTTCGAATCGCACGTACCGGGCCGATCCCTCGCCGGCGGCCTCCGGCGAGGTGGGTGCGCCGAGCGCGCCGGCCATCCCGCCCATCTTCGTCCAGCGGTCGAAAATCGCTCCGCCACGCAGTGTTTCGGCGAGGTCCTCCGGCCCGGGCGGCGCGTTGAACCGGGCGGCGATGGCCCGCAGGTCGCCCATCGCGGCGTACGCGGCGTTGCCGGGGCATTCGGTGTTGCCGACGTCGCGGTGGGTGAAGATGCTCGGCAGCCTGGGCGTCGCACCGGCCGGGAAGTGGGTGAAGGAGCCGCCGGCGCTGGTCAGCACCGTGGTGCCCATCGGGTCGACGCGGTCGAGGCCGAGCCGCCAGCCCAGCAGCCTGCCGGTGGTGCGCAGTTGGATGGGGGTGGGCGGGACCACCTCGAAGTTGCCCATCATCGCGACACCCCATGTGTCGGTGTTGAAACCGCCGGTGTGGGAGGCCTCGACCGGGCGGTCCATCCCGCCCGCGCGGCCCTCGAAGACCTGGCCGAACTTGTCGACCAGGGCGTTGTAGCCCAGGTCGCACCAGCCCAGCGTGCGGGTGTGGTACTCGTAGATCGACCGGACCATCCCGGCCGAATCCTCCGGCGCGTAGTCGTTGCTGCCCGCGGTGTGGTGGACGACCCCGGCGCGGACGGCGGCGTCGTAGCGCGGCGCGCCGCACCGCATCGATTCGTCGGCGCCCCACTGTGCGCGGGTGATGATGCGCGGCGGGACCCCGGGGGCGACCACGGCGTTCGGGAGCGGCGCGGTGTCCACCGGCGCCTGCGGCGGAGAAATCAGCACCGCGTTGATGTTCTGCGCGAACGGCTGCTCGACGGTGGCGGGCAGGTAGCCGAGATCGGGCCCCCGGCGTTCGGCGGCCGACGGGGCGCTCGGCGGAGCGTCGGCCGGCCTGGTCACGGCGATCTGGACGGTGGTGGTGCGCCCGACGAACACCGGATCGGTGCCACGCCGCGCGGCGGCCTCCTCGCCCACGCCTTCGAGGGGTTCGGCCTCGTACCAAGGCCCCCAGGAGCCGTCGTCCTTCTTGGCGCGCACCCGCGCTGAGGTTCCGGTGAGGTCCTCGGCGGTCAGCGCCACCATGGAGAACGGGGTGTCCTGGTGGATCTCGCGGACGGTCTCGCCACCGCCGAGCCCGGGGAGGGGCTGTTCGGTCACGGTGGGGGCGCCGGGCGCCGCGGATTCGTCGTCGTCACCGGGCAGTCCGTTGATTGCCCACGGAAGGAGCACGAGCGTCGCCGCTAACGCGGTGAAGAAGAGCGACGGCGCAGGTCGGCGGGACAGCACGGACTGATGTTACGTATGTGTCAGTTGTTACTGATGTTTCGACACGGCCGAAAACGGCAACCAAATAAAATCGCAACGGCACCGCAGAGCCGCGATCGGCTTCTGCGGTGCCGTTTCGATGCAGGTCTTCTACATGCCCGGGGCGGCGGGCGGGGCGGGCGGAGGCGGCAGCGGCGCACCGGCCGGTGGGGCCGCGGACTTGATGGCCCCGGTGATCGCGGGCACCACGACACCCTTGAGCAGGTCGATGGCCTGGCCGGCGCCGAGCTGGTTGGCCGCGCTGGACAGATCGCCCAGCAGTCCGGTGCTCGCGGGAGCGGTGGGCACCGTCGCCATCAGCGGATCGCCGAGGATCGGGTAGGTGCCCAGCGTGGGATCCGCGCCCAGCGGCGCGGAGATCGGCACCTCGCCCGGCACCGGCAGGGCGCCGGTGGAGACCGGGGTGAGCGCCGGGTCGAGAGTCGGCGTGGTGAGGCCCGGCGTGCTCAGCCCGGGCGAAGTCAGCCCCGGGAGATCACCGGTGGGGCTGGTCAGCCCCGGGCTGGTCAGCGCGGGGTTGGTCAGGCCGGCGTCACCGAGAGCCGGGGCCGTCGCGGTCAGCGGGGGCACGCTGGCATCCGGCGTCGTCAGGCCGGGGGTGGTCAGGCCGGGGGCCGTCAGTCCGGGGGTGGTCAGGCCCGGGGACGTGAGCCCCGGTGCGCCCAGTCCCGGGGTGGTCAGCGTCGTCGGCGCGGACGGCGTGCCGGTCAGCACCCCGGTCGGCATCGGCGGCAGGTTGATGCCGAACGACGACAGCCCCTGGGTCAGCGCGGACATCAACTCGCTGGGCAGATCGGTGACCATGGCGGCCTGGACGAATTCACGGTGCTGAGGCGCATCGGTGGACCCCGAGAGTTGGGTCACGGCCACGGCTGCGACTGGACTTGCGACGGCCAGGGCGGCGAACGCGCTCATGGCTGTCGAGGCCTTGCTGCGACGTCGGTTCGGCACGGAAGTCTCCTCAATACATGGACTACATGTGGCTATTGCTCGTAGTGGTCAAATCGGTGTCGACCGCGCCGAACTCCCTCTCTCGAGCCCACGCTCCGACGAGACCGATGCTACTGGCGTGACTGGTGTGACTAGAGTGGCGATACTGAATCGTGAGCTAATTGCGACCTGGACTCGCGGACCCGTTCCGGCGACCGGCGCGGCAGCATGTCGGGGAGAGCGGCCGCGGTCGGATACCCTGGCTGCCGATGAGCTCCCACTACGACCTTTTCGTCGTCGGCTCCGGCTTCTTCGGTCTGACGATCGCCGAGCGTGTGGCGACCCAGTTGGACAAACGGGTCCTCGTCATCGAGCGACGGGCACACCTCGGGGGTAACGCCTACTCCGAGCCGGAACCGCAGACCGGCATCGAGGTGCACCGCTACGGTGCGCACCTCTTCCACACCTCGAATCAGCGGGTGTGGGACTACGTCCGCCAGTTCACCGAGTTCACCGGCTACCAGCACCGGGTGTTCGCCCTGTACAACGGCCAGGCCTACCAGTTCCCGATGGGGCTGGGCCTGGTCAGCCAGTTCTTCGGCCGCTACTTCACCCCCGACCAGGCGCGCGCCCTCATCGCCGAGCAGGCCGCCGAGATCGACACCGAGGACGCGCAGAACCTCGAGGAGAAGGCGATCTCGCTGATCGGCCGCCCGCTCTACGAGGCGTTCGTCAAGCACTACACCGCCAAGCAGTGGCAGACCGACCCCAAGGAGCTGCCCGCCTCGACGATCAACCGCCTGCCGGTGCGCTACACCTTCGACAACCGCTACTTCAACGACACCTACGAGGGTCTGCCCGTCGAGGGCTACACGAAGTGGCTGGAGAACATGGCCGCCGACGGCCGCATCGAGGTCCGGCTGGACACCGACTGGTTCGACGTCCGCGACGAACTGCGGGCCGACAGCCCCGACGCCCCGGTGGTCTACACCGGCCCGGTGGACCGCTACTTCGACTACGACGAGGGCCGGCTGGGCTGGCGCACCCTGGACTTCGAGCTCGAGGTGCTCGACACCGGGGATTTCCAGGGCACCCCCGTCATGAACTACAACGACGCCGACGTGCCCTACACGCGCATCCACGAGTTCCGGCACTTCCACCCGGAGCGGGCCTACCCGACGGACAAAACCGTGATCATGCGTGAGTTCTCCCGGTTCGCCGACGAGGACGACGAGCCCTACTATCCGATCAACACCGAGTCCGACCGCGCGCTGCTGACCGCCTACCGGGCCAAGGCCAAGGCCGAGACCGCGTCGGCCAAGGTCCTGTTCGGCGGGCGACTGGGCACCTACCAGTACCTCGACATGCACATGGCGATCGCCAGCGCGCTGAACATGTACGACAACACCCTGGCGCCGCACCTGCGTGACGGTGCGCCCCTGACACAGGACGAGAATCCATGAGTGAGACCCCGACCGGTGCGCCGGTCGCAGGCGAATCCCGCGCAGTCAGCCTGCTGGCGCGCGTGATCCTGCCGCGGCCCGGTGAACCCCTCGACGTCCGCAAGCTCTATATAGAGGAATCCGAGACCAACGCCCGCCGGGCCCACGCCCGCAGCCGCACCACCCTGGAGATCGGCGCGGAGTCCGAGGTGTCGTTCGCCACCTACTTCAACGCGTTCCCGGCGAGCTACTGGCGGCGCTGGTCGACGCTGACGTCGGTGGTGCTGCGGACCGAGTTGACGGGCAGCGGCCGGGTCGACCTCTACCGCACCAAGGCCACCGGCGCCCGCATCTTCGTGGAGGGCAAGGCCTTCGCGAGCGAGGCCGACCGTCCCACCGTCGTCGAGGTGGAGATCGGTCTGCAGCCGTTCGAGGACGGCGGCTGGATCTGGTTCGACATCACCACCGACAGCGCCGTCACGCTGCACAGCGCCGGCTGGTACGCGCCGGTGCCCGCGCCCGGCGTGGCCAACATCGCCGTCGGTATCCCGACCTTCAACCGTCCCGACGACTGTGTGAACTCGTTGCGGGCGCTGACCTCGGATCCGCTGGTCGACGAGGTGATCAGCGCGGTGATCGTGCCCGACCAGGGCAACCGGAAGGTGCGCGACCACCCGGAGTTCGCCGACGCCGTGGCGCCGCTGGGCAACCGGCTGTCCATCCACGACCAGCCCAACCTCGGCGGGTCCGGCGGGTACAGCCGGGTGATGTACGAGGCGCTGAAGAACACCGACTGCGAACAGATCCTGTTCATGGACGACGACATCCGCGTCGAACCGGACTCGATCCTGCGCGCGCTGGCGCTGAACCGCTTCGCCAAGACGCCGATGCTGGTCGGCGGACAGATGCTGAACCTGCAGGAGCCGTCACACCTGCACATCATGGGCGAGGTCGTCGACCGCGCGAACTTCATGTGGACCTCGGCGCCGTACACCGAGTACGACCACGACTTCGCCAAGTACCCGCTGAACGCCAATTACGACAGAAGCCAGCTGCTGCACCGGCGCATCGACGTCGACTACAACGGCTGGTGGATGTGCATGATCCCACGGCAGGTCGCCGAGGAGCTGGGCCAGCCGCTGCCGCTGTTCATCAAGTGGGACGACGCCGAATACGGGCTGCGCGCGGCCGAACACGGATACCCGACCGCCACCATGCCGGGCACCGCGATCTGGCACATGGCGTGGAGCGACAAGGACGACGCGATCGACTGGCAGGCGTACTTCCACCTGCGCAACCGGTTGGTGGTGGCGGCGCTGCACTGGGACGGCGACATCCGCGGACTGGTCCGCAGCCATTTCAAGGCCACGCTCAAACACCTTGCCTGCCTTGAGTATTCGACCGTCGAAATCCAGAACAAGGCGATGGACGACTTCCTCGCCGGCCCGGAGCACATCTTCTCGATCCTGGAGAGCGCGCTGCCCGAGGTGCACCGCCTCCGCAAGCAGTACCCGGATGCCGTCGTGATGCCCGCGGCCAGTGAGCTGCCGCCGCCGTCGGAGAAGCTGCAGAAGATCGACCCGCCGGTGGCCAAACCGGTGATCGCCTACCACCTGCTGCGCGGCATCGTGCACAACGCGAAGAAGGCCGACCCGCAGCACCACGAACGCCCGCAGCTCAACGTGCCGACGCAGAACTCGCGATGGTTCCTGCTGTCCAAGTACGACGGTGTCACGGTGACCACCGCTGACGGCCGCGGCGTGGTCTACCGCCAGCGGGACCGCGCGAAGATGCTGGAGCTGCTCGGCCAGTCGATCCGCAGGCAGCGCCGGCTGGCCCGCCGGTTCGACGACATGCGCCGCGTCTACCGCGAAGCGCTGCCGGTGCTCGCCAGCAAGCAGAAGTGGGAATCGGTACTGCTGTCCCCCCAAGAAGTGCGATGAACGATGGTTGACGAACCGCGCGGCGAGGACGCCGCGTTGGTGGCAGTGCAGGCGGCTCTGGCCGGGCGCCCCGGGGTGCTCGAGGGTGCGCGTGGGCTGTCCCATTTCGGGGAGCACAGCGCGGGCTGGCTGGCCGTCGCCGGGCTCGGCGCGCTGCTGCAGCCGCACCGCCGCCGCGAATGGGTGGTCGCCGGTGCGGGTGCGTTCGCCGCACACGCCGCCGCGGTGCTGATCAAACGGGTGGTGCGCCGGGAGCGGCCGCATCACCCGGCCATCGCCGTCAACGTCGGCACGCCCAGCCGGCTGAGCTTCCCGTCCGCGCACGCGACCTCGACCACCGCGGCCGCGGTGCTGCTCGGCCGGGTGACCGGGTTGCCGCTGCCCGCGGTGCTGGTGCCGCCGATGGCGTTGTCGCGACTGGTGCTCGGCGTGCACTATCCCAGTGACGTGATGACCGGTGTCGCGGTCGGTGCGGTGGTCGCCGAGGCCACCGCGCGGGTGGCAGAGCGGGTCGGACACTGATGGCCGGCAGAGGTGAGCGCGGGGCAATGGAGCGGATCGAGATGGGTTCTGGGCGTCATGGGTATCGGGATGAGTGAGGAAGCGGCCCCGGTCACCGGACCGCCGCGCAGTCTGCCCGCCGGCATCGTCAAGGCGATCCGGCCGCGGCAGTGGGTGAAGAACCTGCTGGTGCTCGCCGCGCCACTCGTCGCACTCGGCGACGACCGGTTCACCTACGACTACCGCGAAGTGCTGATCAAAGTGTCGGTGGCGTTCGTCGCGTTCTGCCTGGCGGCGTCGACGGTCTACCTGGTCAACGACGCCCGCGACGTCGAAGCCGACCGCGCCCACCCCACCAAACGGTTCCGGCCCATCGCGGCGGGCGTGGTGTCCGAACGGCTGGCCTACGGCCTCGCGATCGTGCTCGGCGCGGCGTCGCTGATCATCTCGTGGCTGCTGACCCCCAACCTCGCGTTGGTGATGGCGGTCTACATCGTGATCCAGCTGGCCTACTGCTTCGGCCTCAAACATCAAGCGGTCCTTGACATCTGCATCGTGTCGTCGGGGTTCCTGATCCGCGCCATCGCCGGCGGTGTGGCCGCCGACATCCCACTGTCGCAGTGGTTCCTGCTCGTCATGGCGTTCGGATCGCTGTTCATGGCCGCGGGCAAGCGGTACGCCGAACTCCAGTTGGCCGAACGGACCGGCGCCAAGATCCGCAAGTCGCTCGAGCGCTACACCACCACCTACCTGCGGTTCGTGTGGACGATGTCCGCGACCGCGGTGGTGCTCTGCTACGGCCTGTGGGCGTTCGGGCGTGACGACCAGGGCGGCACCTCCTGGTTCGTCGTCTCGATGATCCCGTTCACCATCGCGATCCTGCGCTACGCCGTCGACGTCGACGGCGGTATGGCCGGTGAGCCCGAGGAGATCGCGCTACGCGACCGGGTGCTGCAGTTCCTCGCCGTGGCGTGGATCGGGACTGTCGGTGCGGCAGTCATCTTCGGCTGACGCGGCTCGGCGGGCCACCGGGTCGGGTGTGGCGCGCCGACTGGCCCGCGGCCCGGCGTTCCCGTTCGACGTCACCGTCCGGGTCAGTCTGTGGGTCAGTGTCGCCGTGGTGGCGGTGTTGTTCGGCTGGGGCGCCTGGCAGCGCAGGTGGATCGCCGACGACGGCCTGATCGTGCTGCGCACGGTGCGCAATCTGCTGGCAGGCAACGGGCCGGTGTTCAACGCGGGAGAACGCGTCGAGGCCAACACCTCGACGCTGTGGACCTACCTGATCACCGCGGGCGCCTGGGTCGGCGGCTTCGTGCAACTGGAGTACATCGTGCTGGTGTTCGCGCTGGTGCTCAGCGTGGCCGGGGTGGTGCTGGCGATGCTCGGCACCGCCCGCCTCTACGCGCCCGGCCTGCAGGGCCGCCGGGCGCTGCTGCTGCCCGCCGGGGTGCTGGTCTACATCGCGGTGCCCCCGGCGCGCGACTTCGCCACCTCCGGGTTGGAGAACGGGCTGGTCATCGCCTATCTCGGCTTGTTGTGGTGGATGTTGGTGTGCTGGTCTCAGGCGTTGCGCGGCCCGTCGGCGTCAGCCTCGGGCCGCGATGCGGTGAGCGGGCCGTTCACCGCCGCGCTGGCCTTCGTCGCCGGCCTGAGCGTGCTGGTGCGCCCGGAACTCGCGCTGATCGGCGTCGGTGTGCTGGTGATGGTGCTGGTGGCCGCCCGCTCCTGGCGGCGCCGCCTGCTGATCGTCGTCGCGGGCGGACTCCTGCCGGTGCTCTACCAGATCTTCCGCATGGGCTACTACGCCCTGATCGTCCCCGGCACCGCCGTGGCCAAGGACGCCACCGGCGCGAAGTGGCCGCAGGGGTTCACGTACTTCACCAACTTCGCCGAGCCCTACCTGCTGTGGGTGCCCGCCGTCCTGCTGATCCTGACCGGTGTCGTGCTGCTGAGCACCCGCAGCCGCCCGTGGTGGATCCGGCACCAGCCGCCCCGCGGCTACGGCCGCCTGGCCCGGATGGTGCAGAGCCCGCCGGCGGTGGTGCTGTTCATCGTGTGCAGCGGCCTGCTGCAGGGCATCTACTGGATCCGCCAGGGCGGCGACTTCATGCACGGCCGGGTACTGCTCACCCCGTTGTTCTGCACACTGCTGCCGGTCTCGGTGATCCCCGTCGTCCTGCCCGACGGCAGCCGGTTCAGCCGCGAGACCGGCTATCTGCTGGCCGGCGCCACCAGCATGCTGTGGCTCGCGGTGGCGGGATGGTCACTGTGGGCGGCCAATGCGCCGGGGATGGGTCCGGACGCCACCCGGGTCACCGACACCGGCATCGTCGACGAGCGCCGCTTCTATGCGCAGGCCACCGGTCACGCCCACCCGCTGACCGCCGCCGACTACCTGGACTATCCGCGGATGCGCGCGGTCGTCACCGCGCTGGAGAACACCCCCGACGGGGCCCTGCTGCTGCCCGCGGGCAACTACGACATGTGGGACGTGGTGCCCGCGCTCCCGCCGCCGCCCGACGCCGGCAGGGACTACATCGGTCCGCACACCGTGTTCTTCACCAACCTGGGCATGCTCGGGATGAACGTGGGCCTCGACGTGCGGGTCATCGACCAGATCGGGCTGGCCAACCCGCTGGCCGCGCACACCGAACGCCTCGAGGACGGCCGCATCGGCCACGACAAGAACCTGTTCCCGGACTGGGCGATCGCCGAGGGGCCGTTCCTCAAGATCCCGCCGTACCTGCCGGTGTACATCGACCGGGACTGGGTCGCCCAGGCCGAGGCGGCGCTGAAGTGCCCGGCCACCGAGTCGGTGCTGAACTCGATCCGCGCGCCGCTGACGCCCCGGCAGTTTCTGTCCAACGTGGCGCACGCCTACGAATTCACCCAGTACCGGTTGAACCGGGTGCCGCGCGACGAGCTCATCCGGTGCGGGATGGCCGTCCCCGAACCCCACGAACCGCCGTACACGGGCATGCCGGCGGCCGGGCCGTGACGGCTCCCCGGTGGCGACCGCCGATTTGTCGGCCGGGTGTGTCGTCTGTTTGGGTAACGCCGGAGGCAGGTCGGGGCGATACCCCGGTCAGGTGTCCCGCACACCGGTTGAACGCTGCCCTGACGACCGCCGTGTCAACGGCCCCGAACCCGATCGAAGGACCGCAGATGCCCAGCACGCCGCGTTCCGGCCCGGCCGCGCGTCTGCGCACGTCGGGGGCGGTGATCGCGGTTCGTCGGCCCCGGGTGATCAATTCCACGCACACCCCCGGTGGCGACGTCGCCACCCTCGGATCCCCCCTCGGCGGGCACCCGCGCGCCGGGGCGCTGAGGTGCGTGAACGCACCTCGCACCCACCGGCTCGAACGCCTCCTGCAACGGCGCAGCGGCGGTCGTGGCGAAACACGCTGGAGAGAACGATCACACGATCGTGTGGTTGACTACACGGGCAACGCGGCTGGTTTGGAGTGCCCGGACCGGTTGCGGCTTACGACAGATGGGAAATAGCAGTATGAGTTTCGTTGGGAAGATGCGCGCCGCGGTGAAAGCCATGCCGCGCCGGCTCACGATGGGCGCCATGGCCGTCGTCACGGCCACCGCCGTGGTGCCCGGGCTGGTGGGCGCAACGGGAGGCTCGGCGACTGCAGGGGCGTTCTCGCGTCCCGGCCTGCCGGTCGAGTACCTCATGGTCCCGTCTGCGGGCATGGGCCGCGACATCAAGGTCCAGTTCCAGAGCGGCGGCGCCAACTCCCCGGGTGTCTACCTGCTCGACGGCCTGCGCGCGCAGGAGGACTTCAACGGCTGGGACATCAACACCGCCGCGTTCGAGTGGTACCTCGACTCCGGCCTGTCGGTGATCATGCCGGTCGGCGGCCAGTCCAGCTTCTACAGCGACTGGTACAAGCCCGCCTGCGGTAAGGCCGGTTGCTCCACCTACAAGTGGGAGACCTTCCTCACCAGCGAGCTGCCCGCCTACCTGGCGTCGACCAAGGGTGTGAACCCGAACCGTAACGCCGCCGTCGGCCTGTCGATGGCCGGTTCCGCCGCGATGACGCTGGCGATCTACTACCCGCAGCAGTTCCAGTACGCGGCGTCGCTGTCGGGCTTCCTGAACCTGTCCGAGGGCTGGTGGCCGATGCTGGTCGGCCTGTCGATGGGTGACGCGGGCGGTTACAAGTCCGAGGACATGTGGGGTCCGTCGAGCGATCCGGCGTGGAAGCGCAACGACCCGATGGTCAACATCGACAAGCTGGTCGCCAACGGCACCCGCATCTGGGTGTTCTGCGGTAACGGCAAGCCGGCCGACATCAACGGCCAGGTCGAGGGCGACAACTTCAACGCGAAGTTCCTCGAGGGCTTCACGCTGCGCACGAACGAGACGTTCCAGGAGCAGTACCTGGCCGCGGGTGGCCGCAACGGCGTGTTCAACTTCCCGCAGTCCGGTACCCACAGCTGGGGCTACTGGGGCCAGCAGCTCCAGCAGATGAAGCCGGACATCCAGCGCGTGCTGGGTGCGGTGCCGCAGCCGAGCCCCGCGCCGGCCCCGGCTGGCTGACCGACGGCTCACGCAACGATCCGCAGGCGGCGGCGATCCCTCACGGGGTCGCCGCCGTCGGCCGTTTGCGGGGGCTTTCCAACCCGGCGCCCGACAGTGGTGTGGTTCACTACCTGCGGCGGGGATTGGCGAACAGACGGTCGACAGACGTGAGGTGTGCCGAATGATGCGTGGGTTGTTGCGAGCGGTCGCGGCCGTGGTGCTGGCCGCGGGCCTGTGGTCGGCGACGGAGATGACCTCCGAGACCACCGCCCGGGCCCAGGGCGTCGAGTACCTGATGGTGCCTTCGGCCGCCATGGGCCGGGCCATCCCGGTCGCGTTCCAGGGTGGGGGACCGCACGCGGTGTTCCTGCTCGACGCCTTCAACGCCGCCCCCGAGGTGAGCAACTGGGTGACCGCGGGCAACGCGATGAACACGCTTGCCGGCAAGGGCATCTCGGTCGCCGCGCCCGCCGGCGGCGCGTGGAGCCTCTACACCAACTGGGAGCAGGACGGCAGCCGGCAGTGGGAGACGTTCCTGGCCACCGAGCTGCCAGACTGGCTGGCCGCCAACAAGGGCCTGGCCCCCGGCGGGCACGGCATCGTCGGCGCTGCCCAGGGCGGGACCGGCGCGATGATGATGGCCACCTTCCATCCCGACCGCTTCCGCTACGCCGGGTCCATGTCGGGGTTCATGACACCGTCGGCCACCACGCTCAACGGCGCCATCACCGCGGGCCTGGCCCAGTACGGCGGCGTCGACACCCGCAACATGTGGGGCCTCCCACAGCTGGGCCGCTGGAAGTGGCACGACCCCGACGTCCACATCCAGCTGCTGGCGAACAACAACACCCGGCTGTGGGTCTACAGCCCGACCACGCTGACATGCGTCGACCCGGCCGCGATGATCGGGTACTGCGATCAGGCCCAGGGCAGCAACCGGGCGTTCTACCAGCACTATCGTGCCGTCGGCGGCAGCAACGGGCACTTCGACTTCCCGGCGGGCGGCGAGCACGGCTGGGGCAGCTGGGCGCCGCAACTGGGAGCCATGTCGGGTGACCTGGTGGCCGCGATCCGCTGACCGGCGGCCGATCCGGTCACCGGGGCCCGCGTCGGGCAGCCGGTACCGTGGAACCGTGCAGCACACCCAACGGCGGATCCTCCCCACGCTGTTCGTGCTGTCCGCGGTCGTGCTCGTCGCCGCGTGCGCGCTGACCGACGACGTGCTCAACCGTGACGTCACCTCGACCGCGCCACCGCCGCCCGCCGCGCTACCCCATGACGCGGGCGACCGCGGATCGGATCTGCCCAGCCCGCCCGAGGGCGCCGGGCAGCCGGGTGCGGTGACGGTCACCGGCCAGCAGCGGCGCTACCTGGACGCGCTGAAGGCCGCCGGGGTGCGGGCCACCACCGAACTGCGAGCCCTGTCCATCGGATCCGCGGTCTGTCAGGCGCGCGCGGCCAAGCAGAGCGATCAGGCGGTGTGGGAGTTCATCCTGCCGCTCGTGCGCAGCGACGTGCGCGCGACGCGACCCAGTTCCATGCGAACCTCGGTGAGGGAGGTCGACTCCGCGACCGCCGACTACATTCGCATCGCAACCGAACGACTCTGCTAGCGCAGACCCGCGTACGCGAGGAGCCGAATACCCCATGCCGAAAACCAGTCGACGCAAGCGTCACCGCATCCTCGCCCTGGCCGCCGCCGGGGCGATGGCCCTGGTGGTGGTGCTGGTCGTGGCCATCATCGTGGTGGTGATGCGCAAACCCGACACACCGGACACGGCGCTGCCCCCCACCGCGGTGCCGCCGACGGGCGTGCCGTCGACCGGGAAGCCGCGCCCGGAGTTCCAGGACGCCAGCTGCCCGGACGTGCAGCTGCTGTCCATTCCGGGCACGTGGGAGTCCTCGCCGCAGATGGACCCGTTCAACCCCAACCAGTTCCCGATCGCGCTGCTGCTCAACGTGACCAACCCGCTGCGCGCGGAGTTCGGCAACGACCGCCTCGAGATCTACACGGTTCCCTACACCGCGCAGTTCCACAATCCGTTCTCGGCGGACAAGCAGATGTCGTACAACGACAGTCGCGCCGAGGGCACCCAGGCCGCGGTCAAGGCGCTGACGGACATGAACAACCGGTGCCCGTTGACCAGCTACGTCATCGTCGGGTTCTCGCAGGGCGCGGTGATCGCCGGGGACATCGCCAGCGACGTCGGCAACGGCCGCGGCCCCATCGACCAGGACCTGCTGCTCGGGGTGACCGCGATCGCCGACGGCCGCCGCCAGACCGGTGTCGGGCAGGACGTCGGGCCCAACCCGCCGGGGGTGGGTGCGGAGATCACGCTGCACGAGGTGCCGACGCTGAGCGCCCTGGGCCTGAGCATGACGGGACCGCGTCCGGGTGGTTTCGGCCAGCTCAACGACCGGGTCTTCGAGATCTGCGCGCCGGGCGACCTGATCTGCGCCGCTCCGGAGTCGGCGTTCTCGATCGTCAACCTGCCACGCACGCTGGAGACCCTGGCGGGCGGCGCCGGTCAGCCGATCCATGCGATGTACGCCACCCCGCAGTTCTGGCAGGTCGACGGCCAGCCGGCGACGGAGTGGACGCTGAACTGGGCGCGGAACGTCATCGAGAGCGCGCCGCAACCAAAACATGGTTGACATGTGACCGAGTTGATTTGGCGAGTGCCTGGACGGCCCTTAACATGCTTGACATTAAGAGAAAACTAAGGCTGGGAGCCATGACCGACGCGGGTTCGCGGAGACCGGCACCCGCCCTAGCGCGAGTAAAATTTTGAGCTTCGGGTCCGCGCCCTCCGCCGAGGGACTGCAGCGTCCCTAAGAGGAGCCGTGCAGCAAGCCGCGGTGTGACAGGAGAGTGTGAAATGCCGTTCCACAACCCGTTCATCAAGGACGGCCTCATCAAGTTCCCCGACAACGGGAACCTGGTGCGACACGTCGAGCGGTGGGCGAAGGTGCGTGGCGACAAACTGGCGTACCGCTTCATCGACTTCTCCACCGAACGCGACGGCGTGGAGCGCGACCTGTGCTGGGCCGACTTCGGCGCCCGCAACCGGGCCGTCGGCGCCCGCCTGCAGCAGGTGACCCAGCCGGGCGACCGCGTCGCGATCCTGTGCCCCCAGAACCTCGACTACCTCGTCGCGTTCTTCGGCACGCTGTACTCCGGCCGCATCGCCGTGCCGCTGTTCGACCCGAACGAGCCCGGCCACGTCGGACGCCTGCACGCCGTCCTCGACGACTGCACGCCGTCGGCGATCCTGACCACCACCGAGGCCGCCGAGGGCGTGCGCAAGTTCTTCCGCACCCGGCCGGCCAACCAGCGTCCCCGGGTGATCGCCGTCGACGCGGTCCCCAACGAAGTCGGGCAGACGTGGGAGTCGGTCGACGTCACCCAGGAGACCATCGCCTACCTGCAGTACACGTCGGGTTCGACGCGCATCCCGACCGGTGTGCAGATCACGCACCTGAACCTGGCCACGAACGTCGTGCAGGTGATTGAGGCCCTCGAGGGCGAGGAGGGCGACCGGGGTGTGTCCTGGCTGCCGTTCTTCCACGACATGGGCCTGATCACGATCATGATCTCGCCGATGATCGGGCACTACATCTCGTTCATGACGCCCGCGGCCTTCGTCCGCAGGCCTGGCCGGTGGATCCGCGAGATGGCCCGCAAGGAGGGCGAGACCGGGGGCGTCATCTCCGTCGCGCCGAACTTCGCGTTCGACCACGCCGCCGCCCGCGGAGTGCCCCGCGAGGGTGAGCCGCCGCTGGACCTGTCCAACGTCAAGGCGCTCCTCAACGGCAGCGAGCCGATCTCGGCGGCCACGGTGCGCAACTTCAACGAGGCGTTCGGGCCCTTCGGTTTCAGGCCCCAGGCCATCAAACCGTCGTACGGTCTGGCCGAGGCCACGTTGTTCGTGTCCACCACCCCGGTCAACGAATCCCCCAAGATCGTCACCGTCGATCGCGACGAACTGAACAGCCACCGCTTCGTCGAGGTGCCGCCGGATTCGCCCAAGGCCGTCGCGCAGGCGTCGGCGGGCAAGGTCGGCATCGCGGAGTGGGCGGTCATCGTGGACCACGACACCGCCACCGAACTCCCCGACGGCCACATCGGCGAGATCTGGATCTCCGGGCAGAACATGGGCACCGGCTACTGGGGCAAGGAGGAGGCCACCGCCGAGACCTTCCAAAACATCCTCAAGTCGCGGACGAACCCGAGCCACGCCGAGGGCGCGCCCGACGACGCGACGTGGGTGCGCACCGGTGACTACGGCGCCTTCTACGACGGCGACCTCTACATCACCGGCCGCGTCAAGGACCTGGTGATCATCGACGGCCGCAACCACTACCCGCAGGACCTCGAGTACTCGGCGCAGGAAGCCACCAAGGCGCTGCGCACCGGATTCGTCGCCGCGTTCTCGGTGCCGGCCAACCAGCTTCCCGACGAGGTGTTCGAGAACGCGCACGCGGGCCTCAAACGCGACCCCGACGACACCTCCGAACAACTCGTCATCGTCGGTGAGCGGGCGCCGGGCGCCCACAAGCTCGACATGGGCCCGATCGCCGACGACATCCGTGCCGCGATCGCCGTACGTCACGGCGTCACCGTGCGCGACGTGCTGCTGACCCCGGCCGGCGCGATCCCGCGGACCTCGAGCGGCAAGATCGGCCGCCGGGCGTGCCGCTCGGCCTACCTCGACGGCACCCTCCGCAGCGGGAAGGTCGCCAACGCCTTCCCCGACGAGACCGACTGACGAACGGACCTCGCCTTCCCCCACACACCGCCGCGGGCGGCGAAAGAGATGAACATGTCTGAAACACCGAACAATTCGCCCTCCGCCGAGAACCAGCCGGTCGTCGCACAGGGGGAGGACGGCCCTTTGCGGCCCGCCCAGGTCGACATGACCGTCGCCGAGATGCGCGAATGGCTGCGCAACTGGATCGCCAACGCCACCGGGCAGAGCGCCGACGGGATCGACGAGTCGACCCCGATGGTGGAGCTCGGCCTGTCCTCGCGTGACGCGGTCGCGATGGCCAGCGACATCGAGGACCTCACCGGTGTCACGCTGACCGCCACCGTGGCGTTCCGCCATCCGACCATCGAGTCGCTGGCGACGGTGATCATCGAGGGTGAGCCCGAGGTCGTGCACGACGACGACGGCACCGACTGGAGCCGTGAGCGCGACGTCGACGATGTCGCCATCGTCGGCCTCGCCACCCGCTTCCCGGGGGATATGAACACCCCCGACGAGATGTGGGAGGCGCTGCTCGAGGGCCGCGATGCGATCACCGATCTGCCGGAGGGCCGCTGGGAGGAGTTCCTCGGCGAGCCGCGGATCGCCGAGCGCGTCGCCAAGGCGGCCACCCGCGGCGGCTATCTCAAGGACATCAAGGGTTTCGACGCCGAGTTCTTCGCCCTGTCGAAGATGGAGGCCGACAACATCGATCCGCAGCAGCGGATGGCGCTCGAGCTGACGTGGGAGGCGCTGGAGCACGCGCGCATCCCGGCGTCGAGCCTGCGCGGTTCGCGCGTCGGCGTGTACATCGGCGCGTCGAACAACGACTACAGCTTCATGTCCGTGGCCGACCCGGGTGTCGCCCACCCGTACGCGATCACCGGCACCACCAGCTCGATCATCGCCAACCGCGTGTCGTACTTCTACGACTTCCGCGGCCCGTCGATGGCGATCGACACCGCGTGTTCGAGTTCGCTGGTCGCCGCGCACCAGGGCGTGGCCGCGCTGCGTGCCGGTGAGGCCGATGTCGCGGTGGTCGGCGGCGTCAACGCGCTGATCACCCCGCTGGTGACCATCGGGTTCGACGAGGTCGGCGGGGTGCTCGCCCCGGACGGCCGGATCAAGTCGTTCTCGCAGGACGCCAACGGCTACGCCCGGTCCGAGGGCGCGGGCATGCTCGTGCTCAAGCGCCTCTCCGATGCCCGGCGCGACGGTGACGAGATCTACGCGGTGATCGCGGGCAGCGCGGTCAACCACGACGGCCGGTCCAACGGCCTGCTCGCCCCGAACCCCGACGCGCAGGCCGAGGTGCTGCGCAAGGCCTACAAGGACGCCGGCATCAACCCGCGCGACGTCGACTACGTCGAGGCGCATGGCACCGGCACCATCCTGGGTGACCCGATCGAGGCCGACGCGCTCGGCCGGGTGATCGGGCGCAACCGGCCCGTCGACAAGCCCGCCCTGCTGGGTGCGGTGAAATCCAATGTGGGACACCTGGAGTCGGCCGCGGGTGCGGCCAGCCTGGCGAAGGTGGCGCTGTCGCTGCGCAACGACAAGCTGCCGCCGTCGATCAACTACACCGGCCCGAACCCCTACATCGACTTCAACGCCGTGCGGCTGAAGGTCAACGACAGCGTCTCCGACTGGCCGCGTTACAGCGGTCACGCCATCGCCGGTGTGTCCGGCTTCGGCTTCGGCGGCGCGAACGCGCACCTGGTTCTGCGCGAGGTGCTGCCCAGCGATCTCGTCGAGCCCGAAACCGAGCAGGTGGTCGAGGTGACCGCCGAGCCGAACCAGCCCGCCGTGTACGTGGGCGGGGTGCGGATGGACGAGTACGGCGAGTTCATCGATGACGATGACCTGGACAATGACGGTCTGGACCGGCCGGCCGCGGCGGCCGAACCCGAATACGAACTGCCCGGCCTCACCGACGAGGCGCTGCGACTGCTCGAGGTCGCACGCGAAGAGCTGGAGGCGCAAGAGCAGCCCACTACGCTGGTGCCCCTTGCGGTTTCGGCATTCCTGACCTCGCGTAAGCGGGCCGCGGCCGCCGAGCTGGCCGACTGGATCGACAGCGAGGAGGGGCGGGCGTCGTCGCTCGAGTCGATCGGCCGGACGCTGTCGCGGCGTAACCACGGCCGCTCCCGCGCGGTGGTGATGGCCCGTGACCACGACGAGGCGATCAAGGGGCTGCGCGCCCTGGCCGAGGGCAAGCAGAGCCCGAACGTCTACAGCGCCGACGGGCCGGTCACCAACGGGCCGGTCTGGGTGCTCGCCGGTTTCGGTGCGCAACACCGCAAGATGGGCAAGAGCCTGTATCTGCGCAACGAGGTGTTCGCCGACTGGATCAACAAGGTGGACAGCCTCATCCAGGACGAGCGCGGGCACTCGATCCTCGAACTCATCCTCGACGACGCCATCGACTACAGCGACGACACCACCGAGCTGCCGATCGAGAAGGTGCAGCTGGTCATCTTCGCGATCCAGATCGCGCTCGGTGAGCTGCTCAAGCATCACGGCGCCACACCCGGTGCGGTCGTCGGCCAGTCGCTCGGCGAGGCCGCCGCGGCGTACTTCTCCGGCGGTCTGTCGCTGGAGGATGCCACCCGCACCATCTGCTCGCGCAGCCACCTGATGGGTGAGGGCGAGGCGATGCTGTTCGGCGAGTACATCCGGCTGATGGCGCTGGTGGAGTACTCCGCCGACGAGATCAAGACGGTGTTCTCCGACTACCCGGACCTCGAGGTGTGCGTCTACGCCGCCCCCAATCAGACCGTCATCGGCGGTCCTCCCGCGCAGGTCGACGCGATCATCGAACGGGCCGAGAAAGAGGGCAAGTTCGCCCGCAAGTTCCAGACCAAGGGCGCCAGCCACACCACACAGATGGATCCGCTGTTGGGCGAACTGGCGGCCGAGCTGGTCGGCATCACCCCGCACCCGCTGCAGATCGGCTACTACTCGACGGTGCACGAGGGCAAGTTCCTGCGTGCGGGCAGCGACCCGATCCACGACGTGGACTACTGGAAGAAGGGCCTGCGTCACAGCGTCTACTTCACCCACGGCATCCGCAACGCGGTCGACAACGGCCACACCACGTTCCTCGAACTCGCCCCGAACCCGGTGGCGCTCATGCAGGTCGGGTTGACGACGATGTCGGCGGGTCTGCACGACGGACAGCTCATCGCCACGCTGGCCCGCAAGCAGGACGAGGTCGACTCGATGACCGCGGCGATGGCGCAGCTGTTCGTGCACGGCCACGACCTCGACATGCGCACGCTGTTCCCGCGGCGCTCGCGTGGGCTGGCCGGTGCGCTGGACTACGCGAACATCCCGCCGACGCGCTTCCGCCGTAAGCCGCACTGGCTCGACGTGCGCTTCAGCGGCGACAACGCCGGCGTCATGCCGGGCAGCCACGTCGCCACCCCGGACGGCAGGCACGTGTGGGAGTACAGTCCTCGCGGCGCCGTGGACGCTCAAGCTCTGGCGGCGCTCGTGAAATCCGCTGCCTCGCAGGTGTTCCCGGATGCCGCGGTGGCAGCGGCCGAACAGCGTGCGCTGCCCGGTGACGGCGCCCGCCTGGTGACCACGCTGACCCGCCATCCGGGTGGGGCGGCGGTGCAGGTGCACGCCCGGATCGACGAGTCGTTCACGCTGGTCTACGACGCGATCGTCACCCGCGGCGGCGCGGCTCAGGTTGCATCTCCGCTGATCGCGGCGGGGCATCTGCCCACCGCGGTGGCGACCGGAACGGTTGCGGCGCAGACTGATTCGCCGGCGCTGGCGGGCGGCGAGCCGGACGACGACGCGGCGATCCTGTCCGACAACCTCACCCAGGGCGCGAATCTGGGTGCGGGCCTGGGTAAGTGGTCACCGGATTCCGGTGAGACGGTGCGCGACCGGTTGGGCCGGATCGTCGGCGGTGCCATGGGTTACGAGCCCGAGGACCTGCCGTGGGAGGTGCCGCTCATCGAGCTCGGCCTGGACTCCCTGATGGCGGTGCGGATCAAGAACCGCGTCGAATACGACTTCGACCTGCCGCCGATCCAGCTGACCGCGGTGCGTGACGCAAACCTCTACGCCGTCGAACAGCTGATCGTCTACGCGATCGAGCACCGCGACGAGGTCGACCAGTTGGCCGAGTCGCAGAAAGGCAAGACCGCCGAGGAGATCGCCGCTGAGCAGGCCGAGCTGATGGGCGGGGCGTCCACCGTGGCCGAGCTCGAGGAGAAGCTGGCCGCAGCGGGGCATCCGCTCGGCGCGTCGGAAGAGGCCGCCGAACAGGCCGCGGTGTTGTCGGGAGCGAACGAGACCACGGCGACCACACCGGTGCCCGATCCGCAGGCCGAACCGAGCACGCAGGGCGACGGTGCGGCGGGTATCCCGGCCCCGCCGACCGATCCGTCGGGACCGACGGCGAACATCCCTGCGCCGCCGACCAACCCGGCCGGCCCGGACACCGCCAAGTCGTCCGCCGCCAAGGCCGCCGCGCAGGTGCTCACCCAGGAGGCCGTCACCGAGGCGCTGGGTGCCGACGTGCCGCCGCGTGACGCGGCCGAACGCGTCACGTTCGCCACCTGGGCGATCGTCACCGGCAAATCGCCGGGCGGCATCTTCAACGAGCTGCCGAAGGTCGACGACGCCACCGCGCAGAAGATGGCCGAGCGGTTGACCGAGCGGGCCGAAGGCACCATCACCGCCGACGAGGTGACGGCCGCCAAGACCATCGAGGAGCTGGCCACCACGGTGCGCGACCACCTCGAGGCGGGCAAGGTCGACGGCTTCGTCCGGGTGCTGCGCGCACCGCAGGAAGGCAGTGACCGCGTCCCGGTGTTCGTGTTCCACCCGGCTGGCGGGTCGACGGTGGTCTACGAACCGCTGCTCAACCGGCTGCCCGCCGACACCCCGGTGTACGGCATCGAGCGGGTCGAGGGTTCGGTCGAGGAGCGGGCCGCCGAATACGTGCCGAAGCTGCTCGAGATGCACAAGGGGCCGTTCATCCTGGCCGGTTGGTCGCTGGGCGGGGTGCTGGCCTACGCCTGCGCGATCGGTCTGAAGCAGGCCGGTGCGGACGTGCGGTTCGTCGGCCTCATCGACGCGGTGCGCGCCGGCGAGGAGGTCCCGCAGACCAAGGAGGAGACCCGCGCCCGCTGGGAGCGGTACGCCCGGTTCGCCGAGCGCACGTTCAACGTGCAGATCCCGGAGATCCCGTACGAGGAGCTGGAGAACCTCGACGACGAGGGTCAGGTCAGGTTCGTCATGGAGGCCGTCGCGGCCAGCGGCGTGCAGATCCCGGGCGGCATCATCGAGCACCAGCGCACGTCGTACCTCGACAACCGCATGATCGACACCGCCGAGATCAAGCCGTACGACGGGCACGTCACGCTGTACATGGCCGACCGCTACCACGACGACGCGATCTACTTCGAACCGCGATACGCCACCCGCCAACCCGACGGCGGCTGGGGTGAGTATGTTTCGGAGCTGGAAGTGGTCCCCATCGGAGGTGAGCACATCCAGGCGATCGACGAGCCGTACATCGCGAAGGTGGGTGCCCACATGAGCGAGGCGATCAACCGTATCGAGGCCCAGGGGAAGTAGAGCAAGTGACCGAACGGACCACCGCAGCACAGCTCGCCGAACTCCGCGAGAAGCTGGAGCTCGCCAAGGAACCCGGTGGTGCGAAGGCCGCCGCCAAGCGTGACGCCAAGGGCATCCCGAGCCCGCGGGCCCGCATCCACGCGCTGCTCGACCCGGGCAGCTTCCTGGAGATCGGCGCGCTGGCCCGTACGCCCGGCGACCCGAACGCGCTCTACGGCGACGGCGTGGTCACCGGCCACGGCACCATCGACGGACGTCCGGTCGGTGTGTTCAGCCACGACCAGACCGTGTTCGGCGGTTCGGTCGGAGAGATGTTCGGCCGCAAGGTGTCCCGGCTCATGGAGTGGGTGGCCATGGTCGGCTGCCCGATCATCGGCATCAACGACTCCGGCGGCGCCCGCATCCAGGACCTGGCGACCTCGCTGGCCTGGTACGCCGAACTGGGCCGTCGCCACGAACTGCTGTCCGGTCTGGTCCCGCAGATCTCGATCATCCTCGGCAAGTGCGCGGGCGGTGCGGTGTACTCGCCGATCCAGACCGACCTCATCGTCGCGGTCCGCGATCAGGGCTACATGTTCGTCACCGGCCCGGACGTCATCAAGGACGTGACCGGTGAGGACGTCTCGCTCGACGAACTCGGCGGCGCCGACGCGCAGGCCAAGTACGGCAATATCCACACCGTCGTCGACACGGAGAAGGACGCGTTCCAGTTCGTCCGCGACTACCTCGGCTTCCTGCCGTCGAACACCTTCGACGACGCGCCGATCGTCAACCCGGGCCTGGAACCGGAGGTCACCCCGCACGATCTGGAGCTGGACTCGATCGTGCCGGACAGCGACAACACCGCTTACGACATGCACGAGATCCTGCTGCGGATCTTCGACGACGGCGACTTCCTCGAGGTGGCCGGCCAGGCGGGGCAGGCCATCATCACCGGCTACGCGCGCGTGGACGGGCGGCCGGTCGGCGTCGTCGCCAACCAGCCGATGCACATGTCCGGCGCGATCGACAACGAGGCGTCCGACAAGGCGGCCCGCTTCGTGCGGTTCTGCGATTCGTTCAACGTGCCGCTGGTGTTCGTCGTCGACACCCCCGGCTTCCTGCCGGGCGTCGAGCAGGAGAAGAACGGCATCATCAAGCGCGGCGGCCGGTTCCTCTACGCCGTCGTCGAGGCCGACGTGCCGAAGGTGACGATCACGGTGCGCAAGTCCTACGGCGGCGCGTACGCGGTGATGGGGTCCAAGCAGCTGACGTCGGACTTCAACTTCCTGTGGCCGACGGCGCGTATCGCGGTGATCGGCGCCGAGGGTGCCGCGCAGCTGATCGTCAAGCGCTTCCCGGACCCGAACGCCCCCGAGGTGCAGGAGATCCGGCGGCAGTTCATCGAGGGCTACAACCGCGATATGGCGACGCCGTACGTGGCGGCCGAGCGCGGCTACGTCGACGCCGTCATCGAACCGCACGAGACCCGGCTCAAGCTGCGCAGCGCGATGCGGCTGTTGCGGGACAAGCAGATTCAGCGAGTGCAGCGCAAGCACGGTCTCATCCCGATCTAGACCGCTCGCCTCTTCCCGCGAGCGTGCGTGTCTGCTCACGACGCGCCGTGCCTGACGCCGCCGTCTGTGCACGCTCGCCGAACGTCGAACGCGCGTGACGGTCGGTACCGTCGGGTCGTATGCGTGACGAAGGCGCGATGACAGACGTCCCGGCCGACGTGGTGGATGACAGACGGCCACGTCGTTCCCGAACGAGATGGCGTCGCACGGTGATCGTGTCGGCGATCCTGCTTCTGCTGTTCGCTGTCCCCTGGTGGACGCTGCTGCTGGCGGGTACGTCCTGGCCGGCGTGGGTCGTCGTCACCGGCTCGCTGATCTTCGCCGCTGCTTTCGTCGCGATGCCGGCGATGATGTTCCTCGGCCGCGGTCACACCCGCCCGGACTGGATGTCAGCCACCGCGGACGCGATGCTCGGTGTGGCGTGGGTGCTGTTCGTCTGGTCGGTACTCGGCAATGGGCTACGGGTGGTCCTGATCGCCGTCGGGGTCGAGGATCCGGTGCGCGGGCGCGCGGTGGCGCTCACCGTGATCGCCGTCTCGGTGGTCCTGCTGGCGTGGGGTTACGCCGAGGCGATGCGGGTGCCGCGCATCCGGAAGGTCACCGTCGCAATCGCCGGACTAGGTCGCGGGCTCGACGGGCTGCGCGTCGCGGTCATCACCGATACGCACTACGGCCCGATCGACCGCACCCGATGGTCGGCGGCCGTGGTGGGGCGGGTCAACGAACTCGGCGCCGACATCGTCTGCCACGTCGGCGACATCGCCGACGGAATCGTGAGCCGGCGGATGGACCAGGCCGCTCCGCTGGCCGACGTGGCCGCCTCCTCGGCCCGGGTCTACGTCACCGGCAATCATGAGTACTTCAGCGAGGCGCAGGGCTGGCTGGACTACATGGAACGGATCGGCTGGGCGGCTCTGCACAACCGCCACATCGTCGTCGAGCGCGGCGGTGACCGCCTCGTCGTCGCCGGCGTCGACGACGCGACGGCCAAGGCGTCCGGTCTGCGCGGGCACGGCGCCAACCTCGACGCCGCTCTCGCCGGCGCGGACGGCGCACTGCCGGTCCTCCTCATGGCGCATCAGCCCAAGCAGGTCGCCCACGCGGTGCGCGCCGGGGTGGATCTGCAAATCTCCGGTCACACGCACGGCGGCCAGATCTGGCCGTTCAACGTCCTGGTCCGGCTCGAGCAGCCGGTGGTCCAGGGCCTCAGCACGCACGGCGAGAAGACGCAGCTGTACACCAGCCGCGGTACGGGATTCTGGGGTCCGCCGTTCCGGATCTTCGCGCCGAGCGAGATCTCGCTGTTGACGCTGCGCCGGACCTAGGGGGCACTTGCGCGATGAGTTCCGCGCCCGCATCGGGTCTGTCCGGCATGCGAAAGATCAAAGCCGGACTGTTCATCGCTCTCGATGGGGTCGTCGAGGCGCCCGACGAGTGGCACTTCCCGTACTTCAACGACGAGATGGGCGCGGCCGTCGACGCCACGCTCGGCGCCGCCGAGACCGTCCTGCTCGGCCGCAGGACCTACGACAGCTTCGCCGGCGCGTGGCCACAGCGGGAGCGCGACGGCGGTGAGGACGCCGAGTTCGCCCGGCAACTCGGGGACATGCGCAAGATCGTCGTCTCGCGTCAGCGTCTGCGATTCGACTGGCGAAACTCCGAACAGCTTGCCGGCGAACTCACCGACGCCGTGGCCGCGCTGAAGTCCGAGCCGGGCGGCGACATCGCGATGAGCGGATCGGTGTCGGTGGTGCGTCAACTACTCGACGCCGGCCTGCTCGACGAACTGCATCTGCTCGTACATCCGATCGCCGTTCGTCGAGGTGAACGCCTCTTCGACGGCGGCGGCCCGTCGCTCCCGCTGCGGGTGCTGTCGGCGCAGACCTTCTCCACGGGTGTGCTGAACCTGGTGTACGCGCCGGCGGAGGCGCCGCAAGCGCAGGGCTACGACGAGGCAAAGGCGCACCTGTCCGCGCAGCGATGACCCCCGCACTCCCACCCGCAAAGGCGAGGGCGCATAGGATTCGCCCATGCCGCTTGCGGAAGGCGAGGTGATCGCCGGGTACACGATCCTGCGGTCTCTCGGACACGGCGGTATGGGCGAGGTCTACCTGGCGCAGCATCCACGGCTTCCGCGCCAGGATGCGCTCAAGGTGCTCACCGCCGCGGTCTCCGCCGACGACGAGTACCGCCAGCGGTTCCAGCGCGAAGCCGACATCGCCGCCACGCTGTGGCACCCGCACGTCGTGTCGGTGCACGACCGCGGCGACGTCGAAGGCCTGCTGTGGATCTCGATGGACTTCGTGCAGGGCACCGACGCGGCCAGGCTGCTCGCCGAGCGCTACCCGCACGGCATGCCGCCCGACGTGGTGGCCCGCATCATCACCGCGGTCGCCTCCGCGCTCGACCACGCCCACGAGCGCGGCCTGTATCACCGCGACGTCAAACCCGCGAACATCCTCATCGCCAATCCCGGATCGCCCGACGAGCGCCCGATGCTGGCCGATTTCGGCATCGCCCGCCAGGCCGGTGACGCCAGCGGGCTTACCGGGACGAACATGACCGTGGGGACCGTCGCCTACGCCGCCCCCGAGCAGCTGCGCGGCGACGACATCGACGGCCGGGCCGACCAGTATGCCCTCGCCGCGACCGCGTACCAGTTGCTCACGGGCACACCGCCGTTCACGCACAGCAATCCGGCCGTCGTGATCAGCGCGCACCTGACCGCCGACCCGCCGGCGATCGGTTCGGTGCGTCCCGAACTGTCCGGACTCGGTCCGGTGTTCGGCCGGGCGCTGGCGAAGTCGCCGGACAAGCGGTTCGACAAGTGTGTCGACTTCGCGCGGGCACTCGAGCACCGCATCGGCAGCGACGACGCCGCCATGGAGACGGTGTCGTCGAAAGCCGCGGCAGTGCCCCGCCACGCCAAACCGGTCAAGCCCAGGCGGTGGCCGCGGGCGCTCCCGGTCACCGCCGCGGCGGTGACGGCGGCGGTCCTGGCGGCCGCCGGGGTGTTCTGGTTTCTCCAGCGCGACGACGCCGCGACGAATGCGGCACCGGCGCTCCCGGTCGTCGTCGTCGGCGCGGACTGCGCGACGATGGGCGCGGCCGGCGTGACCACCACCGGCACCCCCGCCTACTGCGCCAGGCTGACCGATACGAACGAGACGATCTGGTCGAAGTACCAGGGCGAGTTCGACAGTCTGTCCGTCCCCGCGGGGACGAGCCCCGACGAGGCCAACGTGCGGGTCTGCATGGAGCAGACGAATCAGTCGCAGGCCGACTGTGACGCTGCGATCAGCCGCCACAACGCCGCCAACAGCTGACCGCCTGCGGCTGGATGCGGATCCCGCCGGAACGGCCTAATTGGTTGTTGGTGGTGGGGGTTGGTATGGCGGGTACCACCACCAGTCGGCGCGCTCCCCGGTAGGTCCTCGGTAGGGCGCGACCGTGGGCGGGGGCTGATTCGGCGGGCGCGCGAGTGACCCGGAGTGCAGTGCGCGGCCGGCGCCGTCGGTGACGGCGAGTCGGGAGGCGGGTCCGGTGATGGTGATGACGCCTTGGTGGTGCAGCCGGTGGTGGTAGGGGCAGACCAGCACGAGGTTGTCCAGGTCGGTGCGGCCGCCGTCTTCCCAGTGCCGGAGGTGGTGGGCGTGCAGACCGCGGGTGGCTCCGCAGCCGGGGACCGCACAGGTGGGGTGGCGGTGTTCGAGGGCGCGGCGTAGCCGGCGGCTGATCAGCCGGGTGGCGCGCCCGGACCCGATGGGTTGTCCGGCGCGTTCGAACCACACTTCGCAGGTGGCGTCACAGGTCAGGTAGCGGCGATCGGCGTCGGAGAGCAGCGGCCCCAGGTGCAGGGCGGCGATGCGGTCGGTGAGGTCGAGGTGCACGACGACGGTGGTGCGGTGTCCGTGGGGGCGGCGGGTGGCCTCGGCGTCCCACCCGGCCTCGACCAGGCTATTGAACGCATCGCCGAGGGTGGGGAACGGCGGCCGGGCACCGGGGCTATCGGTGTCGTGGTCGTGTTTCCACTGGGCGATCAACCCGTCGTGGTGGGATTGCAGGGCGGCGTCGAACACCGCTGCCTCGGCGTGCGGCATCGTGATGTGCCAGTGGGTGTACTGCTCGTCGGAGGTCTTGGTGATCGAGGATCGCGGCTCGGGCACCGGCTCGGGCTCGGGCGGGATGTCGGTGTCGCCCTGAGGTTCGGGTGCGGGTTCGGGTTCGGGTCGGGGTTCGAGTTTGATCGCGGTGCGTAACTGGTTGACCGTGGCGCTTTTAGCCAGCTCGGCGTAATGCTCGTCAGACCCTGGCCCCGCGCCGTCGGCGATCACCCCGACCTGATCCAGCGACAGCCGCCCCTCCCGCAGCGCCTGCACGCATTGGGGGAACTCCGCGATGCGGTGGGCGATGGCGGCGATGGTCTTACCGTTCCTCGACGACGACCCGGTCTTCCACGCCATCAAATGCGCCACCGACTTCGCGCCCGTCATCCCACACAACTCGTCGTGGTCGATCTCGGCGGCGATCTCCACCAGCCGCCCGTCGATCGCGTTGCGCTGACCGGTCAACTCGGCCAACTCGTCGAACAGCACCTCGAGCCGGTCGATGGGGCGCACCACCACCGCGCCGGACGCCATGCTCGAGGACATGACCCCATACAACCAGGGGGGTCTGACATCTCTGGACCGCGATCAGCCGCCACAACGCCAGGGAACCGCCTACGGCTGGATGCGGATCTCGCCCGGCTTCCACAGCCCGCTGTGCGTCGCGGTGCCCAGATCGATCTGCGCCGGTTCGGCGTCGACGATGGTGTCGAACCTGCGCAGCGACCCCCAGTCCTGACCCCAGTCCTTCGAGAGGTATGTCGACATCACCGACGCCCGCAGCAGCAGGTCGGTGATGCCCAGCAGACCGCCGTTGAGGCCGTCCTGCCAGGTGTCGGTGCTCTGCAGCTTGGCGTAATAGTCCGGCGAGATGCGGAACTTCGGAATCTCGGTGACCCCGTTGGCGTGCAGCATCGGCTGCTGGCACGGGAACGCCAAGCCGACCGCCCAATCCATCAGCACCGGTTGTTCGGAGCCGAGGTACTCCTGCACCGACCGGACCTCGGGCACGCGCGGCGGCGTCACCGCGATCCAGTCACCCTGACCGAGATTCAGATCCTCGGCGATCACGCGGACGGCCACCGCGTCACCCGGGATCTGCGCACGCGGATAGCGCAGGTTGCGCCACGACGGTGTGGGGCCGATGTCGAACGGTTCGACGCGGCCTGCGGGCACCGGCGCACCGTCGGGGCCGCGCCGGGCGTACTCCAGCGCGACGGTCTGTCCGGAGGTGAATCCCTCTGCGACACTGCGGCCGGCGATCGTGCCCGCCGCGGTGATCGCGACCAGCGGGTGGGCGTCGTCCGGTGCGGGCAGTTCGTACCATGCGGACGCCAGCCGGCTTTCCTGTTGCACGCCAGTCGAATACGTGCCTGCTACCGGGACCCGGGTGGGGTCGAGGCCGTAGGGCAGCGGCACCGTGGAGCCGTTCACCCCGGGCCGGGACAGCTGCTCGGGCTGGTTCCAGTCGTAGTCGGTGCCGGGCTGCGGATTGTTGAGCCGGATCGCCTCGGCGATGATGCGGTCCGGAACCCCGTTGGGGGAGAAGCCCACCGGTCCGCTGCCGCCGAGCGGACCCAACGGCCCGTAATCGCCCGGTAGCGCCCGCAGGAAGCCCGCGTTCGAATCGGGCTCGACGAGCACGTCGTCGGCCAGGCCGCAGCCGCCGGCGAATGCGCGAATGTTGGCCCACCCGTTGGAGTAAGTCGGGTACTGGCGCACCACGCCGATCGCCATGGACGCCACCATGACCAGAACCATGAACCCCGCCGCCACGGGGATCGGTGCCGCGGTGAGCGCGTTGACCACGCGGGACTCCCGCTTGTCGCCGACGTGCAGCAGGAACGCCCACACGGCCGCGACGCCGCACAGCACGAAGAACACTGCGCTGACCGTCACGCCGCCGAGTGCGGGCACCGACGTGTTGAAGGGTGCGCCGAAATTCGAGACATACCACCAGCCGTTGGTGGAGGCGAAGCACAGCGCCAGCACGAACAGCAACCCCGACAAGAACGCCATCCGGTTGCGCGCCGAACGCAGCACCACCGGTGAGACCAGCACGGTCGCCAGCGCCGCCATCGCACCGCCCACCGCGGCGAACAGGCCGAAGTGGTGGATCCACTTGGTCGGGGTGAACATCAGGAAGAAGATCGTGGCGAAGATGATGCCCATCAGCCGCCAGGCCGGCCCGCGCGCGACACCGGGAATCCGCTTGCGCCGCAACATGATGAACAGCGACGAGAACAGGCACAGCGCGGTGAACAGGAACGCCACGCGTCGCGCGATCGCGCCGTCCACGGTCGGCAGGATCAGGTAGTAGTACCGCAGGTTCTCGGTGTACCACTCCTGGCTGGGGCCGATCGCGGTGCGGATCCTGGTGGCTTCCAACACCGTCGACAACGTCTGATCGGCGAACACCACCGCCAGCACCACGGTGCCCGCGGCGAGCAGCGGTGCGAGCAACGGCCAGATGCCCACGGACTGCCTGCGCCGCATCAGGATTCGCAGGATCGGACGGCCGCCGGCCACCAACGCGGCCACGGCGATCAGCCCGGTCGGCTGGATGCCGAGCGTGAACGCGGCGGTGGTGACGGCCAGCGCGGCGGGGGTGAGCCGGCCCGATGTGACCGCGCGTTCGATCAGCACGTAGGTGATCAGCGCGCCGGTCGCGATCTGACCTTCGGGGCGCAGCCCGTTGTTGAACGGCATCCACGCGCCCAGCAGCACGAACCCGGCGGCCCACAGCGCCGGGCGGCTGGCGATCACCGCGGGCCCGAGGCGGGGCAGCACTTCCCGGGAGAGCAGCAGCCAGCACACGACGGCGCAGATCAGGTCGGGTAGCCGCATCCAGATGCTGGCGGTGCTGACGTGGGTCATCAGCGCCAGCAGGTTGTAGTACCAGCCGAACGGATCCTCGGGACTGCCGAACCAGCGGAAGTAGTTCGACATGTAGCCGGCGTGGTCGGCCACCCGCGCCATCTGCAGGATGTAGCCGTCGTCGGAGGAGTTGGCGCCGATCACGTACCAGATCGCGAAGCCGCCGAGCACGACGCCGTCGACAGCTGTCACGGTGCGCCAGCGGGTCGGGATCAGGTGGTGCATCCGGCGGCCGTCGAGGCGGTCCAGCCGCCACAGCGCCAGCAGCGCGATCACGGTCGAGAGAATCGCCAGCAGGATCGCGGTCAGCTTCAGCGCGGTCGGCTCGGTGGTGAACCGGGTGTCGATCGTCGCCGAGAACGACATCCCCGGCGGTGCGGGCCCGGTGAGGTCGGTGAACACGCCGACGATCGCGGGCCGCAGGTTCGGGTCGGCGTAACCGGTGCGCTGCGGTGATCCGTCGGCTCTGCGCAGGCCGACGAACTCGGCGAACGTGCCGTCCTCCGAGGACGTGATGTCGATGCGTTCGCACCCGGGTGTGCCGGTGACCCGGGCCCGGTTGACGCTGGCGACCACGACGTTGCGGACGATGACGTCGACGCGGGTGCGGGTGACGTTGACCAGCATCGCATTGAGCGCCGCGTCACGTCCCTCGGCGGGTGCGGTGCCGAACACCAGCCCGCCCTCGGGCGGCAGCTCGCGGACCACCTCGCACGGCACCGAGGCGGTCAGGCTCACCGGCGCCTGGGAGAGCAGCGGCGCGGTGACGTTCGCGAACTGACCCTGTTGCGGCCAGTTCAGGGTCGCGGTGGTCTGGGTGACGGGCAGCAGCGGGGTGGCGACGGCCATGACGAAGCCGAGGAGCCCGGCGATCGTGGCGACCCAGCGTGCGAGCTTCACGTCCCGGCTCGCCGGGCGCTTCACGGCCTTCTCCGACCTGCCGCTCACGGCTTCTCCCGATGTGCCGCTCACGGCAGTGCCCTGATCGGTCCGCCCCGGCTCCACCCGAACACTCGCTTCGACCCTTCCTCGATCACGGCGTCGGGCGCGTCGTCGCGCGGCACGAGCCGGATATAGCGTTCGATCGAACCCCAGTCCCGGTACCAGTCGTTGCTCAGGTAGGTCGGAATCGTGGCCGTCCGCAGCAGCGCCTGGATGAACAGGAACGGCCCACCGTCCTCGGCGGACTGCCACTGGTTCGACGAGGTGACCACCTGCTTGAAGTTCGGCAGGATCCGGTACTCCGGCAGTTCGGCCACCCCGAGGTGTTCGGCGAACGGCCGCTGGCACGGGAAGTTCGCCGCGGTCGCGATGTCCATCAGCACCGGTGTCTGCTTGCCGAGGAAGTCACCTGCGGTCTGCAGCACCGGAACCCGGGGCGGCGTGAACGCGAACCACTGATCCTCGGACAGGTTCGGGTCGTCGGCGACGATGCGGGCCACGTTGGCCTCCGGCGGCGCCCACGCCAGCGGGAAGCGCAGGTTGCGCCACGCCTTCTGCTGCACGATGTCGATCGGCTGGACCTCGGTGAGGGCCTGGTACGAGCCGTCGGGCCGGTGCACACCCCACTGCAGTTTCAGCGACTGTCCGTAGTTGAAGGACCCGTCCTCCTCGTAGTACCAGATCGCGCCGGCGGCGGCGACGGTCACCAGCGGCCGGTCGGGAGTCCGAGCGGGCAGCTGGTACCACGCCGACGTCGCCTCGGCGGCCACTCCTGCCTGATCCGAGCCGGGCTCGTCGTAGCTGCCCATCACCGGGGTGCGGTCGGGGTCCAGGCCGAACGGGAGGAACACCCGAGAGCCGTTGACGCCCTCGGGCCCGTAACCGCCGCCGGTGCCCGCCGCGTATCCGACGCCGATGTTCGGTTTGTCCACCGGACCGTCGGAGTTCACCGTGCCGGGGTTGGCCGCCACGGGTTCGGCGGGTTCGAGGGTGTCGCTGACGCCGTTGGGGGTGAAGCCGACGGGGTCCTCACCGCCGAGCGGGCCGTACTCGCCGAAGCGCTGACCCGGAACCGGTTGCAGCATCCCGGCATTCGTGTCGGCCTCGACGAGCACCTCGTCGGCCATCGCGCAACTGGTGTCCGACAGGCCCGACCGCAGAGCCGCCGCGTTGGCCGCGCCGATGGTGTAGACGGGATAGCGCCCGACAGTGGCCTTGACCATCGACCCCAGTTCGAGCACCACCATGATGACGGCCACCACGAGCAGTGGGGTCGACGCCAGCGCGCGATTGCGTCCGGTGTCGGCGACCTCGGTGTGTCCGGCGTAGTCGATGCGGAAGTGCAGCCAGCCGGCGAGGATGCCGCCGGCGATCGCGAGCACCAGGAAGATCGTGGTGACGGGGTAGCCGACGATCACCGGTTGCTTGTCGAACCAGGGCACCCCGTAGTTCGCGACATAGAACCAGCCGTTGATCCCGGACGTCGCCCACGCCAGCACGAACAGCAGCGCGGTGACGTAGAGCGCGAGGTTCCGCCGGCTGTTGACGCCCACCCGGGCGAACGCGAACGCGGTGATCCCGCCGAGCGCACCCGCGAGCCCGGCGAATGCGCCGAACTGCACCGCCCATTTCGTCGGCGTCAGCGTCAGCAGCAGCAGCCCGACGGCGGTGGTCCCCGTCAGCCGCCACACCGGGCCGCCGAACGTGCCGGGCAGCCGTCCGCGGCGCAGCAGCAGCACGATGAGGCCGAACAGGCACAGCAACAGGATCAACACCGAGAAGCGGCGGCTCAACGAGCCGTCCACGCTCTCCTCGACGGTCAGGAAGTAGTACCGCAGGAACTCCTGGTACCACGGCAGCGTCGGGCCGACGACGTACTTGATGCGCACCGACTCGGCGACGGTGGCCAGCGTCTGGTCCCGGAAGACGATGACGAACAGCAGCGACGCCGCTGCCACCAGCGGGGCGATCGAGGGCAGCAGCCCGTCGGCAGCGCGGCGGGCCGAGACGATGTGGGCGATCGCGCGCGCACCGACCAGCAGCGGCGCGAGGGCGATCAGACCCTGTGGCGCCAGGGTCACCGAGAACATCGCGATGACGACGGCCACCGCGGCGGGCCACAGCTGCCGCGTGCCGATCGCCCTCTCGACCAGCATCCACACCGCGATGACCGCGAACGCGATCAGCGGTTCGGGCCGCAGACCGTTGTTGAACGGCAACCAGGCCGCGAGGAACACCGCGCCCGCGGTCCACACCGCGACCCGGTTGGCGGCCAGGCGCCTGCCGAGCCGGGGCATCGCGCAGCGGCTGATGATCAACCACGTCGCGATCGCCGCGGCCGTGGCGGGGATGCGCATCCACACGCCGGCCGTGCTGACCGACGCCAACTGCGCCAGCACACTCTGATACCAGTCGAACGGGGCTTCGGTGGCGCCGAAGTAGCGGAAGTAGTTGGCGGTGTAGCCGGCTTCGTCGGCGATGCGCGCGATCGTCAGGTTGTAACCGTCGTCGGACGACTGCGCCCCGACCACATGCCAGATCAGCAGCGCCCCGATCACCCCGATGTCGGCCAGCCAGGTCGACAGGCCGACCCGCCGCAGCTTCCGCCAGGCGCGTGGGACGCCACGTCCGACGCGCCGGTCGAGCACGGCCAGCGCGACGATCGAGCCGATCACACACAGCACGCCCAGCGTCATCACCGCCAGCTTGAGCAGCGTGGGGCTGGTGACGAACCGCGTGTCGACGTCGATGCGGGCGGTCAGACCGGGTTGCGGGGCCACCTCGAGTTCGGTGAAGACCCCGGCGACCTGCGGCCGCTTGTCGAGCGACAGCGTGCCCGCCGCACCGGGGATACCGACGAAGTCGGCGCCCACCGCGCCCACGTTGGCCCAGATGCGCAGCTCACTGCAGGCGCCGCCGGCAATCGCGGTCCGTGGGGCCACCGCGGCGACGGTGTCGCGGAACGCCACCACCACATCGTCGGCGTTGGCCCGGACGAACAGCCCGTTGCGGCCCGCGGCGATACCTCCGGGCGGGATCGTGGAGAACACCAGGCCGCCGTCGGCGGGCATGGTGGCGATCGCCTGACAGGGGATGGCGACGTCGAGCGCCAGCGGGGCGCCGGACACCAGCGGGGCGGTCAGGTCGCCGACGAACCCGTCCTCGGCGGGTGCCTGGGGCCACAGGATCGTGGCGGTGGTCTGCCTGACCGGCAGCAGCGGGGTCAACGCGCACAGCAGGACGCCCGCCAGGCCCGCGAAGACGGCGATCAGGCGGACGAAGCGGTGTGCGGGCACGAGCGTCGATGGTAGGCGACGCGCCTAGTGGCGCAGCGGCGCCGGGCTCCACAGGCCGCTACGCGTTGTCGAACCGAGATCCAGGCGGGCCGGTACGGCGTCCCGGTAGAACGGCGTGAGCTGCTGCAGCGCACCCCAGTCGCGCGACCAGTCGTCCTTCAGGTAGGTCGGCAGCGTCGTCGGGCGCACCAGCAGTTCGGTGATGCCCAGCGGGCCACCGCCGAGGTAGTCCATCACCGGCGAGTTGGCCTCGGCGCCGAACCGGTCCGGCATGATCCGCCACTTGGGCACCTCGACGACGCCGTTGCGGTGTTCGAACGGCCGCTGGCAGGGGAAGGCGAGCCCGACCAGCCAGTCGAGCAGCACCGGGTCCTCGGAGCCCACCACGTCCTGCAGTGACCGCAGCTCCGGGATGCGCGGCGGGGTCAGCGCGGTCCACTGGTCGGGGCTCAGGTCGTCGTCGGTGGCGACCAGTCGCAGCCTGGTGGCCTCGGCGGGGATGGCGGACAGCGGCACCCGCAGGTTCCGCCACGCCGGCGATGCCCCGACATCGGCGAATCCGACGCTGCCGCCGGGCTCCGGGTCGGCGCCGCCCGCGTCGGTGGCCCACTGGACCACCACGTCGCCCGGGTCGAAGCGGCCCGCCGCCGACACCACGAGCAGCGGTCCGGCCTCGTCGCGTGCCGGCAGCCGGTACCACGCCGACCGCAGGTTGGCCGGCGCCTGAGTGCCGCTGCGCCAGCTGCCCAGCACGGGGGTGCGGGCCGGGTCCAGGTTGAACGGCAGCCGGGCGCGGGAGCCGTTGACACCGGCGCGGGCGGTGGTGCCGCCCTCGGTGCCGGCTTCGCCGCCGGTCTCGGTGTCGCCGTCGGTGTCGGCGAAGTTCGTCGCCCCCGTCTGGTTCATCACCGCGTCCGCGGACACGTCGGACGGGATGCCGTTGGGGCTGAACCCCTGTGCGGACCCCGCCCCCAGCGCGGCGCCGGCCGGACCGTCGAGGGGAGCGAGGAGCCCGTCGTTCGGATCCTGTTCGACCATGACGTCGTAGGCGAGCCCGCACGTCTTCCCGGTCAGCGCTTCGAGGTTGGACCGGCCGACCGTCCATGCCGGGTACTGGCTGACCATCGCCAGCGTCAGCGACACCACCTCGAACAGGACCACCAGCCAGGCGGCGATCGCGAGGGGGGACTGCACGATGCGGCGCCAGCGCCAGCGGCCGTCGTCGTCGGGGGAGGCGTCGCGGCCCGAGAAGTGGAACCACGCCGCCAGCAGCAGCGTGACCACCGACAGCCCGAGCAGCATCGTGGTGAAGCCGAACTTGTACTCCGGGAACGAATTCGACCACGGCACACCGAAATTCGAGACGTACCACCAGCCGTTGACGGTGGCGAACGACAGCGCGGCGACGAACAGCACCGTGGCCGCGAACATGGCCCGGTTGCGTCGTGAGCGCATCGCCACGGCCAGCACCGCGACCGCGGCCAGCGCGCCGAGCGAACCCGCGAGCCCGGCGAACACCCCGAAGTGGTGGGTCCACTTGGTGGGCGTGAACATCATCGCCAGGAACGAGATGATCGTGATGCCGACGATCCGGCGGCTCGGCCCCGCAGCGGTGCCGGGGATGCGGCCCTTGCGCAGCGTCATGGCCACCGACACCGTCAGCGCGAGCAGCAACGTCAGCACCGCGAAGCGCCGCGCCACCGACCCGTCGGGGCTGGTGGTGAACAGCCGCGCATAGCGGATGTGTTCGTCGAACCAGCTCAGGCTCGGCCCGACGGCGCTCTTGAAGCTGCTGGCCTGCAGCTCGCCGACCAGCGTCTGGTCCCGGAAGATGAGGATCGCGGTGACGGTGCCCGCGGCCAGGACCGGCGCCAGCAGCGCCAGGTGGCCGAACCGTGAGGTGTGCCGGGCGACGATCGTCTTCAGCGGTCCGACGGCGACCAGCAGCGCGCCGACGGCGGCGATGCCGGTCGGTCCGGAGAACAGGGTGAGCGCGCCGATGATGATGGCGATCGCGACGGGCAGCAGCCGGCTGGTGGCCACGCCGCGCTCCACCGAGCACCAGGTCAGCAGGATGCCCAGCGCGATGATCGGCTCCGGCCGCAGTCCGTTGTTCAGGGGCAGCCAGAACGCCAGGAACATGCCCGCCGCGGTCCAGGCCGCCGCCCGGTTGGCCTTCACCGCATGTCCGAGGCGGGGGATCACCTCGCGGCTGATGACCCACCAGCAGGCCAGCGCCATCAGCAGCGTCGGCAGCCGCATCCACACGCTGGCCGTGCTGACCTGCGACCACAGCGCGAGCAGGTCGTAGTACCAGCCGAACGGGGCCTCAGGGGTGCCGAACCAGCGGTAGTAGTTGGCCATGTAGCCGGCGTGCTCGGACACCCGGGCCATGGTCAGGATGTAGCCGTCGTCGGCGGTGTTGGCGCCGACGAAGTGCCACCACACCAGCACGGCGGTGACCAGGCCGTCCAGCGGTGTCATCGACCACCAGCGCGACGGCAGGAAACGGCGGTGGCGCATCCCGTCGTCGGTGTCGAGGACGTGCAGCGCGCCGAGCGCGATCACCGTCAGTGCGACGCCTGCGAACATCACCAGCAGTTTGAGCAGGGTCGGGGTGCTGCTGTAGCGGGAGTCGACGGTGGCCGAGAACTCCAGGCCGGGCGGCGCCGGTCCGGACAGGTCGGTGAAGACGCCGACGATCTGCGGCCGGAAGTCGTAGCCGCTGCGTTCCCCCCGCAGCGGGCCGCCGGGCTCCTCACCCGGTTGCACGTCGTCGGGGCCCTGGACGAGCCCGACGAACTCGCCGGTCACCTTGTCGGCGTGGGCGGTGAACACCAGCTGCTCGCACTGGGGGCTGAGCACTTCGGTCAGCGGCGCCGAGACGACGGGTGTGTTGCGGACGATGACCAGCAGGTCGTTGTTGACCCGCTCGATCAGCAGGCCCCGGTCGATGGCCTTGGGCGCCTGTTTGGGGACGGTGGACAGCAACACGGTGCGGCCGGCGTTGGCCGGTCCGGCGAGCCCGGCGGCCGCCTGGCACGGCACCGTGATGGTGAGATCGGTGGCGACGTAACCGATCAGCGGGGCGTCCACACTGCGCAGCACGCCGTCCTGTGGCCAGTTCAGCTCGGCCGTCGTCTGCTTCACCGGCAGCAGCGGGGTAGCCAGCGCCATCGCCGCGCCGAGCAGTCCCGCGACGATGGCGATGAGGCGCGCCGTCCGGTGGTTGCTCCCGACCGCAACCCCAGAGTTCACGGGCGTAGATGTTAACGGCCTGGGCTGGGTGTCAGCCATCGACCGGTTGCCTGATCGCCAGGACGAACGGTCCGATGTCGGAAACCTCGAAACGCGGGTCGTCGAAGAGTGCCGCGTCGAGCTTGACCTGGTACCGCCGCACGTTCGGCTGGTTGGGGTAGACGTCGGAGGCCAGCCGCAGGGTGTAGGTGTCCTCTGATCCGCGGCGCATCAGGAACACCGTCGGCGGATCCCACGGCAGGTCGTCGAGAGCGGCGACGAACTGGTCGGCATCGCCGAGGGTCTGCCATCCCTCGATCGCGTCGGCGCGCTGGTCGAACTGGGCCAGCGGGTTCGCGTAGTGCGACGTCAGACCCTGGAACCCGTAGTAGGGATAGTAGGACAGGAAGCTGTAGTCCGCGGTCAGCACGATCGTCTCGTTGCGGGGTCGGCCGGTGGCCTCGAGGATCGCCGCGTCCACTTCGCGGTAGTAGCGTTCGGCGCCGGGCGGCCTGCGGTCGGCGCGCTGTCCGTAGCCGTCGGTGTCGGTGTAGGCGACGGCGATGTCGGGCCGCAGCGTGTCGGGGATGTCCTGGCTGAACGTCAGCGCGCCGATGGCGCCGATCGCTCCGGCGGCCACGAGCAGGCGCCGGCTGGAGAAGCTGTCGGCCAGACCGCGCGCCGCCTCCACGAAACCGAAGACGCCGGCGGCCGACAGCAACACCACCAGCGTCGGCTGCAGCCGGAACGACAGCAGCGTGGTGCCCGCCAGCGTGGTCAGCATCGACAGCAGCGACCAGGCGTAGACCGCGAGCACGGCGATCGCCAGCGCACCGGCGCGGGTGGACATCCTGGCGCGCACCACCAGCCAGACGGTGCCGACGAGGCAGAGCGCCCCGAGCAGCGTGAAGCTCAACATCGGGAACGACAGCTGCGCGCCGTCGGCGGGCAGATAGTGCTGCGCGGTGCCGGTGTCGGCGGGGGTGCCGCGCAGCGCTTCGAGCAGGTACGGCGCCCACCCGATCAGCGCTATCGCGCCGGAGATCACCGCGATGACGAGCAGCCGCAGCAGCGGATCGACTCTCCGGCGGGCGACGGCGACGACGGCCGCCATGATCACCAGCGTGAACGCCGCATAGGCCAACAGCAGTGTGTAGAACAGTGCGGCCACCCCGAGGAACAATCCGACCCCGACGATCGCCGCCCAACCGCCGCCCCGCACACCGGCCCGCAGCCCGGACCACGCCAGCACGAACACCGGGGGCAGCAGCACGGCGATGATGGCGGCGTACGGTTCGGCCGGCGAGTAGGCCAGCATCACCGCGGTGGTGGCGGTGGCGACGATCAGCGCGTACTGGAACCGGACCATGGCCGCCCACAACACGAATGCCAGGGCGACGGCGACGGCGATCGAGATGATCGCCCACGGTTTGAACATCTCCCAGGCCGGGGTGCCGGTCAGGGCGGCGAGCCGACCGCCGAGCCAGAACCACCCGGGCGGGTAGAACGGCGGCAACCCGTAGTAGGTCATGTCGTGCAGCGCGGGGGTGTCGGCGAAGCGGGTCAGGTACTCGGTGCGGAACTGCTGGTCCACCGAGATGCCGAACAGGTAGAGCCTGGTCGCGCCCAGCGGCATCGCCAGTGTCACGACGGCGAAGGCCGACAGGAACACCGTCGACGCCGCGTGCGCGAGCAGGCGCCGTCCACGCCGGTGCAGCCAGCCGGCCGCGAACAACCCTGCCAGAGCGCCGAACTGGCCGACGGTGGTCAGCGCGTGCAGTTGGTTCGAGGAGTTGTACGCCGGCCACTCGACCCGCGCGATCGCCGCGAGCGAGATGACCGCGACGGCGGCGGCGATCAGCGCCGCCACCACCATCCGGCCCGCAATCGTGATCGGGGCGGCCAGCGAGTTGGTGCCCACCGGGTTAGATGGGCAGCTTGCGGAAGATGGGCCGCGGGATGTGGCGGAGCACCATCATCACGTAGCGGAAGGCGCCGGGCGCCCAGACCAGATCCTTGCCCTTGGCCGACGCGGTCACCGCCAGTTCGGCGACGTACTCCTTGTCGACGGTCAGCGGTGCTTCCTTGACGTGGGCGCTCATCCGCGTGCGCACCTGGCCGGGCCGGATGACAAGCACGTGAACCCCGTACTCGCGCAACGCCTCTCCGAGGCCGAGGTAGAACCCGTCCAGCCCGGCCTTGGTCGAGCCGTAGACGAAGTTGGACCGCCGCACGCGTTCACCGGCCGCCGAGCTCATCGCGATGATCTGGCCGAAACCCTGTGCGCGCATCTGCTCGCCGAGCAGCACACCGACCGAAACCGCTGCCGTGTAGTTGATCTCGGCGATCTGCACCGCCTTGCGCTGGTTCTGCCACAGTTCCTCGGCGTCACCGAGCAGCCCGAAGGCGACGATCGCCACGTCGATGTCGCGGGACCCGCCGGCGGTGGCCTTGTCGATGACGTCCGGGTGGCCTTTGGTGTCGACGGCGTCGAAGTCGATCACCTCGACGGATTTGGCTCCCGCGCTGCGCATCTGGGCGACCGCGGCGTCACGGCCCGGATCGTCGGGCAGGGCGGCGAGCACGATGCGGGCGGGCGCGTTGCGCAGGTAGCGCTCGCAGATCGCCAACCCGATCTCGGAGGTCCCGCCGAGCAGCAGGATGGTCTGGGGGTTACCCACGGCGTCCAGCACCATCTAGAGCAGCTCCAAACGTCGGGCCATGTCAGAGGCGAACACCCCGTCGGGATCGACGCGGCGGCGCACGGCGATCCACTCGTCGATGCGCGGGTACATGGCGTGGAAGGTTTCCGCGGTGGTGCGGGAGTCCTTGGCGGTGTAGAGCCGTCCGCCGAACTGCAGCACCCGGTGGTCGAGCCCGCTGACGAACTCACCGAGGCCGGGTTTGATCGGGAAGTCGACGCAGACGTTCCAGCCGGGGATCGGGAAACTCAGCGGCGCTTTGTTTCCCGGACCGAACAGCTTGAACACGTTGAGGAACGAGTAGTGCCCGGACCGCTGGATGTCGACGAGGATCGCCTTGAACTCGTCGACCGCCTCGGTGGGCACCACGAACTGGTACTGCAGGAAGCCGTTGCTGCCGTAGGCGCGGTTCCACTCACCGAACATGTCGAGCGGGTGATAGAACTGCGTCAGTTTCTGGATCTTGCCGCGATAGGTGCCCGACTTGCGGTACCACAGTTCGCCGATCGGCCCGAACGTCCACTTGTTGGCCAACCCGTTGGGGAAGACGTCAGGGAACGTGAGCAGTTGCGGTGCATCGAATTTCAGCGGATCGCGGCGCAGCTTCTTGGGCAACTGGTCGAGGGTGGCCAGCGAACCGCGGGAGATGGCGGCGCGGCCGAGCTTCGGCGGCGGGCTGATCGCGTCGAACCACGCGCTGGAGTAGGTGTAGTTCGCCTCGCTGCCGTCGCTGTGGATCGCGATGGTCTCGTCCAGGTCGGCGGTGACGTCGCCGTCGGCGATGAAGTACGCGGTCTCGGTCGGGGTCATCGCGATGGTCGCGCGAAGGATGATGCCGGTCAGTCCGTTGCCGCCGACGGTCGCCCAGAACAGGTCGGCGTCCTTGCCGCGGGGTTTGAGGGTGCGCACGGTGCCGTCGGCGGTGAGCAGGTCCATCGAGCGGACGTGGTTGCCGAAGCTGCCCGCGCTGTGGTGGTTCTTGCCGTGGATGTCGCAGGCGATCGCACCGCCGACGGTGACCTGCCGGGTGCCGGGCAGCACCGGAACCCACAGGCCCAGCGGCAGCGCCGCTCGCATCAACTGGTCGAGGTTGACCCCGGCGTCGACGTCGACGAGCGCGGTGTCCACGTTGATGGTGTGGATGCGGCTCAGGGCGGTCATGTCGACCACCAGACCGCCGCCGTTCTGCGCGTTGTCGCCGTAGGAGCGGCCCAGCCCGCGGGCGATGACGCCGCGCTGCGGATCGTCGGCGACCCGCGCGACCGCCTTGGCGATCTCCTCGGGGTCGGGCGTCGACAGCACCTCGGCCACGGTGGGCGCGGTGCGGGCCCATCCGGTGAGCCGCCGGGTCGTGGTCTGCAACATCGTGACGAGGGTACCGCCCCGGCCGTCGGGCCCCGTCGAGCCCGGAGAAAGGTGCGCGGAGCGGACGCGGCGCCGCGGTAGCGTTGAGCAAACTCGATCCGGGGGCGGGAATGCTGCTGAGTGACATCGACTCGTGGAATGTCGGTGCGCTGCATTCCATCGCGTTCGAACTCGGCGACGAGCTCAAGACCGTCGAGGGTGTTGCGTCCGATCTCGAGCTGATCTCCCGGTTACCGGGCTGGGAATCCCCGGCGGCCGACGCCGCCCGCGGCAAGATCCACGACACCCGCGGCAAAGTGCTCGACGACGCGGCGGTGATCGGCGCGGTCGCACAGCTCGCCGAGGAGACCGCTGCGGCGGTGACGACACTGCAGACGGAGCTGGCGTCGGTGCGCGCCGACGTGGCGGCGCAGGGCGGTTTCCTCACCCTCGCCGACAACGGCGACGTGACGGTCACCGGCCCACCCGAGGTCCAGCAGGAACTGCGGGCCGTCGCCGAGGACGTCGAGTCACGCGCCAAGGCGCTGATCCACCAGGCCGAGGACATCGACGCCGACTGCGCGGAGGTGTTCGGGCACGTGCAGGCCGGCGACATCACCGCGCGGGGCGCGACGGACTTCGCCACCGCCCAGGAGGTCGGGCGCGACCAGTCGGGGTTGTCGGCGCCGTATCCGCCCGAAGGCGACGGCGCCACCCCGGGCGACGTCAACGCATGGTGGAACGCGTTGAGCGAGGAGGAGCAGCGCAAGGTCATCGCCGAGCATCCGGAGTGGATCGGCAACCGCGACGGGGTGCCGGTGTGGGCACGCAGCGATGTGAACAAGGCCACGCTCGACCGGGAACTCGCCGACGCGCAGCGTGACGTCGACGCGATCCCCAGCCGCGAGGAGTTCCGGCGCGACCATCCCGGTCTGAACGGGGCGCAGCTCAACGCGTTGTACAACAAGATGGCGGGCGAGCGCCGGGCACGCCTCGAGGACCTGCAGGCGATGAAGAACGCGGTGTCGACCGGCGGCAAGGACGATCCGAACAAGTACCTGATGCTGCTCGAATTCCCTGAGGGCCGCGAACCGCGCGCGGCGGTCGCGGTCGGCAACCCCGACAACGCCAGGCATGTCGCGGTCACCACACCGGGGGTGGGGACGACCCCGACCAGCTTGCCGGACATGGTCAGCGAGGCGTCCGCGCTGCGCAGCGAGATCGAGAACCAACTCGGTCTGGCGGGCAGGGGCGGTGAGCCGGTATCGACAATCGCCTGGCTCGGCTACGAGCCGCCGGCCAAGGACGACATCTCGGTAATCGAGGCGGGGTTCGAACGCCGGGCGAACGAGGCTGCGCCGGATCTGGCCGACTTCTACCGCGGCGTCAACGCCACCAACGTGCACGGTTCGGACGTGAACCTGTCGGCGTTCGGTCACTCCTACGGATCCCTGACCACAGCGCAGGCGCTGCACGAACTCGGGGAGGCGGGGGTGGTCGACAGCGCAGCGTTCTACGGATCCCCCGGTCTCGGATTCACCGACCAGACGACCACCGAGTGGCACGGCAACGTGCCGTACGAGGCGGCGGTGCCGATCCGCGACGAATCGGACCTGTTCCTGCCCGACGGCCAGGCCTACGTCATGTCCGCTCCGGGCGATCCGGTCTCCGGCGATCCGACGGTGCTCGGCGTCCCGGTGCCGGCGCTGGGCGATTTCGGTGCCCTCGGCCCGAACCCGCTGACACTGCCGATGGAGCAGTTGTCCTCCGGTGCCACCGTCACCCCCGACGGCGTGTCCCGGGACGGCGCGGCCTCGCACGCCGACTATCCCCGTTCCGTACCGCAGCCCGACGGATCGCAGGTGCTGCGGACCCCGGCGTACAACCTCGCGATCATCGCCGGGGGCCTGGCCGGTGTGCCCCTTCCCAACGGAGACGAAAGGCTGGTCCGATGACAGCTCGGTGTGCGCGCTGGACGGTGGCCCCGCTGGCGGCGCTGTTGTTGACCGCATGTGGCGGCGGAAGCGGGGACGAATCCCCGATGGCGACCCAGGAGGTTCCGAAGATCGACATCGCACAACTTCCGGATATCGAACAGACCCGGACCCAGATGACCGAACTGGTCGACCGCGTGCGCGCGGAGGTCGCGCGACTCGTTCCCGGGAGCGAGCCATGGACGCAGTCCTACGACGAGTCCCGGGAGAACTGCACCCAGCAGGGGACCGGCAAGAAAGGGACGGCGCTCTACCTCGCCAAATGGACCTCGCAGCTGTCGATGACCGATGCGCAGTGGAGCCTGGTGTTCCCCGCGGTGCAGCGGTTGGCCGCCGACGCCGGACTGTCCACGGTGACCGCGATGGCCGACTCCAGCCGCAACCACGACGTGCGGTTCAGCAGCGATGACGGCCGGACGCTGGTGTTCGGCTCGAAGGAGGCCTCATTGCTCACCGGCAACATCGCGTGCCGCAGGTCGGCAGGAGACGCGCAGTGAGCGGGAACGTCCAGGTCGAGACGGCGGCGGTCCGCCTGTCCGCCGCTCAGATGCATGTCGTCGCCGAGGAGGCGTCGTCGAGCCGGGCCGCGGTGGCCGGCAGCATCTCCGGTCAGGAGTCGGCGTGGAAGACGGCCGGTAAGCCGGGCTTCTCGGCGTTCATCGACATCCTCGAGGCTCAGGCCACCCGGTTACACACCGATCTGACCGATCTCGGGGACAAACTGCGTGCCGCTGCCGACGTCTACGACCAGCAGGACGCCCTGGGCGGCGCGGCGCTCGACGGATCGGTCCGCTACCGCTGACGGCCTACCGCAGCCGGAAGATCACCGTGCGCTGGACGATGAAGTTGATCACCGTCGCGGTGCCCTGCGCGATGACGAAGGCCACCGGCACCCGCCAGGCCTTGTCCTCCCAGGCCATGTAGAAGACGTAGTTGAGGCCCACCTGCGCGGCGTAGGTCGTCGCGTACAGCGCGCACACCGCGAGGAACCGGGCGCGGCTCGGCGGGGCCTGGAAGGTCCAGCGCCGGTTGATCAGATAGGCGGTCGTGGTGCCTGCGATGAAGCTGAGCGTCTTGGCCACGTTGACGTGCAGTCCGGCTTCGAGCAGCAGCACGTAGAGGCCGAAGTCCACGATCGCGGAGAAGCCGCCGGTGAGCAGGAACCGCCACACCTGCGTGGTCAGCGACAGCTGGGGCGACATGGGGGGCTCGGCCACCCCGGCAGCTTATGCGGTGCCGCGCTCAGCGCAGCGTCGCCTCCAGCACGCCACACAGCGCGTCGACGGCCGCGGGGAAGGCGTGTTCGGCCGGTGCGCCGAAGCCGATGATGACGCCGTCGGGATCGGCGACGTCCGTCCCGGCGGCCGGGTGCCGCATCGCGGACAGCCCCACCAGCGCGACACCCGCGTGGCCCGCGCGTTGCAGCACCTCCTGCTCGGCGCCGTCGGGCAGGGTCAGCAGGACGTTGAGTCCCGCTGCGAGGCCACGGATTCCGATGTCGAACGGTGCGAGAGCTTCGACGAGGCGGTCGCGCCTGCGCCGGTAACGCATGCGCATCCGGCGGATGTGGCGGTCGTAGTGACCGCTGGTGATGAAGTCGGACATGGTCAATTGGGCGAGCGCGTCGACGAAGAACTGGTTGCCTCCCGAGGCGGCGACGACGGGTTCGACGAGGGCGTCGGGCAGCGCCATCCACCCCAGCCGCAGCGCGGGCGCCAGGCTCTTGCTGGCCGAACCGAGGTACACCACCCGCTCGGGGTCCAGGCTCTGCATCGCGCCGACCGGTTGCCGGTCGTAACGGAACTCGCCGTCGTAGTCGTCTTCGAGTACATACGCGCCGCGGCGCTGCGCCCACTCCACCGCGGCGGTGCGGCGGGTGGGGTGCAGCGGCATCCCGTGCGGACTGTGGTGGGCCGGGGTGAGCAGCACGGCGGGCACGTCGTGGCGGGCGAGGTCGCCGATCACCGCACCGTGGTCGTCGAGGCCGATGGGCACCGTCGACGAACCCAGCGCGCTGATCGCATCGCGAAAGATGAACAGACCGTAGGCCTCGACGGCGATCGGGCGCTGTGTGCCGAGGACGCGGGTGAGCAGTTCCACCGCGTGCCGCACGCCCGCGCAGATCACGATGGTCTCCGGTGAGGTGCGCACACCGCGCACCCGTCCGAGGTAGTCGGCGAGTGCCTCGCGGAGTTCCGGTCTGCCGCGCGGATCGCCCATCCACAACGCCTCGCTGGGCGCCGCGGCCAGCGCGCGCCGAGCCGAGGCGAGCCAGGCGCTGCGCGGGAACTCCGACACGTCGGGGGAACCGGGCATCAGGTTGTGCCGTGCGGTCGCGCGTGACCCCCGCGGCCGGGCGGGCCGGCGCCGCGCACCGGCGTTCACCACCCATGTGCCGGCGCCCTGCCGCGAGGCGAGCCAGCCCTCGGCGACCAGTTCGGCGTACGACTCGGCGACGGTGTTGCGGGCGATGCCGAGGTCATGGGCCAGTGTGCGCGACGGTGGCAGCATGGTGCCCGGGGTCAGCCGGCCCGACCGCACGGCCTCGCGCAGTGCGTTGACCAGCAGTTCGCGCACTCCGCGAGCGCCGGGACGGATGATTTCGCGCAGGTCGAGGTGGAGGTCGCGCGTCCCCGGATTGGCCCACGAAGTCATGTCTGAATTGAACCATCTGCGTGGGCTTTTCGGGATTACCGTTCGAGGTATGACACAGACACTGGAAGCCGAGAAGACCGCCCGCATCAAGATGTTCAAGGCCGCGCCGGAGCTCTACAGCGCCATGATGACGCTCTCGGAGGCGTCCGCGAAGGACCTGGATCCTGTGATCGCCGAGCTCATCAAGATCCGTGCGTCGCAGATCAATTGCTGCGCCTTCTGCCTCGACATGCACACCCGCGACGCGCGCAAGGGCGGTGAGACCGAACAGCGGCTGGCGTTGATCGCCGCCTGGGAGGAGGCCGGCGACCTGTTCACCGAACGCGAGCGCGCCGCGTTGGCGCTCGCCGAGGCCATCACCGAGGTCGCGGGGCGCGGGGCCGTCTCCGACGAGGTGTACGGGCGCGCGGCCCAGGTGTTCACCGACCGTGAGCTCGCCCAGGTGATCGCGATGACGGTGACCATCAACGCCTGGAACCGGATCAACCTCGCCGCGCCGCAGCAGTTCCTGCGCCGCTGACCCAATACCGTCGCAGGTGTGCAGACCCGGTCCGGTGCGCAGATCGCCTTCGACGGTGACGTCGTGGCCAAGCTGCACCGACCCGGGACCGACCCGCGGGCGTTGCGCACGCGGCTGAAGGTGGCCGACGCGTTGCACGGCGTTCTGCTGGCCCCGTTGTCGGTGACGCCCGAGCGTGTGGGGCCACGGTGGCGAACCCGGTGGCCTCGCGTGGAAACCGTTGAGCCGGAACCGGACCGGCTGCCGTGGGCCGAGGCCGGCGCGCTGCTGGCGAGGCTGCACGCCCAGCCCGTCACGGTGCGGCTGCCGCACGGCTGGCCCGTCCGGATGCGGCGCGTCGTCGAGGCGCTGCGATCGGCGGACTCCGCCGCCGAACCGGTGCGGCGGGCGCTCACGGAACTGCCGCCCGCGGTGTGGCGGGCGGGTTCACCGGACCGCCCCTGCACCGTCGTCCACGGCGACTTCCACCTCGGCCAGCTCGGCCGGTGCGCGCCCGGACAGCCGTGGGTGCTCCTCGACGTCGACGACCTCGGGGTGGGCGATCCGGCCTGGGATCTGGCTCGACCGGCGGGATTCTGGGCGGCCGGGCACATCCCCGACAAGGATTGGTCGGCGTTCTTCGACGCGTACCGGCAGACCGGCGGCGCAGCGTTGGCCGATGCGCCATCCGATCCGTGGCCGGTACTCGACCCGTTCGCCCGGGCGGCCGTGGTGGCCGCAGCGGTGCATGACCCGGACGACGAACTGCTGGCCGCCGCCTGCGCCCGGATGGTCTAGCTCGAGAAGAACAGCCGACCGAACCCCTGCTTGCGGTAGTGCTTGCTACCGCGGTGCCCCCAGCCCGGGCCGTAGCCGTAACCCGACCCGTAGCCGCCGCCGTAGCTCGCCGGTGGTGGCGGCGGTGGTGGTGCGGTCTGCATGAACCGGTTCTCCATCTCGGTGAGCGCTTCGAGTTCGCCGAGATCGAGGAAGATGCCGCGGCAGGTGTCGCACTGCTCGAGGTGAATTCCGTTGCGCTCGTAGGTCCGCATGACGCCCTTGCACTTCGGGCACACCAGGGTGTTGCCCGGTCCTGGTGAGGACGAAGAGGTCGGCGGCTGGTATGGCGGGATGCTCATATCCGCATAGCGCCGGATGATCGGTGAAAGTGCCGGGGCTCACAAACGCAATCGGTCCCTGCCGGGTGGCGGGGACCGATTGGTCGACGATGGTCGCGGCTCAGTGCCGCGGAACGGGTGTCAGTCGCCCGCTGCTGCGGCCTTCTCCGACGTGGTGTCGGTGTCCTTCTCCGCGGCCGGAGCCTTCTCCTTCTCGGCGGCCGGGGCCTTCTTCGACGGACGCTGCGTGAGCTTCTTGCCCAGATCGTTGACCGCCGAATTCAGTTGGTCGCCCGCCGACTTGAGGGCGCCCGCGAGCTTGGCTCCGGGGTTGACCCGCTTCTTGGCGGGCTTCTCCGCCGGCGTTTCACCGGCACCCTCGTCGAGGACCACCGGGGTCAGGGTGCCGTCGCCCGTCGCCTGCTCGGCGTCGGTGGGCGTTGCGCTGCCGGCGCCGGCTTCGACGCCGGGCGCCGCCTCGGTCGACGGTGCCCCGCCGGCGCCCTGGTCGGCGTCTGTCGTCGACACCGTGACCGTGGTGGTCGACGCAGTGAGAAGCTCGGTGTCGTCCACGAGTCGCAGAGTGGGCTCCGGCGCATCGAGCGGCGCGGGCGGTGCCTCTTCCTCCTCGTGCAGCGGATTGCCGGTGCCGTCCCACCCGAGCGCCCGGGCGATGGCCTGTGACAGGTTGATCAGCGAGCCGATGGCGCCCGGTCCCTGCCCGGGGATCGAGATGGGACCGAGGGCGATGTCAAGCGCGTTGAAGATCGACCCCCCGGGGCTGAGCAGACCGCCGAAGGCGATCCCGATCTCGGTACCCGGAGGCAGATCCAACCCGAGTGCAGGTCCCAACGCCGACAGCACGGGCGTCAAGTCGAGCACCTGGCCGCCGTTGAGGAACGCGTCAGCCACTGCGGCGGGCGTGTTGATCAGGGTGTTGAACGCCGCACCGATGTCCGGGGTCTCACTGGTGAGTTCGGCGAAGATCGCGCTTCCGCTAGCAGCGAGAGCCAGCACCGGGCCGATGATCGGGCCCACCAGGCCGAGTAGAACGCCACTCAGCGATGTAGTCGAGAAATCGAGGATCGGTCCCAGGTCGGCGAGTGCCGGCACGATCCCAGGAAGGAGGGCGAAGGCGAGTTGGTGCAGCGGGTCGAGTGTTGTCAGGTCCCGCTCGTACAGAACACCCGCCGCCGCCTCGATGTTCTCGGCGATCTGTCCGGCGATCAGCTCGAAGTCGGGGAGCTCGCTGAAGTAACGGAGCTGGTTGACGATGACCTGCTGCAGCACCGGGAACGGAGCCTCGGCCCAGTCCTCGATGAGGCCGGCGAGGTTCGTCTCCGCGTTCTCGAAGACGTCCACCCACGGAGTGATCGGGTCGATGGTGGCGGAGAGGTTGATCGACGGGCTGGAGATCTTGATGTCCGGCAGCGGCGGCGCCACCGGAGCCATCGCGATCGCACTCGCGCCCACGAGCGCGACCCCGGCAGACGCGTACGGACGAAGTCTCAGTTCCATCACGATCTCCTTACGGCTACGTAAATAATGTGTTTGAGAACGTAACTGAAAAGACCTCGAACGGAAGCAAATTTGCTTGATTCGTCGAGCTATTTATTGGCGGATGCAAACATTTTCAAGATCAATAAAATGGGAGCCCATTCTTGAAAGCTCAGCATTCACGCAGTTCCGCGCGTGCGGACACCCGGCACCGATCGGAAATTGCCTCTGTGGGGACGCGTTCGCCATGTCAAATTTTGCGATGACACGCAGTCGGCGGGGCGCGGACGGAAGGATCTGACGGTTCGTAGCGCGGGCGCCGGCCGGTGGCTATCCCGCAACCAGCGCCGCTATTGCGCGCGGCTCGGAGCCCCTAGACCCAGTACGGCACCCGCGCCCGGTACTGCTTCATCGCCAACGCCGCCATCGCCCACCCGAAGACGGTCAGCACGAGCACCACGATCCAGTGCCGCAGCTCCTGGTCCGCGCCCAGCAGCGGCGCCCGCACGATGTCGAGGTAGTGCAACAGCGGGTTGAGTTCGACGATCTTGGCGTAGGACCCGGCCCCCTGCTGCTGCAGCGTCGCCTCGTTCCAGATGATCGGCGTCATGAAGAACAGCAGCTGCACGACGCTGTTGAGCAGCGGGCCGATATCGCGGTAGCGGGTCGCGAGGATGCCGAAGCACAGCGACACCCACACACAGTTCAGCATGATCAACACCAGCGCCGGAATCACCGCGAGATCAGTCCAGTGCCACGGCTTCGGATAGATCATCGCGATGATCACGAAGATGATGATGTTGTGCCCGAACAGGATCATCTGCCGCCACACCAGCCGGTAGACGTGCACCGACAGCGGCGTCGGCAGTTGTTTGATCAGGCCCTCGTTGGCGATGAAGACCTCGGCGCCCTCGAGGATCGACGCGTTGATGAGGTTCCAGACGATCAGGCCCATCGTCACGTACGGAAGGTGTTCGGACAGCTCCAGTTTGAACAGCTTCGAGTACAGCAACCCCATCGCGACCGCGGTGGCGCCGGTGGCGATGGTGATCCAGAACGGACCGAGCACCGAACGGCGGTAGCGCTGTTTGATGTCCTGCCATCCGAGGTGCAGCCACAGCTCGCGCTTGCCGAACCCCTCACGGAGGTCACCCCAGGCGCGCGCCATCGTCTTCGACTGCGCTGAAGCCTCATCGAAACTCATGTGCCCGGCCTCCCGAACCTCTCCTCGCGACCAAGACGGCGCAACCGGATCCATTCCCGCAGCCCGGCGGGGTCGCGTCGCGACACCAGGAAGTACCAGCCGAACCGCACCCACTCCTGCGGAAGCAACTTGCGAAGTCCCGGCTGGGACAACAGGTATCCGCGATTTCGGTAGGTGAAGAAGCGTTTGGTCGCGTCGTCGGGATACTGCGTGTGCATGCGCCCACCGAGGATCGGCTTGAATTCGTCACTGCCGCAGGGGTGGACGTATGTCGCGTCGAGGCACGTGCCGAACGGCAGACCCGATCGCACCAGGCGGCGGTGCAGTTCCACCTCGTCACCGCGCACGAACAGTCGCAGGTCCGGTACGCCGACCGCCTCGATGGTCGAGGCGCGGAACAAAGCGCCGTTGAACAGCGAGGCGATGCCCGGCAGCAGGTCCCCGTCACCGAGTTCCGTGACGCGTCGCCGCCACACCAGCCCCCGCCGCAACGGGAACGCCAACCGGGTGGGGTCGGCGATGTCGCACACCATCGGCGACACCTCCGCCAGGCCGTGACGCTCGGCGCACGCCAGCAGCGTCTGCAGCACCGAGGGATCCAGCGGCCGTCCGTCGTCGTCGGCCAGCCACACCCAGTCCGCGCCCTCGGCCAGCGCGTGCAACATGCCCAGCGCGAAACCTCCGGCGCCCCCGAGGTTCCGGCGCGAACCCAGATACGTCGACGGAATCGGTTGGGCCGCAACCAGGTCGCGCACGAGCGAATCGTCGTCGTTGTCCACCACGATCAGCCCGTCGGGCCGCCGTGTCTGTGCGCACAGCGCGTCGAGCGATTGCGCCAGTGACTCCGGACGCCGGTGGGTCACGACGACGGCGTAGATCCTCGAGGTCATCGCGACGGCTGGTCCGATTCGTCGGTTGCTGGATCCTCGTCGGTTGCCGACCACTCTCCGCGGTGTTCGTCCAACACCTCGCGCACGTGACGCGCGGCGTCGTCACCCTCGTACGCACGCACGACGTCCTCGATGCCGCCGGTCATCTTGACCGTGCCGTGGTCGATCCACATCGCGGTCTTGCACAGCCGCGCGAGGAACTCGTTGGAGTGGCTGGCGAACACCAGGATTCCGCTGCGCTCGACCAGGCTCTGCAGCCGCGACTGGGCCTTCTTGAGGAAGTCGGCGTCCACCGCGCCGATGCCCTCGTCGAGCAGCAGGATCTCCGGGTCGATGCTGGTGACGACGCCCATCGCCAACCGCACCCGCATACCGGTGGAGTACGTGCGCAGCGGCATCGACAGGTAGTCACCGAGTTCGGTGAACTCCGCGATCTCGTCGACCTTGGCCAGCATCTGCTTGCGTGTCTGCCCGAGGAACAGGCCGCGGATGATGATGTTTTCGTAGCCGGAGATCTCGGGGTCCATCCCGACGCCGAGGTCGAACACCGGCGCCACCCGTCCGGTCACCGTGGCCGAACCCCGGGTGGGTTCGTAGATGCCCGAGAGCAGGCGCAGCAGCGTGGACTTGCCCGCGCCGTTGTGCCCGACCAGACCGACCCGGTCCCCGAGTTCCAGCGACATCGTGATGTCGCGCAGGGCCTCGATGACGACGACGTTCGAGGCGTTGCGTCCGATGGCGCCGCCCGCCTTGCCGAGGAACGCCTTCTTCAGCGATCGGGTCTTGGCGTCGAAGATCGGGAACTCGACCCACGCGTCACGGGTCTCGATGCGAGGAACCGGCACCGCAGCCCTAGAGGTACTGCCCGGTGCCGGGGTGCGCGGGTCCGCCGCGCTGGCCCTGCACCGCGATGCCGGGAGGCAACGCACCCTGACGCATCTGTTCGAGCTGGGCCCTGGCAGCCATCTGCTGGGCGAACAGCGCGGTCTGGATCCCGTGGAACAGCCCCTCGAGCCAGCCGACCAGCTGCGCCTGGGCGATGCGCAGCTCGGCATCAGACGGGACGCTGTCCTCGGTGAACGGCAGCGTCAGCCGTTCTAGCTCATCGCGCAGCTCCGGCGCCAGGCCCTCTTCGAGCTCCTGGATGCTGGTGTGGTGGATCTCGCGCAGCCGGTTACGGCTGGCGTCGTCGAGGGGAGCGGCCCGCACCTCCTCGAGGAGCTGCTTGATCATGGTGCCGATCCGCATCACCTTGGCCGGCTGTTCGACCAGGTCGGACAGCGACTTGCCGTCGCCGTCGGCGGGGTCGCCGCCACCGGGGTCGCCGCCACCGGGGTCGCCGCCGATGATCTCGATGTTGTCGTCGTCGTTGTTCAGCGTCATCTGAGTCGCATTCCCTCTTAAGGCTGTTCTACCGGTGTGACACTAGTCCGTTGTCGGCGCGACTCCCGCACGCCACCGCCCGCTCGGGTTGCCGGTGCCTCGGAAGGCGAACAGCGGGCACGCCCGAGGAACCCGTCCATTGCCCACACAGTCGCCGCGGAGGCCCGTGGACGCCTCGCACGCGTCGGTGAGCGCCGCTGTCGGCAAACACGAAGCAGACAGTGCGAAATGCCGGTCGCCGACACATCCACCGTCGCGAGGTCGGTCGCGGCGTCGCCGAGACGACCAGGAAGCCCGGCGCGAGAACCGCCTCAGCAACGACGGGGGGATTAGCACTCAACTCTCGAAGGGTCCTGGACTAGTATGGCTCGGCAGGTGTTCCGATCCGGTGCGGCGACGGGCATGCGCGCGGTCGGACACCGACGGGAAATCGTGTCGGTTTGTGGAATTCACGAACGCTCTAAGGTGGCTGGAATGGCATACGACGTCGCCCGGGTGCGTGGATTGCACCCCTCATTGGGCGACGGATGGGTGCACTTCGACGCCCAGCACGGGATGCTGGTCCCCGACGCGGTGGCCACGACGGTCTCCACCGCGTTCCGGGGATCGATGTCGACCACCGTCGGCCCGCATCCATCGGCGCGGCGCAGCGCCGCGGTGTTGCATGCGGCCCGCCAGGCGGTCGCCGACCTGGTGAACGGTGATCCGCGCGGTGTGGTGCTCGGCGCCGACCGCGCGCTGCTGCTGGCCTCGCTGGCCGACGCCGCGTCGTCCCGGGTCGGGTTGGGATACGAGGTGGTCGTCACCCGACTCGACGACGAGGCGAACATCGCGCCCTGGCTGCGGGCGGCGAACCGGTACGGCGCCAAGATCAAGTGGGCCGAGGTCGACATCGAGACCGGCGAACTGCCCGCCTGGCAGTGGGAGGGGCTGATCACCGGACCGACGCGCATGGTGGCGATCGCCTCGGCGTCCTCGACCATCGGGACGGTGACCGACCTGCGGGCGGTGACCAAGCTGGTGCACGAGGTCGGCGGTCTGGTGGTCGTCGATCACTCCGCGGCGGCCCCCTACCGGCTGATCGACCTCGAGGAGATCGACGCCGACGTGGTCGCGCTCAACGCGGTGGCGTGGGGTGGCCCACCGATCGGCGCGCTGGTCTTCCGCGATCCGTCGACCATCGAACAGTTCGGGTCGGTGTCACTGGACCCGTATGCGACGGGACCGGCGCGCCTGGAGGTCGGCGTGCACCAGTTCGGCATGCTTGCCGGGGTGGTGGCCAGCATCGAGTATCTGGCCGGCCTCGACGAGAACGCCACCGGCACCCGGCGCGATCGGCTGTCGCTGTCGATGCAGTCCGCCACCTCGTACATGAGCCGGCTGTTCGACTACCTGTTGATGTCCCTGCGCTCGCTGCCGCTGGTGATGGTGATCGGTCAACCCGAGGTCCGGATCCCCGCGCTGAGTTTCGCCGTGCGCGACGTGCCTGCCGAGAAGGTGGTGCAGCGGCTCGCCGACAACGGTGTGCTGGCCATCGCGAACGCGAACTCCCGCGTGCTCGACGTCATCGGCGTCGACGACATCGGCGGTGCCGTCACCATCGGCCTCGCGCACTACACGACCACCGCCGAGGTGGATCAGTTGGTGCGCGCGCTCGCGTCACTGGGCTGAGGGCCCGAGCGGTCAGTCCCTGACGCGCAGCAGAACCTTGCCCGACACCTCACCGGAGGCGAGCAGTTCCTGCGCGGCCCGGGCCTCGTGCACCGGGAACTCGGCGCCGATGATCGGGCGCACCCTGCCGTCGGCGACCATCGGCCACACGTTGGCGACCACCTCCGCGACGATGTCGCTCTTGCTGCCCGCTCCGGTGACAGGGCGTGAGCGCAGCGCGGTCGCGGTCACGCTCGCGCGCTTGGCGAGCAGCTTGCCGATGTTGAGTTCTGCCTTGACGCCGCCCTGCATGCCGATGATGACCAGCCGTCCGCCCGTGGCCAGGGCGTCGATGTTCCGGTCGAGGTACGCCGCACCCATGATGTCGAGGATCACGTCGGCGCCCGCCCCGTCGGTCTCGGCGCGAAGCCGCTCGACGAAGTCCTCGTCGCGGTAGTTGACGGCCACCTCGGCGCCCAGTTCCCGGCAGAGGTCGAGCTTGTTCGCCTTCCCCGCGGTGACGGCGACCCGGCAGCCGAGCGCGTTGGCCACCTGGATCGCGTGGGTGCCGATCCCGCTGGCGCCGCCGTGGACCAGCAGCACCTCGCCGGGGGCGAGTGCGGCGGTCATCACGACGTTGGACCACACGGTGCACGCCACTTCAGGCAGGGCGGCCGCATGGGCTAGTTCGACCGACTCGGGCACCGGCATCACCTGACCCGCCGGAACCGTGACGTTCTCGGCGTATCCGCCGCCTGCCAGCAAAGCGCAGACCGGTTGCCCGACGGACCAGCCGGACACCCCGTCGGCGATGTCGCTGATGACGCCGGAGACCTCGAGACCCATGATGTCGCTGGCGCCCTTCGGGGGCGGATACTTGCCTTCGGCCTGTAACAGGTCGGCGCGGTTGATACCGGCGGCAACGACCTCGATGCGGACCTCACCCGATTGAAGTGCACGTTCCGGTACTTCGGTCCAATTCAGCTTTGCTGGGGACTCCGCGACAATCGCATGCATCATCTCAACCCTACCCTTAGGTACAGTTCGCTTCCCGGACACCGCTTCGTGCTTTACCATGAGCGGATGGAGGGGATGATAGGGGGGCGTACGGCGAGCGACATGCCGGGCCTCGACATCGCAGAACAGCGGTCCTGGCAAAATTTCCTGGACGCCGCGCTGAGGCTCTACGCCACGCTGAACAAGACGTTGGTCGAACAGCACCATCTGACGCTGAACGACGTCCGCCTGCTCGACATGCTGGACAAGTCACCGACGGGGGCCGCCCGAATGGGCGATCTCGCGGAGAAGCTGATGTCGCTGCCCAGCCGGGTGACGCGGCAGATCCGCCGGCTGGAGATGCAGGGCCTGGTGCGGCGGGGCGCCAGCCCGGACGACGGTCGCGGCGTGCTGGCCTCGATCACCGACGACGGGCGCACCCAGGTCCGCGAGGCGATGGTCACCTACTCCGAAGGCGTGCGGAACCATTTCCTGGGCAGGCTGTCCCGGCCGCAGATCGCGGCAATGGGGGAGAACTGCCGCCGGGTGAGCGCCGCGATGCGCGCCGGCTCGGCGCCCGCCAGGCTCGGCCGCGTCTAGCACCCACTACGCTGTTGCGCGGTGGCGTGGCAGAGCGGCCTAATGCACTCGCCTTGAAAGCGAGAGACGGCTAACACCGTCCGGGGGTTCAAATCCCTCCGCCACCGCTCATCGGATCTATTCGCCGGTGAAGTTCGGCGGCCGCTTCTGGAACATCGCGGTCACCGCTTCGCCCAGATCCTTCGACGGCAGGAACGCCGAGTTCCACGCCGCGACGTAGCGCAGACTCTCCGACACCCGAGCGATGCGCTGCTGGTCGAGGACGTCCTTGACGCCGTGGACGGTGAGCGGCGGGTTCGCGGCGATCTCCTCGGCGGTGGCGTGCGCGGCCGCCAGCGACGCCTCCTGATCGTCGTACACGTCGTTGACCAGACCGATCTTCTCGGCCCGGGCGGCGTCGATGTCCTTGCCCGTCAGCGCGAGTTCGCGAAGGTGCCCGTCGGTCAGGATCAGCGGCAACCGCGCCAGCGAGCCGACGTCCGCGACGATCGCCAGCTTGACCTCGCGCACCGAGAACTTGGCGTCGGCACTCGCGTACCGGATGTCCACCGCGCTGATCAGGTCCACGCCGCCGCCGATGCACCAGCCGTGCACCGACGCGATCGTCGGGGTGCGGCAGTCGGCGACCGCGCTGATCGCGCCCTGCATCTTCTGCAGCGTCTTGTGGAAGTCGGCACGCGACCGGGCGCCGGCGTCGAGGCCGGGCAGCGTGCCACCCATGGCGGCGAGGTCGAGGCCGTAGCTGAAGTTGCGGCCCGAGCCGGTGAGCACGATGGCGCGCACGTCGGGGTCCGCGTCGAGCGAGGTGAACACCTCGGGCAGTTCGGCCCAGAACGCCGGCCCCATCGCATTGCCCTTGCCGGGACCGATCAACGTCACCCGCGCGACGTGGCCGTCGACGTCGACGGTCACCGACTCGTATGTATCGCCCATGGTGGTCGAGGCTAGCGCCCGATGAGGATGTCGCTGAGCTTGGCCGAGGGCAGCACCTCGCAGATCGCGTCGGCCAGCGTCTTGGCGACGACCGCGCGCTGGTTGCTCAGCCGGCCGCTGCCCTCGGCGACCAGTTCGCCGACGATCGCCAACTGGGCGTCCTCCTCGAGTCCGAGGTACTCCTTGCAGGTGACCGTCGTCGCGTCGGGGATCGGCGGGCCCGGTTCGGTGGTCTGGGCGACCGTCCCGGTGACCGTCTGTGTGCAGCCGGCGAGCACTCCCGCGCACAGCAGTGCCGCAACCGTCAGAGTCCTCGCGTGCGTGCCCATCTGGGCCACGATAGGTCACCGGCCACGTAACGTGAACGCCATGCGTAGTGACCTGCCGCAGGGCCCGGATTCACCGCCGACCGACGAACTGCGCAGTGCCGAGCTCAGTCTCGGTGTGCTGCATCAGGTGGTCCGCCCGATCGCGGCCGACGACATGGGCAAGCAGACGCCGTGCCGTGAGTTCGACGTGGCCGGGCTCACCGAGCACCTGCTCCGGTCGATCACGATCCTCGGCGGCGCGGCGGGCGCCGAGATCCCGGAGCGCGATCCGTCTGATTCGGTCGAGCGTCAGGTGATCCTCGCGGCCCGGCCCGCGCTCGACGCGTGGCACCGCCGTGGCGTCGACGGCGTTGTCGACGTGGGTGGCAACACGATGCCGGCCACCGTCCTGGTCGGCATCCTGTCGCTCGAATTCCTGGTGCACGCTTGGGATTACGCGACGGCGGTCGGACACACCGTGCCTGCACCCGATTCGTTGAGTGAGTACGTCCTCGGCATGGCGGAGAAGATCATCACCCCGGAGGGCCGGGACCGGGCGGGGTTCGACGAACCGGTCGAGGTGCCCGACGACGCCCCGCCGCTGCAGCGGCTGCTGGCATTCACCGGCCGTCGCGCCGAGGTCTAGACCCGTTCGAGGTAGAAGTACAGGTGACGGTCGCCGTCGAGGGCGCCCTTGCCGTTCATGATGCCCATGACGGCGTTGTCGTCGACCTTCTTGAAGTGGTCGTGCACGGGCGCGCCGTCGTAGACCATGGATGCGGTCACCTCACCGCGGAACTGCTCCATCCACAGGCTGGCCTCGCCCTTCATCGCCTCGGTGTTGGAGAACCTGTTGCCGTCGGCGTCCAGACACACCAGGGGTTTGGCGTCGGTGGCCGAATGGAACGTCTTGCCGAACCAGTTGAGGCGCTCCATGAACCCGTTGGCCTTGTGCCCGGTGTGGAACTCGCCGCCCTTCCACTCGCCGATCATGAAGTCGATGTCGACGGGTTCGAGTGTGGCCCAGAACTCGTCGAGTTCGGCGTCGCCGAGGGTGCCGGTCCGACCCTTGAGCTCGTCGAAGGTCTCGCGGGTCGTGCGCGTCGAGGTCATGGTTGTCCAATCCACTTGCGGGCGAAGTCGAGGAAGGCGTCGTTCTCGTGGGGCGCGGAGACGGTCACCCGGACCCCGTCCTCACCGTAGGGGCGGACCACGAGCCGGTTCTGCGCGGCCTTCTCGACGAAGTCGAGGGTGCGCTCGGCCAGCGGCAGCCACACGAAGTTCGCCTGCGACGGCGGCAGCGTGAACCCGGCACTGCGCAGAGTGTCGGTGACACGGTCGCGTTCGGCGACGACCTCGTCGGTGCGGGCCAGCAGTTCGTCGGCGGCGTCGATCGAGGCGATCGCGGCGGCCTGGGACAGGCTGGTCGCGGAGAACGGCACGTAGACCTTGCCGAGCGCGGTGACGATGTCGGCGTCGGCGACGGCGTAGCCGACGCGCAGGCCGGCCAGCCCGTAGGCCTTCGAAAAGGTCCGCAGCACCACGACGTTCGGGTGGGACCGGACCAACCCGAAACTGTCGGGCAGCATGCCGTCGCGGATGTACTCGACGTAGGCCTCGTCGAGCACGATCAGGATGTGCGGCGGAACGGCCGCGACGAACTCGGCCAGCGCCGCGGGGTCGACGACCGTGCCGGTCGGATTGTTGGGGTTGCAGACGAAGATCAACCGGGTGCGGTCGGTGATCGCGGCGAGCATCGCGTCGAGGTCGTGGGTGTGGTCGCGCAGTGGAACCTGCACCGGGGTGGCCCCGGCCGTACGCACCTGCAGCGGGTAAATCTCGAAGCTGCGCCAGGCGAAGATCACCTCGTCGCCGACCGACGTGGTGATCTGGATCAGTTGCTGGCACAGGCTGACCGAACCGCAGCCGACGGAGATCTGCTCGGGGGCGAAGGATCCGCCGTCGAGGTGCTTGGCCAGGTGCTCCCGCAGCTCGAGGTAACCGTTGTCGGGGTAGCGGTTGATCTGGTCGGTTGCCTTCTCGATCGCGGCGCGCACGCTCGGCAGCGGGCCGTGCACGGTCTCGTTGCTGGCGATCTTGATGGCACCCGGAACCGTCTTACCCGGTGTATAGGCCGGGATGTCGGCCATCTCGGGGCGGAGGCGGGCGGTCACCTGACCAGCATAGGGGGGTGGATCGACCGCTTTGCTTCCGCGGCCGACGGATGTGTAGGCTGTGCGACCGGCGGTAACGTCAGGAGGCGTGCCAGAGCGGCCGAATGGGACTCACTGCTAATGAGTTGTCCCCCTTACAGGGGACCGGAGGTTCAAATCCTCTCGCCTCCGCCGCGGCTGACTCGTCAGCCACGACACAACTGAACATGCAAGCGCCCGTAGCTCAACGGATAGAGCATCTGACTACGGATCAGAAGGTTAGGGGTTCGAATCCCTTCGGGCGCACTCACCGAGCGACAACGACTCCCGGAGCCTGCACCAGGCCCGGGAGTCGCGTCGTCTCGCCGTCTTACAGCCGGTCCACCGCGTACGTGGCGCCCTGCTGCGTCATCCCGTTGACCCCGTACAGCGCGTGCGCGATGCTCGGCTGCCCGCCGGGTGCGCCGTTACAGATCGTGTCGCCCTCGGCGCACAGTTGCAGCGTCTTCGGTGCGTATTGCGGACCGATGACGACCGGCGGGGCGCCGAACGTGCCGAGCCACTGCGGTGACGGGAGTCCGAACAGGGTGACCGCCGCGACGTGCTCCGAGATCTCGGCGGCGAGCGGCTGGGGCACCGAGTTGCGGTACGCGGCCGGCACGGCATCCGGAACCGTCGACGAGGTGACGAATCCGGCGACCACCGCGCCCTGCGAGAACCCGCCCAGCACGATCCGGGTGTCCGGGCACGTCGTGGCGATGGTCTGGACGCGGTTCCCGGCGTCGCGGATTCCTTCGACGACGGTCCTGGCGAGATCGTCGCGAGCGTCGAAGTTGTTGGACGCCGCGTAGTTCACCGAGTACACGTTGACGGTCCGCGGGCCGGCCTGAGCGCGCACGGCGTCGACGAACGACTGGCCGACGCCGCCGACACCCGGCGCCTCACCGCTGCCGCGGGCGAAGACGATCTCGACGTCCGGACACGCCTCAGCGGAGGCCGACGGGGCGGCCACGCCCACCAACGCGGCCCAGGTGGTCACGGCCACCGCGCCGAGGACGCGACCGAGGGGACGAACTCTCATGAGGTAACTCCTGCTGAACGTATTGGCCCGACGAGAGGCGTGATTACCCTCACGTGGGTCCGCCAAACTCCGCGTAATCTCGCACGGTATGACGACACCCACCGTGATCCAGCGCTGGCTCGACCTCATCGACGGTGATCACGGCGATGTGACGCCGCTTCTGGCCGAGGACGCGGTGTTCTACTCACCCGCGGTGTTCACCCCGCAGGAGGGGCGGGACAAGACCGCCGCCTATCTGAACGCGGCGGCAAAGGTGTTCGGTGGGAACGGGTTCCGCTACGTCAACCAGTGGTATGCCGACCGATCGGCGGTGCTGGAGTTCGTCGCCGACCTCGACGGCGTCCATGTCAACGGCATCGACATGATCGAGTGGAACGACGCGGACGAGATCACGTCGTTCAAGGTGATGCTGCGTCCGTTCAAGGCGCTGCAGACCGTCATCCCGAAGATGGCCGAACTGCTGCAGGGCTGACCGATGCGGCTGCTGATCATCGCCGACACCCACGTGCCCAAACGGGCCCGCGACCTGCCCGCGGCGGTGTGGGACGAGGTGGCGCGCGTCGACGTCGTCATCCACGCCGGCGACTGGGTCGAGCCGGGCCTGCTCGACGTGCTCGAACAGCGCTCGCAGCGGCTGGTGGCGTGCTGGGGCAACAACGACGGCGCCGAGTTGCGCCGCCGCCTGCCTGAACGCGCCGACGTCACGCTGGGCGGGGTGCGGTTCACCGTCGTGCACGAGACCGGGGCGTCCGGTGGGCGGGACGCGCGGATGGCCAAGCTGTACCCGGACACCGACGTGCTCGTGTTCGGGCACAGCCACATCCCGTGGGACACCACCGCGACGACGGGCCTGCGGCTGCTGAATCCGGGTTCGCCGACGGATCGGCGCCGCCAGCCGTACTGCACATACATGACGGCGACGGTCGGCGACGGGGCGCTCGGCGACGTCGTCCTGCACAACGTGGTTCCCGCCGGTGCGGCGCGGCGTGGCTGACCGTCCCGCCCGGGTCGCCGACGTCCACGAGGTCGCGGCCGCGATGCCGCACACCACACGCATCGAGGGGCCGAAGGGCAACGCGATCTACCAGGTCGGCGGGAAGTCGTTCGTGTTCTTCCGCACCCCGCAGCCGGACGCCGCCGATCCCGCCACCGGTGATCGGTATCCCGACGTCATCATGATCTGGGTGGAATCCGAGGCCGACAAGCTGGCCCTGGTCCAGGACCCGCACTCACCGTTCTTCACCACCGACCGTTTCGACGGTCACCTGTCGGTTCTGGTGCGCGGCAAGGACATCGGACGGATCGGGCTCGATGAACTGACCGAGTTGATCCAGGATGCGTGGCTCTCGCGGGCGTCGCGCCGGCGCGCCGAACGCTGGCTGGCCGGTCGGCAGGACTGAGAAGCCGCTGCACGCCGGGGAGCATGGTGACATCATCGCCAAGGTGGCCCCCGACACCCCGCAGTCCATCGCCTATCCCGCGCCCGGTGCGCATCCGCACCGCATCGACGAGGAGAAGCTCGATCCCCACGTCATCGTGTTGTTCGGGGCGACCGGCGATCTGGCGAAACGCAAACTGCTGCCCGGTATGGCGTACCTCGTGCAGTCCGCGCTCGCACCCAAGATCCGTGTCGTCGCCACCTCACTCGAGGAGCTCAGCGGTGACGAGTTCCGTGCGCTCGCCCGCGAGGCCGTCGACGCGTTCGGCAACCACACGCTGACCGACGAGGAGTGGGAGGGCTTCGCCTGCCGGATCTCCTACGTGCCGCAGAGCGCGGGGCCCGAGGCGCTCTCCTCGGCGGTGAAGGCGGCCGAAGCCGAACTCGGCCCCGACACACGGCGGCTGCACTACCTGTCGGTGCCGCCCAAGGCGGCCAAGGCCGTCATCACCATGCTCAAGGAGTCCGGACTCGTCGACCGCTCGCGGGTGGTGATGGAGAAACCGTTCGGCACCGACCTGGCCAGCGCATGCGAACTGAACGCTTTCGTGCACGACACCTTCGACGAAGCGCAGATCTTCCGCATCGACCACTTCCTGGGCAAGGAGGCGGCGCAGAACATCCTGGCGTTCCGGTTCGCCAACGGGTTGTTCGAACCGATCTGGAACCGCAACTTCATCGACCACATCCAGATCGACATCCCGGAGAAGCTCGGCCTCGACCAGCGGGCCAACTTCTACGAGAGCACCGGCGCGTTCAAGGACATGGTGGTCACCCACCTGCTGCAGGTGATGGCCTTCGTCGTGATGGAGCCGCCCACCGCGCTGGAGCCCAGGGCGATCAGCGAGGAGAAGAACAAGGTCTTCCGGTCGATGCTGCCGGTGGACCCGAAGAAGGTGATCCGCGGTCAGTACGTCGGGTACCGGCGGGAGGACGGCGTCGCACCGGATTCGGAGACCGAGACGTTCATCGCGATGCAGGTCGGCATCGACAACTGGCGCTGGGCCGGCGTGCCGATCTATCTGCGTACCGGCAAGAGGATGGCCGAAGGGCAGCGGATCATCTCGATCGCGTTCAAAGAGGCGCCGCGCTCGATGTTCCCGCCGGGTTCCGGCGTCGGGTCCCAGGGGCCGGACCACCTCACGTTCGACCTCGCCGACAACTCGAAGGTGTCGCTGTCGTTCTACGGCAAGCGGCCGGGGCCGGGGATGAAACTCGACAAACTGTCCATGCAGTTCTCGACCCAGGAGACGGGCCGCGTCGGCGACGTGCTCGAGGCCTACGAACGGTTGATCCTCGACGCGATGCGCGGTGACCACACCCTGTTCACGACGGCCGCGGGTATCGAATCACTGTGGGAGCGTTCGGCTTCGCTGATCGAGGACCCGCCGCCGGTGAAGATCTATCAACCCGGTACGTGGGGCCCCAACGCCATCCATCAGCTGATCGCCCCCAACGCGTGGCGGTTGCCGTTTGAACGTGAATGGCGGGACAACACGCCCGATTAGGTCAGCCGGCGTCGCGGCCGGCTTCGGCGCCGACGAGATCAGCCGCATCGCCCACACGATGAGGTGATCTGATGGCAGGGTCGACTGTATGGATGCGAAGCCACCGAGCGCGGCCATCGACGCGGCTCACCGGGATCACCTGAGTACCCTGCCGTTCGCCGACAGAAGGGATTTCGACGACGCCGACCGCGGGTTCGTCGCCGCCCTCGATCCGTGCGTGGTGACCGCCGCCGACGGGCGGGTGGTGTGGGACAACGACGCCTACGCCTTCCTCGGCGGGGACGAGGCGCCGCCGTCGGTACACCCCAGTCTGTGGCGGCAGTCCCGGCTGGCCGCCAAACAGGGTCTGTACGAGGTGGTCGAGGGCATCTACCAGGTGCGTGGCCTCGATCTGTCGAACATCACGTTCGTCGAGGGGGACACCGGCGTCATCGTCATCGATCCGCTGGTGTGCACCGAGACCGCTGCAGCGGCACTGGCGCTGTACCGCGCACACCGCGGTGAGCGCGCCGTCAGGGCGGTGATCTACACCCACAGCCACGTCGACCACTTCGGCGGTGTGCTGGGCGTGACCAGCCAGGCCGAGGTCGACGCGGGCACCGTGTCGATCATCGCGCCGGAGCACTTCACCGAACACGCCGTGCAGGAGAACGTCTACGCCGGCACCGCGATGGCCCGGCGCGCGGCCTACATGTACGGCACCGTGCTGCAGCGCGGCGTACGCGGCCAGGTCGGGTGCGGCCTCGGTCAGGCGCCGTCGACCGGTGAGGTCGCGTTGATCGTGCCGACCGTCGACATCCGCGTGACCGGCGAGACCCACACCGTCGACGGCGTCGAGATCGAGTTCCAGATGGCGCCCGGCACCGAGGCTCCCGCCGAGATGCACTTCTACTTCCCGCGGTTCCGCGCGTTGTGCATGGCGGAGAACGCCACCCACAACCTGCACAACCTGCTGACGCTGCGCGGTGCGCTGGTGCGCGACCCGCACGGCTGGGCCGGTTACCTCACCGAGGCCATCGATGCGTTCGCCGACCGTGCCGACGTGGTGTTCGCCTCCCACCACTGGCCGACCTGGGGACGCGAGCGCATCGTGGAATTCCTGTCGCTGCAGCGGGATCTGTACGCCTACCTGCACGACCAGACGCTGCGCCGACTCAACCAGGGCCACACGGGCATCGAGATCGCCGAGACCTTCGCGCTGCCGCCCGCGCTGGAGAAGGCCTGGCACGCCCACGGCTACTACGGCTCGGTCAGCCACAACGTCAAGGCGGTGTACCAGCGCTACATGGGCTGGTTCGACGGCAACCCCGGCCGGCTGTGGCAGCATCCGCCCGCGGCCGCCGGACCGCGCTATGTCGCGGCGATGGGTGGGCTGGACCGCGTGGTCGAACTCGCCCGCGCCGCTTTCGATGACGGTGACTTCCGCTGGGCGGCAACGCTTCTCGATCACGCCGTGTTCACCGACGAACACCACGGCGGCGCACGCGACCTGTACGCCGACACGCTGGAGCAACTCGCCTACGGGGCGGAGAACGCCGTCTGGCGCAACTTCTTCCTGTCCGGGGCGACAGAACTGCGCGAGGGCAACTTCGGAACCCCCACCCAGGCGACGTCGCCGACGGTGCTGGCGCAGCTCACCCCGGAGCAGATGTTCGACGCGCTGGCGATCAACGTGGACGGTCCGCGGGCGTGGGACCTCGACGTGGCGGTGGACGTGACGTTCGTCGACACCGGCGACAACCACCGGCTGACGTTGCGCAACGGAGTCCTGGTGCACCGCAGGGTTCGTGCGGACGGGGAGAGCGCGCAGGCCACCATCCGGCTGTCGGACAAGCTGCGCCTGCTCGCCTACGCCGCGGGCGACACCGCCTCGCCCGGCGTCGAGATCGCCGGCGACGAGGCGGCGCTGGCGTCGATCGTGGGTGTCCTGGACCGGCCGGATCCGGGGTTCGACATCGTCACGCCGTAGCGGCCGTTCCGCACAAGCCAGGAGTCAGGGGATGCCGCCGTCGGCGCGCAGGATCGAGCCCGTCGTGAAACTCGACGCATCCGACATGAGGAACAACGCGGCGCCGACGATCTCGCCGGGTTGACCGGCCCGCTGCAGGGCGGAGTGGCCGAACGGGTTCGAGTCGCCGTCGGTGAACGTCCACGCCTTGCTGATGTCGGTGAGGAACGGCCCCGGCATCAGCGTGTTGACCCGAACGGTGGGCCCGTAGGCCTGCGCCAGGGCCTCGGTCATCGCGTTCAGGCCCGCCTTGGACGCCGCGTAGGGGATGAACGACGGGTGCGGTCGCAGCGAGCCGTGCGTGCTGACGTTGATGATCGAGCCGCCGCCGTCGGCGGCCATGCGCTCACCGGCCAGAACCGACAACCGGAACGGGCCCTTGAGATTCAGGTTCACCACCGCGTCGAACAGCTTCTCGGTGACGCCGCTCAACGAGTCGTACAGCGGCGACATCCCGGCGTTGTTGACCAGCACGTCGAGCTTCCCGAACCGCTCGTACACCGCGTCGACGAGGCCGTCGAGCTGATCCCAGCGCCCGACGTGCACCGGATAGGCCATGGCCTGGCGGCCGGTCGACGCGGTGATCTCCGCGGCGGTCGCCTCGCACGTCTCGAGCGAGCGGCTCGCGATCACCACGTCGGCTCCGCACCGGGCCGCACCGAAGGCGATCTCGCGGCCGAGACCGCGGCTGCCGCCGGTCACCAGCACCACCCGGTCGGTCAGATCGAACAGATCGTCGGCGTAACCCATGGGCCCATATGGTGTCACGGTGCAATTGCTTTTGGTCAGACATGCGCTGCCGATGCGCAGCGAACCCGGTCAGGGCTCCGACCCGGACCTCTCTGAGGACGGATTCGAACAGGCCAAGCGGCTGCCCGACGCCCTCGCCCGGTTCCGGGTCGCGCGGCTGGTGAGCAGTCCGCAGCGGCGCGCCGTGCAGACCGCGCAGCCGGTGGCCGACGCGCTGGGCCTGGCCGTCGAGGTCGACGAGCGGCTGGCCGAATACGACCGGGACCTGCCGCACTACATCCCGATCGAGCAGATCGCGAAGGAGAACCCTCAGGAACTCGAGCGTCTGATGAGCGGTCGGCTGCCCAGCGGTGTCGACGAGGAGGCGTTCATGGCGCGCATCGTCGCCGCCGTCGACGACCTCGTGGCCGATGCCCAGCGGGAGGACACCGTCGCGGTGTTCAGCCACGGCGGGGTGATCAACGCGCTGCTGCACCGCGTGCTGGGCACCCAACGGTTGCTGTCCTTCCACGTCGACTACGCCTCGGTGACCCGGCTGCTGTGGTCGTCACGGGCCGGTCAACTGGCGGTGGCATCGGTCAACGGGACCGAGCACGCATGGGACCTGCTGCCCCGAAATCTGCGGTGGTAGACATTTCGCCATGACGTCTTCCACCCTCGACGGGCTCGACCTCGGCGCACTCGACCGCCATCTGCGGGCCGAAGGCATCGCCCGCACCGGCGAGCTCCGGGCCGAACTGATCGCGGGCGGCCGCTCCAACCTGACGTTCCTGGTGTTCGACGAGGCGTCGAAGTGGGTGCTGCGCCGCCCGCCGCTGCACGGCCTGACTCCCTCGGCGCACGACATGGCCCGCGAGTACCGCGTGGTGGCCGCGCTCGCCGACACCGCCGTCCCGGTGGCCCGCGCGGTCACGATGCGCAACGACGACTCGGTGCTCGGCGCCCCGTTCCAGATGGTCGAACACGTCGAAGGCCGGGTGGTGCGCACCGCGGACGAACTGCAGGCGCTCGGTGACGTGGCGACACTGCACTCCTGCGTCGACGAATTGATCCGGGTGCTGGCCGAACTGCACGCTGTGGACCCGGCCGCGGTCGGACTCGGCGATTTCGGCAAGCCCAACGGATACCTCGAACGTCAGGTCAAGCGGTGGGGGTCGCAGTGGGGACACGTGCGCCTCGACGACGACCCGCGCGATGCCGACGTGCACCGGCTGCACGCCGCGCTCGCCGAACGGGTGCCCGCCGAGAGCCGCGCGTCGATCGTGCACGGCGACTACCGGATCGACAACACGATCCTCGACGCGACGGACGCCACCACGGTAAGGGCGGTGCTGGACTGGGAGATGTCCACGCTCGGTGATCCGCTCAGCGATGCGGCGTTGATGTGCGTGTACCGCAACCCGATGTTCAACTACGTGCACAGCGATGCGGCGTGGACCTCGGAGCTGCTGCCGACCGGTGACGAGATGGCCCAGCGCTACGCGACGGCGTCGGGGCAGGAACTCGCGCACTGGGACTTCTACATGGGGTTGGCGTACTTCAAACTGGCGATCATCGCCGCGGGCATCGCGTTCCGCGCCCGGATGGGCGGCGTCGAGGACAACGTGGGCGAGGCCGTCGGCCCGCTCATCGCCGCGGGGCTGGACGCGCTCGGTTAGCGCATGGCCGCCTTGTAGTTCTTCTTCGCCGCGCGCCGCAGCTGGAAGAGCCGCGCGGCCCCGGCGAGGGAGGCGATCAGGCCGCCGCACACCGCGGCCAGCAGGATCGCCACGCCCACCGGCAGGCTCCAATGCCAGCCGAGGAAGGCGAGTTCCACCGACTCGGTGTTCTGGGCGATGAAGATCAGCAGCACGATGAGGATGAGCAACCCGACGATCACCGCCGTCCAGACGGCGGCCGCGCGGGTGAAGTGGACCTTCTTCACCTCGGGCGGAGTGCGATCCGCGACGTTGTAGTCGCCCGGGACCGGGGGACCGGGGTTCGGCGCGTCGTAGGGCTCTGGCTCACGCCCCGCTGACGGTCCGTACGGATCGGTGCTCATAGCTCATCATTTCCCCTCGCGGCTGTTTGCGAAACCCCCGTGCGCAGGCATCGCGGTGAGGCAAAGGACGGCGCGTCCCGCCGCATCCCGCTAGTGTCCGCAGGAGCCACCGCACGAGCCCACCCGCCGAGAGGACTTCCGCATGGCGAGCACGCGCAGACGCAGACGGGGTGTCACCCGATGGGTGGCCCTGCTGGCCTCGGCGACGCTGACACTGGCCGGCTGCGGCAGTTCCAACCCGCTCGGCGGCGGAGAGATCTCCGGTGACCTGAAGACGATCACCGTCGGGTCGGCCGACTTCACCGAATCCAAAATCATCGCCGAGATCTACGCACAGGCGTTGGAGGCCAACGGTTTCGAGATCAGCCGGCAGTTCGGTATCGGCAGCCGTGAGACGTACATCCCTGCGGTACAGGACCACTCGATCGACCTGATCCCCGAATACACCGGAAACCTGTTGCAGTACTTCGACGAAGAGACCGAGGTGACCACCCCGGACGCCGTCGTGCTCGGATTGCTGCGGGCGCTGCCCGGCGACCTGTCGATCCTGTATCCCTCGCCCGCCGAGGACAAGGACACCGTCGCCGTGTCGGCCGAGACGGCGCAGCGGTGGAATCTGAAGACGATCGCCGATCTCGCCGTTCATTCGCCGGAGGTGAAGTTCGGCGGCCCGTCGGAGTTCCTCAACCGCACCGAGGGCCTGCCCGGGCTCAAGGCGAAGTACGGGTTGGACGTCGCGCCGTCGAACTTCATCGCGATCAGCGACGGCGGCGGGCCGGCGACCGTGCGCGCCCTCACCGACGGAACGGTCACCGCGGCCAACATCTTCAGCACCTCGCCGGCCATCGAGCAGAACAACCTGGTGGTGCTGGAGGATCCGAAGAACAACTTCCTGGCGGCCAACGTCGTTCCGCTGGTCGCGTCGCAGAAGAAGTCCGACGACCTCAAGGCGGTCCTCGACGCGGTGAGCGCGAAGCTGACCACCGAGGCCCTCATCGAACTGAACTCCGCGGTCGAGGGCAACCGCGGTGTCGACCCCGACGAGGCCGCGCAGAAGTGGGTCGCCGACAACGGGTTCAACCAGCCCCTGCGGAAGTAGGCGACCTGTGATCACGTTCTCCAACGTCACCAAGCGGTACCCGGACGGCACGGTCGCGGTCGACGACCTCAGCCTCGAGGTGCCCGAGGGCACGCTGACGGTGTTCGTCGGTCCCTCGGGCTGCGGCAAGACCACCTCGATGCGGATGATCAACCGGATGATCGAGCCCACCTCGGGCACGCTGACCGTCGACGGGAACGACGTCACCCAGGTCGACGCCGTCAAACTCCGGTTGGGCATCGGGTACGTCATCCAGAGCGCCGGGCTGATGCCGCACCTGCGGGTGGTCGACAACGTCGCGACGGTGCCGGTGCTGCGCGGCGAATCCCGCCGCAGCGCACGCAAGGCCGCGCTGGCGGTGATGGAACGCGTCGGCCTCGATCCCGCACTGGGCGACCGCTATCCGGCGCAGCTGTCCGGCGGTCAGCAGCAGCGCGTCGGGGTCGCCCGCGCACTCGCCGCCGACCCGCCGATCCTGTTGATGGACGAACCGTTCAGCGCCGTCGACCCGGTTGTCCGCGAGGAACTGCAGACCGAGATCGTCCGGCTGCAGAACGATCTGCGCAAGACGATCGTCTTCGTCACCCACGACATCGACGAGGCGATCAAGCTCGGTGACAAGGTCGCCGTCTTCGGCCGCGGCGGTGTGCTGCTGCAGTACGACGCGCCGGCGCGGCTGCTGTCCAACCCGGCCGACGATGCGGTGGCCGGTTTCGTCGGCGCCGACCGCGGTTACCGCGGTCTGCAGTTCTACCCGGCGACGGGCGCAGCCGGTCTACCGCTGCACGACATCCGCCACGTCCGCGAATCCGAGGTCGACGCACTGCGATTGGGGCCGGGCGACTGGGTGCTGGTGACCCGGCCCGACGGGACGCCGTATGCGTGGATCAACGCCGACGGCGTCGCGCTGCACCGCAGTGGGAGCTCGCTCTACGACAGCACGATCGCCGGCGGCTCGCTGTTCCGGCCGGACGGCACGCTGCGACTGGCGCTCGACGCGGCGCTGTCCTCTCCGTCGGGGCTGGGCGTGGCCGTCGACGACGCCGGTCAGGTGATCGGCGGGGTGCGGGCCGACGACGTGCTCGCCGCGCTCGACGAACAGCGCACCGCGAGTCAAGAGGCGTAGCCACGATGCGCTACCTGCTGACCCACCTCGACGACCTGTGGGCACTCACCGTGATTCACCTGCGGCTGTCGCTGATCCCGATCGTGCTCGGGTTGGTGATCGCGGTGCCGCTGGGCGCGCTGGTGCAGCGCACCACGGCGCTGAGACGGTTGACCACGGTCACCGCGAGCATCGTCTTCACGATCCCGTCGCTCGCGCTGTTTGTGGTGCTGCCGCTGGTCATCCCCACCCGCATCCTCGACGAGGCCAACGTGATCGTCGCGCTGACGCTCTACACCGTGGCCCTGCTGGTGCGCGCGGTGCCCGAGGCGCTCGACGCGGTGTCGCCCGCCGTGCTCGACGCCGCCACCGCCGTGGGCTACAAACCGCTCACCCGGATGATCAAAGTCGAACTGCCCCTTGCTGTTCCGGTGCTCGTCGCCAGCCTGCGCGTCGTCGCGGTCACCAACATCTCGATGGTGTCGGTCGGTTCGGTGATCGGGGTCGGCGGGCTCGGCACCTGGTTCACCGAGGGGTATCAGGCCAACAAGAGCGACCAGATCGTCGCGGGCATCATCGCGATCTTCGTGCTGGCGGTCGTGATCGACACCCTGATCATGCTGATCGGCAGGGCGCTGACGCCCTGGACCAGAGCCATCCGGCCGGTCCGGCGCAAGGCGGGGGCGGCCGCGTGAACTTCCTGTCCGAGGCGCTGTCGTTCATCTTCACCGCCGCCAACTGGGCCGGCCCCGCGGGTCTGGGCGCGCGCATCGTCGAACACCTCGAATACACCGTCATCGCGGTCGCCTTCTCCGCGCTCATCGCCGTCCCGCTCGGGATGATCATCGGCCACACCGGCAAGGGCACGTTCCTGGTCGTGACGGGAGTGAACGCGTTACGCGCGCTGCCCACCCTCGGCGTGCTGCTCCTCGGCGTGCTGCTGTGGGGCCTGGGCCTGGTCGGCCCGACCGTCGCGCTGATGCTGCTGGGCATCCCGCCGCTGCTGGCGGGGACCTACGCCGGGATCGCCAACGTCGACCCGGCGGTGGTCGACGCGGCGCGGTCGATGGGGATGACCGAGCGGCGGGTGCTGCTGCGGGTCGAGGTGCCGATCGCGCTGCCGCTGATCCTCGGCGGGCTGCGGACGGCCACCCTGCAGATCGTGGCCACCGCCACCGTCGCCGCCTACGCGAGCCTCGGCGGGTTGGGCCGCTACCTGATCGACGGCATCAAGGTCCGGGAGTTCTATCTGGCACTCGTGGGCGCACTGATGGTGACGGCGCTGGCGCTGATCCTCGACGGGTTGCTCGCGTTCGCGGTGTGGCTGTCGGTGCCGGGCACCGGGCGGTGGCGCCGGGCGGCCCGGATGCCGCAGCCGTTCCTCGGCGACGAGGTGGCTCTGGAGTCACGAAGTCACGGCGGTTCGCGGTCGACTTCGGCGGCGGGCTACGAACCGGCGGGCGCGTCGCCTACGGTAGAAGGGTGAGTGAAGCCGACCGCTCTGACCTGAAGAACACCTGGCCCGCGGTCCTGACGTGGCGGGCGCACGACGTCGCCCGGATGGAATCCGTCCGGGTGCAGTTGTCGGGCAAGCGCATCAAGGCCTACGGCCGGATCGTCGCCGCCGCCTGCGATGCGCACCCGGCGTTCTCCGCCTCCTACGACCTGGTGACCGACGAGCACGGGGCGACGAAGCGGTTGGCGATGACGGTCACACTGGCCGAGCGGGAGCGCCAGGTGTCGTTCGCCCGTGACGAAGAAAACATGTGGCTGGTCCGCGATCAGCAGAACCAGATGAAACGCGCCGCGTTCGACGGAGCGCTGGACGTGGACGTGGCGCTCAGCCCGTTCTTCAACACGCTGCTGATCCGCCGTGCCGGCCTGCACGAGCACAGCGATTCGATCACCGTCCCGGTGGTGTACGTGCGGCTGCCCGAGTTCTCCGTCGAGCAGGCGTCGATCAGCTACAGCGGCGGGCCCGGCCCCGGCGGCATCAAGGTTCAGTCGCCGGTCGCCGACACCACGATCACCGTCGACGCCGACGGGTTCATCGTCGACTATCCCGGGTTGGCAACGCGGATCTGATCACCCCGCCCGCGCGCCCGGCGGCGGCCAGTTCGTCGCGCCAGTCCTCGGCGCCGATCACGGTGGTGATGATCTCGGGGCGGCTGAAGCTGTCGTAGCGCATGCGGGCGGCGTGACCCGATTCGACCAGTTCGGCCAGCGACCCGTGCCGCGCCAGCGCCTCGCGTGCGGCGGTGAGCAGGTCGATGCTGCGGTCCAGGGCCGGGACGAGTTGCGGAGAGTTCGCCTCGCACATGGCCCGCACCAGGTCGGGCGCGGTACCGGCCACCCGGGTGCCGTCCCGGAACGATCCGGCAGCCAGCGCGAATGCCAGCGGCACCTCACCCGCGGTGACGGCCAGCGCCTCGGCGAGCAGATGCGGCAGGTGCGAAATGGCGGCGGCGGCCGCGTCGTGTTCGTCCGAGCGGGCGGGCACCACCACCGCCCGGCAGTCCAGCGCGAGCGTCATCACGTGCGTCCACACGTCGGGGTCGACGTGGTCGTCGACGCTGATCACCCACGGCGCACCGACGAACAGCGCGGCGTCGCCGGCTGCCCAGCCCGAGTGTGCGGTGCCGGCCATCGGGTGCCCGCCGACGAAGCGGTCCTGCAGGCCGAAGGTTCGAACCTGTTCCAGCACAGTGCCTTTGACACTCGTCACATCGGTGAGCGGGCAGTGCGGCGCGGTGTCGCGGATGTGGCCCAGCATCAGCCCCAGGGCGGGCACCGGCACGGCGAGCACGATCAGCGCCGACGTCTCCGCGGCGCGGCCGAGCACCTCGTCGAGGTGTTCGCTGGCGTCGAAGCCGTCGAAGCGCGCAGCCTGCACACCCTCGACCGAGCGGTTGTAGCCGAACACCACGCGTCCGGCGGCCGCGGCCGCGCGCATCACCGAGCCGCCGATGAGGCCCAGGCCCAGTACGCACACGGGTGGATTCGTCACCGTTCCAGGTTGGCATACGGTGTCTGCGGTCGTGGCCACGCCTGGTCAAAAGCGCTGGTGGGCGACTACCGTAACGCGACATGGGAGCACAGAGTGCGCCGGCGCAGGGCACGCCCGACGGGTTCGGGGTGGCCGTTGTCCGCGAGGACGGCAAGTGGCGTTGCGCGCCCATGCGACGGGCTTCGCTCAACAGCCTCTCGGTCGCCGAGAAGGAGTTGTGTGAGATCCGCAGTGCGGGAGCGGTGTTCGGTCTGCTCGACATCGACGACGAGTTCTTCGTGATCGTGCGCCCCGCCCCGTCGGGCACGCGGCTGCTGCTGTCGGACGCCACCGCGGCGCTGGATTACGACATCGCCGCCGAGGTGCTCGAACAGCTCGACGCGGACATCGAACCCGACGACCTCGACGACGTCGACCCGTTCGAGGAGGGCGACCTCGGCCTGCTCTCCGACGTGGGGCTGCCCGAGGCGGTGCTCAGCGTCATCCTCGACGAGACCGACCTGTACGCCGATGAGCAGCTCGGCCGCATCGCCCGCGAGATGGGGTTCGCCGACGAGTTGTCCGCGGTGCTCGACAAACTCAATCGGTGAGGTCCGACGAACTCCTGATCCGCGCCGCGCTCGACGCCGCGGCGCTCGCCGGTCCCAGGGATGTGCCGATCGGCGCGGTGGTGTTCGGACCCGACGGCGCCGAACTGGCCCGCGCCGCGAATGCGCGCGAAGCGCTGGGTGATCCGACCGCGCACGCGGAGGTGCTGGCGTTGCGGGCGGCGGCCGTGGTGCTCGGCGACGGGTGGCGGCTGGAGGGGACGACGCTGGCGGTCACCGTCGAACCGTGCACGATGTGCGCGGGTGCCCTGGTGCTGGCGCGGGTCGCGCGGGTGGTGTTCGGGGCGTGGGAACCCAAGACCGGTGCGGTCGGATCGCTGTGGGACGTCGTCCGCGACCGCAGGCTCAACCACCGTCCGGACGTGCGTGGCGGGGTGCTGGCCGACGAGTGCGCCCGGCCGCTGGAGGCGTTCTTCGCCCGGCAGCGCTGAGCCTCAACGCCGAACGTGCGCTCACCGCGAAATTCTGGGCGGATTCTCGCAGTGGACGCACGTTCAGCGAGGGCCGGCAGGCGATTAGGGGCTGCGCGGCCCGTTCGGTAAGCTGCCACACGGTGGCGTGTCCGAGCGGCCTAAGGAGCACGCCTCGAAAGCGTGTGACGGGTAACCCCCGTCCGAGGGTTCAAATCCCTCCGCCACCGCCACAAAGCTCCCACCGGTTCACGCTGGTCGGGAGCTTTCTTTCTCGCACGCTTACCCGGCGGACAGTAAACCCTTCCTTCCTACCTGGTGATTCTGGCTTTCCGGCGATTACGCAGCCGCTGCCTGGTCGGCAGTATTTCCTCTACCGCCCCACCGAGAGGAACCACCATGATCACCGCCACCGCCAGCAAACTGTCCCGCCGCAACTACGCCGCCGCGCTCCTCGGCGCCGCAGCCCTGTTCGCTCTCGCCCCGGCCACCGCCCACGCGCTTCCGCCGGGCAACACCACCGGCAACACCGGCTGCCACTACACCGACAAGGACGGCTACGACATCCCGATCGACGACGGCCAGTCCGTCATCGTCGACGGGAAGACCGTCACCTGCAGCGGCGGAACGATCACCGTCAGCGGGGCCAAGGTCGACGGCGTGCGCCCGCAGCGCATCCCCACCCTGCAGGTCTTCGAGGCCCAGAAGCCGGTCCTCACGCAAGCCCGCTGACCCACGCGTCGGCCCGCCACCCGCGACAGCAGATGGCGGGCCGGTTGGCGGAAGCGGTCGCCGGCGGGCCGGCACCGGCGATACTGACCCGGTGTCTGACCGCAATGTGCTCGGCGGCCCGCTGCAGGAATGCGGCACCGATCCGCTGACCGGCTTCTACCGCGACGGCTGTTGTTCGACCGGACCCGAAGACCTCGGCGCGCACACGATCTGCGCCGTCGCCACCGCGGAGTTCCTCGACCACCAGCGCTCGATCGGCAACGACCTGTCGACCCCGCGGCCCGAATACCGGTTCCCCGGGCTGAACCCCGGCGACCGCTGGTGCGTCACGGCCGCCAACTGGCTGCGCGCGCACCACGACGGGTGCGCCGCGCCGGTGGTGTTGGCCGCCACCCACGAACGGACCCTGGACGTGGTGCCGATCGACGCGCTGCGCCGGCACGCGGTCGACGTCCCCGACGACCCGGGCGGTCTCTGATCAGTAGTAGAACGCGGTGAAGTCGGGTTCCCAGCCGTCCTGACACGTCAGGACCAGCCCGTCGGGGGACTGCGCGACACCGGTGCTGCCGTCACACGGGGCGCCGATGGTCCGCACGCCCACCAGCGGTGGCTGCGGAACCCAGGCCCGCTGCGCATTGCACAGGTAGTTGTTGCCCGACGCGTCGAGCCCGAACAGGTAGCGACTGCCACCCGAGACGCAGGCGTCGCTCGGATCGATGTTGCGGTCCACGTACGGCACGCAGTCCACGCTGTTGCAGGGGATCGCCGCGGCCGGCGAGGCCGTGACGAGGGGCGCGGCGAGCACACCGCCGGCCACGGCCAGGACAGCCACCAGTTTCATGGGCTCAGCTTGCCCGATTCAGCCCGCCGGCCGCAGGAAGTTGCCCGAGACCGTGATCGCCGGCGCCGACGAATCCCCGCCGACCACCAACGTCGCGAACGCGATGTCACCGGCGATCCCCGCGAACCACCCGTGTGAGTGGGTGTTGTCGCCGAACTCCGCGGTGCCGGTCTTGCCGCCGAGGTCGGCGATGTCGGACAGCTCGCTCGCGGTGCCCTCGGTGACCGTCGCGCGCATCATCGTCCGCAATGCGTCCACCACGTCGGCGGGCAGCGGTTCGGGCTGCGTGTCGGCCGTCGTCTTCTCGCCGAGGACGAGCGTGGGGGTGATCGTCGAGCCGTGCGCGAGGCTGGCCTCGGCGACCGCGAGACCGAACGGGCTGACCGTGACCGTGCCCTGGCCGATCCCGTTCTCCACCCGCTGGGCGGCGGTGTCCGCGGCCGGCACCCGCCCGGTCACCGTGGTCAGGCCCGGGATCACGTAGTCGACGCCGATCCCGAACGCGCGCGCCGTGGTGGACAGCGCATCGGCGGGCAACCGGTCGGCGAGCGCGGCCATCGAGGTGTTGCAGGACCGGGCGAACGCGGTGGTCAGCGGCACCGTGCCGAGATCGAACTCATCGTCGTTGGGGATCGTGCGGTTCTCGATCGTGAGCCGGCCCGGACACTCCACCGGCGTCTGAGGGGTCGCCAGGCCGGCCTCGAGGGCGGCGGCGGTGGTGATCGTCTTGAACGTCGACCCGGGCGGATACAGCCCGTTGAACGCGATGGCTCCCTGCGCGTCGGCCGCCTCGTTCTGCGCGGCCGCGAGAATGCCACCGTCCGATGGCGAGATCGCGACGAGCATCGTGGGCCGCGGCTCGGCGGCGACGGCGGCCTGGGCCAGCAGCTGCAGCCGCATGTCCAGCGAGGTGCGGACGGGGTCGGTCGGTGCGGGCGGGGTGGCGGTCAACCGTTGCGCCGCGGCGCCCTCGCCGTCGACCAGGTACACCGACCAGCCGGCGGTCCGGGTGATGCGGTCGTGCCACACCTTCGGCAGGTCGGCCATCGCCGGGGAGGACAGCGCCCGGTCCGCGGTCAGCAGGTCGCCCTGCTCGACGATCGCCACACCGGGCACGGCGCGCAGTTGCTCGGCGATCGGCGTGAGATCGGCTTCCCGCAACCGGATCACGGTGACCACCTGGTCGTCGTTGCCGTCGAACTGTGCCCGGATGGAATCGGGTGTGACGGTCGGTTCGATCGGGGCGAGCAGCGCTGCGAGCGCGGGAGCCGAATCCCGATGAGCGCGGTCCAGATCGACCAGCCCGACGGTCTGCCACGTCATCAGCGGCTGACCGGTGCGGTCCAGCACCGGTGTCTGCAACTCGCTGTCCTCGCTGTACTGAAACGCCATGCCGGGCTTGAGATCCGGGTGCAGCAGCGCGGGCGACCAGTCCAGCCGCCACTCGTCACCGCTGCGCTCGGCGGTGCCGGTCGCCTGGTAACCGAACTCGCGGCCGGGGGCCAGCGTCCACCGATAGCTCAGCGTCTCGGTCGCCTCCTCACCGGCGGCCTGCACGCGCACGGTGGCGTCGGCGCCCAGTCCCGCGAACATCGCGGCCATGACCGGTTCCGCGGCGGCCGGGTCGTCGGTCTGCTGGGCGGCCGCCTTCGCGTCGCGTCGGCCGAGGGCGTCGGCGAAGGCGCGGAACGGGTCCGCGGGGCTGGGCGACGAGCAGGCCGTGAGGGTGAGGACGAGTGCGCACACCAGCGCGAGGACGAGTCGCTTCACGACCCCATCGTGACAGTCCGCGAAAAGGGCCAGAAACGCCGACCAGTAATGGGCGTCGCGTGTCGCGCGCCGAGGCGGCAGGATCGTCGCTGTGACGGAAATCAACGACCTCGCCCAGGGTCGGATGCGGATCCTCGACGCCAAAGCGGTCAACCTCGACGGATTCAGCGTCACCGACCCGGTGCTGGGCCTGGTCGCCATGCGCAGCCCACACGACCCCGAACCGTCGCTGGTGGTGCGTGACGGCCGCGTTCTCGAACTCGACGGCAGGCAGGCCGCGGACTTCGACGTGATCGACGAGTTCATCGCCCGCTACGGCATCGACCTCGCGGTCGCCGAGGAGGCGATGGCGCTCGACGATGCGGTGCTGGCCCGCATGGCGGTCGACGTCAACGTGCCGCGTGCCGAGGTGGTGCGCCTCGTCGGCGGGATCACGCCCGCCAAACTCGCCCGCGTCATGGCGGTCATGACTCCGGTCGAGATGCAGATGGCGATGCACAAGATGCGGGTCCGGCGCACCCCGAGCAACCAGGCGCACGTCACCAACCAGCTCGACGATCCGCTGCTGATCGCCGCCGATGCGGCCAGCGCGGTGGCCTACGGGTTCCGCGAGGTGGAGACGACGGTGCCGGTACTCGGTGACGCCCCGTCGAATGCCGTTGCGCTGCTGATCGGTTCGCAGGTCGGCGTCGCGGGGGCGATGGCGCAGTGCTCGATCGAGGAGGCGCTCGAACTGCGGCTCGGCCTGCGCGGGTTGACCAGTTACGCCGAGACGATCTCCATTTACGGCACCGAGCAGGTGTTCGTCGACGGTGACGACACCCCGTTCTCCAAGGCGATCCTCACCTCCGCCTACGCGTCGCGCGGGCTCAAGATGCGGGTGACCAGCGGCGGCGGCGCCGAGGTGCTGATGGGTGCGGCCGAGAAGTGTTCGATCCTCTACCTCGAATCCCGGTGCGTGTCGCTGGCGCGGGCGCTGGGGTCCCAGGGGGTGCAGAACGGCGGGATCGACGGTGTCGGCGTGGTGGCGTCGGTGCCCGAGGGCATGAAGGAACTGCTCGCCGAGAACCTGATGGTCATGATGCGCGACCTCGAGTCGTGTGCGGGCAACGACAACCTGATCAGCGAATCCGACATCCGCCGCAGCGCGCACACACTGCCGGTGCTGCTGGCCGGCGCCGATTTCATCTTCTCGGGATTCGGTTCGATCCCGCGCTACGACAATGCCTTCGCGCTGTCGAACTTCAACGCCGACGACATGGACGACTTCCTGGTGCTGCAGCGGGACTGGGGCGCCGACGGCGGTCTGCGCACCGTGTCGCCGGAACACCTGGCGCGTGTGCGCCGCCGCGCCGCCGAGGCGGTGCAGGCCGTGTACCGCGACCTCGGGCTGGCCGATTTCGACGACGACCGCATCGACGCGGTCGTGGTCGCCAACGACTCCCGCGACCTGCCCGCCGGTGATCCGAAGGCCGTGGCGGAGGCGGCCACCGCCGTCGAGGCCCGCCAACTCACCGTGTTCGACGTCGTCGCTGCGTTGCACCGCACCGGGTACACGCCGGAGGCCGAGGCGATCATGCGGCTGACCCGGGAACGCCTGCGCGGTGACCAGTTGCAGACCTCGGCGATCTTCGACGAGGAGTTCCGGGTGCTGTCCAAGATCACCGACCCGAACGACTACGCCGGGCCCGGCACCGGATACACGCTCAGCGAGGATCGTCGCGCGGAGATCGACGGTATCCGCCAGGCCCGCACCGCCGCCGAGCTCACCGCCGACCAGGCCGAGCACCAGGGCCACCTCGTGTTCTCCGACGTCGAACCGGCCCGTCAGGGCAGCGATCCGCGGGAGGTCTGCATCGGCCTGTCCCCGGCGCTGGGACGGTCGGTGTGGCTGACGCTGTGCGGTCTGACGGTCGGCGAGGTGCTCCGTCAGCTCTCCGCCGGTCTCGAGGAGGAGGGCTGTGTGCCGCGCCTGGTCCGGATCCGGTCGACCATCGACGTCGGGCTGATCGGGCTGACCGCCGCCCGCCTGTCCGGATCCGGTATCGGAATCGGGTTGCAGGGCAAGGGAACCGCGCTGATCCACCGACGCGACCTGGCACCGCTGGCCAATCTCGAGCTGTTCAGCGTCGCCCCGCTGCTGACCGCGAAGATGTACCGGGAACTGGGCCGCAACGCCGCCCGGCACGCCAAGGGGATGGCGCCGCTGCCGATCCTCGCCGGCGGCACCGACGAATCCATCTCCGCCCGCTACCACGCCCGCGCCGTGGCGTTGGTGGCGCTGGAACGCCAGGCCTGCGAACCGGGGCAGGTGCCGATCACCGTGGAGGCCGAACGCGTATGACCGACAGATTCACGGTGGAAGCCGCCGTCGACGGCAAGCTGACGTTGTCCGATCTGCGGATGGACCCCACCACGCTCGCGTACCAGGCGGTCGTCGCGGAGGAGAACGGCAATCCGCAACTGGCCGAGAACTTCCTGCGCGCAGCCGAACTCGCGGTCATCGACGACGAGGCGGTGATGGGTCTCTACGAGGCGCTGCGCCCCTACCGGTCGACGGCGGCCGAACTCGAGGCGCTGCGCGTCTCGCTGGACAACCGCGGGGCATCGCGGTGCGCCGAACTCGTGCGCCAGGCCGCCGACGTCTACGCCAGGCGAGGTCTGTTGCGGTGAGCGGGCATTCGGTCGTGGTGGCCGGATGCGACGTCGGCAACCACACCACCGAGATCGTGCTCGCCCGCGTCGGCGCGGGCGTGGTGGAGCCCCTGACCCACGGGCAGGCGCCGACCCGCGGGCGCAAGGGTTCGGCGGAGTCCCTGGAGGGGGCCGCGGCGTTACTGCACCGCCTGGAGGTCGACGCCCGGGTGCGCGTCGACGAGGTGGTGCTCGCGGCGATCCGGCCGGTGGACACCGCGACCGCGCCGCTCCCGCCCGCGGTGTCCCCGCGCGCGCCGGTGCGCAGCCTGCGCCGGCCGGACGCCAGCACGCCCGCGGGCACGGGCCACGGCGTCGGCGCCCACGTGCCGCTGGCCGATCTGTCCGGACCGGTGCATCCCGGCCCGGTGATCGTGTCGGTCTCGGCGGCAACGGATTTCGAGGTCGCCGCGCAGGCGGTCAGCGACGGGGTGGCGCGGGGCTGGGACATCGTCGGTGTGCTGGTCGCCCAGGACGATGCGGTGCTCATCCGCAACCGCATCCCGATCGACGTCCCGGTGGTGGACGAAGTCGACCTCGACGGGCTGCGCCGGGGTGCACTCGTGGCGGTCGAGGTGGTCGCCGAGGGCCGGGCGTACCGCGCGCTGGCCGATCCGATCGCGCTGTCGGCGGCGCTGCACCTCGGCCATGACCGCCTGTTCGACGTCGCCGAGTTCACCCGCGAACTGGCCGACGCCCCGGCGATCGCCGTCACCGCACGCACCGAACCACCGGCTCCACCGGCGGTCGACGACGACTACGTCGACTGCCGCACCGGCGGCGAGATCGTCCGGTACGTCCCTGCGGCGGCGCACGCCGTCCTGCGTCTGGAACCGCCGGGCAGCGCGGTCGAGGTCCGGTTGCGCGCGGTGCCGGCCGCCGAGCACGGCATCGCGGTCGACGACGCGTTCTTCACCGACCTCGCGGCGATCGACAACGGCGCATGGTTGCGCCGCGGCGTGGCCGACGCGCGCGGCACCGTCGTCGCGCTGCTCTCCGCCGAGCCGGTGACCGACGCGGCCGCAACGCTTTCCGCGCTGACCGGCCGCCCCGCGAGCACCATGGCCGGCGAACCCGCGGCGGCCGCACGTGGCGCGCACACCACGCCGGGACTGCCGCCTGCAGCGGTGGTGTGCGACATCGGCGGCGGCACAGTGGATCTGATCGGGCAGGGTCGCACGGTCACCGCGGCCGGCGCCGGCGAGACGATCACCACGGCGGTGGCCCGGGTGCTCGGCATCCCGCGCGCGCTGGCCGAGCGGGTCAAACGGACACCGGCGCTGCGGGTGGAGGGTCCGCACGTCGCCCATGAGGAGGACGGCCGCCGGGTGTTCCTCGACAGCCCGGCGCCCGCCGACGCGATCGGCAGGTTGTGCACGCGGGGCAGCGCGGGTCTGGTGCCGTTCTCGCACCGGTTGGCCGCCGAGGAGTGGCGCAGCCTGCGGTTGGCGATCAAACAGGAGACCGTCGCGGCGAACATCGCACGGTGTCTGGCCACGTTCGACGAACCGCCGCGCGCGCTGGTACTCGCCGGCGGCGGCGCACTCGACGACGAACTGCTGCGCACGGTGGGGGAGTCGCTACGGCCGGCGCGGGTGGTGGTGGGCCGGGCCGACATCGACGGGGTGCACGGTCCGCGGTTCGCGGTGGCCTCCGGTCTGGTGCACCTCTATGCCGAGGAGCGGGCGCAAGCCGTTCCTCGCGGGTGAGGCTCAGGCGGCGTCGGCCGGGGTGTCCTGGGCCTCGCGGTCGGTGTCCTGGTCGGGCGCCTCATCGGCGGGTTCGGTCTTCGCCGAACCGTCGTCACGCGGCCCGGAATCCCGGTCCCCGACCGATTCGTCGTCGTCGTTCGTGCGCTGCACGGCTTCGGCGTCGTCCCGGAGGTCGTCGGCGACCTGCTTCTGCTTCTTCTTCGCCACCCGGGTGTTGACGGCGGGCGCGGACGGCAGGGCGTCGACGAAGTTCTGCGCGCCGTCGCGCAGCGCGTCGGGCAGCGCGGATGCGGTCTCGACGATCCGGTCGGGCGGGGTGATCACGGAGAACCGCGTCGGCTGGTCGGCGTCCTGGTAGTCGGCCTTCTCGTCCACCCCGACGGTGCGGTAGTCGCGGTCGGTGTAGCCCATGTCGACGAGCAGGCGCAGCGTGGGTTCGACGGCGCCGACGAACGGTTCGACCACCGCCGTGGTCCCGGTGGCCGCCGCCAGATCGCGGATCGGCCGCAGCAGGGGAAGGTGTTCGGCGCGGATGAGGACGTAGGTGTCGGTGCCGCCCGCGTCGCTGGTCACCACCATCACCGACTGCGGGGCGGATTCCAGGTCGACGTTGTCGGGTCCCTGGTCGCCGTGGACGTAGATCAGGCCCGCGACGGCGTTGGCCAGCGACAGCGGGTTCGCATACGCGGGGAAATCGCCGATGAGGTCGTACTCGAGCGTCACGAACGTCTCGTCGTACGGCGACGGCGCCGCCGCGCCGGTGCTGGTGAACCCGGGGAGCCGCAGGCCGGGGAACCGGGAGTAGACGCCCCCGTTGGGAACGAACGGCGCGGCGATGAACAGGAAGGTGATGCCGTCGACGTCCGGGGCGCCGTCGGCGACCAGGGCGCGCTTGTACCGCTCGGCGACCAGGGAGCCCTCCGAGTAGCCGACGATCAGCACGGAGCCGTCGGCCGCGTCCACCGCATCGTCGAGCGGTTCCTGCCCGGCGGCGACGCTCGGATCCACCGGCAGCTGGGCCGGATACCGCACGCCGACGAACGGCTGCCCCGGCGCCACCAGCGCGCCCTCGAACTTGTTCGGGATCCGGTCGCTGGTCGGATTCCGCCAGCCGCCGACGCCGATCACCGTGTCGGCGGTGGGAATCGTGGCGGCGGTCGCGTTGGTGGCGTGACCCAGAGCCAACGCGGTGGAGATCGCGGCGGTGGCGCCGGCGACGAAGACGGGGGCCGCAGCGGAACGCCGCGTCCTGCGATGTTTGGCCAAGACCGTGCTTTCTGGGAAGGGTGGCGGAGAAGTCGCCGACCTCGAAGGCTACCGCACAGCAAATCGACCCGCGCACCGAAACCGTTACCGCAGCAACGAAGACGGCGGCCGCCCGCAGGGCAGCCGCCGTCACCGTGCAGATGCAACGACTACGGGCAGGTGACCTCGATCTCGAAGGGTTTGGTCACCGGCTGCAGCGGGTTGGCCATGTCGACGCCGGTGGCGTTGCCCTTGATGTTGTAGGTCTTGTCGTCCTTCTCCACCTCGGCGTTGCCCTGGCCGGTGCCCTGCTGGAAGCCGAGCGTGACGCCGTTGAAGTTGCCGAGGCCGACCGACTGCACCGCCGGCGGATCGGCCTCGGTGACCACCGCACCGATCCCGGTGGTGGCCTGACCGATCGCGATGTTGAGGTTGCCGCCCATGGAGGTGCAGGCGACGGTGCCCTGGATGTTCTGTTCCTGTCCGTCGATCACGACCTTCGCGCCGCCGGGGGCCGAGGTGGCCTCCGCCGAGGCGCTGGCCGTGGCGGTGTCGCCCGACTCCGCGGATGTCGTGGACTCGGAGGAACCGCTGTCCGAGGAACAGCCCGCCAGCCCCGCGATCACGATCGCCGCGCCGCCCACGCTCACCAGGAACCCACGTTTCACAATCGATCTCCTTCAGTCTTCGCGGCCCGTCCTCAGTGGCGGAGCCGTCCCGAGCAGTATCGGTGCGCTCAGCGCCGCCGATCATGATATTCGGGAAAATCCGCTTGCGGACGCGAGTAGGTTCGCCGTCATGCAGACCCTGCGCACCCCGGACGACCGCTTCCGGAGCCTGCCTGACTTCCCTTATCCGCCAGACTATTCCGACATCGACGACGGTGACGGTGGGCACCTGCGGGTGGCCTGGGTGCAGGACGGCCCGGTCGACGGCGAACCGGTGCTGATGCTGCACGGGCAGCCGTCATGGTCGTTCCTCTACCGGAAGATGATCCCCGTGCTGGCCCGCGCGGGGTACCGCGTGGTGTGCCCCGACCTGGTCGGCTTCGGCCGCTCCGACAAGCCCACGCGCATCGAGGACCACACCTACGCCCGGCACGTCGAGTGGATGCGGACCCTGGCGTTCGACGTGCTCGACCTGCGCGGTGTCACGCTCGTGGCACAGGACTGGGGTGGGCTGATCGGGTTGCGGTTGGCGGCCGAGCACCCCGACCGGTTCGCCCGCATCGTCGCCGCGAACACCGGTCTGCCCACCGGCGACTTCCCGATGCCCGACGTCTGGTGGCAGTTCTACAACGCCATCTCGAGCCTCTCGGAACTGGAGGTCGGGAGCTGGGTCCAGGCCGGTTGCGCACGCCCCATGTCCGTCGAGGTCCGCGCCGCATACGACGCCCCGTTCCCGGACGACTCCTATTGCGCCGGCCCCCGGGCGATGCCGCTGCTGGTGCCGACGACTCCCGACGACCCGTCGTCGGCGGCGAACCGGGCGGCGTGGGCGACCCTGACGCGAAGCGAGACCCCGATGCTCGTCGCGTTCAGCGACAGCGACCCGATCACCGGCCCGATGGCGCCGATCTTCGCCCGCCAGATGCGCGGCGCCGCGGGCATCGACCACCCGACGATCCGCGAGGCGGGACACTTCCTGCAGGAGGACGCCGGCGAGGAACTGGCGGCGGCGATCGTGGATTTCCTGGCCCGGCACTGATCGGTGTTGAATACCTGCGTGCAGCAGGGGTTCTTCGACGTCGAGACCGAACTCCCCGGACGACGGGGCCGGGTCGGCGTGATCCACACGCCGCACGGGGACATCGAGACGCCGGCGTTCATCGCGGTCGGAACCCAGGCCACGGTCAAGGCGGTGCTGCCTGAGACGATGAGTCAGCTTGGCGCCCAAGCCGTTCTCGCCAACGCCTACCACCTGTACCTGCAGCCCGGGCCCGACATCGTCGACGCCGCCGGCGGGCTCGGCGCGTTCATGAACTGGTCCGGACCCACGTTCACCGACAGCGGCGGGTTCCAGGTGATGTCGCTGGGAGTGGGGTTCAAGAAGGTGCTCGCGATGGACACCGCGCGGGTGCAGACCGACGACATCATCGCCGAGGGCAAGGAACGGCTGGCGCACGTCGACGACGACGGTGTGACGTTCCGCTCGCATCTGGACGGCTCGCGTCACCGCTTCACGCCCGAGGTGTCGATCGGCATTCAGCACCAGCTCGGCGCCGACATCATCTTCGCGTTCGACGAGCTGACCACGCTGGTCAACACCCGCGGTTACCAGGAGCAGTCGGTGCAACGCACCCACGAGTGGGCCGTGCGGTGCCTGGCCGAGCACAGGAAGCAGTCGGCGTTGCGGGCGGAGAAGCCGGCGCAGGCGCTGTTCGGGGTGGTGCAGGGCGCGCAGTACGAGGATCTGCGCAGGCAGGCCGCCCGCGGACTGACCGAGATCGTGGACGCCGAGGGGCAGGGTTTCGACGGGTACGGCATCGGTGGGGCGCTGGAGAAGCAGAACCTCGCCACCATCGTCGGTTGGGTCACCGACGAACTGCCCGACGACAAACCCCGCCACCTGCTCGGCATCAGCGAACCCGACGACCTGTTCTCCGCGGTCGAGGCCGGCGCCGACACCTTCGACTGTGTGTCGCCGTCGCGGGTGGCCCGCAACGCCGCGGTGTACTCGGCGACCGGTCGCTACAACATCACCGGGTCGCGCTACCGCCGAGACTTCACGCCGATCGACGGCGAATGCGACTGCTACACCTGCGCCCATTACACCCGCGCCTACATCCACCACCTGTTCAAGGCCAAGGAGATGCTGGCGTCGACGCTGTGCACGATCCACAACGAACGCTTCGTCATCCGCCTCGTCGACCAGATCCGGGCCTCGATCGTGGCGGGCAACTTCGACGAACTCCGCGAGCACGTGCTGGGCCGCTACTACGGCTAGTGGCACTCTGACCTTCGGTTTCCCCGCGCGGCTGCACAATGACAGCCATGACCACCGCGGATCCCCAGACGCTGCTCGGCCGGCTGCTCGACCCCGCCAACCGCGCCGATCCCTACCCGCTGTACGCCGATCTGCGGGCCGCCGGACCGCTGGTGCTGCCCTCGGCGAACCTGGTGGTGTTCTCGTCGTTCGCCGACTGCGACGAGGTGTTGCGGCACCCCGCCTCGGCCAGTGACCGGCTGAAGTCGACCGTCGCGCAACGGGAGATCGCCGCGGGCGCGGTCGCGCGGCCGTTCGGCGCGCCCGGATTCCTGTTCCTGGACCCGCCCGACCACACGCGGCTGCGCCGGCTGGTCAGTTCGGCGTTCGTGCCGAGGGTGGTCAAGGCGCTGGAACCGGAGATCGTGTCGCTGGTCGACGCGCTGCTCGACGCGGTGGCGGCCAAGGGCGAGTTCGACGTCGTCGCCGATCTGGCCTATCCGCTGCCGGTCGCGGTGATCTGTCGCCTGCTCGGCGTGCCGCTGGAGGACGAGCCGCAGTTCAGCCGCGCGTCGGCGTTGCTGGCCCAGTCCCTCGACCCGTTCGTCACCGTCGCCGGGCAGGCGGCGCAGGGGTTCGAGCAGCGGCTGGAGGCGGGGCAGTGGCTGCGCGGGTACCTGCGGGAGCTGATCGGCAAGCGCCGGGTCGAACCGCGTGACGACCTGATCTCCGGGCTGATCGCCGCCGAGGAGGCCGGTGACCAGCTGACCGAGGACGAGATCGTCGCGACCTGCAACCTGCTGCTGGTGGCCGGACACGAGACGACGGTCAACCTGATCGCGAACGCGATCCTGGCGATGCTGCGCCACCCGGATCAGTGGGGCGCGCTGGCCGCGGATCCGCAGCGGGTGTCGGCGGTGGCCGAGGAGACGCTGCGCTACGACCCGCCCGTGCAACTGGTCGGCCGTATCGCCGCCGAGGACATGACCGTCAACGGGGTGACGGTGCCCAAGGGCGACTGCATGCTGCTCCTGCTGGCGGCCGCGCACCGCGATCCGGACGCCTTCGAGCGGGCCGACGCGTTCGACCCGGACCGAGCCCACCTCCGGCACCTCGGGTTCGGCAAGGGGCCGCACTTCTGCCTCGGGGCGCCGCTGGCCCGGTTGGAGGCGGCGGTCGCGCTGTCGGCGGTGACGGCCCGTTTCCCCGACGCCCGATTGGCGGCCGACCCGGTCTACAAGCCGAACCTGACGCTGCGCGGCATGGACACGCTCCCCGTCGCCGTGTAGCGCCCAAACGAACAAACGGGCGGGAAAGTGCGAGAAGAACTCGCCATTTCGTCGATCTCGGCGGCGAGCGCCGTCCAGCGGCACGCTTTCCGTCGCCATATGGCGCCCAAACGAACGAATCGGCGGAAAAGTGCGAGTAAAGCCGACCATTTCGTCGTTCTCGGCGGCTAGGTTCGAGGGATGCGAATCTTGTTGGTGGGCGCCGGCGGCGTCGGTTCGGCGTTCTGCGCGATCGCCGCGCGCCGCGACTTCTTCGAGCAGATCGTCGTCTGCGACTACGACGAGGCCCGCGCACGCCAGGCGGCCGAAGCGGTGGGTGACCCGCGGTTCGCCTCGGCGCAGGTCGACGCGACGTCGGCGGACGGGGTCGCGGCGCTGGTCCGCGAGCATGCGATCACCCACGTCATGAACGCCGTCGACCCGCGGTTCGTGATGCCGATCTTCGACGGGGCGCTGGCCGGCGGCGCCGACTACCTCGACATGGCGATGAGCCTGTCGCACCGCCACCCCGACCGGCCCTACGAACTGACCGGGGTGAAACTCGGCGACGAACAGTTCGCGGTCGAGGACCGGTGGCGCGACGCCGGCCGGTTGGCGCTCGTCGGCATCGGCGTCGAACCGGGCCTGTCCGACGTGTTCGCCCGCTACGCCGCCGACCACCTGTTCTCCGACATCGACGAACTCGGCACCCGCGACGGGTCCAACCTCACCGTCGAGGGTTACGACTTCGCGCCCTCGTTCTCCATCTGGACCACCATCGAGGAATGCCTCAACCCACCGGTCATCTGGGAGGACGGCCGCGGCTGGTTCGTCACCGAACCGTTCAGCGAGCCGGAGACCTTCGACTTCCCCGACGGCATCGGCCCGGTCGAGTGCGTCAACGTCGAGCACGAAGAGGTGCTCCTCATGCCGCGCTGGGTGAAGTGCAAACGGGCGACGTTCAAGTACGGTCTGGGCGCCGAATTCATCGATGTGCTCAAGACGCTGCACAAACTGGGCCTGGACCGCACCGACAAGGTCAGGGTGGGTCCCGTGGAGGTGTCACCGCGCGACGTGGTGGCCGCGTGCCTGCCCAACCCGGCGACGCTCGGTCCGAAGATGAAGGGCAAGACCTGCGCCGGGCTCTGGGTGACGGGCACCGGCAAGGACGGCAATCCGCGGTCGACGTACCTCTACCACGTCGTCGACAACGAGTGGTCGATGGCCGAATACGGCCACCAGTGCGTCGTCTGGCAGACCGCCATCAATCCCGTTGTGGCACTGGAACTCCTGGCCAACGGCACCTGGCGCGGTGCCGGCGTGCTCGGTCCTGAGGCCTTCGACGCGGTGCCGTTCCTGGACCTGCTCACCGAATACGGCTCCCCCTGGGGCGTGCAGGAGATCTAGAGCGGGTTGAGGATGCGCTGCAGGAACTGACGCGTGCGCTCCTCCTTCGGGTCGCCGATCACCGCCTCGGGCGGCCCCTGTTCGAGGATGACGCCCCGGTCGGTGAACAGCACCTGGTGCGACACCTGTCGCGCGAACTGGATCTCATGGGTGACGACGACCAGAGTCCACCCCTCGACGGCCAGATCCTTGATGACGGAGAGCACTTCGCCGACGAGTTCGGGATCCAGGGCCGAGGTCGGCTCGTCGAACAGGACCACCTTGGGCCGCAGCGCCAACGCCCGCGCGATCCCGACCCGCTGCTGCTGTCCACCGGAGAGCTGGTACGGGTACTGGTCGCGTTTCTCCGCCAGCCCCACCTGGGCGAGCAGCTCGTCCGCGGCCGCCTCGGCCTCCTCCTTCGGTCGCTTCTGCACGACGATCGGGCCCTCGGTCACGTTCTGCAGCACCGTCTTGTGCGGAAACAGGTTGTGGGACTGGAAGACGAACCCACTCTGCATCCGGTAGCGGCGCAACTCGTCCTTGCGCACCGGCTTGGCGAAGTCGACGCTGACGTCACCGATGCACACCGTTCCGGCATCGGGCACGTCGAGCGCGTTGAGCGCGCGCAGCAGCGTCGTCTTGCCCGACCCCGACGGCCCTATGATCGTCGTCACCGACCCCGCGGGCACCCGGAACGACACGCCCTTGAGCACTTCGTTGTCGCCGAAGGCCTTGTGCAACCCCTCGGCGACCACCCGATCCTCGGTCATCTCGCCACGTACCTTTCCAGCCGGCGTTCGATGCGGCCCTGGCCGAACGACAACACCAGGCAGATCACCCAGTAGTACACCGCGGCAGTGCCGTACAGCGCGAAGAACTCGAACGTCGGGGCGGCGACGATCTGCGCCTGCCGCAACAGTTCGGTCACCAGGATGGTCGACGCGAGTGACGTGTCCTTGACCAGCGAGATGAGCGTGTTCGACAGCGGCGGCACCGCCACCCGCGCGGCCTGCGGCAACACGATGCGGCGCAGCGACGTCGCGTAGTTCATGCCGATCGTCTCGGCGGCCTCCCACTGACCCTTCGGGATGGACAGGATCGCCGACCGGATGATCTCGGCGGCGTAGCCACCGACGTTGAGCGAGAACGCGATCACCGCAGCCGGGAACGGGTCGATACGGACCCCGAACTCCGGCAGCGCGAAGAACACGATGAACAACTGCACCAGCAGCGGCGTACCGCGGATGACGGAGATGTAGAAGCGGGCGACATTGCTCAGCACCACATTCGACGACAGCCGGGCCAGCGCCACCCCGAGCGCGATCACCAGGCCGATCGCGAAGCTGATCACGGTCAGCGGAATCGTCATCGTCAGCGCCGCCCGCGCCAGCGGCCACAGATTGTCGCCGATCAGCTGCCACGTCGAGCGCGGCGCCGCGGCGTCGGCCCGTTCGGGTGCCCCGGAGGCGTTGGCGTTGAGGTACTTCTGCGATATCGACGCCAGCGTGCCGTCGGCGCGCAACTCGTCGAGTGCGCGGTTGAGTTCGGGCAGCAACCCGCTGTCCTTGCGCGCGGCGAAGCCCTGTTCGCTCTTTTCCCCGACGGTACCGGCGATCTTGACCGAGGTGTCGCCGGTCTCGGCCAGGTACGCGTACACCGCGATGCTGTCGTTGACGACGACGTCCACCCGGCCCTGGTTGAGCAGCGTGATGGCCTGGGTGAAACCCTCGACGGCCTCGACCCGGGCGCCGGCCTTGCGCGCGACCTCCGACCAGTTGCTGGTGGCGTTCTCCGCGGCGACCTTGCCCGCCAGGTGGTCAAGCGTGGTGATGGAGTCGTCGTCGGCGCGGGTGACGATGACGCCCTCACCCACCGAATAAGGCTGGGACAGGTCGTATTTGGCCTGCCGTTCGGCGTTGATGGTGACCTCGTTGGCGACCACGTCGAAGCGGCCGGCCTCCAGCGCGGCGAACATGGAGTCCCACGGCGTCTCGACGAACTCGACCGTCACCCCGATTCGCTCGGCCACCGCCCGTGCCACGTCGACGTCGTAGCCGACGAGCTGACCGGAGGCGTCGTGATAGCTGAACGGGGCGTACACCCCCTCGGTGCCGACGCGCAGCACCCCCGCCGACTTGATCGGTTCGTCGCTGCTGTCCCCGCCCGATCCGCACGACGCCACGGCCAGGACGGCGAGCAACATCAGGAGCGCTCGAAGAAACCTCACCGGCGGACGCTAACAAGCCCGCCGTCGCGACAGTAGGGTTCTGCTCAGTCCGGGACGTATATCCACGGATGGCGGGGGAGCCGGGCCGGGTCGAACCGGTCGAGGAGTTCGTCGAGTGTGTGAGCCGGCCAGCCGAGCGAGGCGGTGATCCGGGCGAACGCGCGCTGCACCCCGATCTCGGCGAGCGTCACGGCGCCGTCGCGCTTGGCCAGCCGGGCGCCGTCCTCGTTGAGCACCAGCGGGACGTGGGCATACGTCGGCTCCGCGAATCCGAGCAGTCGGGCGAGGTAGGCCTGGCGCGGTGAGGAACTGAGCAGGTCGTCGCCGCGCACCACCTGGTCGATGCCGGACGCCGCATCGTCGACCACCACCGCGAGGTTGTAGGCGGGCACCCCGTCGCCGCGGCGCACCACGAAGTCGTCGACGATGCCGGTGTGCTCACCGTGCAGCAGGTCGGTGACGGTGTAGGTGAGGACGTCGGTGCGCAACCGCAGGGCGGGCGGGCGGCCGGTCTCGCGGCGGCGCGCGGCGCGCTGCGCGTCGGTGAGATCGCGGCAGATCCCTGGATAGGCGCCCTGCGGTGCGTGTGGCGCACGGGGTGCCTGCGCGATGTCCTTTCTGCTGCAATAGCATTCGTAGACCATGCCGTCGGCGATCAGACCGTCGATGACGCTGTCGTACCGGTCGCGGTGTGCGGACTGGTACTCCGCGGGCCCGTCCCAGGTCAGTCCGAGTGCGGCCAGGTCGTCGAGTTGCCGGGCGGCGACGTCGGAGTCGGTGCGGTAGTCGAGGTCCTCGACCCGGATCAGGAAGCGTCGGCCGGTGGACCGGGCGAAGAGCCAGGCGAGCACCGCCGTGCGCAGGTTGCCGATGTGCAGATCGGCCGACGGGCTCGGCGCGAACCGGCCCGCGGGGGAGCGGGTCACGACCGCAATCTAGCCCGCACCAGCGCGTCGGTTCGGTACCGGTCGACGGAACCCGTACGCTTACTGTGACCGCCGTGGACACATACATTTAGGGGACGCCGTGGCGAAGGACCTGACACAGGTGCAACTGCTGACCGAGCTCGAACCGGTCGTGGAGGCCAATCTCAACCGTCACCTGCGCATGCGCAAGGACTGGAACCCGCACGACTTCATCCCGTGGTCGGACGGCAAGAACTTCTACGCGCTCGGTGGCCGGGACTGGGATCCCGAGCAGTCGCAACTGTCCGAGGTGGCCAGGACGGCGATGGTGCAGAACCTGCTCACCGAGGACAACCTGCCGTCGTATCACCGCGAGATCGCGATGAACTTCGGCCTCGACGGCGCCTGGGGGCAGTGGGTCAACCGCTGGACGGCCGAGGAGAACCGGCACGGCATCGCGCTGCGCGACTACCTGACGGTGACCCGCGCGGTCGACCCCGTCGAACTCGAGGAACTGCGCGTCGAGCAGATGACCCGCGGCTTCTCCCCGGGCCAGAACGGCCAGGGCGAGGCGGCGTTGTTCGCCGGAAGCCTGTTCGACTCGGTCATCTACGTGTCGTTCCAGGAACTCGCCACCCGCGTCTCGCACCGCAACACCGGCAAGGCCTGTAACGACCCGATCGCCGATCAACTGCTGCAGCGGATCTCCGCCGACGAGAACCTGCACATGATCTTCTACCGCGACGTGTCCGAGGCCGGGTTCGACATCGCACCCGACCAGGCCATGCACTCGCTGCACCACGTCCTGCGCAACTTCAAGATGCCGGGGTACACCGTTCCCGACTTCCGCCGCAAGGCCGTCGTCATCGCCGTGGGCGGCGTGTACGACCCGCGGATCCACCTCGACGACGTGGTGATGCCCGTGCTCAAGAAGTGGCGGATCTTCGAGCGCGAGGACTTCACCGGTGAGGCCGCCCGCATGCGCGACGACCTCGGCGTACTCGTCGAGGAACTCGAGGAGACGTGCGAGAAGTTCGAGACCGCCAAACAGCGCCGCCTCGAGCGCGAGGCCAAGATGGCCGAGAAGCGCAACGCCAAAGTGGCCGTCTCCGTTTGATCTCGGCGGCCTGACTCAGCCGCCCAGCCCCGGCACGATATCGCCGAGGCTGAAGGTGACCGGCTGCTCGAGCTGCGCGTAGGTGCACGAGCGCGGATCGCGGTCCGGGCGCCAGCGGTTGAACTGCGCGGTGTGGCGGAACCGTGCACCCTCCATGTGGTCGTACCGCACCTCGACCACCCGTTCGGGACGCAACGGCACGAACGACAGGTCCTTGCCTGCGTTCCAGCGCGAGCCGCCGCCGTAACGGCGCACGACGTCGGGGTCGACGTGGGCACCCCAGTTCCACGGGTGGCCCTCGAACGCGGTGACCAGCGGCTGCAACTCGATGAACAGCCGGCGGCGCGTGGCCATCGGGAAGGCGCCGATGACCCCGACCGAGGCCAGGTCCCCGTCGTCGGTGTAGAGGCCGAGCAGCAGCGAGCCCACCGCGTCGTCGCCCGATTTGTGCAGCCGGTAGCCGGCGACCACACAGTCGGCGGTGCGCTGGTGCTTGATCTTGTACATCACCCGTTTGTCGGGCTGGTAGGTCAGCGTCAGCGGTTTGGCGATGACCCCGTCGAGCCCGGCGCCCTCGAACTCGTGGAACCAGCGCTGTGCGGTCGCGAGGTCGGTGGTGGCGGGGGTGAGGTGGATCGTCGGCCCGCTCTTCGCGAGCACGCGCTCGAGAGCTTCGCGTCGCTCGCTGAACGGACGGGCTGTGTAGTCATCGCCGCCGAGAGCGAGTAGATCGAAGGCGATGAACGACGCCGGCGTCTTCTCGGCCAGCATCCGCACCCGCGACGCGGCGGGATGCAGCCGCAGCTGCAGCGCCTCGAAGTCCAGACCGTCCGCGGTGGCGATGACGATCTCCCCGTCGACGACGCAGCGTTCGGGTAGCTCGGCGGCCGCCGCGGCGACGAGTTCTGGGAAATAGCGGGTCATCGGGCGTTCGTTGCGGCTGCCCAGCTCGACCTCGTCGCCGTCGCGGAAGAAGATCGACCGGAACCCGTCCCATTTCGGCTCGTAGGACAGCGCGGCGGGATCGCGGGGGAACCCGGGCACCGATTTGGCGAGCATCGGCCGCACCGGCGGCGAAACGGGAAGTTGCACCCAACCATTGTCGCCGAGGCCGTACTATACGGCCGTACAGCGAGACGAGAGGCGATACATGGCCGGCTACGACTACATCATCGCCGGTGCGGGCACGGCCGGATGCGTGCTCGCCAACCGGTTGTCACAGGACCCGAAGGTCACGGTGTTGCTGCTCGAGGCCGGCGGCGGCGACCGAAACCTGTGGTTCCACATCCCCAAGGGTTCGGGGAAGCTGTTCGAGAGCGAAAAGCACATGTGGCACTACGAGACGACGCCGTTCGGGCCCGACTCCCACGTCGAGCAGTGGATGCGCGGCAAGGCGCTGGGCGGGTCCAGTTCCATCAACGGCATGATCTACAACCGGGGCAGCCGCGCCGACTACGACGGGCTCGAACGGCTGGGCAACAAAGGTTGGGGCTGGGACGAGATCCTGCCGATCTTCAAGTCCTTCGAGGACAACGCATTCGGTGCGTCCCCGACGCGCGGCGCCGGCGGGCCGCTGCACATCTCCGTGCCGCGTGACCCCGATCCGCTGTGCGAGGAGATGATCGACGCGGCGGGCCGTACCGGTATGACGCGCGTGCAGGACATCAACGAGTCCGACGGGGAACGCATCGGCTACGCCACCTCCACGATCCGCAACGGATGGCGCGTCAGCGCGGCCACCGCGTTCCTCAAACCCGCGCTGCGCCGACCCAACCTGACCGTGCGCACCGGAGCGATCGTCCGCCGGGTGCTGTTCGACGGTGACCGGGCCGCAGGTGTCGAGGTGGTGACGGGTGAGGGCGCCGAACAGGTGCGTGCCGGCCGTGAGGTGATCGTGTCGATGGGCAGCCTGAACTCCCCGAAGCTGCTGCAGTTGTCGGGCATCGGTCCCCGCGACGTGCTGACCGCGGCTGGGGTGGAGGTGCGCCTCGAACGCGACAACGTCGGCCGGGGGTTGCGCGAACACCGCTGTGCGACATTGCGGTTGCGTCTCAAGGAAGACCTCGGATACAACAAATACCTGGCCGGCAGATTCGGGCAGGCGCTCACCGGCATGAGATTTCTGGCCAGCCGCAAGGGTCCGCTCGCCGCACCGTCCTTCGACGTCGTGGGATTCGTCAAGGCGCAGGCCGACGCCGAACGGCCCGACGGCCAGGTGATGATGGGGCCCTACACGCTCCCGCCCTACAACACGGGCGAACCGGTCGTCATCGAACGGTCGGCGGGTGTGTCGTGTCTGGGGATGGTGCTGCGGCCCACCTCCGAAGGCTGTGTCGAGATCACCTCCGCGGATCCGGTTGGGCCGCTGCGGATCAACCCGAACTATCTGGACACCGACTACGACCGTGAGACGACGGCGAAGCTGCTGCGCAGGATGCGTGCGGTCTTCGAACAGTCGCCGATCGCCGAACGGATCAGCCACGAGACCTATCCCGGTCCGCACGTGCGAAGCGACGATCAACTCGTCGACGCCGCGCTCGACGGCGGGTACTGCGGCTACCACGCCACGGCGACCTGCGCGATGGGGCCGGGTGACGACGACGTCGTCGACGATCGACTGCGGGTCAGGGGCGTCGACGGCCTGCGGGTGGTGGACTGTTCGGTGATGCCCACGATGGTGGCGGGCAATCTCAACGGTCCCATGATGGCGATGGCCTGGCGGGCAGCGGATTTCATCCTGCAAGGCCGCTGACCTCACATCACCGCGAATCCAGCGTCCACGGGCAGCGCGGTCCCGGTGATGTAGCGGGCCCCGTCGCTGACCAGGTACATCACGGCCGCGGTCACATCGCTCGGCTCGACGAACGGTACCGGCAGCAGGTTCCCCGACATCGCACTGCCTTCGGGGTTGGCCTCGAACACCCGCGCCATGTGCTCGTTGAAGATCATTGGCGTCGCAAAACCCGTCGGGTGGATCGAGTTCACCCGGATGTTGTGCGGGGCATGCGCATGGCTGCCGAGCGCATCAGGCCGACGACACCGTGTTTGGACGCCGCGTAGGCCAAGGTCGCGGCACTGCCGTCGCGGCCGCGCCCGACCAGGCCCTGCATCGAGCTGATCAGAATCATCGATCCGCCGATTCCGCCACGAATCATCGACGGTGCCGTCGCGGCGATGGTGTGCCACGCCATCCAGGTTCACGTCGACGATGTCCCGGTAGACGCGGTACCGGTGATCACCGCGACGCGAGATGCGCTGTCTGTCATCGGATCACTGCGGGCATGCTGTCCCAGCCGCGCACCGTCGAGGTCCGCGACCGGCGGGCGCCGCTCATGTCGATGTCCCACTCCGGCCAGCGTTTGAGCACCTCCTCAAGGGCCACCCGCCCCTCCAGCCGGGCCAGCGGGGCGCCGACGCAGAAATGGGCTCCGCGGCCGAAGGTGAGGTGACCGCCAGGCTTGCGGTGGATGTCGAACTGATCGGCGTTCTCGAACTGTCGTTCATCGCGGTTGGCGGAAGCGAGCATCAACAACAGCGGGCTTCCCGCGGGCACGACCACCCCGTGGAAAGTGACGTCGTCGGTGGCGACGTAGCGCGCGACATGGGGGCCCGGTGGTTCGTAACGCAGCAACTCCTCGATCGCGGTCGGGATCGATGTAGGGGTGCAGGCCAGCTCTTTGCGCTGATCCGGGTGTTCTGCCAGTACCTTGCCCATCCAGCCGAACAGGCGCCCGGTGGTCTCGACGCCCGCACCGGCGACGACCGCGAGGAACACGGTGAGCTCCTGTTTCGTCAGCTTGCGGACCGTGCCGGTCTCGTCTTCGAACTCGACGTTGAGCAGTTCGGTGATCAGGTCGTCGGACGGGTTCTTCTCCCGCCACTCGATGTACTCGCCGAACATCTCGCCGGTGAAGTAGCGGTCCTTGTCGATCGCCATCGGCTTACCGGCCTCGTTGCGCAGGACTTCGTTGGCGTGCTCGCGCACCGCCGGCTGTTCGGAGTTGGGGATGCCGGCGAGCATGCCGATCGTGCGCATGGGGAGTTCGGCACCCAGGTCCTCGACGAAGTCGAACCGGTCGCCGCCGACGAGCGGATTGAGGCACGCGACGCAGAACGCGCGAATCTTGTCCTCGATCGCCCTCATCTTCTTCGGCGTGAACGCCCTGGCGACGATCGCGCGGTGGATGGTGTGCAGTGGCGGATCTTCGTTGATGAAGATGCCGGGAGGCATCACCGGATCCGTCATGACGACCTCGAGAATGTCACCCTTGGCGGAACTGAGGCGCGTCGTATCCTTCAGCGCCGCATCCACATCGGCGTACCGGCTCACGCCCCAGAAGCCGTGCTCGTCGTTGTGGTACACGGGCGCCTCGTCGCGCAACCTGCGGTAGGTCGGATAGGGGTCGATGTCGATGTCGACGTGCCACGGGTCGTAGTACAGATCGCTCAACGTGCTCTCCTTGCCGGCTGGTTCGTGCGAGCATATAGGCTGTGCTATACATCCGTACAGCTTGTGAGGAGACCTGTTGAGTCGTGTAGCTGTGGTGACCGGCGGGGCGTCCGGGCTGGGCGAGGCGATCAGTGCCGGTCTTGCCGCCGACGGCCATCGGGTGGCGGTGCTCGACGTCAACGCCGACGCCGCGGAGAAGATCGCCGCCGAATTGCGTGGCCACGGCGCGCAGGCGCTCGCCGTGGGCGTCGACGTCTCCGACGAATCCTCGGTCGAGGAGGCGTTCGCCGACGTACGGGCCGAATTCGGGCCGGTCGAGATCCTGGTGACCAGCGCCGCGATCGGCGGCTTCACCCGTTTCGACAAGATCACCCTCGACGAGTGGAACCGCTACCTGGCGGTCAATCTGACCGGCACGTTCCTGAGCATCCGCGCCGCGCTGTCGGACATGGTGGCGGCCGGCTGGGGTCGGGTCGTCACGATCTCGTCGGCGGCCGGCCAACAGGGAGCGCCGCGGCAGGGGCACTATTCGGCGACCAAAGGCGGCGTCATCGCGATGACCAAGACCGTCGCCCGCGACTACGCCCGGCACGGCATTACCGCCAACTCCGTGCCGCCGTTCGCGATCGAGACGCCGATGCTGCGCCGGCAGCAGTCCGAGGGCAAGCTACCGCCGAACGAGTACCTCACCCAGGCGATCCCGGCCGGACACGTCGGCAAACCCGAGGATGTGGCCGCGGTGTGCGCGTTCCTGTGCACGGACGCAGCCGGCTATGTGACCGGACAGGTCATCGGTGTCAACGGAGGAGCAGTGCTGTGAATCCCCCACCCGCGGAACAACCGAACTACCACTTCGACCGGCACAGCCCGCAGTACCGCGACGAGTTCCTCGACATCACCCACGAGATGCACAGCAGGTGCCCGCTGGCGTGGACCGACACCTATGACGGTCACTGGGTCGCCGCGGGCAGCGACGCGGTGTTCGAACTGGCGCGCTGCCCGCACGTGTCCAACGACCACGACGTCAACAACGAACGGCGCGGCTACAAGGGCATCTCGATCCCGCGGATGGTGGAGGCGGAGGGCTTCCGCGGCGGCATGCTGGAGATGGACGATCCCGAACACCGCCACTACCGGACGGTGTTGAACCCCTACCTGTCGCCGGCGGCGGTGAAGCGCTGGGAACCGTTCGTCGACGAGATCGTCCGCGCCTGCCTCGACGACCGCATCGAGACCGGCCGGATCGACTTCGTCGACGACCTGGCCAACGTGGTGCCCGCGGTGCTGACCCTGGCGATGCTCGGTGTGCCGCTGCAGAAGTGGGAGATGTACAACGAGCCCGCCCATGCCTCGGTGTACACCCCGCCGGACTCACCCGACGCCGAGCGGGTACGCGAGCTGTACCTGGCCATGGGGGTGGACCTGTTCACCAACCTGGTCGAGATCAGGGAGAATCCCCGGCCCGGCATCATCGACGCATTGGTGAAGCTGCGTATCGACGGCGAGCCGGCACCCGACATCGAGCTGATCGGCATGCTGAACCTGCTCATCGGCGGGGGATTCGATACCACGACCGCGTTGACCGCACATGCGCTGGAATGGCTGTCGGAGAACCCCGCCGAACGGACCCGGCTCAGCGCCGAGCGCGACACGCTGCTCAATCCGGCCACCGAGGAATTCCTGCGGTACTTCACCCCGGCGCCGGGCGACGCCCGCACCGTCGCCGAGGACATGACCCTCGACGGCATCGAACTGCGGGAAGGTCAACGGCTCTGGTTGTCCTGGGCGATGGCCAACCGTGACCCCGCCGTGTTCGGCGAGCCGGACCAGATCATCCTGGACCGAAAGGGTAACCGGCACTTCAGCTTCGGCCTCGGCGTGCACCGGTGCATCGGATCCAATGTCGCGCGCACGGTGTTCAAGTCGATGCTCACCGCGGTCCTGGACCGGATGCCGGACTACCGGTGTCTACCGGAGGGGACCGTGCACTACGACAGCATCGGCGTGATCCAGGGCCTGCGGCACCTGCCCGCCGAGTTCACCCCGGCGGAGCGCCGTGGCGCCGGAGTGGCGGAGACCGTCGACAGGCTTCAAAAGATCTGCGAAGAGCAAGGATTGGCGCGACCCATCACCGAACTGAAGGAATCCGCGCGCATCGAGGTGACGGCGTGACCGGTGAACGTCCGGTCGCCGTCGTCACCGGAGCCAGCCGTGGCGCCGGCGCAGGGATCGCACACGCGCTGGGCGCACACGGCTGCACCGTCTACGTGACGGGCCGCACGGTGGATGCAGGCGGGACGGCGCCGGGCACCATCGGCGAGACGGCGCAGAAGGTCACCGCCGCAGGCGGGCAGGGCATCGCGGTCCGTGTCGATCACGGCGACGACGAACAGGTGAAGAACTTCTTCGATCGGGTCGCCCGCGATCACGGGCGGATCGACATCCTGGTCAACAATGCCGCCGTCATCCGCGACGAGATGATGGGCCGCACCAAGTTCTGGGAAGAACCCATCAACGTCATCGACACCCTCGATGTCGGACTGCGCAGCAGCTATGTCGCCACCGTCTTCGCTGCGCCGCTGATGGTGCCCAACGGTGAGGGGCTGGTGGTGTTCACGTCGTCGTCCGGTGCGGTGCACTACGCGTTCGGACCCGCCTACGGGGTGCCGAAGGCGGGCGCGGACAAGATGGCCGCCGACATGGCCTACGACTTCCGTGACGCCGGCATCGCGTCGGTGTCGATCTGGATGGGCTCGCTGCTGACCGACCGGGTACGCAAGATCGTCGCGAGCAACCCGGAGAAGTTCGGCCACATCCTCGACACCGCCGAGACACCGGAGCTGACCGGGCACGTGATCTGGGAGCTGCATCGCGATCCAGACGTGATGTCGCTCAGCGGGCAGACGCTGATCGGCGCCGAGCTGGCGGTGAAGTACGGGATCAAGGACGAGGACGGCCGGCAACCACCCTCCTATCGCGACCTGTTCGACGTACATCCGCCTCGACAGTGCACCCATGTGATGCGATGAGGCCGTGCGGATAGGACTGACCGGCGGGGCCTCTACTGTCGACAAGATCGTGGCGCAGGCGCAGCAGGCCGAAGCCGACGGGTTCTCCGCGCTGTGGTACGCGAGCGCGGTCGCCGGCGATCCGTTGGTGGCGATGGCGATCGCGGGTCGCGCCACCACGTCGATCGAGCTGGGCACCGCGGTGCTGCAGACCTATCCCTGTCATCCGCTTCTGCAGGCAAACAGGGTGGCGGCGGCCGCCAACGCGATGGGACGCCCCGGTCTGACACTGGGAATCGGGCCGTCCCACGAACCCATCGTCCGTGATGTGCTGGGGCTGTCCTACGACTATCCGGTGCGCAACACCCGCGAATATCTCCAGATCCTCACCGGCCTGCTCGCGGGGCGCAACGTGGACGTCGACGGCACCGACTGGACCACGCACAGCTCCGGCCGGATGGCCGCGGTTGATCACCGCGTCCCGGTTCTGCTCTCGGCACTGTCGCCCCGGATGCTGCGGGTCGCCGCGGAACTGACCGACGGCGTGGTGTTATGGCTGGCGTCGGCGACGGTGATCGCCGAACGGATCGTCCCGACGCTCGCCGGCGGCCGCGTCGTGGCGGGGTTGCCGGTCGCGGTACACGACGACGAACGCGAAGCCCGCGAGGCGATCGCCGCGACGGCCGGCGGCTACGAACGAATGGTCAACTACCAGAACATCATCCGAGCCGGAGGTGGCGCCTCGGCGGCCGACGTCGGCATCGTCGGTGACGAGGAGGCCGTAACCCGACAGCTTGAGGAACTGCTCGCTGCCGGTGCGACCGACGTGTGGGCGCAACCCGTCGCGGTGGGTGCCGACCGGGTGCAGCTGTCGGCGTCGGTGAAACGAACCCGGGCGCTACTCGGTGAGCTGGCGCGCGCGGGATAGTTCACTTGCCGCGGGGTCTGGCTCCGCGCCCGTAGGTGATGTCGGCGCGCTCGGGGTTCCACCGGTTGCGGAACACCACATCCGAGAGCGGCCGACGCCGCACCGGGCCATGGCGGCCGCGCGGCCAGCCCACCACCACGTGACCGGCCAGGAACCATTCGTCCGGGATGCCGACCGCCTCGCGCAAGGCCTTCTCCCCGCCATAGGACGCCCAGCTGGTGATGCACGCGCCGAGTCCCTGGGCCCGGGCGGCGAGATAGAAGTTCTGCAACGCGGGGTAGATCGAACCGCCCTGCAGGAATTCCGACGAGAACTCGTTCTTGTACGCGACGAACAGCACCGAGGTGAACTCGCCGGCACGGTCGTGCAACTCGTAGGTGGCCCGGTTGTTGCGTGCGGCGCGGCTGTCGTCGTCGGCAGCGGGACGTGTCATCCCGTAGATGGATTCAATTGACTCCAGGGCGATTTGGGCCGCCTGAGCCACCGCGGCCCGCTGTTGCGCACCGTCGAGGACGATGAACCGCCACAGCTGCGCGTTGGCGCCGTTGGGCGCCCACGTCGCCGCCTGTAGGCAGCGGTCCAGGGTTTCGGCGCTGACGGGTTCGTCGGTGAACCGCCGGATCGAGCGCGCGGTGGCCATCACTTCCCAGACGTCATCGGTCGGATGCGGCATGTCCACTGGTGTACTCGACTCAAGCCGGGGTGTCCAGCACCACTGATGCTGTACAGTCGTACTGCACGAGGGCAGACTGAATGGGAGTGATGCTGTGAGCGACAGGTTTTCGATGGACGGCAAGGTTGCCGTCATCACCGGCGGTGGTACCGGCATCGGGCGTGCCTCGGCATTGGTACTGGCCGAACACGGTGCCGACGTGGTGCTGGCCGGACGGCGCGCGGAGCCGCTGAAGGAGACGGCTGCCGAGGTCGAGGCGCTGGGTCGGCGCGCCCTGGTGGTGCCGACCGACGTGACCAAGCCCGAGGAGTGCCAGGCCCTGGTCGACGCCGCGCTCGCCGAGTTCGGGCATGTCGACGTGTTGCTAAACAATGCCGGCGGCGGCGAGACGAAGTCGATGATGAAGTGGACCGACGACGAATTCCACCAGGTGCTCGATCTCAACCTGTCCAGTGCGTGGTATCTGTCGCGGGCCGCGGCGAAGGCGATGATCGCGCAGGGCAAGGGCGCGATCGTCAACATCTCCTCCGGCGCCGGGCTGCTGGCCATGCCGCAGGCGCCGGTCTACGGTGCCGCCAAGGCCGGATTGCAGAATCTGACCGGTTCAATGGCCGCTGCCTGGACGCGAAAAGGCTTGCGGGTCAACTGCATCGCGTGCGGAGCGGTCCGCACCCCCGGACTGGAAGCTGACGCGAAGCGGCAGGGCTTCGACATCGACATGATCGGCCAGACCAATGGATCCGGCCGGATCGCCGAGGCCGACGAAATCGGTTACGGTGTCCTCTTCTTCGCCTCCGATGCCTCGAGTTACTGCTCGGGGCAGACGCTCTACATGCACGGTGGCCCCGGACCGGCGGGGGTCTGAGCATGGACGTCAGCCACGTCGGTGTCCGGGTGCGTGATCTGGACGCGTCGGTCAAGTTCTATGAAGCGCTGGGGTTCGCCGAGGTCAAGCGGCTGACCGTGCCCGACGGAATGGCCGAAGGCCTGCTCGGGTTGGCTCGGCCGATCGGGTTCGAGGCTGTCTACCTGCGCAACGGCGGTGTCGTGCTGCAGCTGCTGACGTTCTCCGGACACCCGGCGCCCGACGAGCCCGAGCGGGGCATGGTCGGGGCCGGCCTGACCCACCTGTCGATCGCGGTCTCGGATCTGGCCGCGGCGCAGGAGGCGGTGACCGCGGCCGGGGGTTCCGTGGTGGCCGATCCCGGCGGCGGATTCGCCTGCATGGTCCGCGATCCCGACGGTCAGCTGCTCGAGCTGGTCAACGAACGGGTGCGTCCGGTACCTGCGTCCTGAGGCGCACCGGGGCGGCCACCGGTCAACGGAGCTCGGTGGCCAACTCCGCGTACCGGTCCAAGAACTCCCACGACGACGCGACGTCGTCGCCGTTGCGCCGACCACCTCCGACCACGACCCGGTTGAACCCGAGATCCCGGTACCGGGCCAGCCGGTTCGCCGACGGGTCACCCCACGCCATCACCGTCAGGTCCAGTTCGGCCGGATTCCGGCCGGCCTCCTCGGCGCGCCGGCGGAACTCCGCCACCGCGGCAGGGAGATCCCGGTACGCCGCGTCGCCGGGCAGCCAGCCGTCGGCCCACGGTAGACACTCACCGATCGCCTTGGGCCCGGTGGCCGCGGCAAGCAGTGGCGGGCCGGGCCGCTGCGCCGGTTTGGGGTGGCACCACACCGGCTCGAAGTCGAAGAACTCGCCGTGGTGTTCGGCCTCGTCCTGGGTCCACAGCGTGTGCAGCGCGGCCACCATGTCCGTGAGTGCCTTGTAGCGGTCCGCCCATGCGATCGGGCTCGTGACCGCGAGCTCGGCGCGCACGCCGACACCGATCCCCAACACCACCCGGCCATCGCTGAACTGGTCCAGAGTCGCCACCTGCTTGGCGAACGTGAACAATTCGTGTTCCAGCGGCAGGGCGACCGCGGTGCCGAGACGCAGCGTGGACGTATTCTGCGCGGCGGCCAGCAGCGACAGCAGGGGGTCCCAGATCCGCTGCTGGGCGTGCAGCAGCGCCGCAGGCATGCTGCCTGCGGCCGACACCGGGATCTGGGGATGCTCGCCCACCCACAACGATTCGAAGCCCCGCTGTTCCAGCTCAACGGCCAGGACGCCGGGGGCAATGTCAGCAGGGGTGTTCATGCTGACGAATCCGATGTACATCGACTCTCCCTCACGCGGCGGCTTGTGCTGTACGATCGTACAGGTGAGCGGCTTGCGTTACGACCCTTATGACGTCGAGATCGATGTCGATCCGTATCCGGTGTACCGGCGGCTGCGCGAGGAAGCGCCGCTGTACTACGACGAGAAGTTCGACTTCTGGGCGCTGAGCCGTTTCGACGACGTGGAATCCGCGCTGAAGGACGTCGACAACCTCAGCAACGCCAAGGGTGACATCCTCGAGGTGGTCAAGGCCGAACCGGTCATGCCCGAGGGTGTGTTCATCAACGAGGATCCGCCGGTGCACACGGTGCACCGACTGCTGGTGGCACGGGCGTTCACGCCGCGCAAGATGAATGCTATCGAGGAGCAGATCAGGGCGTTCTGCGCAGCCTGCCTGGATCCGCTGACCGGCGGCGACCGCTTCGACTTCACCCTCGACCTGGGTTCGGAGATGCCGATGCGGGTGATCGGCATGCTGGTCGGGATGCCGGACGAGTTGCAGCGCAGCGTCCGCAAGGTCGCCGGTGCGCGGCTGCGCAACAAACCGGGCGAGCCGCTGCCGGTGAAGAAGGACAACTACTTCAACGGCAACATGTTTCGTGACTACGTCGCGTGGCGGAAGGACAATCCCTCCGACGATCTGGTGACCGAGTTGCTCAACGTCGAGTTCGACGACGTCGACGGCCGGCGCCGCAAGCTGCGCAGCGAGGAGTTGCTGGTGTTCCTCGGTGTCATCGCCAACGCGGGCACCGAGACGGTGGGCCGGTTGTTCGGCTGGCTCGGCAAGGTGCTCGCCGACCATCCGGATCAGCGCCGCGAACTCGCGGCCGACCCGTCGCTGATCCCCGGGGCCATCGAGGAAGTGCTGCGCATCGAGCCGCCGGTGCACAACATCGCACGTTATGTCGCCAACGACGTCGAGTTCCACGGGCAGACTGTGCCGGCCGGCAGTGCGCTGCTGCTGATGGCGGGCGCGGCCAACCGGGACGAGCGCAGATTCGACGATCCGGACCGATTCGACATCCGGCGCAACCCCAACCATCTGACCTTCGGTCGGGGCGCGCACTTCTGCCTCGGCACATCGCTCGCCCGGATCGAGGGCCGGGTCGCGCTGGAAGAGATCTTGAAGCGCTGGCCGGACTGGACCATCGACGAGCAGAACGCCGTCCGTGCGCCCACCGCCACCGTGCGGGGCTGGGATTCGATGCCGGCGATCGTCGGTTAGCGCGGGCGCACCGGCACGTTGAGACGGCTGTCCGGGCCCGGTACCACGCCGAACTTCATGGGCCACGGCGGTTTTCCGTGCTGCGCCACCCAGCAGGTGCCGGTGGTGTCCTGCGGGGCGGCCAGTGCCGTCAGCACGGCGTCGGCGATCGCCTCGGGTTCCATGACGGGCACACCGATGCGTTCGACTAGGGAGCGTCGGTCGCCCAGGACGCCGGTCTCGGTGATGCCGGGGCAGATGGTGTGCACCACAATGCATTCGGCGGCCAGGCTGGGGGCGACCGACCGCATGAACCCGACCACGCCGTGCTTGCCCAGCGCATAGACGGGATCGGGATACCAGGGCATCAATCCGGCCAGCGATGCCGTCGCCAGGATGGCGCGATCGGCGGAACCTCCCAGCGATCGCATGGTCCGCACCGCCGCGCGGGCGCCGAACACCACACCGTCGAGGTTGACGCCTACCGACCGGCGGTACTGGGCCAGGTCGAGTGAGCCGATGTCACCGGACCAGTCGATGGTGATGCCGGCGTTGAGGAACGCGAGATCCAGCCCGCCGAGTCGATCGGCACACGCCGCGAACGCCGCATCCACCTGATCGGGATCGGTGACGTCACAGGCCAATCCGGCACCTCCGAGCGGCTCGGCGACCGCCTCGGCCGCCGAACCGTCGATGTCGACCACGCACACCCGCATGCCCACGGCGGCCAACCGGACGGCGGTCGCGCGCCCGATCCCCGACGCGCCGCCGGTCACCAGCGCGACGCGTCCCGTGAGCTTCACGCCGTCACCACCGGTCGACAGGATCGTCCAGTTTCAGCGGGCGGAGATAGGAGGCGTCGGTCTTGTCCCACGCGCCCTTGATGAATCCCTTGACCGCGCCTTTTCCGAGGATCGACGAGTCGCCGCTGATCATCCACTCGATGGTGCATCGGCGCAGTGCGATCTTCCAGACGCCGTCGCGACGTTCCAGGCGGTCGATGTAGCGGCCACCCATCAGTGACACGATCTTGCCGCCCTTGACCCGCATCGCACCCATCACGTAGCTCTCGGCGTGGGCGACGTCGCCGTCGATCTCGCAGGTGTGGGTGGTGACGTTGTGGAGATGGTCCTCGAAGACGGCGGTGTGGGCGGCATTGGCCCAGTCGCCGTACTCGGGGCCGGTCTTGACGGTCGGTCCGTGCTCGTCGATGCCGTCTTCGAAATACACGCTGCCCATGAGTTCGGCGTCGTGGCGGTCGTGCCCGCGGGCCTGGTTCATCACGCAGTCGAGGACTGCGGTGCGGTCCTCGAGGTACTGCACGCGCTTGCGAAGCTGTTCTAGTTCATCGGAATCGGGCACAGATCTGTCCTTCCACAACGATTGCCTTGTACGAGTGTATAGCATGAACTGATGGACAAACGCATGATCTTCACCCTGCTGGTGATGGACTCGATCGGGCACAACTTCCACGGCAGCTGGCGCCACCCGGACGCGCGGAATCGCGAGTACAAGGAGTTCGACCTGTGGGTCGACCTGGCCAAGAAGGCCGAGCGGGCCAAGGTCGACGCATTCTTCTTCACCGACGTGATGGGTGTGCAGGGCGAATACAACGGCTCGCGCGACATCGTGTTCGAAATGGCGATGAACGTTCCGATCGCCGACTGCACCATGTTGATCCCGGCACTGGCCCAACAGACCGACGACATCGGCTTCCTGTACACCAGTTCGGTCATCTCGCACCACCCGTTCGTGTTCGCCCGGGCGGCATCGAGTCTCGATCAGCTGTCGAACGGCCGGATCGGGTGGAACATCGTGACCTCGGCCAACGAGAAGGCCTTTCGTAACCTCGGCCTGCCGGGCAATCTCTCGCACGACGAGCGCTACGCCTGGGCGCAGGAATACGTCGACGTCACCTACAAGCTGTGGGAGGGCTCGTGGGACGACGACGCGATCGTCAACGATCCCGGGAAGGGTGTGTACGCCGACCCGTCGAAGGTTCACGACATCAACCACAAGGGTGAGCGGTACAGCGTCGAGGGTTTCAACCTGATGGAGCCCTCACCGCAGCGCACCCCGGTGCTCGCCCAGGCCGGCGGCTCACCGGCGGGCCTCGACTTCGCGAGCAAACACGCCGAATTGATGTTCCTGTCGGCGTTCTCGCTGGAGACCATCGCCCAGCAGGTCGGTGCGGTCCGAGAGTTGGCTCGGGCCAAGGGCCGTCAGGACGGCGACATCCTGTTCCTGCAGGGCATGATGTTCGTGATCGGATCGACCGACGAAGAGGCCTACCGCAAGTGGGGTGAACTCGAGGAGTGGCGCAGCCCGGAGGCGCAGACGGCGTACTTCTCCAGCCTCAGCGGGATGGACCTGGGCCGATACGACTCGGCGACCCCGCTGGAGGACATCCTCGACGAGATCCCCGGAATCCAGGGAGCTTTCCTGGCGGTGATCAACGCGTGGCCCGAAGGTTCCAAACCGACCATCAAGGACTTCTTGACCTCGCTGTCGTTGCCGCAGATGGTGGTCGGATCGCCGGAGACCATTGCGGGCCGGCTTCGTGAGTATCAGGGTGCCGGTGTGGACGGTGTGCAGGTGATGAACGCGCTGATGCCCAACAGCTATGAGGAGTTCTTCGAGCATCTGGTGCCGGTGTTACAGGACCAGTGCATCATGCAGAAGGAGTATCAGCCGGGAACGTTGCGGGAGAAGCTGTTCGGGCACACAGCTGACATCTCGGAGCGGCACCCGGCGCACGGGTACCGGGGGATGTTCTGCTAGATCAGCGGGAACGCTTGCGCGCGGACGGTTTCCGCTTGGGTCCCGAGGTCGGCTCGATCGAAGCGAGGTAGCCCTCGAAGGCGTCGACCAGCTCCGCGTGTGCCGTCTCGACCCCCACGCCCTTCTCCAGGTTCAGGAACTTCGGCAGACTCGAGATCAACAGCTGCAGGGCGGGCAGCGACAGATCGCCCCAGGGCCTGGCGTCCTCGCCGAACCTGGCCACCAGTGCGTCCAACTGCAGCGTGCGCACACTCTCGGTGACCGCCGCGATCTCGGTGCGGATCGACTTGCGATGGTTGCCCAGCGCCATGAACTCCGTCATCAACGTTCCGGTGGCCTCGTCCCAGCTGTACTCCCAGAGCGCCCGCAGCGGATCCTCGACCCGTTTCTGCATCACCTTGTCCAGATACGCCAGGTTGCGTTCGGAGTACCTGCGGATCGCGGCGATGAAGACGTCATCGAGGGTGGGAAAGTAGTACTGCACCAGGCTCGGCGTCACACCGGCCCGTGCGGCCAGTGCCCGGTAGGTGACGCTGGCGTAGCCGTCTTCGAGCATCATCTTCTCCACACAGTCGAGCAGCGTGTCCCTGGTCTTGGACGTTTCGGCGCCGACGCGCCGCGACGATGTCGCCATGCCCGTATTTTGTCATCGAATAGCCCTGTACCGGTGTACAGGCGGGTTGTCTGTCGGCATCCGGGCGTAAGAATGGACATCGTGGACCTGCCCGTGACGCCGCCGCTGGAACCGATGCTCGCCAAGGCCCAGACCACGGTGCCGGCCGATCCGGGCGTGTGGTCCTACGAGCCGAAGTGGGACGGCTTCCGCGCGCTGGTGTTCCGCGACGGCCCCGACGTCGTGCTCCTGTCCCGCAGCGGCAAGGATCTCGGCCGGTATTTCCCGGAGGTCCTGGACTCGGTGCGCGACGAACTCGCGCCCCGCTGTGTGCTCGACGGTGAGATCGTCGTCCCGCGCGAGATCAACGGGCGCACCCGGCTGGACTGGGAGTCGCTGAGCCAGCGCATCCACCCTGCGGCCTCACGCGTCAAGATGCTGTCCGAACAGACGCCCGCGCATTTCATCGGGTTCGACGCGTTGGCCGTCGGGGACAGCTCGCTGTTGAAGGAGCCGTTCCGGAATCGGCGCCACGCTCTCATCGACGCCGTCGACGAGAAACAGTGGTGCCACGTCACCCGGACCACCGAGGATCCGGGGCTCGGCGGGCGGTGGCTCGAAGAGTTCGAGGGCGCCGGACTCGACGGCGTGATCGCCAAACGCCTCGACGGGGCCTACCTGCCCGGCAAGCGGGAGATGGTCAAGGTCAAACACGCCCGCGACGCCGATTGCGTGGCCATCGGCTACCGCATCCACAAGAGCGGAGAGGGCATCGGCTCGCTGCTGCTCGGCCTGTACACCGACGAGGGTGAGCTCCAGATGGTCGGGGGCGCCGCCTCTTTCACCGCCAAGGACCGGCTCAAGCTGCTCGCCGAACTCGAACCGCTGCGCGAGGGCGACGAGGTGCGCGAGGGTGATCCGAGCAGGTGGAACTCGGCGGCGGACAAACGCTGGATACCGATCCGGCCGGAGCGGGTCGCGGAGGTCGCCTACGACCAGATGGAGGGAAACTCGGTGCAGGGACGACGGTTCCGCCACGCGGTGAAGTTCCGGCGGTGGCGGCCGGACCGGGATCCGACGAGTTGTACTTTCGACCAACTGGAGGTCCCGCTCACCTTCGACCTGTACGACGTGCTGGAGAAGGCCTGATGGCCACGCCCGCAGAAGAGATCGACGTCGACGGCGTCAGGGTTCGGCTGACGAATCCGGACAAGGTGTACTTCCCGAAGCTCGGCTCGGCCGGCACCAAACGGAAGTTGGTGGAGTACTACCTGTCGGTCGGCGATCGGATGGTGTCGCTGCTGCGCGACCGGCCGGTCCACCTGCAGCGGTTCCCCGACGGCATCGACGGGGAGGAGATCTACCAGAAGCGGGTGCCGCAGAAGCACCCCGACTATCTGCAGACCTGTCAGGTGACGTTCCCGTCCGGCCGTACCGCCGACGCGCTCAAGATCACCCACCCGTCGGCGATCGCGTGGGCGGCTCAGATGGGCACGATCACGCTGCACCCGTGGCAGGTGCGCTGTCCCGACGTCGAACACCCCGACGAACTGCGCATCGACCTCGACCCCCAGCCGGGCACCGGTTTCCGGGAGGCGAGCGTGATCGCGGTCGACGTTCTCAAACCGCTGCTGGACGAACTCGGGCTGGTCGGCTATCCGAAGACCTCGGGTGGTCGCGGATTCCATGTGTTCCTGCGGATCAAGACCGACTGGGACTTCATTGCGGTGCGCCGTGCCGGGATCGCGCTGGCTCGGGAGGTCGAGCGGCGTGCGCCCGACGCCGTCACCACCTCGTGGTGGAAGGAGGAGCGCGGACAGCGGCTGTTCATCGACTACAACCAGAACGCCCGCGACCGCACCTTCGCCTCGGCCTATTCGGCGCGCAAGACGCCGATCGCGACCGTGTCGACACCGCTGACCTGGGCCGAACTGGCCGATGCGGATCCCGACGACTACACGATCACGACGGTGCCCGACCTCGTCGCCGGCCGGCCCGATCCCTGGGCGGCCATCGAGGAGGACGCCCAGTCGATCGACAAGCTGCTGGAGATGGTCGCGGCCGACGAGGAGCGCGGCCTCGGCGACCTGCCGTACCCGCCGAACTACCCCAAGATGCCGGGTGAGCCGCCCCGGGTGCAGCCGAGCAAGAAGGTCGCCGCCCACTGGGACGACGAGGGCAACCGGAAGTAGAGCGGCCCGCCACCATGGAGGTGGCGGGCCGACCCGTACCGCTCAGTGCTACGCGCGCGGCGGCGTCCCGTAACCGGGAGTGCCCGGTGCCGGAGTGGTGGCGACGTGGCGGTCCTTCTTCGGCTTGAGGCCGAGCAGGCCCAGCAGACCCAGCAGGCCCGCGAGACCCCACAGACCGGTGTTGTCGCCGTCCTCCTGCTCGTCGGCCTGCGCCACGACGCTGGTCGTCGGGCCCTGGACGGGGGCGTACTCGGCCGTGGCGTTGGCCACGCCGGCCCCGCCGAACAACAGCGCACCGGTGGCGGCGGCGACAGCAACGATTTCACGCATGGATACTCCAGACTTCGTGGCCCGTTCCGGGCCTGTGGACGATCGGGACCATGGGCTTCAGTCCACGCACGGCAGGGAGCGACTCATGCTCCCCCCGGTCGCAAGCGATCAATACCCCAGCGGAATGTCACCAAACGTTAATCCTCGAATCAGGGTCGCCGCGTAGAATGCCGAGCTGCTTCACCTGGGCGTCGAATGCTCACCGAGCGGGCACCACACCGCGCGCTTGCGGCAGCGGCAGATCGGTGTAGGTCGCGATGCCCGGTTCGGCGGCCACCACCGCCGGGATCGCGTGGATCGGTGGCATCGCCGTCATGATGTGGCCGAGCACGAAGAAGTCCTCGATCGTCTTGGCGTTCTCGATCATGTCCTGCGGCGGCAGGAAACCGACCTGCATGTTGACCGTGGGTCGGCCCTCGATCGTGATCTTCCAGCCGTCGCCGTCGAGCTGCCAGTCGGGTTCGAGCGTCGTGCCCTTCTTCCACCGCACGTTGATGTCGATGACGGTCCTGCCGCCGACGATGCCCTGCCAGCTGGCGTAGACCCCCGCGACGTGACCGGCCGGGATGGTCCACGAGGCCATCACCAGATCCTCTGTGGTCTGGGCGTATTCGGGCACGCATCTGATCTCGTCGAGCTCGACGCCGAGGGAATCGGCGACCAGCTGCACCGCCTCGGCGAACACCGCGGTGCCGTTCGCGGCCATCGGTTCGAGGTTCGGATCGTCGATAGCGGTGCCGAAGCCCGTCGGACGTTCGGTGTCGGGCGAGTCGTAGAGCGTGGTGTCGGCGGACTCGGCGATGGTGATCTTGTCGACGCGGTCGCAGGCCGTCGCCGCCACGATCGCGAGTAGTTCGGCGAACCCCGGGCTGACCCCGGAGCCGAACAGCGTGGCACCTCCGCGCCGGCACGCCTCGACCAGTCGGTCACGGTCCGCGCCGAGGTTGCGGCCGGTGATGAACGACGCGCTCGCCACCACGTTCACCCCGGCTTCGAGGATGCGCACCAGTTCGTCGACGTCGATCCACATCGGGTTGTACACCACGACATCGGGTTTCAGCGCGAGCAGGGCGTCGACATCGCCGGTCGCGGTGACCCCGAGCGGGTCGATGCCCGCCAGTTCGCCGACGTCGCGGCCCGCCTTGTCCGGCGACCAGGCGTAACAGCCGACCAGTTCGAGGTTCGGGTTGGCGGCGATCGCCGCCACGGAGCTCTTTCCGACATTGCCGGTCGTCCACTGGACGACCCGATACGAAGTGTTGGGCACTCGCTCAGGTTAGGACGGTGTCCGTGGCTTTTTTCCCGTTCGGCGAAAATTCATATCCCGCTGCGTAGGCTGCCCTTGTGGAGCTGACGTGAGCGCGCCGGAACCGCGCCGCGCCCGGGGCAGGCCCGCCCGCATCAGTCGGGAGCAGATCGTCGCCGCTGCGCGCCGGGCGACCGGACCCGAACTCACCATGCAGGCCGTGGCCGACCAACTCGGTGTCAGCCGCAAGGCCCTGCACTACTACGTGGGCAACCGGCAGGGTCTGCTGACGCTCGTCGTCCTCGACCGGTTCGAACACGAACTGAACCGTGTGCACCTGCCCGACGACGGGGACTGGCGTGTGGTGCTGCGCGCCTACGCCCACGCCTACCGAGACGGCATGGTCCAGGTGGGCGTCGCGGTCGACCACACGCCTTTCCGAGGGGTGGGTGCGGTCGCAGTGCTCGCGCTCGCCGAACGGGTCCTCGCCGCGCTGCTGGCCGCCGGGTTCGGTGTCGACGACGCGCGCCGCGGCGTCACCGCGGTGGCGAACATCGCGCAGTCCGCCGCGCAGAACGCCCTGAGCACGTCGATGCGGGACGTGCACCAGGCCGAGACCCGGGCGGCGCTCGCAGGCGTCCCCGAAGCCGACTACCCGGCGCTGCGCCGGGTGCTCGAGGCGGCCTCCGGGCCGGACGACGGCCAGTTCGAGTTCGAACTCGACCTCGCGATCGCCGGGCTGGAGAGACTGTTGCGGCGGTGAGGCTCAGGGCCCGGGAGCGAGCGTCGCCTTCGCCGTACGCTCCTGGCCGAACTGGTCGATCCACGTCACGTCCACGACGTCACCCGGGTAGAACCGGTCCAGCGTGTAGGTCAGCGCGGTGGCCGACGGGAGGCGCACGCCGTTGATCGCGATCAGCACGTCGCGGTCCACCAGGCCGGCCGCTTCGGCGGGACCACCGCGCAGCACTTCCTGGATCAGCACGCCGGGCACGTCGCTCGGTGCGGTCCGGACACCGACGCCGAGCAGCGCGGGCGGTCCGATGTGGACGGTGTCCGAGGGAATCCGCGACCGGATCTGGTTGGCGACGCCGATCGCCTCGTTGATCGGAATCGCGAAGCCCTTACCCCCGGGGCCCATCCGGAAGTTCACCGACGCCGCGGTGGTGATGCCGACGACCTGGCCTGCGCTGTTGACGACCGGCCCGCCCGAGTCGCCGGCGCGCACGGGCGCGGCGAACTCGATCAAACCGGTGAGTTCGTCGGAGCTGCCGGTCAGGGAGTCCTCGGCCTGAACCGTGCGCCCGAAGGCGGTGACACTGCCGACCTCGCGGGTCAACGGCGCGGCGGAGCCCTGCGCGTTGCCGAGCGCCACCACGGGCTCACCGGCGGCGAGCGCCGCGGAGTCACCGATGGGCGCGACCGGCAGACCGCCCGCACCGAGCAGTTGGATCACCGCGATGTCGCGGCCCCGGTCGTATCCGACGAGGTCGGCCGGGTACGACCGGCCTGCGACGGTGACGTTGACCCGGTCGGCGCCCTGGACGACGTGGAAGTTCGTCAGCACCTGGCCGCCCGGATCGAGCACGATGCCGGTCCCGGTGCCGATGGCGCTCTGATAGTCGATCTCGGTGTCGATCCGCGCCACCGCGGGCTCGACCGAAGCCGCCGCCGCGACCGGGTCGGCGGGTGCGGCGCTCGAGGTGGCCGGGGCGAACGGGCCGATCAAGGTGAGCAGCGCGGCCAACACGACCGAGAGCACGGACACCCAACGGGAACGAAGCATGCCCATGAATTGCCCTTCGACGAGGTTTTGTAACTCGGGTTCTGCTCACATTCTTGGTGATCAGACCGCGACGTGTCGACGAACGGGCGCTGACCTCAGTCTTCGACGGCGATTCCGCCGCGCAGACGGCGGCGGCGGCGCGCAGAATCGCCCTTGCCGGACGGCCGCCGGTTGCGCAACCCACCGCTGGAGGGGGCAGCGTCGTCGCCGGCCTCTTCGGTCACGCCAGCCTCGGCTGTCCCGTCGGCCTCATCGGCCTCTCTGGCCTCGACGACCGGTTCGTCGGATTCCGAGCGCTCGGCTTCCTCGGTGGCGTCGTCGTCCGTCGTGTCGACGGTCTCGGTCTCGTCGGTCGCCTCGGAGTCCGCGGCGACGTCCGTGTCCTCGGCGACGTCGGCGTCCTCGGCAGTGGTCCCCTGCGCGGCCTTGCGGCGGCCTCGACGGGTCTGCGATGTGGGCTTGAGCGGTTTCGGCGGGGGCGGCGGCATCTCGGCGACGAACGCCAGATAGAACGCGAAGATGCCGAGCAGCGCGATCGCGGCGGCCGCGCCGTAGATCCCGAACAGCCAGGGTCCCGCGGAATCGAGGTCCAGCCAGATCTCACTGATCGCGGCGCCCAGGATCAGGGCACCGGCCAGCACATGCAGCGCGATCGACGCGGTGCGCAGGCGCAACGCCAACCGCGGGGTGCCGAATTCGGGGCGGCGGGTGCGCAGCAGCGTGAACACCACGGGCAGCGCAGCCAGGCCGATCAGGGCCGCCGTGACGATCCGCAGCACCGTGCCCAGCGTGTGCGACGTCGTACCCATGAGCTCGAACCATCGGGGCAGGACGAAGAAGAAATAGAGGACAGCAGCGATGACGGAGAACGATGCGTGCCAGATGACCGCGACCGAGCGCCGCATACTCCTCCTCGAGATTGGTGGGCCGGCGGTGCGAACAGGACCTCGGATCGCTGATCGCACCCCGGACCGAGTGCGGAGGATGCGGGATTTGAACCCGCGAGGGCTGTTAACCCAACCCGCGTTCCAGGCGAGCGCCATAGGCCACTAGGCGAATCCTCCGCGGGCCATGGTAGCCGACGGCCCGGGTGCGCCCGTCGAGGATGCGCCCGACGCGGGTATTACACTCAGGTCGGACCCCGCGCGGCGTCCATCCTGTGAACTCCCCCAGGGCCGGAAGGCAGCAAGGGTCAACGGGCTCTGGCGGGTGCGCGGGGTCCCCTTTGTTTCCCGCTACGGGTACCCCAGGCGAAAGGCTCGCGGTGTCGTTCCACTCCCTCAGCCGCGACGACCTGACTGCCGAGCACGAGCGGCAGCAGCGCGACTACGCCGAACTCCAAGGCAAGGGTCTGCGCCTGGATCTGACCCGCGGCAAGCCGTCGCCCGCCCAGCTCGACCTGTCCAACGCGCTGCTCGAACTGCCGGGCCGCGGCACCTACCGCGACGGGGACGGCACCGACGTCCGCAACTACGGCGGTCTGCACGGACTGCCGGAACTGCGTGCGATCTTCGGCGAGCTGCTCGGTATCCCGGTGCCGAACCTGATCACCGGGAACAACGCCAGCCTCGAGCTGATGCACGACACCGTGGTCTTCTCGCTGCTGCACGGCGGTGTCGACTCCCCGCGGCCGTGGATCGCCGAGCCGGTCGTCAAGTTCCTGTGCCCGGCGCCCGGCTACGACCGGCATTTCGCGCTCACCGAGAACCTCGGCATCGAGATGATCGCCGTGCCGATGCTCGAAGACGGCCCCGACGTCGACCTCATCGAGGAACTCGTCGCGGCCGACCCGGCCATCAAGGGCATGTGGTGCGTTCCGGTGTTCGGCAACCCCACCGGGGTCACCTACTCCTGGGAGGTCGTCCGCCGACTGGTCCAGATGCGCACGGCGGCATCGGATTTCCGGCTGTTCTGGGACAACGCCTATGCGGTGCACACCCTGACCCCGGACTTCATGCGGCAGGTCGACGTGCTCGGCCTGGCGGCCGCGGCGGGGAACCAGAACCGGCCGCTGGTGTTCGCCTCGACCAGCAAGATCACCTTCGCCGGCGCCGGGGTCAGCTTCCTGGGCGGTTCGCTCGGCAACATCGCCTGGTACCTGCAGCACGCGGGTAAGAAGACGATCGGCCCGGACAAGGTCAACCAGTTGCGGCACCTGAAGTTCCTCGGCGACGCCGACGGCGTGCGACTGCTCATGCAGCGCCACCGCGAACTGCTGGCGCCGAAGTTCGCGCTCGTCGGCGAGGTCCTCGAGGACCGGCTGGGCGAGTCGAAGATCGCCTCGTGGACGGACCCGAAGGGCGGCTACTTCGTCAGCCTCGACGTGTGGCCGGGCACCGCCAGGCGCACGGTCGCCCTGGCCAAGGATGCGGGCATCGCGGTGACCGAGGCCGGATCGGCGTTCCCGTACCGAAAAGACCCCGAGGACAAGAACATCCGGATCGCCCCGTCGTTCCCTTCGGAGGACGATCTGCGGTCGGCCATCGACGGCCTGGCGACATGCGCGCTGCTCGCCGCCACCGAGTCACTGCTCGGTTGACCGTCCGTCGTAGTCCGTCGGTAGCCTGCTGACCGTGGCGCTCTACCGCAAGTACCGACCGGCGACCTTCGCGGAGGTGGTCGGGCAGGAGCATGTCACCGAACCGCTGTCGACCGCGCTGTCGGCGGGCCGGATCAACCACGCCTACCTGTTCTCCGGCCCCCGTGGCTGCGGGAAGACGTCGTCGGCGCGCATCCTGGCCCGTTCGCTCAACTGCGAGCAGGGCCCGACTCCCACACCGTGCGGAACGTGTGACTCGTGCGTGGCGCTGGCCCCCAACGGGCCGGGCAACATGGACGTCACCGAACTCGACGCCGCCAGCCACGGCGGTGTCGACGACACCCGCGAACTGCGCGACCGGGCGTTCTACGCCCCCGCGCAGTCCCGGTACCGCATCTTCATCGTCGACGAAGCGCACATGGTCACCACGGCCGGTTTCAACGCGCTGCTCAAGATCGTCGAGGAGCCGCCGGAGCACCTGATCTTCGTGTTCGCCACCACCGAACCGGAGAAGGTGCTGCCGACGATCCGTTCGCGCACCCACCACTACCCGTTCCGCCTGTTGGCGCCCAAAACCATGCGCACTCTGCTGGAACGGATCTGCGCCGACGAGGGCGTCACCGTCGACGACGCCGTGTATCCGCTGGTGATCCGCGCCGGCGGTGGTTCACCGCGCGACACGCTCTCGGTGCTCGACCAGCTGCTGGCCGGCGCGGCGGGCAACCGGGTCGAATACGGGCGGGCGCTGGCGCTGCTGGGGGCCACCGACGTCGCGCTGATCGACGACGCGGTGGACGCGTTGGTCGCAGGTGACGCGGCCGCACTGTTCGGTGCCGTCGAGTCCGTCATCGACGCCGGACACGATCCGCGACGCTTCGCCATCGACCTGCTCGAACGCTTCCGCGACCTCATCGTCCTGCAGGCGGTGCCCGACGCCGCGGCCCGCGGAGTGGTGGACGCCCCCGGTGACGTGCTGGACCGGATGCGTGAGCAGGCCGCCCGGCTGGGTGCCGCGACGCTGACCCGGTATGCCGAGGTGGTGCACGCCGGGCTGGGGGAGATGCGCGGTGCGACGGCTCCGCGGCTGCTGCTCGAGGTGGTGTGCGCCCGGCTGCTGCTCCCGTCGGCCAGTGACACCGAATCGGCACTGCTGCAACGGGTGGAGCGCATCGAGACCCGCCTGGACATGTCGATCCCCGCGTCCGAGATGCCGGCCGCCGCCCGCCCCGTCGAGCCGGCCAAGACCTTCACCCGCAGGAGTCAGGCGCCCGAGGCGCCGGCTCCCGCTCCTCCTGCCGCTGAACCCGTCGAGGCGCGCCCGGCTCCCGCGCCTACGCCCGCGCCGCCCGCCCCGCCCGCGCCTGTGTCACGTCCGGCGCCCACGCCACCGCCGGCGCCCCCGTCCCCGCCCCCGGTGCGGCCGCCCGCCGATCCGGTGGTCGAGGCGCCCGCGACCACACCGCCCCCGGCCGCCGGTGCGCCCAATGCGGCGGCGGTGCGCAGCATGTGGACGACGGTGCGCGAGAAGGTCCGTCAGCGCAGTCGCACGATCGATGTGATGCTGGCCGGTGCGATCGTGCGTGCGGTGGAGGGCGATACGCTGGTGCTGAGCCACGAGTCGGCTCCGCTGGCGAAACGCCTTGTCGAGCAACGCAACTCCGACGTCATCCGCGAGGCGCTCAAGGATGCGCTGGGTGTCGACTGGGCGATCCGCTGTGACGCGGGCGGCGGGCCGGCGCCCGCGGCCGCCCAACCGGCACGTCCGGCTCCCGTCGCCGTCGCGGCGCCCCCCGAGGACGACGAGGAGAGCATGCTGGCCGAAGCGGTCCACGAGGAGGCGGGGCCCCGTCGTGACCCGGAGGAAGCCGCGCTCGAACTGCTGCAGAACGAACTCGGCGCCCGCCGCATCGACGGCAGTTAGGTTCGGCCACGCTGTATCGCTGGAGTGTGCCGTGAGGGCGTCGAACCTAGGCCGACCACCACGGCCGTAGCGGCAGCCCGCCGTCGTCGCCGCGCTCGTCCAGTTTGACCGCCAGAACCTGGTGCAGCTGAACGATGTTGGTCTCGAAGCCGAGCCGCGAACCCGCCATGTAGAGCCCCCACACCTTCGCGGTGCCCAGCCCCACCTCCTCGACCGCCTCGTCCCAGTGCTCCACGAGGTTGCGGCACCAGTCGCGCAGGGTCAGCGCGTAGTGGTGGCGCAGGTTCTCCTCGTGGACCACTTCGAGTCCCACGTTCTGCGCGTCGGTGATGATGCGGCCGGAGCCGGTGAGCTCGCCGTCGGGGAACACGTAGCGGTCGATGAAACCGCCGGCGGTCGGCGCGGTCAGATTGTCCGGCCGGGTGATGCAGTGGTTGAGCAGCAATCCGCCGCGGCGCAGCTTCGACTGCAGGAAGCGGAAGTACGACGGATAGTTGTGGACGCCGATGTGTTCGGTCAGCCCGATCGAGGACACCGCGTCGAACCCGATCTCGCGCACGTCGCGGTAGTCGCCGTGCCGGATCTCCGCCAGGTCGGTCAGGCCCTGGTCGGCGATGGCCTTCTGACCCCACAGCGCCTGTTCCTTCGACAGCGTGACGCCGACGGCGTTCACACCGTGGCGGGCCGCGTGCCGCACCATGCCGCCCCACCCGCACCCGACGTCGAGCAGTCGGTCACCGGGCTGCAGGCGCAACTTCTCGAACACCAGCCGGTACTTGTTCTCCTGCGCCTCCTCCAGCGTGGCATCCGGCTGCGGGTAGCACGCGCACGTGTAGGTCATCGACGGCCCGAGCACCCACTCGTAGAACGCGTTCGACACGTCGTAGTGGTGGTGGATCACCTCGGCGTCGCGGGTTCGGCTGTGCCGGAACCCTTCCGCAATCCGGCGCCACCGGGGCAGGGTCTCCTGCGGCGGCGGGGCGATCGGCTTGAAGTGCTCCAGCCCGATGGAGCGCACGATGTCGCGCAGCACCTTCGGCGGCGGCAGCGTGAATTTCATCTTCTCGGTCAGCGCGCGCAGCAACTCGTACGGGTCCCCGGGGTGGACGCCGGTGAGTTCGAGGTCGCCGGAGACGTACGCGCGGGCCAACCCCAGATCACCCGGCGCGGTGGCCAGATACGTGGTGCCGCGCGGCGTCCTGAGGTGGAGGCCGAACCGGGCGTCCGAAGGTCCCGCGGTGCTGCCGTCGTAGGCGCTGAACTTCAGCGGCTGCTGCCCCGCGACGAAGATCTCGAGGATCTCCGAGAGGGTCAACTTGTGCTCGGGTACGCGTTTCGTCATAGCTGCCTCCACATGCTCGCGCCATCACTCATCGTCTCTGCACCGCTTTGGCATACAGATCCAGCAGACGTGAGTCGGGGTCGTATGCCTTCTTGACCGTCTTGTACGCCTCACCGCCGTAGAGTTCGTCGAACTCCTCTCGGGGGTAGTACGCATCCGAGTACAGCGATTTGTGTCCGTCGAGTTCGCTGACCTTGCGCTCGATGAGCCTGTTGGTGTGCCCCTCCTCGGGGCCGACCGGCACCGAGGACCAGAAGCCCACGTTGACGTAGGTGTGCCGCGGTCGGATCGGGTACAGCGGCCAACTGGTGTCGTCCCGTAAACGCAACGGGCACAGCCAGATCGGTTCGATCGGCACGTTCTGCAGGAACCACGACAGGAACTCGGCGGTGCGTCCGATCGGCACCTCGATGTCCTGGACGACACGTTCGCGGGGCGGGCGGCCGTTGCGGATCTCGATGCGGTCGGCGATGTCGAACCGCTGGTCGTAGCCGATCAGCTTCCAGTAGAAACTGCTGCGCCGGTAGCGGTGTGGCCAGAACCGGCGGATCCTGGGGTTCTGCGCGCCGAATGCCCGTGAGCACCAGAACCAGTCGGTGTCCCAGCGCCACAGGTAGTCGTGAATGGTCAGCCGGTCGTGCTTCTCACCGTCGGGGTGCTGGATCGACCGGTAGTAGATCTGCCGGCCGGTGTAGTCGCTGACCGGGCCGGGCGTCGCCGTCTTCACACCGACGCACAGGTAGCTCTCGTCGGCGCTGAACACCACGCCGTCGAGGTAGTCGACGGATTCGCCGTCGAGGCCGCCGGTTTCGACGATGCGGTCCATCGCCGCGACCAGGTCGGTGAGCGAGTGGAACCGCAGATGCCGCAGCGCCACGAACGGTGGGACCGGTTCGAGTTCGATCTTCAGCCGCACCGAGTACCCGAGCGTGCCATAGGAGTTGGGGAACGCGTGAAAGAGATCGGGATGGTGGTCCCGGCTCGCGGTGAGCACCTCCCCCGCGCCGGTGAGGATGTCCATCTCCAGCACCGATTCGTGCGGCAGGCCGTTGCGGAACGAGGTGGACTCGATCCCCAGCCCCGTCACGGCCCCGCCGAGGGTGATGGTCTTGAGTTGAGGCACCACCAGCGGCGCCAGACCGTACGGAAGCGTCGCGGCGACCAGGTCCTCGTAGGTGCACATGCCTTCGACATCGGCGGTACGGGCGTCGGGGTCGACGGCGATGACCCCGGTCAGACCGGACACGTCGAGGCCCTTGACGGTGCTCTTGGCACGGGCGCGGAACAGGTTGGAGGTGGGTTTGGCCAGGCGCACAGCGGCCGTCGGCGGAATCGCCCGGTAGCTGGCGAGTAGCCGCTCCACGCCTGCGGCGTGAGCAGCCCGTGCGTCGGTCGGGACAACAGACACGGATATACGCTAGTCCGCGGCCGCAGCCGATGCGACCGCACCGCGACGAAGGAGTGTCACATCATGGGACAGGTCAGCGCGTCGAGCACCGTCATGATCAACGCCGAACCGGCCGCGGTCCTGGCAGCCGTCGCCGACTACCAGACCGTCCGGCCCAAGATCCTCTCCGAGCACTACCGCGACTACCGCGTGCTCGAGGGCGGGCAGGGCGCGGGGACCGTCGCCACCTGGAAACTGCAGGCGACCAAGTCCCGCGTGCGCGACGTCAAGGCCACCGTCGACGTGGCCGGTCACACCGTCATCGAGAAGGACGCCAACTCCACGCTCGTCACCAACTACACCGTCGCGCCCGCGGGACCGGGCTCCTCGGTGACGGTCAAGACGTCGTGGACCGGTGCAGGCGGCGTCAAGGGCTTCTTCGAGAAGACGTTCGCGCCGCTGGGGCTCAAGAAGATCCAGGCGCAGGTTCTCGAGAACCTCAAGCGTGAGGTCGAGAAGGGCGCCTGACGCGCCGTCAGGACGTCGCAAGGAAGCCGGCGATCCCGCGCACGACCGCGTCGGCGTAACGCTGTCTGCCCTCGGCGGTCTTCATCACCGCCGAGTCGGCCGGGTTCTTCATGTTGCCCAGTTCCACCAGGATCGACGGGTACTGCGCGAGGTTGAGCCCGGCGATGTCGCTGCGCGGGTTGAGCCCTCCCGAACCGATGTAGGTCGACGGGACGAACCCGGACCCGGACAGTTGATCGCGCATGATGCGCGCGAACTGCACGGCGGGGCCGGCCTGCGCGTCGTTGAGCGGGGGCGACGAATACAGCACATGAAATCCGCGCCCGGTCGGCGGTCCGCCGTCGGCGTGGACGGACACGATCGCGTTGGGCCGAACCGAGTTGGCCAGGGCGGCCCGCTCGTCGACGCACGGGCCGAGCGCGTTGTCGTTGCCGCGCGACATCGCGGTGCGGACCCCGAGCGCGGTCAGCGCGGCCCGGATGCGCAGCGTGGTGTCCCACGCGAAGGTGTGCTCCGGGTAGCCGTCCTCGGTCGACGTCCCGCTGGCCTGACAGTCCTTCGTCCCGCCGCGGCCGGTGGGCACCTGCCTGCTGATCGAGGCGTCGTTGGCGCCGTTGTGGCCGGGGTCGAGGAAGACGATCTTCCCGGCGATGCCGGCGGGTGCGGCGGAGGCGGGGGCGGCGAACGTCGAGGCGGCGATGAGCAGGCTGGTGGCGATCGCGGCTCCGACACGCAGGCTGGCAGGCACGGGCGCCACCGTAGCCCGCGTGCCGACTACGCTTAAAGCCCGAAGCCCCGGATATGGGCGAGAGAAACCAAGTCGAGACCAACGCGACATCAACACGCAAGGGGACCAGGCATGCAACCCGGTGGCCAGCCCGATATGTCCGCACTGCTCGCGCAGGCTCAGCAGATGCAGCAGCAGCTGATGGAGGCGCAGGAGTCCCTCGCCAATTCCGAGGTGCACGGTCAGGCCGGCGGCGGTCTGGTGCAGGTGACGATGAAGGGCAGCGGCGAGGTGACCTCGGTGGCCATCGACCCCAAGGTCGTGGACCCCGACGACGTCGAGACCCTGCAGGATCTCGTCGTCGGTGCGATCGCCGATGCCGCCAAGCAGGTCACCATCCTCGCGCACGACCGGCTCGGGCCGCTCGCAGGCGGGATGGGCGGCCTGGGCATCCCGGGACTGTAGTTGTCCTTGCATGTTTGAGGGCCCCGTACAGGATCTGATCGACGAGCTCGGCAAGCTGCCGGGCATCGGACCGAAGAGCGCGCAGCGCATCGCGTTTCACCTGTTGAGCGTGGAGCCGCCCGACATCGACCGGCTGACCGCCGTGCTCAACCGGATCCGCGACGGGGTGCAGTTCTGCGAGGTGTGCGGCAACGTCTCCGACGCCGACCGCTGCCGCATCTGCAGCGATCCGCGGCGCGACGCGTCGCTGGTGTGCGTGGTCGAGGAACCCAAGGACGTGCAGGCCGTCGAGCGCACGCGTGAGTTCCGCGGCCGCTACCACGTGCTCGGCGGGGCGCTCGACCCGTTGAGCGGGGTGGGGCCGGATCAGCTGCGCATCCGTGAGCTGCTGAACCGGATCGGGGAGCGGGTCGACGGCGTCGACGTGGCCGAGGTCATCATCGCCACCGACCCGAACACCGAGGGCGAGGCGACCGCCACCTATCTGGTGCGGATGCTGCGCGACATCCCCGGGCTGACCGTCACGCGGATCGCGTCGGGGTTGCCGATGGGCGGCGACCTCGAATTCGCCGACGAGCTGACGCTGGGGCGGGCGTTGGCGGGCCGCCGCGCGATGGCGTAGGTCTCCGTTCGCCGAAACGAACAAACGGGCGCATTTGTGCGAGTAAATCCCGCCATTTCGTCGATCTCGGCGTCGTGTCGGACCCGTCGACCACCATGCGGCCATGACTGAGGTATTCCTGGGCGTAGAAGCCCTCGGCGACGGCCTGCCCCGTAGCGAGCTGCGGCGTTGGTATCGCCCGATATTTCGGGGTGTGTACATCCCGAAGAACGCCACACCGACGCTGCACGACAGGACCGTCGCAGCATGGCTGACGTCGGGCCGCGCGGGCGTCGTGACCGGGGTCGCCGCGTCCGCCTGGCACGGCGCCGAGTGGGTCGACGACTCAGAACCGATCGAGATCCTCGTCCGCGAACGACGCAAGCAGGCGGGGCTGCTGGTGCGGATGGACCGCGTCGCCGACGACGAGGTGACCACGCTCGACGGCATCCGCGTGGCGACACCCGCCCGCACCGCGTTCGACCTAGGCCGTTATCTCAAGCGCGCCGCCGCCATGGGCCGACTCGACGCGCTGATGCGCGCGGCGCCGTTCGACATCCAAGATGTGACGGCGTTGATGGACCGCTACGGGCCGGTGCGGGGAGTCCGCCAGCTACGGCAACTGCTGCCCCTGATCGACCCGGGCGCGGAATCGCTCAAGGAGAGCTGGCTGCGGCTGCTGTTGATCGACGACGGCTTCCCGATTCCCGAGACGCAGATCCCGGTGGTCGACGGAACCGGGGAGCCGTTCGCGTACGCCGACATGGGCTGGCGGGATCTGAAGTTGGCGGTCGAGTACGACGGCGACCAGCACCGGACGAGCCGGACGGTGTACGTCAACGACATCCGGCGGCTCGAGAAAATCCAGCGGTGTGGCTGGGAGGTCATCCGGGTGATCAACGAGGACCGTCCGGCGTCGGTGCTGGCTCGCGTGCGCGAGGCCTACCTGCGGCGCGCCGAGATCGACGAAATGCCCGTATCGTCTCGGCCTTTGGCGCCCGTACGTTCGTTTGGGCGACAAGCGGCGGCGGCCTAGGCGCGGCGCGGGGCCGCCAGCCGCTCCCGCCGCAGCCGCGCCACCTCGTCGAGGTCCAGCGGCGGCAGGTCGCCGACGACCTGGCGCAACAGATGGTCGGCCAGTTCCGGGTTGCGGGCCAGGCAGGGGCCGTGCAGGTACGTCGCGATCACGCTGCCCTGCACCGCGCCGTCGAACCCGTCACCGTCCCGGTTGCCCGCACCCTTCTCGACCCGGGCCAACGGCGCGGCCTGCGGCCCTAAAACCGTTCCGCCCCGGTGATTTTCGAATCCGGTCAGCTTGTCGTGCAGTCCGGCGACCAACGGCTGGGACACCACCTCGCCGATCGTGCGGGCCGGTTGAGGTGTGGTCGTGACGTCGAGCATCCCGACGCCGTCGACCCGTTCGCCCGACGACGTCTCGTACCAGTGGCCGAGCACCTGGATCGCCGCGCAGATCGCCAGCACCGGCGCCCCGCGCGCGGCCGCCTGCTGCAGTCCCGGATGGCGCTGCAGGTGTCTGGTCGCCAGCCGCTGCGCGTAGTCCTCGGCGCCGCCGAGGGTGTAGAGGTCGAGTTCGGCGGGCACCGGATCGGCCAGCGTGATCTCGACGACCTCGGCGTCGATGCCGCGCAGCCGCAGCCGCTGCCGCAGCACCACGGAGTTGCCGCCGTCGCCGTAGGTGCCCATCACATCGGGCAGCACCAGCCCGATCCGCACCGTGGATTCGCTCATCGCCCCAGCCGCCGATTCAGTTGAAGGAACGCCGTGTAGTTCGCGATCACCTCGACATGGCCGGGCGGGCACGACTTGATCGCAGCGAGGGTGTCGTGCACCAGCGTGTGCTCGACACCCGCGTATCCCAGCCGCACCGCCAGATCGGTGCCGCGTTCCCCGGCGGCCACCACCTGCGTGTCCTCGAAATGCTCGAACCGCACGTCCCACAGCCACGACAGATCCTCTCCGTCGGGAACCTGCCCGTTGACCGCGATCACCACCCCGGCGCCGTGTTTGTCGACCATCGACAGCGCCTCCTGCCAGCCGGCCGGGTTCTTCGCCAGCAGCACCCGCGCGGTGTGCTCGCCGAGGCGTACGGTGCGGTACCGGCCGGCCACCTCGTCGACCCCGGACACGGCCGTCACCGCGGCCGCCGGGTCGACGCCGAGGGTGACCGCCGCGGCGACGGCCTGCGCGGCGTTGCCGCGGTTCACCGCACCGGGCAGCGCCAGCGTCATCGGCAGCGACAGCCCGCCCGGGCCGTGCAGGTGGGTGTCGTCGTACCACCACTGCGGCGACGGCCGCTTGAAATCCGTGCCCGTCGAATACCAGTGCTGACCGTCGCGGACGATGACCTCGCCGGAGCGGGGGCAGCTCACCGAGTCGTTGGCCCACCCGCCGCCCGCGGCGACCCACACCACGTTCGGGCTGTCGTAGGCCGCCGACGTCATCAGCACGTCGTCGCAGTTGGCGACCACGACCGCTGACGGATGCCGGGCCAGACCCGCGCGAAGCGTGCGTTCGATGTGGTTGATCTCACCGACACGGTCGAGTTGGTCGCGGGACAGATTCAGCAGAACGACGACGGCGGCCTCCACCGCATCCATCACGTGCGGGACGTGCATCTCGTCGACCTCGAGCGCCGCCAGCGTCGCCCCGCGGTCGGCCGCGAGGGCGGCGACCAGGCCGGCGTCCATGTTGGCGCCTTCGGCGTTGGTCGCCACGGCGCCCAGGGTGCCCAGCGCCGCTGCGGTCATCCGCGTGGTGGTGGACTTGCCGTTGGTTCCGGTGATGACGACGGTGCGCCGGCCCGCGCCGAGCTGGCCGAGGATCGAGCGGTCCAGCGTCATCGCGACGAGCCCGCCGATCATCGCGCCCGCGCCGCGACCGGTGACGCGCGACGCCCATCGTGCCCCCGCACCGGCCGCGAGCGCGGCCCTTCCTCGAGCGGTGACCATTCTCCGGTCCCTGCGTGCCTGTCCTCCGGTGACCATCCCCGGCAGTTTAGGTGCCCGACACGCACCGCTGCGATCCGAGATTGTCGGAGGGCCGTGCCACGCTGAGGTGGTGAGCCACGGTTGGGGAAGACCGGCGGTCGACACCGGTACAGGCTGGGCCGTCGTCGATGTCGAGACGTCGGGTTTCCGGCCCGGGCAGGCGCGCATCGTCAGCCTCGCCGCGCTCGCGGTGGGTGACGACGGCAACGTCGAGCAGAGCCTGGCCACGCTGTTGAACCCGGGTGTCGACCCGGGGCCGACGCACGTGCACGGGCTGACCGCCGAGATGCTCGAGGGTGCGCCCCGCTTCGGCGACGTCGTCGCCGACCTGGCCGAACTGCTGCGCGGCCGCACGCTCGTCGCGCACAACGTCGGGTTCGACTACTCGTTCCTGACCGCCGAGGCCGAACTCGTCCGCGCCGAACTGCCGATCGACTCGGTGATGTGCACGGTCGAACTCGCCCGCCGCCTCGATCTCGGGACCGAGAACCTGCGGTTGGAGACGCTCGCCGCTCACTGGGGCGTCCCGCAGCTCAAACCGCATGACGCACTCGACGACGCGCAGGTCCTCGCACAGATCCTCAAGCCGACGCTGGCCCGCGCCCGCGAGCGCCGGGCCTGGCTGCCGACGCGTCCGGTGAGCCGGCGGCGGTGGCCCAACGGCCGGGTGACCCACGACGAGCTGCACCCGCTGAAGATGGTGGCCGCACGGCTGCCCTGCGCCTACCTCAACCCGGGCCGCTACATCGCGGGGCGTCCGCTGGTGAAGGGGATGCGCGTTGCGGTCGCGGCGGAGGTCGCCCGTACCCACGAGGAGTTGATCGAACGGATCGTCGCGGCCGGGCTGGCCTACACCGACGCGGTGGATCCAGAAACCTCACTGGTCGTCTGCAACCAGCCCGACGTCGAACATGGCAAGGGCTACCAGGCGCAGGAGTTCGGCGTCCCCGTGCTCTCCGACACCCACTTCCTGCGCGCGCTCGACCACGTGATCGGGGGCACCGGCATCGAGGAGTTCTTCGACGCCACCACAGTGGGCGATCAGTTCGCGCTGTTCTGACCCGGGACGAACCGGCGCGCGACCTCCAGCCACGTGTCCAGGTCCGGCGACGTCTCGTACTCCGAGTCGAGTAGGTACAGGCTCGGTGCCGGACAACTCGCACCGATCTCCACCAGCACCGGGCGCAGTGTCAGTTCCGGCGCGAGCGCATGGGCCGGTGATCCGCCGAGCATGAGCGGGAACGTCGGGACCTGACCGAGTTCACCGTGGCCGAACTGGTCGAGGAACAGCTTGAGCAGCCCGGTGTAGGTGGCCTTGAAGGTCGGCGAGGCGACCACCAGTGAGTCGGCGGACTTCACGATGTCCTTCGCCTCGGCCACCTTCGGGTCACCCCACCCGAGCAGCCCGGCGCCGAGGTCGACGACATCGATGACGTGCTCGGCGGGCGAGCCGGTCAGCCGCTCGGCGACCAGTTCGGCGGCGGCCCTCGTCCGCGACTTCGGTTTCGGATTGCCCACGACGACGACAGTCACCCACGCACCTTCTCACGGGAGGGCGCGGCCCGATGATCGTTGCGATCGGTGCGAGCGAATGTCAGCTGCGGGCGGCGCGGTTGACCGCCGACACCACCGCGCGCAGTGAGGCCGTCGTGATCGACGTCGCGATACCCACACCCCATACCGTCCTGCCGCCAACGGAGGCCTCGACGTAGGCCGCGGCCTGCGCCTCTTCGCCGGCGGACAGCGCATGCTCGGAGTAGTCCAGCACGCTGATGTCGAATCCGATGGCGCCGAGGGCGTCGACGAACGCCGCCAGCGGACCGTTGCCCGCGCCGACGATCTCGCGTTCGACGCCGTCCACCTTGACCACGGCGGTGATCGTGTCGGTGCCGCCGTCGACCTCCGCGGCGTCCACGCGCTGCCGCATCCGCTCGAGCGGCCGCACTGGGGACAGGTACTCGTCGGCGAAGACGTCCCACATCTCCTTGGGCGACACCTCGCCGCCCTCACCGTCGGTGATCTTCTGGATCGCCTGGCTGAACTCGATCTGCAGGCGGCGCGGCAGCACCAGCCCGTGGTCGGCCTTCATGATGTAGGCGACGCCGCCCTTGCCGGACTGGGAGTTCACCCGGATGACGGCCTCGTAGGTGCGGCCGACGTCCTTGGGGTCGATCGGCAGATAGGGCACCTGCCACAGGATGTCGTCGACGTCCATGTCGGCTTCGTCGGCGTCGACCTTCATCTGGTCCAGGCCCTTGTTGATCGCGTCCTGGTGGCTCCCGGAGAACGCCGTGTAGACCAGGTCGCCGCCGTAGGGGTGTCGTTCGTGCACCGGCAGCTGGTTGCAGTACTCGACGGTGCGGCGGATCTCGTCGATGTTCGAGAAGTCGATCTGCGGGTCGACGCCGCGGCTGAACAGGTTCAGGCCCAGCGTCACCAGACAGACGTTGCCGGTGCGCTCACCGTTGCCGAACAGGCAGCCCTCGATGCGGTCGGCCCCCGCCTGGTAGCCCAATTCGGCTGCGGCGACGGCGGTTCCGCGGTCGTTGTGCGGGTGCAGGCTCAGGATGATGGACTCGCGCGGGCTCAGGTGCCGGTTCATCCACTCGATCGAGTCGGCGTAGACGTTGGGCGTCGCCATCTCGACGGTGGCGGGCAGGTTGACGATCAGCGGCACCTCGGGGGTGGGCTGCACGACGTCGGCGACCGCGTTGCAGACGTCGACGGCGTATTCCAGTTCGGTGCCGGTGTAGGACTCCGGGGAGTACTCGAATCGCCACTGCGTGTCCGGATACTTGGCGGCCTCCTCGACGCACAGGCGGGCGCCGTCGACGGCGATCTGCTTGACGGCCTCCCGGTCGGCGCGGAACACGACGCGCCGCTGCAGGATCGACGTCGAGTTGTAGAAGTGCACGATCGCCCGCGGCGCGCCCTGACAGGCCTCGAAGGTGCGGGTGATCAGTTCGGGCCGGCACTGGGTCAGCACCTGGATGGTGACGTCGTCGGGGATCGCGCCCTGCCCGATGATCTCGCGGACGAAGTCGAAATCGGTCTGGCTGGCCGACGGGAAGCCGACCTCGATCTCCTTGTAGCCCATGCGCACCAGCAGGTCGAACATGCGGCGCTTGCGCTGCGGGCTCATCGGGTCGATCAGCGCCTGGTTGCCGTCGCGCAGGTCGACCGCGCACCACATCGGCGCGGTCTCGACGACCTTGTCGGGCCACGTGCGGTCGGGCAGCGTGATGTTCTCGACTTCGTCGGCGAAGCTGCGGTAGCGGCTGACCGGCATCGAGGAGGCGCGCTGGGTGTTCCAGGCCGGTTGGCCGGGATGCGGCGGGCCGGACGGGGTGGTGATGGCGCGGACGGACGAGAAGGCGTCTGGGGATTCAGGGGTGTTCATGATCGATTGCTCCGGGAGTTTGGACGAGGGACTCGACCGGCGCATCGCGAAAACCCGCGACGGGAAGCCGGTCTGGTCAGACCCCGCCGCGGCGGCCGAGAAGAAGCACCCGCTGCACGTTGCCCACTGTAGCGTGCCGGGCCCCGACCCCCAAACCCTGCGTCACACGGCGGAGTCAGGGAACGCGATCACCGACAGGAACCGGATCGGCAGTTCGACCAGGTCGACCGGGCCGTGCGCACCTTCGCCGTCGATCTGCAGCGAGTCACCGGGGTGCAGGCGGTACACCGACCGGCTGTGGCTGTAGTCCATGACGCCTTCGAGCATGTAGATGAACTCGGTGCCCGGATGCTGGAACAGCGGATAGGTCCGGCTCTTCTCCGACAGCCTGACCTCGAGGCACTCCAGCCGCTTGTGCTCACCGCGCAGCGACCCCAGCAGCTGGTAGTCGTGCCCCTCCTTGGTGCCGTTGCGCACGATCCGCGCGCCGGTGCCCGCTTTGACGAAAGCGGCCGGGCGCTCGACGTCCGCGCCGCGGAACAGGCTGGTCACCGGCACGTCGAAGCCCTTGGCCAGCAAGGCCAGGGTGGACAGACTGCAGGAGGTCTGCGCGTTCTCGATCTTGCTCATCATCGCCTTCGAGATGCCGACGCGGGCGGCCATCTCGGCGACGGTCAAACCGTGCTGCTGACGCAGCTGGCGCACGTTTCGCCCGATCGCCGCCTCGAACTCGGTGTCGGTGACCGGTTCGTGTGGGTCACGCTCGCGCGCGGTGCCCGACTCGTTGCGGAGCAGTGGCACGTGATCGTCGGAGGGGCTCACAGCACCTGTCTAACGCATCTCGCCGGCGCCGACGTACGGGTACGGCGTGCGGAGCAGGTCGCCCTCGGCGAAGCGGGACAGCCGGAAGTCGGTCTCGGGGATTCGCGGGTCGGCGCTGTGTCCTTCGACGATCAGGTCCGCCACCAGCCGGCCGACCGCGGGCGCGATCTTGAAACCGTGGCCGCTGAATCCGGCCGCGACGACGAGGCCGTCGAGATCGGTGCGCGAGATCACCGGGTTCCAGTCCGGAGTGACGTCGTAGCAGCCGGCGTAACTGCTGGTGATCGAGGCGTCGGGGAATCCGGGGAATCTCGTGCCCACCTTGTCGACGGTGATGTCGACGAACGAGTCGGTGGCGCGGTTGAGGTAGTCGTCCGGGTCGGTCTCCTCGTTGTCGGCCAGATCGCTGTTGCCGAACAGCACGGTTCCGTCGGGTTCGGGCCGGATGTACTGCAGCGACACCAGGTCGGAAAAGACCGGCACCGGACCGAGTTCGACTCCGGGGTCGATCATCACGATCTGTTCGCGCACGACGCGGATCGGCACGTCGATGCCGTGCTGGGCGAGGAACGGGCGGGTCCAGGCGCCGGTGGCCACGACGACGGTCTCGGCGGAGATCTCGCCGCCGTCAGCGAGTTTCACCCCGGTGACGCGGCCACCGTCGGTCAGCAGGCTGCGCACGGCGGTGCTCTGGCGCACCCGCACACCGGCCGCTCGGGCGGCCACCGCGAACGCCTGCGCGGTCTGGTACGCGTCGCCGTAGCCGCCGCGCGGTTCCCACCCGAACGCCGCGAACGGTGTGAGGTCCGCGAACGGCCACATGCGCGCGACCTCGGCGGCGTCGACCTCCTCGGTCTGTACCCCGACCGCGCGCTGCGCGGCGAGGCTCTTGCGCATGGCGTCGACGTTTGGTTCGCCGACGCCGACGACGTAGCCGGTCTGGCGGAACCCGATGTCGGATGCCTCATCTCCCAGGAACTTCTGCGGGTTCTCGAACACCTCGAGCCCGACGGTGGCCATCGCGGCCAGTGAGCTCACGCCGTAGTGGCAGCGCACGATGCCACTCGATTTGCCCGTCATCCCGGACCCGACGGTGTGCCGTTCGGCGACAACCACATTCGTGACCCCGCGCTCGGCCAGCGCCCAGGCCGCCGCGGCGCCCTCGAGACCGCCTCCGACGATGACGACGTCGGCCGTCTCACCCATCAGAAGCCCGCCCCGGGGATCCAGTTGGTGCCGGCCAGCGGGACCCGGGCCATCGCGGCGGCCTCGATGGTGACGGCCACCAGATCCTCGGGTTCGAGGTGGCAGACGTGGGCCTTCCCGCAGGCGCGGGCGATGGTCTGCGCCTCCATCGTGAGCACCCGCAGGTAGTTGGCCAGCCGGCGGCCCGCCTCGACGGGGTCGAGCCGGGCGGCCAGTTCCGGGTCCTGCGTGGTGATCCCGGCCGGATCGCGCCCGTCCTGGAAATCGTCGTAGAAGCCTGCGGCGCTGCCGATCTCCTCGTACTCGGCGGCGTACCGCGGGTGGTTGTCGCCGAGTGCGATCAGCGCCGCGGTGCCGATCGCGACGGCGTCGGCGCCCAGGGCGAGCGCCTTGGCCACGTCGGCGCCGGTGCGGATACCGCCGGAGACGATGAGCTGCACACCCTGTCTTCCGGCCCGGTGCACCCCGAGTTCCTGCAGCGCCTGCACCGCCTGGGGGATCGCGGCCAGCGTCGGGACGCCGACGTGCTCGATGAACACCTCCTGGGTGGCCGCGGTCCCGCCCTGCATCCCGTCGACCACCACCACGTCGGCGCCGGCGTGCACCGCGAGCTTGACGTCGTAGTAGGTGCGGGTGGCGCCGACTTTCACGTAGATCGGCTTCTCCCAGTCGGTGAGCTCACGCAGCTCGTTGATCTTGATGGTGAGGTCGTCGGGTCCGGTCCAGTCCGGGTGCCGGCACGCCGACCGCTGGTCGATGCCCTGCGGCAGCGTGCGCATCGCCGCGACACGCTCGGAGATCTTCTGCCCCAACAGCATTCCACCGCCGCCCGGTTTGGCGCCCTGACCGAGCACCACCTCGATCGCGTCGGCCTTGCGTAGGTCGTCGGGGTTCATGCCGTAGCGCGACGGCAGGTACTGGTACACCAGGTGCTTGCTCTGCCCGCGCTCCTCCGGCGTCATGCCGCCGTCACCGGTGGTGGTGGACGTGCCGACCTCGCCGGCGCCGCGGCCCAGCGCCTCCTTGGCCTGGCCGGACAGTGCCCCGAACGACATGCCCGCGATGGTCACCGGGATGTCCAGGTGCAACGGGTATTTCGCGTGCCGACCGCCCAGCACCACATCGGTGGCGCACTTCTCGCGGTAGCCTTCCAACGGATACCGCGACATCGAGGCGCCGAGGAAGAGCAGATCGTCGAAGTGGGGCAGTGCCCGCTTGGCGCCCCAGCCGCGGATGTCGTAGACGCCGGTGTCGGCGGCGCGCTGGATCGCGGCGATGGTGGCGCGGTCGAAGGTGGCTGATTCGCGCAGTGCGGCACGATCGGCGGCAGTCATCAGTACGCCCCTGCGTTGTCGACGTGGAAGTGGTAGAGCGTGCGGGCGGAGCCGTAACGGGTGTAGGACGCGGTGTCGTCGTCCTCGAAGCCCGCCGCCTTGAGCAGCTGCCCGAGTTCCTCATGGTGTTCGGCACCCATCTCCTTGGCGACGCAGTCCGCGCCCAGCGACGCCACGGCACCGCGCACGTAGAGGCGGGCCTCGTAGATCGAGTCGCCGAGCGCCTCGCCCGCATCCCCGCGCACGACGAGCCGGCCGGCCTGGGCCATGAAGGCGCTCATGTGCCCGATGTCGCCGCCGACGACGATGTCGATGCCCTTCATCGAGATACCGCACCGCGCAGCGGCGTTGCCCTCGATGACCAACAGGCCGCCGTGTCCGGTGGCACCCGCCGACTGGGAGGCGTTGCCCTTCACCCACACGGTGCCGCTCATCATGTTCTCGGCGACACCGGTGCCGGCGTTGCCCTCGATGACGACCTCGGCGTGCTGGTTCATGCCTGCGGCGTAGTAGCCGACGTGGCCCTCGACCGTCACCCGCACGGGTGCGTCGAGCCCGACGGCGACGTTGTGCGCCCCGTCTGGGTGCTCGATCACGAATTCGCCGGCGAGATCGGGCCGGTGCAGTGCGGCGTTGACCTCGCGCAGCGAGGTCGTGCGCAGATCGAAACGGGTGGGGGTCAACGCGTCCATGCGTACACCACCTCGGGTTCGGGCTCCCAGATCGCGGCGTGCTCGACGCCGGGCAGTCCGGACAGCGCGCGGTATTCACTGGCCATCGCCACCCAGTCGGCGGTCTCGGCGATGACCGCGGGTTTGCAGGCGATGGCGTCGCGCACCACCGCGAAGGAGTCGCGGTTGGACACCAGCAGCGTGTAGAAGCCGTCGAAGGTGGCGCACAGTTCCTTGAGCGCGGTCTCGACGTCACGACCGGCCGCGAGTTGGGCGGCGACGAAGCGCGCGCCCACCTCGGTGTCGTTCTCGCTGTCGAATTCCACACCGGCGGCGCGTAGTTCGCGCCGGACCGTGGCGTGGTTGGCGAACGACCCGTTGTGCACCAGGCACTGGTCCGGTCCGACCGCGTACGGATGGGCCCCCGACGGGGTGACCGCCGACTCGGTGGCCATCCTGGTGTGCCCCACGCCCTGCCAACCCTGCGCCGACGCCAGTCCCCATGCCTCGGTCAACGCGTGCGGATCGCCGACGCCCTTGAGCACCGCCAGATCGGTGCCGAACCCGGCGACGAGCGCGCCGGGAAACGCCGCGCGCGCCGCGGCCAGCAGTGCCTCGGATTCGGCCGGCGCGGTCACCAGGTAGGTGGCGTCCAGCACTGTCACCGACACCGGCACGCCCAGCGCCGTACCCACCGCGTCGGTCACCGACTCCGGGGACGCCCCGATCTCGAGCAGCGAGACGCAGCCGTGGCCGGGCGGCGTCCAGGTCGGGTCACCGTAGACCGCGACGCCCGCCGAATCGCTTCCGCGATCGGACATCTCGCACAGCATCCCGGTGAGCAGTTCGCCCAGCCGTGGATGGAGTTCGGGGTTGCGCAGATGCAACCCGACGATGCCGCACATGTGTCGCTCTCTCTTTCGTCGTCGGAACGTCAGAACGCCGTCAGGTACTGGTCGACCTCCCACGGGCTGACCGTGCCGTGGTAGTCGAAGAACTCGCGACGCTTGAGGTCGGCGAAGTAGCGCGCGACGCCGTCACCCGCGGCGTCGAGGACGCCGGAGACGACGGGGTCACCTTCGAGCTCCTCGACCGCGTGCAGCAGGGTCGGCGGCAGTGTGGAACGGCCCTGCATGACCGCCCCGACCGCACCCGGGTCAGTCGAGCGCTTGATCCCGTCGAGGCCGGCGCCCAGGGCGGCGGCGACCGCGAGGTACGGATTCGCCGACCCGTCGCCGCCGCGCAGTTCGATGCGCTGGGCGTCGGGCACCCGGATGTAGTGGGTGCGGTCGTTGCCGCCGAAGGTGGCGCTGCGCGGCGCCCACGATGCGCCCGACGCGGTGCTGACAGCGCCGGTCCGCTTGTAGGAGTTGACCGTCGGGGCGATCACGGATTGCAGCGCGCAGGCGTGGTCGAGGATGCCGCCGATGAAGGCGTATGCGGTGTCCGACAGGCCGAGGCCCCTGCCGTCCTCGTCGTCGGACCGTGCGGGGAACACCGGGGTGCCGCCACTGGTCAGCGACAGGTGGAAGTGCAGGCCGCTACCGGTGCGGTCCCCGAACGGTTTGGGCATGAAGGTGGCGACCATGCCGCGCTCGGCGGCGATCATCGACAGCAGGTAGCGCAGCGTGATGACGCGGTCAGCGGTGGTCAGCGCGTCGGAGAACTGGAAGTTCTGCTCGAACTGGCCGTTGCCGTCCTCGTGGTCGTTGGCGTAGTTTGACCAGCCCAACTGGTTCATCGCCGACGAGATCGCGGTCAGGTGGTCGTACATGCGGGTCACCCCGCGGGCGTCGTAGCAGGGCTGGGCGGCGGTGTCGGCGGCGTCGGCCGTGGCGAGGCTGCCGTCGGCGTTGCGGGTGAGCAGGAAGTACTCGACCTCCGCGCCCACCCAGGGCTCGAAGCCGGCATCGGCGGCCTGCTGGATGATGGTCTTGAGGATGATGCGCGGCGCGTACGGCCACGGCTTGCCCTCGACGTGGGGGTCGCAGTGCACGATCGCCAGGCCGTCCTTGACGAACGGGACCGGCGTGAACGACTCAGTGTCCGGGATCGCCATCAGGTCAGGGTCTTTGGGCTCCTGCCCGATGGCGCCCACCGCGTACCCGGCGAAGCCGACACCCTCGGTGGCGAGCTGCTCGACGGCTTCGACGGGAACCAGCTTGGCGCAGGGCTTTCCGCGCAGATCGACGAACAGCGCCAGGATGAACCTGGTGCCGGTCTTCTCGGCGAGGGCGGCGAGATCGGCGGACATGGCAGAACCTCTGTCTCTTGTTATGAATCAATGTATCACGATAAGAAACTCGACGGACATGCGAATGCGGCCGACGCGGGGGTGTGCACGCCCCGCGCCGGCCGCGGTCCGGATCAGACGGGTTGCATGTCGTATGAGGATTCGCGGTGGAACTTGGCGTCGATGCCCTGCTCCTCCTCGTCGGGCGAGATGCGGATGCCGACGGTCTTCTTGAGCGCGAAGGCGATGATGTACGCGACCGCGAACGAATAGAGCATCACCGCACCGGCCGCGACCGCCTGCTTCCACAGTTGGTCGATGCCGCCGCCGTAGAACAGGCCGTTGACCCCGTTCGGCATGCCCTCGCTGGCGAAGAAACCGATCAGCAGCGTGCCGACCACGCCGCCGACGAGGTGCACGCCGACGACGTCGAGCGAATCGTCATAGCCGAAGCGGGATTTGAGTCCGACCGCGTACACGCAGATGGCGCCGGCGATACCGCCGACGAAGATCGCGCCGACCGGCGTGACCGCGCCGCAGGCGGGGGTGATGGCGACCAGGCCGGTGATCGCGCCCGACGCGGCGCCCACACCGGTGACGTGGCCGGTCTTGATCTTCTCGACGGCCAGCCATGCCAGCACCGCGGCGCAGGTGGCGACGAACGTCGTGACCATGACGATGGCCGCGGAGTTGCCCGCGGCGAGGGCGGAGCCGCCGTTGAACGCATACCAGCCGGCCCACAGCAGACCCGCACCGAGCAGGGTCAGCGGCACGTTGTGCGGTTTGCGCAACTGACCGAACATCGCCGACTTGCCGAGCACGATCGCGACGGCCAGCGCCGCGGCGCCGGCGTTGATGTGCACCGCGGTGCCACCGGCGAAGTCGACGGCGCCGAGCGTGTTGGCGATCCAGCCGCCGACCGAGTTCTCCGTGACCACGCCGTCGAACGCGAACACCCAGTGCGCGACCGGAAAGTAGACCAGCACGGCCCACAGCGTGGCGAAGCCCATCCAGGCGCCGAACTTCATGCGGTCGGCGACCGCACCGGAGATGAGCGCGACGGTGATCGCGGCGAACAGGGCCTGGAAGACAGCGAAGAGGCTGATCGGCAGGCCGTCGACGGTGGTCATCGGCTCGAGGAGGTCGGTCATGCCGGCGAACTCGGTGAAGCTGCCGACGAACCCTCCGTACGAGGTGCCGAACACCATGGAGAAGCCGAACAGGACCCACAGCAACCCGACGGCTGCGACGGCCCCGAAAGTCATCATCATCATGTTGGTCGAGCTCTTCACCGAGACCATGCCGCCGTAGAACAGGGCGAGGCCGGGGATCATCAGCGTGAGGCCGATGATGCAACACAGCATGAAGGCTGTGGTTCCTGTATCCATGTGAAACCTTTTCTGCGGGTAAGCGGCCCACGGCAGGCCGATCACTGGCAGTAACCGATGTTTCTGTTACGGAGGCAGGTCCGATTGTGTTGCAACGGCGTTAATTGTGTTCGTGTCGCCGAGAATCAGAGCGCGGGGCGGCCCCAGGTCCGGCTGAACGCGACGTCCGCCAGCGGCAGCCGCTCGCGCGGCCGCGAGTCGCGTTCGACGACGGCCTCGTCGGCCTGCGCGTAGTCACCGAGCAGTCCGACCGCGACGACGGCCAGCGGGATGACACCCTCGGGGATCCCGAACGCCTGCCGCGACGCCTCGGGGTCGAAGCCCGCCATCGGATGGGTGATCAGCCCGCGCGAGACCGCCTCGACGGTGAGGTTGGCGACCGCCGCGCCCGCGTCGAACACCGCGTAGCGGGCGGTGCGCTCGTCATCCCCCTCGTCGGCGCAGACCAGGATGAGCGCGCTGGCCGCCTTCGCGTAGCTGTTGCCGCGGCGCAGCACCCCGGCCAGTGCGTCGAACGTCGGGTCGCCGCGGCGCCCGACGACGAACCGCACCGGTTGCCTGCCGCCCCACGTCGCGGACCACCGCGCGGCCTCCAGCAGCCCGGTGAGGTCGTCCTCGCCGAGTTCGGCCGCCGGATCGAACGCGCGGGGGCTCCAGCGCGCGGCGAGGTGGGGATGGATGGGGACGCGGGTGTCGGCGTGCCGATCGGTGGGCGGAGTGGCCACGCGTCGACGCTACCGGTGTGGCCCGCGGCGCGACGGAGGGAAAAAGCAGGTGCGCGCAGCCCTTATCCTTGGTGGGACTTTTTCCCGCGCGAAAGGCTTGTTCAGTGGCGCTCGTCGTCCAGAAATACGGTGGCTCCTCGGTGTCCGACGCCGAGCGCATCCGCCGCGTCGCCGAACGCATCGTCGAGACCAAGAAGCAGGGCAACGACGTGGTCGTCGTGGTATCGGCGATGGGTGACACCACCGACGATTTGCTGGACCTGGCCCAGCAGGTGTGCCCGGCGCCGCCCGCGCGCGAATTGGACATGCTGCTCACCGCCGGTGAGCGCATCTCCAACGCCCTGGTGGCGATGGCCATCGAGTCCCTCGGCGCGCAGGCCCGCTCGTTCACCGGCTCGCAGGCCGGCGTCGTCACCACCGGCACCCACGGCAACGCCAAGATCATCGACGTCACCCCGACCCGGCTGCGGTCGGCGCTCGACGAGGGCCAGATCGTTCTGGTCGCCGGGTTCCAGGGCGTGAGCCAGGACACCAAGGACGTCACCACGCTCGGCCGCGGGGGGTCGGACACCACCGCGGTCGCCGTGGCCGCCGCGCTGAACGCCGACGTCTGCGAGATCTACACCGACGTCGACGGCGTCTACACCGCCGACCCGCGTATCGTGCCCAACGCCCACAAGCTCGACACCGTCAGTTTCGAGGAGATGCTCGAGATGGCGGCGTGCGGCGCCAAGGTGCTGATGCTGCGCTGTGTGGAGTACGCCCGCCGCTACGACCTGCCCATCCACGTGCGCTCGTCGTACAGCGACAAGCCCGGGACCATCGTCAAAGGATCGATCGAGGACATCGCCATGGAAGACGCCATCCTGACCGGAGTAGCTCACGACCGCAGCGAGTCGAAGGTCACCGTCGTGGGCCTGCCCGACGTCCCCGGATACGCCGCCAAGGTGTTCCGCGCGGTCGCCGACGCCGACGTGAACATCGACATGGTGCTGCAGAACATCAGCAAGATCGAGGACGGTAAGACCGACATCACGTTCACGTGTGCGCGGGACAACGCTCGCACCGCGGTGGAGAAGCTCACCTCGCTGCAGGACGAGATCGGCTTCACCCGCGTGCTCTACGACGACCACATCGGCAAGGTGTCGCTGATCGGCGCGGGGATGCGCAGCCACCCGGGCGTCACCGCCACGTTCTGTGAGGCGCTCGCCGAGGTCGGCGTGAACATCGACCTGATCTCGACCTCGGAGATCCGCATCTCGGTACTGGTCAAGGACACGGAATTGGACAAGGCCGTGGCCGCGTTGCACGAGGCGTTCGGCCTCGGCGGTGACGAAGAGGCGGTCGTCTACGCAGGGACCGGACGGTAGTGATGCGGCGAGCGAAGCGACGGGGGATCTGACATGGTCAGCATCGGTGTGGTCGGCGCGACCGGCCAGGTCGGCCAGGTGATGCGCACGCTGCTCGAAGAGCGCGACTTCCCCGCGACCAGCGTCCGGTTCTTCGCCTCGGCGCGCTCACAGGGCAAGAAGCTGCCGTTCCGCGGTCAGGAGATCGAGGTCGAGGACGCCGAGACCGCCGATCCGTCCGGTCTGGACATCGCGCTGTTCTCGGCGGGCGCCACCATGTCGCGGGTGCAGGCGCCGCGGTTCGCCGAGGCGGGCGCCGTCGTCGTGGACAACTCGTCGGCGTGGCGCAAGGACCCCGACGTCCCGCTGGTGGTCAGCGAGGTCAACTTCACCCGCGATGCCGGCAATCGGCCCAAGGGCATCATCGCCAACCCGAACTGCACGACGATGGCCGCGATGCCGGTGCTCAAGCCGCTGCACGACGAGGCCGGTCTGGTGCGCATGATCGCATCGACCTACCAGGCCGTGTCGGGCAGCGGGCTGGCCGGTGTCGAGGAACTGTTCGGCCAGGCCAGCGCCGTCGTGTCGGGTAGCCGCGACCTGGTGCACGACGGTGGAGCCGTCGACTTCCCGGCGCCGAACAAGTACGTCGCGCCGATCGCGTTCAACGTGGTGCCGCTGGCCGGATCGCTGGTCGACGACGGTTCGGGCGAGACCGACGAGGACCAGAAGCTGCGCAACGAGAGCCGCAAGATCCTCGGCATCCCCGACCTGTTGGTCAGCGGGACATGTGTGCGCGTGCCGGTCTACACGGGGCACTCGTTGTCGCTCAACGTCGAGTTCGCGCAACCGCTTTCGGTGCAGCGCGCGCAGGAGCTGCTGGCCGGGGCGCCCGGTGTGAAGCTGGTCGACGTGCCGACGCCGCTGGCCGCCGCCGGTGTCGACGAATCGCTGGTCGGCCGGATCCGTCAGGACCCGGGTGCGCCGGAAGGTCGCGGGCTGGCGCTGTTCATCTCCGGTGACAACCTGCGAAAAGGCGCGGCGTTGAACACCATTCAGATCGCCGAGCTGCTGGCCGCCCAGTTGTGACCGGCTCTCGCCGAAACGAACGTTTGGGCGAGAAAGTACGAGTGATTCTCGCCATTACGTCGATCTCGGCGATGGCTGCCGCACCCGCCGCGCACGCGCAACCACCCGCGCCGGTGCCCGGCCCGGTGTTGCCGCCGTTGGCGCCCGGCCAGGTGGTGCGCATCGGGCCCACGGCCGGAACCGGGACGCCCACGCGCGATTACGGTATCGGTGCGACGGACCTGTGTGAATTCATGGAGTTCCCGAGCGGGATCCTGCAGGTGTGCGGCGACAGCTTCGCCGGGCAGGGCGTGGGGTTCGGGGGCTGGTATTCGCCGATCGCGCTGCACGTCGACACCGACTCGATCCTCGATCCGGGCGGGGTGCGCTACGACGGCGTCACCGGAGTCGACGTCCCGTTGCTGGCCGATCCGGCGCCGGCCGGGTCGTCGCAACTGCCTGCGGGCGTGGTGCAGATCAACCGCGAGAACTACATGCTGGTCACCACGACCAGCGATCTGCGGCCACAGACCTCCCGCCTGGTGAAAGCCGAAGCGGGACAAGGGGAGTGGCGCACGGTTCCGGGTTCGGAGCGCGACGCTGAATACGCCGAGGGGCGGCAGTCGCAGATCAGCGGCTACTACGACCCCATCCCGACCGCGGACTCCCCGAGCGGGTGGGTGTACATCGTGGCCAACGACTTCGACCGCAGCGGACCGGTGGTGCTGTATCGCGTTGCGCCGCAGGCATTCACCGACCGCGATGCGTGGCAGGGCTGGTCGGCGGAGCAGGGTTGGGGATACGCGCCGACGCCGCTGTGGCCGGACCGCATCGGCGAGATTAGCGTGCGGCAGATCGACGGTGAGACGGTGCTGTCGTACTTCAACGCCAGCACGGGCAACATGGAGATGCGGGTGGCCGACAACCCCGCCGGCCTGGGCACCGCGCCCGTGACGACGGTCGTGGTGGCGGGGGAGTGGCCGGATCAGGCCGAGTTCCTGCCGCCGCCGGAGGTCAACCGGCTGGCCCAGCCGTACGGCGGCTACATCTCACCGGGGTCGACGCTCGAGGAGGTGCGGGTGTTCGTCAGCCAGTGGAACACCACGCCGCTCGGCGACAACGCGCCGTACCGGGTGATCCAGTTCGCGGTCAATCCTTACAAGCCGGGTCAGCCGGCACCGTGGCCGCCGCGTTGAGCCACCCGTTTGCGTGACGTGGTGGCGGTTCCGGGCGCGACTTTCCGCCGTGGCGTTACGCAGCCCGGCGACCACCGCACTCTCACAGCGGATTCATAGCGCATACAGATCCTCCACATGAGCAGCGCTCGCATGATCGGGCGCATGACCGAAACACCGTCGACCCCCGCGTCGTCCCCCGATCCGCGTACCGAACCCGTCGTCACCACCACACCGCCGCCCCCCTACGTCGACACCACCGAGCAGCGCCGCCGCCCCAACCGCGTGGCCACGATCGCCGCGTGGGTCGGCATCGTCGCGGGCGTGGTCTTCATCGTCGCCGTCGTCTTCTTCTCCGGCTTCGTGCTGGGCAGGAGCTCCGACGGCGGCGGCCATCACCGTGACGGCGGGCCCGGCCACGGCCAGATGTTCCACCGCGACGGGCCTGCGCCGATGATGGGGCCGCGCGGACAGTTCGACCGCCCCGGCATGCCTTTCGGCCCAGGTCAGCCCGGTATGCAGACCCCGCAGCAGACCCCGCCGGAGAGCCCGACGACCACCGCGCCCGCTCGACCGTGATTGGAATCATTCCAGTTATTATCTTGACTGAGTCCAGATTGGGCGCATACTCGATGGCATGACCCCGATGCGTGCAACCGAACCCGCGGCCCGTCTCCGGGCCGCGGGCCTACGGGTCACTGCGCCCCGTCTCGCGGTGCTGTCCGCACTCGAACAGGCGCCGCACTCGACGGCCGACGACGTGACGGGCCGCGTGCGCGAGGCGCTCGGCTCGGTGTCCACCCAGGCGATCTACGACGTCCTGCGGGCCTGCGTCTCGGCGGGCCTGGTCCGGCGGATCGAGCCGGCGGGTTCGTCGGCGCGTTACGAGACCCGTATCGGTGACAACCACCATCACCTGGTGTGCCGCGGCTGCGGCCGGGTGGCCGACGTCGACTGCGTCGTCGGGGCCGCGCCCTGCCTCGAGCCCTCCCACGTCGAAGACGGGTTCACCGTCGACGAGGCCGAGGTCGTGTTCTGGGGCACCTGCGCGGATTGCCGCTCGCAGCAACAGGTTTCCGCCCGTCGCATCGGGCAGTTCGCCGACTGACCAGCGGGAAGGGAGCGGCGTCTTGCCGTCTGCGACGAGGCTGGCATGATCGGACACCATGAGCATCGAAGTGAAGTACACCGCAGAATCCACCGCGAGCGGCGGCGGCCGGGACGGTCACGTGAAGTCGGACGACGGCCGCATCGACCTCGACACCCGTCCGCCGAAGGCCGCCGGTGGCAGTGGTGAGGGCACCAACCCCGAACAGCTGTTCTCGGCCGGTTACGCTGCCTGCTTCCTGGGCGCGCTGCGGCTGATGGCCAAGAACGGCGACGTCACGCTCGACGAGGCCACCAGCATCACCGCGCAGGTCGGGTTCGGTAAGGACTCGGAGGGCGGATTCGGCATCAACGCCCACCTGATCGGTTACCTGCCGGGGCTCGAGCAGGCGCAGGCCGACGACCTCATGCAGCAGGCGCACCAGTTCTGCCCGTACTCGAAGGCCACCCGCGGCAACATCGACGTGAAGCTGTCGGCGAAGGTCTAGTGCCGGTGCGTTTCCTGGTGGGCATCGCCGTGGCCGGTCTCGCACTGGCCGCGGCGGCGCCCGCGCAGGCCCGCCCCTCCGATCCGGGCGTGGTGAACTACGCCGTGCTCGGGAAGGGGTCGGTCGGCAACATCGTCGGTGCCACCATGCGGTGGGAGTCGGTCTTCACCAACCCGGTGCAGGGCTTCTACGTCGACAACCCGGTGTGCAACAACTGGGCCGACGTCGGGCTGCCCGAGGTGTACAACGATCCGGACCTGGCGTCGTTCAACGGCGCCGTCGCCCAGGAGTCACCCACCGACGCCACCCACCTCGTCAAACAGGCGGTCGGGGTGTTCGCCACGCCGGACGCCGCCGAACGCGCGTACCGCCGTGTCGTCGACCGCACCGCGGGGTGCGCGGGGCAGACGACCGCGATGCACCTCGACAACTTCACCACCCAGGTGTGGACGTTCACCGGCGGTCCGGCAGGCGCTGCGGACGCCGACTGGGTGAAACAGGAAGCGGGCACCGACCGGCGCTGTTTCACCACCACCCGCAAGCGCGAAAACGTGCTTCTGCAAGCAAAGGTCTGTCAATCAGGCAACGGCGGTCCGGCGGTCAACGTGCTGGCCGGCGCCATGCAGAACACACTGGGGCAATGACCGCTCTCATGTGCACGCGCATGTCACCAAGCTGTCACGCATAAATCAGGTGCACTTGTCGGTCCGCTCTGGACAATGAGGACGGTAGCGGTGATCAGCCGATCCCGCTGCCGCCAACCAGCGGTCCAGTCACACGGCCCGGACCCGGGAGGGATGGGTGAGATGACCGTTCCGATCACGTGCGACCCGGGGTGCGATGCCGCACCCGACGAATTCGCCTCGGCAGCCGATGCCGCCGAGCACATCACCGCGCACTGTCTGCACGACGGCCCGGTGGGGCAGGTCGGTCTCGAGATCGAGGCGCACTCCTTCGATCTCGCCGACCCACTCCGACGCCCGGGATGGGGTGAGGTGACGGATGCGATCGCCGAGGTTCCGGCACTGCCCGGCGGCAGCAGGATCACCGTCGAACCCGGTGGCGCGGTGGAGTTGTCCGGCCCGCCCGCACACGATGCGGTGACCGCGATCGCCGCGATGACCTCCGACCGGGCCGTGCTGCGGGCCGCCTTCGCCCAGCGCGGGCTCGGGCTCGTCCCGCTCGGCGCCGACCCGCTGCGCCGGCCGCGCCGGGTCAACCCGGGTCCCCGGTACTCGGCCATGGAGACCTTCTTCACCGCGAGCGGTACCGGCGCCGCCGGTGCGTTCATGATGACGGCGACGGCGTCCGTTCAACTCAACCTCGACGCCGGACCCCGGCACGGATGGGCCGACCGGGTCCGGTTGGCGCATGCGCTCGGCCCGACGATGATCGCCGTCACCGCCAACTCCCCACTGCTCGCCGGCCGGTTCTCGGGTTGGCAGAGCAGCAGGCAGTGGGTCTGGGGTGAACTGGACGAGGCGCGTTGCGGGCCGGTGCTCGGCGCGAGCGGGGACGACCCGGCCAGCGACTGGGCCCGCTATGCGCTGCGCGCCCCGGTCATGCTGGTGCACACCCCGGAGCCGGTGGCGGTGACCGACTGGGTGCCGTTCGCGGATTGGGCCGACGGGCACACGCTCCTCGGCGGGCGGCGGCCGACGCGGGCCGACCTCGAGTACCACCTCACCACCCTCTTCCCGCCGGTGCGTCCGCGCCGCTGGCTCGAAATCCGTTATCTCGATGCGGTTTCCGATGCGCTGTGGCCGGCCGTTGCGTTCACACTGACCACCCTGCTCGACGATCCGGTGGCCGCCGACATCGCCGCGGAGGCCACCGAGTCGGTGGCCACGGCCTGGGACCGGGCCGCGCGCATGGGACTCGGAGACCGCCGGTTGCACGCCGCGGCGACGCGCTGCGTCCAGACCGCGGCCGAGCGGGCGCCCGCGCCCGTGATGGAATCGATGCAGCAATTGGTGCGTTCGGTCGAAGAAGGCAGGTCCCCGGCCGACGACTTCGCCGACCGGGCGGTCGCCTACGGGATTGGCCGAGCCGTCCGCCAACTCGCGAAAGGTGAGTCTTGACCGCACGTGACACGCTGGCCGACGAACTGACCCGAGCGCGCGACCGCACGTTGCGCCTGGTCGACTTCGACGACGCGGAACTGCGGAGGCAGTACGACCCGCTGATGAGCCCGCTGGTGTGGGATCTCGCGCACATCGGGCAGCAGGAGGAGTTGTGGTTGCTGCGCGACGGCAACCCCGACCGGCCCGGAATGCTGGACCCGGGCGTCGAACGCCTCTACGACGCGTTCGTCAACTCGCGGGCCAGCCGGGTGAACCTGCCGCTGCTGCCCCCGACCGATGCCCGCGCGTACTGCCGGACCGTGCGCAACAGGGTGCTCGACGTGCTCGAGGCGCTGCCCGACGACGTCGACGACGGCTTCCGGTTCGCGTTGGTGATCAGCCATGAGAACCAGCACGACGAGACCATGCTGCAGGCGCTCAACCTGCGGACCGGGGCGCCGCTGCTCGGACCCGGCGCATCGCTGCCCACCGGGCGGACCGGCCTCGCCGGCACGTCGGTACCGGTGCCGGGCGGGCCGTTCGTGCTGGGCGTCGACGCCGCCGCCGAACCCCATTCGCTCGACAACGAACGCCCCGCACACGTCGTCGACATCCCCGGCTTCCGGATCGGGCGTGTACCGGTCACCAACGGCGAATGGCAGCAGTTCGTCGACGACGGCGGCTACCGGCAGCCGCGGTGGTGGTCGGCGCCCGGATGGGCGCACCGGCAGGACGCCGGGCTGACGGCGCCGCAGTTCTGGAACGAGGACGGCACCCGCACCCGCTTCGGGCACGTCGAGGAGATCCCCGCCGACGAACCGGTTCAGCACGTCACGTTCTTCGAGGCCGAGGCGTACGCGGCGTGGGCCGGGGCGAGGCTGCCCACCGAGATCGAGTGGGAGAAGGCCTGCGCGTGGGATCCCGTCACCGGGCGGCGCCGCCGCTATCCGTGGGGGTCGTCGGCGCCGACCACTCACCTGGCCAACCTGGGCGGAGACGCGTTGCGGCCCGCACCGGTCGGCGCCTACCCGGCCGGGGCCTCCGCCTACGGCGCCGAACAGATGCTCGGCGATGTGTGGGAGTGGACCACCTCCACGCTGCGGCCCTGGCCCGGTTTCACCCCGATGATCTACGACCGGTACTCGCAGCCGTTCTTCGACGGCACCGGCTCCGGCGACTACCGGGTGCTGCGCGGCGGGTCATGGGCGGTGGCGCCGGAGATCCTGCGGCCCAGCTTCCGCAACTGGGACCACCCGATCCGGCGGCAGATCTTCTCCGGGGTCCGGCTGGCCTGGTCGGACGCCGCCTGATGTGCCGCCACCTCGGCTGGCTGGGGGCGCCGCGCGCCGTCAGCGCGCTGATGCTGGACCCGCCCTACGGCCTGCTGGTGCAGTCCTACGCGCCGCGCCGCCAGAAGCACGGCCTGATGAACGCCGACGGGTGGGGTGTCGGCTTCTTCGACCACGGCACCGCCCGGCGGTGGCGCAGCGCGGCCCCACTGTGGGGCGACGCGTCGTTCGCGTCGGTCGCGCCCGCGCTGCGCAGCGAGTGCGTGGTCGGGGCGGTCCGCTCCGCCAGCATCGGCATGCCGATCGAGCCGACCGCCTCGGCGCCGTTCACCGACGGGTCGTGGCTGCTGTCGCACAACGGCCTCGTCGACCGGGCGGTGCTGCCGCTGTCCGCGCACGCCGAATCGACCGTCGACAGTGCGCTGCTGGCCGCGTTGATCTTCGACCGGGGCATGGACCGGCTGGGCGACACCGTCACCGAGGTCGCCGTCCGCGACCCCGGCGCGCGGCTGAACATCTTGGCCGCCAACGGATCCGAGATGGTCGCCACGACGTGGGGGGACACCCTGTCGGTGTTGCGCACCGGCGACGGCGTGGTGCTGGCCAGCGAACCCTACGACGACGACCCGCGCTGGGAGGAGATCCCGGACCGCCACCTGGTCCGCACCGACGGATCCGCCGTGGCGTTGACCGCGCTGAAAGGACCGGCATGACGTTCACCCTCGCCACCTACCTGGCCGCCGACTCCGCAGCACAGGCGCTGCGCCGCGATGTGCGCGACGGACTGACTGCGACCCCGAAGGCCTTGCCGCCCAAGTGGTTCTACGATTCCGTCGGCAGCGATCTGTTCGACCAGATCACCCGGCTGCCCGAGTACTACCCGACCCGCACCGAGGCGCAGATACTGCGGGACCACTCTGCGGAGATCGCCGCCGCCACCGGAGCCGACACCCTCGTCGAACTCGGCAGCGGCACGTCGGAGAAGACCAGGATGCTGCTGTCGGCGCTGCGCGAGCACGGATCGTTGCGCCGGTTCATCCCGTTCGACGTGGACGCGGGCGTTCTGCGTACTGCCGGCGCAGCGCTGGAGACCGAATACGCCGACCTCGAGATCGAAGCCGTCTGTGGTGATTTCGAGGAACACCTCGGCAAGATCCCGCAGGGCGGACGCCGCGTGATCGCCTTCCTCGGCTCGACGATCGGCAACCTCACCGCCGCACCCCGGGCATCGTTCCTGGCCACCCTGGCCGACACCATGGCCCCCGGTGACGCGCTGCTGCTGGGCACCGACCTGGTCAAGGACACCGACCGCCTGGTCCGCGCCTACGACGACAGCGCAGGCGTCACAGCGCGGTTCAACCGCAACGTGCTCGCCGTGGTCAACCGCGAACTCGACGCCGACTTCGACGTCGACGCCTTCGCCCATGTCGCCCGCTGGAACGCCGGCGAGCAGCGCATCGAGATGTGGTTGCGCGCAACCGGTCCCCAGCGCGTGCACGTCGGGGCGCTCGACCTCACCGCCGACTTCGCCGACGGGGAGGAGATGCTCACCGAGGTGTCGTGCAAATTCCGGCCCGACGACGTCGCCGCCGACCTGGCCGCCGCCGGCCTGCGCCGCACCCACTTCTGGACCGACCCGGCGGGGGACTTCGGCCTGTCGCTGGCGGTCAAGTGACCGACACCCTTGCCGAGCGCTGGCGCGCGGCGCGGCCGCAACCGGCCGGCGTGCACCTCGACAGCGGGGCGTGCTCACGGCAGGGTTTCGCCGCCATCGACGCCGCCGCGCAGCATGCCCGCCACGAAGCCGAAGTGGGCGGTTACGTCGCGCTGGAGGCGGCGGCGCCGGTGCTCGACGCGGGCCGCGCCGCCGTCGCGGCACTGACCGGTCTGACGGCCACCGACGTGGTGTTCACCACCGGGGCGAACCACGCCCTCGACCTGCTGCTGAGCAGTTGGACCGGGGACCGCTCGTTGGCGTGTCTGGTCGGGGAGTACGGGCCGAACCTCGCGCTCATGGCGGCCAACGGATTTCGGGTGTCGGCCCTGCCCGTCGACCCCCACGGCCGGTTGCGCGTCGACGCCGCCGCCGAGGTGTTGGCTCGGGAGCGGCCGGGTCTGGTGCACCTGACGCCACTGGGCAGCCACCGCGGCCTCGCGCAACCGCTGGGCCCCCTGGCCGCGGTGTGCCGGGACCTCGGGCTGCCGCTCGTGGTGGACGCCGCGCAGGCCCTGGGCCACCTCGACTGCACCGTCGCGCCCGATGCGATCTACTCGGCGTCCCGCAAATGGCTGGCCGGACCCCGCGGCGTCGGGGTTTTGGCGGTCCGGCCCGACCTCGCCGAGACTCTGCGCCCACGTTTCCCGCCGTCGGAACCCGGCGCACCACTGACCGTGTGGCAACAGTTCGAACACGGCGAGTCCAATGCCGCTGCGCGCGTGGGGTTCTCCGTTGCCGTCGGCGAACATCTCGCCGAGGGCGACCAGCATGTCAGGGCGCGGCTCGCCGAAGTCGGCCGGCTGACCCGGGAGGCGATGGGCGACGTGCCCGGCTGGCGCGTGGTCGAACCGGTCGACGAGCCGACCGCCATCACGACGCTGACGCCGACCGACGGCGCCGACCCGCACAAGGTCCGGGCCTGGCTCATCGCCGAACGGCGCATCGTGACCACTGCCTGCGACGCCCGCCGGGCACCGCGCGAATTGACGGCGCCGGTGCTGCGTCTCTCACCGCACGTCGACGTCACCGGCGACGAACTCGACCTGACGGCAGCGGCACTGGCCGAGGCGGCCCGCCTCTGATCCCTAACCGGGCTTGTGCGCGGTCAACAGGAACGCGGGAAACTTCAACCGGTCCTTCTCGTCGCGCTCGTGAGGCATGTCCACGGGCCCCCCGGGCATCTGCAGCGCATTGGCGTGGATGAATGCCGGCCGGATGTCGTCGACGGTCCAGTACTGCGACACCGCGTCGCGCAGTTCGGCTTCCTCCACCTCGTGCGGCTTGGTCTCCAGGTCCGGCGGGAACGCGCCCTTGGCGAACGCCAGGATGAACAGCGCCGCGCCGGGGGCCGCGGCCCGGTGGATCGAGCGCAGGTAGCCGTCGCGCCCCTCGACGGGCAGCGAGTGGAACAGCGTGCTGTCGAGGATCGTGCTGAAGCGCCCGTCGTAACCGGTGAACGCGGTGATGTCGGCCTGGGCAAAGCTCGCGGCGGCCAGGCCACGGAGTTGGGCGGCCTTGTTCGCCGCCGCGATCGCCGTCGGGCTGATGTCGAGGCCGACGACGGTGTAGCCGTCCTCGGCCAGCGCCAGTGACAACTCGGCGTGTCCGCACCCGGCATCGAGCACGTCGCTGCGGAACCGGCCCGCCCGGTGCAACGCGGCCAGTTCGGGTTGAGGCTCGCCGATGCTCCACGGCGGCGGGCCGCTGAAGACACCCTCGCCCCGGTATGCGCTGTCCCAATCCATCACATCCGACATGGGTCCAAACCTACGCGGGACCGTCCCAGGAGTGCACGGGCTCGTTGCTGTGCATGCGTTGGCAGTACAACCGCAGCATCTCGGCCAGCGCGGCGGGCCGGGCCAGCCCGCGTTCCTGCAGCGCATGCACGGTGGCGATCTGCCAGGCAGCTCCGTTGCGGCCGGTCTTGGCGCGGCCCTCGATCACCCCGAGGTAGCGGTCGCGCACCTCCGTCGCGACACCCCACCGGCGCAGACCCTCGTCGGCCATCGGAAGTAGCTGCCGCAGCACCAGTTCGTCGGGTGTCACCTCACCGAGACCCGGCCAGTACAGCCGAGCGTCCATTCCGTTCTGCGCGGCGTCGCGGAAGTTGTGCTCGGCCGCGGCGAAGCTCAACTTCGTCCACAGCGGCCGGTCCTCCTCGGACATCGTCCGCAGCACGCCGTAGTAGAACGCCGAGTTGGCGAGCATGTCGATCACGGTCGGTCCGGCGGGTAGCACGCGGTTCTCCACCCGCAGATGCGGTTTGCCGTTCACCACGTCGTAGACGGGGCGGTTCCACCGGTAGATCGTGCCGTTGTGCAGCCGCAGTTCCGAGAGTTTCGGGGTGCGGCCGGCGGCCAGTTCGGCGACCGGGTCCTCGTCGGACACCTCGGGCAACAGCGACGGGAAGTAGCGGACGTTCTCCTCGAACAGGTCGAAGATCGAGGTGATCCAGCGTTCACCGAACCAGACCCGCGGCCGGACGCCCTGGGTCTTGAGCTCGTCGGGCCGGGTGTCGGTGGCCTGGGTGAACAGTTCGATGCGCGTCTCGGCCCACAGCTGGTGGCCGAAGAAGTACGGCGAATTCGCGCCCAGCGCCAACTGCGGTCCCGCGATGACCTGGGCGGCGTTCCAGTTACGCGCGAAATCGGCGGGGGAGACCTGCAGGTGCAGCTGCATGCTGGTGCACGCCGACTCCGGGGCGATCGACGCCGCCTGCAGGCTCAGCCGTTCGGGACCGGCGATGTCGATGAGGATGTCCTCGCCGCGCGCGGTGAAGATCGAGTCGTTGAGCGCCTGGTAGCGCGTCGACTGGCTCATCCAGTTGCTCGCGAGGTGCTCGGGCATCAGCGTCGGCAGGATCCCGATCATCACGATGTGGGCGCCGTCGGAGTCGGCCTTGCCCTCGGCCGCATTGAGGCTCGCGCGCACCTCGGCCTCCAGCTCGAGGGCGGCCCGGCCGGGCAGCGGGCGGGGCGGCACGTTGAATTCGATGTTGTAAGCGCCCAATTCGGTCTGGTAGGCCGGATCGGCGATCGACGCGAGCACCTCGGAATTGCTCATCGCCGGCTGGTAGTCGGCGTCGACGAGGTTGCACTCGATCTCCATACCGGTCAGCGGACGCTCGAACTCGAAGCTCGACTGGGCCAGCATCGTCTCGAACACGTCGAGACACAGCTGCACCTTGCGGCGGTATTCGCGACGGTGCGCCCGGCTGAAGTCGGTCTGCTTCACTTCTTCGCCCACCCCGCCGATGCTAGTGACGCCCGGACGGGTATTCGCTCGATCGGTGGGCGCATATCCCCGGGAAACGGGGGTAGCACGGCGTCATGGACATCACGGTGACCTTCATCGGCAATGCCACCACGCTGCTGACCACCGACGGCATCACGCTTCTGACGGACCCGAACTTCCTGCACCGCGGCCAGCATGCGTATCTGGGTTACGGGCTGTTGTCGAAGAGGTTGCACGATCCGGCACTCGACATCGACCGGCTACCGCCGCTCGACGGGGTGCTGCTGTCCCACATGCACGGCGACCATTGGGACCGGGTGGCCCAGAACGGGCTCGACCGGACGTTGCCGGTGATCACCACACCGCATGCGGCCAAACGGTTGCGTAGGCGCGGGTTTCACCACTCCGTCGCGCTGGACACCTGGCAGCGGCACACGATCACCAAGGGCGCCACCACGGTCACCGTCACCGCGCTGCCGGGACGGCACGCGCCGACCCCGATCAACCGAGTGCTGCCGCCGGTGATGGGCTCGATGGTGGAGGTCTCGGGTGCCGACGGCGCGGCCAGGCGGCTCTACATCTCCGGCGACACGCTGCTCATCGAGGAACTCGACGAGATTCCCCGCCGCTTCCCCGACATCGACGCCGGCATCCTGCATCTGGGCGGCACCCGGCTGCCGTTCGGCAGGCACCTCCCGTTCGGGCTCACGGTGACGATGGACGGCAGGCAGGGGGCCGGCGCGGCCGAATTGCTCGACCTGCCGAAGGTCATCCCCGTGCATTTCAACGACTACGGGGTGTTCGCCTCGCCGCTGTCGGACTTCCTCGAGGAGATGAAGCGGCGCGGCCTGGCCGAACGGGTGATCGAGCTGGACCGCGGGGCGTCGGTGACGGTGTAGCCGGTCAGAGTTCGGCCAGCGGGCGTGGCCGCAGCAGCACCGTGGCGACCACGCTGATCACCGCGGTCACGACCAGATAGCCGCACGCCAGCCACGGGGTGTCGCCCGCGGCGGCGATCAGTGCGGTGAGGATCAGCGGTGTCAGACCCGAGGAGTACACCCCGGAGAGCTGGTAGACCGTCGACAGTCCCGTGTAGCGGATCCGGGTGGGGAACAGCGATGCGTACAGCGTGCCCTGGGCGCCGTAGAACCAGGCGTGGATGACGCCGAACACCACCACCATCCCGACCGTGTAGGCGACCATGCTGCCGGTGTTGAACAGCGCGAAGACTGGGAACACCGCGACCGCGTAGGCGGCGATGCCGGTGCCGTAGACCAGCTTGGCGCCGAACCGGTCGACGAGGAGCCCGGACACCGGGAGCAGCACGGCCATCAGCAACGCCGACACGGTCACCACGACCAGCACCGGCACCTTCTCGAAATGCAGGGTCGCCGTCGCATAGGAGATCGCGAACACGCCCCAGGTGTTGAACGCCGCGCCCTCACCCCAGCGCGACAGCATGCCCAGCACCGTGGTCTTGAGCACGGGCGGACGGAAGATCTCCTTGATCGGCACGGCCGACCGCTGGTCGTCGTCGCGGACCTTCTCGAAGGCCGGTGTCTCCTCGGCCTTGAGGCGAACCACCACACCGAAGATCACCAGAACCACGCTGACCAGGAACGCGATGCGCCAGCCGTAGGACAGGAACGCGTCCTCGGGCAGCACCACCTGCAGCAGCGCGAACACCCCGGTGCCCAGCGCCAACCCCAGTGCCAGCCCGATCTGCGGGACGCTGCCGGAGAATCCGCGGCGCTTGGCAGGGCTGTGCTCGACCGCCAACAGCACCGCGCCGGCCCATTCGCCACCCAGTGCGAAGCCCTGCGCGATCCGCAGCAGCAACAACAGGATCGGCGCCAGCACGCCGATCTGCGCGGCGGTCGGCAACACGCCCATCAGCGCGGTCGCGCCGCCCATCAGGAACATCGTCAGCGCCAGCGTGCGTTTGCGGCCGATGCGGTCACCGATGTGCCCGAAGACGAACCCGCCGATCGGGCGCACCACGAACCCGACGGCGAACGTCGCGAACGACAGCATCGTGCCGACGAACGAGCTTTGGTCGGGGAAGAACGCCTGGTTGAACACCAGGCTCGCCGCGGTGGCGTAGAGGAAGAAGTCGTACCACTCGATCGTCGTGCCGACCAGGCTGGACAGCAGGGCGGTGCGCACCCGGCGGTCGTCGGTGTCGGGTCCCGAGGCGATCGGCGGATCGGCGATGGTCATGTTGGGCCATTAGCCCCGAACGGCCGCGGTCGCACCACAGTTGTGCGCGTCGTGATTCTTACTCGCGCCGTCTGCTCGCCACGAGGACCTGCTCGCTGAACAGTCCGCCTCGCAGCTCGACCTCGATGTCGGGGCCGGCGTGGGCGGCGAGGGCGCGCAGCGCCGCCGGGCTGTAGGAGCGCAGCGAGCTGATCACCCCGTCGTGCACGAACGGCACGAACGGGGCGAGCGGCAGCATCGTCAGCAGGCGCACCACATGCAGCGGGGCGGGCGGGCGCGGCAGGTCGACGATCAGCAGCTTGTCGGCCACCCGGGTGCCCTCGGCGATCGCCTTCGCGGCCTGAGGAGGCGAGAGGTGGTGAAAAGACAGCGCGAACACCGCCAGGGCGAAGGCGCCGTCGGGCGCGTCGATGGCGGTGGCGTCCATGACCTGCACCCGCGCCCGCGGATGGCCGCCCAGGTCGCCTGCGGCGATCTTCGCCACCGACGTCTCGTCGAGGTCGGTGACGAGGACCTCCGCGGTGGGGTGCGCGTCGAGCAGGCGGCGCGACAGGCCGCCGTGCCCCGCCCCGAGTTCGAGGACCTTCGGATCGGGGACGTCGGCGATCTCCGCCAACGCGAGCTCGGCGAACCGGTCGTGGGCGCCGAACAGGTCACCGCTCCGGTCGAGGGCCCACACGACGCTGCGCTTGACGCGATCGTCGACGTCTTCGCGGTCGAGGTACTCCCTGCGGTCGGTCTCGAGCAGCCGGTCGAGACACGACGCGCGCGGGCCGCCGCGGGGCATCCGGCCGATGTCGGCGATCTGCGTTGCCATGTGGTCCATGATGGACGACTAACCCCGACACGATGGACACGAAGGAGAAGCGTGGCCCAGTTCGTCGCCGCCATCGACCAGGGCACCACCAGCACCCGGTGCATGATCTTCGACCACGACGGCGCCGAGGTCGGCCGCCACCAGCTCGAACACGAGCAGCTCTTGCCGCAGGCCGGATGGGTCGAGCACAACCCGGTCGAGATCTGGGAACGCACCGCATCGGTACTGATGTCGGCGCTCAACCGCACCAACCTGTCGGCCGAGGACCTGTGCGCGCTCGGCATCACCAACCAGCGGGAGACCGCGCTGGTGTGGAACCGCCGCACCGGCCGGCCGTACTACAACGCGATCGTCTGGCAGGACACCCGCACCGACCGCATCGCCACGGCACTCGACCGCGACGGACGCGGTGATGTGATCCGACGCAAGGCCGGTCTGCCGCCGGCGACGTACTTCTCCGCGGGCAAGGTGCAGTGGATCCTCGACAACGTCGACGGGGTGAGGGAGGCCGCCGAGAAGGGTGACGCGATCTTCGGCACCGCCGACAGCTGGGTGGTGTGGAACCTGACCGGCGGGCCGCGCGGCGGCGTGCACGTCACCGACGTCACCAACGCCAGCCGCACCATGCTGATGGATCTGGAGACGCTGGACTGGGACGATGAACTGTTGTCGTTCTTCGGGATTCCGCGCCAGATGCTGCCCGAGATCAAACCGTCGTCGTGCCTGGACTGCCACGGCGTCACCCGCGAGGACGGGCCGCTCGGCGGTGAGGTGCCGATCACCGGCATCCTCGGGGACCAGCAGGCGGCGATGGTCGGACAGGTGTGCCTGTCGGCGGGGGAGGCCAAGAACACCTACGGCACAGGCAATTTCCTGCTGCTCAACACGGGTGAGAAGATCGTCCGCTCCGGCAACGGCCTGCTCACCACGGTGTGCTACCAGTTCGGAGACGCGAAACCCGTTTACGCACTGGAGGGTTCGATCGCGGTGACCGGATCGGCCGTGCAGTGGCTGCGCGATCAGCTCGGCATCATCAGCGGCGCCGCGCAGAGCGAGGCGTTGGCGCGTCAGGTCGACGACAACGGCGGGGTGTACTTCGTGCCCGCGTTCTCCGGACTGTTCGCGCCGTACTGGCGCTCGGATGCCCGCGGCGCCATCGTCGGCCTGTCCCGGTTCAACACCAATGCCCACGTCGCGCGCGCGACGCTGGAGGCGATCTGTTACCAGAGCCGAGACGTGGTCGACGCGATGGAGGCCGACTCCGGTGTGCACCTCGAGGTGCTCAAGGTCGACGGCGGCATCACAGCCAACAATCTGTGCATGCAGATCCAGGCCGACGTGCTCGGCGTCGACGTCGTCAGACCGGTGGTGGCCGAAACCACCGCTCTCGGAGCCGGTTACGCGGCCGGGTTGGCGGTGGGCTTCTGGGACGGCGCCGACGATCTGCGGCGCAACTGGCAGGAGGACAAGCGCTGGACGCCGCAGTGGAGCGACGACCAGCGCGCCGAGGGGTACGCCGGTTGGCAGAAGGCCGTGGAGCGCACCCTCGACTGGGTGGACGTGGAGTGATTTCGGCGCGCTGACATACGGTCAGCGCACGGGAGCGCGCCGGAATCCCGGCTATTCCTCGCCGAGTACGCCGTAGATCTCGCGGCGGGCGTTGTTGACGATCTCGACGATGCGCGCCTGCTGCTCCTCGCCGGCGGCATAGGCCGACTGCGCGATGGCGCCCATGAGTTGGGCGACGGCGTGCTGCAGGGTGGCGTGGCCGGGTCCGGCGTCGTCGGTGATCTGTTCCCACGGCGGGGTCTCGACCTTCTCGGCGGCCGAGCGGCCTTCGTCGGTGAGCTCGAACAGCTTCTTGCTGCCCTCTGTCTCGGTCCCGACGATGAGCCCTTCGTCGACGAGCAGTTGCAGGGTGGGATACACCGAGCCGGGGCTGGGTTTCCACAGGCCGTTGCTGCGTTCGGCGATCTCCTGGATCATCTCGTAGCCGTGCATGGGCCGTTCGGTCAGCAGGGTGAGGATGGCGGCGCGGACGACGCCGCGCCGTCCGCGCCCGCGGCCGCCCCCGCGCCGCCCGCGGCCGGCCGCTGCGAAGCCGAAGCCGCCGCGCGGGTCGAACCCGAACTCGAAGCCGGGTCCGCGGCCAGGATGGCGCCCGAATGCGGGGCCGAAGCCCGGTCCGAAGCCGGCGTCGTGCTCGCTGACGCAGTCGGCGCGTCGCTGCTCGCGTAGGTGGTCGCGGAACTCGCGACGCGCCTGCCTGCGCTGGTCGTGCATGGCCCGTCGGTCGCCGGGACCGATGCCGAATCCGAATCCGGGGGTGAATGGGTTGCTCATGTTTGTGAATCCTTTGATGTCGAGGAAGCACGAAGCGCGCATCCGATACGTTAACGATATATCGGAAACTATCGCGATGCAACGTTCAGTTGTCGCGCTCGTCGATCCAGCCGGCGACCTCGCGCGCCCATCTCGCCTCCATCGCCCGTAGGCGGAGCCCGTACTCGAGTGCGGCGCGGCCGTAGAACGCAGCCGCGTCGTGGTTCCAGTGCACCGAATCACGCATCGCCTCAAGGCGTTCGAGCTCTGCCTGCGCGTAGTCGGCGACGGCGATGAAGTGCTTGCGAGCGGCCTCGGCCGGCAACTCGCCGAGGAGGAACACCCGTAACAGATCCGGGCGGCGCAGCGGCGGGTCGTCGGACGGATCGGTGATCCAGCGCCTCAGTTCGGCGCGCCCGGCCGCGGTGACGCGGTACTCCTTGCGGCCGCGCGGACCGATGTCGGTGACCTCGATCAGGCCGGCGTCGGCGAGTCGGTTCAGTTCGCTGTAGAGCTGGCTCTGGGTGGCGGGCCACACGTTGGCCATCGACTCCTCGAAGCGCCTGAGCAGGTCATACCCGCTCCCGGGGTGCTGTGCGAGGAGGCCGAGGGCGGCGAATCGGAGGCTCACCCCGAAAGCGTAAGGGCCTGACATTCCAAAAATGGAATGTCAGGCCCGTCGAATCGAGACGCATGCGTTCCCGACATTCCACTATTGACATGTCGCCTCAGGAGTGTCAGTGTCGTGGCAGGCTTTCCCTGCAGCCCGAGGAGTCCAGATGACCGAGACCTATTCAGCGAAAGAGGGCGTCGGCGCAGACAACCTGCCCTCGGACGGCGAGTTCTTCCACAAGGGCAACTACGCGCCCGTCGCCGACGAGCTCACCGCCTTCGACCTGCCCGTCGAGGGGCGGATCCCGTCCGATCTGCAGGGCTGGTACCTGCGAAACGGCCCGAATCCGCGGCAGCCCGCCGCCCACTGGTTCACCGGCGACGGAATGATCCACGGCGTCCGCATCGAGAACGGCCGCGCCGCCTGGTACCGCAATCGGTGGGTGCGCACCGAGAGCTTCGAGAACCACTTCGGGGTCTACAACGCCGACGGCACCCGCAACCTGCACTCCAGCGTCGCCAACACCCACGTCGTCAACCACGCCGGGAAGACCCTGGCGCTCGTCGAATCGTCGCTGCCCTACGAGATCACCAACGACCTGCGGACCGTCGGCGCCTACGACTTCGGGGGCAGGCTGGTCGACTCCATGACCGCGCACCCGAAGATCTGCCCGATCACCGGCGAGTTGCACTTCTTCGGCTACGGCAACCTCTTCGAGCCGTACGTGACCTACCACCGCGCCGACGCCGACGGCGAACTGACCGTCAACCGGCCGCTGGACGTCAAGGCGTTGACGATGATGCACGACTTCGCCATGACCAGCGGGCACGTGATCTTCATGGACCTGCCGATCGTGTTCAACATGGACATCGCGCTCGAGGGCAAGGGCGACATGCCCTACCGCTGGGACGACGACTACGGCGCCCGCCTCGGCGTACTGCGCCGCGACGATCCCTTCGGCGAGGTTCGGTGGTTCGACATCGACCCGTGCTACGTGTTCCATGTCGCCAACGCCTACGAGGACGGGAACACGCTGGTGCTGCAGGCCGTGCGGTACCCCGAACTCTGGCGCGGCACAGGCGGATTCGAAGCCAACGGCGTGCTGTGGAGCTGGACCATCGACCTGGTGACCGGCATGGTGCGCGAACGCCAGCTCGACGAGCGGGCAGTCGAGTTCCCCCGTATCGACGACCGGCTGGCGGGTCTGCCCGCGCGGTACGCGGTGTCGGTGGGCGATCAGCGGTTGGTGCGCTACGACCTGGCGACCGGCGCGGCGGTGGACCACGTCTTCGGCACCGCGGACGCGCCGGGCGGACCGGGGGAGGCGGTGTTCGTGCCCGCCGCGTCGGGGCCCGCCGACGAACAGAACGGGTGGTACCTGGCGTACGTCTACGACCCGCAGCGTGACGGCAGCGACCTGGTGATCCTCGACGCCGCCGACTTCAGCGCCCCGCCGGTGGCCAGAGTGCAACTGCCGCAACGTGTCCCGTACGGATTCCACGGCAACTGGATCGAGGGCTGACGCCCCGCGCTCAACTCGGCGGGGTGAAGCCCGGATCTCGCGGCGGTGCGGCGGCCGCGTACGACGGAGCGGGCGCCGACGGGTACGCCGACGGCACGGGCATCAGACGGGCGAGCGCCCGCCGGTGCCGTTCGGCCAGCACGGCCGCCAGCACGTACTGCGGCGGCGTCCCCGGCGGCGGTGGTGGGGAGATCCGTGAGACGACCTCGCCGGCGATGCGGTAGGCCATCTCGTCCCGCAGCCCGGGCTCCAGTTGGTGTGCCCGCGAGAGGAATTGGCGGGCGCGCTCGGCCTGCTCCCCAGCGAGGCCGGACAGCTCCAGCGTGGCGGCCCACCACGCCAGCGCGGGCGGCATGACCGGAGGTGGACTCATCCGCGGCGCCCGCTCGCTGATCACGACCGTGCCGGCGAAGATGTCACCGATGCGCTTGCCCTTGGGCGACAGCAGGCTGCACACGGCGGCGGGCCCGCCGGCCAGCATCCACAGTTCGATGAACCCGGCCAGTGCCCGGAACAGGGCCTGCCGGAACCGTTCCGGGCCGCCGTCCTCCGACACCACGCGCAACCCGAGCGCCATCTTCCCCAGCGTCCGCCCGCGCGTCGCGGTCTCGAACAACAGCGGGTAGCCGACGAGGGTGAGCACGGTGAAGATGATCAGCACCGCCGCCGACAGCGCGGTGTCGAAGTCGCTCAGGGTGATCGCCCACAGCACCAGGCCCAGCACGTACCCGACGAAGACGACCAGGATGTCGATCATCGCGGACAGCGCCCGGATCGGCAGCTGGGCGATCTGCACGTCGAGCACCACCGCGTCGCCGGTCACCACCGGTGCGGGCTGGGAGACCATACGGCCACGCTACTAGGCTGGCCGGCGTGGATGTCGACGCGTTCGTGCAGGCCCACCGTCCCACCTGGGACCGGCTCGACGAGCTCGTCAAGCGGCGCCGACGGCTGACCGGTGCCGAGGTCGACGAACTGGTCGACCTGTACCAGCGGGTGTCGACACACCTGTCGATGGTCCGCTCGGCGTCCACCGATTCCGTCCTGGTAGGCCGGTTGTCCGCGCTGGTGGCCCGGGCGCGCGCGGCGGTGACCGGTGCGCACGCCCCGCTGTGGCGGGAGTTAGCGCGGTTCTGGACCGTCTCGTTTCCGGTCGTCGCCTACCGGTCGTGGCGGTGGTGGCTCGGCTCGGCCGCCGCCTTCTTCGTCGTTGCCGCGCTGATCGGGTTCTGGGTGGCGGGCAGCCCCGAGGTGCAGTCGGCGGTCGGCACCCCCAGCGACATCGACCAGCTGGTCAACAACGACTTCGCCTCTTACTACAGCGAGAACCCGGCGGGCTCGTTCGCGCTGCGGGTCTGGGTGAACAACGCGTGGGTGGCCGCGCAGTGCATCGGCTTCGCGATCCTGCTCGGCCTGCCGATCCCGTACATCCTGTTCCAGAACGCCGCCAACCTCGGCCTCACCGGCGGGTTGATGTTCGACGCGGGCAAGGGCGACATCTTCTTTGGCCTGCTGACCCCGCACGGCCTGCTCGAGTTGACCGCCGTGTTCCTCGCGGCCGCGGCCGGCATGCGGCTGGGCTGGATGGTCATCGCCCCCGGGCACCGGCCGCGAGGACAGGTGCTCGCCGAACAGGGCCGGGCGGTGGTCGCGGTCGCCGCCGGGCTGGTGGTGGTGCTGCTGCTCTCCGGCCTGATCGAAGCGCTGGTCACCCCGTCGCCGCTGCCCACGTTCGCGCGGATCGCGATCGGCGTCGCGGCCGAGGTCGCATTTCTGGCCTACGTCGTGCATTTCGGTAGGAAGGCGGTTCGGGCGGGTGAATCCGGCGACATCGAGAACGCGCCGGACGTGGTGCCCACCGGCTGATCACATCCGGCCGGTGGCCTTCATCTGGAGATAACGGTCGGCCAGTGCCGGTGCGAGTTCCTCCGGTGGGGCGTCGACGACCTCCACTCCCGCCTGTCGCAGCGTGCCCGCGATGCGGTTGCGGTCGTTGCGCGACCGTTCGGCGGCCGCCGCGTCGTACACGGCGGCGGCGTCGTCACGGCCCGCGGCCAGCAGGTCCACCCGCGGATCGGCGACCGCCGCGATCAGCACGTGGTGGCGCGCGGCGAGTCGGGGCAGCACCTCCATCAGACCTTCTTCCAGTGCCGATGCGTTGAGGTCGGTGAGCAGCACCACCAGCGCGCGGCGGCGGACGCGGCGCTGGATCGCCGACGCCATCGCGGCAGGGTCGGATTCGACGAGCGCGGGTTGCAGCGGTGCCATCGCGGACACCAACTGGGCGAGCAACTCGGTGCGCGAGGCGTTGAACACCCCGGCGCGGGTGACCCGGTCGTGGGCCAGGAAGTCGACGTGGTCGCCGGCGCGTGCGGCGAGCGCCGCCAGCAGCAGTGCGGCGTCCATCGACCAGTCGAGCCGCGGCCAGCCGCCGGGGTCGGAGGCGGTCGGGTCGACCCCGACGCGCCCGGCCGAGGTGCGGCCCGTGTCGAGGACGATGACGATGCGCTGGTCGCGTTCCGGGCGCCACGTCCGCACGACGACGTCGGCGCGCCGGGCCGTCGCCCGCCAATCGATCGACCGGACGTCGTCGCCCACGACGTATTCGCGCAGCGAGTCGAACTCGGTGCCCTGTCCGCGGATCAACGCGGGCGTCGACCCGTCGAGTTCACGCAACCGCGCCAGCCGCGACGGTAGGTGCTTGCGGGACAGGAACGGTGGCAGCATCCGGATCTCGCCGGCCACCCGGTGCGACGCCTGCCTGCCGGCCAGCCCGAGGGGACCGATCGAGCGGACGGTGACGAGCGCGGACCGTAGATCGCCACGACGGGTCGGGCGCAGTGCGGTGCGCACCGTCATCCGTTGGCCCGCAGGAAGATTCACCTCGTGAGCGCGCGGGGCGCCGTGCGCACTCGGCGGCCAGGCGTCGCGCAACCGTCCGCGTAACCGCCGCCCGCCCGGGTTGTGCACGTCGAGCACCGACTCGACCGACTGGCCGAGCCGGGCGGCGGTGTCCCCGGACCGGGTCACCTCCAACCGGCGAGGACTCGCGGCCAGCGCGATGTCCACGACGAGCGCGAGCAGGAGCACACCCGCCAGCGCCGCGAACGCCATCGCCGGGGCGGGCGCCACGGCGATCGGCAGCACGCACAGCAGTGCGACCAGCGCCGCACGCCCGGTGAGGACCACTACCGCGGGACCGGCACGGCCGCGAGGATGCCGTCGAGCACAGCGTCCGGGCTGGCGCCTTCCAGTTCGGCCTCCGGGCGCAGCGCGATGCGGTGGCGCAGCGTGGGCCGGGCCATCGCCTTGACGTCGTCGGGGGTGACGTAGTTGCGTCCGGACAGCCACGCCCAGGACCGGGCCGTGGCCAGAAGTGCGGTGGCCCCGCGAGGGGAGACGCCCAACTGCAGCGACGGGGACTGCCGGGTGGCGCCGGCGATGACGACGATGTAGCCGAGCACCTCGTCGGCGACCAGCACCTGACGGACCGCCGCCCGGCCGGCGGCCAGGTCCGCGGGGCCCGCGACCGCGCGCACCGCCGACAGGTCGCGGGGATCGAATCCGCGGGCGTGGCGGTCGAGTATCGCGATCTCCTGGTCGCGGGGCGGCAGCGGCACGGTGAGCTTGAGCAGGAAGCGGTCCAGCTGGGCCTCGGGCAGCTGGTAGGTGCCCTCGTATTCGATCGGGTTCTGGGTGGCGGCCACGATGAACGGGTCGGGCAGCGGGCGCGCCTCACCCTCGACGCTGACCTGCCGCTCCTCCATCGCCTCGAGCAGCGCCGCCTGGGTCTTCGGCGGAGTGCGGTTGATCTCGTCGGCCAGCAGCAGGTTGGTGAACACCGGCCCCGCACGGAACTCGAATTCGGCGGTGCGTGCGTCGTAGACCAGAGACCCCGTCACGTCGCCCGGCATCAGGTCCGGGGTGAACTGCACGCGCTTGAACTCCAGCTGCAGGGTGGCGGCCAGTGTGCGGACGAGCAGTGTCTTCGCCACGCCCGGAACACCTTCGAGCAGCACGTGGCCGCGGCACAGCAGCGCGATGACCAGCCCGCTGACCACGGCGTCCTGGCCGACGACGGCCTTGCCGATCTCCTCCCGCAGGGTCAGCAGCGCCTGGCGCGCCGAATCGGCTGCCGTGCCGCCGGTCTGGGTGGTCTGCGCTGATGGCTGAGTCACGAGTGGGCGACCTGCCTTTCGATGTCGTCGAGGTGATGGGCGATGGTGACCAGATCGGCGTCGGTGTCCGGGGCCGGGCCGTACAGTGCGCGCGCGACACCCTGCGGGTCGGCGCCGGTCCGCTGGGCGACGGCCTGGACGACCGCCGGTGGCTGGGCGTGGGCGGGCAGGCCGAGCCGAGGCAGCAGACGGGCGCGGGTCGCGGTGCGCAGCGCGTCGGCGGCGCGGTCGCGGGCGCGCCGGGACCGGTACAGCCTGCCGCGGCCCTCGACGGTCTCGGACGCCCGGATGACGACCGGAAGTTGTTCGGCGACAAGCGGTCCCAGTCGTCTTCCCTGCCAGATCGCGAGCAGGACCACCGCCAGCGACAACTGCAGGACGATCCAGCTGACCTGGTCGGGGATGAGGTCGGACAGGCCCGCGGTTCCGGCGCCGCCCTCCCGCTCCTGTGGGGCGAACCAGATGACCCGTGACGCGCCGCCCACCAGGTTCATCGCGAGCGCGGCGTTGCCCTGTTCGAGCAGCCCGGCGTTCGTCATGAAACCGGACGTGCCCACCACGGTGGTCGTGCGATCCGCGTCGGTGTAGCGCACCAGCGCACCGTCATAGCACCGGGTCAGCGCCGGGCCCTGCTCGGTCGCCCGGTAGGTCTCGGCCAGTCCGAGTTGCGCGTCGCCCGCGCGATTCGCCTCGCGCAGATCGCAATCCGGCGCGGGGGCGAATGAACTGACCCCGTCCGAGCGCACCTCCGGCGCGAGTGCTTCGCGTGCCCGGGACACGGGTTGGACCAGCAGGCGGTCACCCGGCAGGTCGGCCAGCCGCCGCAACTGCTCGTCGTCGGTCAGGCGGTGCGTCTCGGCGAACACGATCAGCGTGCCGGCGCGGGCCGCCTTCTCGACGTCGGCGACGCTGCGGGCCTCCACCACCTCGACGCCGCGGTCACGCAGCAGCGTGACCAGAGCCCGGACCCCGTCGGGGGAGGTCGACTGCGGATCCATCGGCGCGCCGGGACGCGACGCGGTCAGCAAGGTGCCGACCGTCGCCACCGCGACGATGACGACGAGGGCGAGGACCACCCAGCGTGAGGCGCGCAGGCGCTGTCCGACAGTCGGCCCGACCGCCGTGGCAGGACGCGTCATCGCACCTCCGCCCAACCCGTTTCGGCCCGCCGCGCGTCGACGGTGTGGCCGGCCTGCGCACCGGACGAGCGGATGTGGTCGTCGAGGGCGGCCACCGAGCGGTACGCGGTCTCCGTTCCGGGCCGGTCACCGTAGGTGACGTCGTTGAATGCCGTTGCGGCGTCCCGCAATTCGCCCGACAGCCGGGGCAGCGCAAGGCCGGCTTCGGTGGCCAGCTCCGTGGCGGTGCGGCCGGGAACCGGTGGGAGCACGCCGGATTCCTCGAGTTGCCGGGCGATCGCCCGCAACCGGTGGCGGATCGCCAGCGACCACTGGCCGGCCGCGGCATGCTGTTCGGCGGTCACGCGGTGTTCGGCGGCACTCAGTTCGTGGCCCCCGTAGAGGGAGGGGCCGCCCCGGTCGGTGCGCATGGTCCTGCGGGCGACGCGCACGGCCACCACCACCGCGACGGCAAACAGCAGGAGGAGCACGGTGATGGTCAGCCATCCGCCGGGCACACCGGCCCCGCCCTGGGCGATGCGGTACACGAGGTCGTTGAGCAGTTCGGACAGCCGATCGGTCAGCGACGCCCTGGGATAGATCGGCTTGTCGAGCTCGCGCTGGGCGGCCTCGTGCGCGGCGTCGCGATCGATGTCTACGGTCGGCACGTCACGGGCGGCGGGTCAGCCACAGGTGGTCGGTGGAGTAGGCCGGAACATACGGGCCCGCCGCCGCACCGGTGTGCAGCACCAGATCGAAGGCCTCGGACCGGATCCTGCGGTCGGTGTAGAGCAGGACGACGACTCCCGCGCTGAAGGGGGCGGTGAGGATCTGGCCGATCGCCGCGCCGACCGCGACGAGGATCAGGCCCACCACCACGCCACCGTCGGACCCGGATCCCGCGAGCAGTTGTCCACCGAAGCTGAACGGCACCCCGACGGCGCCCGCGATGACGGCCGCCGCGAGCGCGGCCAGGACCCAGATGCCCAGCACCCGCCAGAAGTCCCTCTTCACCAGCGCGAACGAGCGTCGCGCCGCATCGACGATCCCGAGACGTTCCAGGACGATCAGCGCGGGGGTGAACACCAGCGAGGTGGCGACGTAGACGATCAGCAGGAACGCGGCGATGACCAGCGGAGCGCCGACCAGGAAGGCGGCGACACCGCCGCCGATGGTCTCGGCCGCGATGACCACCACCACGACGACCACGATCAGCAGCACGACCGCCAGGGCCTCGAGGGCGGTGAAGCCGAGCAGCGCGAGCAGTCTGCCCTTCATCCGCTGCCACGCTTCGCCGATGGTGATGTCGGCCCCGAACACCGCGCGTCCGACGATGACCGTCAGCATGCCGCTGAGCACGACCGATGCCAGGGCGGTGGTGATCGACCCGGCCAGCGAGGACCCCGACAGCACGGCGACGTCGCCCGCGGTGGGCTCGCCGCCGAGGGTGGGGTCGAGGTCACCGGTGGCGATCAGCGGGCCCAGGATCTGCAGGGCGAGTGAGATGAGCTGGGCGGCGACGACCACGATCGCGGTCAGCCCGAGTGTGGCCTTCGGATTGCGCCGGATGTAGTTGACCGCCCCGTTGAAGATGTCGGACAACCCGAGCGGACGTAACGGGATGACACCGGGTTTGAGCACCCCGGGCTGTGCGTACCCGTGCGGGGGCGGGTATCCCGGCGGTGGTGGGTAACCCTGTTGGTAGCCCGGCGGCGGATAGCCCTGTTGATGACCCGGTGCCGGGTAGCCCGGTTGGTAGCCGGGTGGGGGATGGCCCTGTTGGTGACCCGGCGGCGGATACCCCTGCTGGTAGCCGGGGGGCGGGTAGCCCTGCGGTGCATACGGCGGTGCATACGGCGGTGGAACGTGACCGGGTGGACCCTGTGCTGGCGGCGGCGGGTCGACCTGGCCGGGCCCGCCGGCGTCGTTGCTCATGGCCACCATCCTGTCGATCACCACGCCAATTGACAACGTGGCACGCGTCTTTGCGGCTACGACGGGTCGGGCCGCCGGGGGTACCGGCGTAGTTTCGTTGGCATGGCGGAACTCAAAGCTCGGCTACGCGCGGACCTCACGACCGCGATGAAGACACAGGACAAACTCCGCACGGCCACGCTGCGGATGCTGCTCGCCGCGATCCAGACCGAGGAGGTCTCCGGTAGGGAGGCGCGGGAGCTGACCGACGACGACGTGATCAAGGTGCTCGCGCGGGAGTCGCGCAAGCGCGGTGAGGCGGCCGAGGTCTACACCCAGAACGGGCGCGGTGAACTGGCTGCCAACGAACACGCCGAGGCCCGCATCATCGACGAGTACCTGCCGACCCCGCTGACGGAGGCCGAACTGGCCGACGTCGTCGACACCGCGATGGCGCAGGTCGCCGAACAACTCGGTGAGCGCCCCACGATGAAGCAGATGGGGCAGGTCATGAAGGCCGCGTCGGCGATCGCCGCGGGAAAGGCCGACGGATCCCGCTTGTCCGCGGCCGTCAAGGCGCGTCTGTAGTGCGCGCGTAAAGCGCAGTCGCGCAGGGTGTTCCGTGGCCGTCGTTTGCACCCCCACGCCACGGGCTATTCGGACGCCATGACGCGCTTTGGCTACACCCTGATGACCGAGCAGAGCGGACCCAAGGATCTCGTCCGCTACGCCGCCGCCGCGGAGAGCGCCGGATTCGACTTCGAAGTCTCCAGCGACCACTACTCACCGTGGCTCGCGGCCCAGGGCCATGCGCCGAACGCCTGGACCGTCCTGGGCGCCGTCGCGCACGTCACCGAACGCGTCGAACTGTTCACCTACGTGACCTGCCCGACGATGCGCTACCACCCCGCGATCGTCGCGCAGCAGGCCGCGACGCTGCAGATCCTCGCCGACGGCCGCTTCACCCTCGGCCTCGGCACCGGCGAGAACCTCAACGAACACGTCGTCGGCAAGGGCTGGCCCACGGTCGCCCGGCGCCAGGACATGCTGCGCGAGGCCATCCAGATCATCCGCGAACTGTTCACCGGCGAGGTGGTCGACTGGCGCGGGGAGTACTTCGAGATCGACTCGGCCCGCCTGTGGGACCTGCCCGAGACGCCGGTCGGCATCGCCGCGGCCGTCTCCGGCGAGCGTTCGGTCGAGGCGTTCGCCCAACTCGCCGACCACCTCATCGCCGTCGAGCCGAACAAAGACCTCGTCGACGCGTGGCATGACGCGCGGCGCGCGACGGGTCTGCCCGGACACGTGCGGGTGGTCGGTCAGATCCCGATCTGCTGGGACCCGGACCGGGAGGCGGCGGTCGCGCGGGCACACGAGCAGTTCCGGTGGTTCGCCGGCGGCTGGGCCGTCAACGCCGATCTACCGACCACGGCGGGGTTCGCCGGTGCGACGCAGTTCGTGCGCCCGGAGGACACCGCGGAGTCGATCCCGTGCGGCCCGGACCTCGATGCGATCGTCGAATCCGTCAGCGCGTACTGGAAGGCCGGGTTCACCGACATCGCCCTGGTGCAGGTGGGCGACGAGGGCCAGGACCGGTTCCTGGCCGAGGCCGCCGGCCCGCTGCTGGAGAAGTTGCGCTCCGCGGCGGCGTGACGCGTCAGCTGTAGGCGAGCTCGGACGAGCTGTCGAGCCGCAACTCGTCGCCGGCCCGGCGTTCCACGAGCAGTGGGATGAAATCGCGGATGAGGCTGTCGGCGAAGTCGGCGTAGGCGTCCTCGACGGCGATCGAGACGCGGCCCTCGGGCATCTCCGCGAACTTCGCGACGAGCCTGTCCTTGACTTCATCGATCAGTTCGCGCTCACTCTTCTTCGACACGGATCGATTGTCGAGTGAGCGGAACCTGCGGGCAACGTTCGATACGTCACAACACTTGACACTTGTCAATCGACTGTATGGCCGGGTTGAGCCCCGCGCCGGACGGGTAGTCCCGCCGTGACGAGAGGAGGGCGCCCGTGCCCCGTGGAGAAGGCATCTACGACGAGGAACACGCCGACGAGCCCAAGGGTGGCCGACCCGGCCCGACCGATCAGGGTGGTGAGGGCGGGATGGCCTCACGTGAGGTGGCCCCGGAGATCACCACGTCCGAGAACACCGAGGAGTCACCGGAGTAGCGGTCACTCGGCGTCGCGGCCTTCCCGGCTGCGGCGGTAGGCCGCGCGGCGGAAGTCGGTCAGCCACCCCGGTGCCAGCGACACCCCGGGTGCGGTGTTGAGGGTCGGGTCGAACGACAGGTCCTTGTCCGGCGGGATCACCTCGGACAGCGCCAACCGGGCCAGCGGGCCGAATTCGCCTGTGCCCGCGGCTTGATCGATGCTGAACTCGAGATCGCCGCGAGCGAGGCGGTCGGTGATGGTGTCGAGTGACAGCCCCGGCCGGTCGAGTTTGGTCGACAGGTGCGCCCGGACCCACCACACGCCGCCTTCGTACCGCAACGGCATCAGGCTCGAGTAGGTGGTGTTGTCCCAGGAAGCGGTGGGCAGCAACAGGAAACGGTTGAGCGCTGTGGTCGCCAGCAGGATGTCCCACGGACGGGAATCCTTCGTCATCCGCCAGGCCAGCCCGGCGATGTCCGGGACCGAACCCGGCAGGCCGACCGCCTTGGAGACCCGGCCGATCACGTCGCCCGATTCGATCGGCAGCCCCTGACCGGGCGGGGCGACCCGCTCGATGCGGCCACGGGCGAGCACCCCGGCGGGGTGGAACAACCTGCGCTGGCGCACCGCGGCGCCGACTTCAACGGGTAGCGCGAGGAGATCTGAGACGTTCACGCCTGTTCGGGTGCCCGCCCTAACAGCAGCGCAAACGGGGTGTGCTGGTTTAACAAGCGCGATACAGGGCATTAATCACCCCAGCTAATGACCCCTTGACGTCGAGAGGCCGATGTGACGACTGCATACACCGACGAGCGCGACACCGTGGTCGCCGCGGACGGCGTGTACGCCCCGCAGGAAGATTCGCAACTGCTGATCGACATCATGGAGAAGACCGGTCTCGCCGTCGGTCGTCGTGCCGTCGATTTGTGCACGGGCAGTGGAGTGGTCGCGGTCAACGCCGCCCTCCAGGGCGCCTCGTCGGTCACCGCCTTCGACATCTGCCCGCGCGCGGTGCGCTGCGCGCGCGGCAATGCGCTCAGCGCCGGGGTCGACGTGGACGTCCATCTCGGGTCCTGGGCGCGCGCAGTGGAGTTCACGCCGTTCGACCTCGTCACGTGCAACCCGCCGTACGTTCCGCACGCCCCCGAGGCCGACCGGGAGCCCGTGCCGTCGAGCGTCGGACCCGCCCGCGCGTGGGACGCCGGCTACGACGGCCGCATGGTCCTCGATCCGCTCTGCGAGGCGGTGCCCGATCTGCTGGCTCCCGGCGGCAGCCTGCTGCTCGTGCAATCCGAGTTCGCCGATCCGCGCAGCACGCTGGCCGCGCTGTCGAGTGCCGGGCTGGATGCGGAAGTGATTGCCTGGCAGTGGATTCCGTTCGGTCCCGTGCTGACTGCACGGGCGGAATGGCTCGAGGAGACCGGGCGTCTGGATCCGGGCCGACGCGAAGAAGAGCTGCTGGTCATCCGGGCGGACAAGCCATGACCGGACCGCGCACCGTGCGGGTGGTGCAGGGCGGCCCCATCATGGTGGAGGGGCCGGTGCGCATCGAGATGCCCGACGGCAGCGTGGTGGAATCCGACCGGTTCATGGTCGCGATCTGCGCCTGCAAACGCAGTAAGAACTATCCGTTGTGCGATACCAGCCACCGTCGGCGCCGCCGTGGCGACGCCGACGCCGCTGCGTCGTCAGCCCAGCGGCCGGCGTAGCGACGTCTCGCCGGCGGTCCAGCACGCCATCAGGTGATCGGCCAGCCGGTCCTCGACGAAGGCGTGCGCCCGGATGCCGAACACGACGTCGGTGTCGAGGTGCGGTTCCCGGGCCACCAGGTCGCCCACGACATCGGTGCGCACGACCTGCTCGTGGACGGCGTCGGCCTCGACGTGTTCACGGTAGAACGCGGCGCAGGTGTCCGGTGCGCCCATCCGCTCGAGCGCCTCGACCAGCCGGCGCGACCCGGGTGACGAGGTGATCTCGGTCGAGGCGAAGTGGCCGACCGCGGCTCCGCGCAGCGCGCGGTGCAGGCCGAACATCGACATCAGGTTGACCGCGGCCAGCGCTTCGGCCGGTACCTCGTTGATGTAGCCGAGGTAGGTGGCGTCCAGGTCCGCGGCGACCATCAGATCGGCGAAGAGTTGCTGGTGCAGCTGCGGCCCGCGGCCGCCGCCGAACTCGTCGAACTCGACGGCGACGAACGACGCCTTGGCCTGTCCGGTCAGCCGGGGGATCGCGAAGGCGTGGGGATCGCCCTCCTTGAGGTGGTAGAGCGAGCGGTGCACGAAGTACTCCCGCATCTGCTCCCAGGTGCCCTTGTCGCGCAGGTAGTACGACGGGCCCTCACCGTCGACGGGTTCGACGGCGAGTGCGGTCATCTCGGCGGCGGCCGTCTGGTCCTCGTCGATCTCCCCGACGTCGCGGCGCACCGCGCTCAGGAACGACTGTTCCATCTGCCCGCGCAGGTGCAGCAGCCCGGCGTTCCACTCCCAGTGCGGGTCGACGCCCGCGAAACCCCGGTAGTGCAGCTCGTAGCAGACGTAGAGCGCCAGTTGAAGATCGATGCCGTAGGGGTCTGAGTCGCCCAGCGACGCCTCGATGCGGGACAGGTGGTTGCGGGGGGCCCGCTCGGCGAGGGTGTTCACCACGGCCAGCGAGAGCGGGCCACGGGCGTCGGGCAACGTCGGTTCAACCATGATCGGCGCAAAGGTCACGCCTGGGAACTACCCGCTACTTGGTCTCTCCAATCGTTCCGGGCCGGGGCAATCGGTCCGTCAGAACCGCCAGAGCGCTTCCTGGGTGGTGCTCGCGATCAGCACGCCGTCGTCGTCGTACAGCGAACCGACGGCCAGGCCGCGGGCATCGCTGTTGTTCACCCCGCTGACCTCGTAGCGGTGCCAGCGGTGCGGATCGTACGGTCGGTGGAACCACACCGAGTGATCCAGCGAGGCCGCCATCCCGGCGCCGGGTTCGTCGGGGGCGCCTGCCGGGCGGGCGGCGGGCACCGGTCCGAGGTCGGACATGTAGGTCAGCAGGCAGGCGCGGATCAGCGGGTCGTCCTCGATGGGATCGAGTGAACGGATCCAGAACGGCGGGATGGCGAAGGGCGAGGTGTCGCCCGGGTCGGCGCGGACCTCGAAACGGTCCACGGCCTCCAGATCGGGGACCTTGGGCCGGGCATCGTCGAAGGGCAGGGACGCCTGCCGCGGCGGATGCCAGTCGGCGCTGTCCTCGGGGCGATGGAAGGACGCGATCATCTCGAGGATGACCTTGCCCTCCTGGATCGCGGTGACGCGGCGGGTGTCGAACGAGCGGCCGTCGCGGGTGCGCTCGACCTGCAGTTCGACGTCGATTCCGTACTTGCCGCCGCGGACGAAGTAGCAGTGCAGCGACTGCGCCCGTTTGTCGGGGTCGACCGTGACCCCGGCGGCGCCCAGTGCCTGCGCGGCGATCAGACCGCCGAACAGCCGGTGCGCCGGACCGCTGGTGACCAGCGGTGCGAGGAAGGTGTCGCCGTCGCGGTCGAACTCGAGCAGGCGCGCGATCCAACTCACGTCATGCGGCCAGGGGGTGTCTCGGAGGGCGGTCATCATGGGCAGCTTATCGACCAACTGGTTGGGCGCATCGTCAGGGGCCGGGGCGTCGGGCGCGAGCGACCTGCGCCGCGCCGTTGCCGGTGATCAGCCAGAGGGTGGTGAGTTGGGCGACGAACTCGTCGCGGGTGAGGCCGGTCCGGCCGTCGACGAACGCGAGGATGGCGTCGGCGGTGCCGCCGACGATGAACGCGGGCGCCACCCTGGCCAGGGGATCGGACTCCAACTCGACGCCGTGCACGCTGCGCCCGTTGTCGATCAGGACCTCGGTCAGGTGATGCATGACCGCGGCCCGGTGGGCGTGCAGTTCCGCCGATGCAGGGACCCCACCCAACAGGATCCGGGCCCGGCGAGGGTCGTCGACCAGCGCGTGCACGGCGGCGGTGACGGCGGCGAACGCCCGTGCCTCCAACGACTCCTCGGCGGCGGCGTCGGCCGCCTGCACCGTTGCGGCACGGACGTTCTCGGCGACGTCGTCGACGACGGCCGCCGACAGCGCGTCGAGATCGGCGAAGTTCTCGTAGAAGTACCGCTTGTTCAACCCGGCTGCGGTGCACAGTTTGCCGACCGTCGCGCTGCGCCACTGGTTGTGCGCCATCGCCTCCATCGCGGCGTCGACGAGGCGGGCTCTGCGCCGGCTGCGGCGGACGTCTGCCGAGTGCCCGCCGTAGGCGCGCCCGGGCACCGCTGGATCGTCGCGATCGGCCGTTGACACCATCATCTGATTCTGGCACGGTTCGGTACCAGATACACCCGAGGAGGGCATCGGCGGATGACGGCACTGACCACGCAGCTCACATCACCGACCAACACCCGCCGTCTGCATGCCGCCGGGGCGGCCGTCACCTCGCGTTTCCCGAGCCGGGAGGAACCTCTGGCCCCGCCACCGCGGGGTTCGAACCTCAAGCCGGTCATGGGCAACTACGGTTTCCCCTTCCTCGGTCACACGCTCAGCGCGCTGGCCGAACCGCTCGAGTTCGCCCGTCGGCGGTACGACATGTACGGGCCGGTCTCGTGGGCGGGCGGGGTCGGGTTCCGTGTCGTCTCGCTCATGGGCCCGGACGCTCTGGAGACCGCGTGGATCAACCGGGACAAGGTCTTCTCCAGCACCCGCGGGTGGGCGCCCGTCATCGGCCCGTTCTTCCATCGCGGCATCATGCTGCTGGACTTCGACGAGCACCGCGATCACCGCCGGATCATGCAGCAGGCGTTCACCCGCACCGCGCTCGACGGCTACCTCGAACTGATGCGACCCGGCATCGACCGGACACTGCGCAGTTGGGCCGCCACGGACAGCTTTCCGTTCTATCCGTCCATCAAGCACCTGCTGCTGGAGCAGGCCGCGGAGGTGTTCGTCGGCACCCACCTCGGGCCGGAATCCGATCAGCTGTCGGCCGATTTCCATGACACGGTGCGCGGTGGGCAGGCCCTGCTGCGGGCTGATGTGCCGGGCGGTGTCTGGGCCAGGGGCCTACGCGCGCGGCGGCGGCTCGAACGTTACTTCGGTGAGCAGATCGCCGACCGGCAGCGGGGCGACGGCACCGACCTGTTCTCGATGTTGTGCCGCAGCGAGGACGACGACGGCGCGCGGTTCACCCCCGCCGACATCGTCAACCACATGATCTTCCTGCTCATGGCCGCCCACGACACCACCGCGATCGCGTTGTCCATGCTCGTGTACGAGTTGGGCCGAAACACCCAGTGGCAGAAGGTGCTTCGCGACGAGGCGGTCGGCAGACCCAACGACGCGCCCGCCCTGCTGGACCTGGACGGCTATCCACTGCTCGACGCCGCGTTCAAGGAGATCCTGCGGATGTACGCGCCGGCGGGCACCCTGTTCCGGCAGACGACGCGCGACACCGAGATCCTCGGACACTTCGTCCCCGCCAAGGCGCAGGTGGCGATCAACGTCCACGCCTCGATGAGGCTGGCCGACTGGTGGCCCGACCCGGACACCTTCGACCCGGGTCGCTTCATCGACAAGCCCGAACCCCGGGCCGCGGTGAGCCGCTACGCATTCGCGCCGTTCGGCGGCGGGGCGCACAAGTGCATCGGCCAGCAGTTCGCCGACATGACGGTCAAGACCACCATGCACCAGATGCTCAGACGCTTCGAGTGGAGCGTCGCCGACGGCTACCGGATCCCGCTGACGTGGGGGACCGGTCCGACGCCGGCCGACGACCTGCCGATCGCCCTGCGCACCCGCGCATAGAAGGCATGGAAGAGGCCCTGACCGGACGAACCGGATCAGGGCCTCTGTACTCACACGAGTCGGGGTGGCGGGATTCGAACCCACGACCTCTTCGTCCCGAACGAAGCGCGCTACCAAGCTGCGCCACACCCCGCGTGAAGCGTTGAAAGGGTATCGCACCGGTGCCTCGGAAAGCCAAACGGCCTCGCGACACGAGTTCCGCACGAGCCGGAATGCCCGGGGTTGTCGGTGGCGTTGTCCACAATGACGGCAGAGCGCCGCACAACTGGTGAAACGAGGCAGATATGACCGGGTTAGGAGCTTCCCTCTACCTGGGGTTCTTCGCTCTGGCGGCGATCTGGCTCTTCCTGACCGCCGACGGGCCGCTCTCGGGCGGGTCCGACGATCAGCGCCAGACGCAGGACCGCTCGAAGTCGACCAGCGCCTCGGCCGATTCGGACGGGTCGATGCCCTGGCTGCTCAGCCACTCGTCGCAGAAGTAGGTGTCGGCGTAGCGGTCGCCGCTGTCGGCGATCAACGTCACCACCGAACCGCTCCGCCCCTGCGCCTTCATCTCCGCGAGCAGTCCGAACGCCCCCCACAGATTCGTCCCGGTCGACGGGCCGACCCGACGGCCGAGCACCCGGCTCGCGTGTCTGGCTGCGGCCACCGAGGCCCCGTCGGGTACGGCGACCATGCGGTCCACCACCTCGGGCAGGAACGACGGTTCGACCCGCGGACGGCCGATCCCCTCGATCCTCGACGACGCGCCGGTGACGACGGTCGGATCCTGCTGTGCGTAGGCGGGGAAGAACGCCGAGTTCTCCGGATCGACCACGCACAGCTTCGTCGCGTATCGGCGGTAACGGATGTAGCGACCGATGGTCGCGCTCGTCCCGCCCGTGCCCGCGCCCACCACGATCCACTCCGGGATCGGGTGCTGCTCGGCGGCCATCTGGTGATAGATCGACTCGGCGATGTTGTTGTTGCCGCGCCAGTCGGTGGCCCGCTCCGCGTTGGTGAACTGGTCGAGGTAATGCCCGCCGGTCTCCTCGGCGAGTCGTTCGGCCTCGGCGTACACCTGCGACGATTCCTCGACGAAATGGCAACGGCCGCCCTGTGATTCGATCAGGGCGACCTTGCTGGCGCTGGTCGACGACGTCATCACCGCGATGAACGGCAGGCCGAGCAGCGCCGCGAAGTACGCCTCCGACACCGCGGTCGAGCCGCTGGACGCCTCGATGACCGTCGTGCCCTCGCAGATCCACCCGTTGCACAGCCCGTAGAGGAACAGCGAGCGCGCCAACCGGTGTTTGAGGCTGCCGGTGATGTGCGTGGACTCGTCCTTGAGATACAGCGCGACACCGCAGCCCTCACCCCAGGCCGACGGGAGCGGGTACCGCAGCAGGTGGGTGTCGGCGCTGCGCCGGGCATCGGCCTCGATCAACCGGACGGCGTTGTCGACCCACGCGCGGGGCTGACTGTGAACGGCGATCGAGGACCGCCCCGTCACCGCCCCGTCACCGCGCCGAAACGGTCGACGGCGACTGGCCGGCCCGCACGTCGGCGTCCCGGCCGCCGGTCGGCGCGGCGACCAGCGTCAGCAGCGTGGCCTCCGGCCGGCAGCAGAACCGCACGGGTGCGAACGGCGACGTGCCGATTCCCGCCGACACGTGCAGCGCCATGTCGGCGCCCCACTTCGACGCGCCCTTGGCCCGCGACCGGTCGAGCTCACAATTGGTCACCAGTGCGCCGTAGAACGGCAGGCACAGCTGTCCGCCATGGGTGTGACCGGCCATCACCAACTGGTAGCCGTCGGCGGCGAACCGGTCGAGCACCCGCGGCTCCGGCGAGTGGGTGAGGCCCAGCGACAGGTTGGCGGTCGGTGTCGCCGCGCCGGCGATCGTGTCGTACCGGTCGCGTTTGAGGTGCGGGTCGTCGACACCGGCCAGCGCGATGCGCAGCCCCGCGACGTCGAGTTCGCGCCGCGTGTGGGTCATGTCCATCCAGCCGCGCTCGGTGAACGCCGCACGCAGGTCCTGCCACGGCAGCGGCTGTCCGTGCACCCGATGTCCGGGGTTGGTGACGTAGTTCAACGGGTTCTTGAGCCGCGGCGCGAAGTAGTCGTTGCTGCCGAAGACGAACACACCGGGCACCGACAACAGCTCTGAGAGCGCCTGCACGACCGCGGGCACCGCCCGGGGATGCGCCAGGTTGTCGCCGGTGTTCACGACGAGATCGGGTTCCAGGCGGGCCAGATCCCGCAGCCACGCCTGCTTACGCCGCTGGCCGGGCCGCATGTGGAGATCGCTGAGGTGCAGCACGCGCAGCGGTGTCGAGCCGGGCGTGAGCACCGGCATCGTCACCTCGCGCAGCGCGAAGGCGTTGCGCTCGATGAGCGACGCGTAACCGATCCCCGCGACCAGGGTTCCGGCGGTCACCGCAGCGGTGTTCTTCAGGAGCGTGATCGACGTCGACGCCGTCGGTCGTGGCGAAGCAGCAGCCATGGCAGCAGCCTACTGCCAGATGGCCGCGCTCACCGCCTTCCACCCGGTCACCGTGGGAAAAGGCACAGCCGACCGCGGGTCAGCCGGCGATCACGGCGGCGGCGGGGGTGGCGGAGGTCCGAGCACCGGCACGGTGATCGGGGGCAGGCCGGGGATCTCCACGACCGTCTGCCCGATCGGCGGCGGCGGTCCACCCGGCAGGCTGGGCAGGTCGGGAACGCTGTACGTCGGAGGCGGCGGCGCGGGCGCGATGCCGTTGCTCACCTGGATGGTGATGATCGACCCCGGGATGGTCTGGCCGCTCGGGTTGGTGCCGACGACGGTGCCGGACCGGGAGCCGCTGTTCACCGAGGCGGTGCCGTCGGCGACCTGGAAGCCCGCGTCGCGGAGGCGTTGGCGGGCGGCGTCCACGGTCAGACCCGACACACTCGGCACGTTCGAGCCGGGACCGCCGTCGACCCAGCGCGGGTCGGTGGGCGGCAGACGCACCTCGCCGAAGTTGGTGGCGATCGGCTTCATCGCCGTGAACCAGGTGCGGGCCGGCTCGTTGCCGCCGAACAGGTCGCCCGAGCCGCACTGACGCAGCGGGAACGAGCACAGCTCACCGGGGCTCGGCGAATCGTCGTAGACGTAGTTGGCCGCGGCCAGCTGGTTGGTGAAGCCGAGGAACGCCGACGAGCGGTTCGACTCCGTCGTCCCCGTCTTACCCGACATGGGCAGGTCCCAGCCCACCGAACCGGCCGCACCCGCCGCGGTGCCCGCCCCGGTGTCGTCCTTGCTCATCGCGTTGGCCAGCGTGTTGGCCAGCCCCTCCGGCACCGCCTGCTCGCAGGTCTCGGTGGTCACCGAAACCTCCTCGCCCTTGCGGTCGAGGACCTGGGCAATGGGATTCGGGGGGCACCACATTCCGCCCGAAGCGAGGGTGGCCGCGACGTTCGACAGTTCCAGCCCGTTGACCTCGAACGGGCCGAGGGTGAACGAGCCGATGTTCTGGCGCTTGATGAAGTCGGCCAGGCTCTCGTTGCTCTCCGGGTCGTAGTCGCGGGCGGTGCCGGGCAGCGCGTAGGACCGCAGCCCCAGCCGGACCGCCATGTCGACCGCGCGGGGCACGCCCACCTGGGAGATGAGCTTCGCGAAGGCGGTGTTCGGGGAGGTGGCCAGGGCGTCGGTGACACTCATCGAACCGCGGTAGCCGGCGCCGGCGTTGCGGACGCACCAGGTGGCCGCCGGGCAGCCCGGGGTGTCGCTGCTGCCGAGCCCCTTGGCCTGGAACGAGCCGGGCACCTGCAGCTGGGTGTTGATGCCCATGCCCATCTCCATCGCCGCGGCGGTGGTGAAGACCTTGAACACCGATCCGGCGCCGTTGCCGACCAGCGAGAACGGCTGCGGATGCATGGTCTCGTTCGCGTCGACGTTGAGCCCGTAGGTGCGGTTCGACGCCATCGCCAGCACCGGATGGGTTTCCTTGCCGGGCCGGATCACGCTCATCACGCTCGCGACCCCCGGGGTGTCCGGGCTGGCGAACTGGTTGACGGCCGACTTCACGGTGGCCTGCACATCGGGGTCGAGCGTCGTCTTGATCAGGTAGCCACCCTTGGCGACCTGCTCCTTGCTGATGCCCGCCCGGGCCAGGTAGTCCAGCGCGTAGTCGCAGAAGAACGCCCGGTCGCCGGCGGCGATGCAGCCCCGCGGCAGTTCGTTGGGGACCGGAAGGACGCCCAACGGCTCGTTCTTCGCGGCGCGCAGCGCCTCCGCCTCGTTCGGCAGGTTCTCGATCATCGTGTCGAGCACCAGGTTGCGGCGGGCCAGGGCGCCGTCCGGGTTGGTGTAGGGGTTCAGCGAGCTCGTCGACTGGACCAGGCCGGCCAGCAGTGCCGACTGTTGCCAGTTCAGTTCCGAGGCGTTGACGCCGAAGTACGTCTGGGCAGCGTCCTGGATGCCGAACGCGCCGTTGCCGAACGAGACCAGGTTGAGGTAGCGGGTCAGGATCTCGGGTTTGGTGAACGTCTTGTCCAGCGTGAGCGCCATCCGGATCTCACGCAGCTTGCGCGCCGGGGTGGTCTCGATCGCGGCCCGCTTCTCCGAGTCGGTCTGCGCCACGACCAGCAACTGATAGTTCTTGACGTACTGCTGCTCCAGCGTCGACCCGCCGCGGGTGTCGGTGTCACCGCGCAGGTAGCCGGCCAGACCGGTGAGCGTGCCCTGCCAGTCCACGCCGTTGTGTTCGGCAAACCGCTTGTCCTCGATGGAGACGATCGCCAGTTTCATCGTGTTGGCGATCTGCTCGCTGGGCACCTCGAAACGTCGCTGGGAGTACAGCCACGCGATCGTGTTGCCCTTGGCGTCGACCATCGTCGACACCTGCGGGATCTCACCCTCGACGAGTGCGGCCGAACCGTTGGCGACGACGTCGGACGCACGGTTGGACATCAGACCGATGCCGCCGACCACGGGGAACATCAGGGCGGCAGCCAGCACGCTGGCCAGCAAGCAGCACCAGGCGAGCTTGACGACCGTGACTGCTGTTGGCGGACGTTCCGGCATGTGTACAGAGTAACGACGCCGTCCGGCGGGATCGCCGGAGCAGCGAGATTGTCGCCCTTCGCGGGCGTCGTCACGTCGTGCCGGGATTCACCGATCTTTAAGAAGTCGATCAGACGGCACGGTCGTCCCAAAAAAGTCGGACACAAAGTGTTGCGTAAATGTGCCCTGACCACCTAGCTTGGACACACAGTGCGATCCAGGACACACTAGCTGGCGCAATGTGGCGTAGATCGCATCAGCGGTTTACTCCGGAGGATCACCGTCGGGTGCGACGGCAGGAACGAAGGGATCGCCGGTGTCAAGTATTCGGCCCGCGGTGCGCAAGACCACGACAACCGTCCCCTCCTCGCCCCCCGCACACGGTGCAGAGGCCGAAGCGCGGATCGCCTGGGTCTCTCAGGCCCGCTGTCGCCAAGCCGACCCGGACGAACTGTTCGTCCGCGGCGCCGCGCAGCGCAAGGCCGCGGTGATCTGTCGTCACTGCCCGGTCATCCTCGAGTGTGGCGCCGACGCCCTCGACAACCGGGTGGAGTTCGGCGTGTGGGGTGGGATGACCGAACGTCAGCGTCGTGCGTTGCTCAAGCAGCATCCCGAGGTGGTTTCCTGGGCTGAGTTCTTCTCCGCGCAGCGCAAACACCGCAGCGCGGTCTGAGCTCCTTCTTCTTCCGATCGCCGGTCAGGCGGCGCCGGCCGCCCCGGTGATCTGATCGGCGATCGCCCGCAGCGCGTCGAGGTCCGAGACGTCGAACGGCAGCGAAGGAACGCCGACGATCGCCACGTGCGGGTTGGCGCCGGTGAACCGGGACAGCAGTCGCACCTCACGCTTGGCCGTCTGCGTGCGGTCCGCGTGGATGCGCAGGGCCGCGGCCGTCAGTGACTCCGGGTCCTTGGCCGCCAGCTCCTCGGCCACCTCACTCGCCTTGTCCGCATGCAGCGAGCACAGGGTCGGGTGGGTGCGGTTGAGGATCAATCCCGCCAACGGCATCCGCTCGGTGGACAGCCGGTCGACGAAGAACGCCGCCTCACGCAGCGCGTCCGGTTCGGCCGCCGACACCACCACGAACTGCGTACCGCGCCGCTTGAGCAGATCGTAGGTCCGATCCGCCTTCTCGCGGAAGCCGCCGAACGTCGCGTCCAGTGACTGCACGAAACCCGCTGCGTCCGAGAGCATTTGAGACCCCAGGATGGTGGACATGGCCTTCATGGCTAGGCCCATCGCCCCAGTCACCAGCTTGCCGATGCCGCGGCCGGGCGCCAGCAGCATGCGCCACAACCGGCTGTCCATGAAACTGCCGAGGCGTTTGGGAGCGTCGAGGAAGTCCAGGGCATTGCGCGACGGTGGGGTGTCCACCACGATCAGGTCCCACTTATCTTGCGCGAGAAGCTGTCCCAGCTTCTCCATCGCCATGTACTCCTGCGTGCCTGCCAGCGACGTGGCCACTGTTTGGTAGAACTGGTTGTCCAGGATGGCGTCGGCCCGGTCGGGGCCCGAGTACTGGACCACCATCTCGTCGAACGTGCGACGCATGTCGAGCATCATCGCGTGCAGTTCGCCGGGGACCTCGGGCGCCAACGGCACGCGCTGCGGGGTGTTCCCCAGGGTCTTGATACCCAGGGCCTGCGCGAGCCGTTTGGCCGGATCGATGGTCAGCACCACCACCGTGCGTCCGTATTCGGCGGCGCGCAGGGCCATCGCCGCCGCGGTGGTCGTCTTGCCGACACCGCCGGCCCCGCAGCAGACCACCACCCGGTTGGAGGTGTCCTCGAGGATCGAGGCCATGTCGAGGGCGGGCGGTGTGGTGCTCATCTGACTCCTTGTTGGGCAAGCACTTCGGCGAGTTCGTAGAGGCTGCCGAGGTCGACACCGTCAGGCAGGGCGGGCAGTTCCAGGCGCGGCACGTCCAGGCGCTCGAGTTGTTCGGCGGTCTCCGCCCGCGCCGTGATGCGGGTGGCGTGCTGAATCGTCTCGGTCAGCAGGCCGGCGAAATCGTTGTCGGACAACTGGATACCGGCCGCCGCCAGATCGGCTCGCACGGCGTCGGCGTCGATGTCGCCCTCGGCGGCCTTGGCCAGATCGTCCGGTGACAGGTAGGCCGGGATGTTGCGGTTGACGATGACGCTGCCGATCGGCAGGCCGAGTTCACGCAGTTCGTCGATGGCTTCCAGCGTCTCCTGCATGGGCAGTGCCTCGAGCAGGGTCACCAGGTGGATGGCGGTGATGTCGGAGTGCAGCACCTTCACCACGCTCTCGGCCTGCGAGTGCACGGGGCCGCCCTTGGCGAGGTCCGACACGGCCTTGGTGACGTCGAGGAACCGGGCGATCCGGCCGGTGGGCGGGGAGTCCACGACGACCGCGTCGTAGACGGGTTGCTTGCCCTTCTCGGCGCGGGTGACGATCTCGCGGATCTTGCCGGTGAGCAGGACGTCACGCAGGCCCGGTGCGATCGTCGTCGCGAACTCCACCGCGCCGATGCGGCGCATCGCCCGCCCGGCCAGCCCGAGGTTGTAGAACATGTCGAGGTACTCGAGGAACGCGGCCTCGGTGTCGACGGCCAGCGCGTTGACCTGCCCGCCGCCGTCGGCGGTCGCGATCTTCACCTCTTTGTAGGGCAGCGGTGGCACGTCGAAGAGTTGGGCGATGCCCTGTCGGCCTTCGACCTCGACCAGCAGAACCCTGCGGCCGCCCGCGGCGAGCGCCAGGGCCAGCGCCGCCGCGATCGTCGACTTGCCGGTACCGCCCTTGCCGGTGACGAAGTGCAGTTTCGCCTTGGTCAGGCGCGACGGCCAGCCGACGGCTCTACCGCCATTGGTAGTTGTTGCCACCTCTGCATGCTAGCCGTGGGTTTCCGGCGGCCCGATAAGCTCGGGCCATGAGCGAACCGACCCAGTGGGAATACGCCACCGTGCCGTTGCTGACGCACGCCACCAAGCAGATCCTCGACCAGTGGGGTGCCGACGGCTGGGAGCTGGTCGCGGTGCTGCCCGGTCCGACCGGAGAGCAGCACGTCGCGTACCTGAAGCGGCCGAAGTGAGCACCTGGTCGGAGCGGCTCGCGGAGTTGGGCATCGACCTGCCCGAGGTCGTGGCGCCGCTCGCGGCCTACGTGCCCGCCGTTCGGACCGGCAACCTGGTCTACACCTCCGGTCAGCTGCCGATCGTCGCCGGTGAGCTGACCGGGACCGGCAAGGTCGGCGCCGACGTCACCCCCGAGGACGCGAAGGCCCTGGCGCGGGTGTGCGGTCTCAACGCGCTGGCCGCCGTGCACGGGCTCGTGGGCATCGACGCGGTCACCCGGGTGGTCAAGGTGGTCGGGTTCGTGGCATCGGCGCCCGGCTTCGACGGTCAGCCCGGCGTCATCAACGGCGCCTCCGAACTGTTCGGCGACATCTTCGGCGACGCCGGCGCCCACGCCCGCTCTGCGGTGGGCGTCTCGGAGCTGCCGCGCAACACGCCGGTGGAAGTGGAAATCGTCGTCGAGGTCGCGTGATCCCGTGAGCGCACCCCAGCATCCGGCCTACGGGCTGCTGCGGCCGGTCACCGAGACCGCCTCGGTGCTGCTGTGCAACAACCCAGGGCTGATGACGCTCGACGGGACCAACACCTGGGTGCTGCGCGGACCGGGCAGCGACGAACTGGTGATCGTCGACCCCGGACCCGATGACGACGAGCACATTGCCAAGGTCGCCGGACTCGGCCGCATCGCACTGGTGCTGATCAGCCACAAACACGAGGACCACACCGGCGGAATCGACAAGATCGTCGAACGCACCGGCGCGGTCGTCCGATCGGTGGGCAGCGGATTCCTGCGGGGTCTGGGCGGCCCGCTCACCGACGGCGAGGTCATCAACGCCGCGGGTCTGCGCATCGCCGTGATGGCCACGCCCGGCCACACCGTCGACTCCCTGTCGTTCGTCCTCGACGACGCGGTGCTGACCGCCGACACCGTACTGGGCCGCGGCACCACCGTCATCGACACCGAGGACGGCAGCCTGCGGGACTACCTCGACTCCCTGCACCGGCTGCAGGGCCTCGGTGGCCGGACGGTGCTACCCGGTCACGGCCCGGACCTGCCCGACCTCGAGGCCGTCACGGCGATGTACCTCGCGCACCGCGAGGACCGCCTGAACCAGGTGCGGGGGGCGTTGCGGGAGCTCGGGGAGGACGCGTCGGCTCGCCAGGTCGTCGAGCACGTCTACACCGACGTCGACGAGAAGCTGTGGGACGCGGCCGAGAAATCCGTGCAGGCGCAGTTGGACTACCTGCGCACTTAGCGATTTCGGCGCGCTCACATACGCCGGGCGTACGCGAGCGCGCCGAAATCGCCGAAAATCTAGCGGGCGCGGCGGGCCAGGCGCTCGGAGTCGCTGATCAGCACGCTCTTGCCCTCGAGGCGGATCCAGCCGCGGTGGGCGAAGTCGGCGAGCGCCTTGTTGACGGTCTCGCGGGAGGCGCCGACGAGCTGGGCGATCTCCTCCTGCGTCAGGTCGTGGGTGACACGCAGCGCGCCGCCCTCCTGGGTGCCGAACCGCTGCGCGAGCTGCAGCAGCTGCTTGGCCACGCGTCCCGGCACGTCGGTGAAGATCAGGTCCGCGAGGTTGTTGTTGGTCCGGCGCAGGCGGCGGGCCAACACCCGCAGGAGCTGCTCGGCGATCTCGGGGCGGTCGGCGATCCACGCGCGCAGCGCTTCCCGGTCCATCGAGACGGCGCGCACCTCGGTGATCGTGGTGGCGCTCGACGTCCGTGGCCCGGGGTCGAAGATCGAGAGCTCACCGAACATGTCGCTCGGGCCCATGATCGTCAGGAGGTTCTCGCGGCCGTCGGGGGAGCGGCGGCCGATCTTCACCTTGCCGTTGATGATGATGTAGAGCCGGTCACCGGGCTCGCCCTCGGCGAACACGGTGTGCCCGCGCGGGAAGTCCACGGGCTGCAACTGCTTGGTGAGCGCGGAAACGGCGCTGGGTTCGACTCCCTGGAAGATTCCGGCCCTGGCCAGGATCTCGTCCACGTTGCCCCTCTTAAACTGTTGGGTTGGATGACATACGAAGCCGACCTCTTACTGGTTAGCGTGCCCAGTGTAGAGGTATTCCGTTTCGCAACGTGCCAACGCTACACACGATTGGCATGGCGGGTCGGCTGAAACTGCGGATTCGGCCGGTGCGGGATCAACACCCGTGGCGGCACGTCCGCGGCCGTCGTCCGCGTCGGAAGTATCTCGGCCGGTTGCAGGCGATTCTGGTGACGGCGGTGCATCCCGTCCAGCGCCGGGCCCATCCCGTCGCGGGCGAGCCGGCCGACGTCGTCGGAATCGGCCTGCTGGAGGAAGTCGTCGACGTCCGCTGCCGACACCGTGTTGCGGGCGAGACCGGACTCCAGGCGTTCGAGCCCGAAGGTCGCCACCATCAGCAACCAGGGGATGAAGGACACGAACAACCAGGACACAACGCAGAAGTAAACCGGGCGAAGGTCTCAGCGTGGTCACGAATCGTCACCGGTATCGAGCACCTTCACCACGGTCGGTGTCGGAGCTCTCGCCTAGTCTGGTTGCCGTGACCGCAGGTGCGTCCTCCGCCGGGAAATCGGCCCTGTCCCCGGTAGATCCGAAGCCGGCGCGCCGTGCTGCCGCCAAGAAGTGGGACAACGAGACGCGGCTGGGTCTGGTGCGCCGGGCACGGCGGATGAATCGCGCTCTGGCCGAAGCGTTCCCACATGTCTACTGCGAGCTCGACTTCACCGATCCGCTCGAACTCGCGGTGGCCACCATCCTGTCCGCGCAGAGCACCGACAAGCGGGTCAACCTGACCACCCCCGCGCTGTTCAAGAAGTACCGCACCGCGCTCGACTACGCCCAGGCCGACCGCACCGAACTCGAGGAGCTCATCCGGCCCACCGGTTTCTACCGGAACAAGGCCAACTCGCTGATCCGGCTCGGCCAGGAACTCGTCGAACGCTTCGACGGCCGGGTGCCCGGCAACATCGACGACCTCGTGACGCTGCCCGGGGTGGGCCGCAAGACGGCCAACGTCATCCTCGGCAACGCCTTCGACGTCCCCGGCATCACCGTCGACACCCACTTCGGCCGGCTGGTGCGCCGGTGGCGGTGGACCGCCGAGGAGGATCCGGTGAAGGTCGAGCACGCGATCGGCGAACTCATCGAGCGCAGCGAGTGGACCCTGCTGAGCCACCGGGTCATCTTCCACGGCCGCCGGGTCTGCCACGCCCGCAAACCGGCCTGCGGGGTGTGCGTGCTGGCGAAGGACTGCCCGTCGTTCGGCGCCGGACCGACCGACCGCGAAGCCGCGGCCGCCCTGGTCAAGGGTCCGGAGACCGAGCACCTACTCGCCCTCGCGGGCCTCTAGCCCACCCCCCCGCACACCCCATGAGCACCTCGACCCGCTGGACTGTCGCCGTGCTCGCCGTGGCGCTCGCCCTGGTGGTCGCGCTGTCGATGCAGCTGGGAGACGGTCCCGCGCCCACCCGTCGCGACGGGCCCGCACCCGCCCGCGACCACCGCGAGGCGGACACCCCCGAGGCGCTGGCCGGGCCCCGCGCCGAGGCGGATCTGCCGCCGTGTCCGCCGCCGGGCGTCGGCGCCGGGCCGGAGTCGCTGCGCGGGATCAGGCTGGAGTGCGCGGGCGACGGGCAGATGGTCGACGTCGCGCGGGCGCTCGCTGGCCGGACCGTGGTGCTCAATTTGTGGGCCTACTGGTGTGGTCCGTGCGCGGACGAACTGCCCGCCATGGCCGAGTACCAGCGCCGGGTCGGCGACGCGGTGACGGTGGTGACCGTCCACCAGGACGAGAACGAGACAGCGGGGCTGTTGCGGCTGGCCGAGCTGGGGGTGCGGCTGCCGACACTGCAGGACGGGCGCCGCCTGATCGCCGCCGCGGTCAAGGCGCCCAACGTCATGCCTGCGACGGTCGTGCTGCGCCCGGACGGTAGCGTTGCCGGAATTGTGCCGCGGTCGTTCGCCACCGCTGACGAGATCGAGGAAGCGGTGGACCAGACGATGGGAGAGCCGGGGTGAGCGCGACGCGTGACGGGCACCGGTTGATGCCCGACGCCGCGCCCGGCTGGCTCAGACCGCTGGTCGACAACACCGACAGCGTGCCCCGCGCCTACCGGCGCCGGGTGCCCCCGGACGTGCTGGCCGCGATCACCGCGGCGAACGCCACCGCGACGGTCACCCGCGCGAAGCGCGACGCCGCCGTGCTGGTCCTGTTCTCCGGACCCCAGGACGCCGGCGGCGGCCTGCCCCCCGACGCCGATCTCCTCGTCACCGTGCGGGCGTCGACGCTGCGCCACCACGCCGGTCAGGCCGCCTTCCCCGGCGGTGCCACCGACCCCGACGACGAGGGTCCCGTGCACACCGCGCTGCGCGAGGCCACCGAGGAGACCGGCCTCGACACCAGCCGCCTGCAACCGCTGGCGACGCTGCAGCGGATGTTCATCCCACCGTCGGGTTTCCACGTGGTGCCCGTGCTGGCCTACTCACCCGACCCGGGTCCGGTGGCCGTCGTCGACGAGAGCGAGACCGCGATCGTGGCGCGGGTGCCGGTGCGCGCGTTCGTCAACCCGGAGAACCGGCTGATGGTCTACCGCGACGCCAACTCGCGCAGGTGGGCCGGGCCGGCATTCCTGCTCAACGAGATGCTGGTGTGGGGTTTCACCGGTCAGGTCATCTCCGCGATCCTCGACGTCGCCGGGTGGGCGGTGCCCTGGAACACCGACGACGTTCGGGAACTCGACGAGGCAATGGCGCTCGTCGGCCACGATGACCGTTACGGTGAGTCTCAACAATGACACCGTCTCAGTGGCTCGACCTCCTCGTCCTCGCCGTTGCCTTCGTCGCCGCCGTCTCGGGCTGGCGTTCGGGCGCGCTGGGGTCCCTCATGTCGTTCATCGGCGTGGTGCTCGGCGCCGTCGCCGGCGTGCTGCTCGCACCGCACGTGGTCACCCACATCAGCGGGCCGCGCACCAAACTGTTCGCGGCGCTGTTCCTGATCCTCGCGCTGGTGGTGATCGGCGAGATCGCCGGTGTGGTCCTCGGGCGGGCCGTGCGTGGCGCGATCCGCAACCGCACGCTGCGCCTGTTCGACTCCGTGATCGGCGTGGGCCTGCAGATCGTGGCGGTGCTGCTCGCGTCATGGCTGCTGGCGACCCCGCTGACGGCGTCCGACCAGCCGAACCTCGCGGCCGCCGTCAAGGGGTCGCGGGTGCTGGCCGAGGTGGACGACGTCGCACCGCCGTGGCTGAAGTCGGTACCCACCAGGCTGTCCGGTCTGCTCGACACCTCGGGCCTGCCCGAGGTCCTCGAACCGTTCGGCCGGACCCCGATCGCGAACGTCGACGCACCGGATGCGGCACTGGCCACCGATGCGGTCGTCGGCGCCACCCGCAACAGCGTGGTGAAGATCCGCGGTGTCGCGCCGGGCTGTCAGAAGGTGCTCGAGGGCACCGGCTTCGTGGTCTCGGCGAACCGGGTGATGTCCAACGCGCACGTCGTCGCCGGGTCGGAGAGCGTCACCGTCGAGGTCGACGGTCAGACCTACGACGCCTTCGTGGTGTCCTACGACCCGAACGCCGACATCTCGATCCTCGACGTTCCCGATCTGCCCGCCGCGCCACTGCCGTTCGTCGACGAACTGGCGCCTCCGGGTACGGACGCCATCGTGATGGGCTACCCCGGCGGCGGGGACTTCACCGCCACCCCGGCGCGGGTCCGCGAGACCATCGAGCTCAACGGGCCGGACATCTACCGCAAGACCACCGTCACCCGCGAGGTCTACACCATCAGAGGCACTGTCCGTCAGGGCAATTCGGGTGGTCCGATGATCAACCGCGGCGGCAAGGTGCTCGGCGTGGTGTTCGGCGCCGCCGTCGACGACGCCGACACCGGGTTCGTGCTGACCTCCGACGAGGTGGGCCACCAGCTGGCCAAGGTGGGCAACACCGCTCGGGTGCCCACCGGCGTCTGCGTGAGCTGATTCAGCGCCGGTAGACCTGGTCGAGGAACCGGCCGAGTTGTCGGTTGACCTCGTCCGGCGCTTCCTCGTGACCGTAATGGCCTGCGCCGTCGAGTGATACGTAACGCCCGTGTGGTGTGAGGCGCTGGGTGCGGTACACCGGATCGTCGAGGACGTAGGGGTCGGAGTCGCCGCGCAGGTGCAGCATCGGGACCACCAGCGGCCGCTTCATCAACCGCATGAATCGACGGCCCTCGCCGCGCAGTTGGCTGCGCACCGCCCAGCGTTGGTACTCCAGTGCCGAATGTGCGGCCGACGGGATCTGGATGGCCTTGCGCAGGTGTCCGACGGTCTCCGAGAAGTCGTCCGACGCTTGCCATTTGACGCTGGATCGGGCCCGGACGAGGTGCTCAACCTCCGCGCCGTCGTTGCGGGTCAGCGCCCGTTCCGGCCACATCGGCGTCTGGTACCGCAGGAGCGACGGCAGCAGCGCCCGGCCCTGATCGCGCCGCCTCGTCACCGACGCGCGCAGTGCCACGGGATGCGGCGAACTGACCACCGCGATCGCGCGGACGACGCGGGGATGCAGCACCGACGTCGCCCAACACACCAGCCCCCCGTCGGCATGGCCGACGAGCGTCGCGGTCTGGTGGCCCAGGGCGCGCACCAGGCCGGCCGTGTCACCGGCCAACGTCCACCCGTCGTAGCCGCGCGGCGGTTTGTCACTGCCGCCGTATCCGCGAAGGTCGACGGCCACGACGCGCGCACCGCCCAGACCTCGCAGTTGGTGGCGCCACGACCACCAGAACGAGGCGAATCCGTGCAGCAGGATGACAAGCGGCCGCTCGGTCATCGGGACGGTGGCCGCGTCCGGCGACTCGGCCTCCACGACGTGGAAGCGGATGCCGTTGGCGTGGACCTCGAGATGACGCCAGGGACCGTCGATCCGGACGACCGAGGGGTCGGGTGGCGGCATTACCAGCCGGACGGGTCGCCGGTCTTCTGACCGTCCGCGGCCGCGACCGCCTTCGGTGTCTTGTCGTGGCCCGGGGTCAGCGCTTCGCGCGTCTCCTTCACCGACTCGATCGTCTTCTGCGGGCCCCGGATCCGGCGTACCTTCAGATATCCGAGCAGCGCCAGCAGCGCGGTCACCACCACCATGACGCCGAAGACGATGAGGAACGACGCCCACCGCCACAGCCACGTGTCGAGCAGTTCGGCGGCGAAGAAGAAGAAGAAGAACGTCGAGTAGAACAGCACGACCAGCGCGGCGATGAAGAAGACGCTGCCGGTCAGCCCCTTCTTGACGTCACGGGTGATCTCGGCCTTGGCCAGTTCGACCTCGGCCCGCACCAGCGTCGACACCTGCGAGGTGGCGTCTTTGACCAGGTCGCCGATCGAGGGATCCGGCTTGGGCGCATGTGGATCCACCAGCGGGATCGATGTGACGGTGGTGGGCACGCCGTTCTTGCGATCGCCTCGGCTCACGGACACTTCCTCCCGCTGTGATGTCAGTCGCGCTTCATGTTGCCATGTGGGGATCGGCTAAACGATTCCGCCCGACGATAGACTGACTTGATCATGAGGCGGGTCGGGCACGTCGATGGGGGAGACACATTGGGTACCGGACACCGCCGACTGGCGCAGATCGTCGCGGGCTTCGCCGTCTGCACGGCCGTCAGCATCGCCGCTGCGCTCGCCACGGCCCCCATCGCGGCCGCCGCCGGCCCCGTCGTCCTCGGCGGTGGCTCGGGCATCATCGTCAACGGTGAGTCCTTCTGCACGCTGACCGCCATCGGCAACGACAACCGCGGCAACCTGATCGGATTCACCTCGGCGCACTGCGGAGGACCCGGTGCGACGGTGTCGGCCGAGGGGGCGCAGGACGCGGGGATCCTCGGCACCATGGTCGCCGGCAACGAGGCGCTCGACTACGCGGTGATCCAGTTCGACCCGCAGAAGGTCACCCCGACCAACAACGTCAACGGTTTTCAGATCAACGGTCTCGGACCCGATCCCGCGTTCGGTCAGGTCGCCTGCAAGCTGGGCCGCACCACCGGCTACTCGTGCGGCGTGACATGGGGCCCGGGTGAGGATCCGGGCACGATCGTCAACCAGGTGTGCGGTCAGCCCGGCGACTCGGGTGCGCCGGTCACGGTCGACAACCGCCTCGTCGGCATGATCCACGGCGCCTACACCGAAGGTCTGCCCACGTGTGTCGTGAAGTACATCCCGCTGCACACCCCGGCGGTGACGATGTCGTTCAACACCCAGCTGGCCGACATCGCCGCCAAGGGCCGGCCGGGTTCGGGATTCGTCCCGGTCGGCGCGGTGGCCTAGCTTTCCCGCGGCCGACTGCGGACTAGACCTCGGCCTTGCTGGCGCGGATCGCCTCGAACACGCCCGGGTCGACCAGTGTCGAGGTGTCGCCGAGTTCGCGGCCCTCGGCGACGTCGCGCAGCAGACGGCGCATGATCTTGCCGCTGCGGGTCTTCGGGAGTTCGGGCACCACGTGGATCTCCCGCGGGCGGGCGATCGGTGAGATCTCCTTGGACACCTCGGCGCGCAGTTCCTCGACCATGTGCTCGTGCGGCTTGTCCGCGGCCGAGGATTCGAGGATCACGAACGCGCAGATCGCCTGTCCGGTGTGGTCGTCGGTGGCGCCGACAACGGCGGCTTCGGCCACGTGCGAGTGCCCCACGAGCGCCGACTCCACCTCCGCGGTCGAGATCCGGTGTCCGGACACGTTCATCACGTCGTCGATGCGGCCCAACACCCAGATGTTGCCGTCCGCGTCGTACCGCGCGCCGTCACCGGCGAAATACCAACCCTGCTCGGCGAATCGGGACCAGTAGGTGTCCTTGAAGCGCTGGGGGTCGTTCCAGATGCCGCGCAGCATCGCCGGCCAGGGCTGGTCGAGGACCAGATATCCGTTCGCCTGCTCACCGTGGTCGCTGCCGGGCGGGAGCTGATTACCGTCGTCGTCGACGATCTTGGCCGAGATGCCGGGCAGCGGCGTCATCGCCGAACCCGGTTTGGCCGCCGTGACACCCGGGAGCGGAGAGATCATGATCGCACCGGTCTCGGTCTGCCACCAGGTGTCCACGATCGGGGTCTTGTTGTCGCCGAACGCGTTTCGATACCACCGCCACGCCTCCGGGTTGATCGGCTCACCGACCGAACCGAGCAGCCGCAGACTCGACAGATCGTGGGCGTCGGGGATCGCGCGGCCGAGCTTCATGAACGTGCGGATCAGCGTCGGCGCGGTGTAGTAGATGGTGACGCCGTACTTCTCGATGACCTCGAAGTGCCGGTGCTCGGTCGGTGACGTCGGGGTGCCCTCGTAGACCACCTGGGTCACGCCGTTCGACAGTGGCCCGTAGACGATGTAGGTGTGGCCGGTGACCCAGCCGATGTCGGCGGTGCACCAGTAGACGTCGCTGTCGGGTTTCACGTCGAACACGTTGTAGTGCGTGTACGACGACTGCACGAGGAAGCCGCCGGTGGTGTGCATGATGCCCTTGGGCTTGCCCGTGGTGCCCGAGGTGTAGAGCAGGAACAGCGGGTGCTCGGAGTCGAAGGCCTCGGGGGTGTGCTCGGCGGACGCGCCGTCGACGGTCTCGTGCCACCACAGGTCGCGCCCGTCGGTCCACGAGATGTCGATCCCGGTGCGCCGCACCACCAGGACGTGTTCGATCGAGGGCTGACCGTCGACGGCCTCGTCGACCGCTTCCTTCAGAGAGGCGGCCTTGCCGCGACGGTACTGGCCGTCGGTGGTGATGACGAGTTTGGCTTCGGCGTCCTCGATACGTGCCTTGAGCGCGGAGGCCGAGAACCCGGCGAACACCACGGAGTGCATGACACCCAACCGTGCGCAGGCCAGCATCGCCACGATCGCCTCGGGCACCATCGGCATGTAGATGGCCACCCGGTCGCCGGCCGCCAGGCCCAGGTCGGTCAGCGCGTTGGCCGCCTTGCACACCTCGTCCTTGAGTTCGGCGTAGGTCAGGGTGCGCGAGTCGCCGACGGGCTCACCCTCCCAGTGGATCGCCACGCGATTGCCGTTGCCGGCCTCGACGTGCCGGTCGACGCAGTTGTAGGCGACGTTGATCTTGCCGCCGACGAACCACTTCGCGAACGGTGCGTCCGACCAGTCCAGCACCTCGGTGAACGGGGTGTCCCACGACAACCGCTCGGCCTGCTTGCCCCAGAAGGCGAGTCGGTCCTCCTCGGCTTCGCGGTACATCTCCGCTCCGGCGTTCGCCTGCTCGGCGAACTCGGCGGGCGGCGGGTAGCTGGACGGGACTTCGGTGTGCACCTCGGACATGGGTGTGAGCGTAGTCACCCGACGTGAACTACACATCGAGACCTCACATCACCACCTGCGGACGGCCGATTGCGTGCGACGAGCGTCGGGAATCCGCGGCCCAGCGGTCGACTACGGTGGGCAGCCATGACCGATCCGCTGGCCCCCCTCGTCGAGCTACCCGGAGTGGCCGAGGCCAGCGACGAGGCCCGCACCGCGCTGGGGCAGGCACATCGACACAAGACCAACCTGCGCGGCTGGCCGGCCACGGCCGCCGAGGCGGCGCTGCGGGCGGCGCGGGCGTCGTCGGTGCTCGACGGTGGATCACTGCAACTGGCCGAGACCGGTGAGCCCGATCCGGTGCTGGCCGGTGCGCTGCGGGTCTCGCAGGCGCTGGAGGGGGGTGCGACCGCGCTGGTCGACGTGTGGCAGCGCGCCCCGCTGCAGGCACTCGCCCGGCTGCATTCGTTGGCGGCCGCCGACCTCACCGACGACGAACACCTCGGTCGGCCCCGCGCGGACGCCGGCGTCGGCAGGCGTCTGGAGCTGCTTGTCGGGATCCTCACCGGAGGCTCCCGGGCACCGGCCCCCGTGCTCGCCGCCGTCGCACACGGCGAACTGCTGACGTTGGCGCCGTTCGGCACTGCCGACGGCGTCGTGGCCAGGGGAGTGTCGCGCTTGGTGACGATCACCAGCGGGCTGGATCCGCACGGTCTCGGAGTGCCCGAGGTGTACTGGATGCGCCAGTCCGGGGACTATCAGGCCGCCGCACGCGGGTTCGCATCCGGGACACCCGACGGGCTCACCGCGTGGTTGCTGCTGAGTTGCCGGGCGCTGCACGAGGGGGCTCGCGAGGCCCTGCAGATCGCTTCGGGATGACCTCCCAGCAACGCGAAGCGGGCGACGATCCGATCCGAGTTCGGCTCGCCGCCCGCTAGCACGGACTCCGGTTACCAAGCGTGCTGTGGGGGTTGCGTGGGCTGGCCTCGGCGTCAGTGCGATGCGCTTCGATGGACTTCTCCACCCAAAGAGTCGTCGTCATCGTCCGCTTTTCGCAATTACGCAGGCCCGCAACACTTTTGCCTATTCCGCGGCATGTGCTCCGCGTGGGTGCCGGGTTCCGTGCTGGGTTGCCTGGCTTGGGAGGTGTCGCCTTCTCTTCCGGTGACATCTTGGCCTCGTCAGGCTTCCGTGCCTCCTTTGTACTCCGTGACGGCCGCCACATCAAGGCCGACACCGGCCCGATTCCCGATCGTTACGGCCTACGCCTCAGCAACCCGTCAGAGCGCGAAGCGGCGGAGCAGCGAATACGTCAGCGCGCCGGCGGCCAGCGCGCTCATCCCGACCGCCGCGGTGGTGGCGACCGCGGCACCCGACGGGGCGGGGATCCGGTCGCGCAGCGACACCGGCCGGGTGAAGGTCTGCACCGGCCAGCCCCTGGCGGCGGCCTCCTTGCGCAGCGCGCGGTCGGGGTTGACCACCGTCGGATGGCCGACCGCCGACAGCATCGGCAGATCGGTGATCGAATCGGAGTAGGCGTAGCAGTGCTCGAGCGCGTATCCCTCGCGCGCCGCCAGCGCGCGGATGGCCTCGACCTTGCCCTCGCCGTAGCAGTAGAAGGCGATCTCCCCGGTGTAGCGCCCGTCTTCGACGACCATCCGGGTCGCCATCGCATGGGTGGCGCCCAGTGCGCGGGCGATCGGCGCCACGATCTCCTCACCGGACGCCGACACGACGACCACGTCGCGGCCGCAGAGTTTGTGGTCGGCGATCAGGTCGGCCGCCTCGGCGAAGACCAGAGGATCGACGATGTCGTGCAGCGTCTCGCCGACGATGGACTTGATCTGCTCGACGTCCCAGCCGGTGCACATGTTCGTCACGTAGGACCGCATGCGGTCCATCTGGTCGTGGTCGGCGCCCGACATCAGAAAGAAGAACTGCGCGTAGGTCGACTTGAGCACGGCTCGCCGGTTCAGCAGGCCCTGATCGAAGAAAGGTTTGCTGAAAGCCAATGTGCTCGACTTCGCAATGACCGTCTTGTCAAGATCGAAAAACGCGGCGGTGCGCACCGGGTGATCGGGCGACGAGACCGCTCGTCGGTCGCTCGGCGACTCGGCGTCCTGCTCAGATGCGCTCACGTGGCCAGCATAAACACGAAGGCCGTGACATCCGGGGGGCCAGGCGTACAAAATGGCAGATCACGACACGTGTCTGAACGCGCAGTTTTCTCACGAATCACTCATGACAAACGCCTCTGGGACTTGCATTCCGTGGCCGTACCGTGTGTATAGTGGGCGTTACCCGGGTTATGCCGGGTGTGCATCAGCCCGACCCCCCGGGGCTGATACACGACGACCTCCGCCTCCTCCCCCCCCCTGGCGGGGGTCGTCCCTTTTTCGGGGGTTGCATTCGCATTCGGGATAACTCATTTCGAGACCGAAACGTTGCCGAACTGACATCCAGAGCCCCGTCGGCCAGTTGTCCACAGTTGCTGGTTCATCCACAGGTGGTAGCGGAACAGGCGTCGGCCGGCGTTCCGTTGCCGGCCCGCGCGGCACAGTTGGGCCATGACCACCCCAGGTGTGCTCGTGATGCTGAGCGGTCCGGCCCTGCGCGACGACGTCGACCGCATCGCCGCGGCGGCGTCGGTCGCGGTGGTCCACACCGCCCAACCGTCGAGCCGGAAGGGCTGGTGCGCCGCGGCGGCCGTCCTCCTCGACGAGCAGACGGCCCGGCGGTGCGCCGAACAGGCACTCCCCAGGCGCGACCGGGTCATCCTCATCGCGCACGCCCCGCTCGACGAGGACCACTGGCACGCCGCGATCACCGTGGGCGCGCAGCGGGTGCTGACGCTGCCCGAGCAGGAGGGTGAGCTGGTCGTGCTGCTCGCCGACGCCGTCGACGCGGTGCGCGAGGACGCCCAGCAGGGGCCCGTCGCCGCTGTCGTGGCCGGTCGGGGCGGTGCGGGAGCATCCGTACTCGCCGCGGCGCTCGCGCTGTCCGCTCCCGACGCGCTGCTCGTCGACGTCGATCCGTGGAGTGGCGGGCTTGACCTGCTCCTGGGTGCCGAGACGACGGCAGGCCTGCGCTGGCCGGACCTGTCCCTGCGGGGCGGCCGGCTCGCCTACCCGTCACTGCGCGACGCTCTGCCCCGGCACGGCGGCGTGACCCTGCTGGCCAATGGGCGCGGCGCAGCGGAGATCGAGCCGACCGCGCTGGCCTCGGTGGTCGAGGCGGGCAGCCGTGGCGGTGCGACGGTGGTGTGCGACGTGCCTCGTCGCTCGACCTCGGCCGCGGAGGTCGCGCTCGACGCCGCCGACCTGGTGATCGTGATCGTCACGGCCGAGGTCCGCGCCTGTGCGGCGGCAGGCGCGATGGTGCCGTGGCTGTCGGCGATCAACCCGAACGTCGGCCTGGTGGTTCGCGGGCCGGCGCCGGGCGGTTTGCGCGCGTCGGAGGTGGCGCGGTCGGTCGGGCTGCCGCTGCTGGCCGCGATGCGACCACAACCCGGTGTGGCCGAGGCGCTCGAACGCGGCGGCCTGCGCATCTCCGGACGGTCCCCACTGGCGGCCGCCGCGCGCCGGGTGCTGACCGTGCTGCACCGTCATCCCGCGGAGGCGGCGGCGTGACGGCATCGCTGATCGACCGGGTGCGCGAGCGGCTCGCCGCCGAAGCGTCCCCACTGAACCCTGCGGTCGTCGCGGCCGCCATCCGGGCCGAATCGGGCGGCGTGCTCGGTGACACCGAGGTGCTCACCAATCTGCGTGCGTTGCAGACGGAACTGACCGGCGCCGGCCCTCTCGAACCCCTGCTCTGCGCCGACGGCACCACCGATGTCCTGGTCACCGCGCCGGACGCCGTGTGGGTCGACGACGGGCAGGGGCTGCGCCGCACGGCGGTCCGGTTCACCGACGAAGGCGCCGTGCGTCGCCTCGCGCAGCGGCTGGCGCTGGCCGCCGGTCGGCGCCTCGACGAGGCCCAGCCGTGGGTCGACGGTCAACTGCAGGGGCTGGGCACCGGCGAGTTCACCGTGCGCCTGCATGCCGTCCTCCCGCCGGTCGCGGCCGCCGGTACGTGCCTGTCCCTGCGGGTGCTGCGTCCGGCTTCCCAGGATCTCGCCGCCCTCGTCGGCGCGGGGACTATCGCCGACGCGGCGTTCCCGCTGCTCCGTGACGTCATCGACGCCCGGCTGGCGTTTTTGATCAGCGGTGGTACCGGGGCGGGAAAGACGACACTGCTCGCGGCCGCTCTCGGCGCCGTCGCGCCCCACGAGCGGATCGTCTGCGTCGAGGACGCCGCAGAACTGGCACCCCGGCATCCACACGTGGTGAAACTCGTCGCCCGCGGCGCCAACGTCGAGGGGGTCGGTGAGGTGACGGTGCGGGAACTCGTGCGCCAGGCACTGCGGATGCGGCCCGACCGGATCGTCGTCGGCGAGGTCCGCGGCGCGGAGGTGGTCGACCTGCTCGCCGCGCTCAACACCGGTCACGACGGCGGTGCGGGCACCGTGCACGCCAACAATCCCGCCGAGGTCCCGGCCCGGATGGAGGCGCTCGGCGCAGTGGGCGGGCTCAGCAGCCCGGTGTTGCACAGCCAGTTGGCGGCCGCGGTGCAGGTGCTGCTGCACGTTTCTCGCGACGGCACCGGGATCCGCCGGCTCACGGAGATCGCGGTACTGCGGCCGCACGACGACGGCCGCGTCCGGGTGGTCCCGGCATGGCGGACCGGTCGTGGACTCGACGCCGGTGCGGAGGAGCTTCGCGGCCTGGTGTCGTCGAGGAGGACTGCATGAGTGTCGCCGCGGTCGCGCTCGCGGTGGCGCTGCTGCTCAACCCCGTCGACGTGAGCCGGCGGCTGCACCCACCGGTGGCCCGGTCGGTGCGGCGCCGGCGCCTTCGCGCGCTCACTGTGCCGATGGCGCTGTCGGCGGTCGTGTTGTGGTCGGTGGCGTCCGCCGGCGTCGTGCTGGCGGCAGGCGTGGCCGGTGCCACCGCCGCAGTGCGGATGCGCCGCCGGCGCGCCCGGGGGCGGCGGGACCGGGAGTCGGAGTCGTTGCAGGCTGCGCTCGAGGTTCTGGTGGGCGAACTCCGAGTGGGCGCACACCCGGTGGCCGCCTTCGAGGCTGCCGCGGGGGAGACCGACGGGCAGGTGGCGGACTCCCTGCGGGCGGTCGCGGCGCGCGCCCGACTCGGCGCGGACGTGGCGGCGGGCCTTCACGACACCGCCGGAAAGTCCGCGCTCGCGTCCCAGTGGGGTCGCATCGCGGTGTGCTGGGACCTGGCCCAGACCCACGGACTCTCCATCGCCGCGCTGATGCAGACCGCACAGCGCGATATCGCCGAGCGACAACGCTTTTCGTCCCGGGTGAGCGCCGGTATGGCGGGGGCCCGGGCGACCGCGGCGGTGCTGGCGGGTCTGCCCGTGCTCGGGATCGGCCTCGGCCAGCTGATCGGCGCCGATCCGGTGCGTTTCCTGCTCGCCGGTGGGGCAGGCGGTTGGCTGCTGCTCATCGGTGTGACGCTGTCGTGCGTCGGGCTGTTGTGGTCGGACCGCATCACCGCGGGGGTGACGGGGTGAGCGTGGCGGCCACGCTGCTGGCCCTGGCCCTGCTGCTGACCGGCCGGGACGGCGGCGTCCGGATGGCCCGGCTGCGCGCGGCCGGTCGGCCGGCCACCCGGCAGGCCGAGCAGCGCGGCACCGATGATCCACTCGCCGCGGCGTCGACCTTCGACCTACTGGCGGCCTGCCTGTCGTCGGGGATGGCGGTGTCGGCCGCCGCGTCCGCCACGGCGACATCGGCGCCGCCCGGCCTGGCCCGCATCCTCGTTCGGGCGGCCGACATGCTGGCCCTCGGCGCCGACGCGGCGACCGCCTGGTCGGATCCCGGGCCGCCGCTCGACGACCACGCCCGCGCCCTGATGCGGCTGGCCCGCCGGTCCGCGGAGTCCGGTACCGCCCTTGCGCGCGGTGTCGCCGATCTGGCCGCCGAATCACGAGGCGACGCAGCCGATATGGCGCGGGCCGCCGCCGAGCGGGCGGGTGTGCTGATCGCCGCGCCGCTCGGCGTGTGCTACCTGCCGGCCTTCCTGTGCCTGGGCATTGTGCCCGTGGTGGTCGGCCTGGCCGGTGACGTCCTGCAGTCGGGGCTGTGGTGAGGACCGGGATTCGCGGACCCTCCGCGGACGGGAGCAAGGGAGGGCACGATGTCGTTGAGGGCGATGCTCGAGGAGTTCCAGGCGCGGTTGACCGTGCTGGCGGTCGACGACGCCGGCATGTCCACCGTCGAATACGCCATCGGGACGGTCGCCGCGGCGGCGTTCGGTGCGATTCTCTACACGGTGGTGACCGGCGACTCGATCGTGAGCGCACTGACCAACATCATCAGCCGCGCACTGAAAACCGATGTCTGAGTGGCGAATCCGGTGGCGCCACGGTCGAGGCGGCGTTCGCCGTCGCCGCGCTGGTGGTCGTGCTGGGCATGTGCGTCGCCGGCCTGTCCGCCGTCGGTGCACAGGTGCGCTGCGTCGACGCCGCGCGTGAGGCGGCACGGCTCGCGGCCCGCGGTGACGAGCGGTCGGCCACCGAGGTGGCGGGCAGGATCGCCCCGGACGGGGCGGCGGTCGATCTCCGGCGGGACGGACACGTGGTCGTCGCGCGCGTCAGCAGCCGACCTCCGATCCTGTTGGGAGTCACCATCGCCGCGCAGGCGGTCGCGGCGACCGAACCCGGCGTCCGATGAGCGCGGCGCGGCGAGCCTCATCGCGGTCGCCGCCGTGGCGGCTCTGGTGGTCGTCACCGGTGGTCTGGCCCAGGTCGGGTCGGCGGTCATCGCACGCCACCGGGCGCAGGCCGCCGCGGACCTCGCCGCGTTGGCAGCGGCCGGTCAGATCGCCTCGGGAGCCGGGTCAGCCTGCGCACAGGCGACATTCGTCGCCAGGTCGATGAACACGACGGCCGCCGACTGCACCGTCGACGGTCTGCAGGTGGTCGTCCACGTCGAGGCCGCGACGGGCCTGGGGGCGTGGCGCCTCGGTCCTGCGCGCGCGGCGGCGCGGGCGGGCCCGGCGTTACTCCGGTGACGACGGCGGCGCGGTGGCGGCCGGCAACCGTGCCTCGCGCAGTTCCTCGTCGGTCGGCAGCCGCACCGAGGCGAGGCCCGCGATGGTCCCCGGTTCGAGTTCGATCCGGTTGATCGTGACGTGCACCGGCGCCCACCCCCCATCGGCGGTCCGCAACCGCAGAACCGCCGTCGTGGCCCGGTCGGCGAGTTCGGTGATCATGCGTGCCAGGTGGACGTCGTCATCCGGGTGCACCTCGTTGGCCCGCCAGTCATAGAACGGGGCCGGCGGGTCGAGCCACTTCAAGAGCTTCCAGTTGTCCAGATCCACCAGGGCCCGGTGCAGCCCGGCCTGGGCCAACCCGTCGAGGATCCGCTGGGCCAGGTGGTCCGGCGCCGGCTGCTCGGGACCCTCTCGCTCCGCGCGCCAGTTCATCGCCCGGCAGACCAGTCTCTCCGCGCCGCCGTCCTCTGCCTCGAGCAGGGCACGGGCGCTGAATCCGACCGCGATGGGCGTCCCCTGATGATCGGTGACATCCCAGGTGCTGCAGAAGGTCTGGCCGGGCTCGGGCCGGATCGCCATCGACAGAACCTTGGTTTCGCTCGGGTTGAGGTCGCGCATCGGCAGGTCCTCGGCCAACGCCCGGCCGTGGGTGTCCTCCACGCCGGGGTCGCGACCGCTGTTGGCCAGCGACTGCGTGGTGGCGGTCGCGATACCGGTCGCCAGATCCCACTTCAGCGGACCGGGTAGCGGACGCTCGGGCGGGTCCAGCTTCGGTGGGCCGATCCAGACGTGGACGCCGTGAATGCGGCCGTCGGACATCTGCACCACCTCAGTGCGAATCACACGGTCGTTTTTCGGGGTGATGCTGGACAGCCCCTGACCTGCGTGAACGGTCTCGGCGATGGCGGTTTGCACCGCCATCAGATGGGGACTGCGCCGCAGGAACGCACTGATCGGAACCATCTTCTCGGTTCGCCGACCCTGTGCGACGACGACGGGCTCACTCCCCAGTGTCTCCACCAGCAGCCAGTCGTGGCTCATGCCCGCGATTTTAACGTGGCACGAACAGCCACCGAATCCGTCGCGCAGCCGCCGCGATCACGGTGCGTCCGCCCTGGAAACGACGCCGATTCTGTGGCGAACAATGCCCTAACGAGGTATTTTGCTTCCAGCCCGCTTCCGGGTGCACGAAACGAATCGCGTGTGAGGAGTCGACCGTCGAGGGGTCGGTCGGTTCCCCCTGTCAACGCCGACGATCGCCCAGCGCGCGCAGCACCAACCGCAGCACCCTCACCGCACCCGCCTTGTCGAGCGGATCATTGCCGTTCCCGCATTTGGGTGACTGCACACAGGACGGGCAGCCCCCCGGACACTCACACGCCTCGATGGCGTCCGCGGTGGCCGTCCACCAGGTGCGGATCTGACGAAACCCGCGCGCGGCGAACCCGGCCCCGCCCGGATGACCGTCGTAGACGAAGATCGTCGGCAGCCCTTCCTCCGGGCCCACCGCGGTCGACACCCCGCCGATGTCGCCGCGGTCGCAACTGGCCACCAGCGGTAGCAGCCCGATCGCGGCGTGCTCGGCGGCGTGCAGCGAGCCGGGGAACCGCAACGGGTCGATCCCGTTGTCCAGCAGTGCATCCGGGGTGATCGTGCACATTGCCGCCATGGTGTCCAGCGTCCGGGTCGGCATGTCCAGTTCGACGAAATCGATGACCTCACCGTTGAGTCGGCGGCGCAGGTAGCCGACCACGGTGTTGGACACCGACACCGGAACCAGGCCGACGGTCACCGCACCGTGGGGCTCCCGCTCGCCGGCGCCGGTCACCGCGATGTCGGTCACCTCCCTGGCGAAGGTGGTGTAGCCGGGGTCCTCGGCGTGCACGAACGCCACACCGTCCTCGAACGACAGGGAGTCCACGACGTAGCTCTCGCCCTGGTGCAGGTACACCGCCCCCGGATGCACCGACGCCGCCGCCTGGCCGGCGTTCGCACTGCCGAGCATGCGCCCGGTGTCGGCCTCGAGGATGGCGATCTGCCCGCCGGTGGATCCGCGGATGTCCACGGCGGGATGGGGATCGAGGCCGGGTACGGGGAAGTACCCGTGCGCCCGGCGGCGCAGCAGACCGTCGTCGACCAGCGATTCCGCCACCGTTTCGGCGTCCCACATCCGCACCTCGGAATCGGTGAGCGGCAGTTCGGTGGCGGCACAGAGCAGTTGCGGGGCAAGCACATAGGGGTTGGCCGGATCGATCACCACCCGTTCGATGGGCCGGTCCAGCAGGGCCTCCGGATGATGCACCAGGTAGGTGTCGAGGGGGTCGTCGCGGGCCACCAGCACGATCAGCGCGCCCTGGCCGCGCCGGCCCGAACGCCCCGCCTGCTGCCAGAACGACGTGACCGTGCCCGGGAATCCGGCCAGCACCACCGCATCCAGTCCCGCGATGTCGACGCCGAGTTCGAGGGCGTTGGTGGTGGCCAAGCCCCGCAGTCGGCCGTCGGCCAGGGCGCGTTCCAGTTCACGGCGGTCCTCGGCCAGATAGCCGGCGCGGTAGGAGGCCACCTGCTCGATCAGTTCGGGTGCGACCTCCTCGAGGCGGGCCCGCGCGCCGAGCGCGGTGAGTTCGGCCCCGCGGCGGGACCGCACGAATGTCAGCGTCCGCGCCCCTTCGGCCATCAGATCGGCCATCACCCGGGCGGCCTCCGCACCCGCGGATCGTCGTACCGGAGCGCCGTTCTCGCCGACCAGATCGGTGAGCAGCGCCGGCTCCCACAGCGCCACCGTCCGCGCGCCCTGCGGTGACCCGTCGTCGGTGACCTCCTCGACCGTCTGACCGATCAACTCGGCGGCGGTCGCGGCGGGTGCGGCGGTCGTCGCGCTGGCGAAGATCACCGTCGGCCCTCCCGAATCGGCCGAGTACCGCGCGCACAGCCGCAGCAGGCGGCGCAGCACCAGCGCCACGTTCGATCCGAATATGCCACGGTAGTAATGGCATTCGTCGACCACGATGAACTTGAGGTGGCGCAGGAAGACCGCCCAGCGGGCGTGGTTGCGCAGCAGCGACAGATGGATCATGTCCGGATTGGAGAAGATCCAGCGCGACCGCTCCCTGGCGAATCGCCGGACGTCGACGGGGCTGTCGCCGTCATAGGACGACGGAGCCACGTCGTGCAGTGCGGGGACGGCGTCGGTGAGGGCCTGAGCGGTGCGCAGCTGATCGTGACCGAGCGCCTTCGTCGGCGACAGATACAGTGCGCGCGTACGAGGCTCGGACGCCATCGCGGACAGGATCGGCAGCTGGTAGGCCAGCGACTTGCCCGACGCCGTGCCGGTGGACAGCACCACGTGCCTGCCGTCATGGGCGAGGTCGGCCGCCGCGCGCTGATGCGACCACGGCGTGCGCACGCCCCGATCAACAAACGCCCGCACGACATCTGGATGCGCCCACTGCGGCCACGATTGCGGCTGCCCCGAACGCGGCGGGAGGTCGGCGACGTGACGCAGCGGATGCTCGTCGGCCACCACTCCCGCCACCGCACAAGACAGCAGCTCCCGGCCGAAATCTGACACTGCCCGCCTTCCCGAAACACGCCCGTAACAGTGCGCCGCGCCGTCGGCGTCGGTGCACAGGTGAATTGTTCCCCAAGGAAGTGCGCTGAGACTGTCGCACCAGCGCTGAACGTGATTGACTTAGCGCGGTCGCAGCTTCTGTGTTCGTGTACTCGCACTCGCAGGATCGACGTTGCGATCGCGGTTCCTGCGAGGGTTGTAGGTCGGGTCGAGTTCCGACGACTCCACGAAGGATGGCGGTCGGAACGGGCCCGGTGTACCGAAACGGTGGACCGCACCCGGAGAAGAAGAAAAGGAAACAACAGGAAATGCCACAGGGAACTGTGAAGTGGTTCAACGCGGAGAAGGGGTTCGGTTTCATCGCCCCCGAGGACGGCTCCGCAGACGTGTTTGTCCACTACACGGAGATTCAGGGCAGCGGCTTCCGCACCCTGGAGGAGAACCAGAAGGTCGAGTTCGAGGTCGGCCAGAGCCCCAAGGGGCCGCAAGCTACGGGTGTGCGCACCATCTAGTACAGCGAGCCTGACGAAACACCCCCACTGATCCGCTTCCACGGAACTGTGGGGGTGTTCTCGTTCGCGGTGCCGTTGTTCCGCATGCCGCGGGGCACCTCACGGCGGACGCTCGGCTGGCTTACTGTCGATTCGTGAGCCAGCTGTCCTTCTTCTCGGCGGAGGCGGTACCCCCCGCCGTCGCCGACCTCACCGGGTTGCTCGCCGCGCCCGGTCAGGTGGTGCTGGTCGGCACGGGCCGGGACCAGGGCGCCCGGCTCTCGGTGGTCGTGGACGATCTGTGGCGGGCCGAGGCGCTCGCCGAGATGATCGCCGACGCCGGATTGACCCCGGAGATCTCGCGCACCGACGAGAACACCCCGCTGGTGCGCACCGCCGTGGAGCCGCGGCTCGTCGCGATCGCCGCCGAGTGGACCCGTGGCGCGGTCAAGACGGTCCCCCCGCAGTGGCTGCCCGGACCCCGCGAATTGCGGGCGTGGACGTTGGCGTCAGGCACCAGGGAACCCAACGGCTACCTGCTCGGGCTGGACCCGCACGCGCCGGACACCCATTCGCCGCTGGCGTCGGCGATGATGCGCATCGGGATCGCACCGACGCTGATCGGCACCAGAGGGTCCCGTCCGGCACTGCGGATCAGTGGTCGACGACGCCTGACACGCCTGGTAGAGACGGTGGGGGAACCTCCGGAACACGCCGCGGCGTTGCCCCACTGGCCCAGCGTTCAGTGACCCGTGACGAAGGGGTCAGTTTGCGTCGGTCAGCGTAGGGTGCGAAATTGTCAGGTGCCGACAGGCGCTGACGGAGGCATCCGGCGCCGGATGGCGATCGAGGAATTGGAGCAGGATCCAGTTGGCTGACGGTAGCCGCAGAGGCGGAAACGGTAGCGTGCGGCGACTCGTCATTGTCGAGTCGCCGACGAAGGCACGCAAAATCGCCGGTTACCTCGGCTCGAACTACATCGTCGAATCGTCGCGCGGACACATCCGCGACCTGCCCAGGGCCGCTGCGGACGTACCCGCGAAGTACAAGTCGGAGCCATGGGCCCGTCTCGGCGTAAACGTCGAACACGACTTCGAACCGCTCTACATCATCAGCCCGGACAAGAAGAGCACCGTGGCGGAGCTCAAGGACATCCTCAAAGGGGTGGACGAGCTCTATCTCGCGACGGACGGCGACCGCGAGGGCGAGGCCATCGCCTGGCATCTGCTGGAGACGCTCAAACCGCGCATCCCGGTCAAGCGGATGGTGTTCCACGAGATCACCGAATCGGCGATCCGCGCCGCCGCCGAAGACCCCCGTGACCTCGACAACGACCTGGTCGACGCGCAGGAGACCCGCCGCATCCTCGACCGTCTCTACGGCTACGAGGTCAGCCCGGTGCTGTGGAAGAAGGTGGCGCCGAAGCTGTCGGCCGGCCGCGTGCAGTCCGTGGCGACCCGCATCATCGTGCAGCGTGAACGCGAGCGGATGGCGTTCCGCACCGCCGGCTACTGGGATGTGAGCGCCGAACTGGACGCCAGCGTCTCCGATGCGCAGGCCACCCCGCCGACGTTCACGGCGAAACTCAACAGCGTCGACGGCCGCCGGGTGGCCTCGGGCCGTGATTTCGACTCACTCGGTCAGGTGCGCAAACCCGACGAGGTCCTGGTCCTCGACGAGGCCGCGGCCGGGGCGTTGGCGGCGGGTCTGCAGGGCGCGCAGCTGTCGGTCGCCTCGGTCGAACAGAAGCCCTACACGCGTAGGCCCTACGCGCCGTTCATGACCTCGACGCTGCAGCAGGAGGCCGGGCGCAAACTGCGGTTCTCCTCGGAGCGCACGATGAGCATCGCCCAACGCCTGTACGAGAACGGCTACATCACCTATATGCGTACCGACTCGACCACGCTGTCGCAGTCGGCCATCGACGCCGCGCGCAATCAGGCTCGCCAGCTCTACGGCGAGGAGTACGTCCACCCGACGCCGCGCCAGTACACCCGCAAGGTCAAGAACGCCCAGGAGGCGCACGAGGCGATCCGCCCCGCCGGCGACGTGTTCCAGACCCCCGGGCAGCTGCACGCCCAGCTCGACACCGACGAGTTCCGGCTCTACGAGCTGATCTGGCAGCGCACCGTCGCCTCGCAGATGGCCGACGCGCGGGGCACCACGCTGAGCCTGCGGATCGCCGGCGACTCCCGAGACGGCCAGTCGGTGGTGTTCTCCGCGAGCGGGCGCACCATCACCTTCGCCGGCTTCCTCAAGGCCTACGTCGAGAGCATCGACGAGCTCGCAGGCGGCGAGTCCGACGACGCCGAGAGCCGACTGCCGAACCTGACCCAGGGCCAGCGGGTGGACGCCAAGGAGCTCACCCCCGCCGGCCACCAGACCAGCCCGCCCGCCCGCTACACCGAGGCCTCGCTGATCAAGGCGCTCGAGGATCTGGGCATCGGCCGACCGTCGACCTACTCGTCGATCATCAAGACCATCCAGGACCGCGGTTACGTCCACAAGAAGGGCAGCGCGCTGGTCCCGTCGTGGGTGGCGTTCGCGGTGATCGGTCTGCTCGAACAGCATTTCGGCCGTCTCGTGGACTACGGGTTCACCGCCGCGATGGAAGACGAACTCGACGAGATCGCCTCTGGTCAGGAGCGAAGGACCAACTGGCTCAAGAACTTCTACTTCGGCGGCGAGCACGGTGTCGGGGATTCGATCGCCCGCTCGGGTGGCCTCAAGAAGCTGGTCGGCGTCAATCTCGAAGAGATCGACGCCCGGGAAGTCAACTCCATCAAGCTCTTCGACGACGCCGAGGGCCGTCCCATCTACGTGCGGGTCGGCAAGAACGGTCCGTACCTCGAGCGGATGGTGGCCGACGAGGATGGTGAGCCGGGCGACCTCAAGCCCCAGCGCGCCAACCTCAAGGACGAACTGACGCCGGACGAGTTGACCCTCGAACTGGCCGAGAAGCTGTTCTCCACACCGCAAGAGGGCCGATCGCTGGGTGTCGACCCGGAGACCGGCCATGAGATCGTCGCCAAGGACGGCCGGTACGGACCGTATGTGACCGAGGTGCTGCCCGCACCGCCGGACGAGCCCGAAGACGGCGCCCCGGCGAAGAAGGGCAAGAAGCCCACGGGTCCCAAACCGCGGACCGGTTCGCTGCTGCGCACGATGGACCTCGAGACCGTCACGCTCGACGACGCACTCAAGCTGCTGTCGCTGCCGCGGGTGGTGGGCGTCGATCCCGGCACCGGTGAGGAGATCACCGCGCAGAACGGCCGGTACGGACCGTATCTCAAGCGCGGCAACGACTCTCGGTCGCTGGCCACCGAGGAGCAGATGTTCACCATCACGCTCGACGAGGCGCTCAAGATCTACTCCGAGCCCAAGCGCCGGGGCAGGCAGGGCGCGGCGACGCCGCCGCTGCGGGAGCTGGGCGCCGACCCGGTCAGCGGTAAGCCGATGGTGATCAAGGACGGCCGCTTCGGCCCGTACGTCACCGACGGTGAGACCAACGCCAGCCTGCGCAAGGGTGACGACGTCATGTCGATCACCGACGAGCGCGCCTCCGAACTGCTCGCCGACCGGCGGGCCCGGGGTCCGGTCAAGAAGAAGGCCGCCGCCAAGAAGGCGCCGGCGAAGAAGACGGCAGCCAAGAAGACCGCCGCGAAGAAGGCCGCCGCGAAGAAGGCGTAGCCCTCAGCGCGACAGATCGCTGATCTCGCGCGGGGACATCAGGTTCACCGGGCGAGCCAACTGGGTCGGGGCGATGCGCCCGCGCAGCTCGACGGTCTCGCCGACGTTCCAGCACAACGCCTCGGCGTCGAGCGCGCCGCTCACGGCGATCGCCGACGCCAGCACGTGCCCCGACTCCAATTTCGCGAGTTCGGTGAGCCGCGCGGCTTCGTTGACCGGGTCGCCGATCACCGTGTACTCGAAACGGGCCTGGGCGCCGATGTGGCCGGCGATCGCGCGTCCCGCCGACACACCGATGCCGAACTCGGTCTGGCCGAGGACCTTGATGAGCTCGTCGTGCAGTTCGCGTGACGCCGCCAGCGCGGCGCCGCACGCGTCGGGATGCTCGATCGGGGCCCCGAAGATGCACAGCGCCGCGTCACCCTGGAACTTGTTGACGAAGCCGCCGTGGCGGTTGACGGTGTCCACGACCACCCGGAAGAAGTCGTTGAGCAGGTTGACCACGTCGGCGGCCGGGATCGTCGAGGCGAGTTGGGTGGAACCGACCAGGTCGACGAACAGCACGGCCACATCGCGCTCCTGGCCGCCGAGTTCGGTACCGCGTTCCAGCGCCCGGCGCGCGACGTCCTCGCCGACGTAGCGCCCGAACAGGTCGCGCAGCCTCTGCCGTTCGGACAGGTCGCGCACCATGTCGTTGAATCCGGCCTGCAGCAGGCCCAGTTCGCTGGCGTCGTAGATCTGCATGTGGGCGTTGTAGTTGCCGCGCTGGACCTCGCCGAGCGCCCAGCGCAGCTGACGCAGCGGGTCGGCGATCGACATGGCCACCAGGACGGTGCCGGCCAACCCGATCACCAGCGCGGCGATGGCCAGCAGCAGGATCGGCATGGTCAGCCGGTCGGCGGGCGCCTCGAGGATGTCGAACTGGCTGGCCACCAGTGCGAGCACGATCGCCAGCACCGGAACGCCCGTGGAGAGCACCCAGGTGAGCACCTGGCGCAGGACGACGCCGGGCGCACGGAAGTTCTCCGGGACGCCGCCGCGCAGCGCCGCCACGGCGACCGGACGCAGCACCCGCTCGGACTGCAGATAGCCGATGATCGCGGTGGCGGTCGCGCCCAGTGCGGTGGCGACGGCCACCACGGGCGCCGACTTACTGGCGACGGGCCAGCTCGCGACGATGAAGACGATGGACCCCAGGCACCAGTTCGCGACGCTGATCACGGTCCGGTAGAAGGGCATTCGCAGGGCGCGCGTCCGGGCCAGGTCGGTGGTGCCGGGGTCGCTCTCGGCCAACAGCGTGTCGCGGCGCTGCCACCGGATGACGGGGATCAGCAGCCGCAGGCTCAGGTAGGCGCCGACGCTGAACGAGACGAACAGGTAGCCCAGGAAGATCGCGAGGTTCGCCGCGGGCAGGTCCTGGAGTTGGACGCGGTCCTCGGGCGGCAGGCCGAACCGCAGGAAGCCGAGCACGAACAACGCCCCGATGATGTCGGCCTGGAGCATGCCCAGGGTGAAGACCGGCCACGGTGTGCGCGCCACCCAGCGGACGAATGCGCTGATTCGCCCGATCGGTACCGCCTCCGATGCCACCCGTTTACCGTATCGGGCGGAGGCGACGTTGAGCGCCGCTGTCAGCGAGTTGTGTCGGTCTGACCACTACTGTTGGCGGTGATGGCCGGAGTTTTTTCCCGTTTGGTGGGTCAACACGCTGTTGAGGCGGAGTTGGTGGGTGCCGCGCAGGCGGCCCGTGGTGATGACGCTCACAGTGCCTCGGCGACGGGGACCATGACACATGCCTGGCTGATCACGGGTCCGCCGGGGTCGGGGAGGTCGATCGCGGCGCTGTGCTTTGCCGCCGCGCTGCAGTGCACCTCCGACGGTGTCCCCGGTTGTGGCGAGTGCCGGGCGTGCACCACGACCATGGCCGGGACGCACGCCGACGTCCGGCGGATCATCCCTGAGGGCCTGTCGATCGGCGTGGACGAGATGCGCTCGATCGTGCAGATCGCCTCACGACGGCCGGGTACGGGCCGCTGGCAGATCGTGGTGGTCGAGGACGCCGACCGGCTCACCGAGGGGGCGGCGAACGCGTTGCTGAAAGTCGTCGAGGAGCCACCGCCGTCGACGGTGTTCCTGCTGTGCGCGCCGTCGGTGGACCCCGAGGACATCGCGATCACGCTGCGGTCGCGCTGCCGGCACGTCGCACTGGTGACTCCGTCGGTGGATGCGATCACTCAGGTGCTCATCGACGGTGACGGCCTGTCGGAGCAGGACGCCCGCTGGGCGGCCTCGGTCAGTGGCGGCCACGTCGGGCGGGCGCGCCGGCTGGTCGTCGACGAGCAGGCGCGCGACCGCCGCAAACGGGCGTTGAGCCTGGCGCGGGACGCGGCCACACCGTCGCGGGCCTACGCCGCGGTCGAGGAACTCGTCGCGTCGGCGGACGCCGAGGCCAAGGCGCTGACCGTGGACCGCAACGAGACCGAGGTCGAGGAACTGCGCACGGCTCTGGGAGCGGGCGGTACCGGCAAGGGCACCGCGGGCGCCATGCGCGGTGCGACCGGGGCCATCAGGGATCTGGAGAAGCGGCAGAAGTCGCGGCAGACCAGGGCGTCGCGCGACGCGCTGGACCGTGCGCTGATCGACCTGGCCACCTACTTCCGCGATGCGCTGCTGGTGGCGTCGGGGGCCGGGCATGTGCAGGCCAACCATCCGGACATGGCCGACAAGGTCGCGGCGCTGGCGGCGCACGCGCCCCCGGACAAGCTGCTGCGCTGCATCGAGGCGGTGCTGGCGTGCCGCGAGGCGCTGGCGGTCAACGTCAAGCCGAAGTTCGCGGTCGACGCGATGGTGGCGACCGTCGGACAGGCGCTGCGGGACTGACTTTGGTGGCCGGCGGGCGCTGCCGTAGACTCGTGCCGCCCGGTCTCGGGGGCTTGCGACTCGCGCAAGCGCTCGTCGGCGGGCACGCCGCCTTAGCTCAGTCGGTAGAGCGATTCACTCGTAATGAATAGGTCAGGAGTTCGATTCTCCTAGGCGGCTCTCTTGTTGTTCCGCGCGAGACCACGGTTGTTGACGCCGTTACTCGCGTTTCGTGTCATCAACCGTAGGGTCGGCGTAGGCGAGGAGTTCACGGAGGACCTGGCGGCCTTGTTCGCGCGCGTCTCTCATGCGACCCAGGGTGGCATGGGCTAGTTGCCAGCAGCCTCCGGCCAACCGGGACTAGCCGGCGAAGTGGGGAAGAAGTCGCGAGGGTGGGTGCCGTCGATGATTTCGGCGCGAACCGACGCCGGGTCTGGAGCTCTGTCGACGCACGTTTTCAGGTCGGCCTCGTATGTGGGCCATGTTTCGTCGAAACCTTGCTTGCTTCTCGAGAAGGAATCGAGCAGTCCGCGGATATGCCATTCACCGAAGACGTCGTCGACGGGGTCCGGGCGCGGCCCGGTTTGGGGCGGCATCGACGGCGACGGTCCAGTCAAGCCAACTTTCGTGGCGTGGATACCACGGGTGCCCTGCGATCCGGTACGCGCGACGCTCCGATACGAACCGTCGTCTGTTCTGACCGCCAGACGGTAGTTGTAAATACAGATAACTGCTGAGACATCGTCCTCGGCGTGGCTCACGGACAGGATGTGGTGGGTGATGTTGCCGACCGATGGCTCATCGCTGGGGACGTCGAGCGCTGGTCGGGTCACCCATAGGTCTGAACCGCCGTCCGGTACCGCCCGTTCGAATCCCGGATAGGCATAGGACATATCGCCCGCATACTGGCTGAGCATGAGCGACTCGATGAAGGCGCGAATCGGCACGGCAGGGCCGGTGAGAACATCGATTCCGGCTTCTGCAGTCCAGAGGTACCTCATTTCCGCGATGGGACCCTGCCAGCGCTGAACGCCAGGGTCTGTTGTGCATGCTGGTAATGCGAGGATCATGAGAACTGTCGCGGCGATTCGCTGATACACCAGCATCAGTTCCCGCCGCCCGGGATCTTGATAATCATGTTGTACCAATTCAAGAAGTCGTTGGACGGATTCGAGTCGGAGCCGCCCAATGCTCGGTTGATGTAGTCATTCATGTCGTCGCTGTAATCCGTGTCTGTGGGAACCCGTCGCTTCAAATCATCGAGTTCTTCGCGTGAGGCGAGACTGTCGCCGATCAGATAATCCGGGTTGACGTCTTCAGGCCGGATCGCGCCCGTCGCCAACAACGCGTTAGCAGTGAAGCGGGACGCTTCGTCGGGCTCCATGTCGGGAAGCGTGGGCGCCGTCGTATCGATCTGCGGCCCGACGAACGAACCCTCCATCGCTTCACCGAAGGTCGCCACTATGGGTCCACCCACCGGTCCGCTCATTCCGCTCAAGGCGGCGATTCCGGTCTTGTAAGCGGTTTCTCGCCATTGCTGAGCTTCCGCGCTGTTCTGCTGCATCACGTGCGCTGCGTCGGCCGCGCCGGCGGAGACCATTCCCTTCAGCACTGCGGCGTCCGCCATCCTGGAATCGTCTTCCGAGACCGGTACGCCGTTCTTGACGTCGGTCGCCCAGTCGAGGGAGCGATCGACTGCGAGTGCATCGGCCGCGCTGTTGAATTCGACGTAGGCGTCTTCCTGAGTGCTCAGAAGAGAGAAGACCCCCTTGCCGATCGGACGCTCGGAGTCACTGCTGTCGAGGTCGGCGAATCCGTCGCCGTCGTCGCCACCCACGCTGGCAATGTCGTCCACGTACGGAGACAGGCCGTGGGCGTACGCCTTGACGAGTTCCGGATTGTATTCACCGAGCGTCTGTCCGCCGATGTTCATCAGATCGTTCTTGTGTTCGCCCAGATACCGTCCGTATGCCTCGGCTGTCGCGTCGGCGATACCCGGTTCGAGATGGTTGTCGTGCGTCCAGCTGAACAGGGCGCCGGCGGCCTTGCCGTTGTCATTCCAGGGCATGTGGTTCACGTCGCGGAGGAAGTCCTGCCCGTCGCTTCCATGGGTGCCGAGAACGTGGTCGTGAATGATCTGATGATCCGGCGCGACCGCCTCGAAGAGGCCCTGGGTCGCCGCGGACGCGTGGGCCGCAGGAACGTCGCTGTCCATCACCGCGTCGGCGGCCCGCATCAATCCGCGATCGACTTCGGTACCGGTCTGCAACCTGTCGTTCCCGTCGGTGACGATCTCGGAGATCTTCTGCAAGTCTCCGTAGTTCTTCAGCACATTCGCATCGTCGACCTGTTTCAGGTCGCCTGCCCCGTTGAGCGCTTCCTGGACACTCCGGGGAAGCTGGTCATAGCCACCCGTCACCACCCGAGTGGGGTTGTCGAGGGCCTCCGGTGTGGTCTCGGTCTTGGGGAATCTGACGTCGTCGTTGCTCATGAGCTGCCATGAGTCGCCGATGATGTCCTTGTGGTCCCCGAGCCGTTGCTCGGCTTCGTGCAGATCGTCGACGCTCATGCCGTGCTGTTGGGCCTGCATCTGACTCAGGTAGGAGCCCTGCTCGGACGAGAGTTCCCGCCCTGGTTCGATCCCGCCGAGGACAGCTTCGACGCGTGCGGCGGCATTCTGGTCTCCGGCAAGCGCGGCCTGAACATCCTGCTCGGCGCGCTCGTTCTCAGGCGTCGCGCGGGCCTCCTCGTTCCCCAGCGCATCGGCGTCGTCCTTCGTCTCGTCCTTCTCGCCGTTGCCGAACTTCTGCTCGTTCTTCACCGCGTCGAACTCGGGCCCGAGCTTCGCGAGGTTCTGCGCGATCGTGTTCGACTCGGCGTTGGTCCTCTGCACGACCTCGGTGAGCTGTCCGAGCCCCTTGTTCGCGATCTGCATCAGCATCGCGTCGCGCTGCCTACCCGGCGGCACGCTGTTGGCGGCGTCGGTCACCCACTGGCGCAGTCGATCCAGGTTCTGCCGCCCCGTCGCGACCGTCTGCGCCGACTGGTCGACCTGCTGGGCGATCCTGCGGTCCAACTCCGCCAGCCGCGTGAACACGGCCTGATGGTCGGTGTTGGCCTTGTCGTAATTGGTCGCGGCGGCCCCTGACCACGTCGATCCGGGCGCCGCCGCCGTGACGCCGGATCCGAGCTCGGTCAACTGCGGACTCTCGTCGAAGTCCGTGCCTGGCTGCGGGGTGCCCTGGCCGAACGTTTGCCGGGCGTTGTCCCAGGTTGTGTAGAAGCCGTCGAGGGCGCTCACCGGCACCCCGCCCGCCCCCGTGGCAACATCATTTGCCCAGTATCCCGTACCCCGGACTACCTCGGTGCCACAAATCCGACCGGACCGGGCGATATGCACACCGACAGCGCCGCGGTGCTCGCGCTGACCTTGATTGCGTCACCAGCTCCCGGCAGCCGCACGAACACCCTGTTCAGGCCCGGCCGCACCGGCACCTTCACCTCCGGGCCCTCCGACAGCGCCATCAGCAGTGACCCGTCGCTGTTCGCCAGGTAGTTGATCTCCGCGGTCCAGTCCGCCGGCAGCAGCGGCCCGTCCAGCGGCATCCGCACCGGGAAGTCCGGCTGCACCAGGTAGCCGCAGTTGGGCTCCGGCCCAGCGACGATGGCCCGCACCCACGTCACCAACGCGTCGACCACATGTCCGGACCGGTCCACCATCCGCAGCTCCGACGTGCTCGACCCGATCTCCGGCCGGTCGTCGACCAACGCGAACATGTGGCTCAGCAGGCTCTCCGGCCCCGCGACCCGCTGCAGGATCAGCGGATCGACCTCCTGATCGAGCATCGGCTCGTCCACCTCCGCCAACCCCGCCCGCGCGTTCGCCACGTACGCCGGCACCGGGCTGTCCTGCCAGATCCGGTGGAACGTCACCGTCGAGTACAGGCTGCTCGCGACGAACGCCGCAGTCAGACCGGCGACCGCCACCGACCGGCGACGCGATGCGTCCAGCCGTCGCGCCCCCTCGCGGTTCGGGGCGCAGAATCCGACCGCCATCAGCAGGGCCAGCACCACCACCAGATCCGGCAGGTACCGCAGCGTGTGCGCCAGCTCCAGCGCCGTGAACCGCGACGACCGCATCAAATAGATCGGCACCTGGCACGCGACGGCGTAGCCGACCGCGACCGCCCACACCGGTCCGATCCGCTGTTTGCGCGCGAACGACACCGCGACGACGGCCGCCAGCACCACCCAGCCCAGCACCATCACCGCGACGGGTGGCGTCGCCCACGGCGACGCAGGCGCCCACCGCTGCCAATCCCACGGTCCGCCGACCAAACCGGGCACGATCCCGTGAGTGATGGACCGCGCCAGCAGGTCCCACGTCATGCCCAGGTCGAAGCTCCACCGCTTCTGGTCGACGACGAGCAGATACACCCCGATCCACGCGGCCGTCACGGCCAGCGCCGCCGCCCAGAACCGAATCCCGCGACGCCACACCGTCACGACCGCGGCACGGTCGCCGGTGACATAGGCCAGCAGCGCGACCACCGCGAACGCGACGAACGGGATCACCGCCGCCTTCTCGAAGAACAACAACCCGCCGACGTACACGGCCACCGCGGTGACCGCGTAGCGCTGCCGTCCGGTGCGCACCAGCAGGACCGCGTCCGCGCACACCCACGCCAGCGCCGCGAGCATCGGCAGCGAGTTCAACCCCGCCGCCCACCAGGCGAACCCGGGCACAGCCAGCGGGGTGAACAGCGCAAACGTCAACGGCAGCAACAACACCGGACGCCACCCGAGGATGACGTGCAGCGCGCGCAACAGCGCCAGCGACGCCAGCAGCTGCAGCACCACCAGGCTCACCGCAGGCAGCACCCACGACCACGGCGCCGCCCTGGTGATCATCCCCGACAGCAGGAACGCCGCGGGCATCACATGCCCGTCGTGATCGTCGAACAGGAACGACGGTGACAGCAGCCCCTGCGTGCCCGCCCGGCCGACGAGGATCAGGTCGTCCCAATAGAAGTAGCCGCCGAACGCCAGCACCGCCCGAACGGCCAGCTGCACCGCGATGAGCGAAACCGCGGCGGCGGTGACCCGGTTCAGCCGGCCCACTCCGCACCCGGAGCCGCCGCCCGCGCCACCAGGCTGGCCCGCCACGCCGACGCGACCATGTCGCGCACCGAATGCCGCATCTGCCAGTCCAGGTCACGCCGGGCCAGGTCACCGGCCGCGACGATGCGGGCCGGGTCGCCGGGACGCCGCGGCATGATCTCCGGCTCGAACTCGATGCCGGTGACCTCCCGGATCGCGGTCATGATCTCGCGCACGGACGTGCCGTCGCCGCTGCCCAGGTTGTACACCGGCTCCACCGGCTGACCGTCGGCCAGGCGCCGCGCGGCGGCGACGTGGGCCAGCGCCAGGTCGGTGACATGGATGTAGTCACGCACACAGGTGCCGTCGGGGGTGGGGTAGTCGGCGCCGTTGATGCGGGGGACCCGTCCGTCGTGCAGCATCTGGAACACCAACGGGAACAGATTGTGCGGGCTGGCGTCGTAGAGCGTCTCGGACCCCGACCCCACCACGTTGAAGTACCGCAGGCTGGTGTGCTGTAGCCCGGTGGCGCGTGCAACGTCGCGCAACAGCCATTCGCCGATCAGCTTCGTCTCGCCGTACGGCGATTCCGGCCGGGTGGCGGTCTGCTCATCGACGATGTCGACGTCGGGGGTGCCGAACGTCGCCGCACTCGACGAGAACACGACCTTGTCGACGCCGGCGTCGTCCATGGTCCGCAGCAGCGTCACCATCGCGGACACGTTCTGCTCGTAGGTGTGCAGCGGACGCGACACCGAGACGCCGGCGTACTTGTAGCCGGCGATGTGGATCACGCCGCGGACGTCGTGACGGCGCAGGGTGTCGAGCACCAGCGGTTCGTCGAGCAGGGTGCCCCGCACGAACGGGACCTCGGTCGGCACGAACTCCTCGAACCCCGACGAGAGGTCGTCGATGACCACCACCGGTGTCCCGGCGTCGAGCAGCGCGTGCACGACGTGCGAGCCGATGTAACCGGCCCCGCCCGTCACCAGCCAGGTCATGTCGCCTCCTCGATCAAACCCGGCCAGGATATAGCGCGAAGTGAAGCGGGCAAGCGCTCACTACGCCGACGCCCTGGCCAGCCCACCGAGGTGCACGGCGATGCCCACCAGCGGTCCGCACAGCAACGCCACCACGGTCCTGGTCTCCAGATCCAGCGGCAGCAGCAGCAACAGCACCGCCGCCACCGTGGCGCTGACCCATCCGAGCGCATACGTGCGGTGCATGGCCGCGGCCACCGTCGCCGCGCCGGTCAGCGTCAGCAGCGCGATCGCCACGGCGGCCGCGGTCAGCCACGCCAGCAGCACGCCGTCGGCCCGGTACTGCTCACCGAACCCGGCGCGCAGCAGCCAGGGACCCAGCAGTCCGGCGGCCACCACACCGACCGCGCCCAGGCCCGACACCACCGCCGCCGGCGCGATCAGTGCGCGCAGCCGCGCCGTGCGCTGGTCGACGAAGTGGGCGATCAGGTTGCCCTGCATCGCCGTCAGCGGGACCAGCAGCGGCGCCCGGGTCAGCGTCACGGCCAGGATCACCACGCCGCCGGCCGCGCCGAGGTCGTCCGACGTCGCCTTGAGCAGTACGGGGAACCCCATCACCAGGACGGCGCTGGCACCCGCTGCGGCGATCGAATGTGCGGCCCCGCGCAGGAACTCCGCCGTGCTGCCCGGCGTCCGCAGGCGCGCGGCGGCCCGCGTGGCGGGGGAGCAGACGAGCAGCAGCAGCCAGGCGAGCGCGCCGCCGACGGTCGCCCACAGGAAACCCCCGAGACCCCATCCGATCGCGAACGTCGCGGCGGCCACCAGGACGCGGATCACCGCGTCCGCCACCATCAGCGCCCCGTACTGGCTCCAGCGGTTGACGCCCGCCAGCATGCCGAGCAGCGTCGCGTGCACGCAGAAGCCGGCCAGCCCCGCGCTCAGCAGCGCCACCGACAGCCACCGCGCCTCAACGAACACGTGGCCCGCCCACAGCGGCGCGGTGACCACGATGAGGACGGCCGCGACGACGCCCACCGCCGCGCCGACCCGGACGGGGTGGGTGTGCGGGCCGCCGGCCGGACGTTCGACCCGCGCGTCGCGGACCTCCCGCGTCGCCTCCTGCAGCAGCCCGAACGCCGCGCCGCTGGCCAGGCCGAACGCCCCCCAGAACACCCCGAACACCGAGAAGCCCTCGGGTTCGAGGTCGCGCGCCGCGAGATAGAGGACCGCGTAGCCGCACAGCGCGGTCACGGCCGTCGCGACGCCGACCCGGGCCACGCTGCTCCGCGTGACCGGGCCGGTCGACGGTGCCGCGTCGGTCACAGCTTCGGCAGATCCTCGGCGTAGAGCCATCCGTCCCACAGCGGGCGTAGTGACTCGTCGGCGTAATTGGCCGCCAGACCGGTGAAGTCATCGGTGAACGCGGTGCTGTGCCGGTGCCGCGCCGTCCAGTCCCGCAGCAACGCGAAGAACTTGTCGTCGCCGATGCGTGTGCGCAGGACGTGCAGGGTCAGCGCACCGCGCTTGTACACCCGGTCGTCGAACATGTCCTTCGGGCCGGGGTCGGACAGCAGCAGATCCTGCGGCAGCTCGGCCAACCGCGCGTGGTAGTGGCGCGCCCAGTCGTCGGCGCTGCGGCCACCGGAGTTCTCCGACCACAGCCACTCCGCGTAGCACGCGAACCCCTCGTGCAGCCAGATGTCGCGCCAGCGCCGCACGGTGACCGAGTTGCCGAACCACTGGTGGGCCAGTTCGTGGGCGATCAACCGCTCGGCTCTGCGCGTGCCGTTGCAGTGATTGGCCCCGAAGATCGAGATGCCCTGCGCCTCGAGCGGGATCTCGAGGTCGTCGTCGGTCACCACCACGGTGTAGCCGCTCGCCAGCGGATACGGTCCGAAGAGTTTCTCGAACAGCTTCATCATCTGCGGTTGACGGCCGAAGTCGTGGTCGAAGTTACGGCGCAGACGGGCCGGCAGGGCCGCCTGCATGGCCACCGGTGATTTCGCCAGCTTGTGCAGGTCGTACATGCCGATCTGCAGGGTGATCAGATACGTCGACGTCGGTTCGGCCTGCTCGTAGGTCCACACCGTGTGGCCCGCCCTGGCGCGGCGGGACACCAACTCGCCGTTGGCGATCGCGCGGTACGGGCTGTCGGTGCTGATCTGGATGCGGTAGCTGGCCTTCGAGCTCGGATGGTCGTCGCACGGGAACCACGAGGATGCGCCGTTGGGTTGACCCGCGACCAGCGCCCCGTTCGTCAGCTCCTCGAATCCGACGTCCCCCCAGAGGGTTTCGATCGGTTCGGGGGTGCCGCCGTAGCGGACCTCCACGACCAGCGCCGCGCCGGCGGGCAGCGCCGAGGACAACTCGACCCGTAACTTGTTGTGCGCGCAGGAGAACCGGGCCGGCCGGCGGCCGTTGACCGCCACCTTCGTCACCCGAAGCGTGTCGGCGAGGTCGAGGGTGAAGGTGCGCAGCGCGGCCAGGGTGACGGCGGTGATCGTCGCCGTGCCCGAAAGCCGGTTGATCGCGACCTTGTACTCCAGGTCGAGTTCGTACCGCGACACCCGGTACCCGAAGTTGCCCGTTTCAGGCAGGTAGGGGTCGATGACGGCCGGGGTGTTCTTCGCCTTCTTCGAACGCGTCACGCGGCGGAGCCCTCGGGGTCGCGGGCGGGTTTCCTCTTCTTGGCGGCGGCCTCGCCGCGCTTCTTGCGCAACGGATTCCACGGTTTGATCGGATTGCCCTGCCAGCGCGTCGAGGCGGGCACCTCGTCACCGCGCATCACCAGCGAGCCCGGCCCCACCGTCGCCCCGGCGCCCACGCGCGCCGCGGGCAGGGCCACACAGTGCGGTCCGAGCGTGGCCCCGTCCTCGAGGACGACGGTGTCCATCCGCATGATGCGGTCGTGGAACAGGTGCGTCTGCACGACGCACCCGCGGTTGACGGTGGCGCCCGCGCCCAGCGTGACCAGATCGGCCTCCGGCAGCCAGTAGGTCTCGCACCAGACGCCGGGACCGATCGTCGCGCCGAGGCCGCGCAGCCAGACGTTCATCACCGGTGTGCCGCTGGCGGCCCGGGCGAACCACGGCGCGGCCACCGTCTCGACGAACGTGTCCGACACCTCGTTACGCCACACGAACGACGACCACAGCGGGTGTTCGATCGCCTCGATCCGTCCGATCACCACCCGCTTGGCCAGTACCGCGACAGAGCCGGCCACCGCGCCCGCGACCAGCAGGACCACCCCGCCGAGCAACGCCGCCCACAGGTAGCCCAGGTGTCCGGCCAACGCCTGCAACGACAACAGAACCCCGATCCCGATCGCGAACGTCACGATGACCGGGATGAGCCGGCACATCTCGACCGCGCCGCGCATCGCCTTGAGCCGCGCGGTGGGATGGAAGGTGCGCAGCGCGTCGGCGGCGGTGGGTTTACGACGCAACCGGACCGGCGGGCTGCCCAGCCACGACGACCCGGCCTTCGCCTTGCGCGGGGTGGCCGACAGCACCGCCACCAGACCGTCGTCGGGGACCTTGCGGCCGGGCTGGGTGATGCCCGAGTTGCCGAGGAAGGCGCGCCTGCCGACGGTGGCCTTCGCGACGTGGATCCAGCCGCCGCCCAGTTCGTAGGACGCGACCATGGTGTCGTCGGCGAGGAAGGCGCCGTCCTCCACGACGGTGAACTTCGGCGTGAACAGTGCCGTCGAGATCTCGGTGCCGTCACCGACCTGAGCGCCCAGCACTCGCAGCCACCACGGTGTCAACAGGCTGGCGTACAGCGGGAACAGATACGTGCGGGCGGCGTCGAGCAGGCGTTCGGTGGCCCACAACTGCCAGCCGATCCGGCTACGCACAGGGTGGTAGCCCTCCCGCAGTCCGAGCGACAGCAGCCGCACCCCGGCCACGGTGAACACGGCGTACAGGAGCACCGCGACCACCGTGGCGACCGGCGTCCACAGCAGCGCCGGGAGGATCGCGTCGGCCACCGACGCGGTGTCCCGGACGCCCCAGCCGATCACCGCCAGCCCGGCCGCGAGGGCGAGCAGCGGCAGGCCGGCCAGCAGCAGCGACGTCACCCCGTACACCGCGACCCACAGCGGGGCGCGCGGTGGGCGGTGGCCCGGCCACGGGTGCCGCGCCTTCCCGGACTTCGCGGCCGGCGAACCCGTCCAGTACTGGCCATTCTTGACCCTGCCCACGACCGCCGACCCGGCGGCCACGTCGGCGTTCTTGCCGACCACCGCACCGGGCAGCAGTGTGCTGCGCGCGCCGATGGTCGCGTCGTTGCCGATGGTGATGTGCCCGACGTGGAACTGGTCGCCGTCGATCCAGTGCCCGGACAGGTCGACCTCGGGTTCGACCGACGAGCGGTGCCCGATCTTGAGCATGCCCGTCACCGGCGGTGCGGAATGCAGGTCGACTTCCTTGCCGACCGAGTTGCCCAGTGCGCGAGCGTAATACACCATCCACGGCGCACCCGCGAGGTTCTCGGCGCCGCTGGCCGCGGCGAGCCGTTCGGCCAGCCACACCCGCAGATGAACCGCACCGCCGCGGCGGTAGGTTCCCGGCTGCAGGGTGCCGAGCAACATGCGTGCGAACAGCACCGCGATACCCATCCGCCCGACGGGGGAGACGAACAACACGAAACCGGCCAGCACCACCCACCAGTTCAGCGGCGCCGCCCACGACACCAGCGAGAGTTCGGCGGCGACGTTGTTGAGCAGCGCCAGCCACACCACCCACTGCAGAGCGGTCAGCGTGGCCAGCGGCAGCGTCAGCGCCACCTGCGCGGCCTGGGTCAGCCGCGGCGTCGGGGCCACCTCACGCGTCACCACCTGCGGGGGCGGGTCCAGTTCGTCGAGGTATCCGGCCAGCGATCCGAGCCGGGGATGGTCGTAGAGGTCGGCCACCGTCACCATCGGGTAGCGCCGCCGCAGCGCCACCACCAACTGCGCCGCGGACAGGCTGCCGCCGCCGCAGGCGAAGAAGTCCGCCTCGGGACCGTCGACCGGGGCGGCCAGCACGTCGCGCCACAGGTCCGCGAGCCAGCCCATCGTGCCGCTCATCGCGGGGGCCTCGTCGTCGGCGCCGGCGACCGGCCAGGGCAGCGCGTCGCGGTCGACCTTCCCCGACGTGCGGGTGGGCAGTTCGTCGACCAGCACGAGCCGCGGGACCAGCGCCGCGGGCAGCGCCTCGGCCAGTGCGGCGCGGGCCGCGGCGAGGTCGAACGACGGATCCGCACTCGCCACGTACCCGACGAGCAAGGGTGTCCCACTGGCGGTCTTGCGCACCGCCGCGGCGCCGCCGCTCACCCCGGGCAGGTGCACCAGCGCCGAGTCCACCTCGCCGAGTTCGATGCGCCGGCCCCCCACCTTGACCTGGTCGTCGGCGCGGCCGAGGAAGTACAGGCCCTCGGGCTGCAGGCGCACCAGATCGCCGCTGCGGTAGGCGCGGTCCCAACCCAGCGTCGGCATCGGCGCGTACTTCTCGGCGTCCTTATCCGGGTCGAGGTAGCGGGCCAGCCCCACGCCGCCGATGACGAGCTCGCCGACTTCGCCGTCGGCGACCGGCACACCGTCCTTGTCGACGACCGCCAGATCCCAGCCGGCAAGCGGCAGCCCGATGCTCACCGGGCTGCGTCCGTCCAGGCGGGCGGCGCACGCCACCACCGTCGCCTCGGTCGGACCGTAGGTGTTCCACACCTCCCGGCCGTCGACCGCCAGACGCTCGGCGAGTTCGGGCGGGCAGGCCTCACCGCCGAAGATCAGCAGCCGCACCGCTTCGAGGGCTTCGGCCGGCCACAGCGCGGCGAGCGTCGGCACCGTCGAGACCACGGTGATGTCGCGGGACACCAGCCACGGGCCCAGGTCCATGCCGCTGCGCACCAGCGATCGCGGTGCGGGCACCAGACAGGCGCCGTGCCGCCACGCCAGCCACATCTCCTCACACGACGCGTCGAACGCCACCGAGAGCCCGGCCAGCACCCGGTCACCCGGGCCCAGCGGGTTGTCGGTGACGAACATCTTGGCTTCGGCGTCGACGAAGGCGGCGGCGCTGCGGTGGGTGACGGCCACGCCCTTCGGGACGCCGGTGGATCCGGAGGTGAAGATGATCCACGCGTCGTCGCGGCTCAGCGGGGCGACCGCACGCCACCCGCGCGACGACCCGGGGCCGCGGACCAGCCCGCGTTCGGTGATGACGGCGACGACGTTGGCCTCGCTGAAGACCAGGTGTGCGCGCTCGTCGGGATCGTCGGCGTCGACGGGGACGTAGGCGGCGCCCGCGGCCAGGGTGGACAGGATCGCGACGTACAGCGCGTAGGAGCCCGACGGCATCCGGATGCCGATGCGGTCACCCCGCCCGATACCGCGGGCGGCCAGCCACTCGACGCTGTCCTCGATGTCGGCGATCAGCTCCGCGTAGGTCAGCTGGACCGTGCCGTCGTCGATGGCGGGAGCGTCGGGATGACGGGCGGCCGTCTCGTGGAGGATGTCGACGAGGGTGCGTGGCGCGGCGGCGAACGTGGACTGAAGGTACTGATGGGGGAGGCCGGCGCCGGGAACCGCTGCTGTCACCACCTCAAAGTACTCAGCGGCCCGCCCGACGGGCCGCACGGCGCGAGCGGTGTGTGGTGACAATTGCATCAAGGCGGGTACCCCCCGCGCAGAACAGCTTTATCGGACCCCGATTGGCCTGTCCGGCGCCGGCCGGGCACAATCGCCTCCGGAGGGGAGTATTCCTTCGCCGCGGTGTCGTCACTACGTCGTCCATCATCGGTCGACCGGTGCTGCGGGCCGACGCGTCGAGCGTCGGCGGAAGAGACCTCCGGCGTGTTCGACGACCGGAGGTATATCGAGTGAACGTTTCCGCCCTGGAGTGGGGCATCACCATCGCCGTCACAGTGGCTGTGCTGCTGTTCGACGTGGTGGCCATCGCCCGGCGCCCGCACGAGCCGTCGATGAAGGAATGCTCGATCGCACTGTCGGTCTACGTGTCGCTGGCCGTCGCGTTCGGGGTCTGGGTGTGGGTGTTCCACGGCGGGGACTACGGGCTGGAGTTCTTCGCCGGCTGGCTGACCGAGTACAGCCTGTCGGTCGACAACCTGTTCATCTTCATCATCATCATGGCCAGCTTCAACGTGCCCAAGAAGTATCAGCAGGAAGCGCTGATGGTGGGCATCATCCTGGCCCTGATCTTCCGCGGCATCTTCATCGCGCTCGGCGCGGTGGCGATCAACCAGTTCTCCTGGGTGTTCTACATCTTCGGCCTGTTCCTGGTGTACACCGCGTGGAACCTGGCCCGCGACACCGACCACGAGGACGACGGCGACAACGCCGTGGTCAAGTTCGCCCGCAACCACCTCACGCTCACCGACAAGTGGGACGGCCTGAAGCTGTGGATCAAACAGGACGGCAAGCGGCTGATGACGCCGATGTTCCTGGTGATCGTGGCGCTGGGGACCACTGACCTGATCTTCGCGCTGGACTCGATCCCGGCGATCTTCGGTCTGACGCAGGAACCGTATCTGGTGTTCACCGCCAACGTGTTCGCCCTGATGGGTCTGCGGCAGCTGTTCTTCCTGCTCGGCGGTCTGCTCAAACGGCTGGTGTACCTGTCGCAGGGCCTGGCGTTCATCCTGCTGTTCATCGGCGTGAAGCTGTTCCTGCACGCGCTGCACGAGAACGAGCTGCCGTTCATCAACGGCGGCGAGCACGTGCCGGTGCCGGAGATCCCGACCCTGCTCAGCCTGGGCGTCATCGTCGTCACCCTCGTCATCACGACGGTCCTGAGCCTGATGAAGACGCGGGGTAAGAGCACCGACGAGATCAGCGAGGTGCGGGACGAGATCGAGGACGACGGCAAGAAGTCCTTCGACTCCCACTGATCCCAACCGTCGACGCCCCGTCGGTGGCCGCCTAGCGTCTCGTCCGTGCGGCTATTCGTGGCGGATCGTGGTGAATGGGACGAGTTGACCGACGGCGACCGGGATGCGGTCCGGGTGAGCGCACCCGACCTGCAGCAGGCCCGTCGGGCCCGCGCCCGGATCCGGGCCGGGGCGAACGACGTCGCGGTGATCCTCGACGTGACGGTCGCGGTGGGCGCCGACTTCCGCTCGGCGCGCTCGGCGTTCCGCCCGGACAGCGACGACGACGGCACCGTGCGCTACGCCGGCACGCTCGACGGCCTCGCCGGCCTGATCGCCGACATCGAGATGGCCGACGTCGCCGACGGCGTCACCCTGCTCGCCGCCGGTTCGCCCCAGGACGTGCGCGCCCTGGGCCGCGACGTCCTGGCCCGACTGGCGTTGCGGGGTCAACCGCAGGCCTCGTAACGCGCTTTGGACAGCCGCCGAACCGTCGGCTTAGCGTGCAGGCATGACAGCGGCGCCGAAGACCGAACCGACCGGACGGATGCTCATCGCCGGAGCGGTGGTGCGCGGCGCGGGCGCCGAGATCCGCGGGTTCGACCCGGCCACCGGCACCGAACTGGAACCCGGGTACCGCTACGGGGACATCTCGAATGTCGACGCCGCCTGCGCGGCGGCCGCCGAGGCGTTCGGGCCGTACCGCAGCACGCCCGCCGGCGCGCGGGCGGACTTCCTCGAGGCGATCGCCGACGGGCTCGTCGCGATCACCGACGACGTCGTCGCCCGCGCACACGCCGAATCGGGGCTCCCGCACGCGCGACTGACCAGTGAACTCGGCCGGACCTGCGGACAGCTGCGGCTCTTCGCCGCCGTGTTGCGCGAAGGCAGCTGGAACGGTGTGCGAATCGACACCGCCCAACCGGATCGGACGCCGCTGCCCCGCCCCGACCTGCGCCAGCGCGCGGTACCGCTGGGGCCGGTCGCGGTCTTCGGGGCGAGTAACTTCCCGCTGGCCTTCTCGGTCGCCGGCGGCGATACCGCGTCCGCGTTGGCCGCGGGTTGCCCGGTTGTGGTCAAGGCACACGACGCGCACCCCGGCACTTCGGAGTTGGCCGGCCGGGTGATCACCGACGCGGTCGCCGCGGCCGGACTGCCTGCCGGCACGTTCTCGCTGCTCAACCTCACCAAGGAAGCCGCGATCGCGCTGGTCACCGATCCCCGGGTCAAGGCGGTGGGGTTCACCGGTTCGCGGGCCGGCGGGCTGGCCCTGATCGACGCCGCGGCACGCCGGAGGGAGCCGATACCGGTCTACGCCGAGATGAGCGCGGTCAATCCCGTGTTCCTGCTCGACGGCGCGCTGGCCGGCCATGGCGCCGACCTCGGGCGGGCGTTCGTCGGATCGCTCACCCTGGGCTCGGGACAGTTCTGCACCAACCCTGGCCTGATCGTCGCGGTGGACGGACCCGGCCTCGACACGTTCGTCGACGCCGCGCGCGAGGCGCTCGGTGAATCGGCCGCGACGGCGATGTTGACGCCGGGGATCGCGGAGAACTACCGCGCCGGAGTCGAGGCGCTGGCCGGTGAGGCGACGCTGATCGCCCGCGGATCGGCCGACGGCGCCGCGGCCGTGTCGTGCCGGGCGGCGTTGTTCGGCACCGACGCGGTCAGCCTGCTCGGGTCGACGTCGCTGCAGGCGGAGGTCTTCGGCGCCGCAGGCCTGATCGTGCGCTGTGCCGACTTCGAGGAGATGAAGACGGTCGCCGCGGGCGTCGAGGGTCAGCTCACCGCCACCCTGCACGCGGACCCCTCCGACCACGGCCGGGCCGCCGAACTGCTGCCCGTGCTCGAACTCAAGGCCGGCCGGATCCTGTTCAACGGCTGGCCGACCGGCGTCGAGGTCACCCACGCGATGGTGCACGGCGGACCGTTCCCCGCCACCTCCGATTCGCGCACCACCTCGGTCGGATCGCGGGCGATCGAACGGTTCCTGCGTGCGGTCTGCTACCAGAACGCGCCGAAGGCGTTGCTGCCGAGCGCCATCGCCGACGGCAACCCGGACCGGCTGTGGCGCCGGGTCGACGGGGAGCTCACCCGGGGCTCAACGACAGCACAGTGATGTCCGGCGGTGCGCCGATCCGCACCGGCGGACCCCAGAACCCCGCGCCGCGGGTCACATACAACTGGGTGTCGCCGACCGTGGACAGTCCGGCGAGCGACGGTTGCACGGCGTTCACCGCGTAGTGGAACGGCCACATCTGGCCGCCGTGGGTGTGCCCGGACAGCTGCAGGTCCACCCCGCGCGCCGCCGCCTCCGACACCAGAACGGGCTGATGCGCCAGCAGCACCGTCGGCCGGTCCGCGCCGAGACCGGCCAGCGCGCGATCGAGATCCGGCGGCTCGTTCGCCGATTCGCCGGCGAGGTCGTTGACCCCGGCCAGGTCGAACGCCGCGCCGCCACGCCGGATCACGGTGTTCTCGTTGCGCAGCGCCTGCACCCCGAACCGCTCGAGTTCCCGCAGCCAGGACGCCGTGTCGTCGACGAAGTACTCGTGGTTGCCCGTCACGAAGAACGTGCCTTCCCGAGATGCCAGATCGCGCAACGGTTCCGCCGCCGCCCCGAGTTCGGCGACGGTGCCGTCGACCAGGTCGCCCACGATCGCGACCAGGTCGGGTTGGGCCTCGTTGACCATCCGCACGATGCGCTCGGTGTGCGCCCGGCCGGCCAGCGGCCCGAGGTGGACGTCCGACACCACCGCGACGCGGAAGCCGGCGAACGCGGGATCGAGCCGGCGCAGCCGGACCGGGACGTTCAGCACATTCGGCGGCCCGACCGCGGTGGCGGCGCCGAAGCCCACGAGGCCGACCGACGCGGCGCCGGCCGCCGCCGCACCGGCGCGGGCGAGGAACAGGCGCCGGTTCACCGGCGACGACGGCGAATCCGGTTGCGCGACGTCAGGTTCGGGTTCGGGGGTCGGCCGTCGCACCCACCCGCGAAAGGCGAGCCGGACCGGTTCCAGCACCAGCAGGGTCAACAGCAGGTAGGCGGCCAGCCCGAACCAGAGGTAGCCCGGCCAGGCGAACCACGCCGACTCCCGCACCCCGATCACCCTGGGCAGGATCAGCGCCGCGAACAGCAGGCCGAAGAGACCGAGCAGTACGGCGGTGAGGATCCGCCGGGCACGCCCGGGCCGGGTGGTGTCCTTGACGAGCCGCTTCCACACGTACAGATGAATGAGCGCGAGGATCGCGGCGAGGATGAGGAGGAACATGTCAGCCGGACCGGCTCCACCGCTCCGCCACGGCGCCGCCGGCCGCTCGGGAGGCCAGATCGGGTGGCGAGAGGAACTGTGACTGCGCGGTGCTCACCCGCGCAGCGTAGGCGAGGGACTCACCAGTTGTGGTAACCGCCTTCGGGTCCGAGCATGCGCTCCAACCGGGTGCGGTTGATGCGGGCCAGTTCGTTGCGCACCACTTTGCGCTCGGTGTCGACGTCGTTGTGCAGCCGGTCGGTCACGGCGGCCAGCACGTCTTGTGCGCAGTGGCCGCTGACCAGCATCACGAACCCGAAGCCGAAGTGGTCGAGGTAGCGGCGCGAGGCCGCACACAACTCCTCCATCACCTCGGGTCGTTCGTCGAACACCGCGCACGGTTCGGCCGCCGACTTCACGCTGCCGGGGCGGCGGCCGATATCCGGATGTGCCTCGAGGATGTTGTCGATCGATTCCTCGGACAGGGCGAACAGCAGCGCGTCGGCCTCACGGAAGAGCGCGTCGTGGCTGTCGTACGGCCGGCCGCGGGCCAGATCGGCCGCCAGGGGCACGCTGTAGCAGCACTCGTACACCGCGTGGACGGCCCGACGGATCGGCATGGCGTTGTAGGCCGCGAGGCCAATGCCCTGGTGCATCAGCATGGCCCCATGATCGAAGCGTCAAGCCACGACCGCGTTACGCTGTGTTACGGGCGCGATAATTTCTGTCCCGGGGCTAGTGGCCCTCGGTCTTGTACCGCTCGAAGGACCGCTGCACCTCGGCTTCGGCCGCCTCGCGGCCGGTCCAGTCGGCCGCCTTGACGTACTTGTTCGGCTCCAGGTCCTTGTAGTGGACGAAGAAGTGCTTGACCTCTTCGAGCACCTGTTCCGGGACGTCAGCCAGGTCCTTGATGTGGTCCCAGCGCTTGTCGCCCGCGGGCACGCACAGCACCTTGTCGTCGCCGCCGGCTTCGTCGGTCATCTGGAACATCGCGACCGGGCGGGCGTCGACGATGCAGCCGGGGAACACCGACTCGGGCAGCAGGACCAGCGCGTCGAGCGGGTCGCCGTCCTCGCCGAGCGAGTTCTCGATGAAGCCGTAGTCGGTCGGGTAGGCCATCGACGTGTAGAGGTAGCGGTCCAGCTTGAGCCGGCCGGTCTCGTGGTCGACCTCGTACTTGTTGCGTGACCCCTTGGGGATCTCGATGACGACCTCGAACTCCACCGCTGTCGGCTCCTTCGTCTGTGTACGCACCAGGGTCGTCGGGTGACGACGACGCGGGTCCACAGTAAACGAGCGATACGCTGCTGTTGGCGGGGTGGTTCGGTCACCTCATTCGACAGCAGGAGTGTTATGCGGCCCACCCGGTGGCGGCGATCGACCCACGTGCTGGTCGGGCTGGCCGTGGTGGTGCTCGTCGCGGTCGTCGTCGCGGTCGCCGCGGTGCTCACCACCGGCCGCGATTCCGATGCCCAGGCCGCCAGACCCCTGCCCGCGCCCGCCACCGCGAACCCGGCGGTGGTGCCGGTCGCCGAGTCCGCGCCCACCCCGACGAACGCCGGTCTGGCCGCCGCGCTCGCACCCGCCCTGGCCGATCCGAACCTCGGTGAGTTGGCCGGCCGCGTCACGGACGCGATGACCGGCGACCGGTTGTGGGAGGAACGCGCCGACGTGCCGATGCAGCCGGCCTCGACGAACAAGACGCTCACCGCCGCCGCTGCGCTGTTGACCCTGGACCGGGAGGCCCGGCTGACCACCACCGTGGTGGCCGGTGACCAGAAGCGGGATCCCGGGTTGGTGGTGCTCAAGGGCGGCGGCGATCCGACGCTGTCGGCGGCCCCGCGCGGCACCGACAGCTGGTACATGGACGCCGCGCGCATCAGCGACCTCGCCGACCAGGTGCGGCGCAGCGGGATCGAGCCGACCGCGGTGGCCGTCGACACGAGCGCCTACACGGGTCCGGAGATGGCGTTCGGCTGGGATCCGCTGGACATCCCCGGCGGTGACATCGCGCCGATGGTGCCGGTCATGCTCGACGGCGGCCGCACCCAACCCGTCAGCGAGGAGTCGCGGCGCTCACCGACCCCGGCCGTCGACGCCGGGCGCGCGCTGGCCGGCGCACTGCGGATCGATCCCGCCGCGGTCACGGTGCTGCGGGGGCCGTACCGCGGCGGCAAGCAGATCGGGGCCGTGCAGTCGCCGCCGCTGATGGAACGGCTGCGCGTGATGATGAACCTGTCCGACAACGTGATGGCCGAGGCGATCGGCCGCGAGGTGGCCGCCCAACTGGGCCGGCCGCAGAGTTTCGACGAGGCCGCCAAGGCGGTGCTTTCGCAGCTCCGCAAGGTCGGCATCGACATCACCGACGCCCGGCTGTTCGACTCCAGCGGTCTGTCGGTCGACGACCGGCTGACCGCCCGCACCCTCGACGAGGTGGTCACGGCGGCCGCCGGTGACGACCACCCCGAGCTGCGGCCGCTTGTCGACCTGCTGCCCATCGCCGGCGGCAGCGGCACGCTGTCCAACCGCTACCTCGACACCGCCGCCGGTCGCGATGCCGCCGGCTGGCTGCGCGCCAAGACCGGATCGCTGACCGGGACCAACTCGCTGGCCGGCATCGTCACCGACGCCCGCGGCCGGGTGCTGACGTTCGCTCTGATGTCGAACAACGCAGGCCCGACCGGGCGCACGGCCCTCGACGCCCTGGCGGCCACCCTGCGCGCCTGCGGGTGCGGCTCGTGAACGCGTCGTCCGGCGACCTCACGGTGGGGCGCACGGTGGACTGGCAGTTCGCCGCCACCGTCGGCGCCCGGCTCGCGCGACCCGGCCCGCCCGCCACCGACTACACCCGCCGTCAGGCCATCGAGCAGCTCGCCGCGGCGTCACGCGAGGCCGAACTCCCCGTGCGCGAGGTGACCGGGCTCAACGAGGGCAACGCCGTCACCGAGGCGCGCATCGTGGACCGCCCCGGGTGGATCCAGGCCGCGTCGCAGTCGATGCGGACGATGACGGGCGGCACGGACCGACCGAGCAGTTACCTGACCGGCCGCGTCACCGGCGCCCAGACGGGGGCGGTGCTGGCGTTCGTGGCGTCGGGGATCCTCGGCCAGTACGACCCGTTCGCCGACGGCGGCGGTGAACTGCTGCTGGTGTGGCCGAACGTGATCGCGGTGGAACGCCAACTGCGGGTGTCGCCCACCGACTTCCGGCTCTGGGTGTGCCTGCACGAGGTCACCCATCGCGTTCAATTCCGCGCCCACCCGTGGCTGGCCGACCACATGTCGTCGGCGCTCGCGGTGCTGACCAAGGATGCCGGCGAGGACGTCACCGAGGTGGCCGCGCGGCTGGCCGACTACGTGCGCAACCGGCGCGCCCACACCGATCCGAACTCGACCGGGGTGCTCGGCCTGATGCGCGCCGTGCAGGCCGAACCGCAACGGCGCGCGCTCGACCAGCTGCTGGTGCTGGGCACCCTGCTCGAAGGACACGCCGACCACGTGATGGACGCCGTGGGTCCGGCCGTCGTGCCCTCGGTCGCCACCATCCGCGCCCGCTTCAACCAGCGGCGTGAGCGCAAACAGCCGCCCGTGCAACGCATCCTGCGTGCCCTGCTCGGCGTCGACGCCAAGATCAGCCAGTACACCCGCGGCAAGGCGTTCGTCGACCACGTCGTCGGCTCGGTCGGGATGGAGCGGTTCAACACCATCTGGTCCGGACCCGAAACGCTGCCGCTGCCAACAGAAGTCGACGAGCCGCAGCGATGGATCGACCGCGTGCTGTAGCCGCGCTGCGCGCCGAGCTGGCCCGGTTCGCCCGTCATGATCTGGCCGGCACGCAGCGCTGGTGTGTCGCGCTGTCCGGCGGAGCTGATTCGCTGGCGCTGACCGCGGTGGCCGCCGACATCCTGCCCACGGTCGCGCTGATCGTCGACCACGGGCTGCAACCCGGCTCGGCCGCCGTCGCCGAGACCGCCCGCGACGCGGCGCTGCGGCTCGGCTGCACCGACGCGCGGGTGCTGCGGGTTCAGGTCGGCACCTCGGGTGGGCCGGAAGCCGCCGCGCGCACCGCCCGATACGACGCGCTGCGCGCCGCGCACGGGGGCGCACCGGTGCTGCTCGCCCACACCCTCGACGACCAGGCGGAGACGGTGCTGCTCGGGCTGGGCCGCGGCTCGGGTCCGCGTTCGATCGCGGGGATGCGGCGGTGCGACCCGCCCTGGTACCGCCCGCTGCTGGGTGTGCGACGCGCTGAGACCGCAGCCGCGTGCGCCGAACTCGGATTGCGGCCGTGGGTGGATCCGCACAACGGCGATCCCCGGTTCACCCGCAGCCGGTTGCGCGCCGAGGTTCTGCCGCTTCTGGAGGACGTCCTCGACGGGGGAGTGGCCGCGGCGCTGCCGCCCACCGCCGCCGCGCTGCAGGAGGACAACGACCTCCTCGACGCACAGGCCGAGGTCGCGTCGGCCGACGCGACGGTGGGTGCGGGACTCGACACCGCGCGGCTGGTGCGGCTGCCCGCCGCCATCAGGCGCCGGGTGATCCGGAACTGGCTGCTCGCCGGGGGCGCCCGCGGGCTGACCGACACCCAGATCCGGGGCGTCGACGCCCTGGTGAGCGACTGGCACGGGCAGGGCGGGGTGGCGGTCCCGTCCGGCGCGGTGCGGGAGCGCCTGATCGCGGGACGCCACGACGGGATGCTGACCCTGCATCGGGAGCCGGTGTAGAACAGCCGCGTTGGTTCCGGCCGCGACGGCATGGCACGCTGTGGGCGTGCCTGCGCAATCACCTGACCTGTACGAGGGCGACATCAAGTCAGTGCTGCTTTCGGAGGAACAGATCCAATCCCGCACGGCCGAATTGGCCGCGCAGATCGCCGAGACCTACCGCGCGGCCGTCGTGGACAGCGGTCAGGACCTGCTGCTGGTCACGGTGCTCAAGGGCGCCGTCATGTTCGTCACCGACCTGGCCCGTTCGATCCCGCTGCCGACCCAGCTCGAGTTCATGGCCGTCAGCTCCTACGGATCATCGACATCGTCGTCGGGGGTGGTGCGCATCCTCAAGGACCTCGACCGCGACATCAACGACCGTGACGTGCTGATCGTCGAGGACATCGTCGACTCGGGGCTGACACTGTCCTGGCTGCTGCGCAACCTGGCCACCCGCCAGCCGCGGTCGCTGCGGGTGTGCACGCTGCTGCGCAAACCCGACGCCGTCCGCGCCGACGTGGACATCCAATACGTCGGCTTCGACATCCCCAACGAGTTCGTCGTGGGATACGGCCTCGATTACGCCGAGCGCTACCGCGACCTGCCCTACATCGGCACCCTCGAGCCGAAGGTCTACACCCACGACTGACCGGTGGCGTCCGGTCAGGCCAGCTCCCAGATCACCGTCACGCTGAACCCGACGGTCTGGGTGCCCGGCTCGAGCGGCACCGCCATGGCCGCCTCGCCGCGCGGCATCGGGGTCGGCGGCGTCGAACCGGGGGACTCCGCGATCGAGATGACGTCGCCGAGGTCGAGGCCTGAGAGCTGGGCGTACTGTTCGGCGCGGTTCTTGGCGTCGTCGAACGCGCGGGCGCGGGCATCCCGGATCAGCTGGGAGTCGTCCTCGATCGAATAGTTGACCGAGTTGATGCGGGTGGCGTCGCCACCGGTGCTGACGATCAGCGCCAGCGCCTGCGACGCCGCGCTGAGGTCGCGAATCTTCACGTCGATCGAGTTGCTCGCCCGGTATCCGATGATGTCGGTGCCGTCGGCGCCGAACTGCGGTTGCAGGCTGACCTGTGTGGTGCTGATGTCCTCGCGGGGGATGCCCGCGGCGACGAGCGCGTCGATCACCGCCTGCTGGCGTTCGCCGGACTGGTTCATCGCCCCGGTCACGTCGACGGCGATCGCCTCCATCGCGACGCCGGCGGTCAGCGTGTCCGGGGTGCCCTGCACCTCACCGGAGCCGACGACGGTGACCTGCCGGGTGTCGGCGGACCCGGTTGCCGTCGGACCGGAGGTGGCGTCGCACCCCGCCACACCGGCCATCGTCACGCCCGCGGCGACGAAGGTGAGCAACCGGGTCTTCGCGCGCGCAGAGATCGGCATGCCAGGCACCCTACCGTCAGGGGGTCACCAAGATCTTGCATTGCTCGTCGGGTCGCGACAGTGAGGTGAAGGCGTCGCCGACCCCGTCGAGGCCGACCTCCCCGGTGATCAGCGGGGCGACGTCGATCGCGCCTTCGGCGATGGCCCGCAACGTCTCCGCGAACTCCGCGGGGTCGTAGGCGAACACGAATTGGATGGTGAGTTCCTTGGGGGCGCCGTAGAACGGCATGATCGTGTCGGGCTCCATGCAGACCCCCGCCACCACCACGCGGGTGCGGGCGGGTGCGCGGCGCATGACGTCGTTGAGGATCCCGGGGGCGCCGACGGCCTCGAACACCACGGCCGGCGCGGCGCCCTCGAACGGCGACCGCTGCGCCGGGTCGACGGTCTCGTGTGCGCCCATGGTCTGCGCGAGCCGGCGTCGGGTCTCCGAGAAGTCCGACGCGACAACGTGTTCCACCCCGCGCAGCCGCAACGCGGCGATGATCGCCATACCGATCGGCCCACATCCCACGACGAGTGCGGACTCACCGGGTGTGATCGCGGAGGTGTTCACCGCGTGCAGACCCACCGCCATCGGTTCGGTCAGCGCGGCATGCCGGGGGTCGAGGCCGTTCGGCACGGGCAGCAACAGCGGCGCCGAGAGCAGCATGCGCTCGGCGTAGCCGCCGATCACGCTGTTGGAGTACACGATCGGCGCCACATCCGTCGCCGAGAGCAGCACGGGGATCGACGTCACGACCGTGCCGGGTGGCGGGGCGTCGGTGTCCGGGCCGGATTCGAGCACCTCGGCGGAGATCTCGTGCCCCATGAACACGTCGGCGGACAGGTCGACCGGGCCGCCGAGATCGGGCATGCCCTCCAGCTGTGCGCCGGCTTCCAACGCGTCGGCACCGTGCGCGGCGAAGTGCAGATCGGATCCGCAGATGCCGCAGGCCTTCACGGCGACCAGAACCTGCCCCGGGCCGGGGACCGGTTCGGGCACATCGTCGCGCAGCACCATCCGGCCGCCACGCAGCACCGACGCGCGCACTACCGGTGTTCCGTCTTCAACTCGTCGGTGTGTTCGGTGATCGCCTTGACGATCGCGTCTCCGGCCCGGCCGAGCAACTGGTCCCGCATGCCCTTGGCCCAGTCGTGCGAGGCGCGGGGTGCGGTGAGCTGACCCTTGAAGTGCGGCATCACCTTTCGCGCGAACAGATCGTAGGAGTGGTAGGTGGCCTCGGGTGAGGCCCAGTCGTGGCCGAGGAGCAGCAGCGTGCCGAACCCGCCGGACTTCTCGAGCAGATCCTCGATGTAGGCGATGGCGTCGTCGGGGGTGCCGATGCAGCAGTTTCCCTGTGCGGCGTATTCGGCGACGAACTCGTGCGGCGAGCGTTCGCCCTCGACGCTGTTGGACAGCGGGACGAAGCCCGCCGCGCCGAAGTAGTTGGCGAAGTCGGCCAGTCCGTACGTGCAGTCGTCGATGGCCTGTTCGCGGGTGTCGGCCAGGTGCATGATCGACAGGACCCGCCAGTCGTGCCGGTCGGGTTCCGGCCGGCCCGATTTCGCCGCCTGGTCGACGACGATCTGCCACGTCGACTCGAGCGCGGCGAAGCCGCCGGGCACCGACATCGACAGCGACAGCAGGGACGTGCCGAGCGCCCCGGCCAGCCTCGGACCGGACGGCGAGATCATCGCGGCGGTGGAGATCTCCGGATACGGCCAGGTGTACGGCCGGATGTGCAGCTGGGCGTCGCGCAGCGTGAACCAGTCGGTCTCACGGGTGATGCGTTCTTCGGGTTCCGCGCGGAACAGCGCGAGGATCGCCTCGAGCGATTCCTGCATCATCCGGCGCTGTTCGACCGGGTCGAGGCCCATCATGTAGGCGTCCGACGGCAGCGCGCCCGGGCCGGTGCCGAACATGACCCTGCCCCGGGTGAGGTGGTCGAGCAACACCCACCGGTCGGCCACCATGAGCGGATGGTGGTAGGGCAGCGACACCACCCCGGTGCCGAGGCGGATGTGCTTGGTTCGCTCGGCGGCTGTCGCGATGAAGACCTCCGGACAGGCGATGAGTTCGTAACCGCCCGAATGATGCTCACCGAACCACGCCTCGTCGTAGCCGAGACGGTCGAGCCGCACCACCCGTTCGAGGTCGTATTCCAGTGCGACGGTGGGAGATTGGCCCACCGGGTGGAAGGGGGTGATGAAGACCCCGAAGTTCAGCGGTGCGCGGCTCATGACAGCTCCAATCCGGACAGGTGTTCTGTCAGCAGGGCGTTGACCTCGTCGGGACGTTCCTGCTGCAGCCAGTGGCCGGCGCCGTCGAGAATCACCTCGCGGTACTCGCCGGTGACCAGGTCGGTCACCCGGTGGCGCGGGGTGAAGCTCAGCACCGGGTCGGCGCTGCCGGCGATGAACAGCGTCGGCACCGTGACGGTCGGGGCGGGTGTGGTGGCGGTCAGTTCCCAGTTCCGGTCGAAGTTGCGGTACCAGTTCAGGCCGCCGGTGAAGCCGGTGCGGGTGAACACGTCGGCGTAGTGGTCGAACTCCTCCTGGCTCATCCACTCCGGCAGCGGGGGCAGCGGGTGGTCGGCCAGATCGGGGGCCGGGGCGCTGAACCCCTCGAGCGCCAGCATCCGTTGCAGCGATTGACGCGGGTCGCGGCCGAGGTCGGCGTCGGCGACCCCGGGCTCCTGGAAGTAGAGGATGTAGAAGAAGTGGTCGCCGAAGGTCTTGCGCCAGATCTGCGTCGGCGGATCCGAGGCGCGTGGGACCGGCGGCACGCTGAGGTTGACCATGCCCGCCACCCGGTCGGGGTGCAGCAGCGCGAAGTTGGTGACGACCGGTGAGCCCCAGTCGTGGCCGACCACGACCGCCCGTTGCGCGCCGACGTCGTCGAGGAGTCCCGCGAGGTCGCCGGTCAGCGCGACGATGTCGTAGTCGTCGACGGCCTCGGGACGGGTCGAGCCGCCGTACCCCCGCTGATCCGGGGCGATGACGTGGTAGCCGGCCTCGGCCAGCACCGGGATCTGATGGCGCCACGAGTACGCCAGTTCCGGGAAGCCGTGGGCGAGGAGGACGACGGGCGCTCCGCGCTCACCGGCCTCGACGACGCGCAGGCGGACGCCGTTGGTGTCCACTAACCGTTCGGTCGACGTGATCACGATCTCACCCAAGCACAGCGCCGGCGCGATCGGAAGGGAGTGGTCACGACCGTGTCCAACTTTCCGCGCCGACTTCCACGTGAGGGTCGTCGAGCCCGGCAAGCCGTCGGACTTCATCCTCGGTTCCCTCCGGCAAGCCGTCGGACTTCATCCTCGGTTCCCTCCGGCAAGCCGTCGGGAACAACCGGACGTTGGTCTAGCGGTAGCCTGAACTAATCCCAGCTGCACGTATCGGAAGGACGTGGCCCGGCAGGCGCTTTTGCGGGCCTAGGAGAAGATGAACCGGAAAAATGTGATCCGCACGCTGATCGTGATCGCGGTCGTGTTGTTGCTGGGCTGGTCGTTCTTTTATTTCAGTGACGACACCCGCGGATACAAGCCCGTCGACACCTCGGTGGCGATCGCCCAGATCAACGGCGACAACGTCAAGAGCGCCCAGATCGACGACCGCGAACAGCAGCTCCGCCTGGAGTTGAAGAGCGGCAACGGCGACACCGAGGACAGCGACAAGATCCTCACGAAGTATCCGACCGGGTACGGGGTCACGCTGTTCGAATCGCTGCAGGACAAGAACGCCAAGATCAACACGGTGGTCAACCAGGGCAGCGTGCTGGGGTCGCTCCTCATCTACATGCTTCCGCTGCTCCTGCTGGTCGCGCTGTTCGTCTTCTTCTCGCGTATGCAGACCGGCGGCCGGATGGGCTTCGGCTTCGGCAAGTCCAAGGCCAAGCAACTGTCCAAGGACATGCCCAAGACCACGTTCGGCGACGTCGCAGGCGTCGACGAGGCGGTCGAGGAGCTCTACGAGATCAAGGACTTCCTGCAGAACCCGTCGCGGTATCAGGCGCTGGGCGCCAAGATACCCAAGGGCGTGCTGCTCTACGGGCCGCCCGGAACCGGTAAGACGCTGCTGGCCCGCGCCGTCGCCGGCGAGGCCGGGGTGCCGTTCTTCACGATCTCGGGTTCGGACTTCGTCGAGATGTTCGTCGGTGTCGGCGCTTCCCGCGTGCGCGACCTGTTCGAGCAGGCCAAGCAGAACAGTCCGTGCATCATCTTCGTCGACGAGATCGACGCGGTCGGCCGCCAGCGCGGCGCCGGCCTCGGCGGCGGCCACGACGAACGCGAGCAGACGCTCAACCAGCTGCTCGTCGAGATGGACGGTTTCGGCGACCGCCAGGGTGTCATCCTGATCGCCGCGACGAACCGCCCCGACATCCTCGACCCCGCGCTGCTGCGCCCGGGCCGCTTCGACCGGCAGATCCCGGTCACCAGCCCCGATCTGGCCGGCCGCCGCGCGGTGCTGAAGGTGCATTCGGCGGGCAAGCCGATGGCCGGTGACGCCGACCTCGACGGGCTGGCCAAGCGCACCGTCGGGATGTCCGGTGCGGACCTCGCCAACGTCATCAACGAGGCCGCGCTGCTCACCGCACGCGAGAACGGCACGGTCATCACGGGTCTCGCGCTCGAGGAAGCCGTCGACCGCGTCGTGGGCGGACCTCGCCGCAAGAGCCGCATCATCAGCGAGCACGAGAAGAAGATCACCGCCTACCACGAGGGTGGCCACACCCTGGCCGCCTGGGCGATGCCCGACATCGAGCCCATCTACAAGGTGACGATCCTGGCCCGCGGCCGCACCGGCGGTCACGCCGTCGCCGTCCCCGAGGACGACAAGGGCCTGATGACCCGCTCGGAGATGATCTCCCGGCTGGTGTTCGCCATGGGTGGTCGCGCCGCCGAGGAGCTCGTGTTCCGCGAGCCCACCACCGGCGCGGTGTCCGACATCCAGCAGGCCACCAAGATCGCCAGGGCGATGGTCACCGAGTACGGCATGAGCAGCAAGCTCGGCGCCGTGCGCTACGGCACCGAACACGGCGACCCGTTCCTCGGCCGCACCATGGGCACCTCGTCGGACTACAGCCACGAGGTCGCACAGATCATCGACGACGAGGTCCGCAAGCTCATCGAGGCCGCCCACACCGAGGCGTGGGAGATCCTCACCGAGTACCGCGACGTCCTCGACACGCTGGCCGGTGAGCTGCTCGAGAAGGAGACCCTGCACCGCGTCGAGCTCGAGGCGATCTTCGGTGACGTCAAGAAGCGTCCGCGACTGACGATGTTCGACGATTTCGGTGGCCGCGTCCCGTCGGACAAGCCGCCGATCAAGACGCCCGGCGAGCTGGCCATCGAGCGCGGCGAGGAGTGGCCGCAGCCGAAGCCCGAACCCGCGTTCAAAGCGGCGATCGCCGCGGCCAGCAAGGCCGCCGAGGAAGCGGCCCGCACGAACGGGTCGAACGGATCCAACGGGTCCAACGGATCGCCGAACGGGGCGCCCAACGGTGTGACGCAGCCCGACTACGGCGCTCCCGCCGGCTGGCATGCGCCGGGCTGGCCGCCGCAGCAGCAGTCGGGCCAGCAGGGTGGCTACTGGTATCCGCCGCCGCCTCCGCCGAACCCGGGTTGGGGTGAACCGCCCCGGCAGCAGGCCTACCCGCCGTACCAGCAGCATTACCCGCAGCCCGGTCACGGACCGCAGGGTGGCAACCCGCCACGCGACCCGCAGCAGGAGCGGGGACGCGACGGTGACCGTCCGAACCCGCCTGCGCAGCACTGACAACTTCACAAGGGAGGCCTCGATGACGCGGTCGTACGATTCGGCCACGATCAAGATCGCCGATTTCGACCAAGCGCGTGCGGAGGCCGCGGTGCGCGAACTGCTGATCGCGGTCGGGGAGGATCCGGACCGGCACGGTCTGGTGGACACCCCCGCGCGGGTGGCGCGCGCCTACCGGGAGATGTTCGCGGGCCTCTACACCGATCCCGACGACGTCCTCAACACGACGTTCGACGAGCAGCACGACGAGATGGTGCTGGTCAAGGACATCCCGATGTACTCGACGTGCGAACACCACCTCGTGGCGTTCCACGGGGTGGCGCATGTCGGCTACATCCCGGGCGTCGACGGCCGGGTCACGGGCTTGTCGAAACTCGCGCGGGTGGTCGACCTGTACGCGAAGCGGCCGCAGGTCCAGGAACGGCTGACGGCGCAGGTCGCCGACGCGCTGATGCGCAAACTCGACCCCCGCGGGGTGATCGTGGTGATGGAGGCCGAGCACCTGTGCATGGCCATGCGCGGCATCCGTAAACCCGGCGCCACGACCACCACGTCCGCGGTCCGCGGTCAGTTCAAGACCGACAAAGCTTCGCGGGCCGAGGCGCTGGATCTGATCTTGCGCAGGTGAGCGCTTCCGCGGTGCAGGTGATGGGGGTCGTCAACGTCACCGACGACTCCTTCTCAGACGGAGGCCAGTTCCTCGACCCGGGCCACGCCGTCGCACACGGGATGGAGCTGGCCGCCGAGGGGGCGGCGATCATCGACGTCGGCGGCGAATCGACCCGGCCCGGCGCCACCCGGGTCGACCCCGACGTCGAAACGGCCCGCATCATCCCGGTGGTGGAAGCGCTCGCCGCGGCCGGCATCACGGTGAGCATCGACACGATGCGCGCCCGGGTGGCCGCCGACGCGCTGGAACACGGCGCCGCGATCGTCAACGACGTGTCCGGCGGCCGGGCCGACCCCGACATGGCGCGGGTGGTCGCCGAAGCGCGGGTGCCGTGGATCCTCATGCACTGGCGGTCGGTGTCGGCCGACCGCCCGCACCAGGTGCCGGTGTACGGCGACGTGGTCGGCGAGGTTCGCTCGGAACTGCTGGCCAGTGTGGACGCCGCGGTCGCCGCGGGTGTGGACCCGATGAACTTGATCATCGACCCGGGCCTCGGCTTCGCCAAGACCGGACAACACAACTGGGCGCTGCTGCACGCGCTGCCCGAGCTGGTGGCGACGGAGATCCCGGTCCTGGTCGGCGCGTCGCGCAAACGGTTCCTCGGCGCGCTGCTCGCCGATGCGTACGGGGCGGTGCGTCCGCCCGACGGGCGGGAGACGGCCACCGCGGTGATCTCCGCGCTGGCCGCGCTGCACGGCGCGTGGGGTGTGCGGGTACATGACGTGCGCGCCTCGGTGGACGCCGTGAAAGTGGTGGGCGCCTGGCAAAGGGGTGGACAGTGACCGACCGGATCGAACTGCGCGGGCTGAGCGTGCGGGGCAACCACGGCGTCTTCGACCACGAGCGCCGCGACGGGCAGGACTTCGTGATCGACCTGACGGTGTGGCTGGACCTGACGGCCGCGGCGGCCAGCGACGACCTCGCCGACACCGTGGACTACGGCGGCCTGGCGCAGCGCGCACACGACATCGTCGCCGGCCCGCCGCGCAATCTCATCGAGACCGTCGCGGCGGAGATCGCCGAGGACGTGATGACCGACGAACGCATCGAGGCCGTCGAGGTGGTCGTGCACAAACCGGAAGCGCCGATCCCGCTGAGTTTCGCCGACGTCGCGGTGGTGGCGCGCCGGACACGCGGACGTGAGGAGCACCCGTGACACGCGGACGTGAGGAGCACCGGTGACACGCGGACGTGAGGAGCACCCGTGACCAGAGTCGTGCTGTCCATCGGGTCCAACGTGGGTGACCGCCTGGCCCGCCTGCAGTCCGTCGTCGACGGACTCGGCGAGGCGGTGCGCGCGGTGTCACCGGTCTACGAGACCGAGGCGTGGGGTGGCGTCGAACAGGGGGCGTTCCTCAACGCGGTGCTGCTCGCCGACGATCCCGACCTCGACTGTCACGACTGGCTGCGCCGTGGCCAGCAGTTGGAGCAGGACGCCGCCCGGGTCCGCGGACAGCGGTGGGGGCCGCGCACGCTCGACGTCGACATCGTCACCTGCCACGACGGGGACGACGAAGTGCGTTCCGCGACTGCGGAGCTCACGCTGCCGCATCCGTACGCGCACCTGCGGGCGTTCGTGCTGATGCCGTGGCTGGCGGCCGAACCCGATGCGACGTTGACGGTGGCGGGAACGACGCGGCCCGTCGCGCTGTGGCTGGAAGAACTCGACCCCGCCGAGCGCACCGGTGTGCGGGTCACCGACCTGGCACTGCGCACCGAGATCCCGGCCGACTGATGGGCCCGACCCGTACACGCGACCTCGCGGCCGCGGTGGCCCTCGCGGGCATCGTCGGCTACCTCGCCGCGATGCTGGCCTATCCGCGGCTGTTCCCGCCGGTCACCCTGTGGACGGGGCTCTCGCTGCTCGGGGTCGCCGTCGCGATCGGGGCGTGGGGTGTCAACGTGCGCAACAAGATCCGCGACGGGGAGATCGGCGACGGACCCGGCCGCCTGCACCCGCTCGCCGTCGCCCGCTCGGTCGTGATCGCAAAGGCGTCGGCATGGGTCGGCGCACTGGTTCTCGGCTGGTGGGCAGGGGTCCTCGTGCAGATCCTGCCCCAGCGTGGCGCACTGCGGGCCGCCGGTGAGGACACCCCGGGTGTGGTGATCGCGGCCGCCAGCGCACTGGCGCTGACGATTGCCGGTCTGTGGCTACAGAATTGCTGCAAGTCGCCGCCGGAACCACCCGAGGACCCCGACGCGACGTCGGGCTGAACAGTCTCTTTTGGCGGGCAGTCGAATCGCCGTGCGGGTCGACACGCTCGATGACCTGTGGCGGGTACAGTCGGCCCATGACTGTCCTGCCCCGCGGACCGCGCGCCCGGCGCGGCAATCGCAGGCCGGGCTGGATGCTGCTGACAGTGTTGCTGGTGCTGGCGATCGTGGCAAGTTCTGCGCTGGTGTTCACCAACCGGGTGGAGTTGCTCAAACTCGCTGTCATCCTGGCGTTGTGGGCGGCGGTGGCCGCGGCGTTCGTCTCGGTGATCTATCGCCGGCAAAGTGATCACGACCAAGCCAAGGCGCGCGATCTCAAACTCGTCTACGACCTTCAACTGGACCGCGAGATCTCGGCGCGCCGCGAGTACGAGCTGACGGTCGAGACGCAGCTGCGCCGTGAGCTGGCCAACGAACTGCAGGCGCAGGCGGCCGACGAGGTGGCCGCGCTGCGCGCCGAGCTCGCGGCCCTGCGCACCAATCTGGAGATCCTCTTCGACGCCGATCTGGCGCATCGGCCGGCGCTCGAACACGACCGCACGACCGTGCGGGCCTACAGCGACTGGGCGCCGGACGCCGAGACCACCGGCCGCGTCAGCAGCAGCCGGCTCGACGACATGCTGCGCCACGCCGACGTCGACGAGAGCGAGTCGCGCACCGAGGAAAGCCCGATCATCGACGTGCCCGCCGAACCGCAACCGCCCGAACCGGAGACGGCGCCGCCGTCCCCCGCATTCGGCGGCGCGCACCGCCGTCCCTCGGAAGCCGAGCCGCAGACCGAGGAGCCGCCGCGCCGTCGACGTCGCCGCGCCGAAGAGGTGGCCCCGGCGGCGGAGGCCGCGGGCTGGGTGGCCCCCGCCGCCGCACCGACCCCGCCGGCCCCGGAGCCCACCCCCGAGCCGACGCCCGAACCCGACCTCGAACCGGAGACCGATCCGGGTATCTCGCGGTTGTCCGACACGCCGACCTCGTGGGAGCGGCCCACCCCGCCGCCGGCACCCGAGCCGGCACCGGAACCCGAGCCGGCGCCCGAACCGGCACCGGCCGCCGGCTGGCAGCCGGCGCCCGCCGAGGGGCAGTGGATCCCGGCCGGTGCACCCGGCAGTCACTGGGCCGCACCCGTGGCCGAGGAGCCGCCGTCGGAGTACGTCGGACGGCGCCGCGCCCAGGAACCCCCGGCGGCCCCACCGCCGCCGGAACCGCGCCGCGGTAAGCACTCCGCGCCGGGTGACGGCGGGGAGACCGAGGAAGCCGCGCCGGCGGCCGGCCCCGTCCAGGGTCCTCAGGAGACGGCCGAAGAGGCCCACGCCCGGCGGCGCCGCAGCCTCGAGGACACCGGCGGGCAGTCCGTCGCCGAACTGCTCGCGCGGCTGCAGGCCAACCCCACCGGCGGCGGTCGTCGGCGCCGTGAACCGTGAGCTAACCTTCTAGCGACCGTCCGGTACCCGAGACTGAAGGACCGGAACGTAACGAGAACTCGAGACTTGCGAGGTCGCCTGCAATGGAGCAGCCCCCAGCACCGTCGTGGGGTCCGCCCGACGGCCTGCGTCCGGCCCGGTTGTCGGTCGGCGTCATCTCCGCCGGCCGGGTGGGCACCGCGTTGGGCGTCGCACTCGAGCGCGCCGGCCACATCGTCGTCGCCTGCAGCGCCATCTCCGAGGCTTCCCGCGAGCACGCCCGGCGCCGGCTGCCCGACAGTGCGGTGATGCCGATCCACGACGTCGCAAGCCGTGCCGAGTTGCTGCTGCTGGCCGTACCCGACGCCGAACTGGCCGCGGTCGTCTCGGGTCTGGCGGCCACCGGCGCGGTCCGGCCGGGCGTGATCGTCGCCCACACCTCCGGCGCGAACGGGGTCGGTATCCTCGCGCCGCTGACCGAACACGGGTGCATACCACTGGCCATCCACCCGGCCATGACGTTCACCGGCGCCGACGAGGACATCGCCCGGCTGTCCGACGCGTGCTTCGGCGTGACCGCCGCCGACGACGTCGGCTACGCGATCGCCCAGTCGCTGGTACTGGAGATCGGCGGCGAACCGTTCCGGGTGCGAGAAGACGCCCGCCCGCTGTACCACGCGGCGCTCGCGCACGCGGGCAACCACGTCACCACCGTGATCCTCGACGCGGTCGAGGCGCTGCGGTCCGCGCTGTGGGGGCAGGAACTGTTGGGCCAGGAACTCGTCGGGGACGCACCGGGCGGGATCGCCGAGCGGGTGATCGCCCCGCTGGCCAGGGCGTCGTTCGAGAACGCGCTGCAGCGCGGTCAGGCCGCGCTGACAGGTCCGGTGGCGCGCGGCGACGCCGCCGCGGTCAGCGCGCATCTGCACGCGCTCGCCGAGGTGAATCCTGAACTGGCAGAGGCGTACCGGACCAACTCCCTGCGTACCGCGCAGCGGGCGCACGCCTCCGACGACGTCTTCGCGGCCCTGGCGGCGCAGTCATGATCGCCCGCAGACCGACACCGTTCGCCAAAGGCGAACTCAACGTCTACCGGACCCCGCGCGACGTCGGCGATGTCGCGCGCGCGTTGCGCACCACCGGACGCCGTGTCGTGCTCGTCCCGACCATGGGGGCGCTGCACGAAGGTCACCTGACGCTGATCCGGGCCGCCAGGCGGGTGCAGGGCGCGGTCGTCGTCGTGTCGATCTTCGTCAACCCGCTGCAGTTCGGTGCGGGGGAGGACCTCGACGCCTATCCCCGCACGCTCGACGACGACCTCGCCGCGCTGCGCGGCGAAGGTGTCGAGATCGCGTTCACGCCCACCGTCGGCGACATGTATCCCGACGGCACCCGAACGTCAGTGCACCCCGGCCCACTCGGCGACGACCTCGAAGGCGCCTCGCGCCCAGGCCATTTCGCAGGTGTCCTCACCGTGGTGTGCAAGCTGCTGCAGATCATCCGGCCCGACCGGGCGTTCTTCGGGGAGAAGGACTACCAGCAGCTGGTGCTGATCCGGCAGATGGTCACCGACCTCAACATCGACACCCAGATCGTCGGGGTGCCGACGGTGCGCGAGGCGGACGGGCTCGCGCTGTCGTCGCGCAACCGCTACCTCGACGAGGTCGAGCGCGAACACGCAGGGGCCCTGTCGGCCGCGCTGCTGGCCGGGATGTACGCCGCGTCCAACGGCGCGGATGCCACGCTGGACGCCGCGCGGGCCGTACTCGACGAGGTCCCCACCATCGAGGTCGACTACCTTCAGATCAGGGGCCCCATGCTGGGGCCCGCGCCGCACGAGGGGGCGGCCCGCCTCCTGGTGGCGGCGCGTCTCGGCCGCACCAGACTGCTCGACAACATCGCCGTCGACATCGGCGCCTCGGGCGGTATCGACGGCCACCCCGGTGTCGGCTCACCCGACCATCAACTGCCCTGGAGGAACTGATGCTTCGCACGATGCTGAAGTCGAAGATCCACCGTGCCACCGTCACGCAGTCCGATCTGCACTACGTCGGCTCGGTCACCATCGACGCCGATCTGATGGACGCCGCCGACCTCATCGAGGGTGAACAGGTCACGATCGTCGACATCGACAACGGAAACCGGCTGGTGACATACGCGATCACCGGTGACCGCGGTAGCGGGGTGATCGGGATCAACGGCGCGGCAGCACATCTGGTGCATCCCGGCCACCTGGTGATCCTGATCGCCTACGGCACCATGGAAGACGCCGAGGCGCGCGCCTACCAGCCGCGGGTGGTCTTCGTCGACGCCGACAACAGGCAGGTCCATCTCGGCACCGACCCGGCCCTGGTGCCGGACAACGCCGCCGGCCTGATGTCGCCACGGTAGCGCAGTGCTGCTCGCCATCGACGTCCGCAACACCCACACCACCGTCGGGCTGATCTCGGGGTCCGGCGATCACGCCAAAGTGGTTCAGCAGTGGCGGATCCGGACCGAGTCCGAGGCGACCGCCGACGAGCTCGCGCTGACCATCGACGGTCTGATCGGTGACGACTCCGAGCGCCTCACCGGTGCCGCCGGGCTGTCCACGGTGCCCTCGGTGCTGCACGAGGTCCGCCTGATGCTCGAACAGTACTGGCCGTCGGTTCCGCACGTGATGATCGAACCCGGTGTGCGCACGGGTATCCCGCTGCTCGTCGACAACCCCAAGGAGGTCGGCGCCGACCGGATCGTCAACTGTCTGGCGGCCTACCACCGGTTCGGCAGCGCGGCGATCGTCGTCGACTTCGGTTCCTCGATCTGCGTCGACGTCGTCTCGGCCAAGGGGGAGTTCCTCGGCGGTGCGATCGCGCCGGGGGTCCAGGTGTCATCGGATGCGGCCGCAGCCCGTTCGGCGGCGCTGCGCCGCGTCGAACTGACCCGGCCCCGGTCGGTGATCGGGAAGAACACCGTCGAGTGCATGCAGTCGGGTGCGCTGTTCGGATTCGCCGGCCTGGTCGACGGTCTGGTCAACCGGATCCGCGAGGACGTCGACGGATTCTCCGGAAGCGACGTCGCCGTGGTCGCGACCGGGCACACCGCCCCGCTGGTGCTCCCAGACGTGCACACCGTCGCGCATTACGACCGCCACCTCACCCTCGACGGGCTGCGGTTGGTGTTCGAACGCAACCGCGACAACCATCGCCGGCGCTAGAAGAACGTCCGGATCAGGTCGACCACCCGGTTGTCGTCGTCGAGCACCGGGATCAGCGCCCACTTGTCGAATGTCGTGCACGGGTGCGACAACCCGAACTCCAGCCAGTCGCCGACCCCGACGTCGTCGGCGCCGACCCGCAGATACGCGTGCTGGTCGTTGAGATGGTCGATCTGGCTGTCGCGCAGAGCTTTCGCCACCGGCAGCCCCTGGTCGAACGACACGTCCCGGCGGCCCATCCCGAGCAGTGCCAGACCGTCCTCGGGGCGGGAGAGCACCTGCGCCCAGACGCTCATCGCCGGGATGAGACCGCCCGTGCCCGCCCGCCGAAGCGGCGACGTCCGCGCGTAGAGCCCGTCGTCATGGGTCAGGTAACAGCCGCTGCGCAGCACCGTGCGCACCGTCAGACCCGCGGGCCAGTCGCCGGTGAGCACGTCGGCGACCAGGTCGAAGTAGGTGCTGCCGCCCGCGGTGACCAGCACCTCCTCCGTCTCGAACCGCCCGGCCAACCGCTCCACCGCGGCCCGCACGCTCGTCAGGTGTGCGGTCACGGCGGCCAGCGCCTCCGCGCCGACGTCGTGCCCGCGGGCCGCCTCGTACCCCGCGACGCCGACCAGACGCAGCCGCGGTGACGCGGTGACCGCCCGGGCGACCGCGTCGACCTCGGCGGCGGTCCGGCATCCGGTGCGCCCGCCTGCCATCCCGACCTCCACACAGACGTCGAGCGGGCGCACCGCGTCCGTCAACGCCGCCGACATCAGTTCGACCCCGCGCGCCGAATCCACCCAGCAGACCACCCGGAACTCCGGATCGGCCGCCATCTCGCGCGCCAGCCACGCGAGCCCGGCCGCGTCGACGACCTCGTTGGCGAGCAGCACGTCGCGGACGCCGAAGGCGCGCAGCACCCGCACCTGGCTCACCGTCGCCGCGGTGACGGCGACGGCGCCCGCGTCGAACTGGCGGACCAGCAGTTGTGGCGCCATGTGCGTCTTACCGTGCGGAGCCAACTCGACGCCCCGCCGCCTGCACCAGCGCGCCATGGTCACCAGGTTGTGCGTCAGTGCGGACGCCCGCAGCACGCATACCGGGCCGACCGCGCCGGCGGAGAACAGCTCCGGTGAGCGCCCGCAGATCTGCGCGGGGGTGGCATCCCACCATTCGGCGGGCAATCCCTTGTACCGCCAGTCGAGCGGCTGCTCGGCCAGCGCCGCGACGGCGTCGTGGTCGATGGGGCGGCGCATCTGTTCATTAAAGGCGCCCGCCGGACCGGGGGCGGTCGCGGCGTGCAGGGAGTACGTTCAACCAGCGTTAAGCTGGCACCCCGTGACACCGACCGCCGGCGGCGACAACGCCGCAGACAACGCGCCCGACCACGACCCTGACATCCCCGAGCAGTTCCGCATTCGTCAGGAGAAGCGGGAACGTCTGCTGGCCGAGGGGCGCGACCCGTACCCGGTGGTCGTGGACCGCACCCACACCCTCGCCGAGGTGCGCACCGCGTTCCCGGACCTGCCCGTCGACACCCAGACCGGCGAGGTGGTCGGCGTCGCGGGCCGGGTCGTGTTCGCCCGCAACTCGGGGAAGCTCTGTTTCGCCACCCTGCAGGAAGGTGACGGGACGCAGCTCCAGGCCATGATCAGCCTGGCCGAGGTGGGGCAGGAGTCCCTGGACAGCTGGAAGGCCGACGTCGACCTCGGCGACATCGTGTTCGTGCGCGGACAGGTGATCAGTTCGCGCCGCGGTGAGCTTTCTGTGCTCGCCGATTCCTGGCAAATCATCTCGAAGGCGCTGCGGCCGCTGCCGGTCGCGCACAAGGAGATGAGTGAGGAGGCGCGGGTCAGGCAGCGCTACGTCGACCTCATCGTCCGTCCCGAGGCCCGCACGATTGCGCGTCAACGCGTGGCCGTCGTACGCGCCGTGCGCAACGCGCTCGAGCGGCGGGGCTTCCTCGAACTCGAGACCCCGATGCTGCAGACCCTGGCCGGCGGCGCGGCGGCGCGGCCCTTCGTCACGCACTCCAATGCGCTCGATGTGGACCTGTACCTGCGCATCGCGCCGGAACTGTTCCTCAAGCGCGCGCTGGTCGGCGGTTTCGAGAAGGTCTTCGAGCTGAATCGCAACTTCCGAAACGAAGGTGTCGATTCCACGCATTCGCCTGAATTCGCGATGCTGGAGACTTATCAGGCATACGGCGACTACAACGATTCCGCGACGGTCACCCGGGAACTAATTCAGGAAGTCGCCGACGAGGCGATCGGCACCCGCCAAGTGCCATTGGCGGATGGCACGGTGTACGACCTGGACGGCGAGTGGGACTCGCTGGAAATGTACCCGTCGCTGTCGACGGCACTGGGCGAGGAGATCACCCCGCAGACCCCGGCCGACGAACTCTGGCGGATAGCCGACCGACTCGGTCTCGAGATTCCCCGCGACCGCGGATACGGTCACGGGAAATTGGTCGAGGAACTGTGGGAACACACCGTCGGAGACGATCTCTGGGCGCCGACGTTCGTACGGGACTTCCCCGTGGAGACGACCCCCCTGACGCGCTCGCACCGCAGCATTGCGGGCGTCACCGAGAAGTGGGATCTCTATGTCCGCAAGTTCGAGTTGGCCACCGGCTATTCCGAACTGACCGATCCGATAATCCAACGCGAGCGATTCGAGGCGCAGGCGCGTGCGGCGGCAGCCGGTGACGACGAGGCAATGGTTCTCGACGACGATTTCCTGGCGGCATTGGAGTACGGCATGCCGCCGACCACTGGTACCGGAATGGGCATTGACCGGTTGTTGATGGCGCTGACTGGGCTGTCAATTAGGGAGACAATTCTCTTCCCGATTGTTCGTCGCCACGGCAACTGACAGCCTATGATTGAGGCGTTGTTGAATAGTGTAGGTTCATATGGCACATTGGATGCCGAGATTCGGTAACCAAAACTATCCACCAAGCGCAGGTAGAAGGGTCAGTGTGAACTGATGGCGAAGAAAGTCACCGTCACGTTGGTCGATGATTTCGACGGTGAAGGTACCGCCGACGAAACGGTCGAATTCGGACTCGACGGCGTCAGCTACGAGATCGACCTCTCCAGCAAGAACGCGAAGAAGCTGCGCGAAGACCTGAAGCAGTGGGTCGACGCCGGTCGCCGTGTCGGCGGTCGCCGTCGTGGCCGCGCCACCGGACCCACCAGGGGCCGCGGCGCCATCGATCGCGAGCAGAGCGCCGCGATCCGCGAGTGGGCCCGCCGCAACGGTCACAACGTCTCGACCCGCGGCCGGATCCCCGCCGACGTCATCGACGCCTTCCACGCCGCCACCTAGGCCCCGGCGGTTCACGGGCAACGCGTTCGCGCGTTGCCCGTTTCGCGTCTTCGGTGCAGTTGGGCTCGTTTCGCTGGTGGCGAACCGTCCGCCGCCGCGCACCGGAAACGAATCGCCGAACCGCAGCGTTGAGTAGGTCAGCAGCGGGAACAGGGCCGACGGTGCGACGCACACAGCGCCGGAGGCCCTGGCGGCCCTGGTAGTCCGTGGTTGTCCATGGCGGTACGGACCGCCAACCACGGCGCTCGCTGCAGCCGCCCGATAGAGTGGACGGCAGGTGTACTGGAGTTCGGTGGCGAGAGTCATGGCGGCGCCTCCGGGGTCCATACGCCACCTATGCGATGGAGAGCAGGTAACCAGCGATGTTCGAACGTTTTACCGACCGTGCCCGCAGGGTCGTCGTCCTGGCTCAGGAAGAAGCCCGGATGCTCAACCACAACTACATCGGCACCGAGCACATCCTGCTGGGACTCATTCACGAGGGTGAGGGCGTAGCGGCCAAGTCACTGGAGTCGCTGGGCATCTCGCTGGAAGGCGTGCGCAGCCAGGTCGAGGAGATCATCGGCCAGGGCCAGCAGGCGCCGTCGGGCCACATCCCCTTCACCCCCCGCGCCAAGAAGGTGCTCGAGCTGTCCCTGCGCGAGGCGCTGCAACTCGGCCACAACTACATCGGCACCGAGCACATCCTGCTCGGCCTCATCCGCGAAGGTGAGGGGGTCGCCGCCCAGGTTCTCGTGAAGCTCGGCGCCGAGCTGACGCGCGTGCGCCAGCAGGTCATCCAGCTGCTGAGCGGCTACCAGGGCAAAGAGTCCGCGGAGGCCGGCACCGGCGGCCGCGGCGGCGAGTCCGGCAACCCCTCGACCTCGCTGGTGCTCGACCAGTTCGGCCGCAACCTCACCGCCGCCGCGATGGAGGGCAAGCTCGATCCCGTCATTGGCCGCGAGAAGGAAATCGAGCGGGTCATGCAGGTGCTGAGCCGCCGCACCAAGAACAACCCAGTGCTGATCGGCGAGCCCGGCGTCGGCAAGACCGCCGTCGTCGAGGGCCTCGCGCAGGCGATCGTCCACGGCGAGGTGCCCGAGACGCTGAAGGACAAGCAGCTCTACACCCTCGACCTGGGCTCGCTGGTCGCGGGCAGCCGCTACCGCGGTGACTTCGAGGAACGCCTGAAGAAGGTGCTCAAGGAGATCAACACCCGCGGCGACATCATCCTGTTCATCGACGAGCTGCACACGCTCGTCGGTGCGGGTGCCGCCGAGGGCGCGATCGACGCCGCCAGCATCCTCAAGCCGAAGCTGGCCCGCGGCGAGCTCCAGACCATCGGCGCCACCACCCTCGACGAGTACCGCAAGTACATCGAGAAGGACGCTGCCCTGGAACGCCGCTTCCAGCCGGTCCAGGTGGGCGAGCCGACCGTCGAGCACACCATCGAGATCCTCAAGGGTCTGCGCGACCGGTACGAGGCGCACCACCGCGTCTCGATCACCGACAGCGCGATGGTGGCCGCCGCGACGCTGGCCGACCGCTACATCAACGACCGGTTCCTGCCGGACAAGGCGATCGACCTGATCGACGAGGCCGGCGCCCGCATGCGGATCCGACGCATGACCGCACCGCCGGACCTGCGCGAGTTCGACGAGAAGATCGCCGACGCCCGCCGGGAGAAGGAGTCCGCGATCGACGCGCAGGACTTCGAGAAGGCCGCCAGCCTGCGCGACAAGGAGAAGCAACTCGTCGCCCAGCGTGCCGAGCGGGAGAAGCAGTGGCGCTCGGGCGATCTCGACGTCGTGGCCGAGGTCGACGACGAGCAGATCGCCGAGGTACTCGGCAACTGGACCGGTATCCCCGTGTTCAAGCTGACCGAGGAGGAGACCACCCGTCTCCTGCGCATGGAGGACGAGCTGCACAAGCGGATCATCGGCCAGGAGGACGCCGTCAAGGCCGTCTCGAAGGCGATCCGCCGCACCCGCGCCGGCCTGAAGGACCCCAAGCGCCCGTCCGGTTCGTTCATCTTCGCCGGTCCGTCCGGTGTCGGTAAGACCGAGCTGTCCAAGGCGCTGGCGAACTTCCTGTTCGGCGACGACGACGCGCTCATCCAGATCGACATGGGCGAGTTCCACGACCGCTTCACCGCGTCGCGGCTGTTCGGTGCCCCTCCGGGGTACGTCGGCTACGAAGAGGGCGGCCAGCTCACCGAGAAGGTGCGCCGCAAGCCGTTCTCGGTGGTGCTGTTCGACGAGATCGAGAAGGCCCACCAGGAGATCTACAACAGCCTCCTGCAGGTCCTCGAGGACGGCCGCCTCACCGACGGTCAGGGTCGCACGGTCGACTTCAAGAACACCGTGCTGATCTTCACCTCGAACCTCGGTACCTCCGACATCAGCAAGGCCGTCGGGCTGGGCTTCACCAAGGGCGGTGGCGAGAACAACTACGAGCGGATGAAGCAGAAGGTCAACGACGAGCTGAAGAAACACTTCCGCCCGGAGTTCCTCAACCGCATCGACGACATCATCGTGTTCCACCAGCTGACGCAGGACGAGATCATCAAGATGGTCGACCTGATGATCGGCCGGGTGTCCAACCAGCTGCGGGCCAAGGACATGACGATGGAGCTCACCGACAAGGCCAAGGCGCTGCTGGCCAAGCGCGGGTTCGATCCCGTGCTCGGTGCGCGGCCGCTGCGTCGCACGATCCAGCGCGAGATCGAGGACCAGCTGTCGGAGAAGATCCTGTTCGAGGAGATCGGCCCCGGTCAGCTGATCACGGTCGACGTCGAGAACTGGGACGGCGAAGGAGCGGGCGAGGACGCGAAGTTCACCTTCAGCGGTGGCCCGAAGCGGTCCGAAGCCGTCGAGCCGGATCTGGCGCAGGCCGGCGCCGCAGGCGCGCCGAGCGCAGCCGAGTAACGACGAGTCGCGAACGGGCGGTCACCTCACGGTGACCGCCCGTTTCGCATTCCCGTGACCTTGATCGAGGGTGGCGGCGCGAATCCTCCGCGCAGTGCTTAGGATGTGCGATGTAATCGGCAGGCGAAGGAATCTGGTGGGAATCCAGAACGGTCGCGCCACTGTGAGAGTCAGACCCGACGCCTGCTTCACTCCACTCGGGACGCGGAATCCCGGAAAGGACCCCTGATGACGTCACCACAAGCCCGCAAGACCCGGGTACCGGCCATCGACCTGTCGGCCACCCGCGCCGCGGTCTGGCTGTCGGCCACCGCGTTCCTTGCGCTGCTGGTGCTCTACTTCCTCGGCTTCGACCAGGGGGCGACGTCGGTCTTCGGCGCCGACAACACCGCGATCCACGAGTTCATCCACGACGCTCGCCATCTCCTCGGCTTCCCCTGCCACTGACCCACGGGCAGAGGACAGACAAGTCAACATGGAGAAACAGATCATCGGGCGCGGCGTGCTGGCCGGTGCCCTCGCGGCCGTCGTCGCCTTCGTTTTCGCACGGATTTTCGTCGAACCCGTCATCGACCGGGCCATCGAGTACGAAGACGGCATCGGCGCAGCCCACCAGGCCCTCGAACATGCGGGACACGGCCACAGCCACGGCGACGACGGCGGCGGGTTCTCCCGTGCCATCCAGATGAACGTCGGCCTGGGCTTCGGCATGCTCGCGTTCTGCGTGGCGATGGGCGCGCTGTTCGCGATCGTGTTCGCGGTCGCCTACGGGCGGGTCGGCGACGTCTCGGCGCGCCTGCTGTCGCTGTACGTTGCCGGCGGCATGCTGCTGAGCCTCTACGTCGTGCCGTCGCTGAAGTACCCGGCCAGCCCGCCCGCGCTCAGCCTCGACGAGACCCTGCGCCAGCGGACGCTGCTCTACCTGCTGATGGTCGTCGTGTCGGCCGCACTCCTGGTGGGCGCCGTGTACCTCGGCCGTCGACTACAGGAGCGGCTCGGCACCTGGAACGCCACGCTGGCGGGCGCCGGTGCCTACGTGCTGGCCGCCGCGGTGCTGATGCTCATCCTGCCCACCATCGACGAGACCCCCGGTCCGCTGCGTGACGACGCCGGGGCGATCGTCTACGAGGGATTCCCGGCCGACGTGCTCTACGACTTCCGGCTGTACTCGCTGGGCACGCAGATCGTGATGTGGGCGACGATCGCGCTGGTGTTCGCACCGCTGGCGTCGCGTCTGCTCGACGGCCGGCGCGAGGTCCTCCGGACGTGAGCGAGATCGTCCGGCTGACACTGGTGTCGCATGCGATGACCGACGCCGTGTCGGCCGGACGATTCCCCACCGACGAACCGCTGAACGCGCAGGGACACCGCCAGGCCGACGCCTGCGTCGAACTCGGGTCGACCGACACCGCGTACTGCGGGCCGGAGAAGCGGACCAGGCAGACCGCCGAACTGCTCGGCGTCCACGCGGTCGTCGAACCGCTGCTCGCCGATCTGGACTGCGGCCGGTGGCGCGGTGACGTGCTGGGCGGTGTCGATCCCGCCGAACTCGCGATCTGGCTCACCGACCCCGCCCAGGCGCCGCACGGCGGGGAGACGGTGATCCAGGTGATCGAGCGGGTGCGCCGGTGGATGGACTCGCTGGCCGGCCGGCGGGGCAGGGTCGTCGCCGTCACCCATCCCGCGGTCGTGCGTGCGGCGATCCTGGTGGCGCTCGACGCCCCGGCCAGATCGTTCTGGCGGATCGACGTGGCGCCGGTGAGCCGGACGGTGCTGCACTTCCGCGCGCACGCGTGGACGTTGCGCACCCCCCTTTGACCGGCGCGCGTGGGCTGCGCGGCTAATCCGCGACCGGCACCATCGCGAACGTCTGGTGCACGATCGACAGCAGCCATCGCGCCGCGGTCCGGCTGCGGTACCGGGGCCAGTTGAGCTGGAAGCTCACCACCCACGCCTGGCCGGTGTGGTCGACGGCGTACCAGCTGAACGTCAGATCGCCGGGCAGGTTGCCGCCCTTGGCGCCGATGTACGGCCACTTCGCGCGGTCGAGGTCCACCCCGGGGATGGCCGACAAGATGTCCCTGACGGGTGCGGCCTCGCCGACGGCGGCGGCCTGCAGGGCGGCGTGGACGCGGCAGATGTCCGACGCGCTGCCGTACCATTCGGCGCCGTAATCGGACGCCGGGGTGTGCGTGCGGGTCGGGTCGGGTTCGTACGGACGCGAATCGGTCTGCTCGAGCAGCGCGGCGCGACCGGCGCGGTCGGCCTTCTTCCACTGTTCGCGCAGATCCGGCTCACCCCAGCCGACCGAGAACATCTCGTGCATGGTCGGGAACGGCGTCATGCTGGCCGGATCGTGGTGACCGGCGGCCACCAGCGCCCGCTCCACCGCACCCGGGCCGAGACGCTCGATCAACAGGTCGGTGGCCATGTTGTCGCTGGCGGAGATCATCTGTTGGGCCGCCTCGCGGACCGAGACGGTCGCACCGGGCGGCAGTTCCTCGAGGCCGGCCGATCCGACGGCCTTCGCGCGCTCGGTGATCGTGAGCCGGTCGTCCCAGTCCACGCCGCCGTCCGTGACGGCCTGGGCCACGGCGAGCAGCACGTAGAGCTTGAAGATCGACGCCAGCGGCAGCGACATCTCGGTGTTGGTGCCCGCCACCTTCTGGCACTTGCCGATCGGTCCGCCCTGGCCGACCCGCGACACCTGGTAGGAGTAGCGCGCGCCGGAGGCGCCCAGCACCGCGTCGATGTCGGCCCACTTCTCGATCATCGGCGGGCGCAGCGTCACGTCGAACCGGTCGACCAGACCGTTGTCGTCGGTGCGCAACTCGATGTCCTGCTCGGCGCCGTAGGGGGTCTTGACGTGCAGGGTCGCGGTGCCGGCACGGATGTCCACGCCGGTGACGGTGATCGGGCGATCCCACCACAGGTTGCCCATGGCGTCGATGATCTCGTCGACCTGGTCCTCGACGGCCATCGTGCGCACGTTGACGTCACCGATGGGCCAGTCGGAGTTGACCATGTCCATGGTCTGCTTGGCGCGCAGGCCCTGTGGCGTACTGGTACCGATGTGCGCGCCGTAGGCGGCGTCGGCCGGAGCGGTGCTGTCCTCACCGCATCCGGACACTGAGGAGACGACGAGCGCGGCAGCAGTCACCAGGCCGGCCACCCGGCGCACTGTCCGCGTCGCGTCAGGCCTTCTCGCCGGACCCCGCAACGTCGAGCACGACCTCGAACTCCAGCAGCGAGGCGCCGGTGGCGACCGGGTTGGCGGCCTGACCCTTGTGCGCCTCGATCGCCGGGCCGGTCGCCCACGCCTGGAACGCCTCCTCGGTCTCCCACTGCGTGACGACGAAGTAGCGGTTCTCGCCCTTGACGGGCCGCAACAGCTGGAAGCCGAGGAAGCCGGGCTGATTGTCCACGGCATGCGCGCGGTGCGCGAAGCGCTTCTCCAGTTCCGGGCCGGCGTCCGGCGGAACCTCGATTGCGTTGATCTTCACCACAGGGTTCTGGCTGGGCATGCGGTCAGGTTACCGCTTGGGCTGGGCAAGATGAGCACATGGACTCCCCACTGTTGACCCCCGGGGGCGGCCCCCGTCTGATCGTCAGGGGTGACCCCCGTCTGATCGCCAGGGGTGGCCCCCGTCCGATCGCCAGGGGTGGCGACGGCGCACCCCTGGTGCTGGTGCACGGCCTGATGGGACGCGGCACCACCTGGGGGCGTCAGCTTCCGTGGCTCTCGCGCCTCGGCACGGTCTACACCTACGACGCGCCGTGGCACCGCGGCCGCGACGTGGTGGAGCCCCATCCGATCAGCACAGAGCACTTCGTGGCCGAACTCGCCGGTGCGGTCGAACGCCTCGGCTGCCCCGCCACGCTGATCGGACATTCGATGGGCGGGCTGCACGCGTGGTGTCTGGCGGCGGCCCGGCCCGATCTGGTGACCGCGGTGGTGGTCGAGGACATGGCGCCGGACTTCCGCGGCCGGACCACCGGGCCGTGGGAGCCGTGGCTGCACGCGCTGCCGGAGGAGTTCGAGACCGAACAGCAGGTGTTCGCCGAGTTCGGCCCGATCGCGGGGCGCTACTTCCTCGAGGCGTTCGACCGCACCGCGACCGGGTGGCGGCTGCACGGGCGGCGGCGCCACTGGATCGACATCGCCGCCGAATGGGGGCTGCGGGACTACTGGCGGCAGTGGCAGCAGGTGCGGGTCCCGGCCCTGCTGCTGGAGGCGGGCAACTCCGTCACGCCGCCGGGGCAGATGGGTCGCATGGCCGAGACCGGCTGGCGGACAACATATCTGCGAGTTCCCGACGCGGGACACCTGATCCACGACGAGCAGCCGGAGGTCTATCGCGGCGCCGTCGAGGCCTTCCTAGCGACGCTCGCCCAGGGCGCCTGAGGCCGGCCACACCGGGTGTTCCTCGAACCGGGTGCGGATCGCGTCGAGTTCGTGCTGGACGCGGTAGGTGTCGCGGTCCTCGTCGCGGCGGCTGTCGAATCGCCCTGCCATCGGCGCCCACACGCGGAACTGGTCGAGATCCCAGCGCAGGACACCGGCCCGGCGCGCCGTCCAGATCAGCACGGCGGTCAGGGCGAACGGACTCGACACGGCAAGTGAGATCAGTGCTGTACTCATGGCAGTTATCTTTCGACTGGACACATCCCGCCAACAGTGGCAGCACTGCCGTCTTGCGCTAATATGCTGCCATGGCGTTGAAAAGCGTATCGACACTGGTGCTCGACGGTCTAGCGGTTTTCGAGTTCGGCGTCATCTGCGAGGTTTTCGGTATCGACCGCTCCGCGGACGGCGTCCCCAATTTCGACTTCAAGGTCTGCGGACCGGTGGCGGGCGAACCCGTGCGCACGACGATCGGCGCGCACCTCACCCCGCAACACGACTTCGACGATCTGCTCGGCGCGGACCTGGTCGCCGTACCCGCGATCGCGTCGGGCAAGAACGGTTATCCGCCCGAGGCGCTGGAGGTGCTGCGCGAGGCGGCCGCGCGGGGTTCGATCATCCTGACGGTCTGCTCAGGGGCCTTCGTCGTCGGCGCCGCGGGATTGCTCGACGGCAGGCCGTGTACGACGCACTGGATGTACGCCGATCTGCTCGCGCGGATGTACCCCACCGCCCGCGTCGACCGCAACGTGCTGTTCGTCGACGACGGCAACTTGATCACCAGTGCGGGCACCGCGGCCGGGATCGACGCCTGCCTGCACCTGGTCCGGCGCGAACTGGGCAGCGAGGTCACCAACCGGATCGCCCGCCGGATGGTGGTGCCACCGCAGCGTGACGGCGGCCAGCGCCAGTACATCGAACAGCCGATCCCGGTCAGGTGTTCGGAACGCTTTGCGCCGCACCTGGATTGGATCGTGGCCAATCTCGACAAACCGCACACCGTCAGCACGCTCGCCCGCCGGGCGAACATGTCGGCGCGCACCTTCGCCCGCCGCTTCGTCGAGGAGACCGGCACCACCCCCATGCAGTGGGTCACCGATCAGCGGGTGCTCTACGCGCGCCGGATGCTCGAGGAGAGCGATCTCGACATCGACCGCATCGCCGAGCGGTCCGGGTTCGGTACGGCCACGCTGCTGCGCCACCATTTCCGACGGATCATCGGGGTGACGCCCACCGATTACCGCAGGCGGTTCTGCTGCAACGACACCGAGGCCGAGCAGACGGCCTGACGGCGAATCACTCGGGTGCGCGCCGCCCGGCGATCATGACGAGCGGGGAGTCGGGGATGCGGCCCACTTCTGCGTCGACGAGGTCGACACCGTCGGCCAGGGCGCGCGCGTCGTCGAGATCGATCGACCGGCCGGCGATCCACGTGCGGAACACCGCCAGGTTCGGACCGTCGAGGAAGCGGGGGAACTTGTAGTGCTTGATGAAGTTCGCCGAATCGTCGAAGGTCGCGCTGCGGTCGGCGTCGGTGACCAGAAGCGGGCCGCCCGGCTTGAGCACCCGCACGCACTCGGCCATCCCGGTCTCGCGTGATGTCCAGTGCTTGACGGAGCCGTAGCTGATCACGCCGTCGAAACTGCGGTCGGCGAACGCCAGCTTCGTCGCGTCGCCGTGCTGGAAGGTGACCCGGTCGCCGTAGTCGCGCAGTCGCTTTCGCGAGCGCTTGAGCTGCGGTTCGGACAGGTCGATCCCGATGATCGTCAGATCCGGGCGCTGATCGGCCAGGTACTGGGTGAACAGGCCACCGCCCGAGCCGACGTCGAGGATGTGCGCGTTCTGCGGCAGCAGGTTCAGGAACTTCTCGTCGATGATGGCGCGCGACCGGTACACCGACGGTGCGACCACCGCCTCGTACATCAGCGCGTGCGCCGACGAGTACGTCGCGGTGATGTGATTGAACGGCGCCACTGCCACGGGACGGCTCCTTCGTTTTGCTGGCGAACGAGGTTCTTCTTACTCCACGCGCCTGGCGGTGTCGAGCGCTGGCTAACTCAGGTCAACCGAACTCCGGCCGGCCGGCGGTGTCGTCGCGCAGCGCGTCGACGACGATGTGCCCCTCGCGGAACAGCGCCTCCATCGCCGCGCCGTCGACCGGACGGGACAGCATGAAGCCCTGCGCGCGGGGGCAGCCCAGTTCCAGCAGGGTCTTGGCGGCCGCGACGGTCTCGACGCCCTCGGCGACCACTTCGAGTTCGAACGCGTCGGCCAAGGCCAGGATGGCCCGCACGATCGCCAGGTCGCCCGGACTGCTGCCCAGGTCGCGCACGAAACTGCGGTCGATCTTCACGGTGTCGACGGGAAGCGACTTCAGGTGTGTGAGAACGCTGTAGCCCGTGCCGAAGTCGTCGATCGCGATGCGCACGCCGACCTCTTTGAGCGCCGCCAGCGTGTGCCGGGTGGCCTCGATGTCCTGCACCACGACGCTCTCGGTGATCTCGAGGCACACCGCGGATCCGTCCACCCCGAACTCGTCGAGGGTGCCGGCGACGGTCGCCGCGAAACCGTCCGAGACCAGTTGCACCGGTGAGACATTGATGCGCAGGATCGCGTCCCCGGCGGTGCGGCGCGAGCGCCAGCGGGCGAAGTCGGCGCATGCCGAGCGCATCACCAGACGGCCGAGTTTGCCTGCGAGGTTGATGGATTCGGCGACTCCGATGAACGACTCGGGCAGCAGCAGCCCCCGCGTCGGATGCCGCCAGCGGACCAACGCCTCGGTGCCGAGCACCTTCCCGGTGCGCATGTCGACCTCGGGCAGGTAGTGCAGGACCAGCGCACTGCTGGCCTCGTCTATCACGCCTTCGAGGTGCAGCTCGATGTCGTTGCGGATGGCGTGCTGCGACGCCATCTCCGTGGTGAACACCGCGGTCTTGCTGCCGCCGGTGCTCTTCGCCGACAGCGCGGCCTGATCGGCGCGGCGCAGCAGGTCCGAGGTGGTGTCGTCCCCGGGGGTTCCGACGGCGACACCGATACTGACCGTGCGAGCGAGCATCTCGCCGTCGATCACCACCCTGCGCTGCAGCCAGGTCTGCAGCCGGCGGGCGAAGCTCTCGACCGTCCGCACGTCCATCGGCTCGTCGGGCACCACCACGAACTCGTCACCGCCGACACGGGCAATCACGGCGGGTTTCTCGGTTCCGGCCCGCAACCGCTCGGCGAACATCTTGATGAACTGGTCGCCGGCGCTGTGTCCCAGATAGTCGTTGACGGTCTTGAGGCGGTCGAGGTCGAGGAAGAGCACCGACACCGGACCGGGCTGCCCCTCGGCGAGCCGGGCGTCGAGGTGGGCCATCAGCGCCCGGCGGTTGAGCAGTCCGGACAGGTCGTCGTGTTCGGCGAGGTACTGGAGCTGTTCCTCGGCGGCGATGCGGGCCTGCAGCTGGGCGAACAGGGTCGCGATCGCCTGCAGCGCGTTGAGCTCCTCCGGGGTCCACTCGCGGTCGCCGGTCTTGATGAAGCCGAGGATGCCCGAGGTGATGTCGCCCGACAGCAGCGGGACACAGGCCATCGACACCGACGGCACACCGGTGCCCTCCTCGATGCGGCGCTGATAGTCATCGTTGGTCGGCTCGGGACGCACGATCAACGGTGTCTTGAGGTATTCGGCCTGCCGGAAGACCGGGTCGGCCTCGGAGAAATAGATCACCCCGATCGGATCCGGATCCGGGAAGGGATCGCGGATCGGCCACTCGGCCACCAGCCTGGTGGCCTTGATGGTGTGGTCGTTGTGACGCAGGAAGCTGAAGTCCACGCCCAGATGGGCGACGACGTCGGCGAGGACCCGGGTGCAGCTGTCGACCACGTTGGTGGCGGTGGCCGCCATCAACTCCGCGGCCGCCGCGGTGACGACCTGATCCAGGCTCCGGGTCATGTGCTCACGGTATCCCGCAAGACGTTCACCGGGTGGGTGACCATGCTGGTACGGCCGTGTTCACGAACCCTCGCCCGCGAGTGCGAAGCGGCCGTCGGCGGTCTGCTCGACCAGCCCGTCGATCAGCAGCGAATCCAGCGCGCGGTCGCGCTGCGCCGGATCGGTGAGCCACACGACGTCGAGTTCGGCGCGGGTGACCGGCGACGGACTGCCGCGCAGCACGTCGAGCAGGCGGCCCCGCACCTGGCGGTCGGTGCCGGCGTAGCGCTGCACCTTCCGTGCCGGTGTGGTCGCCGCCGGGAACCCGAGCGCGCGCCACGTGCAGGTTCCGAGCGGGCACAGTCCGCACCGCGGCGCGCGGGCCGTGCACACCGTCGCGCCGAGTTCCATGACCGCGACCGAGAACCGCGGCGCCGCAGCGCCTTCCGGGAGCAGGGCCGCGACGTCGTCCAGGTCACGGCGGCTCGCCGGGCTGTCGGCGCGGCCGTGCACCGCGCGGGCGACCACCCGGCGGACGTTGGTGTCGACCACCGGCACCCGCTGCCCGTAGGCGAAGCAGGCGACCGCTCTGGCGGTGTACGCGCCGATGCCGGGAAGGGTCAACAACACCTCGACGTCCGAAGGCACCTCGTCACCGTGTTCGGCCGCGATCACCGTCGCGCACTCGTGCAGACGCTTCGCGCGGCGCGGATACCCGAGCTTGCCCCAGGCGCGCAGCACGTCGGCGACGCCGGCCGCCGCGGTGGCCGACGGGGTGGGCCAGCGCGCGATCCAACTCAGCCAGACCGGCTCCACGCGGGCCACCGGCGTCTGCTGCAACATGAACTCGCTGACCAGGATCTGCCATGGCGTCACGCCGGGCCGACGCCAGGGCAGATCCCGCTGTTCGCGGTCGTACCACGCCAGAAGGACGGCCGGATCGATCATCGCTCAACCACTCAGGCACAATATGCGGCATGCCGAATACCAGCCCGGTGACCGCGTGGAAGGCACTCAAGGAGGGTAACGAGCGCTTCGTCGCGGGTCGGCCCGAACATCCGAGCCAGAGCATCGACCACCGCGCCAGCCTTGCCGAGGGGCAGCGGCCCACCGCGGTGGTGTTCGGTTGCGGCGACAGCCGGGTGGCCGCCGAGATCATCTTCGACCAGGGTCTCGGCGACATGTTCGTCGTGCGCACGGCGGGCCACGTCATCGACTCCGCGGTGCTCGGCTCGATCGAGTTCGCGGTGGCGGTGCTCGAGGTCCCGCTGGTCGTGGTGCTCGGCCACGACAGCTGCGGTGCGGTCAAGGCCACGCTGGCCGCGCTCGACGAGGGTGTGGTGCCCGGCGGGTACGTGCGTGACATCGTCGAGCGGGTCACCCCGTCGATCCTGCTGGGCCGCCGAGACGGTCTGACCAGGGTCGACGAATTCGAGGAGCGCCACGTCAACGAGACCGCGGTGCAGTTGCGCGACAGGTCCACCGCGATCGCCTCGCGCATCGAAGCGGGCAAGGTCGCCATCGCCGGTGTGACCTACCACCTGGCCGACGGCCGCGCCCAGCTGCGCCATCACCTGGGCGACATCGGCGAGGCGTAGGAGCCGGTCCGCTCGTCGAGTGGGCGCTCATCGCGCGACACGCCGGGTCACCTCGGACGTTCCCGCCTGACCGGGCCTTACCGTTGGTGTGTGCTGGATCTGGAACCGCAAGGCCCGCTGCCGACGCAGATCTATTGGCGGCGCAGAGCGCTCGCGCTGGGCATCGCGGTGGTGGTCATCGGGATCGTCGCCGCAGTGGTCGTGATGGTGGTGTCGGGCGGTTCCGGCGCGGAGACGAAGAACGCCGACAAGCAGTCCGCCGCCCCCGCCGAGGCCGGGCCCACGCCGCTGCCGGGGGAGAACCCCGAGGTCAAGACGCCCATCGTGCCGCCGCCTCAGCAGGCGCCGCCGCCCCCCCCGCCGCCCACCGCGGCCGTCGCACCGCCGCCGGTGCTGCAGGAGGGCGACGACTGCCCGGATTCCACGCTCGCCGTCAAGGGCATCACCAGCCAGCCCGAGTACGTCGTCGGCGATCAGCCGAAGTTCACGATGGTCGTCACCAACATCGGCCTGGTCGCCTGCAAGCGGGACGTGGGCGCGGCCGTGCTGGCGGCGTACGTGTACTCGCTCGACAACACCCGCCTGTGGTCGAACCTCGACTGCGCCCCGTCGAACGAGACGCTGGTCAAGACGTTCGCCCCGGGTGAGCAGGTCACCACCGAGGTCACGTGGACGGGGATGGGTTCGGCACCGCAGTGCCCGCTGCCCCGTCAGCCGATCGGCGCGGGCACCTACAACCTGATCGTGCAGCTGGGCAATCTCCGGTCGTCGCCGGTGCCGTTCATCCTGGCGCCCTCGACCCCGCCGGGTCAGGCGCCGGCGCCCGGTGCGCCCGGCGGCCAGCCTCCCGCTCCCGGCGCGGGCTGAGCCGTCAGGCCAGCCGGTCGGCGATCGTCGATTCGGCCAGCAGCGACAGACCCTCCCTGATGTGGCGCGCCCACATCGAACCGATGCCGTCCACCGACTGCAGATCGTCGGCGCTAGCGGCGAGCAGACCCTGCAGTGAGCCGAACGAACGCACCAGCAGATCGACGTGGGCGAACTGCAGGCGGGGGATGCCGGCCATCGCGCGGTAGCCGCGGGAGCTCATCGCCGAATCCTGCGCCTCCAGCGTGGACGGGTACCCGAAAACCCTTGCCAGCGTGGTGAAATCGAGCAGTTCGTTGTCCGACAGCGAATCCAGTTCGTCGAGTGTCGCGCTGACCTGTGCGGGGGTCGGCGGGTCGGGGTTGGCGTGGTAGTCGCGCACGATCAGCTCGCGGGCGGTGTCGTTGTCGCCCACGAGTTCCTCGAGCTGCAGTTTGAGCTGACGGCCGTCGGTGCCGAGTTCCACCACGTCGGCGTCGATCTCCAGGCTGATGCGCCGCACCATCTCCAGCCGCTGCACGACGGTCATCACGTCGCGCAGCGTCACGAAGTCCTCGATCTCCGCGGTCGACAGCTGGCGGCTCACCTCGTCGAGGCGCGACTTGTAGCGCTCGAGGGTGGCGATGGTCTGGTTGGCCCGCGACAGGATCGTCGGGGTGTCGGGCACCACGTGCCGCTCACCGGCCACGTACACGGTCACGATGCTCATCGAGTGGCTGACCGAGATCACCGGATACCCGGTCTGGATCGCGGTGCGCTCGGCGGAGCGGTGGCGTGTGCCGGACTCGTCCGTCGGGATGGACGGGTCGGGCACCAGCTGGACGTTGGCCCGCAGGATCCTCGTGCCGTCGCTGGAGAGCACCACGGCGCCGTCCATCTTCGACAGCTCGCGCAACCGGGTGGGGGCGTAGCGCACGTCGAGTTCGAAACCGCCGTCGCAGATCGCCTCGACGCTGTCGTCGTAGCCCAGCACGATCAGCGCTCCGGTGCGGCCGCGCAGAATGCGCTCCAGACCGTCGCGCAGCGGCGTGCCCGGTGCCAGCCGGCCGAGCGTCTCCCGCAGCGTCGGACGAGCCAGCTGGACGACGTTGCCGCTCGTCCTGGCGGTCTTCACGGCCATCATGCCTCCTGGGCGCGCTGCCGCCTGCTCTTCGCGCAAGCGCTCATCGGCCGCCATTGTCCGCGATGCGGTCCAGCACCCGCAACGCCGCCGCGATGTTCTCGGCGGGCAGCAGCCGCAGCTTGGGCGGCACCCCCGTCGTGCCGGGCGGGACGACGGCGGTGGTGAAGCCCAGCCGGGCGGCTTCGGCGAGGCGGCGGTCCATGCCCGTCACCCTGCGCAGATCGCCTGCCAGACCGAGTTCGCCGATCACCACCGAATTGGCCGGCATCGGCCGTTCCTTGCGGGCCGAGGCCATCGCGAGGGCGACCGCGAGATCCGACGACGGGTCGGTCAACCGCATGCCGCCGACCGTCGACAGGTAGATGTCGCACGGACCGACCTGAAGCCGGGCGTGCTTGTCGAGGACGGCGGCGATCATCGCGGCGCGGGCCGAGTCGATACCGCTGACGGCGCGGCGGGGGTGCGGGCCGGTGGGCGGACCGACCAGTGCCTGCACCTCGCCGATCAGCGGCCGCTTACCGTCGAGCGTCACGGTCACCGCGGTACCCGCCACCGGGGTGTCCCGCTGGTCGCGGAACAGCCCGGACGGATCGGCCACGCACTCGATGCCGTTGTCGTGCAGCTGGAAACAGCCGACCTCGTCCGCGGCGCCGAACCGGTTCTTCACCCCGCGCACCATCCGCAGCGTCGAATTGCGGTCGCCTTCGAAGTGCAGCACCACGTCGACGAGGTGTTCCAGCGACCGCGGCCCGGCGATCGCGCCGTCCTTGGTGACGTGGCCGACGAGCACCATGGCGATGCCACCGGGGCCGCCGGGGCCCGCGGCGCCCTTGGCGTACTGGGTGAGCGCGGTGGTGACGGCCCGTACCTGGGTGACGCCGCCGGTGACGCCGTCGTTGTCGCTGGTGGACATGGTCTGCACCGAGTCGACGACGACGAGGCTCGGCTGCACGGCGTCGATGTGGCCGAGTGCGGTGGGCAGATCCGATTCGGCGGCCAGGTACAGCTCGTCGTGGGCGCAGCCGGTGCGCTCGGCCCGCAACCGCACCTGCCCGGCGGACTCCTCACCGGTCAGGTACAGCGCCCGCCGCCCGGAGACGGCCCAGCGGTGTGCGACCTCGAGGAGCAGGGTCGACTTGCCGACGCCCGGATCGCCGGCGAGCAGGGTCACCGAACCGGGTACCAGCCCGCCGCCGAGGACGCGGTCGAGTTCGCTGATCCCCGTCTCGTCGTGTCGGGTCCGGCCCGGGTCGATGCTGCTGATCGGCACGGCGGGGGAGGTGGGAGCCACGGCGCGGCGGGCGGGTGCGCCCGCGACGGCGGCCAGGACCGCGACCTCCTCGACGGTTCCCCACGTGCCGCAGTCCGGGCAGCGGCCGACCCATTTGGCGGTGAGATGCCGGCACTCAGAACAGCGGTATTGCGAACGTGCCTTGGCCACACCGACGACGGTATCGGTCGGGCCCGACAGATCGAGCCCGGTGCCGGCCTGCGGCTGACGCGTGTCGCGCTGCGGGTCAGTGTCCGCCGGAGTGGTCGGAGCCGCCGCCGCTGTCGTCGCGTCGCGGTGCCTCGCCGGCGGAGATCGGGACCTGGACGGTGACCTCGCCGCTGCGCTGGAACGTGAACGTGAACGGGTAGGTCAACCCGTTGGTGATCGGCTTGGTCAGCTTGACGTCGGCGGTCAGCGGTTCGGCCGGCTCGACGCTCTCCAGCGCGGCGGTCTGCCCGTCGGGCTCGCCGGCGACCAGCACGCCGCTCGGCGCGATCGACGCGTTACCGCGCACCGGCACCGAGCCGATGTCGGAGCGGATCGACACCAGCTTGTCGGGCTGGTCGGGTGAGTCGTTGGTGGCGACGAAGAGCAGTTCGACCTCGCTGCCCGGACGGACGTAGTCCGAGGTCTGCGGCGCGCGCAGGTGGACGTTGCGCAGCGAGATGTCCCCGGTCCCCGCGTTGACGCCGTTGACGGCGGGCGCCTGGGTCGCGGTCTGGGAGATCTGGCCGGCACCGCAGGCCGTGAGGCCGAGTGCCAGCCCGCAGGCGGCCAGCCCGGCGGTGACGGCAGAAGCGCGCGGATGGATGCGGTTCACTCAAGCCTCCTGAAGAGGGTCGCCCAGCTGTCGTTCACAGTTCGACTATGCAGAGTAGTAGGTGAGGGTCGGCGGTGACCACGGCGGGCTGTGCGGCGGGAGCCGGCGCACACTCCAACGGTGTTGCGCGGCACGTACACCGGCGCCCGACCCGGGGTGGTAACGACGTTCTCGATTGCTGGCGCGTTGCACGAAAACCACACCCTGTCAAGTCCTGATCTTCACCGGTTGTGCCCCTGACCTGCACAGTTGTTCCGCACGTGTCGGCGGCCCGTGTTAACATGGACACGTGAAAGGGGCTCGAAACTGATGATTTTCAAGGTCGGAGACACCGTTGTTTATCCACACCACGGTGCTGCGTTGATCGAAGCGATCGAAACCCGAACCATCAAGGGCGAGCAGAAGGAGTACCTCGTCCTCAAGGTCGCCCAGGGCGATCTCACTGTTCGAGTACCCGCTGACAACGCCGAATATGTCGGGGTGCGCGACGTTGTCGGCCAGGAGGGTCTGGACAAGGTCTTCCAGGTGCTGCGTGCGCCGCACACCGAGGAGCCGACGAACTGGTCACGCCGTTACAAGGCGAATCTGGAGAAGCTGGCATCCGGCGACGTGAACAAGGTCGCCGAGGTCGTGCGCGACCTGTGGCGCCGGGATCAGGAGCGCGGCCTGTCCGCAGGTGAGAAGCGCATGCTGGCCAAGGCCCGGCAGATCCTCGTCGGTGAGCTGGCGCTCGCCGAGAACACCGACGACGAGAAGGCCACCATCATCCTCGATGAGGCACTTGCCGCCGCGTCCTGACGCGCGATGACCACAGTGGCCGTCGTTCCGGCCGCGGGATCCGGACAACGGCTCGCGGCCGGGGCGCCCAAAGCGTTCGTGAATCTCGCCGGGCGGCCGATGCTCGAACGCGCCATCACCGGGCTGCGGGATTCCGGTGTCGTCGACAGCATCGTGGTCGCCGTCCCGCCGAGCCGCACCGACGAAGCGAAACTCGTCTTCGGCGGTGAGGCCGTCATCGTGGCGGGCGGTGCCGACCGCACCGAATCGGTGAGCATCGCGCTCGCCGCCGTCGGCGATGCAGACTACGTGCTCGTCCACGACGCCGCGCGCGCTCTCACACCACCGTCTCTGGTGGTCCGTGTCGTCCGTGCGCTCGAATCGGGGCACAGTGCGGTGGTACCGGCACTCCCGGTGGCCGACACCATCAAGGCCGTGGACGCCAACGGCGCGGTGCTCGGCACACCCGAGCGGGCGGGGTTGCGTGCGGTTCAGACCCCGCAGGGTTTCCGCATCGATGTGTTGCGCCGCGCGTATGCGCGGGCGGGTGACGGCGGTTTCACCGACGACGCGTCGATGGTCGAGCAGGCCGGTGTGCAGGTCCAGGTCGTCGACGGTGACCCCCTGGCGTTCAAGATCACCACACCGCTCGATCTCGTCCTGGCCGAGGCGATCCTGGCGGGCCGGCAGTGAGCCTGCCGCGCGTTGGCGTGGGCACCGATGTGCACCCGATCGAGGTCGGACGGCCCTGCTGGCTGTTGGGCCTGCGGTTCGACGGCGCCGACGGGTGCGCGGGGCATTCCGACGGTGACGTCGCCGCCCACGCGCTCTGCGATGCGCTGCTGTCCGCGGCCGGGCTCGGCGATCTCGGCGAGGTCTTCGGCACCGGGCGGCCCGAGTGGGAGGGCGTCAGCGGCGCCGACATGCTGCGCCACGTCCGGGAACTGTTGCGGGAAGCCGGTGTGCGGGTGGGCAATGCGGCCGTCCAGGTGATCGGGAACCGGCCGAAGGTCGGACCCCGGCGGGCCGAAGCGCAGGACGTGTTGTCCGGGCTGATCGGCGCCTCGGTGTCGGTTTCGGCGACGACGACCGACGGGCTGGGGTTGACGGGCCGGGGTGAGGGTTTGGCCGCGATCGCCACCGCTCTCGTGGTCGATGAGGGATAACGGCATATCGGCCGGTAAGCTGGCACGTCGTGACCGATCGCGCTGAAGCCGGCCGGTCGGCGACATCGCCGACGGGCCTGCGTCTCTACGACACCATGGCGGGTGCCGTGCGCGATTTCGTGCCGCTGCGCCCCGGGCATGTGTCCATCTACCTGTGCGGGGCCACCGTGCAGGGCCTCCCGCACATCGGGCACGTCCGCAGCGGTGTCGCGTTCGACGTCCTGCGGCGCTGGCTGACCGCCAAGGGTTTCGACGTCGCTTTCATCCGCAACGTCACCGACATCGACGACAAGATCCTCAACAAGGCCGCCGACGCCGGACGCCCGTGGTGGGAGTGGGCCGCCACCTACGAGCGCGCGTTCACCGCCGCCTACGACGCACTCGGCGTCCTGCCGCCGTCGGCCGAGCCGCGCGCGACCGGGCACATCACCGAGATGGTCGAGTTGATCGAGCGGCTGATCGAGCGCGGACACGCCTACACCGGCGACGGGGACGTCTACTTCGACGTGTCGACGCTGCCCGACTACGGCAAGCTCTCCGGGCACCGCATCGACGACGTGCACCAGGGTGAGGGCGTCGCGACCGGGAAGCGCGACCAGCGCGACTTCACGCTGTGGAAGGGCGCCAAACCGGGTGAGCCCTCGTGGCCCACCCCGTGGGGCCGGGGCCGGCCGGGCTGGCACACCGAATGCGTCGCGATGTGCGAGGCGTATCTCGGCGCGGAGTTCGACATCCACGCCGGCGGAATGGATCTGGTGTTCCCGCACCACGAGAACGAGATCGCCCAGGCCGAAGCCGCGGGTGACGGCTTCGCCGCTTTCTGGCTGCACAACGGCTGGGTCACCATGGGCGGCGAGAAGATGAGCAAGTCGCTCGGCAACGTGCTCTCGATTCCGGCTGTGCTGCAACGTGTTCGGGCCGCGGAACTGCGCTACTACCTTGGCAGCGCGCACTACCGGTCGATGCTCGAGTTCTCCGAGACCGCACTGCAGGATGCGGTGAAGGCCTACGCCGGGGTCGAGGACTTCCTGCACCGCGTACGCACCCGGGTGGGCACCGTGGTGCCCGGTGAGTGGACGCCGAAGTTCGCCGCCGCATTGGACGACGACCTGTCGGTGCCGATCGCGCTCGCCGAGGTGCACGCCGCGCGCGCCGTGGGCAACCGGGCGCTGGACTCCGGCGACCACGAGACGGCGATGACGCAGGCCCGCTCGATCCGCGCCATGATGGGCATCCTCGGTTGCGACCCGCTTGACGAACGGTGGGAGTCGCGCGACGAGACGTCGGCGGCGCTGGCGGCGATCGACGTGTTGGTCCGGTGGGCGCTCGACAGCCGGGCCGAGGCCCGCAACCGCAAGGACTGGGCGACGGCCGATCAGATCCGCGACCGGCTCAAGGAGGCCGGCATCGAGGTCACCGACACCGCCGACGGTCCGCAATGGTCGCTGCTCGACGGCGACAGCAAGGATGCCTGACGATGGCGGGTAACTCGAGACGCCGTGGCGCCGTGCGCAAAGCGGGCACCAAGAAGGGCCCGACCGTCGGTTCCGGCGGGGTGCGGCGACGCGGGCTCGAAGGCCGCGGCGCGACACCGCCCGCCCACGAGCGGCCGCACCATCCGGCGGCCAAACGGGCCGCCAGGGCGCAGAAGCAACAGCAGCGACGTCCGGCGCGCAAGACCGACGAGACCGAACTGGTGCTGGGCCGCAACCCGGTGGTGGAGTGCCTGCGCGCGGAGGTGCCGGCCAGCGCCCTGTACGTGGCGTTGGGCACCGAGGCCGACGAGCGGGTCACCGAGGCCGTGCAGATCGCCGCCGACACAGGGATCCCCATCCTCGAGGTGCCGCGTCCGGACCTCGACCGCATGAGCAACAACGCCCTGCACCAGGGGCTGGCGCTGCAGGTGCCGCCGTACGACTATGCCCATCCCGACGATCTGCTCGCGACGGCGAAGGCCGACGGCGCACCCGCGCTGCTGGTCGCGCTGGATAACATCTCCGATCCCCGCAATCTCGGCGCGATCGTGCGGTCGGCGGCCGCGTTCGGCGGGCACGGGGTGCTGATCCCGCAGCGCCGCTCCGCATCGGTGACGGCGGTCGCGTGGCGCACGAGTGCCGGTGCGGCGGCGCGGCTTCCGGTCGCCCGGGCCACCAACCTCAACCGCACGCTGAAGAGTTTCGCCGACGGGGGCCTGCAGGTGATCGGCCTGGACGCCGACGGTGACACCACGCTCGACGAGCTCGACGCCACCGGTCCGGTGGTGGTGGTCGTCGGGTCGGAGGGCAAGGGGCTCTCGCGGCTGGTCCGCGAACACTGCGACGCGGTGGTGTCGATCCCGATGGCCGGGCCGACCGAATCGCTGAACGCCTCGGTGGCCGCCGGGGTGGTGCTCGCGGAGATCGCCCGCCAGCGCCGCGGCTGACGCAGAGCTCGAAACGTTCGCGGGGGGCGCTTACACCCCGAAGAGCCGCAGCCCGACCCAGAGTCCCGACACCGCGAGCACCAGCGTCAGCGGTACCGTGCACAGCCCGACCACACTGAAGCGGATCACGCCGGTGGGCACGTCGGACCGATGGGTGACGTTGCGCCACAACAGGTTCGCCAAAGAGCCCACATAGGTGAGGTTGGGTCCCAAGTTGACGCCGATCAGCACCGCCAGCACCGCCGCAGGCCCGGCCACCGCGACCAGCGGCAGCAGCACGAGCACCGCGGGCAGGTTGTTGACCAGGTTCGACAGCACCGCCGCCACGGCCGCGACACCCAGCAAAGCGGCGAAGCTGTCGCCGTCGGGGATCATCGATCCCAGCGCCTCGTCCAGACCGTTGCGCGTCACCGCCTCGACCACCACGCCCAGGCACAGCACGAACGTCAGGAACGGCACGTTGGCCGACCGCAGAATGCCCGTCACCGTGCTGCGGCGCTGTACCAGCCCGCGGACACCGAGCACCACGGCGCCGGCGAGAGCGGCCCAGGCCGGCGATACGTCGAACAGACTCGTCACCGCGAAACCGGCCAGCGTCAGGGCGAGCACGACGAGGACGAACACCGGCATCTCCGGAGCGGGCAGCGGTTCGTCGCGCCGCGGCGCCACGGCGAGTTCGCGCGCGAAAACCGCCCGCAGAGCGACGTATTCGACGAGCACCGCGGCCAGCCACGGAAGCGTCATCAGAGCGGCAAAATGCATGAACGACAGCCCGGCGGCGGTGAACGCCAGCAGATTGGTCAGGTTCGACACGGGCAGCAGCAGCGACGCGCTGTTGGCCAGGTGTGCGGTGGCGTAGGCGTGCGGGGCCGCCGGGACGGACAGTGTGCGGCAGGTCGCCAGCACGACGGGGGTGAGCAGGACGACGGTCGCGTCGAGGCTGAGGATCGCGGTGGTGCCGGTGGCGATGACGAACACCACGCCGAGCAGTCGGCGGGGATCGCCCGCACCAGAGCGGGCCATCCACACCCCGGCCGCGTGGAACAGCCCGGCGTCGTCGCACAGCTGCGCCAGCACCAGCACCGCCGCGAGGAACCCGACGACCGGTGCCAGCCGGGCGATCTCGGCCACGGCGTCGTCGACGGAGACCGTGCCCGTGGCGATCAGCAGGCCGGCGGCCGGAACGGCTGCGACGGCCTCGGGCCAGCCACGTGGGCGTACGAGCGCAAATGTGAGCACGACGGCAAGCAGCACCAACGCGAGGACCAACGCGGAACTCCCGTCAGGCCCACGGGTCGGCGCGCTGCCACAGCGACGGCAGGTGCAGCGGGATGCCGTCCGAGTCGGCCAGCGGGGTCAGGACGCGCATCGTGGCGTCGAGGTCGTCGGCCACGTACGGCAGGGCGCGCAGCGGTTGGTGCAGCGGCCGGAAGAAGTCGTCCCAGTGGATCAGCACCACCCGGCGGGCGCCGACCGCGCGCACGGTCTCGTCCCAGTAGTCGCGCAGATAGGTCTCCGGCTGCCGCCCGAGTTGCCCGACACCGAGGTAGACCACGTCGGCGTGGCTGCCGCGCAGCGCTTCCGGGACGAAGCCGGCGCTGCCGACGATGAGCAGGGTGCGCGCGGACGGCCGGTGCCGGACGAGCACCGACCAGGCCTCACCGCACCGGTAGGCGGACGCCCTGGCCGGCGGTGTCACGGGTGCGGTGATGGCACCGGGGAAACGGTCCGGTGGACAGTGCCCGGATTCGACGAGTGTCAGATCGTAGGCGCCGACGGTGAGGGTGTCACCGGATCGGACTGTGCGGACGCGGCTTTCGGGCAGTCCGTGGCCGAGTCCGAGCTGTGCGGCCGATGCCCCGCCGATCAGTGTCGCGCCGGTGCGCTCGGCGACCAGGGCCGAGTCGAGCGCGTGGTCGAAGTGGGTGTGTACCGGCAGCACGGCGTCGAGCCGGTCGACCCGCAGCCTGGCGAGGCAGCCGTCCACCCGTGGTGCGGACGGGGTGATGCGGCGCAGCCCGACCGTCGCCAGGCCGGGACGGGAGAAGAAGCCGTCGGTCATGACCGCCGACGAGCCGTCGTCGATCAACAGCGTGGTGACGCCGGCCCACGTGACGGTGAGCGGGGCCTCCGGCGCGGCGGCGGGGACGTCGAATCGCTGCACGTGGCCCCGCAGATCGGGCCGTCCCGCACGCAGGCGCATGCGCCCAACTGTAGGCGCACCGGTCAGGGGCGCTCGCCGTACCGACGGTTGAACTTCTCCACCTGGCCCGCGCTGTCGAGGGTGCGGCGCGAGCCGGTCCAGAACGGGTGCGAGGCCGCGGTCACGTCGACCACGACAAGGGGGAAGGTGCGGATTCCGTCCGGAGTCTCCCACTCGATGGTGCGCGAGCTGGTGATCGTAGACCGGGTGAGGAAGGCGTCACCGGTCAGCGCGTCCTGAAAGACCACCGGGTGGTAGTCGGGGTGGATTCCGCGTTTCATCGTCGATCTCCCTCTCCTCGTTCCGAAGCCGTGGCCGCCGACTCGTCGAGCTCGTCGCACGGATCCTCGTGCCAGTCACCGAACGGGTCCTCGAAATCCGTCCACGACTCGGGCCGGGCCAGCTCGTCGTCGGTCAGCAGCGCACGCGACAGTGCGCGGCGCACGGTCTGCGGTTCGGCGCCGCACACCAAGACGGTCATGGCGATGTGACGGTCGCCGAAGCGCTCGTCCCAGTGCAGCGCGGCGAGTGCGGCGCGCTCCGGTGCGGCGTACGCCCGTTGGTTCGGGCTCATCGCCGCCAGCCATTCACCGGCATGTCCGACATGCAGACCGCCACCGGCCGATTCGATCCATACGACCGCATCGGGCCGGCTCGCCAGCCACGCTCGGCCGCGTATGCGCACCACCCCGTCGAGTAGATGGTCGATCGCCTGGTGGAGCCGGTGTGGGTGAAACGGCCTGCGTGCGTTGAACTCGACGATGGCCACGTCCCCTTCGGGGCGCAGCGGCGGTTCGCCGGCCAGCAGAGCATCGTGCGGACTGTGGCTGCGACCGCGGCGCGCATCGGGTTCGAGATTGCGCACGGCGGTGGTGAGCTGGTCGGTGCCGACGGTGATCCGTGCGCGCGGCGCCAGCCGGCGCAGCACGGCCAGAGTCCTGCGATCCGGTTCGGTGAGCACCAGCACGTCCGCGAACTCGGCCTGACTCACGACGACCTGCGCGACCGTGCGGTTGTCGTCGAGGTCGTCGTCGCCGAGCGCCTGGGCCAGCCAGACGGCGGCGTCCACGGTTGTCACCACGGCCTCGATCGCCACGTCACGGCTCGCCGGACCGTCGACGTGGCCGGGCCCCACGTGGACGGCGATGTTCTCGATCGCCCAGCAGACGGGTTCGGGTTCGAGCCAGGGGGCGAGCTGCACGACGATACGGGTGACGTCCTCCCGGCGATGCAGATTCCGCAGCAAGACAAGCAGATCGTTGCGGGTGGTGCAGCCCACGCAGCCCTTCATGAGCTCCAGCGGCCACTCCGAGATGAGCAACCGTTCGTGGCGGTGAGTGGTGACCGTGCGGACCACCACCTGCCCGTCGAACCGGTGGCTGACCACCACGGTGCCGGGTGCGCTCATCAAGACGTCACCCACTGCGTTCGACTGACCCTGTCCGGCAACGATGATCACCGGAGTACGCATCGCGCCTCCCCGTATTGAGAATGATTTTCAATAACTGCTCGCCTACGTTACAGTCCGGGCCAAGCATTGTCGAAAATCATTTTCATTAACCGGAGGAAATCATGTCCGCGCACTGCCAAGTCACCGGCCGCTCGCCCGGTTTGGGCAATCGGGTGTCGCATTCTCACCGTCGGTCGCGACGGCGCTGGGATCCCAACATCCAGACCAAGACCTATTACGTGCCGTCCGAGGGGCGCCGGGTCACGCTGCGCGTGAGCGCCAAGGGCATCAAGGTGATCGACCGCGACGGCATTGACGCGGTGATCGCGCGCGTACGCCGACAGGGGGTCAAGATCTGATGGCACGCAACGAGATCCGGCCATCGTCAAGCTCAGGTCGACAGCCGGCACCGGGTACACCTACGTCACCCGCAAGAACCGGCGCAACGACCCCGACCGTCTGGTGCTCAAGAAGTACGACCCGGTGGTGCGCCGCCACGTCGACTTCCGGGAGGAGCGCTGATGGCGACCAAAGCGAAGATCGCCCGCAACGAGCACCGCCGAATCCTGGTGGCGCGCCACGCCGAACGCCGTGCCGAGCTCAAGGAGATCATCCGCAGACCGTCGGCGTCCACGGGCGAGAAGGCGGCCGCGATGTCTGCACTGCAACGGCTTCCGCGTGACTCGAGCCCGGTGCGCCTGCGCAACCGGGACTCGGTCGACGGCCGTCCGCGCGGGCATCTGCGCAAGTTCGGCCTGTCCCGTGTGCGGATGCGCGAAATGGCGCACCGCGGTGAGCTGCCCGGGATCCGGAAGTCGAGTTGGTGAGAGAGATGGCGAAGAAGAAGGCGCCCAAGCGTAGGGCGCCGCTCAAGGAGCCGGTGAAGCAGAAGCGCAACCCGCTGACGGCGCGAGGCGTGACGACGATCGATTACAAGGACACGGCGCTGCTGCGGACCTTCATCTCGGAGCGGGGCAAGATCCGGTCCCGACGGGTGACCGGCTTGACGCCCCAGCAGCAGCGACAGGCTGCCGTCGCGATCCGCAATGCCAGGGAGATGGCGCTTCTGCCTTTCGTCGAGCGGCGTCAGTAGGTCTCGGCTGCAGCGGGTTTGGCACTGCGCATGCCCGCGACGGCCGCGGCCAGACAGGCGGTGGCCACCACGACCGCGAACCACGGGAACACCACGGCGAGTTCCCAGGTCGTCGCCGCCCAGCCGGCCACCAGCGTGGGCACCGCCATCGCGGTGTACGCCGCAAGGTAGAAGGCCGACATGGTCTCACCCCGTCTGGCCGCGGGGACGACGTTCGAAAGGTGGCGCAGCGAGCCGCCGAATCCGAGTCCGAACGTCGCGCCGAGCAGTGTCGCCGCCACGAACACCAGCGGCCATTGATGACTCAGCAGCACCGGGATGGTGAGCAGCAGTGAGGCGGCCATGCCGATGTCGCCGACCATCGCGGCCCGGCGGGCGGGCACCCGCGTGGCCGCGAGCTGTGCGAGCGCGGCCGCGAACGCCGTGGTCCCGACGACCGCGCCGCCGAAGACCAGGTTGTCGATGTGGGTCTGCCTGGCCGCCAGCGAGGGATACAGCGACAGCAGCACACCCAGCACCGACCACGACGCCATGGCGCCCAGCGCCGAGAACCAGAAGTCGCCCTTGATCTCCTGCGGCACAGCCGGTTTGGCGATACGGATGCGCCCCCGCGTGCGTGCGCTGTGCGGTTCGCGCAGCGCCAGCAGTCCGGCGCCGACGAGTAGGCAGACCACCGCGACGACGGCATACGGCGTACGCAGCGGATGCGGTGCGTACTGGGCCAGCAGCGCCGATCCGAGTATTGCGACGGTCATCCCGATGTTGAAGCTCACGCCGCTGAGCTGACCGGAGCGCACGCCGTGGTGGGGTCGCAGGTCCAGCAGTGCGGCGGCCCCGGCGACGACGATCGAGCCGACCGCTGCCCCGTGGATGGCCCGCGCCAGCAGCAGTGAGGCCATGTTGTCGGCGATCAGGAACACCCCGAGGCCGACCACCAGGGCCGCCAGCGCGACGATGAGCACCGGCTTGCGGCCCACGACGTCGGAGATCTTGCCGGACACCAACACGGCGCCGAGGGCCGCGACGGCGTACACCGCGAAGATGATCGTGGTGGCCAGCGGGGAGAGGTGCCAATTCGTCTCGTAGATGCCGTAGAGCGGTGCCGGCAGGCCGGATACGCCGAGCGCGACTCCGCTCAGGACGAGCAGCAACGGGTAGGCCCAGCGCTGCGTATCGTCGCCGATCGAACGGTCGAACGCCACCATCGGTCACCTTCGGGTTTGACGGACATCGAACCTGATCGAGGGTACGCTCGGTTGGACGATGATCAAACCGGCGTGGTGAAGGACACTCTGATGACGGACGGCACGGCGACCGCCGTTCCCGTCGGACCGGTGCAGCAGGTGCTCGGCGCGCTGCACGACCCGGTGCGTCTCGAGGTCGTCAGGCGGTTGTACAACGCGGGCGCACCCGTGCAGTGCGGTGCACTCTACGACGGCATCAACAAGTCGACGGCCACCCATCATTTCCGGATCCTGCGGGAGGCCGGAGTGACCGAGCGGTTGGTGATCGACGGTCTGATCCATCAGCGGCTGCGGCGCGACGAGGTGGACGCCGCCATCCCTGGACTCATCGACAGCGTCGTGCGCGGCGCCAACAGACAGGCCGGCGTCAGCTGAACGGGGCGAGGGTGACGCCCTCGGCGGTCAGCCGGTCGCGCACCGCGGCGGCGATGTGCACCGCACCGGGCGAATCCCCGTGCACGCAAATCGATTTCACCGCTATTTCGACCGTCGAGCCGTCGATCGCGGTGACGCGGCCGGCCGTCACCATCGAGATCACGCGCTCGGCGACCTCGTCGAGATCGTGGACCACCGCGCCGGGCTCTCGCCGCGACACCAGTTGCCCGTCGGGGTGGTAGGCGCGGTCGGCGAACGCCTCGGCCACCGTCTGCAGCCCCAATTCGCGCGCCTCGTCCAAGAACGCCGAACCCGGCAGCCCCAGAACCAGCAGGCCGGGGTCCACCGCATGCACTGCGGTGGCGACCGCGCGCGCCTGATCGCGGTGGGTGACGATCGCGTTGTACAGAGCGCCATGGGGTTTGACGTAGGAGACGGTGGTGCCCGCGGCGGTGGCCAGCGCCGAGAGCGCGCCGATCTGGTACATCACGTCGGCGGCCAACTCCTCGGCGGCCGCGTCGATGAAACGCCTGCCGAAGCCCTCGAGGTCGCGGTAGCTGACCTGTGCGCCGATGCGCACGCCGCGGGCGGCGGCCGCCCGGCACACGCGGACCAGCCTCGCCGGGTCGCCGGCGTGGAAGCCGCAGGCCACGTTGGCCGAGGTGACGATGTCCAGCATCGCGTCGTCGTCGCCGAGCGTCCACACCCCGTATCCCTCGCCGAGGTCGGCGTTGAGGTCGACGGACAGGTCTGCCACGAGGTCAGCTTAATGGGGTGACTGGTCCGCAAGCGTGATGCGGTGGTGAGCGGCCCCGATCAGCCCGATGTCGTGCGTCGCGGCCACCACCGTGGTTCCGCTGTCGGCGAACCGCCGAAGGTGCTCGATCACGAGGGCGCTCGCAGCGGGATCGAGACCGGTGGTCGGCTCGTCGAGCAGCAGCAGCGGCGCCTGCTGCGCGAAAGCCTGTGCCAGCAGGACCCGTTGCCGTTGTCCGCCCGAGAGTTCGCCGAGGCTGTGGTTTCTCACGTCGTCGAGTCCGAGTTCCGCCAACCACTGCTCGACCACGGCGCGATCGGCGCGGGAGGGACGACGCATCAGGCCGAGCCGACGCCACCGACCCATCATCACCGCTTCTGCGGCGGTGATCGGGAAGGCGTCGGTGACCAAGCTGCGCTGGACCGCGAACGCGACGTTCGCCGCGGCGATCTCGACGGTGCCGCCGGCCGGGCGCAGGATGCCGGCGAGCAGGCCCAGCAGCGTCGACTTCCCGGACCCGTTGGGCCCGGTTACCGCGGTCAGGGCGGCGGGACACACGGACAGGTTCAGACCCCGGAAGACCGCGGCCCCCGGATACCCGAAGTCGACGTCGATGAGGGTGATGGGCGACGGTCGGCCAGTCGCCTTGTTGATAATGGTTTTCATTACTGATAGAACTCTACGCCATGACCGACTGGTTGACCGAACCGTTCGAGGTCGAGGTCGTCCTGCGCGCGATGGCCGCGGGCGTGCTCGCGGCATGCGTGTGCGCCCTCGTCGGATGCTGGGTCTTGTTGCGGGGCAATGTGTTCCTCGGTGACGCCATGGCGCACGGGATGTTGCCGGGCATCGCGCTGGCGGCCCTGGTCGGAGGGAACCTGATGCTCGGCGGGCTCGTGGCGGCGGTGGCGATGGCCGTCGGGGTCGCCGCGGTGGGCCGGTCATCGCGGCTCGGGTCGGACACGGCGGTCGGTCTGCTGCTGGTCGGCATGTTGGCGCTCGGCGTGGTGATCGTCTCGCGTTCGCAGAGTTTCGCCGTCGATCTGACCGGTTTCCTGTTCGGGGACGTGCTGGCGGTGCGCACCGGCGACCTGGCGGTGCTGTCCATCGCCCTCCTGCTGACCTTCGCCGCCGTGGTCGTCGGCCACCGGGCATTCATGGCCGTCACGTTCGATCCCCGCAAGGCCGCGACGCTCGGCCTTCGCCCTGGCCTGGCCGTACCCGCGCTGACGGTGCTGGTGGCGATCGCCATGGTGGCCTCGTTCCACGTGGTCGGCACCCTGCTCGTGCTCGGCCTGCTCGTCGCGCCGCCCGCGACTGCGATGTTGTGGGCGCGCTCGGTAACCCGCGTCATGCTGCTCGCCGCCGCCGTCGGATCGGCCGCCGTCGTGGCGGGGTTGGTGATCTCGTGGCACGCCGGCACCGCGGGCGGAGCGACCGTCGCCGGTGTCGCCGTACTGGCCTTCTTCGCCTCGGTGGCCGCGAGGCGCCTCGTCACGAGGTGGCGGCGCGCATCCGCGGTGGCGGTCGGTGCGTGCCTGGTGGCAGGGTGCGCAGGCGGTGGCGCACCACGCCACGAGGAGCCGACGGCCGGTGGCGCCGACACGGTCGTCGTCGACGGGGCGCGCGAACTCGACGGACCCCTCACCCGGTTGGTGCTCGCCGATCCCGCATCCGGTGCCACCGCGGTCTACGACGCCGTGGACGAGACCGAGACCGCGATCGGGTCGTTCGGACCGGTGACGGCGATCAGCGGTGACGGCCGCTTCGCGTACCTGCGCACCGGAGATCGAACCACCATCGTCGACGCCGGGACGTGGACGTTCGATCACGGCGACCACAGCCACTATTTCGCCACCGTCCCGGCACCGGTCGGCGAACTGGACGCGGGGGTCGAATCCGTCACCGCGAGCAACTCCGTCGTGGCGGTGCGGACGACCGGGGGTGGCGTGGAACTGCTCGACCGCGATCGACTCGGTGACGCCGCCACCGAACCCCCGGGCGGTCTCTCCGTCGGTGACGGATGGGCGGCGGCCGTGCCCTACGGCAGCGGGCTGGTCGCCGTCACCGGCGCGGGGCGCCTGCAGGTCGTCGATGCCGACGGCGCCACCGACCTCGGGACTGATTGCTCCTCGCCCACATGGAGTTCGGTGACCCGACGGGCGGTCGTGCTGGGCTGCCGGACCGGTGCGGTGCGGGTGACCGGAGGTGAGGGGCAACTCGCCGTCACCACGATCCCGTTCCCGCCCGGTGCGCCCGCGCAACGGCCGGCCCGGATGGAGCAGCGGGACCGGGCCGACGTCTTCGCCGGTGTCACCGCAGACACCGTGTGGGTGCTCGACAGCAGGCAGCGGTCATGGACGGTGATTCCCGCCCCCGGCGCGGTCGCCGCCAACACCGCCGGTGACGGAACCGCGCTCACCCTCTACCGCGACGGCACGATCGGAGAGTTCGACGTCGACACCGGCGAAGAGATCGCCCGCGTCGCAGTCTTCCCCGGCCCCCTGCCCGAGGGTGGACCCGCTCCGGTCATCGAGATCGACACCGACCGCGCATATGTGAACAACGCCGCGGCCCGGGAGGTCTACGAGATCGACTACGCCGGACGGCCTGCGCATCGCGCGCGTGCTGCGCACCGAGGTGGCGCCCGGACTGATGGTGGAGACGGGGCGATGACCCGACGACAACTGGCCTGGCTGCTCGTCCTGATCTGTTCGGCGCTGACCGCGTGCGGTGACGGCGGTTCGGCGGGCGGCCGCGAGGTCTTCGTGACCACCACCATCCTCGGCGATGTGGTGCGGAATGTGGTCGGCGCCGCCGCACCCGTCCGGATCTTGATGCCGCCCAACGCCGATCCGCACTCGTTCGCGCTCTCCGCGCGGGATGCGGCCGCGATGTCCGGCGCCGGCCTGATCATCTCCAACGGACTCGGCCTCGAGGAGGGGGTGGCCCGGCATGTGCAGACAGCCGCCGGCGACGGTGTGCCGACACTGGCGGTGGGGGACCGGGTGAACCCGATCCGCTACACGGAGGGCGACACCGTCGGCGCGCCGGATCCCCACTTCTGGATGGACCCGCAACGGATGATGGCCGCGGTGGACGCGGTCGAGGCTGCCGTCATCCGGGATGTCGGCGGGGTCGACGCGTCGGTCGTCTCGCGCAACGCCGACCGGTACCGGGAACGCCTGCGGGAACTGGACCGGTTCATGACCGAGGAATTCCACGACGTCCCCGTCGGGCGCCGCAACCTGGTCACCAACCACCACGTCCTCGGTTATCTGGCTCACCGGTTCGGTTTCCGGGTGATCGGCGCGGTCGTACCGAGTGGCACCACGCTGGCCGCGCCGAGCGCAGCGGATCTCCAGTCGCTGGTCGAAGCCGTCGAATCGGCGGGTGTGAGCGCCGTTTTCGTCGACTCGTCGCAGCCGGAGCGGCTGGCTCGCGTCCTCGCGGAACAGGCCGGAGCCGAGGTGCGGATCATCCCGCTCTATACCGAATCGCTCAGTGCGGCAGGGACACCGGGTTCGACGTACCTCGACATGATGCGCGCGAACACCGACGCCATCGTCACCGGCCTGCGGTAGGCGCAGGCCGACTTGTCACAGCTCGGAAGGGAGCGAAATGACGGATTCGCCGTGGATCTACCGCGTCGGAGCACTGTCCTGCACCGTGGCCACCCTGGCGGCGTGTACGGGCACCGGCAACGGTGAACGGGGCCCGGTGATCGACCAGCCGCTCGTCGCCACCTACGACGGCGGTCTCTACGTACTCGACGGCAACACCCTCGACGTGAGACAGGACATCCCGCTCGACGGGTTCCTGCGCGTGAACCCGGCGGGAGACGACACACACGTCCTGGTGACCACATCGGACGGATTCCGGGTTCTCGACGCGGCGGGCGGGCGGCTGACCGATGACGCCTTCGCCGCCGCCGAGCCGGGTCACGTTGTGCCGCATGGAGAACGCACGGTGTTGTTCGCCGACGGTTCGGGTGAGATCACCGCATTCGATCCACACGCGCTCGGCGACGGCCTCCCGCCGGTCGAGAACTTCTCGACGCCGCAACCGCACCACGGCGTGGCCGTGATCCTCGCCGACGGCACCCTGCTGCACAGCCTCGGCGACCCGGACAACCGCAGCGGCGCGGCCGCACTCGACGCCGGTCGCGAGATCGCTCGCAGCGAGGACTGTCCCGGGGTCCACGGTGAGACGGTGGTCGCCGACGAGACGGTGGTGTTCGGCTGCGAGGACGGCGCGCTGGAATATGCCAACGGCGCGTTCACCAAGCTGACCAGCCCGACCCCGTACGGCCGCATCGGTAACCTCCGGGGCCACGAGGACTCTCCCGTGGCGCTCGGTGACATGAAGGTCGACCCGGACGCTGAATTGGAACGACCACAACAGTTCTCGCTGATCGACACCACGACCGACCAGCTCAGAATCGTCACGCTGCCCCCCTCGGTCAGCTACTCGTTCCGATCGCTGGCCCGAGGTCCGCAGGCCGAGGCGCTGGTTCTCGGCACCGACGGCCGGCTGTACGTGATCGACCCGGTGACCGGTGACACGGTGAAGACCATCGGCGTCACCGAGGGCTGGACCGAGCCCGGTGACTGGCAGCAGCCGCGGCCCACCGTGTTCACCCGTGAGGACGCCGTCTATGTCACCGATCCGGCGACCAGGCAGATCCACCTGGTCGACCTCCGGGCAGGCGCCGTCACGGCGTCGACGACGCTCGAGCAGGCCCCCAACGAGCTCACCGGGGTGGTCGGACACGACCACTGATCGCGTTCACTCCCAGCGGTTCTCGGTGACGAACTCGGCCAGCGGGCGGCCCAGTGCCCACTGGTCGAGCTCGAGCACCGGACGGTCGGGGAACTCGGGAACGGGTCCGAGGCAGAGCACCGCGACCGGGTCGGCGCCGTCGGGCATGCCCAACAGGTCGGCGAGGCGGCGCGGGTCGAAGATCGACACCCAGCCCATGCCGAGCCCTTCGGTGCGGGCCGCCAGCCACATGTTCTGGATCGCGCACGACACCGATGCCAGATCCATGTGCGGCAGGGTGCGCCGGCCGAACACGTGCTGCTCGCGGCCGTCGCGCAGCGCGACCACGAGGAGTTCGGCGCAGTCGAGGATGCCTTCGACCTTGAGCGCCAGGAATTCCTCGCCGCGGGGTCCCAGCGCCGCCGCGGTGCGGTGACGCTCCTCGTCGACCAGGGCATGGATGTCGCGCCGGATGTCGGGATCGGTGATGCGGATGAACCGCCACGGCTGCATCAGCCCCACGTTGGGGGCGGCGTGAGCGGCGGCCAGCAGCCGGCCCAGGACATCGTCGGGCACCTTCTCCCCGGCGACGAAGCGCCGCATGTCGCGGCGTTCGGTGATGGCGCGGTACACGGCGTGGCGTTCGGCGTCGGTGAACGCGTGGTCGGTCACACCGGCCAGCCTAGGATGCGACGATCGAGTCGTGACACATGCCGACATCCTGATCAGCGCAGCAGAACTGGCGGGTCGCCTCGCCGACGGCGGCCCGGTCACCGTCCTCGACGTCCGCTGGCAGCTCGGGCAGCCCGACGGACGCGCCGCCTACGCGAGCGGTCACATCCCCGGCGCCGTGTACGTCTCCCTCGAAGACGAGCTGTCCGACCACGCCGTCACCGGCCGCGGCCGCCACCCGCTTCCGTCGGGCGCCGCGGTGCAGGCCGCCGCCCGCAGGTGGGGCGTGCGCGAGGGCGCGCTCACCGTCGTCTACGACGACTGGAACCGCGCCGGTTCGGCGCGCGCCTGGTGGGTGCTGACCGCGGCGGGCATCGCCGGGGTCCGGATCCTCGACGGCGGACTTCCCGCCTGGACGGGTCCGCTCGAGACCGGCACGGTGACACCACACCCGGGCGACGTCGTGGTGGCCCACGACGATCTGTACCGGGGCGCGCTGCCCACCCTGACCGCCGACGAGGTTGCCGCGTTCGACGGCGTGCTGCTCGACGCCAGGGCGCCCGAACGGTTTCGTGGCGAATCGGAACCGGTCGATCCGGTGGCCGGCCACATCCCCGGCGCGGTGAACGCGCCCAGTACCGGCATGCTCGACACCGACGGCACCTTCCGCCCCGCCGCCGACCTGGCCGGGGTTCTCGAACGGGTGCGCGGGGAGGTCGGTGTGTACTGCGGTTCCGGAGTCACCGCTGCGGTCGTGGTCGCCGCGCTGCGGGCCGCCGGTGTGGAGAGCCGGCTGTTCCCGGGTTCGTGGTCGCAGTGGTGTGCCGACCCGGCGCGACCGGTGGCCACCGGCGGCTGAGCCGGCTCGAATCGCATCTGGAAATGCAAACCGTTATCATTAGCGTGTGGTACGGAACCCCCGACGTGTGCTGACGACCGGTCTTGCGGCGATGCTGCTTGCTCTCGCGATGACCGCCTGCTCCAGCGGCGACGACGCGGCGGCGCCGAGCGTGCAGCCCGGCGGTGACTGCCCGGCGGAGCCGGTGTCGGTGGTGGTGAGCGTCGACCAGTGGGGCGACATCGTCTCCCAACTGGGCGGCCAGTGCGCCAAAGTCTCCACCGTCGTGGCGAGCTCGTCGGTCGACCCCCACGACTTCGAACCCGCACCCAAGGACGCGGCGCTCTTCGAAGGCGCGCAGCTGATCGTCGTCAACGGCGGCCACTACGACGAGTGGGCCTCGAAGCTGGCGGCGAGTTCAGCGGCCGACGCTGCGGTGGTCAACGCGCTGGAGGTCAGCGGTTCGGCAGACGCCGGCGAAGCCAACCCGCACGCCTGGTACAACCCCGCCGCGGTGACGGCCGTCGCAGATGCGGTCTCGGCCGAACTCGTAGATCTCGCACCCGACGCCGCCGACTACTTCGCCGAACGTCAGGCCGAAGTCAGTGATGCGCTCGCCCCTTACCACCAGGTCATCGGATCCATCAAAGCCACCGCCTCCGGGAAGACCTACGCCGCGACGGAGAGCGTGTTCGACGACATGGCCGCAGCCGTCGGGCTGACGAACCGCACCCCGCAGGGCTACCAGGTCGCCGCCGCGAACGAGAGCGATCCGTCGCCCGCCGACCTCGACGCGTTCCTGCGCCTGCTGAGCGACCGCGGCGTCGACGTGCTCATCTACAACGTCCAGACCGAAGGTTCTGTGCCGCAACAGATCCGGTCCGCCGCCGAACAGGCGGGGGTGCCGGTCGTCGAGGTGACGGAGTCGATGCCGCCCGATGCCGCGTCGTTCCAGACCTGGCAGGTCGACCAACTGTCCGCGCTGGCCGAGGCGCTGGGTGTCGGCGGCGGCTGAGTCGGCGCTGACGTTCCGTGACGTCAGCGTGGTCCGGGGACGTCACACGGTCTGGTCGCAGGCCGACTTCGACGTCCCGGCCGGCGGTGTCGTCGCGGTCATCGGCAGCAACGGCGCGGGTAAGACCACACTGCTGCAGGTGGTGCTCGGCCTGCTGCCGCCCTCGACCGGGCGGGTCGAGGTGTTCGGCCGCCCACCGGGTGCGCTCAACGGCCAGATCGGCTATGTCCCACAGAACTACGGATCGAACGCCGGCGAGGCCGTCCGTGCCAGGGACGCGGTCATGCTGGGCCTCAACGGGCACCGCTGGGGTCTCGGCCGGCCCTCACGGGTGGACCGCGAATGTGTCGAGCGGGCGCTGTCCGCAGTCGACGCGACGGCGATCGCCGACCGGCGGTTGTCCCAGCTGTCGGGCGGGCAGCGGCAGCGCGTCGCCCTGGCCGAGGCGCTCGTCGGCCGCCCGAGGATGCTCATCCTCGACGAACCGCTGGCCGCACTCGACATGCGCAGCCAGCATGAACTCGTCGCGCTGGTGAAGACGGTCAACGAGCAGTTCGGGGTGACCGTGCTGGTCGTCGCGCACGATCTGAACCCGCTGCTGCCCATCCTCACCGGTGCGATCTATCTGCTCGACGGGCATCCGCACTACGACACCCTCGACGGGGTGGTCGACGAGAAACTGCTCACCCACCTGTACGGCGCCGCGGTCGAAGTGGTGCATACCCCGCAGGGCGATCTCTTCGTGCGGAGGATGCGGTGACGACCTCGGTGCTGGCCCTCTCGTACCAGGACAACTGGTGGCAGATCCTGACGTCGGCCTTCATGCGCAACGCGCTCGTGGGCGGCACCGTCGTCGCGTTGGCCGCCGGGCTGATCGGCTACTTCGTCGTCGTGCGCAATACCGCGTTCGCCGCGCACGCGCTCGCCCACATCGGCCTGCCGGGCGCGACGGGTGCCGTACTGCTCGGGCTCCCGGTGGCGCTGGGGCTCGGGGTGTTCTGCATCGGCGGCGCACTGGTGATCGGCGCGCTGGGCCGCCGGGCGGCCGACCGCGAGGTGGCGACGGGGACCGTGCTGGCCATGGCGACCGGCCTGGGACTGCTGTTCAACTCTCTGGCCACGCGCAATTCGAGCACGATGACCAACGTGCTGTTCGGCAACCTGCTCGCGATCACCGGCGAGCAGATCGTGTCGTTCGCGGTGTTGCTCGGCGTGCTCGCGGCCGGTATCGGCGTCATCTACCGGCCGCTGCTGTTCACCTCGGTCAACGCGCAGGTGGCCGACGCGAAGGGCGTGCCGGTGCGTGGGCTCTCGGTGGTGTTCATGGTGCTGCTCGGCCTCACGGTCACCATGGCCGTCCAGGCGGTCGGGACGCTGCTGCTGTTCGCGTTGGTGGTGACGCCCGCGGCGGCGGCGATCATGCTGACCGCAAGGCCCGCGGTGGCCATCGCGCTGTCGACGGCGATCAACCTCGCGGCGGTCTGGGTGGGTCTGGCGCTGTCGGCGATGTTCAACGCCCCGCCCAGCTTCGTCATCGTCACCATCGCCTGCGGTGTGTGGGCGGCGGTGTGGGCGGTCGAACGCGGACTGCGATCGTCGGCCGATCGTGTGCTGGTGACCTGACGGCGGCCGGATCGGCTAACGTGACAGAACATGTCCAGGAGTGCGGAGCCGCGGCGACACGCGACCCTGGCCTCGCTCGCGGCCGAGCTGAAGGTCAGCCGCACCACGATCTCCAACGCGTACAACCGGCCCGACCAATTGTCGGCCGAACTGCGCGAGCGAATCTTCACCGCTGCCAAGCGACTCGGCTACCCCGGGCCCGATCCGGTCGCCAGGTCGCTGCGCACCCGCAGGGCCGGTGCCGTCGGGCTGATGATCACCGAACCGCTGAACTACTCCTTCAGCGATCCGGCCGCGCTGGACTTCGTTGCCGGCCTTGCCGAATCGTGTGAGGAGGCGGGTCAGGGCCTGCTTCTGGTCGCCATCGGGCCGAACCGCAGCGTGCAGGACGGTTCGGCAGCCGTCCTGGCCGCAGGCGTCGACGGTTTCGTCATCTACTCGGCGAGCGACGACGATCCGTACCTCCCGGTCGTGCAGCAGCGGCACCTGCCGGTGGTCGTCGTCGACCAGCCCAGAGACGTCCCCGGCACCTCCCGGGTCGGCATCGACGATCGGGCGGCGATGCGCGAGCTCACCGAATACGTACTGGGCCTTGGTCACCGGCAGATCGGGCTGCTCACCATGCGGCTCGGCCTCGAGCGGCCCGACGGCAGCCCGCGACCCGCGATCGCCGATCCCGACCGGTTGCGGACACCGCACTTCCACGTCCAGCGCGAACGCATCGGCGGCGTGTACGACGCGATCGCGGCGGCCGGACTCGACCAGCGCGCGGTGACGGTCGTCGAGAGCTACGAGCACCTGCCCACCTCGGGCGGCGCGGCCGCCGAGGTGGCGATGGCCGCCAACCCGCGGCTGACCGCGCTGATGTGCACGGCCGACGTGCTCGCGCTGTCGGCGATGGACCATCTGCGCTCGCGCGGCATCTACGTCCCAGGACAGATGACCGTCACGGGGTTCGACGGGATTCCCGACGCGGTGCGCCGCGGACTCACCACCGTCGTCCAACCCAGCATGGAGAAGGGGCGTCGCGCCGGCCGGTTGCTGCATCAGCCGCCCCGCAACGGCCTGCCGGTCGTCGACATCCTCGACACCCGCATGGTGCGCGGCCGCACCGCGGGCCCGCCCGCCTGACTAATCGGTCCTGGCGCGCCACAGGTCGACCGTCGGCGCCAGCGCTTCGACGAGCATTGGCAACTGCGGCGCCATCGCCAGAGCGGCGACCGCGGCGAGCAGCCCCGCCGACTCGGTGATCGCGACCACCCGCTCGTCGAGGGTGCGCAGACCCAGTTCGGTGGCGGCCGCGTCGTAGGCGGCCCGGCCCTCGGGCCCCACCAGCGCGAGGTCCGACTCCACCGCACCCAGCGTCACCAGTTCGAAATCCGACCAGTACTCGCCGGTGGCGGTGACGATCATGTTGTGGAACGGGGCATCGCCGTGGACGGGCTGGAGGTCGACGCCGGGGAATTTCGACTCGAACGCCGCCCGTGACGTCATCACCGGTTCGATGCGCTCCCAATCCCGTTGCGCACGAATCACATCAGCCCGGTCGAGCAGGCCGGGGTGGTGCTCCAGCTCGGCCAGTGCCTCGGGGATGTACGTGTCGAACTGTGTCCAGAACCCCAGCCCTTCACCGTCGTACTCGCGCAGTGCGGCGTGCAGGCGCGCTGTCGACGCGCACCTTCGCCGCCAGTCCGGCTCGGCGTCGGTGACCGCGTCGAGGTACTGCCAGAAGGTCATCGAGAAGCCGTCTCGGGCAACGGGTTCACGCGGTACCAGCGGAGCGGGCGGCACCACCGGGAACCCACGGTCGGCCAGCCAGCCCGCGACCGCGAGTTCGGCTCGCTGCTGCGCCGCCTGCCGGTCCGGGCGTGTGCGCAGCGATGGAGGCAGGACCGTCGGCACGCGCACCGCCACCGGTGCGGGCGCCAGGTGGACGATGACGGAGAAGACGTCGTAGAGCACCCGCGGTTCGTCGACGTGCAGGCCGAGGTCGCGCCCGGCGGCGGTAGCGGCCGCGACGGCGCGGGCGGTGCGCGACGCCAGATCGCCGGGGGACAGCATCGACCGCGGTCCGGTCATGCCTGCCGGCGCACGGCCAGCAGGTATTCCAGCGCCTCGGCCACGTCGGAGGGGTCGTCCACCCGGTAGGCCGCCGCGGTGTCGCCGGGGCCGACCTTGACGCCGATATCGCCGTCGCGCATCCGGCGGAACCCCTTCTCGTCGGTCACGTCGTCGCCGAGGAACACCACCGCCGAGGCGTCGTGCTGATCGCGCAGGATGTCGACCGCCTGACCCTTGTCGGTGTGGATGACGGCGAACTCCTTGACCGCCTTGCCGTCGGTCACCTGTGCATCCCAGGCCGCGGCCGCCCGGTCGGCGCGACGCATCGCCGCGTCACCGTCGTCTGCCGACGCGTTGCGCACGTGCAGCGCGACGCTGGCCGGCTTGAGTTCGGTTGTCACGCCGGGGTAGTCGGCGGCGATCGCGTCGAGGGTTCGCTTGATTTCGACCAGCAGCGCCTCGGCTCGCGCGTCGACCGGCGATACGAACCCGGTGTCGAATTCCGACCCGTGGCTGCCGACGAGGTGTACCCGCTCGGAGGCCCCCGAAAGCTCTCGGAGGACGGCGAGCGCGCGGCCGGAGATCAGGGAGACCGCGGTGGCCGGCAGCGTGGCGAGCTCCTCCAGGGCCGCCGCCGACGCGGGCAGCGGGCGGGCGTCGGCGGGGTTGGACACGATCGGCGCGAGGGTGCCGTCGTAGTCGCAGGCGATCAGCAGTCGGGGAAGTCGCGCGGCGCGGTCGATCGCCTGGCGGAGGTCTGTCGGTACGCCGTCGGCCACGCGTTCAGATCTTAGGGCGGTCGCCGTCGCCGATGAGCAGCCGCACCGCCAGATCGAGCCGTTTGCTCACGTCGGTCGCCGAGGCGCGGCGGGTCAGCCATGCCAGCAGATTCGACAGCCAGACGTCGGAGATGACGCGGGCGATGTGGTACTGGTCCTCGGTCGGCTCACCGTCGCTCATCGCGCGGGCGAACATCGAGTCCATCAGCTTTCCGACGTGATCGACCTCACCGGCGGCCGAGGCGTCGGCGAACACGAATGCGCGCGTCATGGCCTCGGTCAGCAGCGGGTTGCGCTGCATCGCGCGGTTGAGCTTGCCGACCATGAAGTTCAGCCGCTGGTACGGCGTGCCACCGGCGAGCGCGGCCCGGTCGGTCTTGGCGTCGATCCGCTCGAACTCGCGACCCAGCGCCGACACCAGCAGATGCACCTTCGACGGGAAGTAGCGGTACAGGGTGCCGACGGCGACGTCCGCGCGTTCGGCGACGGCACGCATCTGCACGGCCTCGTAACCGCCTTTCGACGCGATCGCGAGGGTGGCGTCGAGGATCCGCTTGCGCCGCTCCCGCTGCGCCTCGGAGCCGAGTTCGGATTCCGCGAGCACCGCCACGTTCGTCACCTCGCGCGGCCGTGAACCCGAGTTGCTTGCTGGCGACGACATGCCGTTTGACGCTCCTTCGTTCTGCGTATCCCCCCAGAAACGATACGCATGCCGGTCTCCGATTTCTCACCTCAGCACTGGTGCGACACCGACGTGTCCTGCTGCGATGCCGGTCGACTTGACGGTCGAACACTGTCACCATTAGAACACGTTCTAGTGAGGAGTATGGCCTTCTCACCCAACGCGAGGAGTCCGGAAATGACCCAGTCAGTGCTGTCGGGGTCCGGCCCCGGTACCGACGAGCAGTTTGCTGCCCGCGAGATGGTGCGTGACTGGGCCGCGGCGTCGCGCGCGTCGGAAGCCGCCCGCGAAGTCGAGCAGGGCGACGCGGACGCCTGGCGGCGGGCGTACGCGGGCCTGGCCGAACTCGGCATCTTCGGGGTGGCAATCCCCGAGGATCAAGGCGGCGCCGGCGGGACCGTCGAAGACCTGTGCGCGATGGTCGACGAGGCTGCCGCGGCCATGGTGCCCGGGCCGGTCGCCACGACGGCGCTGGCCACGCTGGTGGTGACCGACGCCGACCTGCTCGAGGCGCTGGCGTCCGGGGAACGCACCGCGGGTCTCAGCCTGACCGCCGAGGTGACGGTCGACGGTGCCACCGCGTCCGGCGTCGCGCCGCACGTGCTCGGCGCCGACCCCTCCGGGCTGCTCCTGCTGCCCGCCGGCGACGCGGTGCTGCTGGTCGACGCCACCGCCGACGGGGTGACGGTCGAACCGCTGACCGCGACGGACTTCTCCCGTCCGCTGGCGCGGGTGGTCCTCGACAACGCACCCGTGGTGACCCTGGACGTCACCGCCGGACGCTTGGCGGATCTCACCGCGACGCTGCTCGCCGCCGAGGCGGCCGGTCTGGCCAGGTGGCAGCTGGTCACCGCGACCGAATACGCCAAGGTGCGCGAACAGTTCGGCAAGCCGATCGGCAGCTTCCAGGCCATCAAACACATGTGCGCCGAGATGCTGCTGCGCGCCGAACAGGTGTCGGTCACCGCGGCGGATGCGGCCCGCGCCGTCACCGAGGGTGACGAGCGGCAGCTGAGCATCGCGGCCGCGGTCGCGGCGGCCGCGGGGATCGACGCGGCGAAGGCCAACGCCAAGGACTGCATCCAGGTGCTCGGCGGCATCGGCATCACCTGGGAACACGATGCGCATCTCTATCTGCGCCGGGCGTACGGCATTTCGCAGGTGCTCGGCGGCCGCTCGCGCTGGCTGCGCCGCATCGCCGACCTGACCCAGCAGGGGGTGCGCCGCGAGCTGCGGATCGACCTCGACTCGGTCGAAGGGCTGCGGCCCGAGATCCGCGCCGCTGTGGCGGACATCGCGAAGCTGCCTGCCGAACAACGTCAGCCCGCGCTCGCCGAGGCCGGTCTGCTCGCGCCGCACTGGCCGAAACCGTTCGGCAGGGCCGCGTCGCCGGCCGAGCAGCTGTTGATCGACCAGGAGATGGCCGACGCCCAGGTGGTCCGGCCCGATCTGGTCATCGGCTGGTGGGCCGCGCCGACGATCCTCGAACACGGCAGCCCCGAGCAGATCGAGCAGTTCGTCCCCGCCACCCTGAGCGGTGAGCTGTCGTGGTGCCAGCTGTTCAGCGAGCCGGGCGCCGGCTCGGACCTGGCCGCACTGCGGACGAAAGCCGTTCGCGCCGAGGGTGGTTGGCGACTGACCGGACAGAAGGTGTGGACGTCGGCCGCCCACAAGGCGCACTGGGGTGTCTGTCTGGCGCGCACCGATCCGGATGCGCCCAAACACAAGGGCATCACGTACTTCCTCATCGACATGAAGTCGCCGGGCATCGTGATCCGCCCACTGCGCGAGATCACCGGTGACGAGCTGTTCAACGAGGTGTTCTTCGACGACGTCTTCGTCCCCGACGAGATGGTGGTCGGAAAGGTCAACGACGGGTGGCGGCTGGCCCGCACCACGCTGGCCAACGAACGGGTGGCGATGGCCGGCGGCACCGCACTGGGCAATCCGATGGAGGAACTGCTGCGCACGGTGGCCGAACGCGGCCTCGACGCCGCCGATCAGGACCGGCTGGGGCACCTGATCCTGACCGCGCAGGTGGGGTCCCTGCTGGATCAGCGGATCGCGCAGAAGGCGGTCGGCGGACAGGATCCCGGTGCGGAGTCCAGCGCACGCAAGCTGATCGGCGTGCGGTACCGGCAGGGGCTGGCGGAGTTCCGGATGGATCTGTCCGACGGCGCCGGCGCCGTGGCCACCCAGCAGGTGCACGACTTCCTCAACACCCGCTGCCTGACCATCGCGGGCGGCACCGAGCAGATCCTGCTCACCCTCGCCGGGGAACGGCTACTCGGCCTGCCCCGGTAGCTCAGCCGACCTAGCTTAAGATCCGCGAGTTGCCAGATCGAACGCTGAACCGCATCGGTCTATTAAAACGTAGGTCCAGAAGGGAGAGGTTCCCGTTGCGTGCATAGGCGACCCCGGATGATCCGCCTTCGCCCTTCGTGCATGAAGTCTTCGGGAAGATCTAGATCCGAAAAGACTTGAATTCAGAAGCCGATTATAGCCTCGACTCAACACTGCTAGCGGGATAGCTTCTTCGATGGGCGAACCGATACACAACTAGTTCGCGCCCATTCCTGAACCAGAGGGACATCGAAGGCGGTTTCACGAATCTAGCAAGCGACATCGACACGTCAGACCTAAGAGACGTTTCCCGCCAGTACTCACTATGCCCTAGGGTCGGCTCCGAATTGTCCTCCGTACAGTCCCGGTTGGTGGCTCCGTGCAATCTCGTAGCTATCGGGTCGGTCAACCGCCAGTAGTTCATCCAGCCGTGCGACATCTCTTCAGTGGTTCTGAAGAATTCAGATCCGAAATATCCTGGGAAGAAGGTGGCGTACAGGGATGCAAGAGGCGATCCGCAGGTGAAAAGCGTGATACGGCTAGATGGCAAGCGTTTCACGTCGTGAAGGCCGCAACGTATCGCCTGTCGGTCGGTACGACCTTCGGTTCGCTTCTCGAACCAATGTCCGCCTCGCATAAACCATGCGCACACGACAGAGCCTTGACTGTGTCCCACCAAGGCAATGGGATCACTTGGGTATACCTGGATAAAGTCGTTAATTGCCTCGCGAATCCCTCTCAGCACGGCGCGACGGTAGGATGCACCCGCAAGTGGATGCAGATCCGGCGACCAAAATCCTGCTATGTCGGCAAGCGACCCGAATATCCGTCTGAGCTGCCGTGCCGCCTGTTCAGGTCTACGTCCAAGAATCATCACGACAGCAACTACAGCAGAAATCTGGAGTAGTGTTACGACCCAGCCAATCCACCGACCGCCAAGGAAGTGAAATAGCAGTATCATGCTGCTCCACGCTGGAACAACTACACAAATCGCTAAAAAACTTGCGCGGGGCAAAATGATTGGAAGGTTTGATACGAGTCGGTGGGACGTCGCCATCGGCTTGTATTGCTTCCCATTGGTGCCAATGACCGACATGGGCGGCTGTGATGCTGTCTGTGTGGGTGGCTTCTGTTGTTGGGTTTTCAATCGCGAATATGAGATGTAGAGACACACTGCGAAGATTGCCAAGAACACGACTAAGAAGAGCGGAACGAGATCGATCCTCAGTGCGGCACCGTCGTAATCGTCAGGCTTAGGTAGCAAGGTGTAGGCGATCGATCGTGATGCCTCTTGTTCTTGTCGGAGGGGAGCGGCCTGGAAGATGGTTTGCGTCGCCAGTCGAAGGATCGAGCCACCGGCGTGGAGAATTACAATCGCGAAGATCAGCAGAATCGCTGCCCCAGCATATGGCGCCTTGTGCTTATTCGACAAGCAAGCCGCTGTAGAGAGGATAAGAGCGATGAGCGTTACAACACCTGTGGTGACTATAACTATCGGTGTCATCGGGTCGAACGTGTTGAGCACATCGAAAGGCCACCAGTCGGCCGTGACGCGCGTTGTCGACGCCGGCTTGAACGTGAGCAACACGATCCCAACCGATAAGCACGCGATAGTTGCTATCGATACGGCGGTACTACCGCGATCGACGGCGGCCTGGCCGAAGAACGCGCGGTGCAATATAAAAGCAATCAAAATCATCGGGCCCAGCATGCAGAGAATGAACCAAGTGAGACGATCCTGTGTCGTGTCGATTGCGTGCCAAGCGGTTTCAATTATGGCGGTCAACCAAGCAGCCATAGCCAAAGTCATACAGATGCTGGCGCACGCTACTCCGAAGCGCATTGCCGGGAACCTTCGCTGCGTTGGTGTCGGTTCCATGTAACCCGCGAGATTTAGAAGTGTGAAAGGGAAGGCAAGGTACCAAAAAAGCGTCCGCGTTATCTTTCGATTTGCGCGACTCCAGTTGATAAGGCGCAACTTGTGGCTGGGTAGGCTAGGCACCTTACCGATCCGGACCCGACTCTCGAGCAAGTCCTTGTATTCAGGTTGTCCGAGGGCGCTAAAGGTGGTGTGATCGCCGATGCCATGCACCCGAATCTCGACCCCTTGACATGAAGGTTCTTGAAAGTTCTCAAGCGCCATGATCCCCCCTCGTCGTTGATGAAAGATCGTAGCGACGTCCGTTCCACTACGAATGGTTTCGGGTAGGTGACCTTTGCATTTGTTGACCAGTGAACTACAAGAAAGGCGCCGCTGGTTCCGGTAACCCAACTTGGCTTTGCTTGATGTCCCGGACGTGGTGGCCTACGGGTGGTACGAATCTCAGGTCACGTTCGTCGATCGAAGTAGGAGCCTCGGCAGCGGGAGGTGGCTAGCAAGCAGCCCAGTATTGGTCAACGTCAAGATGGTGGAAGGCTGGCCGGACTGCTCGAAGCTGGATCGTCCGTTCCTCAACACCCGCTGCCTGACCATCGCGGGCGGCACCGAGCAGATCCTGCTCACCCTCGCCGGGGAACGGCTACTCGGCCTGCCCCGGTAGCTCAGCCGAAGGTGGTCTGCGCGCAGGCGTCCGGGGTGGTCAGATTGACCCCGCCGTAGACCACCTGGATGTGGCTGCAGACGATGAACGCGGCCCTGGACGCCAGTCGACCGGTCGTCCACTCGGTCGGCATCGAGGCGCCGTCGACGCGGTAGCGCTCGATCGGCCCGCCGCCGAACGAGGTCACCGAGATCTCGACGTCGCGCAGCGATTTGTACATCTTCGACAGCACGTTGTTGTGGTTGGCGCCCTTGAGCGCGCGGGGTGTGCCCGACGGCGCGCTGTATTCGACTTCCTGCCAGACGTTGCGGTCGTTGCTGCGCACGGTGATGGTCTGCCGCGACCAGGCGTCGCCGGGGAAGCCGGTCGGCCCGCCGGGGGTCAGCAGGTTCGCCGTGGTGTCGAATGTGCAGTTGTTGCCCACACAGTTGGCGTTGACGTGCATCTCGATCTTGGTGGCCGGATCGACGGCGATCGAGGTCAGCGCCGAGTTCGACGCGGCCGCCGCCGTCGCGGGCTGGGTGAGCAGTGCGGTCAGCAGTGCCGCCGCACCTGCCGCTGCGAGCCTGTTCATCGTGTTGAAGTTAGCCCTTCGCTATTCGTCGTAGGTGACTTCGACCGAATCCGAGCGCGGCAGCGCCTGGCACCCCAGGATCAGGCCCTCGTCGAGGTCCGACTGCTCGAGCACGTCGTTGACCTCCATCTCGACCTCGCCGCTCTTCTTGAGCACCGCGCACGCGCCGCAGTGGCCCTCCCGGCAGGAGAACGGCGCGTCGAGGCCCTTGTCGAGCAGCACGTCGAGGAGTTTCGCGTTGCGCGGCCAGCGGACCTCGTGGGTCTCGCCGTCGAGGGTCACCACGGCGGTCGCCGGGCCCTCGTCGCTGTCGTCCTCCTCGATCACCACCGCGGCGAACGGATCGGATTCCAGCGATTTGAAGACCTCGATGTGGATCTTCTCCGCCGGGGTGCCGGCGCTGGTCAGGGCCTCCTCAGCGGCGGCCATGAACGGGCCCGGGCCGCAGATGTAGGCGTCGTGGCCGGTGTAGGGCGCGGTCAGACCGGCGAGCGCGGTCGCGGTGGGCAGGCCCTGCACGGATTCCAGCCAGTGCACGACGGTGAGCCGGTCGGAGTACTTCTCGCCGAGTTCCCGCAGCGTCGAGGCGAAGATGACGTTCGCCTCGTCCCGATTGGCGTAGACCAGCACCACCTTGCCGCCGCCCTCGACCAGCGCCGACTTCAGGATGGCGAGCATCGGGGTGATGCCGCTGCCCGCGGCCAGCAGCAGGAAGTCGGTGTCGAGCGATGTCGGCACGAAGGTGCCCGACGGCGCCAGCACGTGCATCTTCATGCCGGGATGGGCGTTGTCGCACAACCAGTTCGAGGCATAGCCGTCGGCGGTGCGTTTGACGGTCACGGTCATCGGGTCGTCGGTGAACGGTGAACTGCACAGCGAATAGCACCGCGCGACTGATCCGGTCCGCTCGCTGGGCACGCGCAGCGTGAGGAACTGGCCGGGGGAGTAGCGCAGCCGTTCGGCGGGGATGTCGGCGCCGGCCTTGAAGACCAGCGATCGTGCGTCGGCGGTCTCCTCGACGACGTCGGCCACCTCCAGTTCGAGCACGTGGCTACCGAGTGGCTCGTCCGTCACGACGCGCACCTTTCTGTTCGGTCCGGGATGGCAGAACTAGAACAGGTTACAAAAATGCACCTTCGCAGGTCCAGCCGCTGCAGCGTCACGCTGCTCGACACAAATCGTAACGTGTTCTAATCTTCTTACAGCCCCGTTTCAGTCCCGCATCTTGGAGGCAGGCAGTGACGTCCATTGAACAGCGCGACGCGCAGGCGGTCCTCAGCGGTATCGACGACCTGCTTCCCACAGTGCGTGAGCGTGCACAGGAGGCCGAAGATCTGCGCCGCCTGCCCGACGAGACGGTGAAGGATCTCGACGAGATCGGTTTCTTCAAGCTTCTCCAGCCCCAGCAGTGGGGCGGTATGCAGTGCGATCCGACGCTGTTCTACGAAGCGGTGCGCCGCCTCGGCAGCGCGTGCGGGTCGACCGGGTGGGTCGCCTCGATCATCGGCGTGCACAACTGGCATCTGGCCCTGTTCGACCAGAAGGCCCAGGACGAGGTCTGGGGTGACGATCCGTCGGTCCGGGTGTCGTCGTCGTACGCGCCGATGGGCGCGGGCACGGTGGTCGAAGGCGGTTACCGGGTGAGCGGCGCCTGGCAGTGGTCGTCCGGATGTGACCACGCCACCTGGGCGTTCCTCGGTGGTCCCGTCATCAAGGACGGTAAGCCCGTCGACTTCGGCAGCTTCCTGATCCCGCGCAGTGAATACCGCATCGACGACGTCTGGAACGTGGTCGGGCTCAAGGGCACCGGCAGCAACACCGTCGTCGTCGAGGACGTCTTCGTCCCGCGGCATCGCTTTCTGTCCTACAAGGCGATGAACGACGGCACCGCGGGCGGTTTCGAGAACAACACCGCCCCGGTGTACAAGATGCCCTGGGGCACAATGCATCCCACAACCATCAGCGCGCCGATCATGGGAATGGCCTACGGCGCCTACGACGCCCACGTCGAGCACCAGGGCAAGCGGGTGCGCGCGGCGTTCGCCGGTGAGAAGTCCAAGGACGACCCGTTCGCCAAGATCCGCATCGCCGAGGCCGCCAGCGACATCGACGCCGGCTGGCGTCAGCTGATCGGCAACGTCGGCGAGGAGTACGCACTTCTGGCCGCGGGCAAGGAGATCCCGTTCGAGCTGCGCGCGAGGGCGCGCCGCGACCAGGTGAGGGCCACAGCCCGGGCCATCGCCTCCATCGACCTGCTGTTCGAGGCGTCGGGTGCCACGGCACTCGGCATCGACCAGCCCGTGCAACGGTTCTGGCGCGATGCGCACGCCGGCCGGGTCCACGCCGCCAACGAGCCCGAGCGGGCCTACCTGATCTTCGGTAACGACGCCTTCGGGTTGCCGCCGCAGGACACGATGGTCTGATCGGCGCGATGACCTCCTACATCAAACAAACCGAGTCGCAGGTCGAGATCACCTTCGAGTCCACGTCGCGCTATGCGCAGGTCCGTGACGACATGCGGTTGCACTACCACGAGGCGGGGGCCAGCCACTCCGAGACCGTCGTGCTGCTGCACGGCGGTGGGCCCGGTGCGTCGAGTTGGTCGAACTTCTCGAAGAACATCGAGGTGCTGGCGCGGCATTTCCACGTGCTGGCGGTCGACCAGCCCGGATACGGCCTCTCCGACAAGCACACCGAACACGAGCAGTACAACCGCTACAGCGCCACCGCGCTGCTGAACCTGTTCGACCATCTCGGCATCGAACGCGCTGCGCTGGTGGGCAATTCGCTCGGCGGTGGCACCGCGGTGCGGTTCGCGCTGGACAATCCCGACCGTGCGGGCCGGCTGGTGCTGATGGGCCCGGGCGGGTTGAGCGTCAACCTGTTCGCGCCGGACCCGACCGAAGGCGTCAAGCTGCTGGGCCGGTTCGCCGCGGACCCGACGCGCGAGAACATCGAGAAGTTCCTGCGCATCATGGTCTGGGATCAAAGCCTCATCACCCCCGAACTGGTCGAGGAGCGGTTCCGCATCGCCAGTACGCCGGAGTCGCTGGCCGCCACCAGGGCGATGGGTAAGTCGTTCGCGGGGCCGGACTTCGAACTGGGCATGATGTGGCGCGAGGTGTACAAGCTGCGCCAGCGGGTACTGCTCATCTGGGGTCGCGAGGACCGGGTGAACCCGCTCGACGGGGCGCTGGTCGCGCTCAAGCAGATTCCCCGCGTACAACTGCACGTCTTCGGCCAGTGCGGACACTGGGCGCAGCTCGAGAAGTTCGACGAATTCAACAAGCTCACCATTGATTTCCTCGGAGGCACACGATGAGCATCCGGTCACTGGGCTATCTCCGGATCGAGAGCACCGACGTCGCCGCGTGGCGGGAATACGGCCTGAAGGTGCTCGGCATGGTGGAGGGTAAGGGTCAGACCGACGGGGCCCTCTACCTGCGGATGGACGAATTCCCCGCCCGCCTGGTGATCGTGCCGGGCGAGCGCGACCGGCTGCTGCAGTCGGGGTGGGAGACCGCCAATGCCGCGGGCCTGCAGGAGATCCGAAACCGGCTCGACATCGAGGGCACCCCGTACAAGGAGGCGACGGCCGCCGAACTCGCCGACCGCCGCGTCGACGGGATGATCACCTTCGAGGATCCGTCGGGCAACACCCTGGAGATCTTCCATGGTGTCGCGCTCGAACACCGCCGGGTCGTCAGCCCGTACGGGCACCGGTTCGTCACCGAGGAGCAGGGTCTCGGGCACGTCGTGCTGACCACCCGCGACGACGCCGAATCGACCCACTTCTACCGCGACGTCCTGGGATTCAAGCTGCGCGACTCGATGCGGCTGCCCCCGCAGCTGGTCGGCCGCCCCGCCGACGGTGCACCGGCCTGGCTGCGGTTCTTCGGTGTCAACCCCCGCCACCACAGTCTGGCGTTCATGCCGGGGGAGACTCCGAGCGGCATCGTCCACCTGATGATCGAGGTGGAGAACAGCGACGACGTCGGGTTGTGCCTGGACCGGGCGCTGCGCCGCAAGGTGCCGATGTCGGCGACCCTCGGCCGTCACGTGAACGACAAGATGCTGTCGTTCTACATGAAGACACCCGGCGGCTTCGACGTCGAATTCGGTTGTGAGGGGCTCGAAGTCACCGACGAGAACTGGATCGCCCGGGAGAGCACCGCGGTCAGCCTGTGGGGCCACGACTTCAGCGTCGGCTTCAAGTAACCGCGGACCCGCCGTGACCGAGACGACGATCGACCCGCGCACCTTCCGCAATGTGCTCGGCCAGTTCTGCACCGGCATCACCGTGATCACCACCGTGCACGACGGCGCACCCGTCGGATTCGCCTGCCAGTCGTTCGCCGCGCTGTCCCTCGAACCGCCACTGGTGCTGTTCTGCCCGACGAAGGTGTCGCGCTCGTGGAAGGCGATCGAGGCCAGCGGCCGGTTCTGCGTGAACGTGTTGCACGAGAAGCAGAAAGACGTCTCCGCTCGGTTCGGGTCACGTGAACCGGACAAGTTCGCCGGCATCGACTGGACGTTGTCGAAGCTGGGCTCGCCGATCATCGACGGCACGCTCGCCCACATCGACTGCACGGTTCATTCGGTGCACGACGGCGGTGACCACCTGGTGGTGTTCGGCGCCGTGCACTCGCTGTCGGACGTGCCGAAGAAGAAACCGCGGCCGCTGCTGTTCTATCGCGGCGAGTACACCGGCATCGAACCCGACAAGAACTCGCCGGCGCACTGGCGTGACGACCTCGAGGCGTTCCTCACCGCCACAACTCCCGACACCTGGCTGTAATCCGTGACATATTGACGGTTGTGCCGAACACCGTCATGCGGCTGTCAGTCGCGATGTGCGCACTCCTGGTGGCCGTGGGGTGCTCCGGAAACCGCCAGGGGCCAACAGGATCGGACCCCTCACCCACGGATTCGGCGGCGGAGCCCGGCGCGGCCGCGGTCGAGACACCCGGTCGGATGACCGTCGTCTACGAGGACGCCACCACGCCGGAGGCGGTCAACGGCCGCCGGATCCTCACCGACAGCGGGCTGCTCGACACGCTGGCGGCCGACGTCAACGATTCCTTCGTCCTCCCGGAGGACGTCCGCCTGGTCGGTGCCCAGTGCGACGAGGCGAACGCGTTCTGGAATTCCGACGACCGGACCGTCACGATCTGTTACGAGGACGCGGATCTGAGCTTGACCACCTTCGAGCAAGCCGGAGACCCGGACCCCCTCGCCGCGGCGATCGGCGCGGAGCGGGCGACGTTCTATCACGAACTCGGGCACGCCACCCTGGACCTGTATGACCTGCCGTTCACCGGACGCGAGGAGGACGTGGCCGACCAACTGGCCGCGGTGCTGCTGCTGGAAACCGACGACAGCGGAGTCAGCGACCCGGACGATGTGCGGGCCGCCGTGGCCTATGCGCGGATGTTCGAGGCGAACAGTCAGCAGGACGGCGGGGCGGCCGAGGACTTCCCGTTCTGGGATGTGCACGAATACGACCTGGCGCGGATGTACAACTTCCAGTGCTGGATCTACGGCGCCGATCCACGGGGCAACGCCTTCATCGTCGACGAGGGGCTGGTCCCCGAGGACCGCGCAGACTCCTGCGAGGGGGAGTACGACCGGATGTCGCGCGCGTGGTGGGACATGCTCGACCCGCATCTGCGGACCGAGTGACGGTCACGGCGTTCGTGATCGTCGACGGCGATCCGAACCCGCTGTGGCGCCGGCGATCTGGCGTCTGATGGCCTCGACCCGGACGGTGTCGACACCCCACGGCTCCTCGATGCCGAGGCGGGTGTCGAGATCCCACAGCACACACTCTTCGCCGGGCTGTGCGACCAGCGACCAGGCGATGACCGTCCGACGCAACTGTTCTGCCATGGGGTCGACCGCGGCCGCGACTCCGGTGGGTGCGCCACCATCGGGGTGATGATGCAGGAAGCAGCCGTAAGCCTCCGCGCAGAATGCGGCGTAGCGAGCGGTGCAGAGGATGAAGCCGTGCCAGGCTTCGTCGACCGCGCGCGACGGCATTCCGATGACCTGGCTGTCCCAGATCGCCGGGGCGCAGCACCGTAACCACTGCCGCAGACCGGTGGCGACGAGCTCCCGCGGCTGCCACGGGCAGGTCTTGAACACGGCCGGAGGCAGTTCCAGATCCGCCACGGCCGCGCTCACCCGATCAAGCCGATGCCTGTTGCGGCGCAGCACATTTTCACTGTATGCGGCGACACCGGATCGGCGTACGCTTTGGCCATGAGCGCCACGGGCATGGTGGTGTCCATTCTCGCGGTGATGGCATGTCTGGTCATCACATCGATCTTCGTCGGCCGTTACCGGCGGGCCCATGACGACGGATCTCACGGCGACCGCTGGACGAGCGGTTCCGGCGGGGGCGGCGGCTTCGGCGGCGGCGGGAGCTGCGGAGGCGGCGGTGGCTGCGGCGGTGGCGGTGGCTGCGGCGGTGGAGGGGGCGGCTGAAACCATGGACGCGGCAGTGCTGATCGGATCGGCCGTGTTGGTGGTCGCGGTGCTCTCCGCAGGCGGCTTCGCATGGCACCGCCGGCGCGCCGGCCGGTTGACCGCTCATGAGCGCTACCAGCGGGACATCTCGTATCTCTGGAGTGACAGAGAGGTGCTCCGGGCGAGACGGCGGGCGCGCGCCCGGAACAACGGGGGTTTCTGGGCGGCCGGTGCAGCCGGTGCGGCCGGTGCCTACTACCTTGATGGCGACGACGGCGGCGGTGACGGCGGCGGATGCGGAGGTGGCGGCTGCGGCGGCGGGGGAAGCTGACCCTCAGGGTGCGCCGAGCAGCACGTCGCGCTGATCCTCCACCCGGTCCCTGATGGCCTCGACCACCGCGGCCACCTCCGGTCGGCGCAGCGTCTCGGCGCGGGTCACCAGCCAGTAGGTCAACCGCACCGACACCGTCCGCGGCAGTACCCGGACCAGGTCGTCGTGCCGGTCGGCCATGAAGCACGGCAGCAATCCCAGTCCGGCGGCCGCACGGGTGGCCTCCACGTGCACGAAGACGTTGGTGGAGGTCACCGACTCCCGCATCGCCGGCGCGAAACCGGTGGCCGAATCGAGGTCGTCGACCTGCAGCATCGAGTCAATGAAGTACACCAGCGGATATCGGGCGAGGTCGTCGACATCGCCCGGCGTCCCGTGCTCGGCGAGGTAGCCGCGCGCGCCGTACAGGCCGAGGCAGTAGTCGCCCAGCCGGATCGCCTCGGCGCGGTGCACCTGGGGTTCGCCCACCACCACCTCGATGTCCAGGCCCGAACGCTGCTGTGAAGCGCGGCGGGTGGTCGCGACGATCTCGACGGCGACGCCGGGATGGTCGCGCTGCACGCGCGCGGCGGCCGGCGCGACGATGTAGGCGCTGAACCCGTCGGTCGCCGAGATCCGCACCACCCCTTCCAGAGCGCGCCGCCCGGCCGGGTCGACGGTCAGCGACCGGACCGCGGATTCGACGGCCTCCGCGGCGGCCAGCGCTTCGCGGCCGAGGTCGGTCAGTTCCCAACCGCCTGCCACCCGCGCCACCAGTCGGCCGCCGACGGACTGCTCCAGCGCCGCGATGCGCCGCGAGATCGTCGTGTGGTTGAGGCCCAGTTCGTCCGCGGCGGTGGTGTACCGGCCCGTGCGGCCGACCGCGAGCAGGACGAGGAGGTCGTCCGCGCTGGGGCGACGGCCCGACATAGCGGTCATGTGTGCAGTTTCGCAGATCGCGGCTGCGAAGTTGACCATTGCCGGGGGGCTGAACCTGCATGAATACTCACCTGTATGTGTGGCCAGTCACACCCAGGGGACCGATATGTCCCCGGTCATGAATGGAGCCAGCGATGAGTGCCCCGATCCCGTCCCAGCCGGACACCAGCCCACCCGGATCGATCCCGACCGGACTCAAACGCGTGGTGGTCGCCTCGATGGCGGGCACCGTCGTCGAGTGGTACGAGTTCTTCCTCTACGGCACCGCCGCCACGCTCGTGTTCTCGAAGGTCTTCTTCGCCCAGGGCGGGAACGACCTCGACACCATCCTGGCGGCCTTCGTCACCTACGCGGTCGGCTTCATCGCGCGGCCGCTGGGCGGTGTGGTGTTCGGCCACTTCGGCGACAAGTACGGCCGCAAGAAGCTGCTGCAGTTCAGCCTCATCCTGGTCGGCGCCGCCACCTTCCTGATGGGCTGCCTGCCCACGTTCGGCCAGATCGGGTACTGGGCGCCGGCGCTGCTCGTGGCGCTGCGGTTCATCCAGGGCTTCGCCGTCGGCGGTGAATGGGGCGGCGCGGTGCTGCTGGTCGCCGAGCACAGCCCCAACCGCGAGCGCGGCTTCTGGGCGAGTTGGCCGCAGGCCGGCGTGCCGGTCGGCAACCTGCTCGCGACCATCGTGCTGCTCGTGCTGACCGCGACGCTGCCCGAGTCGGCGTTCCTGTCCTGGGGCTGGCGCGTGGCGTTTTGGCTGTCCGCGGTGGTGGTGCTCGTCGGCTACTACATCCGCACGAAGGTCACCGACGCGCCGATCTTCGTCGCCGCCCAGCAGGAGGTCGAGCGCGCCAAGGCCACCTCCTACGGTGTGGTCGAGGTGCTCAAGCGCTACCCGCGCGGCGTGTTCACCGCGATGGGTCTGCGGTTCGGCGAGAACATCATGTACTACCTGGTCGTGACCTTCTCGATCACCTATCTGAAGGTCCAGGTGGGCGCCGACACCAGCGACATCCTGTGGTACCTGCTGGTGGCGCACGCGGTGCACTTCGTCGCGATCCCCGTCGTCGGCCGGTTGTCCGACATGTTCGGTCGCCGTCCGGTGTACATGGTCGGCGCCGTCCTGGGCGCCACGTGGGGCTTCTTCGCCTTCCCGATGATGAACAGCGCGAACTACGTCGTGGTCACGGCGGCGGTGACCATCGGCCTGGTGATCCACGCGATCATGTACGCCCCGCAGCCCGCGCTGATGGCCGAGATGTTCCCGACCCGGATGCGGTATTCCGGTGTGTCGCTGGGCTATCAGGTCACCTCGATCGTGGCCGGCTCACTGGCGCCGATCATCGCGGTCAAGCTGCTCGACGTCTACGACTCGTCGGTGCCCATCTCGGTGTACCTGGCCGTGGCGTGCGCCATCACCCTGGTGGCGGTGCTGTTCAGCCGCGAGACGAAGGGTATCGACCTGGCCGACCTCGACGTCGCCGACCGGGAGGACCTCGCGCGGGTGGCGGCGTCGAGAACCGGTGCCGCATGAGCGATCTGGCCGGACGCACCGCGGTGGTGACCGGCGGTGCCGGCGGCATCGGTGAGGCGTGTGCGCGCGAACTCGCCGCCCGTGGCGCCACCGTCACCGTGGCCGACCGCGACGAGGCCGCCGCCAGCGCGCTGGCCGACGAGATCGGCGGCAACGCATGGGTGGTGGACCTGCTCGACGTGTCCGCGCTCGAAGGGCTGACCCTGGACACCGACATCCTGGTCAACAACGCCGGTGTGCAACGCATCGACCCGATCGTCGATTTCGCACCGGAGAACTTCCGGATGCTGATGACGCTGATGGTCGAGGCGCCGTTCCTGCTCATCCGCGCGGCGCTGCCGTACATGTATGCGCAGAAGTTCGGCCGGGTCATCAACATCTCGTCGGTGCACGGACTGCGCGCGTCGGAGTACAAGGTCGGCTACGTCACCGCCAAACACGCGCTCGAGGGGCTGTCGAAGGTGACCGCGCTGGAGGGCGGACCGCACCAGGTCACCAGTAACTGTGTCAACCCCGGCTATGTGCGGACCCCGCTGGTCACGAAACAGATAGCCGATCAGGCCAAGGTGCACGGCATCGGTGAAGATGACGTGGTGACCCAGATACTGCTCAAGGAGAGCGCCATCAAGCGCCTCGTCGAACCATCCGAGGTCGGATCGCTGGTGGGCTGGCTGGCCTCACCGCAGTCCGGCATGGTGACGGGCGCGGCCTACACCATGGACGGCGGATGGAGCGCCCGGTGAGCGAACCGCAGTGGACGCCCACCGAGGACGACGTCGCACGGGCCAGGGTCACCGACTTCGCCCGCTTCGTGCAGCAGCGCACCGGTGCCGACGTGTCCGACTACCACGCGCTGTGGCGGTGGTCGGTCGACGACCTCGGCGGGTTCTGGGGTGCGCTGTGGGAGTACTTCGAGCTGGGTGACCCGCCCGCCGAGGTGCTCGCCGACGCCGCGATGCCCGGCGCGCGCTGGTTCCCCGGGACCCGGTTGAACTACGCCGACCAGGTGCTCAGGCACGCCCGCACCGACCGGCCCGCCATCCTCTACCTCGCCGAGGGCGGTGAGGTCACCGAGGTGTCGTGGGATGAGATGCTCACCGCTGCCGCGGGGTTCGCCCGCACCCTGCAATCGCTGGGCGTGGGCCCGGGTGACCGCGTCGTCGGCTATCTACCCAACGTCCCCGAGGCCGTCATCGCCTTCCTCGCCACCGCCGGCATCGGGGCGATCTGGAGCGCCTGCGGGCAGGACTACACCGCCAAGGCCGCGCTGGACCGGCTCGGACAGCTCGAACCGGTGGTGCTGGTCGCCGCCGACGGATACCGCTTCGGCGGTAAGACCCACGACAAGACCGCCGACGTCGCCGCACTGCGCGCCGGGCTCCCGACGGTGCGGGCCGCGGTGTCGGTCGAGCGGATCGGGGTGGGCGCACCCGATGCCGACTGGTTGGACTGGGCGGCGGCGACCGCAGGCGGCGGCACGCTGCAACCGGTCGCCGTGGACTTCGACCATCCGCTGTGGGTGCTGTACTCGTCGGGCACCACCGGGTTGCCGAAGGGCATCGTGCACGGCCACGGCGGAGTGTTGGTCGAACATCTCAAAGCCGTTGCGCTGCAATCCGACATCGGCGCCGAGGACACCTTCTTCTGGTTCACCAGCCCGAGCTGGATGATGTGGAACTTCCAGGTGGCCGGCCTGTTGGTCGGGGCGACCATCGTCTGCTACGACGGCAGCCCGACGTATCCGGCCGCCGACACGCTGTGGGACATCGCCGCCCGGGTGGGTGCCACGGTGCTGGGCACGAGCCCCGGTTATGTGCTGGCGTGCGACAAGGCGGGTTCCGTCCCGCGGCGGGACCACGACCTGTCGGCGCTGCGGACCGTCGGGATCACCGGCTCGTCACTGCCACCGGCATCGGCACTGTGGTTGCGCGACAACGTCGGTGAGCATGTGCAGGTCGCCTCGATCAGCGGCGGCACCGATGTGGTGTCGGCGTTCATCGGCGGTGTGCGGACCGTCCCCGTGTGGCCAGGTGAGCTCTCGGCGCCCTACCTCGGCGCCGCGGTCGAGGCGTGGGACGAATCCGGCCACCCGGTCAAGGGTGAGGTCGGTGAACTCGTCGTCACCAGACCGCTGCCGTCGATGCCGGTCAAATTCTGGAACGACCCCGACGGAAGCCGTTACCGCGACGCCTATTTCGAGATGTATCCCGGCGTGTGGCGCCACGGCGACTGGATCACGATCACCGATCACGGCAGCGTCATCGTGCACGGCCGGTCGGACTCGACACTCAACCGTCACGGCATCCGGATGGGCAGCGCCGACATCTACCAGGCCGTCGAGCGGATGCCCGAGGTCGCCGAGGCGCTGGTCATCGGCGCCGAGCAACCCGACGGCGGTTACTGGATGCCGCTGTTCGTCACGCTGACCGACGACGCCGAACTCACCGACGACCTCAAAGACCGGATCTGTAAGACCATCCGCACCGAGGTGTCACCGCGGCACGTGCCCGACGACGTCCTGCTCGCGCCCGGCATCCCGCACACCCGCACCGGCAAGAAGCTCGAGGTGCCGATCAAGAAACTGCTTCAGGGTGGTGACCCGGCGCGCGTCGTGGAGCCCACCGCGGTCGACGATCCAGCGCTGCTGGACTGGTACGTCACGCAGCGGCGAACGTGACGATGTCGATGCTGAGCCCGCCCTCGACGATGCTCCTGCGGTATACCGGCGGACCGGGCAGCGGCGGTGCGGTCGACCGGTAGGTCGCACCGGTCGGTGTCCGGAATTCGGCGCGGTGCTCTCCGCCGTCGTCCTCGGCGGTGACGGTCCAGCCCGGCGCCTCCTTGGCGTAATTGCACGCCTCGCATTCGCCAAGACCGTTCCGCGCGCTGGTCGGCCCACCGCGGTGATGTGGTTCGGCGTGGTCGTGATGACGAATCGGTGCGTTGCAGAAGGGCGTTCGACAGGTTCGGTCACGGATGTCGATGAAGGCCGCCAACCCCTTCGGGAAGGTACGGGCCTTCGACTCCATCGCCACCAACTGTCCGCTGTTCGGGTGCCGGTAGAGGCGGCGCAGCGTCGCCTTGGCCTTCTCGTCGGCGACGGCGTCGCTGACCAACGCCCGCACCACCGCGGCAGGGACCGGACCGTAACCCTCACACCAGCCCGGCTCGTCGTCGTCGCCGATCAGCGTGGTGTCGGCCAGCACGAGGTTCAGCGACACCGGCACCGGCTGTTCGGCCGGCCGCCCGGTCACACGTTCGACCAGCGTGTCGGCCATGACCTGGTTGCGAGATCTCTCGTCGAAAGTGGTGTCCGCCTTGCGTTTCAGGGCGGCGTACACGCCCACCCCTTGGGCGACCGGCAGCAGCGCGGTCACGTAGGCCATGCAGTCCGGGGCCGGGCGGATGGTCACGGTCCGATCCGCGGCGGCCTTCGCCGACCGGTCCACCACCGCCGCGGCATCCAGCCGTGCGGCGATCTTCTTGGCCTCGGCCTCGATGCGGGCGTTTCCCCAGCCGTCGAGTGCCGAGACATCTCCACAGAGTTCGGCGTCGAGCCGGCGGCGGTCCTCGACGCTCAGGCACGCCGATTCCCGCACGATCAGCGTGGCCCGCCACTCGGATAGCGCCCCACACTCCAGTGCGGCAAGCGTGTGCGGCATCTCGTGAACCAGTGCCCGGGCCAACCCGAGATGGGTGCCGCCGCACACCGGGGCGTCGCGGCGCGCCAGGGCGATCTCCGTGGTCAGTCCCCGGCCCCGCTTCTTCTCCGGTACCCCCGCGGCCGCTTCGGCGGCCCGCCGTCGGGCGGCCCAGGCGGCCGTCGCCCGCGCCTGTGCCGCGGCGGCCGCCGACTTCACGCGCTCCAACTGTTCAACATGCGCGCGCAGTTCCGCCTCACCCGCCCCGGGGTCGACATCGAACACGCTTTCGAACATGTGGCCGACGCTACCCCGCGCCACCGACAAGTCAGTTCAGCCAGGCCCCGATGCGGTTCAGCGCCTCGGTGATGTCGTCGGTCGGACCCGCGAACGACAGTCGGACGAACGAGTTGCCGTGCACGGTGTCGAAGTCGATGCCCGGCGCGATCGCGACACCGGTGTCGGCCAACAGCTTCGCGCAGAACGAAAGCGAGGCGTCGGTGAGATGCGAGACGTCGGCGTAGACGTAGAACGCTCCATCCGCCGGAGCCAGCCGGTCGATGCCGATGGCGCGCAGCCCGTCGAGCAGCAGGCGCCGGTTGTCGGCGTAATGGGCCAGCAGACCGTCGGCCTCGGCGGTCGACTCGGGGGTGAACGCGGCCACCGCGGCGTGCTGTGCCAGCGCGGGCGGGCAGATCGTGAAGTTGCCGGTCAGCCGGTCGACGGCGCGGCGCAGTTCGCTCGGCACCAGCAGCCAGCCCAGCCGCCACCCGGTCATCGCGTAGTACTTGGAGAAGCTGTTGACCACCACCGCTTTTCGCGACGTCTGCCATGCGCAGCTGATCTGTGGGGCGCCGTCGTAGACCAGTCCGTGGTAGACCTCGTCGCTGATCAGCCGGGTGCCCGTCGCCTCACACCACGCCGCGATCGCGGCGAGCTCCTCGGGCGGGATGACGGTGCCGGTGGGGTTCGCCGGGCTGGCGACGATCACGCCCTGCACCGGCGGGTCGAGCTCGGCGAGCATGTCGACGGTCGGCTGGAAGCGGGTGTCGGCGCCGCACGGCAGCTCGACCACCTCACAGCCCAGTGCCGAGAGGATGTTGCGGTAGCAGGGGTAGCCCGGCCTGGCGATCGCCACCCGGTCGCCGACGTCGAAGCAGGCCAGGAACGCCAGCAGGAACCCGCCGGAGGATCCGGTGGTGAGGATGACGTCGTCGAACCCGACCGTCAGGCCGAATTGGTCGGCGTACCGGCCGGCGATGGCCTCGCGCAGTTCCGGGATGCCGAGTGCGACGGTGTACCCGAGTCGATTGCCGTGCAGCGCGGCGATGGCGGCTTCGCGCACCGCCTCCGGCGCGCCCGCGCTGGGTTGACCGGCTGACAGGTTGACCAGGTCGCCGTGGCTGCGTTGGCGTTCCGCGGCGGCGAGCCAGACGTCCATCACATAGAACGGCGGGATGCCGGCGCGCAGCGCCACGTCCCGGGGCTCTGTGTGCTTCGCGTGCGCTCCACTCATCGATTCGAGGCTAGAACATCGGTGTGGCTGTGCGGGGATCAGCCGCCTAGAGCACCACGGCGGCCGAGCCGCCTAGAGCACTTGAGCCTCGAGCCGGCGCAGTTGCTCGCGTGGCGGGCCGAGCAGCTGCGCGCTGCCGTGCGCGCGCTTGAAGTACAGCTGGATGTCGCTCTCCCAGGTGATCGCGATGCCGCCGTGCATCTGTACCGCCTCGCCCGCCACCGCGGTGAACGCCTCGCTGGCCGAGAACCGGGCCAGCGCCGCGGAGACCGGAGAGGGCTCCGCCAGCGCCTCGTCGACGACCGCCTTGGCGGACTGCACCTTCACGTACAGGTCGGCCATCCGGTGTTTGAGCGCCTGGAAGCTGCCGATCGGCCTGCCAAACTGCACCCGGTCCTTGGTGTAGGCGACGGTCAGCTCGAGGCACCGGGTGGCCGCACCGATCTGCTCGGCGGCCACGAGAAGTGCCGCGGTGTCCGCCAACCCGGGGTCGGCGCCGATCGCGACCGTCTCACCCGCTTCGACGCGGGCCAGCCTGCGGGTCAGGTCCATCGCCTCGAGCCTGTGCGCCTCGAAGGAGGTCCACCGGCTGAGCTGTCCGCCCGCGACGCCGACCACGACGTCGGCGACGTCCCCGTTGACCACGTAGCCGGGGTCGAAGACGACCGCGCCGATCGTGGCGCCCTCGGCCAGCCCCTCGAGCGCCCCGGCGTCCGGCTCGTCGGCCGCCAGCAGCGCCAGCTCGGCCAGGGTCGTGCCGAGCAGCGGTGTCGGCACCAGGTTCCTGGCCAGTTCCTGCAGCACCACCGCCGCGTCGGCGAGTTCCCCGCCTGCGCCGCCGAGTTCCTCGGGTACGACCAGCGCGGCCGCGCCGACCTGTTCGCACAGCAGCGTCCACAGCGACTCGTCGTAGCCGCGCTCCGAGGCCATGGCCTCGCGGACGGCCTCCGGCGAGGCATGCTTTTCCACCAGTGCCGCCACGGTCTGGCGCAGCAGTTCGCGTTCTTCGCTCATGAGAAGGCCTCCAGAACCCGTCCGCGGTGCCACGTGGGGGATCCCCACGCAGAATGCAGGGCCTGCACACGAAGCAGCCACAGGGACAGGTCGTGTTCGTGGGTGAAGCCGATCGCGCCGTGCGTCTGCAGGGCTGACCGGGCGGCCAGCAGCGCCGCGTCGGACGCGGCCACCTTCGCCGCGCTGACGTCGCGAACCGTGTCGGGGGAGCCGTCGCCGAGTGACAGTGCGGCGCCGTACACCAGCGGCCGCGCCAATTCGACGGCGATGTGCACGTCGGCCAGCTTGTGTTTGATCGCCTGGTACGAACCGATCGCCCGGCCGAACTGATGGCGCTGCCTGGCGTACTCCACCGACTGGTCGAGCATCGCCTGCGCCGCGCCGACGAGTTGCGCGGCCGTCGCGAGCACCCCGAACTCGAATGCGCGGTCGACGTCCGCCGCGCGTGCGGAACCGGATGGGTTGACCTCGAACAACTTCCGCGCGGGGTCGACGGACTCGTGCTGCGTGGCGGCGGTGGCCTCGCTGACCGACCCGTCCTGCGCCAACAGCACCAGACCGGCGGCGTCGGCGTCCACGGCGCGCGGCACATGCGGGGGCAAGGCCACGGTGGCGACCAGTTCACCGGCGGCCAACGCGGCACTGCGCTCGTCACCGCGCAGCAGAACCGGTGCCACCGCGACGGATTCGACCACCGGACCCGGAACGCACCAGCGGCCGAGCCGTTCGGCGGCGACCACCAGATCGACCGGTGTGGCGTCGATACCGTCGTGTTCCTCGGCCACCATCAGCGCGGTCACCCCGAGGTCGGCCAGCGTGGCCCACACCTTGCGGCCGGGCGCGGTGTCACCGGCGGACCACGCCCGCACCGCGGCGGGCACATCGGCAGCCGTCAGTGCGGCGTCGATGCTGGCGGCGAAATCCCGCTGCTGATCGTCGAGTTCGAAGTTCACTTCGCTTGCCCTTTCGGCTCGCGGGGCAGACCCAACAGCCGCTCAGCGATGATGTTGCGCTGAATCTCGTTGGTCCCGGCGTAGATCGGGCCACCGAGTGCGAACAGCAGACCGTCGGTCCAGCTGTCGGCGAGCTCGCTGTCCGCGCCGCGCAGGTCGAGCGCCGTCTGGTGCAGCGCCACATCGAGATCGGACCAGAAGACCTTGGTCACCGAGGATTCCGCGCCGAGCTCACCGCCGCCCGCGACGCGCGTGACGGTGCCGAAGGTGTGCAACCGGTACGCCTGCGCCTTGATCCACGCGTCGGCGACCCGCTCGGCGAGCGCCGGGTCGCGGTCCTTCCGCCATTCGGCGACCAGGCGTTCGGCGGGGGCCAGGAACCGCGCCGGGCTGCGCAGCGACATGCCGCGCTCGTTGCTCGACGTGCTCATCGCGGCCCGCCAGCCGTCGTTGACCTCGCCGATGACGTCGGCGTCGGGGACGAACACGTCGTCGAGGAAGATCTCGCCGAAGCCCGTGTCGCCGCCGAGCTGGGCGATCGGGCGGACAGTCACCCCGTCGGCCTTCAGATCGAACATGACGTACGTCAGACCCTTGTGTCGCTGCGCCTCCGGGTCGGACCGGAAGAGCCCGAAGGCCCGGTCTCCGAAGACCGCCCGCGAACTCCAGATCTTCTGTCCGTTGAGCAGCCACCCGCCGTCGGTCCGCGTCGCGGTCGATCGCAGCGACGCCAGATCGCTGCCCGACTCGGGCTCCGACCAGGCCTGCGCCCAGATCTCCTCGCCGCTGGCCATCTTGGGCAGGACCCGGTCGAGTTGCTCCTCGGTGCCGTGCGCGAACAGCGTCGGCGCCAGCATCGACGTCCCGTTGGCGCTCGCACGTCCGGGTGCGCCGGCGCGGAAGTACTCTTCCTCGAACGCGATCCACTGCAACAGCGTCGCGTCGCGGCCACCGAAGCGCTCCGGCCATGCGATCACCGACAGGCCGGCGTCGAAGAGCACCTTGTCCCAGCGCCGGTGCTGTTCGAACCCTTCGGCGCAGTCGTAGGACTTCGTCGGGAACTCGTCGCGGTGCGCCGCCAGGAATTCGCGGACCTCGGCGCGGAAGTCCTCGGTGGCGTCGTCGAACGTCAGATCCATTCAGGCTCTCTTCCTCAGGAGCGGTTTGACGACCTTGCCGCCCGGGTTGCGGGGCAGCACGTCGAGGAATTCCACCGACCGCGGTGTCTTGAAGTTCGCGAGATGTTCTCGCGCATGGGCGATCACGGCCCGCTCGTCGAGGTGCACGCCCGGTTTGGCGACGACGAAGGCCTTGCCGACCTCGCCGAGCCGCTCGTCGGGCACGCCGATCACGGCCGATTCGGCGACCCCGTCGAGGCGGGCCAGCACCTGTTCGATCTCCGCGGGATAGACGTTGAAGCCGCCGCAGATGTACATGTCCTTGAGCCGGTCGGTGATCCGCAGGTTGCCCCGCTCGTCGACGGTGCCCACGTCCCCGGTGTGCAGCCAGCCGTCGGCGTCGATCGCCGCGGCCGTGGCCTCGGGGTCGTCGAGGTATCCGCGCATCACGTTCGGCCCGCGCAGCAGCACCTCACCCGCCCCGTGTTCGTCGGGCGAGTCGATGCGCAGTTCGAAGTCGGCGATGGGCCGCCCACACGTGGTGGCGACGGTGACGGCGTCGTCGTCGGCCCGGCACATCGTGCCGAAACCGCTCGCCTCGGTGAGCCCGTACGCGGTCAGCACGATGTCGATGTCCAACTCGGTCTGCATGCGCTCGATCAGCACGACGGGGACCACCGCGGCGCCGGTGACCGCGAACCGCAGCGAGCTGAGGTCGTACTCCGAACGCTTCGGATGGTCGAGCAGGGTCTGGTAGATCGTCGGCGGGCCGGGCAGCACGGTGATGCGGTGCTCGGCGACCGCGGCCATCGCCTTCTCCGGGTCGAACGTCAGCTGGGGGATCAGCGTGGCGCCGGTCTGCAGGCAGGTGAGGATGCCCGCCTTGTAGCCGAAGTTGTGGAAGAACGGGTTGATGCACAGATAGCGGTCGGCACTGGTGAGCTGTCCGCACTCGGCCCAGGCCGCGGGTGCGTCCAGTGACTGCCGGTGCGCGCACAGCACACCCTTGCTGCGGCCGGTGGTGCCGGAGGTGAACAGGATGTCGGACACGTCGTCGGGCGCCACGGCGGCCGCCCGCGCATCGGCCGCCTCGAGATCGGTTCCCCGCCCGACGAACTCGTCCCAGGTGCCGTCGTCTGCATCGATCGGTACCCGCACGATGTGGCGCAGCGCCGGCAACGCGCTGCGGTCGAGGTCGGCGGTCCGGTCCATGCCGAGGAACTCACCGGCCGCGACGAGCAGCGGCGCCGCGGTGCGGGCCAGGATGTCGCTCGCCTCGCTGGCGGTGTAGCGGGTGTTGAGAGGGACGACGACGCCGCCGGCATAGGTCGTGGCCAGGGCGGCGACGATCCAGTGCCAGGTGTTGGGGGACCAGATCGCTACCCGGTCGCCGGCGGCGATGCCGAGGTCGATCATCGCCGCGGCGGTCCGGCGCACCTCGTCACGCAGTTGCGTATAGGTGAGGCGACGGTCGTCTGTCACCACGGCCTCGTGGTCGGAGAACTGCTCTGCAATCCGGTCGAGAACGGCAGGGATCGTTCTCGCGGGGGTCGTCATCGATGCTCCTCTAACAAAGCAAGTGCTTGGTAGGTTAGCCTACAGGGGTGATAGAGGTCCAGGAGTTCCGGGCCGAGGTCCGGCAGTGGCTCGCCGACAACCTGGTCGGTGAATTCGCCGCGCTCAAGGGGCTGGGCGGACCCGGCCGTGAACACGAGGCGTTCGAAGAGCGGTTGGCGTGGAACCGCCATCTCGCCGCGGCCGGTCTGACATGTCTGGGGTGGCCGGTCGAACACGGCGGCCGCGGACTGTCGGTCGCGCACCGCGTCGCGTTCTACGAGGAGTACGCGATCGCCAACGCCCCCGCGAAGGTCAACCACTTCGGCGAAGAACTGCTCGGGCCGACGCTCATCGCCTACGGCACCCCGGAGCAGCAGCAGCGGTTCCTGCCGAAGATCGTCGACGTCACCGAGCTGTGGTCCCAGGGCTATTCGGAGCCCGGCGCGGGCAGCGACCTGGCGAACGTATCGACCACCGCCGTGCTCGACGGCGACTCCTGGGTGATCAACGGCCAGAAGGTGTGGACCTCACTGGCGCACTGGGCGCAGTGGTGTTTCGTCGTCGCCCGCACCGAGAAGGGGTCCAAGCGCCACGCCGGACTGTCCTACCTTCTGGTGCCGCTGGACCAGCCCGGTGTCGAGGTGCGCCCGATCATCCAGCTCACCGGCGACTCCGAGTTCAACGAGGTCTTCTTCGACGACGCCCGCACCGACGCGTCACTGGTCGTCGGCGAACCCGGGGACGGCTGGCGCGTCGCGATGGGCACGCTGACCTTCGAGCGCGGGGTGTCCACGCTCGGTCAGCAGATCGAGTACGCCCGCGAGCTGTCCGGGGTCGCGGAACTGGCTAAGAAGACCGGCGCCGCGGACGATCCACTGATCCGCGAGCGGCTCACCCGGTCGTGGGCCGGGCTGCGCACCATGCGGTCGTATGCGCTGGCCACGATGGACGTCGAACAACCCGGCCAAGACAACGTGTCGAAACTGTTGTGGGCCAACTGGCATCGCGAACTCGGCGAGATCGCGATGGACGTCGCCGGGATGGCGGGTCTGACGCTGGCCGACGGCGACTTCGACGAATGGCAGCGGTTGTTCCTGTTCTCGCGGGCCGACACGATCTACGGCGGGTCGAACGAGGTGCAGCGCAACATCATCGCCGAGCGGGTGCTCGGCCTACCCAGGGAGGCTCGCGGATGAGCGCTCGCGCGAAGACCGGAGGAGCAGCATGACGCTCGCAGAAGCGCCGAAGGAGATCGAGGGTCACGGACTGCTGACCGGCAAGGTCGTCGTCGTGACCGCCGCCGCGGGCACCGGTATCGGTTCGGCCGTCGCCCGTCGCGCACTCAACGAGGGCGCCGACGTGGTGATCTCCGATCACCACGAACGCCGGCTGGGCGAAACACGTGACCAGCTGTTCGAACTCGGCCTCGGCCGGGTCGAGAGCGTGGTCTGTGACGTGACGTCCACCGCGCAGGTCGACGCCCTGATCTCGTCGACGACCGCGCGCCTGGGCCGCCTCGACGTGTTGGTGAACAACGCCGGCCTCGGTGGCGAGACACCCGTGGTCGACATGACCGACGAGGAATGGGACCGCGTCCTGAACGTGACCCTGACGTCGGTCATGCGGGCCACCCGAGCCGCACTGCGCTACTTCCGCGAGGCCGGCCATGGCGGTGTGATCGTCAACAACGCGAGCGTGTTGGGTTGGCGGGCACAGCACTCCCAGGCGCACTACGCCGCGGCCAAGGCCGGGGTCATGGCCCTGACGCGGTGCAGCGCGATCGAGGCCGTCGAGCACGGCGTGCGGATCAACGCCGTGTCGCCGAGCATCGCGCGGCACAAGTTCCTGGAGAAGGTCAGTTCCTCCGATCTGCTCGACCGGTTGTCTCAGGGCGAGGCGTTCGGCCGCGCGGCCGAACCGTGGGAGGTGGCGGCCACCATCGCCTTCCTCGCCAGCGACTACTCGAGTTACCTGACGGGCGAAGTGATCTCAGTCTCGAGCCAGCACCCGTGAGCACCCCCGCAGCCGGCCAGCCGCCGACCCGCCGCGACGAGCTCCTCGAGCTCGCCGCGACGATGTTCGCCGAGCGCGGGCTGCGGGCCACCACCGTGCGGGACATCGCCGATTCGGCGGGCATCTTGTCGGGCAGCCTGTATCACCACTTCTCCTCCAAGGAGGAGATGATCGACGAGCTGCTGCGCGGCTTCCTGGACTGGCTGTTCGAGCGGTACCACCAGATCGTCGAGACCCAACCGAACCCGCTCGAACGGCTCAAGGGCCTGTTCCTGGCGTCGTTCGAGGCGATCGCCACCCGGCACGCCCAGGTCGTCATCTACCAGGACGAGGCCAAGCGGCTGTCGTCGCAGCCGCGCTTCTCCTACGTCGAGGAGCGTAATCGTGAGCAGCGCAAGATGTGGATCGAGGTGCTCAACCAGGGCATCACGGAGGGCTACTTCCGGCCCGACATCGACGTCGACCTGATCTACCGCTTCATCCGGGACACCACCTGGGTGTCGGTCCGCTGGTATCAGCCGGGCGGCCCGCTTTCGGCCGAGGAGGTCGGCCGGCAGTACCTATCCATAGTCCTCGGCGGAATCACCGCCGGCGCATCCGAAGGAGAATGACCCATGGCAGTGCCTTCCTCAACGGCGTATGTCATCGACGCTGTGCGGACGCCCGTCGGCAAGCGCGGCGGCTCGCTGGCCCACGTCCATCCGATCGACCTCGGCGTGCACGCGTTCCGCGGCATCTTCGACCGCAACGACGTCGATCCGGGTGTCGTGGACGACGTGATCGTCGGCTGCGTGGACGCCCTGGGCGGTCAGGCCGGCAACATCGGCCGCAACGCCTGGCTCGCCGCCGGCTACCCGGAGGAGGTGCCGGGTGTGACCGTCGACCGCCAGTGCGGGTCGAGCCAGCAGGCCATCTCCTTCGGCGCGCAGGCCATCATGTCCGGCACCGCGGACATCATCCTGGCCGGCGGCATGCAGAACATGAGCCAGATCCCGATCGCGTCGGCGATGGTGGTCGGCAAGGAGTTCGGTTTCACCTCGCCGACCGGTGAGTCGGAGAACTGGCGCCACCGCTACGGCGACCAGGAGATCTCGCAGTTCCGCGGCGCCGAGCTGATCGCCGAGAAGTGGGACATCTCCCGCGAGGAGATGGAGAAGTTCGCCTACACCAGCCACCAGCGGGCGTTCGCGGCGATCCGCGGCGGCCACTTCGACAACGAGACTCTTCCGGTCGGTGACTTCGGGGTCGACGAGGGCCCGCGCGAGTCGACGCTGGAGAAGCTCGCGTCGCTCAAGCCACTGTCCGAGGGTGGCCGGCTGACCGCCGCGGTGGCCAGTCAGATCTCCGACGGATCGAGTGCGGTGCTGCTGGCTTCCGAGCAAGCCGTCAAGGAGCACGGCCTCAAGCCGCGGGCCCGCATCCACCACATCAGCGCTCGTGGCGCCGACCCGGTGTTCATGCTGACCGGACCCATTCCGGCGACGCAGTACGCGCTGGACAAGACCGGGCTGTCGATCGACGACATCGACGTCGTGGAGATCAACGAGGCATTCGCCCCCGTGGTCATCGCCTGGCTCAAGGAGACCAAGGCCGATCCGGAGAAGGTCAACCCGAACGGCGGCGCGATCGCGCTCGGCCACCCGCTCGGCGCCACCGGGGCCAAGCTGTTCGCCACCATGCTCAACGAGCTGGAGCGCACGGGCGGCCGCTACGGTCTGCAGACGATGTGTGAGGGCGGCGGCACCGCGAACGTCACGATCATCGAGCGCCTCTAGTTGCCCCGCGCAGAGAACTCAGTGGTCGTGCAGGATCACGCCGCGGATGTTCCGTCCGGCGCGCATGTCCTCGTAACCCTCGTTGACCTCGGCGAGTTTGTACTCGTGCGTGACCGTCTCGTCGAGGAGTAGCTTGCCCTCGCGGTACAGCGACAGCAGTCGCGGGATGTCGGCGCGCGGGTTGGCCTCACCGTAGAGGCTGCCCAGCAGCCGCTTCTGGAAGAGCGTGAACATCATCATGCCCAAGGTCGGCTGGTTGTCGGCCATCGTCGACAGGGCCGTCATCACGACGGCGCCGCCCTTGCGGATGATGTTCGCGGCTTCCTCGAGCATCGTGCCCTCGAGCAGGCCGACGGTCAGAATCGCCGAATCGGCCATCACGCCACGGGTGAGGTCGGCGACCAGCGCGGTGGCCTCCTCCATCGAGGTCACGAAGTGCGTGGCGCCGAACCGGAAAGCCAACTCCCGCTTGGACTCCACCGGCTCGATGACGACGATCTTCTCGGCGCCGGCCAGCCGCGCGCCCTGGATCGCACCGCTGCCGATGCCGCCGAGCCCGATGATGACGACGGTGTCACCAGGCGACACGTCGGCGGTGTTGACCGCCGAACCCCATCCGGTGGTGACGCCGCATCCCAGAAGACAGGCCCGCGACAGCGGGATGTCGTCATCGATCTTGACGATGGACGCCTCCGGAACCGTGCCGTACTGCGAGAACGTGCCGACCAGTGCCATCACGCCGACGTCCTGCCCGCGGACGTGGCGCCGGTAGGTGCCGTCGAGCTGGGTGCCTGCCATGATCATCGCGCCGAGATCGCACAGGTTCTGGTGGCCGGTCGAGCAGAAGCGGCACCGGCCGCAGGCGGGCAGGAACGAGGCGACGACGTGGTCGCCGGGAGCGAGCCCGACGACGCCGGCACCCACCTCACGCACGATCCCCGCCCCTTCGTGGCCACCGATCAGCGGTAGCGGCGCGGGCAGATCGCCGGTGCGGATGTGCTCGTCGGAGTGGCACAGCCCGGTGGCCTCCCAGGACACCAGCACCTCGCCGTCGCCCGGCGGATCGAGATCGATCTCCTCGACCGTCCAGTCGCCCCCGTACTCCCACAGAATCGCCGCGTTGGTCTTCATGCCGGGAGTTTATGAACGGACGGAGGCAGATCACCGGCGAATGCCGTTATTGCGCCAGCGCCAACCCTCCGAGCGCGATGATCCAGCTGGCGAAACTGCCGACCAGGAAGTACTCCGTCACCTCGTCGATGCCGATCCCCAAGTCGCCGTTGCCGTTTGCCTTCGCCTTCTGCGCGTTGATCTCAGGGAACCGGATGATGCTCTTGGCGGCGACGACGGCGGTGGCGGCCGCCAGCTGCCCGGCCAGCCCGAGGCCCAGGATCAGCAGCCGCTCCATCGGCCCGAGCAGTCGCCCGCCCTTGAGCCGATCCGACGCCTGCGGTTGTCCGGCGGGTTTGACCGCGCCGACCGACGCCAACACCAGTCGCACCAGCTGGTTGCCGGTGACCAACTGCAGCAGGACGACGGCCACGACCATCAGGAGCCGGTCCGCGCTGATCGCGCCGACCGCCGGGAGCTGTGTCCAGTCCGACCAGCGGCCCACCAGCCCGGCGACCTCGGAGGCCCATCCGGACAGCATGATCAGTGCGGCGGCGGCCGCCGCCAGTACGAACAGCGGTGCCCACGGCCGTCGGCCGGTGCGTTCCGCCCGCGCGCCGAGCACTTCCCACGCGATGCCTGCGGCAGCGGCGAGCACGAGCAGTGGGATGTCGCCGCGGTGCCACAGGCCGGCCAGCAGGGCGCAGGCCACCACCGTCACGGGGACGATCGCGACGGGCAGCCAGGCGCGGGAGGTGACCCGCCGGACCACGTCGGCGACGCCGATCGCGATCAGCAGGACGGCCAGGGCGCTCATCGGACACCGCGCAGATAGGTCGCGGTCAACACGAGCAGGTCGAGCCCGTCGCGGCCGGCGCGCTGGGACACCGCCGAGGCGCTGACGTGCTCGGCGGCGGCGATGTCCTTCTTGGTGTGGTTGCTCAACAGGCCCTTCAGGATCCGCAGTGATCGGTCATCGAGTGATCCAAGCAGGTGGTCCCGACACAACAGGGCGGCGTTGACGGCGTCGACGTCCGGCCCCGCGGTGTCCGCGGCCCGGCGATACGACGTCCGCACCGCCGCGAGGCCCGGTTGCCGCTGGGCCGTTGCGGTCCATTCGATCGCCTCGCGCGCCGCCCACCAACCCGGCCCGTCCTGGATGCCGGTCTCGGCGTCGAGCATCGTGACCAGGCCCCAGCCGATGCCGAAGCGGATGTCGATGTCCGGTGCGACGGCGAGGCGTACGGTCAGCGCGGCGTCGATCGCGGCACCGACGCTCTGGTGGGTGCCCTGGAACTCGTCGCCGACGGTGAAGGCGAACCCGGCCGCGCGAAGTGCGGCGCCGAGGTGGCGGTGGAGTGCGCGCCGGTCGGGGGCACGGCGGGAGGCGACGACGTCGCCGATCACCGCAGCCGTCACTGAAGGTTCTGGCTTAACATCCGCCATATGAAGACCATAGCTTAATTCCGGTGGAATTCACCCATGTGCTTCATCGGCGTTTATTCCACGAGTGCCGCGGCTGCCCTCAGATGTGTGACGGCGTCGTCGACGATCGACGGCACCAGTTCCGCGCACGACGGCAGATCGTCGAGGATTCCGGCCACCTGGCCGGACGCCAGCACACCCGCATCGGTGTTCCCCTCGACCAGTCCGGCCTTGAGCAACATCGGAGTGTTGGCCGCCATCACGACCTGCGCCCAGGTCAGTTCCTTGCCGTGACGCATGGCCAGGCCGTCCTTGACCATCGAGCGCCATGTCATCCCGGACATCTTCTTGAATTTCTGGGCGTTGCCCACCGCCGCGGCGAAACCCCGCACCGGTGAACCGCTCTCGAGCTTCTCGACCAGCCCCGTCCGCAGCACGCGGTGCGGCATCCCGTCGACCCGGGTCGACACCACAGTGCCGTCCAGCGCGGCCTGCAGGTACCGCTGCTTGACGGCGTCGGGCACGGTCGAATCGGAGGTGAGCAGGAAGCGGGTGCCCATCGCGACTCCGGCGGCGCCGTACGACAGCGCCGCGGCGAGGCCGCGCCCGTCGAAGAAGCCGCCCGCGGCGATCACCGGCATGCCGGTACCTGCGACGGCGTCGAGCACCGACGGCAGCAGCAGCGTCGTCGCGATCGGACCGGTGTGCCCGCCGCCTTCGCCACCCTGCACAATGACCGCGTCGGCGCCCCATCCGGCGACTTTCTTGGCGTGTTTGGCCAGGCCGACCGACGGGATGACGACGACGCCCGCCTCTTTGAGCTTCGCGATCAGGTCCGGCTTCGGCGCCAGCGCGAAGGACGCCACCTTCACGCCCTCCCGGATCAGCAGGTCGACGCGCTCGTCGGCATCACCGGCGTCGGCGCGGATGTTGATGCCGAACGGCTTGTCCGTGGCGGCCTTGACCTTGGTCACCGCCGTCTGCAGTTCCTCGAGCGTCATGGTCGCCGAGGCCAGGATGCCCAGTCCGCCGGCGTTCGACGTCGCCGACACCAGACGCGCCCCGGCCACCCAGCCCATCCCGGTCTGCACGACGGGATGTTCGATGCCGACCAGATCGGTGAGCGGGGTCTTCAGGCGAGTCACGACCGGATTTCCCTGTCGCGCAGCGCTTTCGGGTCGATGACCTCGCGGATCAGGCGCAGCTCCTCGCTGGACGGCTCGCGGGTCACCTCGGCGGTGTCCAGGCCGTGGACCTCGAAGGAGGTGTTCTCGGCGACCTGTTCGGCGGCGACGCCCGGATGTAGTGACAGCGCGCGCATCTGGTGGTCGGGGCCGTTGAAGTCGAAGACGCCGAGGTTGCTCACGACGCGGTAGACGTCGAGGAACCGGTACGCCGGATTGCCGGAGTCCACCTTGTCCCACCCGACCCCGGACACGATGTCGACCTGTTCGCCGAACACCCTCTTGCTGTGTCCGCCGACCCAATAGCTGGTGGCATGGTTGATGGTGTTGCCCGGTGCGCCGCGCACCCCGAACATCTGCCGCTTCGGATGCTGGATCGGGCCGAAGGCCGACAGGTTCTGGTTGCCGTACCGGTCGATCTGGTTGGCGCCCATGACAACATGGCGCCGCCCCCACGTGAGCGTCTCGAAGACGCGGCCGAACGGCATCCAGCCCTCGATGGCGCCCGTCGCGCCGAGCGCGGGAGTGTCGGCCAGCAGGCGGGCCTCACCGTCGGTCAACAGGATGTCGGGCGAGAAGGTCAGGCGCGCGAGCCGGGCGCCGATCGACACCATGTTCGCCATCGGGCTGACCATGATCTCGCCGGCATCGCGGAACAACTCGGCGCACGCGACGGCGCACACCTCGGCACGGGTCACATCGGTCATTTCGCGGCTCCCTGCTGTTCGGCGAACTTCCGGACCGCGGCCTGGTAGTCGTCCTCAGTGCCGGCCAGGTACGTCTTGACGAACTCGGCCCACGACTCGTCGGACCCCGCTGCCTCGGCGTAGTGCCGCTGAAATTTCTCGTCCCGGCGGTAATCCGGTTCGGCAGTGGTGAAATGGGCGCCGTTGGGCGCTTCCACGACGGAGTCGACCATCATCCGGTTCACCAGCAGCGCCTGTGGCGGAACGGCCTTGACGAGTTCCTCGGTGGGCACCACCCGCTCGACGCTCACCAGCCGCTTCTGCGCCGACATGAGGAACAGGTCGTCGAAGTAGGGGTCGATCCCGGTGTAGGCCGCGTTGCCCTGTGTGTCACCGAGATTCAGGTGCACCAGGGCCACGTCCAGGTTCAGCGCCGGCATGGCGATGAGTTCCTCGTGACCGCCGTCGGTCGGATACGGCGAGGTGACCGTCTTGAGTTCGTCCCCCCAGAACGCCCGGACGTCGCTGCCGAGGCCGGCGCGGATCGGCAGGAACGGGAGGCGTTGCGCGGCGGCCTGCAGGCCGCACCGCAGCATGCCCTCGTCCATCTCGCGTGCCTCGATCGATCCGCTGGTGCGCGCCTTGGAGAACCACGGGTCGTAGAACGGCGGCGAATCCAGCGATACGAACCCGTAGTAGACCCGCTTGACCTTGTTCGCGGAGCACAGCAGTCCGAGGTCGGGCCCGCCGTAGGTGACCACGGTGAGGTCGGTGACGTCGGTGCGCAGCAGGGCGCGGATCAACGCCATGGGCTTGCGTCGGGAGCCCCAACCGCCGATGCCGATGGTCATCCCGCTCTCGATGGAGGCGACGGCCTCGTCGAGAGTCGTTCTCTTGTCGGTCACTTACCCGCTCGCTTCGCTCGTGCCCGCCGAATCATTTACCCTCGCCCTTCGATGTCCCCGCGAACGCGTCCCGGTGCTCGTCGGAGACGCCGGCCAGATTGAGCTCGAACGTGAAACCCTGCTCCATGCGGTACCTGGCGTTGACCGGTTGGACGTCGATGAAGTTGAGGGCTTCCTTGGCCGCGCGGATCACCCGGGTGTCCTTGCTCGCGATGTCGCGGGCCACCCGCAGCGCGGACTCGTCGAGGTCCTCCCGCGGGACCACCTCATGTACCGACCCGAAGTGGTGCAGGGTCTCGGCGCTCACGGTCGACGCGGTGAAGAACATCCGGCGCATCATGTGTTGCGGCACCAGCCGAGACAGGTGCGTCGCGGCGCCCAGCGCGCCACGCTCGACCTCGGGCAGACCGAACTTCGCGTCGTCGGACGCGACGATCACGTCGGCGTTGCCGACCAGACCGATACCGCCACCGACGCAGAAGCCGTTGACCGCGGCGACGACGGGAACCTCGCACTCGTACACCGCGCGGAAGGCGTGGTAGCACCCGCGATTGGCGTCGATGAGCGCGGTGAACCCCTCGGTGTTCTGCATCTCCTTGATGTCGACGCCGGCGTTGAATCCGCGGCCCTCGGCCCGCAGGATCACCACGTGCGTGCTGCGGTCGCGGCCAGCGGCGGTGATCGTGTCGCCGAGTTCGAACCAGCCCCGCGACGGAATCGCGTTGACGGGCGGGTAGTCGACCGTGACCGAGACGATGCCCGGTTCCACGGTCTTGCGGGAGATGCTCATCTGAAAACTCCGTCTCCTGAGCGGACTGCTGGGGTGGCTACCTAAGCAAGCACTTGCTTGGTACGCTAGCACAGTGAGTGACGCCGCTGGAATCAAACTGGGACTCAAGGGCCGGGTGGTGTTGGTGACCGGTGGCGTCCGCGGTGTCGGCGCCGGGATCAGTGCCGTCTTCGCAGCTCAGGGCGCCACGGTCGTGACCTGCGCGCGTCGGCCGGTCGAGGGCAGCCCGTACGAATTCCACCCGTGCGACATCCGCGACGACGATTCGGTGAAGGCGCTCATCGACGCGATCGTCGACGCGCACGGCCACCTCGACGTCGTGATCAACAACGCCGGCGGTTCGCCCTACGTGCCCGCCGCCGAGGCCTCGGCGAAGTTCAGCAGGAAGATCGTCGAGTTGAACCTGCTTGGCGCCCTGTCGGTCTCGACCCACGCCAACGCCGTCATGCAGACACAGGAGTCGGGCGGCGCCATCGTCAACATCACCAGTGTGAGCGCCAGGCGGCCCACGCCGGGCACCGTCGCCTACGGTGCGGCGAAGGCCGGGGTGGAGAACATGACCACCACACTCGCCGTCGAGTGGGCGCCCAAGGTCCGGGTCAACTCGGTGGTGGTCGGGATGGTCGAGACCGAACAGGCCGAATTGTTCTACGGGGACGCCGACTCGATCGCCGCGATATCCCGCAACGTGCCGTTGGGCCGGCTGGCCAAACCGGACGACATCGGCTGGGCGACGGCGTTCCTCGCCTCCGATGCGGCCTCCTACATCAGCGGCGCATCGCTCGAAGTGCACGGTGGTGGCGAACCCCCGCACTATCTGTCGACCACCACCGCCGACATCAAAAAGTAAGAGGAGACAACACATATGGGACTGCTCGACGGCCGCGTGGTCATCGTGACGGGGGCGGGCGGCGGTATCGGCCGTGCGCACGCTCTGGCATTCGCCGCCGAAGGCGCGCGGGTGGTGGTCAACGACATCGGTGTCGGCCTGGACGGATCCCCGGCCGGTGGCGGCAGCGCCGCGCAGACCGTCGTCGACGAGATCACCGCCGCCGGAGGCGAAGCCGTCACCAGCGGTGCCAACGTCGCGGACTGGGCACAGGCCGAGGGCCTGATCCAGACCGCCGTCGACGCCTTCGGCGGGTTGGACGTCCTGGTCAACAACGCGGGCATCGTGCGTGACCGGATGTTCGCCAACACCAGCGAAGAGGAATTCGACGCGGTCATCGCCGTTCACCTCAAGGGGCACTTCGCCACGATGAAGCACGCCGCCGCGTACTGGCGGACGCAGGCCAAGGCGGGCAACGCCGTTGACGCCCGCATCGTCAACACCAGTTCCGGAGCCGGGCTGCAGGGGAGCGTGGGCCAGGCGAACTACAGCGCCGCCAAGGCCGGCATCGCCGCGATGACGTTGGTGGCCGCCGCCGAGATGGGCCGCTACGGCGTCACCGTCAACGCGATCGCGCCGTCGGCCCGCACCCGGATGACCGAGACGGTCTTCGCCGAGATGATGTCGACCCAGGACGACGACTTCGACGCCATGGCACCGGAGAACGTCTCGCCACTGGTGGTGTGGCTGGGCAGCGTCGAGGCCCGCGACGTCACCGGCAAGGTGTTCGAGGTCGAAGGCGGCAAGATCCGCGTCGCCGAGGGCTGGGCGCACGGCCCGCAGGTGGACAAGGGCGCCCGCTGGGACCCGGCCGAACTGGGCCCCGTGGTCTCGGATCTGCTCGCCAAGGCGCGCCCGCCGGTGCCCGTCTACGGCGCCTGAGTTCTACGGCTCGCAGACCACGATCGGGATCTCCCGGTCGGTCCACGACCGGTAGTCGTCGAAGCTCGGGTACATCGCGGTGAGCTTCGGCCAGTACTGTGCGTGCTCGTCCACCGTGGCGAGGCGCGCGGTCAGCGTCAGCACCTCGTCCTTGATCTGCACCTGCACTGTGGGATTCGCCCGCAGGTTGAGGTACCACATCGGATGCTTGTTGCTGCCGCCACGGGACGCGACCAGGATCACGCGTGCTTCGTCGCGCAGGAAGATCAGCGGACTGACCCGCGGTTCACCGGTCTTGCGGCCGATGGTGGTCAACAGTGCCACCGGCGCATTGCCGAACGATCCGCCCACCCGGCCGCCACTGACCTTGTACAACAACGTGTTTCCGCGCGACATCCACTTGATGAAGAAGTCTGCTGCCGGTGAGTTGAGTCTGCTGGGCGGTGACTTCGGCATGGTGGTCTCCTATGCTCGGTGGATGGACACTGTTTCCGACACCGACCGCATCGCTGCGGCGGATGCCTACGTCGACGCACTCGCCACCCACCGGGCCGACGCTGTGCCGTTCGCGCCGGGCTGCGTGCGGGTCGAGGTCGGACTCAAGACCGGGTTCTCCGGAAAACACCTGCGCCGCAGCCTGACCGGTGGACCGCAGTACCGGATCATCGCCGCCACCACCGACCGGACGTTCCGGGTCGTCGGCGACGAGGTGCATGCGACGTTCACCGTCGTCACCAAGGCCACGGTCGCCGGTCGTCGCGTGGTCGCCCACGTCGACGAGACGTTCCTGATCCCCGCGTCCGACGGTCTGATCCACCACATCCGGGCGAAGATCCGGCCCGCCGTCGTACCCGCCTAGCGCCTCAGATCCGCTCGATGATGGTGCCCGTCGACAGGGCCCCGCCCGCGCACATGGTGATCAGCGCCGTCGACTTGTCGGTGCGCTCGAGTTCGTGCAGGGCCGTCGTGATCAGCCGGCTGCCGGTGCTGCCGACCGGGTGACCCAGCGCGATCGCGCCGCCGTTGACGTTGACGCGGTCCATATCCGGTTCGTGGACGCGGGCCCACGACAGGACGACGGAGGCGAACGCCTCGTTGATCTCGACGAGGTCGATGTCGCCGATCTTCATACCGGCCTTCTCGAGCACCTTGGCCGTCGACTGCACCGGGCCGTCGAGGTGGTAGTACGGCTCCGCGCCGACCAGCGCCTGGCTGACGATCCGGGCGCGTGGGGTCAGGCCGAGCGCGCGGGCTTTGTCCTCGTCCATCCACAGCACCGCCGCAGCGCCGTCGGAGATCTGTGACGAGGTGCCCGCGGTGTGGATGCCGCCCTCCATGACCGGCTTGAGCTGGGACAGTCCCTCGAGGGTGGTGTCGCGCAGCCCCTGGTCCTTGGACACCGGCGCCCGGTCGGACGTCGGCTGCTTGTTCTCGTCGAGCACCGGGGCCACGATCGGGGAGATCTCACGGTCGAAGCGGTTCTCTGCCCACGCCTGCTTCGCCTTGGCCTGCGAGGCGAACCCGAGCTGGTCGATGTCCTCGCGGGTGATGCCGCGGCGCTTGGCGATGCGTTCGGCGGCCTCGAACTGGTTGGGCATGTCGATGTCCCACGACTCAGCGCGGATCTTCGACCGGTCGGGGCCGGCGTTCGCCCCGAGTCCGACCCGGCTCATCGCCTCGACACCGCATGCGATGCCCATGTCGATGGCGCCGGCGGCGATCAACCCGGCGATCAGGTGGTTGGCCTGCTGGCCGCTGCCGCACTGGCAGTCGACGGTGGTGGCGCCGACGTGGTCGGGCAGCCCGGCCGTCAGCCAGGCGACGCGGGTGATGTTGTTCGACTGCTCGCCGTACTGTGTGACGCAGCCGCCGATGATCTGCTCGACGTCCCCCGCGTCGACCCCGGCCTTGTCGACCAGCGCCTTCTGCACCGCGCCGAGCAGCTCGGTCGCGTGCAGGCCCGACAACCATCCGTTCCGCTTGCCGATCGGGCTGCGGGTGGCTTCAACGATGACAGGGTTACCCATTGCGTCAGGCTAGAACACGTTTCATTCGTCTGACAAGCAGCGATGCCGCCGTGCCTTTCATCTGCGGTGGAGCCGTGTTTTACTGGCACTAGAACACGTTGCAATTGAGGAGAGCTTTTGATGCCCGGCCCTAACTCGTGCCCCGTCGCCCCTGACTTCGACTTCCTCGACGCGACCCTGAACCTCGAGCGGCTTCCCGTCGAGGAACTCGCCGAACTGCGCAAGTCCGAGCCTATCCACTGGGTCGACGTGCCCGGCGGTACGGGCGGCTTCGGCGACAAGGGCTACTGGCTGGTGACCAAGCATGCCGACGTCAAGGAGGTGTCCAAGCGCAGCGACATCTTCGGCAGCTCGCCCGACGGCGCCATCCCGGTGTGGCCCCAGGACATGACGCGCGACGCGATCGACCTGCAGAAGGCCGTGCTGCTGAACATGGACGCGCCGCAGCACACTCGTCTGCGCAAGATCATCTCGCGTGGCTTCACCCCCCGCGCCGTCGGACGGCTCGAAGACGAACTGCGGGCGCGCGCACAGAAGATCGCCGAGACCGCCAAGGCGGAGGGCTCCGGCGACTTCGTCGAACAGGTCTCGGCCGAACTGCCCCTGCAGGCCATCGCCGAACTGCTCGGCGTGCCGCAGGACGACCGCGACAAGATCTTCCGGTGGTCCAACGAGATGACCGCCGGTGAGGATCCCGAGTACGCCGACATCGATCCGGCCATGTCGTCGTTCGAGTTGATCACCTACGCGATGAAGATGGCCGAGGAACGGGCCAAGAACCCGACCGACGACATCGTCACCAAGCTCATCGAGGCCGACATCGAGGGGGAGAAGCTCTCCGACGACGAGTTCGGCTTCTTCGTGGTGATGCTCGCGGTGGCCGGCAACGAGACCACCCGCAACTCGATCACCCACGGCATGATCGCGTTCTCGCAGAACCCCGATCAGTGGGAGCTCTACAAGAAGGAACGGCCGGAGACCGCTGCCGACGAGATCGTCCGCTGGGCCACCCCGGTGTCGGCGTTCCAGCGCACCGCCCTGGAAGACACCGAACTCGGTGGCGTGAAGATCAAGAAGGGCGAGCGGGTGGTGATGTCCTACCGTTCGGCCAACTTCGACGACGAGGTGTTCGAGAACCCGCACACGTTCGACATCCTGCGAAACCCCAACCCGCACGTCGGGTTCGGCGGTACCGGCGCCCACTACTGCATCGGCGCCAACCTGGCCAAGATGACCATCAACCTCATCTTCAACGCCGTCGCCGACCAGATGCCGGACCTCAAGCCGATCGGTGATCCGGAACGGCTGAAGTCGGGTTGGCTCAACGGCATCAAGCACTGGCAGGTGGATTACACCGGCAAGTGCCCGGTCAGCCACTGACGCCGGCTCCCACCGATCAAGGAGGATTCGGGTGGATTTCAGTCCAGACGAAGGGCAGCAGGCTGTCGCGGATGTGGTGACGTCGGTGCTCGAGCGCGACAACAGTTGGGACGCTCTGGTTTCCGGCGGCGTCACGGCGCTCGGCGTGCCGGAACGCCTCGGCGGTGACGGAGTCGGGTTGGCCGAACTGGCCACCGCGCTGACCGAGATCGGCAGGCACGGCACCATCAGTCCGGCGCTCGCCACGCTCGGTCTCGGGCTCGTCCCGCTGCTCGACCTCGCGTCCGAGGCCCAGCAGGACCGCTACCTGGCCGGTGTGACCAAGGGTGCGATCCTGACCGCGGCGCTCAACGAGCCGGGTGCGGCACTGCCCGACCGGCCGGCGACCGCGCTGTCCGGCGGACGCCTCAACGGTACGAAGGTCGGCGTCCCGTATGCCGATGCCGCGGAATGGATCCTGGTGAGCACCGACGGTGGTGTCGCGGTGGTCGCGGCGTCTGCCGACGGTGTGCAGATCACCGGGACACCGACGTCGAACGGCGGCGACGAAGCGGCAGTCACCTTCTCCGACGTGGCGGTCGACGATGCCGATGTGCTCGCCACCGGTCCGGAGGCGGTCCGCCGCGTGAACGGACTGGCACTGGCGGCGACCGGGGCGTTCGCCGCCGGCCTGGTGGCCGGCGCGCTGCGGTTGACCGCGGATTACGTCGCGAATCGGCATCAGTTCGGACGTCCGCTGTCGACGTTCCAGACCGTGGCCGCCCAACTCGCCGAGGTCTACATCGCCTCCCGCACACTGGATCTGGCTGCCACGTCGGTGGTCTGGCGTCTCGCCGAGGGGCGTGACGCCGACGACGACCTCGAGGTGCTCGGCTACTGGCTGACCTCGCAGGCACCGCCGGTCATGCAGACCTGCCACCACCTGCACGGCGGTATGGGCATGGACATCACCTACCCGATGAACCGCTACTACTCGACGATCAAGGACCTGGCCCGGTTACTGGGCGGGCCGTCACACCGTCTGGACCTGGTGGGAGTCTGACATGTTGATTGACCTGACACCCGAGCAGCGGCAACTGCAAGCCGAACTGCGGCAGTACTTCTCGACGCTCATCTCGCCCGAAGAGCGCGACGCGATGGAGACCGACCGGCACAACGAGGCATACCGCGCGGTGATCAAGCGGATGGGCTCCGACGGCAAGCTCGGTGTCGGCTGGCCGAAAGAGTTCGGCGGCTTGGGTTTCGGCCCCGTCGAGCAGTCGATCTTCGTCAACGAGGCAGCCCGCGCCGACGTGCCGCTGCCCGCGGTCACGCTGCAGACCGTCGGTCCGACGCTGCAGGTGTACGGCACCGAAGCACAGAAGAAGAAGTTCCTGCCCGCCATCCTCGCCGGCGAGGTGCACTTCGCGATCGGTTACTCCGAACCCGAGGCGGGCACCGACCTCGCCTCGCTGCGGACCTCGGCGGTGCGGCACGGCGACGAGTACATCGTCAACGGTCAGAAGATCTGGACCACCGGTGCCCACGACGCCGATTACATCTGGCTGGCAGTCCGCACCGATCCGGAAGCCGCCAAGCACAAGGGCATCTCGATCCTGATCGTCGACACCAAGGACCCCGGCTACTCGTGGACGCCGATCATCCTGTCCGACGGCGCCCACCACACCAACGCCAGTTACTACAACGACGTCCACGTTCCCGCCGACATGCTCGTCGGTGAGGAGAACGCGGGCTGGAAGCTGATCACCACCCAGCTCAACCACGAGCGCGTCATGCTCGGCCCGGCGGGCAAGGTCGCCGGAATCTACGACCGCGTGCACGCGTGGGCGTCGAAGCCGGGGTCGAACGGCGTGACTCCTCTCGAGAACGACAACGTCCGGCGGGCGCTCGGCGAGATCCGCGCGGTCTGGCGGATCAACGAACTGCTCAACTGGCAGGTCGCCGCGGCGGGGGAGACCATCGCGGTCGCCGACGCCGCCGCTACGAAAGTCTTCTCGACAGAACGCATTCAGCGTATCGGCCGGCTCGCCGAGGAGATCGTCGGCGCCTACGGCAACCCCGCTGAACCCGATACCGCCGAACTGCTGCGGTGGTTGGACAGCCAGACCAAGCGCAACCTTGTCATCACCTTCGGCGGCGGGGTCAACGAGGTCATGCGCGAGATGATTGCCGCGTCGGGCCTCAAGGTCCCCCGGGTGCCCCGGTGATGAGCGCTTGCGCGAAGAACAGAGGACACAGGTGAGCGCGGATCTGCAGCCGGGCATCGAGGAGATCAAGGCGGCGGGCAGGAGCGAGCCGCGGGCCGGCCGAGATCCGGTGAACCAGCCGATGATCCACCACTGGGTCGACGCCATCGGTGACAAGAACCCGATCTACGTCGACGAAGAGGTGGCCAAGGCCGCCGGGCACCCCGGCATCGTGGCGCCGCCGGCGATGATCCAGGTGTGGACGATGGGCGGCCTGGGTCAGGGTCGCTCCGACGACGACCCGCTGACCAAGATGATGAAGCTCTTCGACGATGCGGGCTACGTCGGGGTGGTGGCGACCAACTGCGAGCAGACCTACCACAGGTATCTGCAGCCGGGCGACGAGGTCACCATCCACGCCGAGATCACCGACGTGGTGGGGCCCAAGCAGACGGCGCTGGGTGAGGGCTACTTCATCAACCAACTCATCACGTGGACTGTGCCCAACGGCAACTCCGGTGACGAGACGGTCGCCGAGATGAACTGGCGCATCATGAAGTTCATGCCGCGCGCCGAGGACAAGCCGGCGGTGCCCGACGACCTGGATCCGGACAAGCTCATGCGGCCGGCCTCGTCGAAGGACACCCGGTTCTTCTGGGACGGCGTCAACGCCCACGAGTTGCGGATCCAGCGTCGCCCCGACGGCACGCTGCAGCACCCGCCGGTCCCCGCGGTGTGGCAGGAGAAAGAGGCGCCGATCGACTACGTCGTGGCTTCCGGGAACGGCACCGTCTACAGCTACGTCGTGCACCACGCACCGAAGGTGCCCGGTCGCAGCCTGCCCTTCGTCATCGCCCTCGTCGAGTTGGAGGAGGGTGTGCGGATGCTCGGCGAGCTACGTGGCGTCGACCCCAGCGAAGTACAGATCGGAATGCCGGTGCGCGCCATGTATATCGACTTCCCGGACAGTGATGTCAGCCCCGCGTGGACGCTGTACGCATGGGAGCCCGCGGCATGAGCGCGCCCAGCGCGGAGGTCGGGACCAAGCTGCCCGAGCTCCAGATCTACGGCGACCCCACGTTCATCGTGTCCACGGCCATCGCGACCCGCGACTACCAGGACGTCCACCACGACCGGGACAAGGCGCAGGCCAAGGGGTCCAAGGACATCTTCGTCAACATCCTGACCGATACCGGTCTGGTGCAGCGGTATCTGACCGACTGGGCGGGCCCTTCGGCGCGGATCAAGTCGATCGGCCTGCGCCTGGGTGTTCCGTGGTATGCGTACGACACCATCATGTTCACGGGCGAGGTGACCGCCGTCGACGACGGCGTCGCAACCGTGAAGGTGGTCGGCGCCAACAGTCTCGGCAATCACGTCATCGCCACGGCGACACTCGAACTGGGGGACCACTGATGCTCTCCGGCAAGGCCGCGATCGCGGGTATCGGCGCGACCGACTTCTCCAAGAACTCGGGCCGCAGCGAGCTTCGCCTCGCCGCCGAGGCCGTGCTCGACGCACTGGACGACGCCGGCCTCAAGCCGTCGGATGTCGACGGCCTCGTCACGTTCACCATGGACTCGAATCTGGAGACCGCCGTCGCGCGCTCCACCGGGATCGGCGACCTGACCTTCTTCAGCCAGATCGGTTACGGCGGAGGGGCCGCGGCGGCCACCGTGCAACAGGCGGCGCTGGCCGTCGCGACCGGTGTCGCAGAGGTCGTCGTGGCCTACCGGGCCTTCAACGAGCGCTCCGAGCACCGGTTCGGTCAGGTGATGACCGGTCTGACGGTCAACGCTGACTCCCGCGGCGTCGAGTACAGCTGGTCCTACCCGCACGGCCTGAGCACGCCGGCCGCGTCGGTGGCCATGATCGCCCAGCGCTACATGCACGAATATGGCGCGACCAGTGCCGATTTCGGCGCGGTCTCGGTGGCTGATCGCAAGCACGCCGCGAACAATCCGAAGGCGCACTTCTACGGCAAGCCCATCACCATCGAGGACCATCAGAACTCGCGGTGGATCGCCGAGCCGCTGCGGCTGCTCGACTGCTGCCAGGAGACCGACGGCGGCGTGGCGATCGTGGTGACCACTCCGGAGCGGGCCAAGGATCTGAAGCACCGGCCGGCGGTCATCGAGGCGGCCGCGCAGGCCGCGGGCGCCGATCAGTTCACCATGTACTCGTACTACCGCGAGGAACTGGGGCTGCCGGAGATGGGCCTCGTCGGACGCCAACTCTGGGGACAGAGCGGGTTGTCGCCCGCCGACATCCAGACCGCGGTCCTCTACGACCACTTCACGCCGTACACCCTGATCCAGCTCGAGGAGCTGGGCTTCTGCGGTAAGGGTGAGGCGAAGGACTTCATCGCCGGCGGTGCGATCGAGATCGGTGGGCGGCTGCCCATCAACACCCATGGTGGCCAGCTCGGCGAGGCGTACATCCACGGGATGAACGGCATCGCCGAAGGGGTGCGCCAGCTGCGCGGCACGTCGGTGAACCAGGTGCCCGACGTCGAGCACGTGCTCGTCACCGCGGGCACGGGTGTGCCGACCTCGGGGCTGATTCTCGGCTGAGTTCCCGCCGGTGCTCCTGTCAGCTACGCGGTAGAGTTTGCTGACGAAGAATTCGTGACCGCGGAATCAGGGGGCCGTGCGCGTGGGAATCATGCCGGACAGCAGCCCATACGGCTCGCAGACCGTGACGGGTCCGGGGTGGCCGAATGTCGACGAGGAGACTCTCGCGGCCGCCGCCGCCTCCTATGAGGCGCTCGCGGCGAAGCTTACTGGGTCCGTTGTACCGCAGCAGCAGGGCCAGTTGATGAAGCTTTCCGACGCCTGGGAGGGTGGCGGCGCCGTGGCCGCGGCCGGGGAGGCCAGCACGATCATCGGTGGGCATGAGGCGAACGCGGCCCACGCCACGGCGGTCGCGGCCAGGCTGAGGGAGATGGAGGTCGCCGTCGTCCGCACCAAGACGATGGTGAACGTGATCGCCCAGGAGACGCAGCACGAATGCGAGGCGATCCAGGCGCTGCCTTTCAGCAACACCCAGCAGCTGGTCCAAAGCCGCATCAAGATGGGCCTGTCGCAGAACATCGCGCAGGTCACGGCCAGTTCGACAGAGCTGGCCAACACCTTCGGCGTCCCGCCGAGCATCCCCACCCCCGGTGTTCCACCGACGGTGCCCGGCCAGCAGGCCGCCCAGGACGCCGCCAAGGGAGCCGGTCAGGCGGGTGGGCAGGGATCGCAGCAAGGTATGCAGATGATGACGCAGACGGCCTCGATGGCCGGCCAGTTGCCCCAGCAGTTAGGTCAGGTGATCACCCAGGCGCCGCAACAGCTGATGCAGCCGCTGCAGCAGCTGTCGCAACCGCTGCAGCAACTGACGTCGATGTTCGGCCAGGGCGGTAAGGCCGACTCTCTGGGCGCATCCGGCCTACCGTTCTCGTCGTTTTCGAACCATCCGCTGGCCGGCGGTTCGGGCGCCGGCGGCGGTAGCGGGATGATGCGCGCGGCGTCGTTGCCCGGTTCAGGCGGGGTGTCGGCGCAGACGCCGCTGATGGCCGGGCTGGTCGGGACCAACGCCGTCTCGGTCGCGCCGGCCGAGCCCGTCGTCGCGGGGTCAGCGGCTGTCGGGGGCGTGGCCCCGGTCGCCGCGGGGGCCATGGGCGGGATGGGTGGCATGGGTGCGCCGATGGGGATGATTGGCGGCCGCGGTTCGAGCGGCGGCAGCACGACGGCCGGGCTGGCCGCGCCTGCGCCGCTCGAGTACGACCTCGACGAGGACGTCGACGATGAGTGGTGACACGTTCGCGAGAGGAAACGGCAGCTGATGGATCCGCTGAAGAAACCCGAGGGCATCTCCTGGGACGCGGCGACGGTGGAACTGCCGGAAATGCCGATGCTGCCGCCGGGCCAGGATGCGATGAGTGCCACCATCTCCGCGGTGCTTCCGACGCTGGCCGCTCCGCTGATTTCGAATGTCGCTGCGCTGCAGGCGAAAGAGGGCATGTTCTCCGGCAAGCTGGTCACCGCGCAGTCGGCTTACCAGAACGCCGACGATTCGGGGGGACAGGCCGTCGGCCAGATCACCGGCATGCTGGGGCAACTCGGGCAGATGGGCGGACAGGCTGCGAGTTCGGCGGGTCAGGCCGGTGGGGGAGGCCAGGGCGGCGGAATGTTCGGATCGCTCATGCAACAGGCGATGCAGGCCGCCCAGCAGTTCGGCGGTCAGGGCGGTGGTGCGCAGACCGCCGGCGGGGCGCCCCCGCCTGCGCCGGCCGGCCAACCCGCGGTTGCGCAACCGCCGCAGGCCCCGCAGCCCGACGACGGTGAACCGGGGGCCGACGACGAGCAGAAGCGCGACGACGAACAGCGGACACCGCTTCTGCATGCCGAGGGCGCAGGACCCGGCGACGATCAACCGAACGCCGGCCCGGCGCCCGTCGCGCCGCAGACCCCGGCGACGGACGCCGAGATCGAGGACCTCGCCCGCCGGATGCTGTAGCCGTCGTCGCCGAATGTGGGCGTCCGGTGACCCGGGTTGCCGATTCCGGGTCGTGAGGGGACGTCCGCCGGGCCGGCAATATGTCTGACGAACCCTCGGGATCGTTCCTGGCGCCCAGCCGGCGTCGTAGGCGAACATCTCTGAACAGACGATCTTGGCGAATTAACCGCCGAAGTGCAGCAATCCTTGCTATAAGACCCTGCGCTTGAGTGTCGATGTTTGCAGGCGAAGTCGCACTCTAGGCCCTATCCGGGCGCCCAGGCTGCTGCAATACTTGATCGGAAAACCTGGCATGGCACATGGTTGAAGTGACAAAGAAGCAGCTGAACAGGTTTTTCCATGCCAGATCGCCAGGACCGGAGGTGTCACAGCTCGACATATCGGCCCTGAGCAGCGGCAATACTAGATCAAGTTCTGACCTCCAATCAGTTGCTGCCACGTAAATAATTGCTAGCACAATTCTTAGCCTGTTTTACAAAGTTGATTCGTTGTTGCGTCGATAGCAAACCGATAGCATCCGATGCAGTCTCTCAGCACCGGCACAGCGAACTCTCAGCGAGGCCGAAGCTGACATCGGCACCACACGGGAGGGATCGGGACAATGAGCAAGCACCGGCAGCAGGACGACAACACCAACGGCATCAACAAGCGGCTCGCCGCCGCCTTGGCCGCGAGCGGGCTCTATGTCGCCGGCCATTACATGGGGCCCATCGGCGATCTGGAAACTGCCCGCGCGGCCACCAACGGTGACAACGACAGCGGTGTGGTCCTCGCGGGTCGTTCGAGCAGCGCCGTGCCGGAGGCATTCCACTCGAATGACGCTGTGGCGCAGCAAGATCAGTGGCCACTCGTGTGGTTACTGCAGTCGCGCGATGATGGCCCCCGAGAGGTTACCGATATCCGGGGCGGCGGCCTCGATGGTGCGTCGCTGCGTGGCCAGCACGACGCAGATTTGCGCGGCGCCTTGGTTCGACTGAGCCTCGCCCCGTCGTCGGGCGGTTTCCACCTGGGAAGCCGTGCCGGTGTGGACTCCGCTGAGGCGGAGCACTCCGTGCATGGCTTCTTCGACTCTGTCTTCGATCACTTCCATTCCGTCATACGCGATTTCATCGAATTCATCCATAGGCTCTTCGCGATCCACCACGGTGACGACGATGATGACGACGATGATGACGACGATGATGACGACGTCGGCGGGAGCAACCCCGGTGGCGGTAACCCCGGCGGGAGCAACCCCGGTGGCGGTAACCCCGGCGGGAGCAACCCCGGTGGCGGTAACCCCGGCGGGAACGGCAACGGTCCCGGCGGCAACGGCAACGCTCCCCGTTGAGATCGAGGCCTGGCACAGGGCGGCGGTTGACCGAAAGTCCGCTATCGTCCGGCAACATCGCGGACAGTGTTGGCATCTGGCGGGCGGCGCGAGTTTTCGCGCGGCATGATGTCCTGAGATATCACTCGTACTGAGGACGCTGTAGGTGAGCCGTTTCGACGCCAGATGGGGTTTGCGTTCGATCGCGGGTAGCGCGTCCGTACACCATCGGATGGACGACGACTCCGCGGAATACGAACCCCTCTTGACAACCGTGGATGGGTCGGAGCATCGGTGGCGACCTCGTCGCAACGAAATTCGTTGCCAGCGGAGTACTCAATTCCGAAAACACCGCTCACTATGAGCACGGCCAGGCTGCTCAAAAGTCAACGGAGCCAACCCAAAACTTTCACTTACAGAGATGCCACCAACCCAGCAGGCTGGCGCCATTGTGTTGAATGTAGTCGATCTGCACCTTGTCCGAGACGCGTCCTTTTCTGAACTGGCCGTGCTCGTAGTACTCGAGTTGAAGTGCGAGGTTCTCCGCCGCCGTGGTCCTAGCGGCGTCAACAGCTGCCTCGGGCAGGTGCTCGCGTAGGCACGTTTGGCGATGCGTCTGCAGGATTTCTACCAGCGCCTCTGTCCGGCATGCAATCGGCGTTGACTCGTGCCGATCCCTATAGCTTGGGTCGGACACGATGCTCTCGATGAGCCGCAGGATATAGTCCACGGTTCTCCCCTCGTCGCAGTAGCCGGCCTTGAGAGAAGCGCACGCGGCGTAGGCCATCCAGTGGCTCTGCTCTGCCAAGCCATAGCCGTTGTCGAGCAGTTGTCCCATTGCCGTCCGAATCTGGAGGATTTGTCGGGACGATTGCATTAACGCAAACAGTGCCTGCCCGGTGTAATAGTCGCTCCTGAACGGGTAGATATCGCCACTCGAGAAGGCCCGCTTGTGAATGAAGTCTCCGCCACTGAGCTGTGACACTATGTAGTTTTCGAGGCGGATGCAGTGCATCTCTGGGCCTTCGGGGTACAGCGAAGTCAGCAATCCTGTATCGATCTGCGCGTCCATCCGCGCGTATTCGCGAATCATCACCGCGGTCAGTCCGACACCGCCGAGCTTAACGACATCCTTCGAGGTCATGCACAGCGTGGGGGCCAATCCCCCCATCCAAGGTGGCTCTTTCGTCTTGCCCCCAATGTAACCGAGAGCCTTTCCTAGGAGCCGTTGCTCAGAAGGCGTCAGTTCGATCTCGAGGCTGCGAATCGCCTTACACATGAACCAAACCGTGCCGCAGTGGCGCAGCATGTTGTAGCCACCAACAATTCGGTGGGGCTCCATGTGCTTATGCGCATACACGAACTTTCCGCGTTCGCCCAGCAGCGAGAACAGGTGAGAGACGCATGCTCTCACGACTTCTTCTGCGGTCGACTTCTCGATCGTCTTCGGTGACACTGAAGCGTGCCCCTCTCCTTCGACGTGCCAAATGGAGGGAGGGTAGGTGCCTCAGAGAGCCAGCAGGCTGGCCAGCATCGACACCACCCGCTGCGGGTCAATCGAATTACTCATTCATCCGCAGTTCGAAAAAATGGCCCCAAATATCTGAAGACTTGAGAAGTGTACATCCCTGCTCTTCAAGTGTGTTGCTCAAGGATTCGAACTCAACTTCATCGCATCGGCGAATCTGATAGTGAGTAAGATTATTATCGGTAACTATGGGGTAGAGCCGCAACGACTTTCTGATACCCACGTCCGTTTCGACAAAACTGAGGCTCGCTATGAGACTGAACGGTGGAGCGTTAAACTTTTTGTACCGTCCAGGCGAGTTAAACATAAAGTTACCAACACTGTAAACAACCCATTTTGCGCCGATGCGTTCGAACTCCTGGACCATATGCGACCCATGACCGATAATAAGGTCGGCGCCTGCGGCGAGGACCTCCTCAGCAACTTCACGTTGATATGACGAGCGCCACTGGTAATTCCGCCCCCAGTGGGGGCTCACGATGATGAAACATTCGGGCTCCTCTTTACGGAGGTTCTCGATCTGCTTCCGGACTTGGGGAAGCAACATCGCGTTCAAACCGCGACTGCCGTTTTTAGCGAACATTCCAAACTTCTCGTCGGCTTGCCGCGACCACTGGTAGACAGAAATTACGGCAACAGTGACGCGTTCTTTAGAAAATCCGAAGCGCAGCCGAAGTGCCCTGTGCGCGTCGCTTTCAGTGCGTCCGGCGCCAGCATAGCCGATATCTGCTTCTTCAAGCGTATTAAGCGTTTCGAAAAAGCCTTCTTCGCCATAGTCGAAGCTGTGGTTGTTCGCCAGCATCGCAAAGCCTATGTTGTGTCTCAGCAGAGCTTTCGAGGAAGAGTCGGGATGACCGTGGTGAATCCAGCTTTTTTGCCCTTCAAACGGCGAATGCTTAATAGAGGTAAGGGGAGTCTCGAGGTTAGCAATAACTGCGTCGGCTTCCAGTAGCATCGGCTTGATTTTTTCGAGCGGATAGTCGTAGCCCCGACTTTTCAGAATATTCTGCCCACCTCTGGCTTCGATCCGTTCTTGGTAGTTCTCTCCGAAGCCAGTGTCGCCCAAGAAAAGCAGCCGCGCGTCCGATGCACGTTTCAATGGGATAACACGTGGCGCGTTGTAGAGCGGCTGTGATTTTTTCGGTAGAGCAACGGTCGGCGGCTCCTGGCCTCTCTTCAAATACTGCAAAATCTCATTCATAGCAACTAGACTTCGTGCGGACCCTTTCACTAGCAAGATATCGCCGTCACGGATCTCGTGCTGCAAGTCCGCAACGACAGCTTCCGAACTTTCCGCATAGAGTCCTCGTATTTCATCTGGAAGTGTCTCCCAGAGTGGCTTAATGCCCTTGCCGAGCATATAAACTTTGTCAAGCTTTGTCTTGAGGATCGGTTCGCGCAGTTCCAGATGAAGCTGACGAGTCGCATCGCCAAGCTCTTTCATCTCGCCCAGGACAGCGACGCGCCGGCCCCCCCTGTTCGGCTGGAGCATCCCGAGTAGCTCGAGTGCGGATACGACTGAACCCGGGTTTGCGCTATATGCGTCGTCGATTAGGGTGTAAGTGCCGTCCTTGCAAGGACGTGTCTGAATATCCGCACGGCCGGCCATCTTGGGGACATCACGAAGATCGCGTGCCGCCTTTTCCCAGTCCGCACCAAGCGCATAGACTGCGGCCAGGGCGGCTGTGGCATTCTGGAGCATATGGCGGCCGGGATGGGGGACGATGACATCCAACATCCTTCCGTCGATAACGACATCTGCTTTGCATGCACTGTCGTCGACAAGGACGTTCATCAGCCGAATATCCGATTCGGGATGTTCGCCAAATGTCAACACCCGGCCTGTGAATTTGCTCTCGAGCGTGGTGCGTTGAAGCTCAAAATAGGGCGAATCGCGATTCAATATAGCCGTGCCACCTGATTTGACTTCCTTGAGAATATCAGTTTTGGCGTTGATGATTCCGTCAATAGACTTATAGAACTCGATATGGTCAGGTTGGATCGTGGTGATCATGGCGACATCGGGGTTAATCATCTTAGCGCGAAGGTAATTTGCGCGGTGACTGCGACCAATTCCAATCTCGTACACCGCATATTCACAATCGCGTGGCGTTCTGGCTGCGGTCAAGGGAACACCAGGGGTGGAGTTGAAATTTTTGACTGTAGCATGAGTCTTACCCTGCTGCTGAAGGAGATAATCAATCATCGTCGTCGTTGTTGATTTTCCAACGCTGCCGGTGACCGCGACAGTTTTAGCCTTCGAACGCAGGATCGCTGCAGATCCAAGATGGTCGAGTGCTGCACGCGTGTTCTTTACGACGAGAACAGGGTATTTCTCTCCGACATTTAGATTCGGCGGAATGTTGCTGACAATTGCCGCTGAAGCGCCACGCTCGAACAACTGAGGAATGCGCGATTGAAGGTCATCATACTTTTTTGGCCACTGTTCCTTGTTGCTAGCGATTACAATATCGCCAGGCTTGATCGCCCAGTCGAAATATGTCACTCCCGATCCATACCAATGTGATCCAGGATGGTTTACCCACTCCCCATTGACGGCGAGGGCCAACTCATCGGCATACCAGAGCCTTTCATCCTTCTTCGATGAGTAGGGACTGACGAGGGGCTCCCGAGATGTTGCAGGCGATTCGCTTCGGGCGGCCTCGAATAGTGCACCTTTTATACGGGAATCATCAAGTAGTTTGCCGATGTGGACGAAGCGAGAGGTAAACACAGCAATCCGGTCAGTGGGCGCTGAGCGCAGTAGCGCCTTTTGGAGGGCAAACGCGTCGCTTGCGGCAGTAGTAAGAGGGATGCTCCCGAGTACCCGGCAGTCACAGTTGCCAACAACGAACGCTTCATCAAAGAGTGCCTCGCTGCGCCGAGCGTGAAGCTTGCCATTAATTCGGGACATGAAATCCGCATCGCAGACGAGCAGGGTGCGCCCGTCCGTCTGAAGGGTTTCCAGAGTCGCGAGAATCCGGTCGATTGCGTCCGTTCGTATCGAGTCGACTGCCACTATTTCGCAACCAAAATCTCGCCGCCACTTGATAGGTAGTGGGTTCTTTGTCGTCAGGATCATCAGCGAATTCGCAACCTGTTCAAACGGTATCCCTATCCCGATCGCCGAAGCGGCTGCGAAAAGGGCGGCGAAAAGAGTTGTGCCTTGCAACTCCGCGGGTAACGTGTTTTCACGTAGTACTTGGTGTTCCGCCTTTCCATCATGGTAGATCAGTGCCTCAGGTGAGACGAAAAGAGCCGGTTTATTCTGTTCAATCTGTGAGCGGATCATCGGGCTATCGGCGGCGCAGCTGACGAGAAAGGTTTCACGGTGACCATTTAGCCGTAGCAACTCCATGGAAGGCTCGTCGTCAGCATTGACGATGACTGGCCCCTTGGACGCATTGAAAAGCGCCGTATAAGACGTTACTGTCCGCTCTTTAGAGGCTTCGTCGCTGCCCCATTCAATGTTGGTAACCGCACAGATGCTGCAGGCGTCGTATCCCAGACCGAACGCGTGGAAATGGTTTATGTTCGTCTCGATCACTGCAGCTTCGATAGAGTCATCATTGAGCAGAATCTCAGCGGCTCGGTGTGGTTTGGTGTCGGCTAATCCAATGCTCACTCCTGCGACGAAGATTTCGGGTTTTGTGGCTAGCCCGACATCCCGCCCCGCATAAGTAATGATTTGGGCCGCCATTCGCGCTGCAAGCTGTTTTTGCCGATTACCGCTGACAGCAATAATCGGAATGCGACCATCTGAACCGGGCTCGTAGAGTAGATCGACTATCGGGTTGGCGACATCGCGCGGTTCTCCGACGTCGGGTTCAACATGTAGTAGAAGGCCGGGTCTGGAGCCCACTTCGCATATGGCGCCGCAGCCCTCTTTGTATGACTTGGAGATATCGGGGGTGATGAAATCAACGCCGCATATGTCCATATCGAATGCAGCCGCAGCGCGGATTGCAAGGTCGCGATTATCGGGATGAACATCATCGGTGATGTCAATGCAGGTGCCACCTTGGGAATAGTTCGAGGCAGAACGGAAGTAGACGGTCACTCCTTCGGGAGCAACTGAGTCGAAGGTGTACCCCTGGCGCTGGAGGTGGATTTCTGAGACTGCATCTACTTTTATGTCATACTTGGGTCGGCGCCCGTAGGCATGACGATTACGGTTCATTCGCTCCACGAGCTCTCGAATGGTCTGCTTCCCATCAGAGACGATCTGTGCGGGAAGCCGCTTGACGGCTGCGACAAGTTCGTCGCCAATCACCAGCAAGCGATGGTCCTCGCCCGGAATGTGGGTTTCGATGATGGCGCGCGAAGAATACTTGACCGCTTCGTGGTATGCGGCCTCGACTTCTTCTAGTGTGGTGAGCGCCGTGCTCACCCCCAGCCCGGTGTAGGAATCCCTAGGCTTGACAACGACAGGGAAGCCGATCTGTCTGGCTCCACGCAACGCGGCCTGGACGTTGGATGCCGATACCTGCCGGGGTACAGGCATCCCAAGGCGCCGCAGGGTATTAGCGGTCATTTCCTTATCTTCGGTCATCTTGAAACCGATCAGAGAAAGCAGCTCGGTCGTCGCAGATCGAACCATCTTGCGATGAACTCCATATCCGAGTTGCGCTATCTTGCTGTCAATGCGCAGATATGGGATATTGCGGTTGACTGCCGCTTCAATGATGTAGCGTGTATTGATGTCCATGCGCCGGTTGGCGCTCCATTGTGACAGCGGATTGCGAATTGCATCGAAATCGAAGTGAATAGCAGGACTGTCTGTATCGCTCAGCGTTGCAGGTAGACACTTCTGGATCAGGGCAATGGCGAGCTGCCCGGCTTTTTCTCCGTAAACGGGATCTGAATATTCGTAGACGACATTAAAGACGGAAGGTGTTTGAGTTGGTTCGGCATTACCGTAGCGGACGGGCATTTCCATCTTTTTCTGCAGCTCGATCGATAGCCGCCAGATTAGTTCGGCGAGGTGCATACCGCCGTGTTGCTTCATCTTCAGGGCGCACTCCCCTACCCTCTCGCCGAGGTAAGCCCGTTTTTCAAGTCCGGGCAGGTAGCTGAGGATTCTGTCGACGAATTCGGGACCTGCATCCAACGTACGGATATCATGGCGAGCACCGAGACGAACGGTCATCATCACAACACTCTGGTTGGAGTAGATGTTTGCACCTTTGTAGAGGGTTTGAGAAAGAACCTTCATTGCGTCGACCTTTTCAATGGATTTATCGGCCACGATAGCGCCCAGAGGAGTGGTGTGAGTCAGAAGCGCGAAACGACGTGTCGACTGCGCCGGCTTTGAACGGACGCCTCAGATTCGACACCCTCAACGGCGTCCAGGATCGCGTCGACTGGCGGTTCGTAGACGACGTCGACGACGTCGACGACCCCGATGGTTCCCTGGCGAAAGATCGTTACGCTCCAGGGGTCCTCGGCTGCTGACTCCCACCCGCCTCGTCTTGACCCTCCCCTCGGGGGAGACTCCACGCTGGGGTCATGACAGTGAACAGAAGCAGTGAGGGCAGCCGGACGTCGTGGGACGAACTGTCCGCCGTCATCAGGACATACCTCGTCGCACACCGAACGCTGGATGTCGACACCGCGGTCGCGACGTTCACGCCTGACGCCGAGGTGGCCGACGAGGGCCACACCTTTCGCGGTCGGGACGAGATCGAGGCCTGGCTCGGCAAGGCGGGCAGCCAGTACACCTACACCACCGAGTTCGACCACGCCACCGTGGCCGGGGCGGGCTACGCCGACGTGGTGCAGCATCTGGAAGGCGACTTCCCCGGCGGCGTGGCCGACCTGCACTACCGGTTCACCCTCGACGGTGAACTGATCCGCTGTCTGGTGATCGAGCCCTGAGCCGTGACGAGGAACTGGTTCATCACCGGCGGGACGCCGGGTGGGTTCGGGATGGCCTTCGCCGAGGCCGCTCTGGAGGCCGGCGACCGCGTGGTGCTCACCGCGCGGCGGCCCGCTGAATTGGACACGTGGGCACAGACGCACGGTGATCGCGTGCTCGTCGTGCCGTTGGACGTCACCGATGCCGCGCAAGTGCATGATGCAGTCGCGGCCGCCGAGGGTTTCGGCGGCATCGACGTACTGGTCAACAACGCCGGGCGCGGGTGGTACGGGTCGGTCGAGGGCATGAGCGACCCGGACGTGCGCGGGATGTTCGAGCTGAACTTCTTCTCCGTCGTCTCGGTCATCCGCGCGGCGCTACCCGGTATGCGCGCCAGGGGCAGCGGGTGGATCGTCAACATGTCGTCGGTGGCGGGGCTTCACGGGGTCACCGGCTTCGGCTATTACAGCGCAACGAAATTCGCGGTCGAAGGCCTCACCGAGGTGCTGCGTGACGAGGTTTCGCCGTTCGGGATCCGCGTGATGGCGGTGGAGCCCGGTGCGTTCCGCACCCGCGCCTACGCCGGCTTCGCCGACGAGCCCGTCGAGGAAGCGATCCCGGCTTACCGCCCGATGCTCGAGGAGGTCCGAGCGGCCATGGTCGCCCAGAACGGTTCCCAGCCCGGCGACCCGCACCGGGGCGCGCGCGCGGTGATCGCGGCCATGGCGCAGGATCCGCCGCCGCACCGACTCGTGCTCGGCGGCGACGGTTTCGAAGTCGCCGTCGCGACGTTCGAACAGACGCTGACCGACCTCCGCCGAAGCGAGGAACTCTCCCGAGGCGCCGACTTCCCGGACGACTGATCAGCCCACCCGCCGAATGTGCGCTCACTGCGAGGGATCGGTCGAAAAGTCGCAAGCAGCGCACGCTCGGCGCCCGACGATCTCCGCGGCCGCGAGCAGAGCCCTGACCGCGGCGGCCGTCACCCCTCGGTGACCGGCGCCAGCCGGAAGACCGGCCAGCCGATCTCCGTGCGCCACGCCTGCGGGTCGTCGGTGTCGCGCGGGCCCACCCGGTAGATCTCCTGGATCGGGCCGTCGACGGCCAGGGTGTGTTCGACCACCCAGGCGCCGAGCCGGCCGTAGGTGACGTCGATGTCGTCGTGCGGCCCGGGATGCACGGCGACGGCGAGGTCGGCAGGCGGGAGGTCGAGCACTCTGATCCGTCCCGACGGACGGGGTGCGCGCACCGGACGAAACACGGTGAACGTACCGGCGCCATGGGTGAACAGTTCGTTGGCGTAGTGCCCGCCGGGCGGACCCGTGCGCTCCACCGGCGCGTACGCCTCGTCCAACTCCGCCATCGCGGCGTCGTACCAGGCGAGCGAATCCTCGAGGGCGATATGGCCGCTGACCGCCGCAACGGTGCGGGCGGACACCGAACGCATCTCGACCGCGATGTCAGCGGGATCGGGATGCAGGAGCCGGCGAAGCGACACGACGGCGGCCCGGGTCCGGTCCAGCTCGGCCTCGAGGCGCTTGAGATGGCTGGCGATCACCTCCGCCCGGTGATCTGGATCTCCGCTCGCCAGAATCGATTTGACCTCGGCCAGGGGCACGTCGAGCTGACGCAGCTTCTGGATCACCTGGGCGGTGGGGATCTGGTCGGAGGTGTAGTAGCGGTATCCGGTGAAGCGGTCCACCGTGGCGGGCTCGAGGAGCCCGGCCTCGTGATAGCGGCGAAGGGTGCGCACGCTCAGGCGCGTCAGGGTCGCGAACTCCCCGATCGACAGTCCGGGACGCATGGGCGACGCCTCCTGCTCTGCCCGTATCGAAACGGCTGCGGCCGGCTAGGCCGGTTTCAGCTCCACACCCGACAGCGCCACGGCGTTGTCGCGGCTCGGCGCGGTGATCGTCGCGATGAGTGTGTCGTTCTCTTTCCACACATTGGCCCGCAGCGTCTCGCCCGGGAACACCACACCCGCGAACCGGGCGCCGTAGGAGCTCACCCGTGCGACGTCACCGTCGAGGAACTCATCCACGATCGCCTTGCACGCGATGCCGTAGGTGCACAGGCCGTGCAGGATCGGCCGCGGGAAACCTGCTGCCGCAGCGAAATCCGGGTCGGAGTGCAGGGGGTTGCGGTCACCGCACAACCGGTACAGGAGCGCCTGCTGCGGGAGGATGGGCAGGTCGATCTCGGCGTCGGGCGCGCGCTCGGGCGGTTCGGCCGACGTCGACGGTCCGCGTTCACCGCCGAAACCGCCCTCACCGCGGGCGAAGATCGAGCGCTTCTGCGTCCACAGCAGCGTTCCGCCCGGATCCTTGACCTCGGTCTCGGACCAGATGACCGCGGCCTTGCCCTTGTCCCAGATGTCGGTGAACCGGGTGACCGCAATGCCGGTGCCCGACGGCGGGATCCGTCCCGGAACGGTGACGGCCTCGCTGGCGTGCAGCACCTTGGACAGTTCGATGTCGATGCCGGGGAACTGCACCGACGGCGGCTCGGTCATGTGGAAGCTCTGCGCCACATTGCCGAACGTGGGCAGCACCTGTGGAGTGTTGTCCACCAGGTACCGCAGCTCACGCTTGTCCATCGGGTCGACGCCCGCGCCCAGCCCGAGGTGGTAGAGCTGGACATCGCTACTCGTCCACGAGAACTCGGCGGGTGGCAGTTCGGCGCCCAGCGCCTCGTCCAGATTGATCGGCATGGGTTCAGTCCTTCCCGGCGAGGTGGAGCGCCGCCAGGTATCCGAACGTCATCGCGGGACCGATGGTCCCGCCCGGCCCCGGATACGTGTGGCCCATGACCGGTGAGCTGACATTGCCTGCCGCATAAAGGCCTTCGATCACCGACCCGTCGTCGCGCAGCGCCCGGCCGTGCACGTCGGTGCGCACACCGCCCTTGGTCCCAAGATCGCCCGGCACCATCTTCGCCGCGTAGAACGGTCCGTGACTGATCTCGCCGAGATTCGGGTTCGGCTTGTTCGTCGGGTCGCCGTAGTAGCGGTCGTAGGCACTCTCACCGCGGTGGAAGTCCTCGTCGGTGCCCGACCGTGCGAACCCGTTGAAGCGGTCGACCGTCGCGGCGAGCGCATCGGCGGGCAAGCCCGCCTTATCGGCCAGCTCGGCCAGGGTGTCGGCCTTGACGATCACGCCCGACTCCAGCCACTTGCTCGGAATGCGTTGTCCCGGCTGCAAACCCGCGAAGATATAGCGGTCGCGGTACTGCTGGTCGAAGATCAGCCACGCCGGGATGTTCTCACCCGGGCCGGGACCCTGCCCGTACTGGCCGCCGTACATGTGGTGGCACGCCTCCACATACGGCATCGACTCGTTCATGAACCGCTTCCCGGACATGTTCACGATGATCGATCCAGGGGAGTTGCGCTCGGACAGGGCGAACCAGGGTGCGCCGACCAGCGGCACCGTCGGGCCCCACCACGCGTCCTCCATGAGTTCCAGCGCGGCGCCCAGTTTCTCGGCGGCCAGAATGCCGTCACCGGTGTTGGCCTTGGCCCCGACCGTCCACTCCGTCGTGATCGGTGCGCGCTGGTACTTGACCCGCATCTGCTCGTTCTGCTCGAATCCGCCCGAACCCAGGATCACCCCTCGGCGCGCGCGGATCAGACGCGGCTCGGCGCTCTCGGGAGCCGTCGTATCCCGGACGTAGATGCCGCGGACCACGCCGTCCTCGACGTAGAGGTCGGTCAGCGCGGTGTTCAGGAGCACCGGCACACCGGCTTCGCGCAGGCCGATCCGCAGCGGGGCGATCAGCGCGCGGCCCATCCCGACGAGGTTCTTGCCGGTGGCCTTCGCCCACGTCGCACGCATGCCGACCTTGAGGCTGCGCAGCACGCCACGGGGGTGACGCTTGAGCTGGTTCAGCCGGACATAGTCCTGCTGCATGACGACCATGTTCATCGGGACCTTGCCGTACGGCGGTTCGAGACCGGGCAGATCGTCCCCGAGTTTCTTCGCGTCGAACGGCTTGGGCTCCACCGAGCGGCCGGTCGGCTTGCCCCCCGGCGTCTCCGGGTAGTAGTCGGAGTACCCCGGAACCCAGCACAGCTTCAGCGGCGAATGCTTGAGCACGAACGAGAGCATCTCCGGTCCGCGGTCGAGGTAGGTGTCGATGCGCTCCGGGGCGACGACGTCGCCGATGATCGCGCGCAGGTACTGCCGGGCCGCCTCCGGGGTGTCCTTGACCCCGTCGCGCTCGAGGACTTCGTTGTTCGGGATCCATACGCCACCACCTGACCGCGCAGTGGAACCCCCATAGTGCGGAGCCTTCTCAACGACTATCGTCGAGAGACCCTGATGAGCTGCGGTGAGGGCGGCGACCATGCCGGCGGCACCGCTGCCCACCACGACGACGTCGTACTCCTGTCCGGTCATGTAGAACACGTTATAGAATTGCCCGGCCGACCCACAACTGTGCCGGTCGACGAAACGAGGGGACTTCACCTACATGCTCAGTTCCGCGGTCCGTGCGCAGCTTGCCGCTGATCTCGCCCAAGCCGAGCGCAGCCGGGTCCCGATCACTCCCCTGACAGACGGTCAGCCCGACATCGACGTCGTCGACGCCTACGAGATCCAGTTGATCAACATCCGCCAGAAGGTCGCCGAAGGCGCCCGGGTGATCGGCCACAAGGTCGGCCTCTCCTCGGAGGCGATGCAGAAGATGATGGGCGTCGACGAACCCGATTACGGCCATCTGCTCGACGACATGCAGGTGTACGAGGACAAGCCGGTCAAGAGCGCCAACTATCTCTATCCCCGCGTCGAGGTCGAGGTCGGCTTCATCCTCGCCGACGACCTGCCGGGTGCGGGCTGCACCGAGGAGGACGTCCTCGCGGCCACCGCGGCCTTCGCTCCCGCGATCGAGTTGATCGACACCCGGATCACCGACTGGAAGATCAAACTCTGCGACACGATCGCCGACAACGCCTCGTCCGCGGGCTGGGTGCTCGGCGAGGCGCGGGTGTCGCCCAAGGACATCGACATCAAGTCGATCGACGCCGTGCTGACCAACAACGGTGAGACGGTGGCCGAGGGTCGCAGCGATGCGGTGCTGGGTAATCCGGTCACCGCGGTGGCGTGGTTGGCCCGCAAGGTCGAGAGTTTCGGCGTCCGCCTGAAGGCCGGCGACATCGTGTTGCCCGGCTCGTGCACGCGTGCGATAGATGCACCTGCCGGCAGCCATTTCGTGGCCGACTTCGCCGGGTTAGGTTCAGTACAGCTCAGTTTCGAATAGGGAGAGTCATATGCCGGGGAAGCTTCAGGTCGCGATCGTCGGGTCCGGCAACATCAGCACCGATCTGCTCTACAAGCTGCAGCGCTCGGAATACCTCGAACCGCGCTGGATGATCGGCATCGATCCCGAGTCCGAGGGGCTCGCGCGCGCACGCAAATTCGGCTTGGAGACCTCGCACGAGGGCGTGGACTGGCTACTGGCTCAGGACGAGAAGCCCGATCTGGTGTTCGAGGCCACCAGCGCCTATGTGCACAGGGCGGCGGCACCGCGCTACGAGGAGGCGGGGATCCGCGCCATCGACCTCACCCCGGCGGCGGTTGGCCCGGCGGTGATCCCGCCGGCCAACCTTCGTGAGCACCTCGACGCCCCGAACGTCAACATGATCACCTGCGGTGGTCAGGCCACCATCCCGATCGTCTACGCCGTCTCCCGCGCGGTCACCGAACAGGGCGGCACCGTGCCCTACGCCGAGATCGTCGCCTCGGTGTCGTCGAGTTCGGCGGGGCCGGGCACCCGGGCCAACATCGACGAGTTCACCAAGACGACGAGCAAGGGCGTCGAGACGATCGGGGGTGCACGGCGCGGTAAGGCGATCATCATCCTCAACCCCGCTGATCCGCCGATGATCATGCGCGACACCATCTTCTGCGCCATCCCCGAGGACGCCGACCGCGACGCGATCGCCCGGTCGATCCGCGACGTCGTCGCCGAGGTCCAGACGTACGTGCCCGGCTACCGCCTGCTCAACGATCCGCAGTTCGACGACCCGTCGATCAACTCCGGCGGGCAGGCCGTGGTGACCACCTTCGTGGAGGTCGAAGGCGCAGGCGACTACCTGCCGCCGTACGCGGGCAACCTCGACATCATGACCGCGGCAGCGGCCAAGGTCGGCGAGGAAATCGCAAAGGAATCCCTCTCTTTGGCAGGAGGTGCACAGGCATGAGCACCCAGGACATCTACTTCAACCCGATCTGGGACGTCCGGATGACGGACACGTCGCTGCGCGACGGTTCGCACCACAAACGGCACCAGTTCACCAAGGACGAGGTGGGGGCCATCGTCGCCGCGCTCGACACCGCGGGCGTGCCGGTCATCGAGGTGACGCACGGTGACGGCCTCGGCGGCTCGAGCTTCAACTACGGCTTCTCGAAAACCCCTGAGCAGGAACTGATCAAGCTGGCGGCCGAGACCGCCAAGGAAGCCAAGATCGCCTTCCTCATGCTGCCCGGAGTGGGCACCAAGGAGGACATCAAGGAGGCGCAGAACAACGGCGGTTCCATCTGCCGCATCGCGACCCACTGTACCGAGGCCGACGTGTCGATCCAGCACTTCGGTCTGGCCCGCGAACTGGGCCTGGAGACCGTCGGCTTCCTGATGATGAGCCACACCATCCCGCCCGAGAAGCTCGCAGAACAGGCCCGCATCATGGCCGACGCCGGATGCCAGTGCGTCTATGTCGTCGACTCCGCGGGTGCGCTGGTGCTCGAGGGCGTGCGCGACCGGGTCGCCGCACTCGTGGCCGAACTCGGCGACGATGCTCAAGTCGGGTTCCACGGCCACGAGAATCTCGGTCTGGGCGTGGCCAATTCGATCGAGGCGGTGCGTGCCGGGGCCAAGCAGATCGACGGATCGTGCCGCCGCTTCGGCGCCGGGGCGGGCAACGCGCCGGTCGAGGCGCTGATCGGGGTGTTCGACAAGATCGGCGTCAAGACGGGCATCGACTTCTTCGACATCGCCGACGCCGCCGAGGAAGTCGTCGCACCGGCAATGCCCGCCGAGTGCCTGTTGGACCGCAACGCACTGATCATGGGCTACTCGGGTGTCTACTCGAGCTTCCTCAAACACGCCATCCGCCAGTCCGAACGCTACGGGGTGCCCGCGCATCAGCTGCTGCACCGGGCCGGTCAGCGCAAGCTCATCGGGGGCCAGGAGGACCAGCTCATCGACATCGCGCTGGAGATCAAGCGCGAGATGGACGGCGCCGCCGCCAAGGCGTGATCGCGCACGGCGCTGCACCGCCCTGTCGCGCGGTGGCAGCGGTACGCTGCGGCCCAGTGGACGTCATCGACAAGCCCAGGGCACGAGGCCTGATACATCTCGTCTCGGCCGCTGTGGCGGTCGTGGCGTGTGCGGCGCTGGTGCCGGTGGCGTTCGCCGGGACAGGGGCGTCACGGGCGGGCTGGGCGGCGCTGATCTACGCCATCGCGATCGTCGCGATGTTCACCGTCAGCGCGGTGTACCACCGGGTGCGCTGGACATCCGCGGTCGCCGAGAAGTGGATGATGCGGATCGACCATTCGGTGATCTTCGTGTTCATCGCCGCGACCTACACGCCGTTCGCGGTGCTGGCACTGCCGCCGGACATCGGGCTGCAGGCACTGGTCATCGTGTGGACGGGAGCCGCGGCAGGTGTCGCACTGAAGATGCTGTGGCCGTCCGCGCCGCGCTGGGTGGGCGTACCCCTCTATCTGATGCTCGGCTATGTCGCGCTGCTGTTCGCCGAGGCGTTGTTGATCGGCGCCGGGTTCACCGTCGTCGCGCTGCTGGTCGCCGGCGCGGCGCTCTACAACATCGGCGCGGTCTTCTACGGCGCCCGCTGGCCCAATCCGTGGCCGGCTACGTTCGCCCACCACGAGTTCTTCCACGCGTTCACCGCGGCCGCGGCGCTCTGCCACTTCGCCGCCATCTGGCTCGTCATCCGGTAGTCGGACCCGGAAGGCACGATGGTGCCATGGCGACACGCGACGAAGCCCAGGTGCTGCTCGAACAACTCGCCGGACCGCAGGCCACCCTGCGCGACGACCAGTGGACCGCGATCGAGGCGCTGGTGGTCCACCGCCGCCAGGCGCTCGTCGTGCAGCGCACCGGCTGGGGTAAGTCGGCGGTGTACTTCATCTCCGCCAGATTGCTGCGCGCCGCGGGCCGGGGGCCGACGGTGATCGTCTCCCCGCTGCTGGCGTTGATGCGCAACCAGGTCGCCGCCGCCGAGCGGGCCGGCGTGCGGGCGGCCACCATCAACTCCGGGAACGTCGCCGAGTGGGAGGACATCCACGCCCGGGTGCAGGGCGGCGACCTCGACGTCCTGCTGGTCAGTCCGGAACGGCTCAACAATCCGGACTTCCGGGACAGCGTGCTGCCCGCGCTGGCGGCCGACGCCGGTCTGGTCGTGGTGGACGAGGCCCACTGCGTGTCGGACTGGGGGCACGATTTCCGGCCCGACTACCGCAGAATCCGCACCCTCATCGCGGAGTTGGGCCAGGACATCCCGGTGTTGGCCACCACCGCCACCGCGAACGATCGCGTGGTCGACGACGTGGCCGCCCAGCTCGGGGTGGGCGGACGCGACACGCTGGTGCTCCGTGGCGGGCTCGACCGCGAATCCCTCCGGCTGTCGGTGGTTCAGGCGGGGAACCCCGCGCAGCGGGCCGCGTGGATCGCCGAGCACCTCGGCGAGCTGCCGGGTTCGGGAATCGTCTACACCCTCACCGTCGCCCAGGCCCACGACATCGCCGCGCTGCTGCGCGAACACGGTCACCCCGTCGCCGCCTACACGGGTTCCACCGACCCGACCGAGCGCGAACAACTCGAGGCCGACCTGCTGGCCAACCGGGTCAAGGCGCTGGTCGCCACCTCGTCGCTCGGCATGGGGTTCGACAAACCCGACCTCGGCTTCGTGGTGCATCTCGGGGCGCCGTCCTCACCGATTGCCTACTACCAGCAGGTCGGGCGTGCCGGCCGTGCCACGTCGAGCGCCGAGGTCGTCCTGCTGCCCGGCCGCGAGGATCAGGAGGTCTGGCGGTATTTCGCCTCCGTCGCGTTCCCGTCGGAAGTGATGGTGCGCAACGTGATCGACGCACTCGAGACGGACCGGCCGCAGTCCACGCCGGCGCTCGAACCGCTCGTCGACCTCAACCGCAGCCGGCTGGAGATGGTGCTCAAGGTGCTCGACGTCGACGGGGCGGTGCGGCGGGTCAAGGGCGGCTGGGTCAGCACCGGTCGGCCGTGGAGCTATGACGAACCGCGCTACCGCAAACTCGACGAGGCGCGACGCCGCGAACAGCAGGCGATGCTCGACTACCAGAGCACCGAAGGGTGCCGGATGGCGTTCCTGCGCCGTCAACTCGACGATCCGCAACTGCGCGAAGGCGACCGGTGCGGCCGGTGCGACAACTGCACCGGCACCCGCCTGTCCGGCGCGGTGGACACGGCCGCGGCCGAGGACACCCGTAAGCGGCTGATGCGTCCCGGCGTCGAGCTCAGCCCACGCAAGCAGTGGCCGTCCGGGCTGGCCAAGCTGGGACTCGACCTCAGCGGCCGCATCCACGACGGCCCTGCGACCGGCCGGGTGATCGGCAGGCTCACCGATCTGGGCTGGGGCGCCCGGTTGCGCAGGGTGCTCGACGAACCCGACGGTGAGGTCTCCGATGACGTGGTACGCGCCGCCATCGACGTGCTGGCCGCATGGGGCTGGCAGCAGCGTCCGGTCGCGGTGCTGGCGATGGATTCCGACACCCGTCCGATGCTGATCCGGTCGCTGGCGCGCCGGCTTGCCGAACTCGGTCGGCTCACCGACCTCGGCACCCTGCAATACCGACCGGGGCGACGGCCGGTGACAGCGGCGAATTCCGCGTACCGCGTTGCGGCGCTTGTGGATTCGTGGGAGACGCCGGCGCTCGACGTGGCCGGTCCAGTGCTGCTCGTCGACGATGTCGCCGACACTGGTTGGACCCTCACGATGGCCGCGCGGGTGGTCCGCGCGGCCGGGGCCCCCGAGGTGCTGCCGTTCGCGCTCGCCGCGGTCAGCTGAGGGCGCGCTGCCCACGCAGGCAGCCGCCCTGCGCGAACGCAGGGCGGCTGACTGAGGGGCCGTAGGTTACCGCGGAAGCGGGATGAACCGGCCGTCGTTGACCCACACACCCCACGCCGTCGCGTCCGGGTTGAACACGACCGGCAGCGGTGCGGGCAGATTCGGGATGCCCGGCGGCAACCACGTCGTCGGGATACCGAAGTAGGCCGGATCGTCCCAGTGGCCCGGCGGCACGCCGTTGAGCCAGTTCGGAACGCCGTCAACGGCTTCCGGTGCGTTCATCACCCGCCCGGGCGGCCCGAACGGGTTGTGCCCCGGCGGGTCACCGGGGAGCCACACGTCATCGCCGGGCACCGGCGGATTCGGCTTGGGACCGTTCGGTTCGGCCTGCGCGAGCCCGGTGCCGATGCCCATGGCGGCGAAACCGAGCGCACCGGCCATCGCGGACGTCGCCGCGAGTGTCTTGATCTTCATTGATGAACTCCTCCTTGACGGCACCACACTGCGGCGGCGCGCGTCGACTCGTTGTTCACGTCCGACCGTCGACGTTCGACGGTCCGGCTTGAAGACCCCCCGAAGCCGATTCGGATACCCGACACCTTGCGATGAAAAACACCGCGCCTCGAAATCGGCTCCTACCAGGAGGGTTTGGCGCCGCCGAGCTGGCGGGTGACGGCGTCCGCGGTGGACACCACCCGCCGTGCGCGCCGGGCGATCTCCGTGGCGCTCAGCGACCGCCCGACGTGCAGGGACACCACCATCGCCTGACGACGGTGCTGGTCGAACACGGGTGCCGAGATCACGCTGATGTCGTGCCGCTGACGGGCCTCGGCGGCGGTGTTCTCACTGCGCAGGTACACCCGCTCGCCGATATCGGAGACCATCTCCCCGAGCAGGGCGCGCAATTCGTGCGGCAGCGTGCTCGACATCCCGGCCATCAACGCATACAACCGTTGTCCGGCCGGCGTCTGCCGTTCCACCAGGTAGCCGTCGGCCCGGCACTCGGCGATCACCCGGTCGAGCCGGTCGCCGTCGGTGCGCAGCGGGATCGTCGGTTGCTTGGCCAGCCACCCGGCCACCGCGGCGTCATCCCACAGCACGAACATCAATCCGACAGGCGGGGCGAACGGGTAACTCTGGCCCACGTGCACGGGCGGGGGTTCCGAGTGCGGCGCCACCAGGTCGAGCACGGTGATACGGTCGTCGACCACCGCCGAGAGCGCCGCTGTGGTCCCGGCGGCCGCGCACAGGCGGCGCAGTTCGTCGCGAGCGGCCGGGCTGACGCGCATCGACTCCTGAGCGGTGTGACCGAGTGCGATCAACGCCGGCCCCAACCGGTAGGACTTGTCCTGAGCGTCGCGCACGAGGTAGCCGGCATCGGCGAGGGTGCTGACAATGCCGAGGCACGTCGGCTTGCTCAGCTCCAGCCGCCGCGCCAGGTCGGACAGGCCGAAACGTTCGTGGGGATGGCGCGCGAGAAAGTCGAGAACCGCGACGACCCGCTGGGTGGGCGGAGACCGGCGGCCGGCGGCGGGATCCGTGGACACGTCAGAAATGTACCTTCTCGGTACAAATATGGAACAGCAGTTTGCGTCGGACCGTTGACGGCGACGAGAACACGTTCTAGTTTCGAGTCGTGTTCACCGCACCGCTGGCCGAGGCGATCGCCGAAGCCGAGAAGCTCGTCGCCGCCGCCCCGTTCATCGACTCCGAGGACGATCTGCTCGAGGGACTGCAGTACCTCGCGGGCTGTATCGCCGCGTGCACGCACGTGGCGTTCGACTACGACCGCGACCATCCGTTCCTGCACAGCGGCACCGGCCCGTTCACGAAGATGGGCCTCGACAACCCCGACACCCTCTACTTCGGCACCCGGGTGCAGCCGGGCCACGAATACGTGGTCACCGGAAAGCGGGGCACCACCACCGACGTCAGCTTCCAGCTGCTCGGCGGGGAGTACACCGACGAGGTGGTCCCGGACAGCGAGACGGCGTTCGACGACCGCAAGCTCGACATCGCCGCCGACGGCACGTTCGAGTGGCGCTTCACTCCCGAGGTGCCGTCGCAGTTGGTCATCCGCGAGGTCTACAACGACTGGTCCGCCCAGCGCGGCACCTTCGCGATAGCGCGCACCGACACCGCGGGCACCGCGCCGCCGCCGCTGACCCGCGAGCTCATCGAGAAGCGGTACGCCGTCGCGGGAAAGCAACTCGTCCAGCGCGTCAAGACCTGGCTGCAGTTCCCGCAGTGGTTCTACAACGACACCCCGCCCAACACCATGGTGTCGCCCAGGCTCACCCCCGGCGGCCTCGCGACCCAGTACTCGTCCGCCGGACAGTTCGACCTCGCCGAGCACCAGGCGCTGGTCATCACCCTGCCGGTCACCGATGCGCCCTACCTCGGCTTCCAGCTCGGCAGCCTGTGGTACATCTCCCTGGACTACATCAACCACCAGACGTCGCTGAACGGGACTCAGGCGCAGGCGGATCCGGACGACAAGATCCGCATCGTCGTCTCCGAACAGAACCCCGGGGTGACGAACTGGGTGGAGACACTCGGCCATCGCAGGGGATTCCTGCAGTTCCGCTGGCAGCGGGTGTCTCGCGAACTGACGCCCGCCGACGGGCCCACGGTGGAACTGGTCGACGTCGACGAGGTCGCCGCGGCGCTGCCCCACTACGAATCCAACAAGATCTCGGACGAAGACTGGCGCGCACGAATCGCTCTGCGCCAGAGGCAGATCGGCGAAAGAATGGTGGGTTGAGATGGCGTTGGGACTCCTGCGGGACAAGGTCGTCGTCATCAGCGGCGTCGGACCCGCGCTCGGTACCACACTGGCGCGGCGTTGCGCCGAAGAAGGCGCTGACCTGGTGCTCGCCGCACGGACGGTCGAGCGGCTGGAGGACGTCGCCGCGCAGATCGCCGGCCTCGGACGGCGGGCGGTGTCGGTGGGCACCGACATCACCGACGAAGCGCAGGTGCACGAGCTCGTCGAGAAGTCGCTCGAGGCATACGGCAAGGTCGACGTCCTGATCAACAACGCGTTCCGCGTGCCGTCGATGAAACCGTTCGCCAACACCACGTTCGAGCACATGCGCGACGCCATCGAGCTGACGGTATTCGGCGCGCTGCGCATGGTGCAGGCGTTCACCCCGGCGCTGGCCGCGGCCAACGGGTCCGTCGTCAACGTCAACTCGATGGTGGTGCGCCACTCCCAGGCCAAATACGGCGCCTACAAGATGGCCAAGTCGGCGCTGCTCGCGATGTCACAGACGCTGGCCACCGAACTCGGTGAGCAGGGCATCCGGGTGAATTCGGTGGCTCCCGGATACATCTGGGGCGACACCCTCAAGAGCTACTTCAACCACCAGGCCGGCAAGTACGGGACGACCGTCGACGAGATCTACCGGGCGACCGCGGCGGCGTCCGACCTCAAGCGGTTGCCCACCGAGGACGAGGTGGCGTCGGCGATCCTGTTCATGGCCAGCGATCTGTCCAGCGGGATCACCGGGCAGACACTGGACGTCAACTGCGGGGAGTACAAGGCCTGACGATGAGCGCACACACTCCGAGAACAGATGTGGGCACGGTCGAGGATCTGCACGCGTCGGCCGTGAAGGCCTGCGGTCTGGACGATTTCGGCTCCGACGACGACAACTACCGGGAGGCCCTCGGCGTGCTTCTCGAGTCCTACCGACGCGATGCCGACCTCACCGAGTTCGGCAGCAAGATGCAGCGGTTCTTCGTCCGCAATGCGCTTGTCGCCCGTCTGGTCTCCGAGGCGGCGTTCAAGCAGTACCCCGAACACGCCGATGTGGCCATCGAGCGGCCGATCTTCGTCACCGGACTGCCGCGTACCGGCACCACGGCCGTGCACCGGCTACTGGCCGCCGATCCGCGGCATCAGGGTCTGGAGCTGTGGCTGGCCGAATTCCCGCAACCACGCCCACCGCGCGAGACCTGGGCGCAGAACCCTGTCTTCCAGCAACTCGATGCGCAATTCACCAAGGCGCACGAGGAGAACCCGGACTACACCGGGCTGCACTTCATGACGGCCGACGAAGTCGAGGAGTGCTGGCAGCTGCTGCGGCAGTCGCTGCATTCGGTGTCCTACGAGACACTGGCTCACGTGCCCACCTACTCGCAGTGGCTGGCGCGCCAGGACTGGACGAAGCCCTACCAGCGGCACCGGCGCAACCTCCAGCTCATCGGGCTCAACGACCGCGAGAAGCGTTGGGTGCTCAAGAATCCCAGCCACCTGTTCGCGCTGGACGCGTTGTTCGCGACATATCCGGACGCGCTCGTGGTGCAGTGCCACCGCCCGGCCGAGACGATCATGGCGTCCATGTGCTCTCTGGCCCAGCACACCACCGAAGGCTGGTCGAACACGTTCGTCGGCGACGTCATCGGCGCCGACTCGATGGAGACGTGGTCGCGCGGTCTGGAGTTGTTCAACGCCGAACGCGCCAAGCATGATCCGGCACAGTTCTACGACCTCGACTACTTCGCGCTGATCAAGGATCCGATCAGCGTCGTCGAGGACATCTACCGCAATTTCGGTATCGAGTTCACCGATGCGGCGCGCGACGCGATGACGAAGACCCACGAGGAGAGTCGACAGGGCCCTCGCGCACCGAAGCACACCTACTCGCTGGCCGACTACGGGTTGACCGCCGAACAGGTCAAGGAGCGCTTCGCGGGTCTGTAACGCGCCGAGATCGACGAAATGGCCAGTTCTTCTCGCACTTTCCCGCCCGTTTGTTCGTTTGGGCGGAAGGTGGCGGGTCAGCCGTCGCCGGGGGAGGGGGCGGTGGAACTCTCCTCCAGGCACCCTTCCGCGACAGCGTGTTTGATGCTGTCGGCCAGTCTCGGGCAGGACTTGGTCCTGGCCGGCTGCCCACCCGCCTCGCGAATCTCGGAGAAGTGCGCGCACCGCTGCGACGCCTCGGAGTTCCACTGCACCGAGGTGTGGCCGCGCCCCAGCTTCTTGACCTTCACCGAGACGTGGCAGAACCGGCAGTCGACCTCCACCAGGCCGGAATTGAGGTAACGCTCGCGGTCCTGGCGCGTCGCCTCGCGCACGGCCGCCGCCCGTTCCTCGTCGTCGGCGAAGCTCGGCGCCTTCGACCAACTCCTGCGGCCGCCGGGGGAGGGCGCAGGGTGGTCGTGATCGTCGTCGTCGTGGCCGCCGTGCAGCAGGAGCATCGACCGGGCCAGCCGGTCGACCTCGGCGTCCTGCTCCTCCGGTGAGGTCATGACGTCGGCTGTTCGGCTTTCTCGCCATCGCGGCGCGCGAGATTCTCCTGGACCTCGGTGTTCCAGTACTCGTTGGCCGCGGTGGTGTCGACCTCGATCTCGAAGCGGTCGGTCATCTCCGGGGTCACATCGGCGGCGTCGACGTAGAACTGCTGATACCAGCGGCGCAGTTGGTAGACCGCGCCGTCCTCTTCGACCAGCAGCGGGTTGTCGATACGCGTCTTGTGCTTCCAGATCTCGACGTCTTGCAGGAACCCCTTGCTGACGCCGTCGGTGAAGGTTCGCGACAGCTTGTCGGTCATCTTCTCGTCCATACCCTTGGGCTTCTCGACGATCACGCCCCACTGCAGCACGAACGAATCCTGCGTGACCGGATAGTGGCAGTTGATCAGGATGGACTCGGCTTTGTAGCCGCCGTAGTTGTTGTGCAGCCAGTTGATCATGAACGACGGCCCGAAGTACGACGCCTCAGAATCGAGGTGTGCCTCACCGTAGGTGGTGCCCATGTCGTTGACGTCGCGCCGGCCCACGTTGTGCAGGTACTGGCTGGCGATGTGGCCTTCGAAGACGTTCTTGAAGTACGTCGGCAGCCCGAAGTGGATGTAGAAGAAGTGCGCCATGTCGGTGACGTTGTCGATGATCTCGCGGCAGTTGGCGCCCTCGATCAGGATCGAGTTCCACCGCCAGTCGGTCCACTCATCGCTGGCGAACTCCGGGATCTCGGGGATGCGCACCTCGGGGGGCGGCGGGTTGCCCTCGTGGTCGTGCCAGACGAAGAGCAGACCGCTGCGCACGTCGGTGGTCCACGCGCGGGTGCGGGCCAGTCGCGGTGTCCGCTTGGCGTAGGGCACGAGCTTGCACTTGCCGTCGCCGCCCCAGCGCCAGTCGTGGAAGGGGCAGGCGACCTCGTCGCCCTTGACGGTGCCCTGGGACAGGTCACCGCCCATGTGCCTGCAGTAGCCGTCGAGGATCTTGACGTCGCCCTTCGAGTCGGCGAACACCACGAGTTTGGTGCCGAACGCCTCGACCGAGTGCGGTTTGCCGTCGAGGTAGTCCGTCACCGGGCCGAGGCAGTGCCAGCCCCTGGCGAAGCGGTCGGGCAGGGTTCCGGTGTCGATCTCGCGAATGCCGCTGTGTGCGGTGTCGGTACTCACCTGGGCGCCTCCAAAGTCCTGGCCTCGATATCGAGCCCTCTAACTAGAACACGTTACAGTTTTCTCCGCTGGTCTCGCAATGATTGGCGCGTGACCTGGGGCATACCCCGTCATCGGGGGTTCTGAACAGAGATCGGCCCGGGCCCTGCCACCGGGCCGTCGTTGGCCGTACGGTTGCGGGATGCGAGTCGGTCAGGTCGCCGGGATGTGGCGATATCCGGTCAAATCCCTCGGCGGCGAGGCCCTCGAGCAGGGGGAATTCGGCCCGCGCGGGGTTCACGGCGACCGGTTGTGGGCGGTGCGCGACGTCGAACGGGACATCACCGCGACCGCCCGCCGGGTACCGGCGCTGCTGAAGGCGACCGCACGCTACTGCGCACCGCCCCCTCCCGACGCCGGCCCCGGTCGGGTCCCCGACGTCGAGATCACGTTCCCCGACGGCACGGTGTTGCGCTCCGACGACGCCGCCGTTCACGCCAAACTGTCCGACCTGGCCGGTCGTGAGATGCGCCTGACCGCGTTGCCGCCGGCATCCGACACCAGCCTGCACCGCCTGGGCCTGACGGACCGCAACCACTCGCCGATCGCCTCGATGCGCTCCGATTTCGGGATCGCCGACGGCGAGCGCCTGCCCAACTTATCGATGATGCGGATCGCGGACCTGACGATGTTCGCCCGCTACTCGACGCCGCCCGGCATGTTCGTCGACCTGGCGCCCGTCCACGTGATGACCACGGCCAGCCTGGCGACCATCGGCGCCGCGATCGGCGAGGCCGAGGTCGACGTCCGTCGCTTCCGCCCCAATGTGCTGCTGGCCGCCGACGACTCCGGCGACGGACTCCCGGAGTCGCACTGGACAGGTGGGCACCTGATGCTCGGTGGAACGGTGCTCGAGGTGACCATGCCGACCATCCGCTGTGTGGTTCCCAGCCGGGCGCAGCCCGGTCTGGAGGTCGACCGCCGGATCACCAGAGCGGTCGCCGACCGGGCGGACCGCTGCCTGGGTAGCTACTGCTGGGTCGACACCGGTGGTGTGGTCGGCGTCGGCGACGAGGTGACGCTGAAGCCGTACCGGCACAGTGCGCTCGCCGACGCCGCGAAGCGCGGCAAACGCATGGTCTTCGGCCTCGCCGCCACTGCGGTAGGCCGCCTGACGCGCTGAGTGCTCAACTCACCGAGACGACGGTTGTCTAGCGCTGCCAGCCCGAATGGATGTAGGTGTCGGCGAACCGCTTCATCGAATCCTTCTTCTTCTCCAGCGGCGCATCGAAACCCAGGCCGTCGAACATCCACGGGATCACGATGTTGTCGGTGACACCGGCCTCGGCCAGCTCGCGGTGGCCGTCGAGACCGAACTTGTCGATGCACACCGCCTGGAACTCGAACGGTTCCCCGTCCCGGCCGAACTCGGCACGCAGATCGTTGAGCTTACCGATCGTCTCGGCCAGTTGTGCACCGGTCATCATGGCGCTGGTCCAGCCGTCACCCACCCGCGCCGCCCGCTTCAGTGCGACGTCGGTGTGGCCGCCCACGTAGAACGGCACCGGTTCCGACGGCGGCGGGCTCATCTGCAGCCGGTCGAAGTCGAAGAACTCGCCGTGGAATTCGACCATGCCGCCGGCCAGGACCAGTCTGATGACCTCGATCATCTCGTCCACCCGCTTGCCGCGCTTCGCGAACGGCACGCCACACCACTCGAATTCCTCGGGTGCCCAGCCGATCCCGACGCCGAAGCCGAACCGGTTGTGCGTCAGGTTCGCCACCGACCCGACCTGGCGGGCCAGTAGCAGCGGGTTGCGCGACCCGAGTTTCATCACGTTGGTGTAGAACCGCAGCGTCGAGGTGACCGCCCCCATCGCCGCGGCCGCGATCAGCGGGTCCACCCACGGTGTGTCGGCGTTCCACATCCGCGAACCGTCGGGCGTGTAGGGATAGTCCGCCGCCTGCTTCTCCATGTAGAACAGCGAATCCGGCAGCGCGATGGCGTCGAAGCCGACCTCTTCGGCGCATGTGGCGAGCTCGGTGAGCTCGTCGATCGGGCCCATCGCGATGCTGACGGTGTACTTCATGGTCACGACTGCGTCCGTTTGTCGGAGCTCACCACCCACATCGAGTAGTACTGCGAGCCACCGCCGTACGCGTGACCGAGGGCCTTGCGGGCACCCTCCACCTGATGTTCACCGGCCTGTCCCATCACCTGGATCGCGGCCTCGGCGAAGCGGATCATCCCCGACGCGCCGATCGGATTCGACGACAGCACACCGCCGGACGGGTTCACCGGCAGCCGGCCGCCGATCGCCGTCTCACCGGCCTCGGTGAGCTTCCAGCCCTCACCTTCGGCGGCGAAGCCGAGGTTCTCCAACCACATCGGTTCGAACCAGGAGAACGGGACGTAGATCTCGGCGACGTCGATCTCGTCGATCGGGCTGCTGATCCCGGCCGCCGCCCACAACGCCTTGGCGGCGTCCCGGCCGGCCTGCGGATTCACCTGGTCGCGGCCCGCGTAAGCCAACGGCTCGGTGCGCAGCGCGGTGGCGTGGATCCACGCCACCGGATGCCCCTCGCCGACGCGGCGATCCGCGGTCTCCTCGTCGCCGATCACCAGCGCGCAGGCACCGTCGGACGACGGGCAGGTCTCGTCGAAGCGGATCGGGTCCCACAGCATCTGGGAACCCAGCACCTTCTCCAGCGTGATGTCGGGCTGATGAAGGTGGGCCAGCGGGTTCTTGGCGCCGTTGAGCCGGTCCTTGACGGCGACCATGGCCCCGATGTGCGTCGGGGCGCCCGAACGGCGGATGTAGGCGCGCACGTGCGGTGCGAAGTAGCCGCCTGCGCCCGCGCCGACCGGCTTGGTGAACGGCACCGGAATGCTCAACGCCCACATGGCGTTCGATTCGGACTGCTTCTCCCACGCCATGGCCAGCACGCGGCGGTACTTGCCGGACTGCACCAGGCTGGCCGCCACCACCGCGGTCGAGCCGCCGACCGATCCGGCGGTGTGCACGCGGATCATCGGCTTGTTGGTGGCGCCGACGGCGTCGGTGAGGAACAGCTCGGGCATCATGACGCCCTCGAAGAAGTCCGGCGCCTTACCGAGCACCACCGCGTCGATGTCGTCCATCGTGGCGCCCGCGTCGGCCAGCGCCCGGTCGATGGCCTCGCGCACGAGACCGTTCATCGACACGTCCTGGCGTTTGGCGACGTACTTGGTCTGTCCGGTGCCCAGCACCGCTGCCATGTTCTTTGCCATCAGTTCTTGCCGTCCCTTCCCTCGAGGACCGCGACCAGATTCTGTTGCAGCGCAGGGCCGCTGGTGGCGTGTGCGAGGACCCGCTGCGCGGAGCCGTCGAAGATGTGGCGGGCCGCGAAACCGATCCGCTCCAGGCCGGCCGAGAACATCGGATTGGCCGCCAGCGGACCGCCGGACGGATTGACCATCGTCGAATCCGACAGCCCGATGGCCTCTTTGAGGATCAGGTGCTGATGGGTGAACGGCGCGTAGATCTCCGCGACGTCGATGGACGCGGTGTCCCCGCCGGTGGCCGCCTGAGCCGAGGCGGCGGTCGAGGGTGACGTGGTCAGATTCCGGGCACCCAGGATCGGCGTCTCGATGCGGTGCTCGAAGCCGGTGATCCACGCGGGGTTCTCGCGAAGCTCGCGGGCCCGGTCACCGGCGGCCAGCACGATCGCCGACGCGCCGTCGGTGATCGGGGCGATGTCGTGGCGCCGCAGGGGGTCCGCGAAGTAGGGCCGCTCGAGCAGTTCCTCGATGCTCTTCGCGGGCTTCTCGGAATCGGTGCGCCCCGCCGCGGCGAACGAATCCAGTGCCACCTGGGCCATCTGCTCGGCGGTCCACTTCCCGGCGTCCAGTCCGAGCCGCGCCTGCAGACCGGCGATCGACACCGAGTCCGGCCACAGCGGCGCCACGGTGTACGGGTCCGTCTGCAGTGCCAGCACGCGGCGCAGCGTGCCGGCGCTCGACTTGCCGAAGCCGTACACCAGCGCGGTCTCCACCTCGCCGGTGAGGATCTTGATGTACGCCTCGTAGAGCGCCCACGCGGCGTCCATCTCCACGTGCGACTCGTTGATCGGCGGGACAGCACCGATGGAGTCGATCGCGGAGATGAACGAGAAGGCGCGTCCGGCAAGGTAATCCGACGACCCGGAGCACCAGAAGCCGATGTCGGCCTTCGTGATGCCGAGATCTTCGTAGAGTTCGGCGAAGCACGGCATCAGCATCTCGACGCCGTTGGTGGTGCCGTCGGTGCGGCGCACGTGTGGTGCGTGCGCGAAGCCCACCACTGCAATGTCTGTCATGGCTCGGATTCCTCAGAGGTGATGCTTGTAGGTGTCGTACTCGGCGTCGGGCTCGCCCGTCGGCCGGAAATGGCTGATGTTGTCGATGCCCAGCCCCCACTCCTCGCGGGGCTTCCACACCGCCTCCACCCGCATGCCCATCCGCACTTGGTCGGCCTCGATCTCGGTGACCAGATGCAGGAACGGGATGTCGGCACCGTCGAGCAGCACGTAAGCGGCCACATACGGCGGTTTGATGCGCTGGCCGGCGAACGGGATGTTGATGATCGCGAACGTCGTGACGGTGCCGCGGTCGGGCAATTCGACGAACTCCGTGGTGGGCCGGCCGGTGGCCGGATCCGCTTCGCGCGGCGGGAAATACAGCTTGCCGTCCTTACCGGTGCGAGCGCCCAGCAGCTTGCCCTCCTGCAGGGCCCGCAGGAAGGTGCTCTCCGGCGCCGACGCGGTGTGCTGGATCTCGATGGCGCTCGGCACCACGAGCATCGTCACCGGATCCTTCTCAGACGGCTCGCCCTCGGGTTCCGCATCCTCACCGAGCGCGAAGTAGGCGATGTCGGTGATCGCGCCGACAGGCTCGTCCACCCAGTGCGCGTGCACCCGCGTGCCGGCGCTGATCTTGTCCGCCTCGCCGGCGTCGACCGCGTGCAGCAGGGGGATGTCGGCGCCGTCGAGTTTGATCAGCGCCCACGCGAACGGATGCTGCAGCGGCTGGCCCTCGAGCGGTTCGGGCTGCCACGTCCATGACACCACGGTGCCGACACCGGCCACCGGTACGATCTCCGTCAACCGTTCGTAGGTCACCGGGTCGTATTCGGCAGGCGGCACGTGTACGCGTCCGTCAGAGCCCCGCACGCCGACGATGCGCTTCTCGCGCAGCGCGGTGAAGAACTGGCCGAGGAGTGGGCCGACCGAACGGGTGTAGTCGAAGGACAACTTCAATGGCGCCGAGAGGGGCGGTTCATGCGTCTCGATCAGCGCCGGGCTGCTTTGGCTGGCGGTCACAGGACAAAGTAGAACAGGTTCTAACTATGGTTTCAAGGGACCGTCTAGGCAGGCTAGGGAAGGCAACGCGATGAAGCTCGGACTCCAGCTCGGATATTGGGGCGCACAGCCGCCGACCAACCACGCCGAACTCGTCGCGGCGGCCGAGGAGGCGGGGTTCGACACGGTCTTCACCGCGGAGGCATGGGGTTCGGACGCCTATACGCCGCTGGCCTGGCTGGGGTCGTCGACGCAGCGCATGCGGCTGGGCACCTCGGTCATCCAGCTCTCCGCGCGCACACCCACCGCCTGCGCGATGGCGGCCTTGACGCTCGACCACCTGTCGGGTGGGCGCCACATCCTCGGCCTCGGGGTGTCCGGGCCGCAGGTCGTCGAGGGCTGGTATGGGCAGCGCTTCCCGAAGCCACTGGCCCGCACACGCGAGTACGTGAACATCCTGCGCCAGGTGTGGGCGCGTGAGGCCCCGGTGACCAGCGACGGCCCGCACTATCCGCTGCCGCTGAGCGGGGAGGGCACCACCGGGCTGGGCAAGGCGCTCAAGCCGATCACCCATCCCCTGCGGTCCGACATCCCGATCATGCTGGGTGCCGAAGGGCCGAAGAACGTCGCGCTGGCCGCCGAGATCTGCGACGGATGGCTGCCGATCTTCTACACCCCGCGCATGGCCGACACCTACAACGCGTGGCTCGACGAGGGGTTCGCCCGCCCGGGCGCCCGGCGCAGCCGCGAGGACTTCGAGATCTGCGCGACCGCACAGGTCGTCATCACCGACGACCGGCCCGCCACCTTCGAGATGATGAAGCCGTTCCTCGCGCTGTACATGGGCGGCATGGGTGCCGAGGACACCAACTTCCACGCCGACGTCTACCGGCGGATGGGTTACGCCGAGGTGGTCGACGACGTCACCAAGCTGTTCCGCAGCAACCGTAAAGACGAAGCCGCCAAGGTCATTCCGGACGAACTGGTCGACGACGCCGCGATCGTCGGCGACATCGACCACGTGCGAGAGCAGATCAAGCTCTGGGAAGCCGCCGGTGTGACGATGATGGTGGTCAGCGCACGCTCGGCCGAGCAGGTCCGGGAACTCGCCGAGCTCGTGTAGACACTTCTTGCGACCTGTCTAGAACACGTTCTAGATTGACCGGATGACGGATACGGTCTCGCAGCACACGATCCAGGACACGGTGCTCACCATGCCGGTGCGCATCCGCCAAGCCAACACCCACGTCGCGATGTTCTCGGTCGCCGCGCCTGCCGCCCAGCGGATGATCGACTACACCGGTCTGCGGGTGTGCGAATACCTGCCCGGCCGGGCGGTCACCATGCTCATGCTGGTGCGCTACGTCGACGGCGACCTCGGCAAGTACCACGAATTCGGCACCGCCGTCATGGTCAACCCGCCGGGTTCGAACGCGAAGGGGCCGGGTGCGCTGGCGTCCGCGGCGGCGTTCATCCACCACCTGCCCGTCGACCAGTCCTTCACGCTGGAGGCCGGCCGCCGCATCTGGGGCTTCCCGAAGATCATGGCCGATTTCACCGTGCGCGAGACACCGCGATTCGACTTCGAGGTCAGCGAGAAGGGGTCGCTCATCGCCGGCATCGAGTTCGCCCGCGGCGTGCCGATCCCGTCGGCGCTCACCGCCCGCCCGCAAGTGCTCAAGACGTACAGCTGTGCCGACGGTGTGCTGCGGGAGATCCCCTGGGAGATGCGCAACAGCGGGATGTCGGTGCGGCTGGGCGGTGCACGGCTGCGGCTCGGTGACCACCCATACGCGCGCGAACTCGCCGCACTCGGTTTGCCGAAACGGGCCTTCGCGAGCCAGGCGTCTGCCAATGTCGAGATGACATTCGGTGACGCACAGGAGATTCGATGACGCAGACGTTGAGCACCAAGCCGGACGTCGATCTGACCGACGGCACGTTCTACGCCGACGGGCCGGCGGCGCGCGAGGCGTACCGCTGGATGCGGGCCAATCAGCCGGTGTTCCGCGACCGCAACGGCCTGGCGGCGGCCACGACGTATCAGGCCGTTCTCGACGCCGAACGCAATCCGGAGCTGTTCTCCTCGACCGGCGGCATCCGGCCCGACCAGCCGGGGATGCCGTACATGATCGACATGGACGACCCCGCGCACCTGTTGCGCCGCAAGCTCGTCAACTCCGGGTTCACCCGGAAGCGGGTGATGGACAAGGTGCCCTCGATCGAGCGGCTGTGCGACATGCTGATCGACGCGGTGTGCGAACGGGGCGAATGCGACTTCGTCCGCGACATCGCCGCACCGCTGCCGATGGCCGTGATCGGCGACATGCTGGGCGTGCTGCCACAAGAGCGTGAGATGCTGCTCACCTGGTCCGACGACCTGGTCTGCGGCTTGAGTTCCCACGTCGACGAGACGGTGATCCAGAAGTTGATGGACACGTTCGCCGCGTACACGGCGTTCACCATGGACGTGATCGCCAAGCGGCGGGCCGAACCGACCGACGACCTGTTCTCCGTGCTCGTCAACGCGGAGGTCGAGGGTTCGCGGATGACCGACGACGAGATCGTCTTCGAGACGCTGCTCATCCTGATCGGCGGCGACGAGACGACCCGGCACACCCTGTCCGGGGGGACCGAGCAGATCCTGCGGCATCGCGATCAGTGGGAGCGTCTCGTGGCGGATGTCGAGCTGCTCCCGGGTGCGATCGAGGAGATGCTGCGCTGGACGTCGCCGGTGAAGAACATGTGCCGCACACTCACTGCCGACACCGAGTTCCACGGCACGGAGCTGAAATCGGGCGAGAAGATCATGTTGATGTTCGAGTCGGCCAACTTCGACGAGTCGGTGTTCGGTGATCCGGACAGCTTCCGGATCGATCGACATCCCAACAGCCACGTGGCATTCGGGTTCGGCACCCACTTCTGCCTGGGCAATCAGCTGGCGCGGTTGGAGCTGCGGCTGATGCTCACCAGGGTGTTGCAGCGGCTGCCCGATCTGCGGCTGGCCGACGACGCCGCCGTCCCACTGCGGCCGGCCAACTTCGTCAGCGGTCCGGAGTCGATGCCGGTGGTGTTCACGCCGACCGCGCGGGTGCTCGACTGACGTTCACGCCGAACGTGCGCTCACTGCGATTTTTCGCCCGGCGGTTTCAAGCGGTCGATGCAACAGCTGGTGGGTTGGACAGTAGTTGGTTGAGGGCTTCGGCCGGTGTTTTCCAG
>NZ_LQIU01000013.1 GCF_001499995.1 Mycobacterium sp. IS-1496
GGAGAACACCAGCCGAGAAACTCAACGAACTACTCTCAAACCCACCAGCTGTTGCATCCACCGCTTGAAACCGCCGCGCGAAAAGGCGATCTGTGAGCAGTCTCAGCGTAGCCGAGGCTGTGCAGGCACTCCTCGACCCGCTTCCAGCCGCTACTCGACCTCGCTTCTGGCGTCGCGGTGTTCACCATCTCGAGCAGCAGGTCTCTGAGGGCCCGGTCGCGCTCCGACAGACCACTCGCGTAACGCTTGTCGAGCAGGTACTCGGTCGCAAGTTCGCTCTGTGTCGACGCCGCCCACACCAGGCGGTCGAGGAAGATCTCGAGGATTCGCGCGCCCTTCTCGGACGACTCCGCTCCCATGGAGAGCATGTCGAGGTCCTTGTACTGGGCCCGTTCCAAGCCTTTCGCCGTGAGTGCGAGCGCGGTGCCGGGCTTCGACGACTCCCGATCTCGCGCTCTGGCACGCACTTTCGAGACGGCTTCGGCCATCGCAAGGAAGTTCTTGTCCGTCAGGCTGAACCCGACGAACAACAGGTGGCTCGTCAACAGCAGGGTCTGCACGACGCCTTCGAGCGCCTTTCGTTCGTCGGGGTATCGCTTCAGGTCACCCTCGGTCAGCACGATGGAATCGGGTTGGTCGACGTCACCGTTGATCTTGAGCAGCCAGCGTGATCCGCCGGCCGCGAGTTGACGGGTGAGCACCCGGAATCCCTCACCCGCAGGCGCTTTGAGCGCCGTCTCCATGCATGAGTCGAAGTTGGTGGTCACCATGCGACGCACGTCGATACTCGCGAGCAGTGCATGGCCGACCCCATGGAGCTGCTTGTCCAGGAGTCGTCGGATGGCTTGGTGACGGCCGTCGCCGAGCTTCTCGATGATCGGTTCCGCGGCCCGATAAGGGTCGTCGCCGGCCGGTGCGTCGGCTCCCGCCTCTTTGGCGAGAGTCTTCAACAGCTCCCACCAGTCGGGCAGGCCGACGGGTTTGGACACCCCTGCGCCGAGGAACAGCGAGAGTTCGCCGTGTGCAGCGAGCCGGCCCAATCGGTCTGCGTGACTGCGGAGTTCGTCGGACAGGTCTCGCCAGTCGTCGTCTCTCCTGCGCTCCTGCACGGCAGCGAAGTCACGGCGGTCGGAGCAGACGAGCGCGACGTCGACGTCCAGAGTCGTCGCGCGATGACGCTCCAAAAGAGCGTTGATGACCTCGGCGCGGCGGGTGCGCAACCCACCGTGGCCGGTGCCGGGCAGCGGCAGGCCGATCAACGACGCGGCCCGGCCCTCGCGTGCGGTGATCTGCCCGGCAACGTGCTCGACTGCCGCCCACGTGCGGTCGACCACTTCGTCCGGGGTCGCGTCGCGGTCGATGTCCACGGTGACGAACGCCCACACAGGTCGGCCGTCGACGGAGTGCAGGTCGATGACGCCCTCATTCGGTTTGTCCGGGAGAACCAGCCACCCCGGATCAAGCCGCGAAGCCGGCAGCCCGGCGGGCAGCACGTCACGCCATGCCGCGTTGACGTTGCCGGCCGAATCGCAGGGAACCAAGATGGCATCGCACGCCAATTTCGTGAGGTCACCGTGGGCGACGAAGAGATGGCCCATTCACGTGACTGTAGCGCCGGCCGATTGCCCGCTGAGTGGCTTTCACCAGGTGCGGGTGCATTCGGTGCAGGTCCAGATGTCGTCGGTGACGCAGCAGCCGCGGGGGTCCAACCACGGTGCGATGTCCCGGGTCATCAACATCCCGAACAGCGCACGTTGGGTGCGCCCGGCACCGCAGGCGAGGCACTTCGGGTGCTGGGAGAACCGGAAGTCGAGCAGGTTGGTGTAGCCGCCCTCGCGCATCCGGTCCTGACAGCGGCGGCACAGCACACCGGGCCAGTCCTCGGGCAGCTCCGGGCGCCAGCAGCTGGCGGGGATGGGGCCCTCCAGGTAGCTGCAGGCGTGGCGGTCGTCCATGATCAGCACCTCGGGCGCCTCGCGGGCGGGTTCGTCGACGGTGTGGAAGCGGAAATTGGCGCCGGCGTCGTGGGACACCAGGTCGATGGTGTTATCGCAGCCGGTGCATCGCCCGCGTGAGTGCAGCAGAAGGCGGGCGCGGACCACCGAGGTGTGGCCGAACCGCAATGACGGGTCGTCGCGGTCATGGCACTCCGACAACGCGAGCTCCATGCGGACCGCGTCGTCGCCCTCGAGCCGCCATGCTCGGCGCGGATCCCGCCCGAAGTTGACGACGTGCACCAGCGTGGCGAAGTCGAGGACGTGGGGCTCCACGAAGGTCCAGTCCACGACCGCACGACCGGTGCCCTCGTCGGCGCCGATGCTGCCAAGGGTGGTCAGGATGGACGCCGGTTCGGTGTTCAGGACGATCGCGACGGGGTCGCCGCGCCGAGCCTCACCGAAGCCGTAGCGCCACGGCCGGACCCTTGACCGGGATTCCAGCAGCGCGATCACGCCGAGCAGCCAGTCAGTCGATTCGACGATGTGCAGACGGTCGATGGAAGTTTGCGTCACCTACCCATTATTCCAGCCGGGTACGACAATTCGAGCGGTTGAGCGTTCGCTGTGAGTGGGTGTGGGCCGACGTGCTTACGGCTTCTTGAGCTCGAACCGGACGCGGTACAGCTGCCACTCGCATTTGACGCCGACCTGCTCGGCGTGCAGCAGACGTGCACCCTCGAGGCCTTTCTCCTCGGCCGCCGACTTGAGCGCGCGCATGTACCTCGCGGCTTGCGCGACGATGCGCTCGTCCGGCGCCACCGCTTTCTCGTAATCGGTGAGCCTCAGGTGTTTCGTCGCGTGGTTCAAGAAAGTGCGGCGCATGGAAGTGACCGCTTCGAGAATCGATATCGCCGGCGATATCGCATTCGAAAAGGGACTACGCGGCCGACGCGCTGCGAGACGTGAGCCCTCCCGTGCCTGCAGGGAGAGCACCCAGCTACCGCCTCGGGCTTCGGGGGCTGCCCTGAGGCGCCCTACTCCTCAGCCATCGCGTAGACCCGGCTCCCTCGAGACGGCAGTTCTATGTCGTTCTCGTCGTAGGCGCGCAGGATCTCCCGCCGCAACCGTCGCTGCACCGACCACTGCGCATTCGGGCGCGTCTTGAGGGTCATCCGCAACGTCAGCAGGTCCGGCGACAGCTCCTGCACCCCGAGCATCTCCGGCTTGCCCAGCACCTTCGCGGCCAGCGTGGGGTCTTCGAGGGCCTCCTCGGCGGCCTCGACCGCCACCTTCTCGGCCTGCGCAACATCGGCGGTCAACGCAACAGGCATCTCGATGCGCGCGACGGCGTAGTCCTGGCTCATGTTGCCGACCCGCGCGATCTCTCCGTTGCGGACATACCAGAGCGTGCCGTCGATGTCGCGCACCGTGGTGACCCGCAGACCGACGCTTTCCACCTCACCGACCGCTTCACCGAGGTCGACGGTGTCCCCGACGCCGTACTGGTCTTCGAGCAGCATGAACACGCCGGTCACGAAGTCACGCACCAGATTCTGCGCCCCGAAACCGATCGCGAGGCCGACGACGCCGGCCGAGGCGATGAACGGCGCGATGTTCACACCGAGCACGTTCAGACCGGACAGCACGACCCAGATCAACAGCACAATCGACACCGTCGACTTCAGCACCGAACCGATGGTCTGCGCCCTCTGCTGGCGCCGTTCAGCGCTTTTCGCACCCGTGACCGTCGACGGGGCGCGGTCGCGCAGGTGACGCAGGAGCGGCGGCTTCTTGGACTGCGCCTCCACGGTGCCGCCCCGAGCCTTGCTCCGGCCAGTGGCGGCGCGATCAATCATGCGGTGCAGCACGAACCGGGCAATCAGAGCGACGATGACGTAAGCGACAACCCGGATGGGAACCTCGATGAGCCAGTGCTTGTTTGTGTCCGTCCATTCGAAGGCGAGGTTGTACACATCCATGCCTGGGACCGTACCCAGAACGCCCAACGAGACACACATTGCGACATCGGTCACTGCCTCGGACCGAGCCACTAACACAGATGTCAAATCGATGGATACGCAGCGCTTTTCACCGAAACCACCCGGTGGCGACCAGCGCCCCTCTCTAGACGGTGAAACCGCCGTCGATGTTCAGGTTCGCGCCGGTGATGTATCCGGACTCCGGGCCCGCCAGGAAGCTGACGAAGGCGGCGACGTCGGTCGTGTGCCCGTAGCGACCCTGCGCGGTGACGCGCTTGAGACTTTCGGCGAAGTCGCCGCTGTCGGGGTTCGCGTCGGTGTCGATCGGGCCCGGCTGCACGTTGTTGACGGTGATTCCGCGCGGTCCGAGTTCGCGGGCCAGACCGCGGGTGAACGACGACACCGCCCCCTTGGTCATGCCGTAGACCGACAGTCCCGGCCCGGGAATGCGGTCGGCGTTGATGCTACCGATGTTGATGATGCGCGCGCCGTCGCTGAGGTGTTTGATCGCGCTGCGGGTCGTCCAGAACATGCTGCCGATGTTGATGGCCACCTGGCGGTCGAATTCCTCGCCCGGATATCCGTCGATCGGGGCGATGTGCGCGACGGCGACGTTGTTCACCACGACGTCGAGGCCGCCGAGTTCGGCGACGGCCCTGTCGACGGCGCTCGCCGTCTGGGCGGAATCGGCCGCGTCGGCCTGAATCGCCACCGCCGTGGCACCGTCCGCGGTGACCTCGGCGACGAGTTTCTCCGCATTCGTCCCGGAGGCCGCGTAGGTGAAGGCGACCGCGGCGCCGTCGGCGGTCAGCCGCCGCACGATCTCCGCGCCGATGCCGCGTGACCCGCCGGTGACCAGGGCTCGCCGTCCTGTCAGGGGTGCTGTGCTCATGCTCGATGGCCTCCTCGTAATTACGAACCGGTGTGTTACTTAGTACGCTGAGGTCAAGCCGGTTGCCGTGCGACGGCATTCCCACTGTGACCGGCATCACAAGAAGGGTGGTCCGCGATGACCGTCGGACGCCCGCGGGAGTTCGACCCCGATCAGGTCGAGGACGCGGCGATGCGGCTGTTCTGGGAGCGCGGCTTCGACGGCGTGTCGATCTCCGATGTGACGGCCGCAACGGGGGTCAACCGACGCAGCATCTACGCCGAGTTCGGGTCCAAAGAGAACCTGTTCACACGCGCCTTTCGTCGCTACCTCGCCGGCCCCAGCGCCTACACCGCCGAGGCACTGACCCGGCCGACGGCCCGCGAGGTCGCCGAGGCGATGGTGCATGGGGCCGCAGACACGGTCAGCGGCGACGTCCACGGCTGCCTGACCGTCGGCGAGGCGCCCGGCCTGGCCGAGTGGCGCGGCGAGACGGTGCACCGGCTCGCCGAACGCTTCGCCGCCGCGGCGGCTGCCGGCGAATTGCCCGGCGTCGACACCCTGTTGCTGGCGCGCTGGGTGTCGGCCGTGTGCCAAGGCATCGCGATCCAGGCCCGCAGCGGAGCCGGCCGCGCCGATCTGCACGCCGTCGCAGACCAGGCCCTGAGAGGTTGGCCGTCGGCCTGACTTACGCCTGCGTGCGCCGGAACAACTCGGCCGGACGCCCCCGCGACCCGCTCGTCGTCACGCCCGTCGCGTCCAGCTTGGGCTCCATCGCCCGACGAAAGCTGTCCCGCTGCAACGTCTTTCCGGCCACCGCCTCGTGCGCCAACCGCAGCTCGCGCAGCGTGAACTCCTCCCCCAGCAGGCCGTCGGGGTCGGGCTGGTCGGCGTAACGGGAGCGGATGTGCTCGACGGCCCGCACGATGATGTCGGCGTGGTCGTACGGCAGCCGCCCGGGTTTGGCGACCGGAACCAGCCGCGTCGCAGACGGGAAGCGGGCGTCGAGTTGGTCGATCCGCACCACCTGCACGTGCGCGACGGACAGCACCCAGCCGCGGTCGTCGCGCGCGGGGTCGTCGAACACCTGCAGCTGGCGGGGCACCAGACCCCGGACGTTGGCCTTGACCCGCAGTGACCGGTCGACGGCGTCGGCGAGCCGCTCCCCCTCGTGCAGGAACGTGCCGGGCAGCGCCCAGCCCGGCCCGTTCGCCCGGCGCACCTCCAGGACCACCAGCCCCAGCGTGTCGTCGAGCGTGAGGACCGCGGTGTCCACGGCGACCGACGGGCGCGGATAGTCGGTGAGCGCGCGCCCGCTGCCGTCTCGAAAATCTCGGTCCATGTCGGTGCCTCAGCGTACAGTGAGACTCAATTAGCGCAGAAACGCGCAAATTGAGATCCGAGGGGGATGCCATGACGTCTTTGCACGATCGCATCGAAGGGGTGCTGCTGGCCACGGCGGCGGGGGACGCGCTCGGCGCGCCGTACGAGTTCGGCCCGGCGCGCGGGCCGGAACTTCCCGTCGAGATGGTCGGGGGCGGGGTGTGGGAGCCCGGCGAATGGACCGACGACACCTCGATGGCGATCGCCATCGCCGAGGTCGCCGCGACCGGCGCAGATCTGCGTGACCAGGCGGCGCAGGACACGATCGTCGCGCGCTGGCGTGGATGGTCGTTGCACGCCAAGGACGTCGGCATTCAGACTCGGTCGGTGCTCAGCGCCGCTGCGCGGTCGGGCTCCGTCACGGCGGCGCGCACCCGCGCGGAGTCCGCCGGCCTGCACGAGCGCACCGGCCGCACGGCGGGCAACGGGTCGCTGATGCGGACCGCGCCGGTGGCGCTGGCCTACCTCGACGACGAGGACGCGATGGTCGAGGCCGCCCGCGCCGTCAGCGAGCTCACCCACTTCGATCTCGACGCCGGCGACGGATGCGTGCTGTGGTGCTGCGCGATCCGCCATGCGGTGCTGACCGGACAGCTCGATGCGCGAATCGGGTTGCGCCACATCGACTGGAGCCGCCGCAAGGTGTGGCAGGAGCGGCTGGATACTGCGGAGTCGGGACGGCCGTCGTCGTTCGCGCACAATGGCTGGGTGGTGGCCGCGCTGCAGGCGGCGTGGTCGGCGATCGCCACGACGGCCGTGCCGGTCGATGACCCGGCGCGTGGGGTGTTCCGCGCCGATCATCTGCGGTTGGCGCTCGACGCGGCGGCGCGGGCGGGTGACGACACGGACACGGTGGCCGCGATCGCGGGAGGCCTGTTGGGGGCGGCGTACGGCGCGTCGGCGGTGCCGGTGCAGTGGCGGGCGATGCTGCACGGGTGGCCGGGCATGACGGCGCGGGGCCTGGTCGGACTGGCGTCGGGCATTCAACGGCGGGGCGAGCCGGATTCGTTCGACTTCTCCTATCCCGGTTCGTCGGTGGACGTCGTCGCGCGGCATCCGTATGACGACGGTGTGGTGCTGGGCGGGATCGGGGTGTTGCGGCGGCTGCCGCCGGATGTCGATGCGGTGGTGTCGTTGTGCCGGGTGGCCGACGAGGACGTGCCTGCGGGCATGCCGCACGTCGAGGTGCGGTTGATCGACCGGGTGGATGAGAACCCGCATCTTGATTTCGTCCTGCTCGAGGCGGTGCGTGCCGTCGAGGAACTCCGGCGCGAAGGGCGAACGGTGTTGGTGCACTGCGTCGGTGCGTACAGCCGCACGCCAACGATCGGTGCGTTGTACGGCGCACGGCTGAAGGGTGTGAGCGTTGATCGCGCCCTGGCCGATGTCGGCGAGGTGCTGCCGGGTGCGCACCCGAACCGCGCGTTCCGGGCGGCGTTGCGACGGTTGCACGCAGCACCCAGAGGCTGACTGTCACAACCCATCCCGACAGTGAGGGGTGCGCCTGCTGAGCGTCAAAGCCTACAGGCATTCAAATCGAACGGGAGGGACATGTCAGCGTTCCACACAGATGGGTTCGGGGCCTCTCGAGAAAGGATCAAACGGACTCCAGTCTCCGGCGGGAGGCGTACCGATATCGAGCGGCCCAACTATCGACGCGTTATCTTGGCGGCTTCATCGTGGTACCCCACGGTCGGTGCCCGGCTGCATGAAGAGGCGCTCGTCGCGTTCGTGTCGACGACACGAATCCGCGAATTCCCGCGCTTGTTCTGAGTCACCGCGCAGCGCCTCATACTCCTCGTCGCTGAGCCTGTAATACTCCATATAGTCGATCATCTGGTTGCTAACTGGTATTGCCAGATAATGGAGACCTGATTCAGACTCGATGCCCAGCGAGTAGCGGTCTTCTTTTGAGAGGAAAGCCTTCTCGAACTTCACTGTTGTCACCTTCCATCAATGTCTGTGATCGTGAGATCACCGGGAGGTACGTCCGCACCATCGATCACCGCTTCTGGTATCCCGGTCGGCAGGAATCCGCCCGGAATCCACTGCTCATTCGCACCGGCTTCATTACCTGAGGGTATTCGCAAGTCGAAGTTGCTGGGTTCGGGCACGTCTACGCGCACCACCCCATCGGTTTCGAAGTACCCGTCCGGCAGTCCGAGGGCTTGCTCCAACGCGCGACGGTCGCCGCCGGTGGCCTCCATAAGAGTTTCGAGTTCCCGAGTGGGAAAGACGAACGTTGTCCCGTCCCGGTGCCCAATTCCATAGTCTTCGAGCGCTTCTGCAGTCATGAACCGACTGGCACCATCATCGAAGCGCTCCAGGTGATGTTCGATGAACTCCTGCGGAAGATATTCCGACGGATCAGGACGAGTTCCTTTGTCCATCGCCTGTATCTCGTCGCGCGTTTCCTCTGACAGCACATTCTGATCCCACCGTGGTGGGTCGGGAACACCGTCGTCGCGGAGGTGGGGCTCAGCGCTGTCCGGATGATGACCGCTCCCATCAGACGCTCCTGAGCCGCTGACAGTTGAAGAGTCACTCGACGTCGGCGTCGGGTCGTGAGGCACACTCGGATGGGGTTGCGAGGAAGAAGAAGCCGGCGGCGCCAAGTCCACCCAATTCTCGCCAGTCGCCCCCTGTGAGGCCAGAGGGGCTCGGGGTTCTGGCGCCAAAGCGGCGTGAAGGGAGCCCGCACCGGGCCCGACCCGCTCCTGCAATGACGTCCCACTCGGCGACGGCGCCTCGACCGCCCGCGTCGAGGCGGCAGTTGAGGGTGACACCTGCGGCGAGCCCGGCTCGGCCGAACGCGGCGCTGCGGTGTCTGGCACCGCCTGTGGCGGCACCTCTGCGCGGGAGCCACCTCCTTCAGGACTCGGCTGCGAAGACAGGTCCGCCGGATGCGGCCCACCAGAATCCGGCGTCGAATGCGGGAGTCCGTGCGGCATGGCGGATTCGGGAAGCCGAGACCCCTCCGAGATCCGCGGCACACCCGGCTCGGCCAGCGACGGAGGCAGCGCCGGCCCCTTGGCGCCCGACCCTGCGCCGGACGAAAGGTCGTCGGCCAGGGTGGTGAGGTCTTCGAGCTTGCTGGCGATCTCAGATGCATGCCCAGCAATGGGAGCGGTGGCATCGGCCGCGCCCGCCGCAGCGCGTACCACCGGGCCGGCCTCGCCGGCGTCGGCCGCGGCGCCGGCTCCACGGAGCCCCGTCTTGGCCGCGCCGACACCAGTGACGGCCGACCCCGCTTCGAACAGCACCCCGCCGAGGCCCAGGCCCGGGCGGTCCGCTCGCCAGTCCTCGGCGTGCACGATTCCGCCGAGCATGTCCTTGCCGTGGTCGAGTGCGCCGGACGGATCCATGGCCACGCCGGTGGGAGTGGCGTACTTCAAAGTGTCGAGCACTCCGCCCCATGCCGCCCCCGCCGCCTCGGGATCGGAGGCGAACCTGGCCGGATCGAGCTGCTGGACACCGACAACCGTCTCCAACCCACCTTTGATGATCCCCTCGCCCACATTGGAATGGAACTCGAACGCAGTTGCCAGCGCTCCGCCGACGTCGTCTCCGAGATAGTGGGTGAACTCGCGACGAGCACTCTGCTGCATAGAGACCACCGCGTCGTCGAGAGCCGTGATCAGCGACTCCATCAACGAAATGCGGCCGTCGGCCTGCCGCCCGAAGTTTTCCAAGACCTCCTTGACGTCATCGGCGATCTCCTTGATCTCCTCGAGGGCGTCACCGCTGAACACCGCCTTGATGCCGTCGAAGATCCCGGATGGTGACACCCGATCGCAGAGATCGCGGATGGCGTCTTGAGTCGCTTGCACGTCGTCCGCGAACTCACGGATCTGCGTGGCGAGATTTCCCGCCTCGGTCGCCACCTCGGAAAGCGACCGTGACAATTCCGCCATCGCCGACGTCATCGCGCCGCCTTCCGGAATCTTCTGGCCTGCAATCACTCCCGACGGACCGCTCAGCCCGACGGCGATCCCGTTGATCGCTGATGCGAATGTCTGCCACGCCTCTGCCGAATCGCGCAGCCGAGCGGGATCGCCGTCGGGCCACGTATCCGGGATGAAGGTCTGCAGCACCGACCAGAGGAACGGCGGTGGCACTCCACCGCCCAGGGAGGGCGGGGAAGACGGCGTGGCGAACTCAGTCGGCTTCTCCGGCGCCGTCAACGTCGCGGTACCACCACCTATCGTCGACGCCGCGTTCGCCTGCGAGTAGTTCGTCGCGGACATGCCGACGCCGAATCCGACGTTGCGCGACGCATTGACCAATGCCGCGCCGGCGTCCAGGAGCGCCTGCGCAGACTTCTGATACGCCATCCCGAAGGCCAGTCCTGAGGGATCGAGACCACTGGGTGCGCCCCCGCCCAAGCCCGATGACAGCGCTGCGATGGCTGTCGACAGCTCGTCACCGACGGTGGTGACTGCCTCCCCGGCTCCGGCCAGCGCATCGGGGTCGACGACGATGGGCGCCACGCCGCATCAGCCCCACATGCGTTGATTCGTGGCGGCCGCGTTCGAATAGTTTGAGTGCGCCTGCTCGGCGATGTCGCGCAGTTGCCCCAGCGCCTCACGCAGCTGCTGCGCCCCGGTATCCCATTGCTGCTGGGCGGCTTCCTGGGCCGATGCGGCGTCACCGTGCCACGTGAGGCCAAGCGCCGCCACCGATGACCGCACCGCCGCCAGCGCTTGTTCGAGGTCGGAGTAAAACGCCGACATGCGATCCACACCGTCGAGCAACGCCTCCAGGTCCACGGCGAAACCGGCCATCACATCCCTGCCGAGTCGATCGCTGCCTGGCCGTTGGCATCGATGCTGCCGTAGCTCTGTGCGGCCTGCTCCAACGCTGAGGCCATCGTCTCCAAGCCTTTCATCAAGCTCTGCGCACCCTCGTGCCAGCGGTTCCACACATCGCCGAATGCCGATGCCGCCTCGCCGGTCCACCCGGACCCGAGAAGACTTCCGAGTTCGCCATCTAGACCGTTCAGGCCGGACCGTGTGTTGTCGACGACTGTGCGCAACTCCTGCGCAACTCCGCTCACCACGGATTCGGAAACCTGCAGCTCACTCATGACCACCCCCTGGATGGCATCCATCGTGGCATACCCGGGACGACCGTCAGTGCGGCAATTTCGCCACTTCTACGCCCCTACGGTACGTTCAGCCGCCGCGCCAGGTCCGGTCCACCGACCTCGCGGATGAAATCCGGGTCCCCACAGACGACGAGTTGGTCGCGGGCGCGGGAAAGCCCGACGTAGAGGCGTTCGCGGGAGCGTTCGAACATGCCGGTCTCATTGACCACGAGGACGACACACCGGCGTTCGAGACCCTTGAATCCCAAGACATGGCCGTAGAACACCTGGTCGGTGTCCCAGAACGAGTCCCAGTACGCCTTGTGGCCTTCCTTCTGCCGCTCGGCCTGCTCGGGATGACGGCTACCGGTCGTGAGCAGCGCGAGATCCTCAGGCCGCCAACCCTGTTCGAGCAACAAGTCGATCTGGTCGTCCCCCGCATCCAACGCGTCCTCACGCTTGCACGCCACGAACGTGACCGCCGGCCCCTCGCCGCCCAGATAGCGCATCGGATGGTCGACGAGCGGCTGGAAAGCGTTGGCGATCTGGCGGGTGTTGCGCAGATTGTGGTCGAGGATCAACGGCACCAACGGCACCGGCGGTGAGCCGAAACGGTCGAAGACCCGCTGCCCCTCGTCGGTGAACACATACAAGCCACCGTCGACCGGGTCCTTGAGCGCAGCGAGCAGCGGATCCCACCAGGCGTCGGCGAAATCCTGTGCCTCGTCGACGACGATCGAGTCGAAGCGGTGCCCGGGTTCGAGTTGGGTTGCCAGATCGGCCATTTGGAGTGGGAGGTCGTGTTCCCAGAACCGCACGGTCTCCTCGGTGCGGAGCGCTTCATCCGGCCCCTCCGGGGCACCCCACTGCACGCCGAGCGCATGAAACTCACCCACGTACGCGGGTCGTTGGCGGCGCGGCCAGGTCTCGGCGATGCGCTCAAGGTACGACGCGAGGCCATGCGAGTAACAGACCAGCGCCACCCGTTGACCACGCTGCGCCAGCCTCCGCGCCTGCTCCATCGCCAAGAAGGTTTTGCCGCTGCCGGCCCCGCCGCGCACCTCGACACGGTTCAGTAGCCGGATCGCGTCGAGGATGACCGCCTGGTGATCGGTCAACGCATCGGCAGCGTCCTCGTTGGCCAGCGCCCGGGCGACGACGTCACGCTGCGGCAGGCCACGCCCGGACAGCGCGGTGTTGAGCTGGTCGATGCCCTGCGTGGTGAGCAGCGGCCGGTCCAGTTCCTGGCGGACGAGGACATAGCGCAGCTTGTCGACGAGGTTCGGCAGATCTGTGCGGTCCACGACCTTCCAGCGGGGGCAGTCGGGGAGCCCGAAGTCGTCCGGCAGTTCGGTGTTCGGGAGGACGACCACGTGATCCCAGCGGAGCCGGCCCTGGGTCCAGCGGGGATCCTTCTCGATGAAGTCGCGCAGCGCGTAGCAGGCTTCGCGGGCCTGGCGGACGGGTTCGATGGTGAACTGGCGGCCGCCGCGGATCTGGCGCCATCCGTCGCCGTCGTGCCAGACCTCGCCGCCCTTGACCTCGATGCACACGATGCCGGCGCCCGCGATCGCGACGACGAAGTCGACCTCGTGGTCCTTGAGGTGGTCGGTGACGCGTTGGCCCGGCACCACGAGGTCGTTGGGCTCGAGCTGATTGATCAGCGCCTGGTAGGTGCTGCGCTCGGAACTCTTGAGGCGTGGATGCTCGTCGGGAGTGATGGTCACGGCACCGAACTCCCCTGTTCGAACCTGAGCAGCATGCCGACCTCCCCGTGACGCGCAGTTCCGTTGTGGATGCTAGGTGACTGAAAGGCAATAACGTGGCTGGTGGCGCCGGCGAATGCGCTTGGCAATTTGCCGGGCCGGTGGCCACCGCAGCGGTGTTAGTGTGCGGCTAACAGGGGAAAGGGGGGGACGATATCGCATCCGCATGAGCCGCTGAAAACCGATCCGACAGAGCTACGCATGGCCGCAGACCAACTCGACGGGCAAGCCGGCGGATTCCGCGCAGGGCACCAAGCCGTACAGGCCCGAGCGAGCAAAGCCGCTCTCGGGTCGGGCTCCGCGGCCGCTGCGTTGCCGGGAATGTTGGCGGCGTGGGAAGCCGACGGCGCGAAGTTCGAGGAGCATTTCGCCAGGCACGCGCGAGGACACCGCGAGGCGGCGGACGGCTATGTGCGCACAGATGCCGGCAGCGCCGACAAAATCGACAACGCGGGTTCGGCACCCTGAGTTGGCCGCATGGCGCTGAACCTCAAGGAGCTCAAGGAGTGGTCTCCCGAGATCGCCGACCTGGCCCAATCAGCGCGTGACGCGGCCGCGAACCACACCGACTCCGCCGACTTCTATCGCTCGCTGGTGACGGTGTCCACCTGGGAGGGAGAAGGCGCGCAGGCGGCCAGGTCCGCGTTGGTGGCCACGGCAAGTGACCACGACGCGGTGGCCGACAGCCTCGGCACCGCGGCGAGCCGGATGGAACGTGTCCACCAAGACGCCGAGGAGCTCGCCGAGACGATCAAGCGCATCCTCGATGACGCCGCCGCCCAGCCTGCGGTGTCCATCGACGAGACCACCAACCAGGTGATCCCACCCGGCACCAGTCACATGACCGAGGAGTACGCCGCAGAGGTTGCGGCCAAAGTCACCGAGCTACAGGGGCGTATCGCCGCCGCGCTCGCCGACGGAGAGCGATTGGACGCCGAACTGGCAGGGGCGATCACCGCCGCCGGCGAGATAGCCGCGCCGGCGGTGAAGTCGGCAGGGTCACTCGAAGACCTAATGCTCCCCCAGAGCGGCGAGCAGCGCAGACCAGCACCGAACAGTCTCGACGACGCGCTAAATCAGCTCACCGGGAAATCCGGCGACGGGCCCGCGTCATCGGAGCCGGGCGAATCCGCAGACAGCCCGGCCACCGGACCGCTGCCGATCGACCCCGCGAAGGTTCAGCAGTTCAAAGAGCTTGCCCGGCAGACGATGCTGCGCGACGGCGTGCTGCCAGAGCAGATCGAGCAGCAACTCGACGCGATCGTCGCCGCAGCGCAGAAACCACTGCCCACAGCCAAGCCGCCCGAGAGCGGACCGAAACCGCGCCCCAGCTTCGCCGACGGTTTCGCCGACGGCTGGTTCAACACCGAGGAAGGCATCAAGGACCTCGTCGGCGCCAACGGATGGGAGGACCTCAAAGGCGCCTGGACCGACATGGCCAAGGGCTCGTGGGAACGAGTCACCAACCCCATCGACTCCTTGACCGAGGAAGTCGAGCATTTGACGAGCTATCCCGAGCACTACCTGGGTGAGGTTGCCGGCGGAACAGCCCTCACCGCGCCCGCCGCCGTGTTCGGCGGGGAAGCAGCCCTCGCGGCACGAGGCGCCGGAGCCGCGATCCCCGACGAGCTCATCCACACGCCGAGTGCGCCAAGCACGGTCGAGCATTCGACTCCGCTGCCCGAAGCTCCTGGCCACCACGGCACGCACGTGCCGGTCGCCGATGGGCCACCGCCGCTGCCGCTCCCACCAGATTCACCCTTGTTCGACGGCTACGACCCAACACCCCCGGGCCCGGAGTTCACTAACCCTGATGGCGGGTTGATCTACCCCGACGACAGCTTGCCGAGCAAGCCCTATGCGATTCCAGGCACGGTCATCGACAATGCCGAGTTGCCCGCGGGCACCGAGCTCGGGCGCTTCGGCTACCCAGGCGGTACATACCTGGCTCCAGAGGGAACCCCCTTCGCCGAACTATCACTGCCACCCGAGAGCGCCGCAAAACCGTACTTCAGGTACGTCGTCGACGATCCCACCGCGCTTCCGCCGGGATGGCGCATCGAACAATCACAAGCGGCGCCCTGGTTTCACCAACCCGGAGGCGGAACGCAGTACCGCATCATTGCACCGCCAGGTATAGAGCCTTCAGTAGACTCGCTACGTCAATCGGGCTACCTGAAGAGAATAGGTGGATAGGGTGCCAGATTTCTCACGCCTCTCGAATGACTGGACTCGATGGTCACGCAGAATAGGCATGTCGAACGTCTCGGTCTCTCCAATCGAAGACGGCAGCGCAATCGGGTTCGTTTCGGATGATGAATCGTTCTATCTCAGAAGTGATGGCACCTGGTGGGCGATCGACGTCGTTAACGACCGAGGACGGCGATACAATGACATCGCGCGATTCTCTACATTTGATCTCGCCGAGAAGTTCCTCATCTGGCGGTGGGGGTCCACGATGCGTGATGTACTCGGCGCCAAGATATCCGGCCCTGAGCTGTACAAGTTAGGCCGCAGTGCGGATGTCGTTGTCCTGCCCACCGAAAATGAGTGGCTCTTTGAACTTCAGTCCGAGGCCGGAACTGCGCGTCTCTCAGAGCCACAAGCGACGATCTTCAGTCATCTGATGTTGAAACCGGTCGATGAGATTGAGCAGATGGTCAAACATGGCGTCTCATAGTGACCTCTACGCGCAAAGCAGTCTTCAGAAATCTCATGTGGGTCTGCTGCACGGATAGGTGACATCTGAGTTGGCTTGCCCGTGACGGGTGGGCTGGATGTCCTTGTGCCCAGGTCCTATCCCCGAGAGTTCCGCGACGACGTCATGCGGGTCGCTCGCAATCGAGACGACGGGGTGACGATCGAGCAGAACGCCACCGATTTCGGGGTGCACCCGAAGACCCTGCACAAGTGGATGCGCCAGGCCGACATCGACGAAGGCGCCAAACCCGGTAAGAGCACCAGCGAGTCGGCTGAGCTGCGCGAAGCGCGGCGGCGAATCAAGTTCTTGGAGAGAGCACATCGCCTGTAAGGCTTTACATGGCTGGCCCGGTGCTGGCTGACGGGATCGGTGTCGCCGTCCTGGCCGAGTGTGACTCGTGAATCGCCTGGCCTCTGCGAAGGGTGCTCTTCCCAGGATCTGTCCACCTGGCCGAGGGCGGCGGCGCCGGCCCGGTCTTGCTTCGGTGGCTTGATCAAAAGCCTGTCCGACTCGTTGCCGCGAGTCGCGGCCCGTTACGATGCCCGCCGCGCAGCGACGTGGTGTCGGCAAGACCGATGCCATCGACGCGGTCCGATCGCACGCTCGGTCCTGGCCGTCGACATCACCCGGCTGCCTCGGCCGCGAGCTGCCGGGCAACGGGTTGCGTTGCGGGTTCTGACGACCTCGTGAGGTTCATGCGCACGCGCGCACGTTGCCTGTCTTCTATCCGAGGTATCTACGGCGAGTCGCCAAGGAAGCACGGATATAAGCGGAACGCCTTCGGGTGCGTCAGATGAGTCCTGACGCCTGAGCCAGCATGAGGCCGGGCAGGAACAACGCGAGTGCAGCGGGGGCAGCGATCAGCCCGATCAACATCCCCTGCCCGATTTGGCCCGAGGCGCCCACGCGCGACCTGAGAATCAATGCAATCACCAGGTCGACCAGAAGCAACGGTAGGACGTAGATCGCGAGTACAAACCACGGCAGGAATATCCAAACGGCGAACTCGACGACGAGCGTGTTCACGACCGCCGCCACGAACGTGATGGGTCCGTATGTCAGCTTGAACCGTTGTGCAGAAGCATCTTTCACCATGCGAGGATCCAAAACCCGTATACGAGACCACCTGTGAGGACCACTGCGAAGGATCCTGCCACGCTGAGCGCCACACCCCGCGCGCGCGATGACGCAAGCTTGATCAGCAATGTGAATAGCACTGCACACAAGAGGAAGACGGCCCCGGAGCTGACGACGAACAAGACCACTGGAGCGGTGCCAGGGAACCACCTACCGAGCAGCCATGACGTCACGATGACGAGCGCCAGGACAAGTTGGGTAATGAAGGGCGCTGACCAAGTAGCGGTGGACCAGGTGCGGTAGTCCACGTCGTTGAGTCGCGCGAGTGCTGTCATGTCGCCTGCCTGATCAAACCGGAGTCACGCCCGGGGGCAACGGAATTGATGGAACGTGCGGCGCGCTTTCCGTAGGCCCGAATTCAGTCCAAGGTAGCGGGATTGGCACGTCGTAGTCAGGATTCCACCTACCGGCATCGAACGGCGCGAACGCGCTGCCGCCTGCCCCGACGTCGTGGTGCTGCGGCAGGTTCACCATCGGGCCAGTCGAGTTACCGGCGATCGCCGGGTCGACGAGAACCATCCGAGACGAACCGTCGGGGAGATCTTGGTAGACCTCCATGGAGGGATAGTCGGTACGCGTCCCATCGACTCGAACGCCCTCGGCGGTGGGCGTGAAGACGAGGTCGCCATTCACGGTCCATGGATTGCTCTCCAACGGCCAGGGTGGATTCTGGGCGGTACCAGGAGCGAACGGGTTAGCGGCGTCGTATTGGACGCGAACTGCACCGTCAAAGGTCTGCTGCACCACGGCTTCTGGTATTCCGACTTTGACCTGTCCTGGTCCACCGTCGGGATTGAGCTCGACGGAGGGGTTCTGTCGCATCACGACGAGACCGTTCTCGTAGTCGACGTACGTCGTCACTTTGGTATTCGCCGGATCGAAATCGGGGTCTGCTGGTCTGGTGTTCCCGAAGTCCCGCTTCCACGGTCCACTGATCACGTCGCGCTGCTCGATCCACTGGCCGACGCGAACGACCCCTTGACCGGGCACCGGACGGATCTTCACCACCCTGATCTCGGGCGGTACTCCATCGGTGTCGGGATCGTAGCTGTGCGGATCGAGGGCTGCGGCGGTCTGCCAATCCGTCGCTGACGATGGGCCGCGACCGAAGACCTCGCGGAACGCGTCGATCTGGTTCTGACGCCGGTTGGCCAGGTCTTCGGCTTTCCCAGGGGGCGCCTGTTGGAAGTCAACGGACCGAATCGTCCGATCCCGTTCGTCCGTCTCTTTCCCCGGCGTTGCTTCCCGCCGCCTTGGCCGGCACGGACTCGGCGGCGGCCATCACCCAGTTCCTGATCGCGTCGAGATTCTGCCGTCCGTTCGACACCACATTCGCCGACTCGGTGACTGCGAGCCCAGCCGCTTATCCAGGCCCGCCAGTTGTTCGAGCACGCGCGCGTGCGCAGCATTCCTGACGTTATAGGCAGTCGCGGCCCCGCCCGACCAGGTCAGTCCCGGGTGCTGCGGCCTGAGTTGCCGCTTCGAGCTTCTGCAGGTGGCCGCTCTGGTCGAATGGCTCACCGGTCCGGGGCGCACCTGATCCGAACGTGTCGCGCGCCCCGGACCACGTCACCAGAAAGGCGTTCAGCGTGCTCACATTGACCAGCGTATGGGCTGCGCGCTCCTCTCCCGCGCATTGATCGCGCGCGCAGCGGCAGCTCGGAATCCGTCTAGGAATGTTTGCCTGACGGGGAGGACCGGCAACTTAACACTGGAAGCGCGACCGAATGGCGGCGACACAGACTTGGCGAGCCACGCGAGAGGGCACGATGGCAGACGAAGAGGTCAACACACCATCCGACGGGACGGACAACCTACCCGCGACCTCCGAACCCGCCCCTGGCGAGGTGGTGGTGTCTACGCAGCCCGAAGGGCTCCTGGTCGGCGGCGACCCCGAGGCCGTCGAGTCTTACCTGCAGCGGCTCACCGAGAACGCCGGATACGCCATCCAAGTCGTGGGCCTCGACAAAGCATCGCTGGGCAATGCCACCGGCCTCGCCGCCAGTGCGGCGTCGATCCTCGGGCAATCCGCGAAGTTCGTTCAGCTTCACCCCGACAGCGTCAAGGCGATTCATGCCGAGCGGCTGATCCCCGGGACGCACGGTTTCAACCGGATGATGACGCGCGGCAAAGACGGGAAGTTCCTCAGCCAGCTGCAGTGGCGCGAGACCAACGTCAACCCGGCCAAGCTCATGTCGGCACAGATGCTCGCCGTGCAGATCGCCCTCAAGACGGCGATCAGCGAGGTGGAGGACGCCGTCCAGCGCGTCGAGAGCAAGGTCGAAGAAGTCCTTCGCCTCGCGCAGGCCACCCGCTCGGGTGATGTTCTCGGCGATCGCCTGTCGATCGAGCGCATGGTCAACTACTTGGACAAACACGGATCGTTCTCGGACACCGACTGGGATTGGATCTCGAGCGTCGGACCGGGCCTGAACAGGACGGTCGAGCAGTTGCGACAACACGCTCTCGGCACGCTCAAGACCTTCGACCCCTCACGACCGATCCAGGATCGCGCCGAATTCGTCGTCAACGCCGTCGAGAACCAGCAGCTGGGCGAAACACTCAGCTTGCTCGTCGTCGCCGAGGAGTCGCTGTTCCAGTGGCAGCGGCTGCGCATCGCCCGCGTGGAAGCGACCGAGCCGCAACACCTTCAGAAGGTGCTCGACGACGCACGCGAGTTGCTCGCCCACCAGATGGCCGCCGACGGAGAGCTGTACCGGCGGGCGCAGACCGTCCTCGACGCCGTCGCGAGAACCGAGGCGATCGACGGGTTCCGCTTCTGGTCCGTCCAAGGCCTCACACGAGACCTGCCCAAGCTGCGCGAGGATCTCGACCGCTTCGCCCACGCCCGCAGGGCGCAAGCTCTCGAATGGTCCGAGATCAACGCGCCCACCCCGAAGGAGGCCCTCCAGGCCGCCGCCGACAAGGCCTCCGTCGCAGCCACGCAAGCACTCGGAGCTGCCAACGAGGGTTACACGGCGGTCAGCAACTTCCTGTCGAAGACGACGCGTGAAGGGTCAAAGCTGTTCGGCAAGCGACCATCCCGCGAGCAGTCGGACGAGGAGTAGTAGTTTCACGGCACGCTGCCGTGCCGACACTGCACCGCCATCGGCGGCGCGTCGCCGAGCAGCTTTCCCACTGGCGCAAGCCCATCGTCGTCGCGCAGGGCGACGACCGGCGGTAGCGACAGCCGCACCTCGACGATGGTCGCCCCCTCCCCGGGCGCCGTTCGACACCCGAACGCCACCCGCTCCCCCGTCCCCACACCGAACGCCTCGTCGACGTGCGCCCGAACGGCGGCGAGCGTCAACCGGCCGCCGGCCGCATCGCGCAGCACCGGGTCCAGGACTGTGCGCGCCTCATCGGTCAAGGCGGCCGCATCGCCGAAGTACGTGTCCGGCGCGACGCCCGCACAGGTGCCGTGGGTGTACCACTCGTGATGCACCAGCGATGTGGTGTTGACGGTGGTCGACCCCAGTTGGCTACGAACTCCGTTCGACAGCTGCACCGGCGGCAGCGCGGACTCGCGATCGTGGAACTGTTGCGGCACAACGCAATACTGGCGGTCGCGCGGCTGCGGCCACAGACCGTGCAGGAGAAGTGTCTGACCTGTGCTGGTCACCTCCCCGGACTCACACGCCGCGTTCTCCGGTTCGGCGGTGCAGAAGCTGGGCGCCCAGGTGAGCACCAGCCAACTGGAGGGGGTGCCGTCGGACACCAGCGCGGACGGGTTCGGCGCCTTGTCGAGCGCGGTGACGCTGTAGGTGACGGCGGCGACGACGACCGCGGCCAGCGCCGCGGAAATCGACAATACGGCTACGTCGCCTCGCCGCATGGTGCACCCTTTCACCAGGGAGGGCAGCCGTCAGCGCGCTGCACGGCAACAGCGTCTCACAGCAATGCGCCGGCGTTGCGTGATCGCCGACGAAAGGTGCTGCGGACGTGTGGGCGTGGCCGGGTACCTCGCGGTGAACGACATCGACCGCTGGTTCGAGCGCACCGGCCGCCGCCAGCACCGCACGGTGTCCCTGTACGGCTGCCTGCTGACCGGCGGGATGTTCGAGTACTTCCGATACCGCCTGCGCTACGCGCTGCTCGTCGACGGCGCGACCTTCGTCGTCCACGTCGCCGAGTTCCTGATCATCCTCACCAGCCTCGGCGGACTCGCGGCGTTCACGGTGATGATCCTGCGCGTCGGCAGCCTCATTGTCAGCGGTGCCTGGTGGGGACTGCTCGAGGTGATGCGCGAACGCCTGCGCGGACTCTCGCTGACCCGTGACCGCGACGCCGTCGAGCGCGAGATCAGCAGCTGGCTGGTGCTGTCGCTGATCGTGGCGACGGGTGTGGCGGTCGCCGGCGCGGTGGTCGTGCTGTCACTGCTTCCCTCTGATGGCGATCCGCTCGGGCTGCTGTACGCCTTCCTGGTCGTCGTCGAGCTCGCGCTCCGAATGCCGGTGCGGGTGTTGCATTCCGGCATGTTCGCCACCCGACGGATCTACCGACCGCTGTGGACACTGTTCGCCCCGACCGCGGTGCAGATCGTGGTCATCGGCGCCGGGGTGTTCTTCTACCCCGCCGCCGCAGTGGTCATCGCGATCATCGCCTCCAACGCGCTCTCGATCTGGATCACCATCCACTTCACCCTCCGCCTCTACCGCCTCAACGGCGTCTCACCGAGACCTCGGGCCGCGCGGTCGCTGCGGGATCGGCTGCCGCGCTTCGCTGTCCGGCAGGGTTTCGACGCGACCGCGGCCGGACTGGGCCTGCGGCTCGACGCGATCGCCGTCCTCGCGATCGCCGGGATCTACGGCACCAGCACCCGGTCCTTCGACCTGACCGCCGGGTTCGAGGCCTGGCGCGACATCGACGCCTTCCAGTTCTTCTACCTGGTGCTGCCGCTGCTGCGCGGCGCCTACGAGGCGACGGCGGTCTTCTACTTCGATTTCGTTCGGCTGCGGCGTATTCCGGCGCTGCGCGAGTACCGGGTGTGGTTCTTCCACCGGCTGCTGATCGTCACGCCAGTGGTCACCCTGTACTTCTGGGGGCTCGCCGTGGTGTTGGGACTGTTCGTGTTGCCCGGCATACCGTTCACGTTCCTGCTGGCGCTGCTGCCGTTGTTCATCGTGCGCAGCTTCATCGGCACCTACCAGGTCCGGTTGTTCGCCGAGGGGCAGTTCAGCGCGCTCAACCTCACCATCGCGTTCTCGGCGGTGCTGTTCGCGTTGGTGTGGATCGACGCGAACCCGGCCTCGGATCTCGTCGAGCTCACCGCGGCGATGATCACGCTGCTGATCGTGCACATCAACCTGCAGCACCTGCGCGACCGCACCCCACCATCGCCCACCCAGCTGCCGCTCGGCGACTGGATCCGCGCGCTGGCCGCCGAACCGGGGCCGGTGCGTGCCGGGACGATCACCGTTCCGGAGTGGATCCCGGAGCGGCAGCGGGCCGCCGCGATCGATCTCATGCGGACGACGTTAGCGGACAACGGATGTCTGGCGTTCTTTTCGGCGACGACGCTGATGTTCTACACGCGCGGGGACCTCGCGCTCGAGCCGCATCTCGAGGTGCAGACCGCCACCGGCGGCGCCGCCAATCGTGGCCAGTATTGGCGGGAGCCGGCCCCTGACGGATGTTCGGCGCTGGAGCGCATCATGACCGCGCAGTGGCTCAAAGGCATGGCGGGCATGCCGCGGGAGCCGCAGAGCCCGGAATGCCTCGCGCCGGAGTTCCTCAAGATCTTTCCCGACGGGATGGTGGCGGATCTCGACACCCGCGCGGGCGCGCAGGCCATGCGCACGCTCGACGAGGATCTGGTGCCGGCGATCCTGCCGGCGGCCATGAAGAGCCTCGACGACGACGCGTTGGTGGTGTCGGTGGCCGGGCGCTGGCTCTCGCCGATCTTCCACGAGAACAAGGTGCGGATGATCTTCCTGCTCCCAACAGATCCCGAGCCGGCGCAGTTCCAGCGCTGGCTGCGGACGCTGCGGGCGTGGCGGCTCGGCCAGTGGGAGCGGGAGGTCGCCATCCGTGGCGCTTGAACCGGTCGACATCGACGACTGCTTGGTGGACCCGGCGACCTACGAGTCGACCATCCTGCGGATCTACGCTAAGCGCAACGAACGGGGCATGGGGTTCCACGACGTCGCGGACGGCGTCACGTATTTCGACGCGGCCGCCGATCGAAAGGCGTTGTCCCGCGCCATCGCCGCGAGCATCGCCGACGGCACGTACGAGCCGCAGCCGGTCGATCTGTGGTTCCTGGAGACCAACGGCAAGCGCCGCGCCGCGCACATGCCGGGGTTCGTCGACCACATCGTCGGGTCGGCGTTGTTCAAGCTGTTGTCGCACAACGCCCGCTGCTACGGCCTGCCGGGCGTGTACTCGTATCTGCCGGGGGTGACGAACGTGGGTGCCATGCGGGCGTTCGCGGCGTTCATCCGTGCTCACCGGGAGCGGGTCGGGCCGAGAGGCGGGCCGCTGTACGTGCTGCAGTCCGATTTCGAGAAGTACGGCGACAATCTGCCGGTCGGGCCGGATGCCGCGCTGTGGAAGACCCTGCGAGAGGTGGCGTCGCTCGGCGCTTCTGGCGGTGCAATCAGCAGTCGCGCTTGGGATCTGATCACGGCACTGATCCGGCCGGTGGTGCGCGACGAGGACGGCACCGAATTCACCCGTCTCAACGGGGTCGCGATGGGGACGCCGCTGGTGCCGGTGCTCGGGAATCTGGCGGTGGTGCCGATGGACCGGGCGATCACGGACATCGACGGGGTGTTCTACGCCCGGTACAACGACGACTTCATGGTCGCGCATGTGGATCTAGCGGTGCTGCATGAGGTGGACAGCCGGATCGACGAGTTGGTTACGGAACTAGGTGTGAAGCGGAAGCTGAGCAAGGAGTTGCGGACGGCACTGTCGGTGCACGGTCGGCCGTGCGAGGTTGATCCCGCGTACCGCGGGCGGGACAGGATTGACTGCCTGGGCATGTCGGTGACGGCGGCGGGGACGGTGACGTTGGGCCCACATCGGTTGCGCCGCCTCATGGCTCGGATCGCGGCGCGGATCGACGCCGTGGCACCGACGTTGTCGGGGATGACGGTGCGGGAGCGCGCCGGTCACCTCGTCGCGGCGACGAATGTGATGTTGGATGTCACCAGTCCGTTCGCGGTGGCAGGCTTGTCGGCGGTGCTCGACACGGTGACCGATCGGGGGTCGCTCAAGGATCTGGACTACCGGATCGCGCGGAAGATCGCCCAGGCGGCGACGGGGACGCCGCGGGTGCGGGGGTTCCGGCAGCTGCCGCCGGAGGTGCTGTATCGGGAGATGGGGCTGGTGTCGTTGGTGGCGCTGCGGAATGCGCGGTGATCTTGTGTACTTGTCCGTGCGCGGTTAGGTTGAGTCAGGCGCGGAACCCGCACGAGTGCGGTCACTGCGAGAGACCACAGAGGTTGCGGCTTTCGGTCTCTCTTTTTCGGCGTTTTTCCCCGCGCCTCTTACTTTGGTGTGCGGTGGGCTTCGCCGCACCAGTGACGATCGGTCGGGACTGCCTCAAATTCCACCTCGGGATTATGAAGACTGCTTCGGCACACCGCAATACTGCTGTTCGCGGCTTCGGCCACAGACCCCGCGCAAGAAACGTCTGCCTCGTCCCGGGTGACCTCGTCAGACCTGCATTGGGCGGTGAAGAAGATCGGCGCACGGTCTCAACGTGATAGCTCGACGATCTCACCCTTGATCGCCCACTGCGAATCGACCGGTTCGGCGATGATCACCTCGCCGGCAACACAGAGATGATCCGCGGGATCCCATTTGACGCCGCTGCGGTACGGAGACGCGAGCCGTGGTACGACGCCGAGCACGGCTCGGCGTTGATCGAGCAGGCAACGCTCGATCTCGTCCGGCGCTGCTGGTAGATCTTTCACCAGACGAACCACCACCTCCGGCAGCACCGACTCATCGGTGTGGGCCTGGAAGGCGCAGACCACCCCGTCGACAACTCCCTTCACCAATCCGCCCAATACTCGGCGGCGTTCGATGGGCGGCCGAATCTCCACTTTGACGGCGAACGGTGTCCCGGGCGTAGCCGGTGCCTGCACCGCCACTTGGGCGTCAACACCTGCGAGTGCGAACCACACCTCTGCCAAGATCTTTTCACCGACGAAACTGCCTAACTCGGTCCAACCGAAGGACGCCAGCGTCCGCCCCGGCCGCCAATGGTCGAACGGGCCTGACCGCGAGGTGAGCGCGTAGCGGTAGCCGAACGGACGCACGCCAGCGTCGGTGGCACCGTGTTCGAAGCGAATGCCGTTGCGCCCCGCCACCCTGAATGTATCGATGTTGTACAGCAGGAGGTTCTCGATTTCGGCGTTCGCCGGCTTGTCTCCGAAGAACGTCGCGTGCAGAACCTCGTCGGCATTCGGCTTGAGCTGCCCGCAGCGACGGCGGAGCTCATTTCTCAGCTGCTGCTGCCAATCCGGCCGACGCTCGAAGCGAATGTAGTCGTCGGCCCAAGCTTCCACTATGTGGCTACCTTCAGTTGGTCCATGGACCTCGTACCGATCATCTTCCTGCGGAGGCGAACCCGCGGTATCTGGCGATTCGGTCGGCGCAGGAAAACCCGGACCGAGCGGCTCGCCCCCTGGGCGACAGGTACCGCAGGATGGGATTGGCTTACTCAAATGCTCGATCACCCACTGCTCGAGCTCGGACAGGTCGTCTGCGCACACCTTGACGTATGCCCCGGTGCACACATTTTGGCCGCAGTCGGTGGGTAGGGTGCGGCAATCGGCGTGGTGCACGCGCGCATCGCGTGGGCTGTGGCTGCGTGCGATGTTGATGACGTAGCCGTCGGGATGATCGGTCAGCCAGGCCAGATAACCGGCGTCATCGTCGCGGAACTCGCGGGCTCCGTCAGCGGGGGTGGTGTCCGACGGCACGCCCAATCCGAGCCTGCGCAGTTCCTCTTGAATCAGGTGAGCGAAGTGCGCCTGCACCGAGGGCTCCACCTCGGCCGGCGCCTTCCCGAACTGCTTCCCCCAAGCCGCGGCATCCACATCGACAACGGCCTCGATCGATATCTCCATCAGTTCGCCCATCCCCCTGGCGTCGCTCTGAATCGCGCCTGGGTCATCATCTTGCCTTCCGGCACCGACAGAACCTCGGTCAGGGGTTCGGTCTTGCCGTCAGACCTGTGGCGTCATGGACATAACAGCACTGCTCAACGGGATCGCGCGGACGTCGAGCGATACCGGTGTCGGTGGCGGCTGGCAGGATGCGCTTTCCGCGCCGGCGATCGGAGGAGGGGCCGTGATCTGGAAGACGCACTTCATCATGGCGGCCGTCCTCCGCGGGCGCATCGAGGACCATGAGCTCGACGAGGAAGATCGCGAACGAACTGCGGCCATGGCGCGGCGGCTGGCCGATCGGCTCAAGCGACGCCATCCCGGGTTCAGCTACGAGTGGTTCTTCGGCGCGTGTGGGTTGGATCATTGGGGTGAGCTCCCGCCGTCCATCCCATACCTGCGTCAGCGGGTGGAGGCGGAGCCGAACGGTGAGGAGTGAGCCCGACGTCTGAGTCGGTCTCGTCGCTCGTGAACGCGTTGTTTGCTGCTCTTGGCGTTTGGGAACCGGTCATGATGTTGGCCGGGGTGGAGCGGCCTGTTTCCGAAGCCGGGCGCTCAGGAGGGAGAACTCGTGGAGATCAGAGACGCGTTGGCCGCGTACCTTCCGAGGCGCGATGTTTCGCGGGAGAAGCAGGAGCACCAGCGGGCCGGGTTCCTCGAACGGTTCCCGCGCAGCGTATGGCCTGACCTGCCGCTCGACCGTTATGCGCTCAACACGCCGGACTACCGCAACAGCTACTCGTATCTCCTCGAATGGGGCACCCCGGACCTCGGCAGCATTTCCGGTGGCAGCGCCAAGAAGCACGTCATCTTCCGCCGCAACAGCGGCGAGTGGTCATTCCCGCCCGGCTTCGGCAGCGTCGACACGGCATGGGAAGCGCTTCGCTCCGCGTTCATCACAATGTTCGACCTCGCCGATCAGGGCGACTGGACCTCCACATCGGAGATCGACATCCTGAGAGGCGCGAGGGTCGTCCGCCTGAAGTCGCTCCACCTGTACTTCCCGGACGACGTACTCCCGGTGTACAGCCACTCACACTTGACCCACTTCGCCGGCCTCTTCGGACTCGACACGTCGGGCGACGCCATCGACGTCAACCGTCGGCTCCTCCACCATCTGGTCACCCTGTCCGAGCTCAACGGCCAGGACTCGTCGACACTCGCCCGTGTGCTGTACGCGTGGTCACCGCCGCCCGGCGCCCGCGCGAAGAAATACTGGAAGGTCGCACCCGGAGCTCGCGGACGGTTCTGGGACGAATGCCGCGAGGGCAACTACATTTGCGTCGGGTGGGACGAGATCGGCGACCTCTCGTTGTTCGATACTGAAGACGACTTCAAGACGGCTTTCACTGCGGCCTACGCCGACGAGTACAACCGCAACAAGTCCGCGATCACCCAGAAGGCCAAGGAGCTGTGGCGCCTGCGGGAGATGTCCGAGGGCGACAAGATCATTGCCAACCGGGGTACCAAGGAGATCCTCGCGGTGGGCACGGTCACCGCAGCCGGTTATCAATACCGTTCGGAGCGAGACGAATACCACCACACTGTCAATGTCGAGTGGAACCTCGGCGCAGGACGAGTGTTGGACGAGCCAGTCAAGCGGTGGGCCACCACGACGGTGGCGAAGGTACCGGCCACGAATGTCGAACGGCTCCTCAACCCGAATGTCGTCATCACCGAACCAAACGAAGACCCGACGATTACCGCCGAAGACGAACCGCGGTACACCAAGTGGAAGAAGATCCTCGAGCGCAAAGGCCAACTGATCTTCTACGGTCCCCCCGGCACCGGGAAGACACGGGCGGCCAAAGGCTTCGCATCCTGGCTGCTGCGTCAGCACTCGCCGAACGCCACCACGGAGTCACACCTGACCGAGGTGACGTTCCACGCGTCCTACGCCTATGAGGATTTCATCGAAGGCTTCCGTCCGAAAGCCGGCGAAACCGAACTGAAGTTGGAACTGCGCGACGGCATCTTCAAGCGGGTCGCAAGGGAGGCCGCCAGCCATCCTGACGAACTGCGCATCGTCATCATCGACGAGATCAACCGTGCCGACGTGCCTCGCGTCTTCGGCGAGCTGATGACGGTCCTGGAGATCGGCCGCCGTGGTCTGTCGGTGACGCTCCCGACGAGTGGTGAGAGGCTCACCGTCCCCGAGAATGTCGTGGTACTCGGCACGATGAACACTGCTGACCAAAGCATCCGCTCGCTCGATGCCGCGCTGCGTCGACGATTCGGCTTCATCGAACTCATGCCGGATCCTGACCTGTTGGCTGACACCGCCATCGACGAACTACCGCTCGACCAGTTCTTGACCGAGCTGAACCAACGTATTGCCCGAGAGGCTGGGCGCGAGCGACAGATCGGCCACTCGTTCTTCCTCGACAATGGCGCACCCATCGAATCGGCTGAAACCTTCGGTGAGGTGATCCGCAGCGACATCATCCCGCTACTGCAGGAGATCGCCTACGACGACTACAGCCAGCTCAAGAAGCTTCTCGGCAGCGCGGTCATCGACGAAGCCGGCTCACGTCTGACCCCCGTCGTCCTCGACGACGGCCAGCTCATCGCCGCACTGGCCGATGAGTACAACCTCCAGATACAATCGATACCGGAATGATCGAGCTACCGGAGCACCGGGACGTCGACCACCGGACGGCGACCATCTCGCTCGAAGAGCAGCAGATGATGGCCGACCGCTTGGGGAACCGCTTGACGGTCACGTGGCTCTCCGACCACCGGGTCAACATCCGATCGTCGTCGTGGGTGGGCACCATCCGTCTGACCCAGGATCTCGGAGTGCGGGTGGTGCCCAAGCTGGCCGGTGATAGCCTGGGTGTGCTGACAATGCTCGCGATCACCGACGGTAGCCCGCTCGCCGATCTGCCGCAGTACTTTCGGGGGCTGTCCGAAGATCCGAGTGAAGACGCCACCGAGCTGTTGTGCCGGCTGGTGGTCACCCACACCGAGAAGGTCTTAGCGCGCGGTCTCATTCGCAACTATCGCAGCCATAGTGACGATCTGCCGTTCCTGCGCGGACGTCTTGATGCTTACCGTCAGGCCACTGCGCACTTCGGGAAATTCACCGAGTTCGCATGCGACTACAACGAGTTCGATCGCGACACCGCCGACAACCACCTGCTGTTGGCCGGTGCGCGGGCGGCGCGGCGGGCAGCCGCCAACGCGCGGGTCCGTCGACGTGCCGCCGACCTCGAGCGACGCCTAGCCGATGTGGCGCCGACGATTCCAGATCCGCGCGGACTGGTCAGGACCAAATTGGTCTACGGTCGCCGCAACGCGCATTACCAAATCGCACACACATGGTGTCGATCGCTGCTCGACCTCGGCCGGCTCGAAGATCAGGACAGCGCTGCGGATTCGCCGCAAGTCCAGACATTCCTGATCAACATGAACGCCCTGTTCGAGAAGTTCGTCGAATGGTTAATCGAACGTGTTTACCCACGCGGATTCGACGTGCAGACACAGCGGCGCAATCGGTCGCTCATCACCGTGAACGGTCGCCACCGAAAGCCGATCGCGCCGGACATCGTTGTCCTGCAGGGTAGCCGGAGCGCGGCGATCGACGCGAAGTACAAGAAGTACGACGACTGGGATCTGGCACCGCCCGATGTGTATCAGCTGCTGCTGTACGCGCAGTGTTATAGCGGCTTCACTGCCGTGCCGACGTCGTACTTGATCTATCCGTCGTCGCGGCGGCGGTCCTCCCCGATCGCTGTGGAGCTGACGGTGCCGAGCGAACACGGCGCCCGAAAGGTACGGGTGCGTGCGATAGGGATTCCCCTCGCCGAGGTCGTAAACGGGCTTCGAGTCGGCGACGAGGAACCGCTTCGGTGGACCGAAGAGATGCTGCGTGCCGAACTTCCCATGGCAGCTGAAGACGCGGTAGTCGGTTGATCAAGGTGAAGTGGAGTATCGCGCGGAAGAACATGCTGCCGACACGTGACGAATGGGAGATTTGGTGAAAGTCGTTTTCCTGCACGGCATCGGGGACGGTGATCCTGGCCTGGTGTGGCTGGACGGCCTCAATCGCGGACTCGAGCAAGCCGGGCATCCGGCGGTTGACCGGCAGCAGGTGATCGCGCCGGGTTACTCCGACTGCCTGCGAGGTAATGGAGGCGATGGGGCCAAACTGCCGCCAGTGACGTACAGACCGAAAGATGACGGGATCGCTCGCCGCGAGTTCGAACGTCGTCAGGCAAGGGTCCAGCGGTATCTGTCACAGCAGGACGGCGTGCGATCGTTTGGGTTCAAGGCGATGATTCCTGAACCGGTGTGGGCGTTCGCACCTGGTGTGGTCGTGGATCACGTGTCGTTGATGGACCTGGCCCAGGTCAAGCGGTACATCCGTGACGACAAGGTGCGGGCCTGCGTGCTGACGCGGGTGATCGACTACCTGCCGACTCACGGTGACATTGTTCTGATTGCCCACAGCCTCGGATCAGTGGTCGCTATCGACCTGCTCGATCACCTGCCTCCGGATCTTCGCGTGCGCCGATTCATCACCGTGGGTAGTCCTGCCGCTATCAAAGCTCTGCATGAGGGCAGTGAACGGCTACTCAAGAAGTTCCCGTACGGCCGCGTTGACGATTGGTCGAACTTCTTCAGCGGACGGGACATCGTCACAGGTGGGCGGGGCCTGGCGAGCACCTTTCCCGGCGCGCAGGACTTCGAATTGGGCAACGTCAGGGGTCACGGCGCCGATCTGTATCTCAGCGATCCGGCCGTCGTGAAGCTGGTCGCGCACTCGCTGTATCCGACGAAGGACCTCGTTCGCGCCAGCTCAGGTGTCGCGGTGCGGATGAGCGACGGCGAGGCGTCGACGCTGCTGCTCCAGCATTTCGCCAGGGCGGTGGGACGCAATCTCAAGGACGCCGAACGCGCCGAACGCTTCCGCGCGGCTCTGCGGATCTTCCGTGACGACCTCGCCGCTCAGTTGGACCACTACGTCGCCTCGGGGCATCTTCTAGCGCCGGAGATGGAGCAGCTGAGAAACGGTCGGCTCGCTGACCTGCCGCATCGGTGGGAGTTGCACGAGGCGATCGGCGAATTGGTCGTGCTGGCGCTGACCAATTGCGTTGCGCCGTACGAGATCGATCCTGGCGAGGCGCAGATGAAGGCGCTCGAGGACATCGCTGTCGAACTCGGCTTTCGGCGCCGAATCGGAACGGTGGTCGCCGAGTCACTCGAGGAGGTGCGCAGCTGTGTGGCCGGGCGAGGAGGCGTGCCGTGGGGTCGGGTACTGACCGCTGCCGCCGGCGTCGCGTTGCTCGCGGCCGGTCCGGTCGGGCTGGCCGTCGCAGCACCTGCGGGGGTGTTTGGTGCGGCGGCTATCACCGGAGGCCTCGCAGCATTCGGGCCGGGCGGGATGGTAGGTGGCTTGGCGATGCTGAGTGGGCTAGCGGGCGCGGGTGCTGCCACGACGGCAACGGCCGTATCGGGCGGGGGCGGCGCCGGTGCTGCACCGGTCAGCCTGGAGCAGCTCATGATGCAAATCGCCATCGAGTACGCCCGCAAGAAGCTTGACCTGCCCTTTGATTCACAACTGTGGTACCAGGTGACTGACTTCGAAGGTCAACTCTCGGCGGTACTCAATCGGCTTACCGCGTTCAGCGATCCGAAATCGCCGCGGATCGCCCAACTCACCGCGACCCAGGTGGCGGTCAGCGCGCTGCTGCGGTTCATGATCGAGAAGGGCTTGTCACCGAAAGAGCTGACTGATGGTGAGGCGAGGGCTATCGAAGGGTGACACGTTTCCCGCTCGGACGCGGGCACCTAATCAAGGTGACGAAAGCGATCATGAAGACGAGTGGAACTGGGACGCTTTGGAGTCGGCTCGACGGAGGTTGCGGTTCATCGGACATCACCCTGCTTCACCCTCTGACAAAAGCCGAAAAAGACACGTGGCTATAGCGATCGAGTTCGCGCTGCGCGTCTAGAAGCGCGTCTTCAAGCGCTTGCAACTGCGTGACAGCTGCCGCCACTGTCGCGTCGCCAGCGGCCCGCTTACGCCGATAGTCAAGTCTGACCGCTTCCACTTTCGCGGTGATTTCCCGATCCAGCGCGGCGTACTTGGCATTGACGGTTGCCTGAATCTGACGCAGCTGAGGGCCTAAAGCGTCTAGGGCGGCCTGATTCTGCTTCTTTTGGTGCGCGAATTTAGCGTCGAGTGCCTTGAGCTGTTGAGGCGGCAATGCCTGTGGCGCACCGCTCTCGGCAGCGATACGTTGGCGCTGGTGCCAGTAGCTGATGCTTGAGGCTTTGGACGGACCGATACCGTGGATGGTGATCCACTTGTTCGACCCGCTGATCATAAACTGGTTCCCATTCACCGCCGCGATGTCTGCGGCGGAACGTATGCCGTAGACCGAAAGCCTGATCACCATCGTTTCGCCGATGCCGTGGATCATGCCTGGTTCGATTCGACGCGCGGCCATATAGTCACGAATGTGTTGCTCTCGAAGTAGCTTGAGTTGCTGCTGAACTTCCGCCGCCTTAGTAGTGTCCAATCGGTTCAGCGCCGCCTGGAGCGTGGTGGCGCGTTTACTCAACGCCTTGGACTCTCGCTCAATTTCAGCCTTGGATTGCTTCGATAGTTTCGCCCGCTGATTCTCGAGCTCTTGGATCGCACGTCGCTCGTCCGTGTCCAGGCCGTCGCGATCTCTTCGCGCCTTCTCTACCCGCTTCCGCTGCGACGTCAGTTCGCGATTGGCGAGCCTCACGCGCTGACGAGCGTCGGCCTGGCCGACGACGGCGTCGGACCGGCGCCAGAGTGTCCAGGCTCCCGCTGTCACCACGGTTGCCCACGTCACAAGCACCAGTCCGGCGACGAACAGGTTGAACGTTGCACCAACAGCCAGGGCGCCCAACATCGCAAGCGCGGTCAGCGCCATACTCAGCGCCTTCGTCGCCTTGCTCGGGCCGACCACACTGACGGGCGGAAGTGGCGCCTCGTGGCTCCGGAGCCAACTCGCTCCAAGACGCGTTACCGACGCCGCCGCCGCATCACCTGCGTTAATGCCGACCGGATCAGCGTTCGATTGCCGCCACCATTCAGATACCGGGGATGTTTGCGGCTGGTGCTCCACAGGTGTTGGAAGCGAGATTCGTCCATGATCGAATTCAGGGACGCTCGATGGCGAACTCGACGCCTTGAGCATTTCGGCGAGCAGACTTGCCACCTCTGCATGTGGTGATCCGAGCAAACCGAGGCGCTCGATGGCGTCAAGTGGAGGTACGAAGTCTTCCTTTCCGAACAGCAGTTTTTCGTCCCCCTCTTGGCGGAAGGTCCACCAGAGGCCCGGGTGCGCTGCCAGCGAAAGCAGCGACCCGTAGATCAGCCACGCGCTGAAACGGTCCAGGTATGGGCCGAAATCGCTGCTGGTGCGGCCAGGATGCTGGTAGTTGGCGAGGCCGAGCTCGTTTGACCCGAGATGCTGAATGGACGGCACGAACATGCCGTCGTAGTCGATGACGCGCAGCTTGCTATTCGAGTCGATCAGCAGGTTGCCGTGCTGCAGATCTCCGTGGGCAATCCCCTCACCCTGCAAGTCCTCGATACATCGCGCGAACTGCCCTGCAACGTCCAGGATTCGGTCAGGATGGCCGAGATTCGACTCGAGCCAGGGGATCAAAGTCCGGGAGTCCTCAACCCACTCCATGCGGAGAATCGGATACCAACGGCCGTCGACCATAACGCCCTGAGCGATGAACTCGAACCCCACTTGCCACGGCCGTGCCAACGAGGCCAACGCACTGTGGATGGCCTCGTATCGTGCATTCTGGCCCGGAACATCACGAGTGAAACACTTCACGGCATAGCGCTTGCCGGAAGAACATGTGATCGAGAAGACTGATGCGAAATTGCCGGATATAGCTTTCGGCATACCGAGTGAAGTCGTCTGAACAGTACCGGTTTTCAGCTCTTGGTCGTGGAAGCACGCATGAGGGTGTTGCAGGGCTTGAACGTAGTCTCCGTTCGACGGAAGAGAAGTCATCGGCGCTCAGAAACAGGTCACCCGGACCAGGGTGACGTCGTCATTCTTGAGCCGGCCGCTCGAGCGCTCGTCGGTGACCCACTCCTCGAACGAGAGGCAGTCAAGGCTTCCAAAATCTCGCCACACTCGCCATGGCTTATCCGATTCCTCGTGACGTTCCAGGAACCATGCCGCCAGGGCGTCCGTGCATAAGAAGAACAGATCCTCCGGCTCCCAGTCACCGCTTGTCTTACGAAGGCGCCGTTTGAAGCCACTCTCGTGATCGAGGCTGCGAATAAGATGCGGGGAGGTGCTGAAGGCGGCGGAGCGTTTCATCGGGAAGGCGCGCGTACAGCCGTCCCCCCGTACATGGAACAGTGTGGCGTCGCCGACAGCCATAGACCACCAGGATCCCGGCCGACCATCGACTGGGTTGCGAAGCCGCAGGGCCACGAGGGTGGCTTCTGCACCGCGCTCCAGCCCGGGCTCCTCATACCAGGCGATCGGCTTATTTCGGCGCAGTCGCTCCTCCCGATAGGTGCAGAGGTCGGCCGGCCAGTCGTCTATCGCCGACTTGATGGCGTCGTGCCAACGACGGTGTGGAATGTCGTCTGTAGCGACTCGCCGAGACAGAGCTCGCGCCCATCTCCCGGAAAGTAGACTTTCCGTCGCTCCATCCGCCACTGCTACGCGGACGTCGTCGTGCTCTGCGGACAGCCCGACGGTCAGTTCATCGCTCACACTGTTCGCCGAGGCGTCCTCGTACTCCACCTCCGTCGCACCGGCTTTGGGTAGCCAGAACGTGTCGATCTGCCCCCACATTCTTGCTCAGCGCAGATCGCTGGCGCGAGTGCCTATTTCGAGGAATTGCACAATGTCAGCGACGTCAGCGTTGTAGACGAAGCCCTTTGAACCTTCTTCGACACGATGCCCCTGGCTTCCCGCCAACGCCCTCATCTGGGAAGGCAACAAACTCGACATGTCGAAGAGCAGACGCGAAAACTGGTCGGGCAAGGAAGCCTCGGATGACGGGAACGAGATGGGATTCCCACCTCTGTCGCTCACGTGCAGGTTGAATAGGAGAACGTTCCCGTCCGTGGTGAGTTGCGACCGGAGCTTCGCAGCGATCTCGGTCGGATCACCATCGGTACTTTCCCCGTCCGTGAGGTGAAGCACGACTGGTGGGAAGCCGGCCGGGTGCTGGTCCGCCCAGCTCGAGACGAGCCCTTCCGCTCGTGATAGAGCCTGAACCATGGGCGTGCCACCCCCGGCTTGCGCGTCCAGCCAGATAGGGAATTTGACTCGCTGCTCGGCGAGACCTCCAGCGCCATCCGGCACCTTCTTCGTGCGCTCCTCCAGCCGAGCAGGCGACTCGGCGATCTCGCTGATGGGAACAAGATCCCTGCCGCTGAGCGGTCCGGTGAAAGCCGACTTGACCGAGGACCCTCCGTAGCCCAGCACAGCGATGTGGAAGTAGTCGCGAACGCCTTCCTCCTTCGCGCAGCGAAGGGTTAGCTCGAAGAGCAACCGGTTGATCGCGTCGGCGACCACCTGCGATTTCTTCAGCGGCACCTCGCCCCCGATCGCGTCGTCCATGCTCGCGGACTGGTCGACGACGAGCACGAAGCACGTCGGAGTCGCTCGACTGATCTCAGCGGTGTACGCCACGTATGCATCCTTCTCTCTTCGCCGACTTGGTCACGATTGTGCATCAGGGTCCCAGTTTGCGAAGGGCGATTCAGCGGCTTCAGCAGGGTGGTTGCGCCGTCGGTGGTTTCGAGGCGTTGTCGCAACACTTCTCTAGATTCCGGAGGTTGTGTTGACGTCGTCGCGTCGGTTGAAGAAGGGGCCTGGCTGTCGTCCGTTGTCGGCCAAGCGTCAGCGGTTGATGGAGTTGCGGGCTCGAGGGTGGAGCATCCATGCCATGGCGCGTGAAGTCGGCGTCTCACGGTCCTCCGGGACGAGGTGGGCCAGCGGTCATAAGACGTACCGCATCGGTGTCGTGGTGGGGTTCCGCCTTTGGATCCACTTGCAGTGCGTCAGATCGGCACGCGCTACCTGTTTCAGGACGATCGCATCGGGATCGCCGATCTGCGCCGCGCTGGGCTGAGCATGTGCGCCATCGCCGACAGCTCGGGCGCGCGCCTGCTGGCAGTCGACAACGAACTCAACCCACATCCCCGAATGGTCCTCCAGACCGTTGGCTCCACGGATCTATTCGCCAACCTGCTAGCGTCAGGCAGTCCGTCGGCGTGGCGACGTTGACTCGAACCCACCCCGTTGCGACTGGCCGGGTTCTCGACCGTCGTCAGCATTGCCTAATGCGCCCTTCGGTGATGCTGATCTAGACGTCGCCAAACGTATCCCGTATTAGACCGAGCAGCACTTCGGCAGCTCGGCGATCTAGCTGTATTGACTGCGAGACTTTATTCGGGATCTGGCGCTCCGCCGTTCCGTAAGTGTCCAGCTGGAGGATGGGGCTGCCGTCGACGCTAAAGGTTCTCCACCCACAGGTCACCGGGCGGTGCACCACTTCCTTACCAGATGAGATTTCTTCAAATCGATCGATCAACGCCATGACGCCTCCTCGCCCCACAGGCCGCAACTCAACATCAGCCGTACCACACACGCGCAGACGGAAGAAGCAACGCCACGAGAAGCAACGATCGCTATCCGCGGTGACGCCGAAATCAACGTTGCACGCAGCTGACGGCGCCATTGAACCTGATCCACCACCCTCTCGGAGCCCTATTCATTGAAGAAGCGACGAACCCACTCAAAGCACCACACACTATCGGCCTAATCGGGCAAACTATCGGACGAGCGAGGACGCTGCGCCTCCAGCGGGAAGTCCGCGGGCACGGTCCTTGCTACTAGGGGAAGCGCGCCGTACTCGCGGCCGAATACGAGTAGTGGGCAGCGCACGCTGTCCGGGGGAGAAATGACCAAGTCGAGCACGACAGATAACCCTTGGGTTGATTACTTGCGATGGAACGACGCCGTCGCGGAGGTCCTGTACCCCGTCGTTGACGATGCCGTTCCGGCCTACATGGACATGGAGTCCGCGGAGCTGCAGAAGATCGCTGAACATGCTGGCTCCCACAGCGGAGATCCGCGCGAGGCACTCACCAAAGCGGTGCGGGCCGTCACGGTCGATCGATTCGATTACGTCGACTTTGTGCCTCTCGTTCGCCACACGAGCGCATGGACTCGGAAGAAAGATCGCAGGGCGACTCCGCCTCCCTGTCTAGGCGTGTTGGCGGTGACGGCCCTCGCAGCCGAAGACATGGGCAATACGGACGACGACATCGCCGGCAACGCGTACTACGCGCGTCTAGCCAAGCTGCTGAGCCTTCCCGCCGACAGCGCGCGCTTGCGACAGCAATACCAAGCCCACGCAGAGTTTCTCTGGCGGTGCCTCAATAGTTGGCTCGAAGATCTAGATGGTAAGCGCGGCGTTCCGACTGCTTACGCGCTGACCTACCGTTACGTCGGCCTACCGCTGTCGCAGGCGCTGGTGCGTGAGGGGGACCGTCTCAAATTCCCGGCGATGTTCGCTCAACTCGGCCTCAGCCCGGGGATGCACATGGCGCCGGACGACCTAGTCAGCTATCTAGATCATTGGCTTGGCTCGGAGCAGTCGTCTGCGTCTAGCAACTTGCGTCGTCTTTGGGCTCGACCCGCCACACGTGAACGCATCGCGACGGTCGCCGCGGTGGAGTTGGCGAACTGGGACGGCACCATTACGGACGGTTCAGCCGTCTCGGCTGGTGGCACGTCACTCGCCACCCGAGCCATGGTTGTGGCGAACCTTCGCTCCGGATTCATGGGCCAATCACTCAGTCTGTCGTTGGGTCTGCGGCCGTTAAGCAGCGATATGGACGGCGAAATGGAGGTCCGCGCCACCAGCGGCACCTGGATTGACATTGCCTTCTCACCGGGCACAGCTGGACTTTGGCGCACTTCGTACAACCAAGCCGTCGACTTCGGGTCGATGCTAGAGGGGGTAGTACGCATCCGGCACGCCGGCGAACCCGGTGGGGTCGAGTACAAACGATTCCCTCGGACCGTGATTCCCTTGATCTACGACGAACTTCAGTCAGCGTTCGTCGAAGCTGAGCGACTCCAGATCGGAGCCGATTCCGCTCTGCTTGTGCGGACGAGGTCAGCCGAGACGAAGGTCAAGACAAATGCGGTGGACGAGGTTGAGCGAGCGCTCGCATCGTCGGCGCGTCCGGGCTTCCAACGGATGGACTCGATCAAGGGTCTCCCTGAGGGCTGGGTTCTCTTCAGGGACGTTCAACTCTTCGGGGAGCCTAGAACGCACTTGAACGAGTTGATTCCGCTGGCGCGCAACAAGCTCACGATCGCTGGTGGACTTCGTATTCCCTCGAGGATTCGCAAATGGTCGACACTTCGCCCGCCAGAAGTGCGGGCCGCCGTCCAAAGTGAGCCCAATCTTCGTGTGACGCTGTCTGAGTCCACCTCCGACGATGTCCTCTTCGAGTGGACCTCGGATTCTGGCGCACTCGTCGCCCCTCTCGCAGACGCCAAACTCAGCGACGGGGACTACCGCGTATCGCTCTACACCGGCGAGAAGAAGAACCCTATTCAGCAGGCCTCAATACGACTGCGGTCGAGTCGAAACGTCGACACCGCGTGGGAAAGCGCGGTCCGGCTTGTATACGACTTGACCGACCCCTTGGGTGTGCTTTCAGCCACCGAATTGCACGACGAGGGAGGGAACCTCGTTGATGGCGCCACGGCCTCCGGCGATGCTGAGGTGAAGGTGACACGCTCGGCGCCCACCAGGATCACGTGGAATGGGCATCGGCAAGCAGTCCAGCCTTCGACGATTCAGATCGGTACGCCAGATCCAAAGTCTTGTGTCGTCACCGGCGCCCACTACTTCGTGCTACCTACTTACTATGGGAAGACCGACGCGAAATTTGTTGAGGGTGAGTGCAAGTCGTGCGAGATGGTGAAGAGATTCCCCGCGTGGCCACGAAACAGTTGGCAAAAGAAGTCTCACGGGCCAGACATCCTGGTATCAACGCAAGCCCTTGACGAAATCGACGAACAACAGAGTAGACCGGACTGGGACGCTGCGCTGGATGCGCTCATGCACCTCGGAGGCGGATCAATCAACTCGCTCGAGTCAATTGCGCTCCAGCTCGATGGCTCACTCCTCTTCGTTGACAACTTCATTAGGACGCTAGAAGCTCTCGGCCACGTCGGGGTCGAGCGCGACGACCAACTCAAAGCCATACGGTGGGAGATATCTCCAGCATGCCTCGCAGAGACATCGTCAGACGCCCACCGGTTAACAGGCTTCTGGCCACCCGACCAAATCATTGAAGTGGCCTACCACCTTGCCCAATTTGGTAGCGCTCTTCGAACTACCGCCGTAAACGATGGCCCGTCGGTGACAGTTTTCCAGCAGGTCACCGCCGACGGTGTCTCAGCGCTACAAGAACTGGATTTGCCCGTGGCAATCACCAGTGAAACGGGGATGGAAATGCTGCGCGCGCTCCCCCCGCTATCCACCGTCGGACAAGCCCTGCAACGAGTTCCGATGCCGGGCTTCCAGTCCCTGGAGCGCTTCGACTTAAGCACCGCGAGCTGGACGCCGTCGGGTGACCCTCACGCAATAGGGGCTTACAGACTTCGCCGCGGGTTCGAGTCGCTGTACATCTTCCGCTCGGGCGATGACGTCGAAGCCGGAACTGCGGCGATCGCCCCAGTTCATCTCGTCAAGCATCTTGCCTCAAACGCCGATGGCCGCACGTTGCTGGTCTACGCCGAGAAAGCTAAAGCGGTGTTCCTGCCACGTGGATGCGACCTTCCTGGCCTCTACGGACGGGCAGCGATCGCCATGTCAGGCCGCCCACCGACCCAACAGACGATCAAGCAGGGCCGGCCGCGAAAGTGCCTCTTCTACCGCGACTTTCAGCGCGACGCTGCCGACCTTCTTGTCACCCTTCTATCAACATAGGAACTTGCGGACATGCATCAGATCACCCCGGTCTCTCTCGCCCACGGCCTTCGTGACGCATACATCAGATATTTCGACACCGCTTTCTGGCTCAACGACGAGTCCGTCATGAATGAGCGACGGTCGCTACTCGAGCAGAATGAGGCACTCATCGGTCAGATCATGATCGAGCCGGTGATCCCGTACCAGAGTTCGGAACGGCTGCTTGACGTTGCCCGGCGGGCTGGCGTATCCGAAGCCGCAGCGCGCGCGGTGGGCACGGCGCTGCTTCCATTCGCGCCTGTCGATGCGCTCCGGCTCCGGGAGCACCAAGCGCAGTCGGTGCTTCACCATTTTCGGGACGGAACCGAGCATGGCCGAAACGTTGTCGTGACGTCGGGAACCGGCTCAGGCAAGACGGAAGCGTTCCTGTTACCGCTTCTGCTGCGTTTGGCGAACGAGGCCTCAACGTGGCAACCGCAACATAAGGCCCACTGGTGGTGGGAGTCTGAGTCAGGGAATTGGCAGCCGATGCGTCACCCTGAAACGAGGCTGCCGGGCATCCGCGGGCTCATTCTTTACCCAACCAACGCGCTCGTCGAAGATCAGATGACCCGCCTCAGGCGAGCAGTGAACAGCCTCCGCGAGCTGATGCCCGAGCGGCCAATCTGGTTCGGCCGCTATACCGGTAGCAGCATAGGTTCGGGCATGCGACCTAAATCTGCATCGATTAGTCGCGAGGTTGCCGCGCAGCTGCGCTCCTTTGAGAGAGAACACGCAGATCTCAAGGCATCAGTAGCGGCGGGGCACTCCGACATCGACTTGAGCCAGTTCACCGACCCAAGGGCTGGGGAAATGGTTACGCGGTGGGACATGATCGCGCACGCGCCAGACCTGTTGGTTACCAACTACTCGATGCTGAACACAATGATGATGCGGCACTTCGAAGACAACGTTTTCCAGCAGACTGCCGCATGGCTTCATAGTGCGAAGGAAAACGTATTCACGCTCGTCGTTGATGAACTTCACCTTTACCGCGGCACTCAAGGCAGCGAGGTCGCCATGATCGTCCGCGCGCTTCTGCGACGGCTTGGGCTTTCGCCTGATAGTCCACAACTCCGTGTGATATCGACATCAGCGTCCCTCACCGACACACCCAGCGGGCTGGACTACCTCGAACAGTTCTTTGGCGTTGACCGCAAGTCGTTCACTATTCAGCCTGGCCGGCAACTCGAGCTTGCTGCCCCGGGCGACATTGGACCAGACGAAGTGCGTGATGGCACGCTCGGTGCCGAAAGCGCTTCGCACGCCATCGCCGCGGCCTGCGAGGATCCCGCGGAGTCCCGCATTCGCGCGACGTCGATTGACACCATCGCGCAGCGAATTTTTCCGAACGACGAGGATCGCAGGCCCTTGGTGGAGGCACTTCTTCAGCAGATCGCCGATACGAAGCCAACGTCTACATCAATTCCGCTCCGTGGCCATATCTTCGTCCGGAATCCAAGAGGAATCTGGGCGTGCACGAACGCCGAGTGCCCGGACGCAACCCCTGGTGAAACCGATCGGCGTATCGGCCGGCTATACAACACACCGTTAAGCACGTGCGCGTCGTGCGGGTCGCGGGTCCTCGAAGTCTTGTACTGCTATGAATGCGGCGACATCAGCCTCGGCGGTTACATCGTCGAACGACGCGAGAGCGAGGTACTTCTGGCGCCGGCGCCAGTTACCGAAGGACAAAGCGGCAAACTTGTCTTCCTCCGGCCCGCCGTCGAGTTCTTCTGGTACCGGCCTGGTGTCCTCCTTGGCAGCCTCAACTCGTGGACGAAAGATGGGGTGCAACTCGCCTTCGCCCCCACAAAATGGCAAGCCAGTCTCGGTCTCGCCCAGGTCAATGCGTCGGAACCAACCGGCCTGAGTTTGGTGATTGGTGGCGCCACATCGGAGGACCGCATTCCCGCGCTCCCCGACCGCTGTCCCGCATGTGGCTTTGTGTCCAAGCGTCAGTCGAAATACCGAGCCGGCGAGCTTTTTTCGCCGATCCGAGGACACGCCGGTGGTCCGACAGCAGCCATCCAGCTGTATTTATCGCAGCTGATTCGCAGCCTCGGATCCGGCCGCTCCGGCCGCGACGCCATCACCGATGCTAAAACGATCGTCTTCACCGACAGCCGTGATGACGCTGCACGAACCGCGGCAGGGGTTGCACGCAACCACCATCGGGATCTCGTACGGCAGGTCGTCCGCCAAGAGGTCATGGCGCAGCCGGATCCATCGAAGACGCTCGACTCCCTCATTGCGGCCGGCACGTTTAAGGAGCGCGGGTTCGCGGAAGCTGCGATCGCGCGTATGAAGCAGACGAGTGACCTTCCGCTGACGGACTCGGACGAGGCGGCGCTCGGGCAGGCGCTCGAGGAGCTGAAGGAATCGCAGAGCATCGCCTTCAACGAGCTCTGCCAGCGGGTCACCGATGTGTTCGTGGCACTGGGGGCGAATCCGGGCGGTTCGAACCCGTACAACCAGTACCTCGAAGACCGTCTGCAGGGCGAGACTCCTTGGTATCGCGCCTTTAAGCCGCCCAAGCCTGGACTATGGCCCGAACCGCCTCTTCAACAGGGACAGGCGAAGCTACGAGAAGAAATGCGGAAGTCGGTGATCGAGGCGTCCTTCGACCGCGCCCGTCGCGACCTGGAATCTGTCGCCATCGCGCATGTCTCCGTCGACGGCGACATCACCGCCGAAGGACCGCTGAACGAACAACACCAGCTCGAGCTGCTTTCATGCGTCATCCGCATACTCGGCCTTCTTGGCCGGACCGAGAACAGTGACCGCGGGGGCATACACGCGGATGCGATAGCCCCGGTCCCCATCCGAAAGTACGTGGAATCCGTGGCAGCCAAGCGAGGACTCGACGCTGGCAAGCTAAAGGGCCAGCTCGAGGCGATGATGTCGAAGCCAGCAGCGACACGTGCAATCGCAGGCTGGCTATTGAGAACGGGGTCGGCCGACTCCACATTGATCTTCCAACCTGCGGGCAGAACCGTGTGGCGCTGCGCGCGGTGCAATTTCAATCATCTCCAACCGAGTCTCGGTGTCTGCGCCAACCGACAGTGCTACGGCCACGAGCTGTCCGAGATCCCAGCTAATGCGCTAGAGGACCGTGATTACTACGGGTGGCTCGCCCATCAACAACCCAGGCGGTTGGCGGTCGCTGAACTGACCGGGCAAACGAAACCCCTTACGGCCCAACGCGACAGGCAACGGTGGTTCAAGGGCGCCTTCACCCTCTCGGAGAATGAGCTGACCGACGAATTGGACGTCCTTAGTGTGACGACGACCATGGAAGTAGGCGTCGACATTGGATCACTCCGATCCACAATGATGGCCAATATGCCGCCACAGCGGTTCAACTACCAACAGCGCGTCGGCCGCGCGGGCCGATCCGGTCAGGCGCTGAGCTTTGCGGTCACCATGTGCCGGGACCGCACGCACGATGAGTACTACTTCAATCGAACCGACCGAATCACCGGCGATAGCCCCCCGCAGCCGTTTCTCGACCTGACTCGACGCCGCATCATTCAACGAGTGGCTGCAAGTGAGAGTCTGTACGAGGCCTTCTCCAGTGTCGGCAAGGGGCCTGACTGGACGCCGAACAGCAACCACGGAACCTTCGGGCAGATCGACGAGTGGGTGCAGTTCCGTGGCTTCGTCGCGTCGTGGTTGGCGACTTCACCCCGCGTGGACGATATTGTCGACCGCCTTACTGCCCACACGCCTCTCGGCCCCACGGACTCGGCCGAGATCAAGGAATGGCTGCGGAACACGCTCATTATGGACATCGATAAGGTCGTTACACAGGAGAGCGGCTCGACAGAAACGGAGCTGAGCGAGGCGCTCGCACGCAACGGGGTGTTACCCATGTTCGGCTTCCCGACACGGGTTCGTAGCCTCTGGTCGTCAGACGTCAAGAGCCGCACCGCTATGGAAAATGACGTGGTCTCTGATCGTTCGCTCGATCTTGCGATTAGTTCCTTCGCCCCGGGCGCCCAGGTCGTGAAGGACGGCCTCGTCCACAAAGCGGCCGGCTTCGCTGCCTATAAGCCCAAAGGCCGATTCGTTGAGCCCGTCGATCCGCTCGGCACCGCCGTTTCTGTTGGTCGCTGCCCGCGGTGTGGGCGAACAGAACTCGGCACAGGAACTATCTGCGGCGCGTGCCACGACACTCTCGAGCGTGTTTCGCTTTACGAACCTCGCGGCTTCCGAACTGATTACCGTCCAAGGCCCTTCGAGGATGACGTGGATGTGCTGCGGGGCGCCGGTAGCCCTGAGCTCACACTCAACGTGGCCCCAACCGAACACGCGGAAGTCGGCCGAGTCGATCTTGACTTGTATTCGCAGAGTCGACTGGTGTCCATCAACGACAGTATGGGCCGTGGATACAAGTTTACGCACGAACCGAACGGCACGATACTCGCCGAGCCTGGAACGGGTGGAGCACCCACGTTTGAAGTGATTGGTGAAATCCGCGTCACCGATGCGCTTTTGGTAACTCCCAAGCGGCTCGATGTGCAGACCGGCGCGGTCGCTCTTTACGATCAGCTCTCTGGCCGTGCCGCGTATACGTCCTTGGCGGAAGCACTACGCCGAGGGGCCGAGGTCCATCTTGACCTCGATCCCACAGAGCTCACGACCGGTCTGACTCCACTACGATTGCCTCTTTTTGGCGCCGAAGAGCCGGATGCCAAAGCGCAAGTCGCTGCCGCCATCTATCTCGCCGACACCGCCGCGAATGGTGCCGGATATGCGGTCGAGCTCGGGCAAGCGGATCAGTTTGAGCGCATGCTGAAGAGCACCCTCGACGATCTCCGCCTGCAGTGGGACGACGGGGGGCATACGGAGCGTTGTGACACCTCGTGTCCCGACTGCCTTCGCTCGTATGACAACGCCCGCCGCCACGCCCTACTCGACTGGCGCCTAGCTCTCGACATGCTCGAGTTGGCTGCCGGTGTGGACATGACGGTGAGCCGTTCGCTGCCACGTCACGCAATCTGGATGGACGTCGCGGCCAGAGCGCTGGGCGCAGCCAGTGTTGAAGACATCAACGACGTTCCCGTGATCACCCAAGGTGAGAATTGCGTGATGTTGTGCCACCCCCTTTGGCGAACGGATCCGGCATTCTTCACGGATGCGCAGGCAACGGCTTACGACGAAGCTACCGACCGATTTAGACGCGTATGGCTGGAGGACATTCGATCGTTCAGGCGAAATCCTCTGGTGATCTGGCCTCACCTCCAGTGACCTGCGTTTCGCGTCATCCGCGTCCCGAGCCACTCGAATACATCACGCCGACGCAGCTCGGCCAAGCCGAGAAGTGCCCATGGCGATTGACGTACAGCCGGGATTCCGAGGTGTCGCCGCTGAATCGACCTTCGCCGGTGAGCGCGTTAGGCGATGTGGTACACGAAGTGACAGAACGGCTGGGCGAGGCCGCCGATTTCGACTCGGTGTGGGAGGCAGCGGTAGCGAAGGCCACCTCTAGGCTCGCGCGATCCTGGGCACCGGCCCAGCCCCCCTCGCCCGAGACCTGGCCGGGTTGGTCCCTGAAGCGAATCCGCGTGCGGAAGACTTGGGAGCGGGCCGCGGGCACCGTTTCGTTGCCGCGGACCCGCGTCAGTGGCGAACACGCCGCTCGACTCGGAGCCCGACCGCCGTTGCCTTGGCGCGAACGCTGGTTGCAACATCCAACTTGGCCGCTCGCGGGGAAGCCCGACCTCGTCGAGCAGCGCGCAGACGGTATCTGGGTTGTGGATCTCAAGACGGGCCTCAACCAGGCGGAGCCCACGCCAGAGCAACGCCAGCAGCTTCTTTTCTACTGCGCACTGGTCGAGGCCGAGGCCGGCGAACTGCCTAGGTACGCCGCGATAGAGACCACCCAGGGTGCCCGCTTCCCGATCGCCGTCAAGCGCGATGAAGTCGACGATGTTTGCGAGCGGGCGCTAGCACTGTTGGAGCAAGTCAACGGTGTGGACGATCGGGGTTTGACCACTGCGCTAGCCACCCCGTCAGTGGAAGCGTGCGCGTGGTGCGCGTTCCGACCGGCCTGCGCGCCGTTTTTCGACGCGTACGATGAGACGTGGCCCATCCCCCATGCGCTTCTCTTCGAAGTCGTCTCCGTTGACACCTCAGCCCATGGATATTGCGTCGAGACAATCGTGCGACTCCCAAAGTGGCGCGAAGGCGAAAGGGTGCACGTTGTCGGGTTTCCCTTTGACGAGCGGCCTCAGGTTGGCGAATGCTGGGGCAGCACCAACTTCGCCGGGTTGGCGTCATCAGCCATCGCCCAGTGGAACACGGTCATCTTCAAGTGGTCGTGACAGCGGCGATTTCGTTCGAGCCTCATGGCCGCGGCACCGTCACGATGGCGTAAATTTCAGCCGCGACGCGGTCCGGCTCTTCGTGCGCCCAATAGCGCAAGACTGTCCAACCCGCGTCGATGAGCGCGGCGTCGGTGTCATGGTCTCGAGCGCGGTTTCGCTCAACCTTCGCTACCCAATAGCCAGCGTTTGCTGCAGGTTGCCGATGGTGGCTCGGGCAGCCGTGCCAGAAGCACCCGTCGATGAACACCGCAACCCGTCGCCTGGGGAAAACGAGGTCGGCCGTGCGCCGCAGGTGAGGTAGCGGCCGAGCGTTGACTCTGTAGCGCAATCCCATGCCGTGGACGAGCCGCCTCACCGCGAGCTCGGGCGCTGTGTCGCGCGACTTATTACCACGCATCGCGCGGCGTGTGTGATCGCTCGAGGCCCAGGAGTCCGCCATCCCCTGCGACGGTACGTGTGCGCCTCCCCCGACTTGTCGGGGGTAGCCGATACTGTGGCCGACGTGGGAAGCGTGACGTCGATCCGCGCCGGCAAGGCGAAGAGCAAGCCTAAGTTCATTGAATTTTTTGCTGGGATCGGCCTTGCCCGGATGGGTCTGGAAAATGCTGGGTTCGCTGCGAGCTGGGCGAATGATTACGAGGCCGACAAGAAGCGGATGTACGCCGCGCACTTCGGCGACGAAGGAGGTCACTCATTCGCCCTCGGAGACATTGCACACGTCGACGCCAGCTCGCTCCCCACTGACGCCTCACTCGCTTGGGCATCATCGCCCTGCACTGATCTCTCGCTGGCGGGGGCACGTGCGGGCCTCGCCGGCAAGGAATCAGGGACGTTCTGGCACTTCATCCGTTTGCTGAAGGACCTTGGTGATTCTCGCCCACCTGTAGTGGTGCTCGAAAACGTCACCGGTTTGGCCACTTCTCATGGCGGCGACGATCTCGCCGCTGCAATCGCGGCCTTTAATAGCCTCGGTTACTCGGTGGATGCGCTCGCCCTCGACGCGCGCCGCTTCTTGCCGCAATCGCGTCCGCGGATGTTCGTCGTCGGAGCGCTGAACCCGCCCGTCGACGCCGCTGACTCGAACCTAGATCTGCGTCCCGAGTATCTGCAGTGGGTCTATGGAGACCCAAAACTTCGGACCCATCGTGCGGCGTTGCCGGCACCCCCAGCACCACTTACGAGCGGCTTGTCGACTCTCATCGAGGAAATGGCTCATGATGATGTTCGGTGGTGGGATGAACGACGAACCGCGGCGTTCGTGGCGTCTCTGTCGCCAATGCAATCCGGCAGGCTAGAGACGTTGAAGCGATTACCTAACGCCGTGTACCGCACCGCCTATCGTCGGACGCGCAATGGCGTGCCTATGTGGGAGGTCCGGGCGGACGATATCTCCGGGTGCCTCCGGACAGCACGCGGAGGGTCTTCGAAGCAGGCCGTTGTTCGGGTGGGCGATGGCAGCATGTCCGTCCGGTGGATGACGCCTTCTGAATACGCCCGCCTCATGGGTGCTCCGAACTATAACTTGAGTGGCGCTAGGACCAATCAGTCGTTATTCGGCTTCGGTGACGCCGTGGCTGTGCCAGTTGTTGAGTGGCTCGGTAATCACTACTTGATGCCGCTGGTACGAGGTGAGTTTCCGCAACTGGCCGCCGAAAGTTCGCTCGTCGCGAATGTCTAGCAAATCCACCGCGTCTTCCAACCCCATACCGAAGAAGCCGACCAAGTCGTCGCTGCCCGCCGACGATGTGCGCCAGTTCCGGGCTGCCTTGAAGTCCTTCCTAAATGAAAAGGATGACGAAGGACGCAAATGGGCTGACGCTCAGTGGGGCGTGTATGCCTTTTACGACTACGACGGCGAGCCGATCTACGTGGGGCAGACCAACGAGCAGCTACGCGTTCGTATCCAACGTCACCTTACGAATCAACGAAGCGACGCCGTCGCGATGCGCATCCTCGACGTCTTCGAGGTTGCGGAGGTAGAGGTTTGGCCTCTGTGGAGCCTGGACGTATCGGACGAGCCGAACTGGAAAAAGAAGCGCACCCTAGATGCGTGCGAGTACACCGCGTACATTAACGCGATCGACGAATCACGTTTCAAAGCCATACTGAACGAGAAAATCCCGCCCCGCTCAGACCGCGTCGAACTTCCGTCGTCGCTGCGGCGCCCACTTATCGACGATGAGACAAGAGCGGATCGGGGACATCTTGACATCCGAATTGCCCGGCGCGCCGAGACTATTGGCCGCCTCGCCGCAGTGGCACGTGAGCGCGGGGAGGTATCCGAAGGGTTACGTCGGGTCCTCGTCGTCCAGGCAGTGCGCTTGGCATTCCTCGCTGCCGAGCGCCTAGCCTACGTCGAAGCTCGACCCGCCCCTGACGCCGGCGCAATTGACATCGAGAAGCTGGTGGGGAGTGTCCTATACGAACGCTCCGACCCAAAGGGTGAATCCCGCGACCCAAACGACGCAACCATCTGATTGGCACGCTCAACCCCACTACTATCGCTTCGTAGCGCATGGTCGTGCAGAGATGCGCCGGAATTGTCCGAGGTTTACATCGTTCCATCAGGCAGACGCTTCGCAAAATGAAAAGTAATACGGCCGCTTCGCGCGTCGGCGGCCTGCGCCGTCGGTGCGGCCCTCCGCCCGTCGGAACTCGTTGCACATCGACGTCGACCCCGCCCTGGTGATCGCGCTACGTATCCGACTCGCCCGCGGAGTTAGCAGACCCAAAGTCCTTCACTATTGCGGAGAATCAGTAACTGGCAGCAGGGAGGCAACGACCCCGCAGAGGTGCTGAACCTCGGCGGCTGAGGGCTGTAGCTCGAACGCATGCACGTGACACGCACTGCTCAGCCGGCTCCAGGCGATCGCCGCGGAATCGGCGGCCTCCTCAGCATCCAAAGAGCGCAGCGCGGCCAGCTTGGTGCGCATGCTCGCCCATGCTGCTGGTGCACCCAGATCGGTACATCGTTCGTCCACAATCAGTTCCAGCGCCTGGCGTGCCAGAAAAGCGGCGATTCTGGATGAGAGACCATCACGTCGGGGTTCGTTGATGACGCGTTGCGCCTGCCCTAACAGTGCCACCGCGCTCATCGGGGACCCACTAGATCCTCGACCGTTCGTTCGAGGTCGCGCACGTCTTCCGTCGACAGCTTTCCGATCTGCCCATGAGCGCCGGCATTTCCGATCTGTAGGACGTTCAACCGTCGCTTGTGTGCCCCTAGCCAATCGGTCACGTCCGCCTTCTCGTCACCCAGAACGGCAAGCGCCAGACGTTGCCGTGTGGTCTTCGCCGACTGCCATTGCTCCTCGGCGACCGAACGTGCCGTTCCGGCAATCGACTGCCGCGCGTAATGCGACTGGCGGGCAGCAGCTTCCAGCGCCATCCGGAACAGGTTCGGCGCAACCCGGCCCTTCACCTCGTCGGCGAGATTCTTGTCCTGGATCATCGCAAACACATCGTCGATGAGCCGTCGGGCCGGGTCGATATTGAGGCGTGTCTTGACCTTGGATCCCAAGTCGCGAACCACTTCGATGAGGCGGGCATCCACGCCGGTCTCCCGGATGACGGACGCCAATCGGTCATCATGCGAGAAAACGACGATCTGGTGCGTGCGCGCGATCTCGGTCAGCACACGGACGAACCCGTCGATCTTCGACGGGTCCATGGCCTGGATCGGGTCATCGAGCACCACGAACCGGAAGGGGCTCTTCACCGATGTCGCGCGAGGGAGGAACAGCGCCAGCGCGACAGCGTTCTGCTCACCCTGGCTCATCACGGACAACGCTTGGGTGGGTTTCCCATCCACGGAGCCGCTGAGCACCGCCTTCCGTTTCGTCGCAGTCCCGGTGAGCGTGATGTCCCCGAGGTCGACGTTGCTCTCCTGGCGTAGTTCACCCCAGATGTGACGTGCTTGCGCTGCGATCGGTTTGAGTCTCAGGTTCCGAAAATTGGTGCCCTGCTCCGTGGCCCAGCTCCGGGCGGCATTGATCGCTTTGTACTGAGCGTCTAACTGCTGCGCCCGCCGCTCCTGCGGAATCCACGCCGCGACTTGTGTCGCTAACGGGCTCCAGGCGTCCTCGCGTGCGGCCACCGCTGCGCCCGCTTCCCCGCGCAGCGCCTCCGCGACTCCGATCGCGTCGAGGACGGCGTTTTCAAGGTGGTCAACGCGGGCGTTGTGCTCAGCAGGCATCGCGCGGGCGCGCTTCACGGCCGTGTTGTAAGCACCAAGCGAGGGTAGCTCGACACCGGCCACTGCGGGTATCGAGTGCAGATCCACAGCCAAAGCCTCGGCCTCGGCGCGCGCCGAGTTCAGTTCGGCGGAGGCGGCGCGGTATTCGGCGACCGACGCCTCCCCTTCGACGACGCTAGCACGTGCTCTTTCCGCCCATGCGGAATCGAGACGCCCCTCCCCGCACACCGGACAGTCGGCGTCGTTTGACCGTGCGTGATACGCCAATGCACTGTGCAGCAGGTCAATCCGTTCTGAGGTCAGCGCCACCATGCCTAGTTCGTTGCGCCGTGCGGCGTCGGCCGCCGAACGCAACCTTGACGCGCAGGCTTCAATATCGGCAACGGACGGCAGCTTCAGCTCACTGATCGCGGCGAGTGCACGGACCGCGTCCTGACCGTCGCCTCCGGCACCGGTCACCACCGCTTGGATCTCATCGACAGGCCGCACGTGCTTTTTCAGCAGCTTCACCAGCCCGACGGCACGCTCATCGGTTGAGGCTGTCAACGCCGCGATCGCCTGCTTTCGCGCGTTATCGGCGGCATCACGTACCACCTTGACATTCCGCAGATCAGCGGCGAGCTTCTTTTCTATCGCGGAAAGAACCTCCAGTCCAAGCAGTTTGGCGAGAGCGTCGTACAGGGCCGACGGTCCACCGTCGAAGAGCCGGCCGAGCTCCTCATAAGTCAGCACGGGCCGATGCAGCTCGAGCGGCTTCGCCCAACCCAGACTATCGATGCCGTTGCTGGGCTTCTCCCCCAGCCGCTGCGTCCAGAGGGTGCGATCGGCCAACTCGGCGTCGGCGTCCCAATCCACGCCGACTTTGACTGTCCCCTGGCGCTCCTGTGTAAATTCCACGCGGAGCGCGCATGGATTCGGCTTGTGCAAGTTGCGCCACGATCCCGACCACAGCGCTTGCTTGTCCCGCCAACGGTAGCTGGTGCCAGTCAGCGCCAGTTCGATCGCCTCAGCGAAGCTGGATTTCCCGGAACCGTTGCGACCGCTGACCACTGTCAGTCCCGGGGCGGGGTGCAAGTCGAGTTTAGCGGTCGAACCGATGCCGCGGAAGCCGGACACTGTGATGTTGGTCAGGTACGTGGGCGACCAGTCGGTTCCCGCGTCGTCGTCGGACTCATCCACGACAGCGACGAGGGCGCCCAACACCAGCTCTCGGGCCGCCTCATCCAATCCGCTGTCGGCATCGAGCAACTGCAAGATCGCGTCCTGAACGGACTGATCGGCGCTGTTTACATCCCCGTGTTCGGTCTCCTCCACGAGTTGATTGAACTACGGAACACCGACGTCCGGGTTCGGATCAGTTGGGCCGCGGCGAATACCGAAGGTCCTCCATCACTGAGCGCAACGACACCAATTCCATTGTCATGGCAAGCCGGCCTTCAGAGTGCGGCTGTTATCCCCTGCTGACATGATCCGATGACGGAACTGTTACTACGTGCCGACGGGTTATGAAGGACACCACGACACGAACTCGCCAAAGTCGGCCGATTCGGAATGGTTGAGGGACGGTTAGAATTTAGCCCTGTACCGGACGGGGCGCCAATGAAGCGCCGCGGCCGCTAGCCATGAGTGGTCGAGCGCACCCGTCAATGTTGCCACCCGCTGGCTCGGTGCGGTCAGAGACTGCGACCGATAGGCCACCGAAAGAGATGCCAGTTGATCGGAACCGGTAAGGATCGCCCTGGTCAGAGATTCCACACCAAAGGCCAGCGTTAGAAGTTCCCTTCGGCGGGATCCGACGTGGTGGTGTGGTCGGTACTCATCTCACGCCGGCCCTCCTCTCGGGATGGACTGCGCCGCATTGACGAAAGCGTTGAGGGTGGAGATGAGCCGCATATCCTCGACCGTGCGGGCGCGGGTGTCCAGCAGGGCGTCGGTGCAGACGAGATAAGCCAAGCAGCGGGCGCGGCTGACGGCGACGTTGAGTCGGCTGCGGGAGAACAGGAAGTCCACTCCCCGGGTGATGTCCTCCCCGCTCGACGCACCCATGCTGAAGAACACCACCGCCGCTTCGCGGCCCTGGAACTTGTCGACAGTGCCTACCGGGACGTCCCGCAAAGACGGGTCCTCAGCAAGTCGCGCACGAATGGTATTGACCTGCAGGTTGTACGGTGCGACGACCATGAAGTCGCCGGGTTGTAGCGGCTGTGCCTCACCCTTGTGGTTCGTCCACGGTGTGCCGATCAGCCGAGAGAGTTCCGCAGCGACCGCATCGGCTTCCTGCACCGAGAACGTGCGGTTGCCTTCGTGATCCACCCGCAGCCAGCGCAGCCCAGTCCCAGCGACGGTCGATTGGCGTCTGCAGTCCGAGAAGCTGTGCAGGCGACCGTCGTAAATCTGCGCGGAGACAAACTCACATACATCCGGATGCATACGTCGGGTTTCGTGGAGGAAGACGCCTCGGTCCGGTGCCAGCAGCACGTCCTCACCCACGACATGGTCCAACACGCTGTGACCGGAGATGCCGGGATGTTTGGCTTGCACGACTTGCGGCAGCTGGAGAGGATCCCCGAGCAGAACGAGACTCCTAGCGGCCCCGGAGGCCGCTAACGCATCGGCGAGCGCCAACTGCCCAGCCTCATCGACCAGCAGTACGTCTACGGGAGCGTCGCGCATCAGCGCGTTGGCGAACAGCCAGGTAGTGCCGGCAACCACGTTGAACCCGTCACGGGCGCACTTGCTGTTGTCCCCGTAGGTGACTCCTCGAATTCGCTGCACCGAGCTTGAGCCCGCATTGCATACCGCGCGCAACAGCTCGAGTTCTCCGCTTTCGGTGAACGCTTCGACCACGCCCTCGAGCACGTTGGCGATTGCATGGTGGCTGAGCGCGGTGATCCCCACGCGCTGTCCGCTGTGGACTAAGGCTCGCACCAATCTCGCAGCGCGGTAGGTCTTGCCGGTGCCGGGAGGTCCCTGTACCGCGACGACGCTGTGGTCTAGTCGGGTAACCCACTCCGCCATGTCATCGAGATCGTCAACGAACGTTGCGCGGGGCCGGTCAGTGAATCGCGGTAGGTCGCGACGCAACAGAGCGAGTGTCACCGGATTGGCACCTCGGGACTCCAACACGGCTTCGGCGAAGGCTTGCAGAGCCGCAGGCTTCGGCTTCGCCGGCACCCAGTCATGAAGCACGACCACGCGCGGTTGACAGCCGGTCTCTTGTAGGTCCTTGTTCCACACCACGTCGAGTGTCATGGCCTCGCGGTTGATGCTGTGGATCTCCGCGGACCGCCATTCTCCCGTGAGAACGGCGACCATCACGTTCCCGCGGCTGCTCGGAAACCGGTCGATGTTCTGTGCGGGGAAGGTGAAGCGCATCGCAGGCCTGATCGGCGTGCCCTTGGCACCTAGGCGCTCAAGCAGCCCCACGCTGTTCAGGTCGGCGATGACCTCGGCATCGTCGAGCAGGTCGTGCGGATCCGCGGCCAGCTTCACCTTCTTCGGCGCCAGGTATGCGAACCATTCGTCGCGCCAATAACGCAGCAGGTCACCGAGGTTGTGTTCGTCGGTTTCGACGGGAAACTCGTGGAGGCGGGCGACGAGTTCGTCGAGTTCTGGTTGGCCCGGATCGGGCTCGATGACGGCGGGCCGCCAGAGAAGCCCGGGCGGGCGGTGGTCGACCAGCCAGTCGCGCAACGCGAGGGTGGCTCGAACGTCGTCCTCGTTGTAGGCGGCGATGGCGTCGAGATCGTCCTGGTTGCGCTGCGCCATGTAGTGCTCGTACTGGACGACTGCTCCGGCACCTTGGTCGATCTCATGGCTGCGTTCGAAGTCGGTGAGGCGTTCCAGGTGCTTCAACCCGTAGGACTCAGTGCCTACTTGAATACTGTTGCGCGCTACCAGAAGCAAGTCCACGAACGCGCCGGTGTCGATCAGCTCGGCGAGCGCGAGCTCTGCGACACCGTGCGTCTCGGCCATCCGCTGCAGGGCGGAGCGCTCGGTGTGGTTGTAGTGGTAGACGTGCATGTCGGGGAACTGCTTACGGCGCCGCGCGAGATAGTCGACGAGGTCGCCGACCGCCGTGGCTTCCTGCGACGGGTCGTGTGCCCACCAGCAGCGGTACTGCCACCGGCCGTCCGACTTTTCGATAAGCCCGAATAGGAAGAACAGGCCGGTGTCGGCGCGCCAGAACGGATGGCCTTCGAAGTCCAGAAAGACATCGCCGTCGTCGGGTTCGGGCATTGTCTGGAAGCCGTGCCCCCAGGGCTCATCGCCAGGTGCGATCAGTTCGAATGGCGGCCGTGCGTCGGTCTGTTCCCGTGCCGCCAGTTGCAGCGCCGCCTGCCCCCGTAGGCGGATTAGGCGGCCGGGAGCCAGCCCGTCTACCGAGCCGTCGCTCGTGACCAGGGCGGTCAGAGTTCCGATATTCGCTTCGCCCAAGACGGTCCTGTCGGGCTTGCGGATGCCCGCCACATAGATCAGCGAGTCACCTTCACGCCACTGGTTTTCACACGTGGGCTGGAACTCGCAGAACTCACAGTGCGGGCACGGCTCGGCGACTGTGTTCTCGGCGGGCCCGCCGGCCAGCGCTCTCGCGAGCTGGGCTTGTAATCGCCGCCAGTACGACTGGAAGTCGCTGACACGCAGCGTCTCCATGCGCCCAGAACCCAGCCAAATGTGCATATTCTCTGGACGCCTGCCGGTCAGTGCTTCAATGGCATCGGCGTAGAAGCACAGCTGCAACACATGGCCCGGCTTGGCGTCGACGCGGGTGAGCTTGGCGTCGACCGGTTCGTAGCTCACCTCCCCGGTATCCGGATCCTGCACCCGCACCACGAAGTCGGCGACTCCTCGAATGCCGTTGTGGATGAACGGCATCTGGTAGACGACGTCGTGCTCGCCGTTCAGCAGGTTGCCTGTGTCGGCCACCCATGACGCGAACGTCTGTCCCTTGGCTTTCTCCGGCACTTCCAGAACGCGTCGCTCCTGGCGGCGGTACTCGGCCAAACACTCCTGCTCGTGCGCGAGCCCCTTCTTCACCAGGAGATCCGCGAAGGATCCGAAGTGCAGTTCGGGTCGCGGCATGGCGCCGTCCTCGACCCGGGCCGACAGGGACAGATAGTGCGGGCAGTCCAGCCAGGCCGTCACCTTCGACGGCGTCAGCAGACGCTCCTGTGGGGATGGGCACGTCACGCGCGCAGCTTCCGCCTGGTCGCCATTCCGCTCGCCGACTCCACCCCGCCTTCGGCAACGAGCGTCCGGCGCGGCGTCGTGGCAATAACGATGATCACGTCGGTATCCCCCGTCAGTCGATTCCGATGGTAGCGAGGCCCGCCGACATGCGAGCCCGAACGCACACCAGCAGCGTTAGGAGGATATGGCGGCGAGCCCGACGTTTGCCACTGCTCGTCAGGGCAATCACCTAGGGTGAAGAGCTTCCGGGGAGCGAACAGAACAATCTTGACTCGAGAACACTCAGAACTGGCGTCGTTTGGACCTTGGCGACCGAGGATGACGAGCTGCCACAGATCGGCGGCGACGTCATGACACCTGCAAGGCTGGAAGAACTGCGCACCGCGTTGGCAGCGCTGGCAAAGACACCGCTGGTGACGCCGGAAGCCCACACCAAGATCAGTGATCAGGGACGCCGCGACGGTATTTCGCTTGGCGCTCACAGCCCCCTCGCCAAGAGCTTGACCAATCTAGTTGCTGATGCGGCAACGACCGCGCAGTCAGCGTCAAAGGTCGCGGCCAGTGGTGAGGTGCTCTACCGCATGGTGGTGCCGGCCAAGGTGGCCGCACAAGTCGGTGGTGGGCTTGTCCGCCCGACGGCGTCGAGGGCGGTGGCCGGTGGCGTGCGCGGTGCGTTGGTGAACGGCAAGAACATTGTCGGTCAGGCGATCCTTGTTCCTGTAGCTGGCGCCGTCGGTGCGGGTGCCCTAACTCTTGCTGCGCCGCTGGTGCTGATGGCCGTGGCAGCCGGCTACAGCGCGTATACCGACCACAAGCGTGACAAGGCGCTCGAGCGCATCACAGGTTTGCTCGAGAAACTCCACGAAGACAAGCTGGACGAGGAACGGAGCCGCCTCGAGGGGTGCAAGGACTCCATCGAGAAGGCCACTGCAGTCCTCCTAGACAGAGGGGAGCCCGGAGTCAGCCTGGGCCTGGATACAAGTGTGCACGAGATCAACGTAGCGATTGAGCGTGCGCATCGGCGGCTGCACTCGTGGCAGGAAGCGCTCGCGAAGATCAGGGGACCGGTCGAAGTTGGCGTCCTCGAGAAGTCCTTCCCGGGTGTCACAAGCAAGGACGGCGGAGAATTCCGCGCGCACCTGGAACACGCGAAGCTCGCCATAGCGCTGAAGCGGCGGGTGCTCGTCCTGCAGGCGGTCGAGCACGCCCAACTCGAGGGTGCCGATCATCCGTTCCGAGCGTTCATCGAAACCCTCAAAGAGACCGAGCGACGGGTGAACGACTTGGAAGCCGGTGTCGTCGCCGTCCTTCGTGGCCTCGCGACGCTCGAGGTGAAGCGGTACGGCGGCATCCGCAGCATCTACTTCTCACAGGGCGAGGCCGGTCGACGATCGCCTCAACGCGGCGTACCGGTTACGGGCTATCAGCGAGGAGGTCGCCGCCCACGAGCAGCAGGCCGATGTCGCAATCGACATCGAACGCATGGTGGACGGCTCGATCATTGTGTTCCCAGCGCTGTCCGCCTAGCTCCACACCAGTGCTTCGTTCTCTGGATACGAGCTCTGTGCGGCCGGGGGCCGCACGATGCCGTTTGCCAACATCGCCAGACAATGTCGGCGATCGTAGCCATAATGCCGACGGGCGATTCTCCTGCCGTTCGCGATCAAGGGGAACCGCTTGGGGGCCTACGAATGGCGACACTGCGCCACCCAAGGCCTCCGCGATCAGCCGATCCGACAGTGGAGCCTAATGACGACGCCCGAGTCACCCTTCTTCGCCGTTCCGCAGAGCGAGTGGATCGCTGCGAATCGATCTGCCTTCGCCATCTGGGACGGCTACCCTGTGACGCCGGGACACGCGTTGGTTGTCTCGCGGCGTCAGATCAGTGACTGGTGGGAGGCGGCTCCGGGCGAGCGCAATGACATCTTGGAACTCGTTGACGTAGTGCGGCACAAGATCATCGAGCTGCACAATCCCGACGGCTTTAACGTCGGTTTCAACGCGGGCGAGGCGGCCGGTCAGACGATCGACCACCTCCATGTCCACGTCATCCCCCGGACTCACGGCGACGTCGAGGATCCTCGGGGCGGCGTACGGAACGTCATCGCCGCGCGCGGCAACTACCTTCAGGATGGCAACGACGCCACCGGCCACGACTCCAGCACTGGTCTTGACGTCACGGCGCCAGTCCTCGTCGACGGCCAGGTCCGGATGCTGTTGCCGGAGCTCATCGATCATCTTCAGCGGGTGGAGTTCGACCGCATCGACATCGTGGTCAGTTTTATAAAGATGTCCGGTCTCACCCTGTTGCTCGACCCGTTGGAAGACGCTCTCGAGCGCGGTGCCCATGTGCGAATACTGACGACGGATTACCTAGGTCTGACAGAGCCGGGAGCGCTTGCGCGCCTTCACGACCTCATGGAAGACAACCCCGAAACCATGGCCGTCAGACTCTTTCACGATCCGGAGTTGAGCTTCCACCCGAAGGCTTACCTCTTCTACTCGGAGGCGGGCCGCAGCCAGGCGGCGTTCGTCGGCAGCAGCAACCTCAGCGGGTCTGGTCTCAGTGGCGGAATTGAATGGAACCTCCTGGTTGGGGCCGCAGACGACTTGAGGGAGCGGTTCCTGGTGCTGTGGCTTGACCGCCGCAGCTTGGTGCTCACCGACGAACTGATTGCCTCTTACGAGTCCGCGGCCGCTAATACCCCCGAGGCCGTTGAGATCATAGAGACTCCCGAACCACCCCCGGAACCGCGCCCGATCCAGCAGGAGGCGCTGCGCGCGCTCGCGCAGACGCGGACCGACGGCTTCCGTGCGGGGATGGTCACGATGGCGACAGGCTTGGGCAAGACATGGCTGGCGGCGTTCGATGCCGCTCAGGCGGGCGCTGTGCGTGTGCTCTTCGTGGCCCATCGCGAGGAGATACTCAAGCAGAGCCGCGATGTCTTCCGCCGCGTACACCCGCGGGCCACCATGGGGTTGTACTTCGGTGGTGAGAAGCGACCTGACGCAGACTTCGTATTCGCGACGGTGCAGACGCTCGCCGGTCGACTCGACAGCTTCGTAGCTGACGCCTTCGACTATGTCGTAGTCGACGAATTTCATCACGCCGCAGCAGCGACGTATCGAACAGTGCTCGACCACTTCACCCCGCGTTTTCTGCTGGGGCTGACTGCCACGCCGGACCGGATGGACGGCGCCGACCTGCTGTCACTCTGCGCCGACAACCTGGTGTTCCAATGTGATCTCGTCGAAGGAATCCGCCGTCACGAACTCGTGCCCTTTCACTATTGGGGCGTTCCGGACCCGGTCGACTTCGAACCAATTCCCTGGCGCAACGGCAGATTCGACGCAGAACTACTCGAAGCGGCGATCGAGACGCAGGAACGAGCACAGGCGTCCTTCGACGAATGGCGAAGCCGGCGCGGGTCGCGAACGCTCGCATTCTGCGCCTCCAAGCACCACTCAGACTTTACGAGCGAATTCTTCGCGGCTCGCGGCGTGCGGTGCGCCTCGGTGCACAGTGGCCCGTCGAGCTCACCGCGGCATGAGTCGCTCAACGCCCTGCGAAGTGGTGACCTCGAGGTGATCTTCACCGTGGACCTCTTCAACGAAGGTCTCGACGTCCCGGACATCGACACGGTGCTGATGCTTCGACCGACCGAGTCTCCGATCATCTTCTTGCAGCAGCTCGGTAGGGGCCTGCGCATCCAGGAAGGCAAGGAAGCTCTGACGGTCATCGACTTCATCGGTAATCACCGGTCGTTTCTGCTCAAGCCGCGCACTCTGTTGACACTCGGTCGGGCGGAGGCACCGACGACGCTGCAGGTCCTCACGGCCTTGGAGAAAGGCGAGTTCGGTCTGCCCGAGGGATGCTCGGTCGACTACGAGTTGACTGTCGTCGACATGCTGAGGGCGTTGACCCGAACGTCTGCCGGCGATGCCGTCGAGGAGTATTGCCGGGCATACATGGAGGAAGAAGGGTTCAGGCCCACCGCGGCTCAGGCTTTTCGCGCCGGACATGACCCTGCGGTCGTCTCAGCGAAGCACGGCAGTTGGTTCGGGTTCCTCCGGGCTACCGATCTGCTCGGCGATCGCGAGGCGGAGGTGGTCGACGCCTTCGGCGAAACGCTTCGAGCGGTGCAGACCGAGAACATCAACAAGAGCTACAAGCTGGTGACAATCCGCGCTCTCCTGCACGAGGGTGCCCTGCGTTCGGGTGACCACGTCTCCAACAACGCCCGAGTGTCGCGCGAGGTCCTTCTTTCTGATCCGCGACTTGCACGCGATGTGCCCACGAAAGAATTCCCCGAACTCGCCAGCGCGTCCGGGGAGAAGTGGACGAACTATTGGCGTAAGTGGCCGATCGCGCATCTAACAGGCGCCGGGCCAGAGGGATCCCGCGCTGAAAGGCTCTTCCGACTGGAAGACGATCGAATCGTTCCGACGTTCACCGTCGACGACATCCTCGGTGACGTCTTCGACGCCCTGGTGGCAGAGATTGTCGAGTATCGGCTCGCGAATTACGTACTGCAGAAGGAGAAAGCGGTAACGCGGACATGGGCGTGTCGACTCGCGTACGCCGACGGGCACCCGATCATTCGACTGGACCGTCGGCAATCTGCGGATCTGCCCGACGGCAACGTCGACTTCATCGCTGACGGAGTGGAATACAACGCCTCGTTTGCGAAGGGGGCCGTCTCGGTGGCCACACGAACAGACACAGCGGGGAACGCGCTGCCGGGCTTACTGCGGGGCTGGTTCGGTCCGTCGGCGGGGCATCCGGGAACGTCACACGTGGTGAGGATCGAGCAGGTAGACGGAACGCTATTGGTCCAGCCAGATCGCTCAATCGAAACAAGCTCGCAGATCGACTACGTGCCGCTGTTCGGTGACTACTCCGTGGCATGCGGACCGGGCGCAAAAGCGTCGTGGAGCGATCATGCGGCAACGGAGATTCCGGTGAAGCGATCGACCCCGCAACCGCTGTCACCGTCGAATCACTTCGTGTGCTTCGCGAAGGGCGACTCGATGGATGGCGGCCCTGACCCAATCAAGCACGGTGACCCCCTGTTGTTTGAATGGATCAGCGGAGGATCGGCCCGCGACTACGTCAACCAACCGGTGCTGGTCGAGACGTCAGGCGGTTCCGGTACCGCTGGAACGCTGAAAGTGCTGAGGCGGTCCGAACGGGGTTACCTGTTGGAGTCAAACAACCCCAAGGTCGCACCAATCGAGGGACGGGCGGATATGAAGCCGGTGGCGCGACTGATCCGCAAGCTCGACCAAGAGGCGATCAACCCGCTAACGTCGAAAATCGGTGAGCAGTACAAGCGACAAGACATTCCAAATCTCTATGGTCACGAGTACAACCACGGCAAGTGGGGATCGCCTGGCCACGTGTCAGTGCCGGGCCACGCCATCCTTCTCGCGACGCTTAAGAAGGGTGCCTCGGTGACGCAGTACGCAAATCGTTTCGAAACGACGGAGATAATGATCTGGAGTTCGCAGAGCGAGACTGCGCCTGACAGCAAAAAAGGACGAGAAATCTCGGAAGCACTGAGCACTGGCACGTCCATCGAGCTGTGGGTTCGGCGACGCAAAACCGACGTCGCTTTTACCTACTTGGGCCGAGTGGTGCCGATCACACACGACGGGTCTAAGCCGATGCTCGTAACGTTCCGCTTGTTGACGGCGTTGAGCGCTGAGCTTCAGACCCGGCTGGACGTCGACCTATCGGCAGACCCAGCGCCGCTCTGACCGCAGCAAGTGCAATGCGAGGGGCCTTAATTGATTCGCCGTTGCAGTCGAGCGCTTCGGGCATGCGTCGTTATCGGCAGCACGCCACAAGTCTTCCGAATTAAAGAATCCAGCAACATTGGGTGCTGGAGCGACCTCACGTACGTCACTTGCGCGCTGTGCGGCTCTAGGTTCTTGCGGCTGCGACGGCATTTGACCTTTAACCTCCCGATAGGGCCGCCCCGTAGTGGTACTGATTGGAATCGAATTGGTCTATCTGGGTCGGCTGGACGGCTGCGAGTATTCGACGGAGGCGTTGAGGCATACGATCATTCGCCTGAGCTCGATCGGAGTGAGCCCGTGCGCGCGAGAAATTCTCGGTAGCCACGACCTGTGCGAGGCGCCGAGTGCGGCTAAGGGCACCCTTCAGACGGTTGTGGGAGACCAAGAAGTGCCGCGCCGCGAATCGAGTCCACTGTGCACGACGTCACCATGTTATCGAACACAACAGCGGATTCACGCCCTTGGATCTAGTCGACGGTGCCGGCGTGCATGTCACTGGCCGGTCGTCGGTTCCGAGTCGCTCGCGACGTAGGCGCACCTGATCGTTGTGTGGCCCGACGACCGTGAAGTCGCCTGGAATAAGTTGCGACGGTGGTGCTCGGGACACCCCTGCCAGAAGCGCCCTATCAACAAAGACGGCCACCGGAAGTCGCTCGAAGATCACATCAGCCGTGCGTCGCAGCGACGGTAGCGGACGAGCGTTAACCCGATAGCGCAGACCCATCGCATGTAAGCGCCGCCTCACAGCAATCTCAAGTGTTGTGTGGCACGAACTATCGCCACGCACCGCCCTTCGCGCGTGCTCGCTCGACGGCTACGAGTTCGTCACTCACCTGAGGATGTACCTCGACCGCGATTCCTCCATGCCGTCCGCCGCGTAGGCGAATCGGCGCGCCGCATGCCAAAGTTGTCGGAGCGGCCGAGTACCTTCCCAACATGAACCTTTCCGTTGTCGACCTGTTCAGTGGCTGCGGGGGCTTGAGCGCTGGGTTTCGGGAGGCTGGCTTCAGCATCGTCGCCGGAGCCGAGATCTTGCCTAAACCGCTCGAGGTATTCGCGGAAAATTTCCCGGATGCAGTCGCGATCGGCGAAGACCTTCGTCGCGTCGAACCCATCTGGTTACGTGAGCGTCTGAAGATGGCGCCCGGTCAACTTGACGTACTAATCGGTGGCCCTCCTTGCCAAGGCTGGAGCAAGAACACTCCCGCGAGTAAGCGCCGACTCGACGATGAACGCAACAGCCTAATGCTCCGTTACCTTGATTTCGCACGGGCTTTCATGCCGAAGGCGCTACTTATTGAGAATGTAGCTGAAACGATCAAAGCTTATGAGTCGTCAGCGTCCGAGCTGATGATTGAACAGTTGGAGAACCTCGGGTACACCGCGAACTTGTGCCGGGAAATCGCGACCGACTATGGGGTGCCTCAGCGGAGAAGGCGGGCCATTATTGTGGCTAGCCTGGGCGGCCTGCCGCCGATGCCACGCATTGGTCTGCCAGCGAAGGCGGATGGAGCAGAAACCACCGTGTGGGAGGCGATTAGTGACCTACCGCCCCTGGCGATTGGCGAAGAGTCGAACACATACGCGGCCGCACCCGAGAACGCTTATCAGAAGTGGTGCCGAGAGGGTTCGCCGCCCCTTACCGCCCACTTCGCCCGGAAACTAACCGAAAACCAGATGCGGCGTGTTCGGCACCTACCTCCCGGTTCGGGCGCCGCCTTGAAGGACTTGCCCGCCGACGTTCGCCCGAAGATGGGATATAGCGGCGCATACGGGAGGCTATGGGCTGATCAGCCCGCGCGGACGATTACCAAGTGGGTCTTTCATCCAGGCAGTGGCCGATTCCTGCATCCTTACGATGACCGTGTTATCACTATTCGCGAAGCAGCACGTTTGCAGGGTTTCCCGGACTGGTTCAAATTCTCTGGAACCTATATACAGCAGGCCCACATGGTGGGTGAGGCGGTACCGCCTCTGATGGCATACGCCTGGGCGCTTGGATTCCGGGAAGCTCTTACTGAGAAGGCAATAGCTTAAAGCTATTCTTCACGCTCAAACCATTCGGCGAGGTTGTCCACAGTCCAGTCAACGTCAAAGGTGACCGCTTCATTCGGAAGGGTGAGAATTTCGAAAAGTTGAGTGCCAGAAGGATGCCATCTGGCGACCGGCTGCTCCCCGCGAAAGGCGGTTAACCCCACATGCTCTCGGCCGCGCAAATCCGGAGCGCTCCACCGCCACTCCAAGTCGTTCGCATCCCACTCAGGATACGTTGCCTCGACGTAGGTGAACCGCTTTCGCGATGGAGCCTTTATGAGAACGGCGATGTGGGGTTGCGTTACAGCTTGTTTCGCACTATCCGCACGATGCTTGCGATTCCAATGTTCCACGAGCGCATCACCAAGCGCGTCCGTGGGACTGTTAGTAGTAAGCCCACCCCGGAAGCCGAGCTCCACTCCTTTGCTGTAAATATCGGCTCGTTGGACAACATACTCAACGCGAGACCCAGGTCTATAAGAACTGCTTTCAATGGTCTTGAGCGACCAACCGCGTCCGTCCCCCGCAGATACGACGTCGAACAATTTCTTCGACGCCCGCTCAAACGGAATGCCGAGGCCGTACGCAAAGATCGACTCCCACACAAACCCCATGACATCGCCGACTATTGGCGCTTCGAGACTGCGCCGGATCCCTCGAGCGAATCGCTCGATGACAGCATCTGGAGGCTGAGTGAAGTGACCATACACTTACAGCAACCTATGGCTTGGGACGAACTCCCACAGGGCGAGACACGGGTCGCTACTTATAGTCTGTGTACTTATAGTCTTCACGCCACGAACATCGCTTAGTGCGCAGCAGTGACGAACGGGCCCTCCTTCGAGCCTTTGGCAGCCGACTGCGTGCGATCCGTGAGGCCCGAGGAGTGTCACAGGAACGCCTTGCGGAGGCCGCAGGCCTCCATCGGACCTACATCGGCTCAGTGGAGCGAGGCGAACGAAACGTATCCTTAATCAACATCGTGGCTCTGAGCAGAGCTCTAAAGGTTTGCCCCACCCAGCTGCTGGATGTGTCTGACTGTCGAACTTGACAGCGTCCACCTCAGTGCTTAGCCGATGTCGAAACGTTCCTCGATGAGCCGTTCGTGCGCCCGCCCATCGGTGAGCTCGCCACGATCGTCGGCGTGTTGCCAGTAGTGCCGCACCATCCAGTACAACCCCACTCCACGGGGCACGTAGAGGTCGGCGCCCTCGATGATGGTTTCACCTCCATCCTTCAATGCCAGCACGATCGCCCTGCGGCTTCGCTTCTTCTCCGCTCGATCCAAGACATCGGCGACGTCGTCCCACTTATGGGACTTGCTGTGGAGCAGATCGGTGTTCTCGATACCGACGGGGGTCAATCGGACGTACCCCCAGCCGTTCCCGCGCCGCCAGCCGGTGACCACCTGCCACACGACGAGTATGACCACGACGTCGAAGGCGTAAGGTGATGCCCGCTGCGGCAGACTCGACGTGGACATGTCCAGTGTCCCGGTGAAATACAGGACGTTGTACAGCACAGCTGCCGTGGTGAAGGCCAGCAGCATGACGAGGCCGAGGATGCCCACCCAACGGTCCGGCAGCACTGTGGTTCCGGATGCGTCCTGCTGGACGCGGTAGGGCACCAGACCATATGACGCTCTTGCCAATGCGACGGCGACAGGCAGCGGGACAGCGGCCAGTAGCACGAAGAACACCGCCGTCGGGTAGCTGCCGCGGACCGCCGCCGATATGGCGTACTGAGACGCGATGCCGATGAAGACGAAGCCGACGGCACAGAGCCATCGGAGCCGTCGCCGGGCGCGCTGCCACGCCGCGGGCTCGGGCAGGTTCAGTACGGGCACAACACGTTCCCCACGGCTTCGCCCAGGTCGGCCCCTTTCCAGCCCCCGAGCAAGGATCCGCCGAACACGAACAGCGGAACAGTGCCAACTGCGAAGGGGCCGGTCGCCGCACCGAAGACCGCCCCAGCGGCCGCGCCCGCCTCAGCACCCGCCCAGCCGCCACCTGCTCCACCGATACCGCCGAACGCCGCGATGCACGCATCCCGCCCCGACTCGGCCATCACCATGTCGAACACGGTGGTCGCCAGACCCAGCGCCGGCCCTCCGAACTTCGCCGCCTCGCCGATGTCATCGACGGACTGGGCGGTGAGCATCGGCAGACGGCCACCGTGCTTCTCCATGCCCGAAAGTACTGACCCCGCACCCAAGGACATGTTGTCGATCAACTCCACCGGCACCGCCTGATGCCGGCCGCCCGCCGTGGTGAATCCGGCATTGCGGTATCCGGTCGGGTCCATCGACATCGTGAAGTTCGATCCGTCGGGCCACGTGACCGACGTGTAGTCGCAGTCGTTGCCGAGGTCGTGCCACGAACTCGACCGCGAGACCTCCTCACCGGTCTTGTCGAACTGCTCGACGGTGATGAAGTCCTGCCGGTCCGGCCAGTCGAACGGGTCCCGCTTGGTGATCACCTGCCTGCTGCCGTCCTGCATGAACACCGTCGTCACCTCCTCGCCGTACGCATTCTCCGACTCGACGACCTCTCGCACGGTGATCGACATGTCGCCATCGCGCAACGCCTGCTGCTGCAGCATACCGATCGGATCCTGGGGGTCCGGCACGTGATCCTGGGGCCGCTGCGGTGTCAAGGGAATGACGAAGGGATCACTCGACGGACCGGATTCGACGAATCCGAATTGCCCACCGGCTGCGGTCACCGCTGTGGCCAAGTCATCGTCCGCGTCCCCCACGGCGGTGAGCAGGTCGTTGATCTCCCCCTGCTCCGCGGCCGCGAGTTTCTCCAAGTCGGCCAAGTCCTCCTCCGACATCCGCACTGGGTCGATCAGCACCACCCACTGATCTGTCACGCTCAACGGTCCCGCGTCGACCTGATCCGCTTTGTTCAGCAGCGCGTTGCGCGCCGCACCGATCGCGGAGCTGCCGTTCCGCAGCGCCGACGCGACGGCATGTGCGTACTCCGACAGCTCCGTAGCGTCGGTGTTCGCCCGCCCGAACATCGCGCTGGCGGCCTCGTGGGAGCGCCCCTCCCACGCCCGCGCCTCCGGCATCCGACCGCACGCACTGTCGATGCCCTTCACCGCGGCAGAAACCGTATCCGCCGCAGCACCAACGGCGTCCGCCGACGCGGATAGGGCATCGGGGTTCCAGCTCCGCAACGTCGTCCGTGACGGCAGCATCAGAACAACCCGTCGAACTGGCCCGCCAACGCGTCGTCGGCCACCTCGAACACCTCACCCGCGCCGCGCACCGCTGTCCCCATCTTCGTCACGTTCTGCGACAGCGTCGTCGCCATCCGGCTGAAGTGCTCCCCCACCGCCTGCACCGCCCACTGCGTCGTCGACCCGGGCAGGGCATCGCCCGCGGAGGACGTCTTTCCGCCCACGTCCGTTGCGCCGATATCCGCCGCTGCGATATGCACTTGACCGGCAAACGCCCGCAGAATCTCCGGGTCGACCCGCACCGCCACCTCCTGCACCCGCTTCCATGATGTTCCGATTCTGCGGCACCACGGACACCCTCGGCGCCGCTAATTTTCCGCGAGGGTGTTACACTGCGGCGCTCAGTGTCGGCCGCGCCCCGCTCGCTGCGGCAGTTGCGCAGGGTGAGCGCCTCGCGGTGGTCTTGCGGCCGGACGGCCGCATCGAACTCCTCTGAGCGTCTCACTGAGGGACCGGCTGGGGGATGTGCGAAATCCCCACCGCCGCCCACCTCCGCCCCGTTACATTCAGCTAGCGAGGTGACACCCATGAACAGTCTGATGCGGCATCCGGTCCGCGTTCCCCGCGTCGAGAAGCCGCGCGCCGAAGGACGCTTCTACCTGCCCTGCGGCCGTCGCCTCGGCTACGCCGAATTCGGCGATCCCTCCGGCGATCCGGTCCTGTGGTTCCACGGCACCCCCGGCGGACGCCGCCAGCTCCCGCTGCTGGGCCGTCGCGCCGCCGAGAAACTCGGCCTGCGCGTCGTGCTGATCGGACGGCCCGGCACCGGCCTGTCCGATCCGCACCCCTACGAACAGATCGCCGACTGGGCCACCGACGTCGCGCACGTCGCCGACGCCCTCGGCGCCGAACGCCTCGGCGTGGTCGGCCTCTCCGGGGGCGGCCCCTACGCCCTGGCCTGCGCCGCCGTGCCACCCCTGGCCGGCCGCGTCGCCGCCGTCGCGGTCCTCGGCGGTGTCGTCCCCTCCGTCGGCCCCGACGCGCTGGCCACCGGCGCCGTCGACCTCGCCCGCCGCTTCGCCCCCGTCCTGAGCGAATTGCGCCGTCCCCTCGCCGGCATCGTCTCCGCCATCATCACCCCGGTGATCCCCCTGGCGCACTACGCGTGCCAGGCCTACGCGGCCACCACCCCCGAGGGCGACCGGCGGGTCCTCCACGACCCCGAGATGGAGGGCATGTTCATCGACGACCTCGTCCTCGTCGCCCGCGGCCGCTTCCAGGCCATCGTCGACGACGCCCGACTCTTCGGGCGCGACTGGGGTTTCCGGCTCGCCGACGTGTCCGCCCCGGTGCGGTGGTGGCACGGCGACGCCGACCACATCGTCCCGCTGCGCGACGCGAAGGCCGCCGTCGACCTTCTCCCCAAGGCCGAACTCATCATGCGCTCGGAGGAAAGCCATCTCGGCGGCTTCGCCACCGCCGACGAGGTTCTCCACTTCGTCCGGTCACACCTCTGAAATCCGCCTCGCCCGGCACGTCGCTGCGTTAACGTCGTATTCAGCGACGGCCGACGCGGGTGGCACACATGGTTGATGCGTGGGAACTGATCCTCCACCACACCTACACCGGCACGCCCGGAGTCGTCTTCGACCACTCCCCGCGACGCGGAAGTCACGGCACCGCAGTCAATCTCGCCGACGCCGACTTCCACACCGACGGACGCACCCACGGCTCCGGGGCCGTCTCCTTTCATCCCGACGCAAAGGTCGTCGTCCCCGCCGAGGCCGGCTGGAATCCCCTGAGCGGTGTGCGCGGCGAAGTCACCTGCCGGTTCGACACCGCCACGGGCATCGACGTGCTCATCGACGCGAAGTCGTTCTACTTCTACCGGCGCAGCGGGGAGTTGGGCTGCTGGTTCGACGAGTCACCGCACCAATACACCGACATCACAACAGGTCTCAACGGCCTCGGCCCTCCGGTCTCCATCCCGGTCGGCCAGTGGGTCCGGCTCGGCTTTCTGCACGACGGCGTCTCGACCGCCGAGCTCTACGTCGACGACGTCCCGGTCGCCCGCATCGTCCGGCCGCTGTGGACGGTCAAGCCCACCACCGTCGTCGCCATCGGCGACTTCGTCACCGCCCCTCCCGCCTCCACCTCCGGCGTGTCGGGACGCATCGACGACGTCCGCGTGTGGCGCCTCGACCCCGACCGGATCGCGCGCGAATTCATCGGCCGCCCGATGGACCCCGCCACCGCCGAGTGCTGGGCCGACTGGTTCGACCAGCTGGCCGCGGCGTTCGAGGCACTGCGCCAGGCCAACCCCGACTGCCCGAAGCGCATCCTCGACCTCGTCGGCGAGGCGATCCACAGCGGTCTGGCCGACGCGCTGACCCGCACCCCGCAGAGCCGGTCGACGTGGCTGCAGGCGGCAGCGGACTGCCAACAGAAGTGGACCGCCGGCGACCTCGCCGGCATCGCAACGACACTGGCCGGGCTCACCACCTGGCTACAGTTCGAAGGCGTTGACCTGACACAGATTCCGGCGCTGCAGGAACTGCTCAACGACCCGTGCTGGAAACAACTGATCGCACTGGCGCCGCCCATGAACTGCGATCCCGCCTTCACCGACCTCCTCAGCGGCGGAGCCGGAGCATGGTAGGCCGCAACCCCCTCACCGACGGCAACAGCACCGGTAATGCGTTGTCGTACAACACCGGATCAATCGCACCCACCGCGAAGGCGCTCATCCTGGCCTTCGTGGTGAGCTTCCGTCCCCCGCTGCAGGGCACGCCCGCGCCGCCCACCCTGTCCGGCAACGGCCTGCAGTGGCAGCAGGTGCGCACCGTGCTCGGCGGCACACAGGGCAACCGTCGGCTGACCTGCTACCGGGCGATGGGTGACGCCCCGACGCCCGGTCCGGTCGCCATCGACTTCGGCGACCAGACCCAAGACCTCTGCGCCTGGTCGCTGTTCGAGTTCACCGGCGTCGACACCGGCGGCACGGCGGGCGCCGGCGCGATCGCGCAGAGCCAGGTGGGGACATCCCCCGGCTCCGCGGCGACGCTTCCCCTGCAACCGTCGGCAGACCCCACCCGCAACGCGACGGCCGGTGGCGTCATGGTCGAACTGACCAACGTGGCCCGCCCGGTGACGCCGGGCGCCGGCTTCACCGAGATCCACGAGGTGATGCCCCGCCAGACCCTGCAGGGCGCGACGCTGCAGACGCAGGCGGCGGCCACCGGCGTCACGACCACCGAATGGAGTTGGGCGGGGAACGAAGACGCCGCGGCGATCGTCGTCGAGATCAAGGCGCCGCCGCTCACCCAGACCCCGCCCACCACAGCGGATCCCCGGGAGGTCCTCGCCCGGCGCTTTGAACCGGTGCTGTTCTTCCACCCCGACGAGGCGTTCTACCCCTCCGACGCCAAACGGTTCGTCGAAGCCGCGCAATTGTGGACGGCGACGGCGCCGTTCGACAGCCCGGGCCGCTGGGGCGGGCCTCCCGGCACCCCGTTCCCGCGCCAGCCCGAGGTCCCGGCCGGCCAACTCCGCGGTCTGCCGACCGAGGGGGGCACGTTCCTGGGCGGTCCCGGCCTGCTCACTGCCGGCCCGAACGACGAGCGGTTCCTCGCCCTCGGCGGCTGGAAGGACAAGGACGAGGTGCACCACACCGGCGTCTTCCTGGGCAAGGTCAACGTGTACGCCGACCGCGGTGAGACCGCCGACCGGTACTCGACGGACCTCGAGCCGAGCCGGTATTGGTACCACACCGAGTTCTTCGACACCACCCGGTTGACCCGGCTCGCCGCCGGTGTCACCGCCCCCAACCTGAGCAGAATCGTTGCGCGGCTGACCAATCCGGCCCTGCTGTGCTACTACCTGTTCTTCCCCGCCCACGAGGAGTCCGTCGGCGACGGCGCCTGCCCGAACATCGAAGCCAAGGAGGTCGGCGGCCACGCCGGGGACTGGCAGTGCGTGGCACTACTCCTCGAGGGCGACGCCGCCGGGACCCCGGAGAGCTTCACGCCGAGATTCTTCGGGCACACGGGGTTGCGCCCGAAGGCGCCGCGCCCCCACGCGTTCGACGGAGAACAGCGCACGGTGATGAAGGTGGAAGCCTGGCGGGCCGGTTCACCGTCCGCGCCGATCCAGCCGGAGGTCGTCGGCGACCACCCCCGCTTCTACGTCGCCCGCGGATCGCACAGCCTGTACACCACCCCGGGGCAACACGACGTCTCGCCGTACCCGCATTCGGAGCCGAGTCAGTGTGGCCGTTTCGACGGCCTGCAGCCGCTGCCTGTGCCGGACAACTACAGGACACCCGAATGGGTCCTGCTGACGAAGTTGGTGGTGGGCACCCTTGTCGGGGCGCTCGTCCCGGCGGTCATGGTCGCCATGTTCGAAGGTATCGCCACCGCCGGGAGCGGCGTCCTGCCGACCGAAGGGCCCGGCGACCCCGCCGATCCGGACCAGGCCCCCGCGGCCGCCGGGGACGGCCGCACCGTCCGGCCCGCGACCGTCTTGGTGCCCGACGCCGGCGCCGACGTCCAGGACTGGCGCGCACAAGAAGGCCTGGCGCTCAACGGGAGAACGTACGGCTTCCTGGTCGACCGCGCGACACAGGTCTGGTGGCCGTCGGACGATCTGCAGAACGGCTTCCGGGGACGCTGGGGCCAACGCGTGGCCGACGACCCGGTGCCGCGGCGCTGCGGCCCCACGTTCCCCGAGTACTGGAAGATGTTCCTCACCGCGGTAGCAGACGGCGACAACACGGGCATGCTCACGCTGTAGTTCGACGACGCGGCGGCGGCCCGTGCGCTAAGACAGACCCATGCCGGAGCAGCCGACCGCCTTCCGCTACCCGCCCACCGGCCGCCGCGCCCGGCTCTACGGCACCGTCCGCAGGCTCGGCGTCGACCTGCTGCCGGACGACGCGACCGCACAGAGGTTCGTCGACGGCCTCACCGAGGGCGACCCCACCGCCGAACGCTTCGTCGCCGAGACCTACCACGGCGAGCTCGGGGCCCGGAAAGCCCGCGACCTCGTCGAGCAGGCACAACGCGACGGCATCGACACCGTCCCCGAGGCCCCAGACTCCATGCGCGCGCTCTTCGACGAGTTCGAGCGACGCCCCGACTGGCTCGACCCCGACCTCCTCGAACAGGGCGCCGCGGTCTGGCGTCGCTGGGCCTACGCACTCGGCGCCCTCGGCAACGCCGGCACCAACGACACCTACACCGAAGGCTGGCTCGCCGTCCCGCTGTCCCTGTCCGGCGGGTACGCCGGCGACCGGGCCCTGCACCGCTACCTCGAGACCTCGCGCTGGTGGATCGAGGTGTGCCGCCCCGGCGCGCTGCTCACCCCGAACTCGGCCGCGCGCAACATCTCTCTGCACGTGCGGATCATGCACGTCAGTGTCCGCGACCGCGTCGCACGGCACCCCGAGTGGGATGCCGGCCGCTGGGGCCTGCCGATCAGCCAGTCCGCGATGCTGCTCACCCTTCTCGGCGGCAGCGTCGCCCCGGCGCTCGGGCTGTCCGCGCTCGGCCACCTCACCTCACCGCACGAGATGCGCGCCGTGCTGCACTTCAACCGCTACTGCGGTCACCTCGTCGGCGTCCGCTGCGACGGCTACTTTCCCAAGACCGTCGCCGACGCGTGGCGCATCCTGTTCATGGCCGACGCCGCCCGCAGCTACGACAGCGGCGACAACGGCGTCGAACTGGTGGAGTCCTTCGTCCCGGCGTTCGAACCCACACCAGCACACCGCGGACTGCAACGGCTCCGCGCCGAGTACCACTACCGCGTCCAGGCCGGCTACCTCGGTCTCTACATGCTGCCGTGGAACCGCCGCCGCTATCGGCTGCCGTCGGCACTGCCCGGCATCGCGCTGCTCCTGGCGAAGGCCCCGCTCATCGCCACCCTCGAACTCGCGCGCCGGCTCAGCCCCCGGGTGGACCGGAGCTGGCAGCAAGCCAACATGAAGCGCTGGGAGCGCTGGCTCGAATGGCAGTCCGCCGGCAAAGCGGCGACGTTCGAAGCCGCCGCACCGCTGCGCCGCTGAGCGCTCAAACCCGCCCCTGCGAGGGCCGTGAGTCCTACCGTGGAGACATGCCCGAACAGGCCATCGACGTCGCCCACCCACCGCAGGCGCTGCTCAACGTCATCAACCCCGGGCTGCGCCTCGCCCTCAAGACTCCGCTGGGCTCCGCGCTCAAACAGTTCATGGTCGTCAGCTTCACCGGACGCAAGACCGGCCGCCGGTTCTCGGTGCCGGTCAGCGCCCACCACCTCGACGGTGACCTCTACGTCATCCTCGAAGCGAAGTGGAAGCACAACTTCCGCGACGGCGCCACCGCCGACGTCACCCACAACGGCAGAACCACCCGGATGAACGGCCACCTCATCACCGAGCCCAACGCCGTCGCCGACATCGTCCACCGCGTGGCGGACGGGTACGGCGCCAAGAAGGCGCAGCAGACCATGGGCCTGAAGTTTCGCGGCGACACTGTGCCCTCAATAGACGAATTCCGCGACGCCGCACGGCAAATCGGTATCGCTGCCATCCGGCTGACGCCCGCGACGTGACCGAGATCGACCTCGACGCACTGTCGACCGCCGACCACGGGTACACGGTTCGCGACGATGACGACGACGACCCCGTCCTGTTCGACCGCGACGGCAACTCGATCCAGACCTGGCGCGAGCGCTACCCCTACGACGAACGATTGCCGCGCGCCGAGTACGAGTTCTTGAAGCGCAAGCTGCAGATCGAGCTGCTGAAGTTGCAGCGGTGGAGCAAGCGCACCGGTGCCCGCCACATCATCGTCTTCGAGGGTCGCGACGCCGCCGGCAAGGGCGGCACCATCCAGCGCTTCATGGAACACCTCGACCCCCGCCACGCCCGCACGGTCGCGCTGGAGAAACCCACCGACCAGGAGAAGTCGCAGTGGTACTTCCAGCGCTACGTGCGGCACTTCCCGACCGCCGGTGAGATGGTGCTGTTCGACCGGTCCTGGTACAACCGCGCCGGTGTCGAGAAGGTGATGGGTTTCGCCACCGAAGAGCAGCAGGACGAGTTCATGCGCCAGGCACCGGTTTTCGAGAAGATGCTCGTCGACGAGGGTCTGCACCTGACCAAGTTCTGGTTCTCCGTGTCGCCGGCCGAGCAGCGCACCCGCTTCGCGATCCGGCTGGTCGACCCGCTGCGGCACTGGAAGTTCTCCGACATGGACATCGAAGCGTCGCGGCGGTGGGACGACTACACCCGCGCCAAAGAAGAGATGTTCGTCGCCACCGACACCGACCACGCACCGTGGATCGTCGTCAAGACCAACGACAAGAAGCGTGGCCGCCTCAACGCCATGCGCTTCTTCCTCTCGAAGTTCGACTACGACGACAAAGACCGCGACGTCGTCGGTGAACCGGACCCGCTGATCGTCGGCCGCGCGCTGGAGGATTAACCCCGCACCGCGAACAACGGCCATCGGTTCGGCACACCCTTGAGCTCATGGCGGCCGCGGTCGGTGAACTCGAACCGGGACCCGAGGACCAGCGGCGGCACCACCCCGGACACCAACACCTCGCCGGGCGCCGCGAGCGCCATGATCCGCGCGGCGATGTGGACCGCGATGCCGTGGACGTCACCGTCGGTCACCTCGACCTCACCGGTGTGCAGTCCGGTGCGGATCGTCAGACCCAAATCCGCGACGCCCTCGCGGATCGCCCTCGCGCAGTTGATCGCCCGCGCCGGACCGTCGAAAGTCGCGAGCGCCCCGTCGCCGGTGAACTTCACGACCGCGCCGCGCGCTCCGCTTACCTGGCGTTCGACGATCCGGTCGTGTGCGGCGAGCAGCGCCGTCCACTCGTCGTCCCCGAGCGCCGCGGCCAGTTCGGTCGAACCCACGATGTCGGTGAACAGCACCGTGGACAGCACCCGATTGGACTGCGGGACCGCGCGACCGCCGGTGACGAACGACTCGATTTCGTCGAGGACGCGCTCCGCGTTGCCCGCGAACCACGCGTTGTCGTCGCCGTCGAGTTCGACGCGACGCGCGTGCGGGATCCGCCGGGCCATATCCGCCGCGTGCTCCCCACGGACGTGGCGGTCGCCGCGCCGGTGGATCAGCAGCGTCGGCGCCTGAATGCTGGCCAACGTGGGCCGCACATCGGTGCGCAGGAACAGGTCCAGGATCGCCCGGAAGTGCGCGGGACCGCCGGCCAACCTCTCACCGCGGGCCCACCACCGGCGCTTCGCCGCATCCCCCGACCAGCTCGGTGCCAGCTGGTCCACCAGCACACCGCTCCCTACCGCGCGTTCGGCTGCCTGGAGGTACTTCGTCAGCGCGGGCTCCGGCATCCCGAACGGCTGATCCGGTCCGCGGATATACCGCGCGAACGGGTTCGTCAGCACGACGGACCGCACCCGGTGCGGGTGGCTGGCCGCCAGCAACAGCACGGAAAGCCCCGACTCGGACATTCCGAACAGTGACGCCGAGTCGCTTCCCACCGCGTCGAGCACCGTCAGCAGGCCGTCGGCCCAGGACTGCATCGCCGGCCGGTCGCGGATCGGCACCGCATCCGAACTGCCGGTCCCGAGCAGATCGGTCACAATCAGCCGGCTGAACGACGCGAGGTGACGCAGGTGCGCGGCGACGGTCGGCTCATCCCACAGCAGATCGATCGGGAACGTCGCCGTCGGGACGAAGAGCAAGTCGGGCCCGGAATCGCCGACGACCTGGTACGCGAGATGGGCATCGCCATCCCGCGCATACAGCGTCTCCGGCACCGACGCCATGGCACGAGCATGGCACGAGGGACGGGCAGCTGTGAACCGTCCGGCGCTCAACACCCGCGGCCGCAGACACCGACCCTTCGTAAGTGCTTGCCGCGCCGACTGTTCGACCGGTCGATCGGGTCAGCGGTGACGCCTCAGACCATCGCCGGGCGCCCGGCGAGCATCTTCTGGGCGAGCCGGAGATACGTGGAGCTCACCACCGGCCACGCCATCGTCGGCGCGAGCCGGCGGCCCTCACCCGCCAGCGCGCCGGCCAGCCGCGGCTCGGTGAGCACCCGCCGCAAGGCCGTCGCGAGGGCCGTCGGATCGTCATGGTCGACGACGATTCCCGCGCCGGTGCCGAGCAATTCGACGGCGTGCGGGAAGGCGGTCGCCACCACGGGCCTGCCACTGGCGACCGCCTGGGCCAACACCCCGGAGGCGGCCTGGTCGGTCGAGTCGTAGGGCAGCACCACCGCGGCCGCCGAGCGCGCCATCGTCGTCAAAGCCGTCTGACTGCGGTAGCAGTCGTCGAAACTCACCGAGGCCGCCACACCGAGCCGCTGCGCGCGGTCGACACAGGACTGCCGGTAGGCCTTGCCGTCCTCGGCGGATATGCGTCGATCCGACTGTCCGACAACGAGATACTGCGGTCGACCCGGCACGTCGCCGAGCGAGGGCATCGCGTCGATGACCCGCTCGATGCCCTTACCCGGACCGATCAGCCCCCAGGTGAGCAGCGTCGGCCGCCCCGCGCGTTTCGGCGCGGCGCCGCGCGGCAAGGTGACCCCGTGCGGGATGGTGCTGATCTTCGCGGGATCCACGCTGTAGCCCTGACGCAGCCGGCTGTGCGCGGCGTCGGAGATCACCACGACGTGGCCGGCCTTGGCGACGATCGCCTCGAGCACCTTCCGCTGCTCGGCGGTCGGGTCGTTCGGGATCGTGTGCGCCAGGACGATCGCGGGCACGCACAGCGCGTCGAGGACGCCGAGCACGTCTGCACCGGCCGCACCGCCGTACATGCCGTACTGGTACTGGATGAACGCCACGTCGTAGCGGTTGAGCAGTGCCGCACACCGCTCCATCGAGCCGTCGGCCACCTCTCCGACCACCCGAGGGTCCGTCGACGGTTCGCCGTCGGCGACCCGCACCACGCCGACCTCGGCGCCGAGTTCGCTCAGCCCTTCGCAGAGAGGTCCGCTGAACGCCGCGACCCCACACGGAGTCGGCGCGTACGTACTGAGCACACCGAAGCTGGGGACACGCGAAACACGTTGCGAGGAAAGGTCAGATGAAACAGCCAAGGTGGTCCCGACTCACGGTTGCTTCCGGCACAGACGACGTGAGCGGTTTGCTCGATGCGATCAGCAGCGGACGGCTGACCCGGTCCAACTGGCTGGGCTCCCAACTCCTTCGACGCTACACCCTGCCGCACCCCCGGTCGACAGTCGTTCACCCCGCTGACCACCGATGCGGCGTAGGGTCGGTATATCGGGACCATTCGGGCCCCCGATGCAAAGGGCCGACAATGTCTGACAAGTCACCCAGATCGACCATGACGAAGAAGTCCGGCAAGAGCCTCAAGGAGAAGCGCGCCGCCAAGCACGCCAAGGCCTCCGCCAAGCGCTCGTCCACCGACGTCCTCTTCCATGGCAAGAAGCGCTGACACAGAATCACTTCCCTGGCGTCCCGCCGGTCACGAAGCTGACCCGGCGCGCCGCGGCGCGCTCACCTGTCGGCCACCCCCGGGTCGCGAACGGTCCGTAGGCCATTGCTGAAGTCCCACCCGCAGGGAGAATTCGCACTAACTTATCGCCCCGCGGAAAGGGCGCTGTTAGCTCCCCCGAAGGGGGTCAGGGGCCCGTTCCACCCACGATTGGCATTCCTGAGAAGTGCCAGACATAGTGACGATATAGCGCGTTGATCAACTGACGGCAGGCGTAGTCTCGGCACCGTGTCGAGCAGAAGGCACCGAGCGATCAGGCCCGAATAAGCGATCTCACCAGGACGGACAGTGGCAGATACATCGAGTGCATCACCCAAGGCGGAGTCCCAGTGGCTGTCGAAGTCCGCTTCGCAGACCCGCGGCTCGGACAAGGGCGAAGTCCAGTTCCACTACGACATCTCCAACGAATTCTTCAAGCTGTGGCAGGACCCGAACCAGGTCTACAGCTGCGCCTACTTCGAGAAGGACGACTACACGCTCGAACAGGCCCAGATGGCCAAGATCGACCTGTCACTGGGCAAGCTCGGCCTTCAGCCCGGGATGACGCTGCTGGACATCGGCTGCGGCTGGGGCGCCACGATCATGCGGGCGGTCGAGAAGTACGACGTCAACGTCATCGGCCTGACGCTCTCGGAGAACCAGAAGCGCCACATCGAGGAGCACTGGTTCGCCAACGCACAGACCGACCGCACCATGGAGGTCCGCCTGCAGCCGTGGGAGGACTTCAGCGGCCAGGTCGACCGGATCGTGTCGATCGGCGCGTTCGAGCACTTCGGCTTCAACAAGTACGACGACTACTTCAAGAAGACGTTCGACTGGATGCCCGACGACGGCGTGCAGATGCTGCACACGATCATCATCCCGGAGGATGACGAGATCAAGGCCAAGGGGCTGCCGCTGACGATGTCGCGGGTGCGGTTCATCAAGTTCATCATGGACGAGATCTACCCCGGTGGCCGTCTGCCGCTGGCCTCGATGGTCAAGGAGCACGCCGTCAAGGCCGGCTACACCGTGACCCGCGAGCAGCACCTGCAGGAGCACTACGTCAAGACCCTCGACACCTGGGCGCGCAACCTCGAGGCGCACAAGGACGAGGCCATCGAGATCACCGACGAGGTGATCTACGAGCGCTTCCTCAAGTACCTCGACGGCTGTGCCGACCTGTTCCGCCAGGGTTACACCGACGTCGCCCAGTTCACGCTCGAGAAGGCTCCCGCTTAGCAGAGCTAGGCAATCTGCGTATAAGGTTCAAGATCGATTTTCACGGAAAACGGAGGACGACGCAGATGACGGACAGCGGGTCGGGGGGCTCGACAGGGACTTCGACGAAGATGAAGGTGGCCTACGAGGACGTCCAGGCCCACTACGACATCTCCAACGAGTTCTTCGGGCTCTGGCAGGACCCGACGCGGACGTACAGCTCCGCCTACTTCGAGCGTGACAACATGACGCTCGAAGAGGCGCAGCTGGCCAAGATCGACCTGGCACTCGGCAAGCTCGACCTCCACCCCGGCATGACGTTGCTCGACGTGGGCTGCGGCTGGGGCGCGATGATGAAGCGCGCCGTCGAGAAGCACGACGTGAACGTCATCGGCCTCACCCTGAGCAAGAATCAGCAGTCGCTCAGTCAGCAGATCCTCGACGGCATCGACACCTCCCGGTCGCGCCAGGTCATGCTGCGTGGCTGGGAGGAGTTCGAACAGCCCGTCGACCGCATCGTCAGCATCGAGGCGTTCGAGGCGTTCCCCAAGGACCGCTACAAGGCGTTCTTCGATCTGTGCCACCGGATCATGCCCGACGACGGGAGGATGGTGCTGCAGACGATCATGGGTCACCCGCTCAAGCGCTGGCCCGAGTTGGGCGTCCCGATCACCATGACCGACCTGCGGTTCATGCGCTTCATCGCCAAGGAGATCTTCCCCGGCGGCTCCGTGCCCTGCGACGAGGACGTCATCGAATACTCCACGGCGGCAGGCTTTTCCGTCGCCGAACGCGACGACCTCACCGCCAGTTACGTCCGCACGCTCAACACCTGGGCGCAGAGCCTCGAGGCGCATCGCGAACAGGCGATCGCGGTGACCAGCGAAGAGGTCTACGACCGGTACATGAAGTACCTGCTGGGCTGCGCGGACTTCTTCAACCGCAACGTCAGCTACGTCGCGCAGTTCACGCTGGTCAAGTAATCCGCTTCGCCTCGACGCGGATGCGGGCGCCGCGGGCCGGCACCATGATCACGGCCTTGACCCGCTGGCGTTCCCCCGGTGCGGTCGTGGTGCCCAACACGACACGGCGCAGGATCTCGCGCAGCACGACACGCATCTCCACCATCGCGAAGGTCGCGCCGAGGCAGCGGCGGTTGCCACCACCGAACGGCAACCACGTCGTCGGTGTGAGCGTCGCCCCGACCATCCGATCCGGGTCGAAGCGCTCCGGGTCCGGGTAGACGCCGGGGTCCTCGTGCACGAGCCCGATTCCCGGCGCCACCATCACGCCCGCCGGTAACCGGTAGCCGGCGACGTCGGTGGGTTCGGTCAGCACGCGACCCACGTCGAAGACCACCGGCCGGATCCGCAGCACCTCTTTGACGACGGCATCGAGATACTCGTCGCCGGCCGGGTCGCCCGCCGCGCTGCGATCCGCCGCCCGCACCGCGGCCGCGAGGATCGCGGGATGCCGGGTCAACCGCTCCAGTGCCCACGACAGTCCGGTGGCGGTGGTGTCGTGGCCGGCCACCAACAGCGTCATCAGCTGATCGCGCAACTCACGATCGCTCATCGCGCGGCCACCCTCGTCGGCGCTGCGCACGAGCATCGCCAGCACGTCGGTGCGCCGCGTCAGGTCGGGGTCAGCGCGGCGCTCGGCGATCTCGGCGTACAACAGCCGGTCCGCCTCCTCGATGCGGTGCCTCAGCGACCGCCACAGCGGCAGCCGCTGCAGGCTGGGGTCGGCCAACGCCGGTGTCATCCAGGGGGTCACCGTCAGCAGCTTCGGCATGATCGCGCGCAACGCGGCCAGCCGGGCGGGGTCGCTCGCGCCGATCACCGTCCGCAGGATCACCTCCAGCGTGATCTCCGACATCCTCGGCGCCACCGCGAACGGGGTGCCGACCGGCCAGCACGCGATGTTGTCGGCGGCGATCGTGCGCATCACCTCGACCTGCCGGGCGACCGCGTCACGGTGGAACGGCGCCATCATCAACCGCCGACGGTCGCGGTGCACGTCGTCGTCGATCACGAGGACCGACGTGTCACCGAGCACTCCGCGCAACATCGCATTCGCCTCACCGGCGTGGTAGCGCCGCGGGTCGCCGGCGAACACCGTCTTGATGTCGGCCGGGTCGGCGAGGTACACCATCGTGCCGAGCGACGACACCCGCAGCGCGAACACCGGACCGTAGCGGCGCCGGCAGGCCGAGACGAACCTCGGCCAGTACCGCATCAGCAGTGCCGCCTGCACCGATGCGGGCAGGCGGGGGCCGGGCGGGAAGGTCGGGCGCGCCCGGGTTGTCGGAAGGGTCATGTCGTCACCTCCGATCCCCATTCTCGGCGACGGCCAGCGTGATGCGGTAGCGCCCCTTCGGGACGTCGACCACCGCGCCGGCGGGCCTACCGTCGAGTTCCACCGTCGTACCCGGTGGCAGGGCGGCGAGCCGGACCCGCACCGGGTGGTCGGTGGCCACCGCGATCGTCGACCGGGCCAGCGGCGCCAGACCGGCCCGCACGACGTCCACCGCGCATCCGGCGACGCCGCTGAGGTCGAGCGTCAGCAGCGGCAGCGGGTCGACCTCGTCGCCCAGCTCCCACGTCATCTCGGTGAACAGGCCGGGTGTGGGGTCGAAGTCCGGGATCACGCCGCGCCGGCGCCTGATGGTGCGTGTTCGGTCGGGCCGGGCGTAGGACCGCGCGTCGACCGTGGCGACCTTGCCGCGCACCGCCTTGACCTCGTCGGCCGCCCTCAGTTCCGACACCCACCACACCCGGTGTGGTCCGATGCCGAGATCCTCGCGCACCAGTTGCGGGTACCACGAGAACGTGATGTGCCCCGGATCCGCTTGCCGCAGGTCGGTTTTCATGTGCGCGATCGGATCGTCGAAGTCGTCCTTGAGCAGGAACGCGACGTGATCCTCGACCGGGTACGCGGCGAAGCGGTAGCGGTAACCGAGCCGGTCGATCTCGAACACCTGCTGCACGATGCCCGGGAACGGCACGAACTGGTCGAGTCCGCCGTGGGCGATGACGAACGGCAGCCACCGGGCGTTCGCGAGCAGCGGCCAGGTGTCCCCCTCTCGCGCGCAGCGCGACGTCGGGTCGAAGTCGGCGGGCGCCTGCACGCCGCGCACCAGCCGCACCCCGCACGTCGGGGGTCCGGCGAGCACAACCGCCTGGGCGAACACCTCCGGATAGCTCAACCCCAGCTTGTAGGTGCCGTACCCGCCCATCGAGTACCCCGAGATCACCGTGCGGTTCGGATCGGCGCCCAGTTGTTCGACGACCCGGGCGAACACCTCCCACACGTCGAGTTCGCCTTCGTCGAAGTACCAGCACGCCGGACCGCGGGCCAGCGGCGTCACGACGATCGAGTTGCGTCCGTCGCACACCTCGTGCAGCAGCTTCGGGTCGAACGCCGCGTACTGGTTCTGGCCCAGCGCCAGCGAGTGCAGCATCAGCGTCAGCGGCTGCTTCCGTCCCGGCGCGTACGTCGCGGGCAGGCACACCGAGTACGGCTGCACCCGGCCGAGGAACTGCGGCTCGGTGTCGAGGATGTTGCCCGGTCCGACCCCCTGTCCCAGCTCGACCGACGACACGTACCAGCGGGTGGACGTGCCGGTCACCACCGGCTCCGGGTCGGTCCGCCGGTCGGCGAGCTGATCCCACGGCACCGCCAACGAGAACTGCGACACGTCGCCGTCGTCGAGAGCGTCCGCCTGGGCCTGATCCGACCAGAAGTTCAGCTGCACCTTCTCCTGTTCGCGGGTGCGGAACGCCAGGTTGTAGACGTTGGGTTGCCCGGGACCGGCGCCGCGGACGAACGGCACCTCCGCGAAGCCGTCACCCGCCTCGGTCGCCAGCCCGGCCGCCAACCGCACCGTCCACGTGCCGGTGGGTGCGACGAGCGCCCGCGGCACCGTCGCCAGGAACGACCGCGACTCCATGTCGACGCGGTGCTCGACCGCGGTCCGCGTGCCGGTGGTCAGGTCGATGAGCCAGGCCCCGGCCCCGGAGACCAGCAGGGCCAGGTCGATGCCGGTGGAGCGGACCCCGGCGTTGGCCGGCCACTCGTTGCTGGCCGCGGACCCGCGGTCGGTGTCGAAGGTGAACAGGCCGATCGGAACCGACCTGTCCAGCAACGTGTTCCAGTCGATGCGCCACCAGGTGTGGGTGGTGGTGAGCCCGATGCCCACCCGGAATATGTCCGCTCCGTTGCGGGCCGCGGGTCCGTCGGGATAGATGTAGGTGCCGCGCGGCGGCGCGCCGCCGGTGGGCACGCTGACGGGGACACCGGAGGCGCCGTGGTCGTCGTAGAGGAAGTCGGTCCACAACAGCGCGCCACCGGCGAAGCGGCCCGTCCCGCAGGTGCGGGGGAATTCCTCGCCGAACGGCCACCCCGCGGGGACGGGCAGGTCCGGTTCCCGCTGCAGCGCCGCAGGCGGGACCCCTTCGGGCATCCCGTCGATCACGACGAGGTCCGGTGGGGGCGGCGACGCGGGAGCCACCGCGTTCCTGACGGCCCCGGCGACGCGGCGGGCGATCCGGAGCGGGAGCAGCGCGGCGGAGATCAACGACACCGTCCCGACGTTAAGCCGAAAGCGGGCTTATGGCGGGCGGTTCGGGGTCAGTAGGCGCCGAAGACCAACGCGATGTTGTGCCCCCCGAGGCCGAACGAGTTGCTGACCGCGTACCGGTGGTCCCCGCGACGGGGTTCGCCGCTGACGACGTCGAGGTCGATGTCGGCGTCGAGGTGGCGCACGTTGAGCGTCGGCGGCACGACCCCGTCGCGCAACGCCTGGACCGTGAGCACCGCCTCGACGGCCCCGGCCGCCCCCAGCGAATGTCCCAGCGCCGCTTTCGGTGCGTACACCGCGGGGTGGTGCTCGCCCATCGCGTGCCGGATGGCGCGCCCCTCGGCCACGTCACCGAACGCGGTGCCGGTCGCGTGGGCGTTGACGAGGTCGATGTCCGACGGCGCCAGACCGGCCAGGTCGACCGCATGCCGGATCGCGTCACCGGCGGGCACCCCGCTGGGATCGGGTTCGACGATGTCGTAGCCGTCGGAGGTCATCGCCGCGCCCATGATCCGCCCGAGGATCGTCGCGCCGCGGGCCTTGGCGTTCTCCTCGGTCTCGATGAGCAGCAGTGCCCCGCCCTCGCCGAACACCATGCCGTCGCGGTCCTTGTCGAACGGGCGGCAGGCGCCGGTCGGATCGTCGTTGTTGGTGGACAGCACGCCCATGCGGGTGAAGGCGCCCACCGGGACCGCCTCGATCTGCGTCTCCACACCTCCGCAGATCGCCATCTCCACCTCGCCGAGGACGATCTGCCGCCACGCCTGGGCGATGGCGGCCGCCCCTGAGGCGTCGGCCATCACCGGAGAGATGATCCCGCCCTTGGCCTGCCGGTCCAGCCCGACCGCGGCGGCCGGGGCGTTGGGCATGTACATCTGCACGGCCAGCGGCGACACCGCGCGCAGCCCCTTCTGCCGCCAGTTGTCGTACTGCGCCGGGATCTCCTCGGTGGAGCCGAGCGCGAGCCCGATCGACACCATCAGCCGCCGTGCGTCGATGTCGGGCGTGCCCGCGGCCTCCCACAGGCGGCGGCCCAGCACCGTCGACATCTTCTGCATGTAGGACAACCGGCGCAGTTCGACACGGTTGAGGTGGGCGTCGAAATCCTCGCGGAGTTGACCGCCGATGCGCACCGGCGAGTCGAGTTGCTCGACGAACCACGAATCCAGCGCGCGGATGCCGCTGTGTCCGGCCAGCAGCTGCTGCCAGGTATCCTCGGCGTCGGGCGCCAGCGCGGTGGTGGAGGCGACCGCGGTCACCACCACGTCGGCGAATCCGCTGCCGGTTCTCAACTTGGCCATGCCTGCGCATCCCCTATTGCTCGCTTGACGACGTTGAGTCTTTCAAGACAGGTTACGCTGTGCCGCCGCGACTTTCGCGTGCCGGCACGCGGGTCAGCGCACCGCGCCGTTGATCACCGGATCGGCGATCATGCCCTTCTCGACGCCCCACATCGTGGCGATCGTGCGGTATTCGCCGGTGGCCATCACGTGCTCGAGCGCCTGGCGCAGCGACTCCGCGAGCTCGGACCCCTTGGCCACCGGCCACCCGTAGGGCGCCGAGTCGAACACCTCACCCGCGGGCTCCAGTGCGCCGCCGGAGGTTTTGATCGCGAACCCGGTGACCGGTGAGTCCGCCGACATCGCGTCCACCTCGCCGGCGAGCAGCGCCGCGGTGACGTCGTCCTGTTCGGTGAACACGACCTTCTCGATCGGTTCGTCACCCGCCGCCACGCACGCCTCGCTCTTGGCGGGCAGCTCATCGGTCTCCTGAATCACGCTGTACGCCACGCCCACCCGCAACCCACAGGCGTTCGACGGATCGACCTGCGCGGAGCCGGCCCGCTGCGCCCACAGCGTGCCCGCCTCCAGATACGTGACGAAGTCGACGGTCTTCTCGCGTTCGACGGTGTCGGTGATCGAGGACATGCCCAGCGTGAACGCCCCGGACTGCACCGACGGAATCACGCTTTCGAACGCCGTCTCGCGGAACTCCGGCGTCAGGCCCAGTGTGCGCGCGACGGCCTTCATCAGGTCGACGTCGAACCCGACGATCTCGCCGTAGGCGTCGCGGAACTCGTTCGGCGCGTACGGCACGTTCACCCCGACGATCAGCCGGCCCGACTCGCGGATGCCCGCGGGCACGGTGGCCGCGATCGACGGCACCTCACCCGGTGTCGGCACCGGCGTCGGCGTCGCGGTGTCCTCGGCGACCACCACCTGCCTCGGGGCCCGGGTCCGCTCGGGCCACCCACTCCACTGCCACGTCACCACACCCGAGATCGCCACCACCACCAGCGCGACCCCCGCCACCGTGGCGGCCCGCCTGGTCAGCCTGCGGCGCACCGGGATCCGGGCGGACCGGGCGGAATGCCTGCCCGACCGGCTCGACCAGCGCATCGGCGAGGTCAACGCGCGCCGCGCCGCCGCGGCCAGCTCCGCCGCCGACTGGTAGCGCCGCTCGGGCTTCTTCGCCATACCCCGCTCGATCACCGCGTCGAAGGCGGCGAGCCGTGGATCGACCGTCGACGGTTTCGGCACCGGCCGCACGATGTGCCCGGCGATCTGTTCCTCGAGGCTGTCCGCCGGGTACGGCCGCACCCCCGTCAGGCACTCGTAGAGCACGCAGGTGAGCGCGTAGATGTCCGAGCGCGGGTCGATCCTGCCGCCGTTGAACCGCTCCGGCGCCATGTAGGCCAGCGTGCCGAGCGTGCTGCCCGCGGTCGTCATCCCCGGCTCGCCGGCGCTGCGGGCCAGGCCGAAGTCGATCAGGTACACGAAGTCGCGGTCGGTGATGAGGATGTTCGACGGTTTGACGTCTCGGTGGATCAGCCCGGCGGCATGCGCGGCGTCGAGCGCCGTGGCCACCTGCTCGACGACCTTCACGGCAAAGGACGGCAGCAGCGGCTTGTCGGCCTCGGCCAGGATGGCGCCGAGGTTGCGGCCTTCGATCAGCCGCATGTCCAGATACAGCCGGCCGTCGATCTCGCCGTAACTGTGGATCGGCACCACGTGCGGGTCCTGCACGCCCGCGGCCGCCTGCGATTCGCGCCGGAACCGCCGCTGGAACGTCGCGTCCTGGGCGAGGTGGGGCGGCAACACCTTCAAGGCCACGACCCGGTCGGTCCGGGTGTCGTAGGCCTTGTAGACCTCACCCATCCCGCCCCGGCCGATCAGCTTCTGCAGCTGGTAGTGCCCGAATGGTGTCGCGTCCACCGTTGTACTCCTCGGCAGCGGCCAGTCGGTGTGTCGAGGAGAAATTACCGCACCTTTGCCGAAGTTGTCGCAACTCATTCGACGCTGCCGTCAAACGTGCCGCAAAACCGAACTTATGGCAAATTGGATGAAGGGTAGGGAAACCCCCGATTCCTCGCCCCATCCCTGCGTCCGACACTTGGCGGCAACGAACCGCCGTGGGGGACGGCCGGTCGTCCGCAGGGAGCCCGGAGGGGGAAGAAAGTGTTACAGCAGGTCGCGGACCGACAAACCAGTATCGATCAGCGCGCGGACGGGGGACACCGCCGCGCCGGCACCAGGGGAACCTTCCAAGTGACAGCGACGGGGCGAACCCCGAGTGACATGCCAGGTCTGGACATCGCAGAGTTGAAGTCCTGGCAGAACTACCTGGACGCCGCATTGCGGCTGCAGGCCAAGCTCAACCACGACCTCAACGAGGCCTGCCGGCTCACCCTCGAGGACGTCCGGCTCCTGCACGAGCTCGCCAAGTCCGCCACCGGGTCGGTGCGGATGGGCGCACTCGCGCAGACGCTGGTGTCCACTCCGAGCCGGGTCAGCCGCCGAGTCGACCGGCTCGAGGCCCGCAACCTGGCGCACCGCGCCTCCAGCGACCGGGACGGCCGCTACGTCCTGGCGACCATCACCGACGAGGGCCGCTCGCTGCTCGATAAGGCGATGGCCGTCTACGGCCAGACCGTCCGGACCCACTATCTCGATCCGCTGAGCCGGCCGCAGACCGCGGCGATGGCGGAGAACTGCCGCCGCATCAACGCCGCGCTGTCCCCGGATCTGCGGGCCGCGAACTGAATCCACCGACGGGCCGTTACTGACGCGGCAGATAGTTTGCAGGCATTGATCTTGCGGATGCAACAAGAAGGTGGCGGATATAGCGGCTGACCACCGTCGCTGCGACGTTTCATACCGAGGGTCGGTTTCGCGATCGCTTTGCTGTTTGCAATCATGAAGCGATGGACGTGGCCCGGGACGCGTCAGCCGGACGCGAAGCCGTCGCGGAGTTCCTGGCTGCGGTCACCGAAGGCCCGGCCGGACTTCTCGTGGAGGGCGAGGCCGGGATCGGCAAGACCCGGCTCTGGCTGACCGCCGTCGAGGAGGCCCGTCAGCGGGGCTACCGCGTGTTGTCAGCTCGCGCGGGTCAGGCCGAGACGTCACTGGCCTACGCCGTCGTCGCCGATCTCCTCGAGGACGTCGACCCGGAGCTCACCCGGGGCCTCCCCGAAGTGCAGCGGCTGGCTCTGGACCGGCTGATGCTGCGCGGCGACGCCGACGGTCCCGATACCGACCACCGGGTCGCCGCAGCCGCCGTACTGAGCACTCTCGAGATCCTCTGCAGCGAGGCGCCCATGATCGTGGCCGTCGACGACGTGCAGTGGCTCGACGTGTGCAGCCGGGAAGTGATCGGCTTCGTGGCGCGCCGGCTGAACTGCCCGGTGGGGCTCCTGCTGACCGAACGTTCCGAGGAACGAGGGCCCCACCACACCGAGTGGCTGCAACTGGGGCATCCCGACCGGCTGCGCCGCCACCGCGTCGCGCCGCTCACCCTGGGCGGCCTGCACGCGATGCTCTCCGAACGGCTCGGGCGCTCGTTCCCACGGCCCACACTGATCCGGATCGCGGAGACCTCCGGCGGAAACCCGCTCTACGCCCTCGAACTCGCCCGCGCCATCTCCGAACAGACCGCCGCCGGTGAACCCGCCCTGCCTGCGTCACTGGCCGACGTCGTGCGCAGGCGCATCCAGGGCATCGACGAGGTGGTGCGCGACGTCCTGCTGGCCGCGGCCTGCGTCGCCGCCCCGACCGTCGACCTCGTCGCCAGCGCCACCGAGAAGACTCCCGAGGAGGTGCTGGAGCTCCTCGAAGCCGCCGAGGAACAGGGGCTGGTCGAGATCGACGGTCTGACAATTCGTTTCGCCCATCCCCTGCTGGCGCGGGGCGTGTACTCCGAGGCGGGGCCCGCCCGCCGCCGCCACATGCATAGGCGGCTGGCGGGCGTGATCGCCCAACCCGAACAGAAGGCTCGCCACCTCGCCCTCGCGGCGACCCGACAGGACGACGACACGCTCGCCGCCCTGGACGCGGCGGCCGATGCGGCCCGCGCACGCGGCGCCCCGGCCGCGGCGGCCGAACTCCTCGAATTCGCCATGCGACTCGGCGGGGACACCGATCTGCGCCGCCTGCAGGCCGCGGCGCACTTCTTCACCGCGGGCGACGGTGCGCGCGCCGGAAAACTGCTCACCGCCACGCTGCCCCGGATGCCCCACGGGCCGCTGCGGGCTATGGCGTCGATGCATCTCGCCGGAATCCGCTTTGACCGGAACGACTTTCAGCAAGGTCTCCAACTTCTCGACGAAGCGCTCGCCGACAGCGAGTCCGATCCCACTCTGCAGGTGTACTGCCTGATGACGCTCGGCATGGCCCAGACGAGTTCCGGTGATCACGAGGTTGCTCTGCGCAATGCCGAGCGCGCGGTCGAGATCGCCGAACAGACCGGCCAGCGCCAGCTGATCGGACAGGCCCTGACCGTACGGGTGTTCACGCGCTTCATCTTCGGGTTCGGCCTCGACGACCGGGACATGCAGCGCGCACTCGACTACGAGGATCCGGATGCGGAGGTGCCGTTGCCTTTTCGGGCTCGCGCGGTGGCGGGCCTGATCAACTCGTGGACCGGGCGCCTCGACGAGGCCTACGCCACACTGCAGGACCTGCGGCGCCGCAACCTGGATCGCGGCGCCGACCGTGACCTGCTGGCACTGTCGGTGAGCGGCACCATGATCGAGCTCTGGCGCGGCCGGCTCGATGAGGCCGCGACCTACGCCGACGACGCCGTCGAGCGCGCCGAACAGCTCGGCGGCGACAACTCGCGAATGGTGGCACTGGGCATGCGCGCGATCACCGGCGCCTACGCGGGCCGGGTGCGCGCGGCCCGCGCCGATGCCGAAGCAGCGCTGGAGATGGCACGCCGCAGCGGGATCGCGCGGATGACGTGGTGGCCGCTCGGTGTGCTGGGCTTCATCGAGGTGTCACTGGGCAACTACTCCCAGGCCCTCACCACGCTCGAGCCGCTGCTGGACGATTACCTGGCCACCCCCGGCAACGAGATCTTCGAATCCTTCTTCGTCCCAGACGCCGTCGAGGCGCTGGTGGCAGTGGGGCGCAGCGCCGAGGCGCAGCCCCTCATCGACAGATTCGCACACGACGGCCGACACCTCGACCGCCCGTGGATGTCGGCGGTCGCGGAACGCGGTCGCGGTCTGCAGCTGGCCGCGGGCGGCGACGTGGACGGGGCGATCGCCGCGGTGACCGAGGCGATGGCCCACCACGAGCGCCTGCCGATGCCGTTCGAACGTGCGCGCACCGCACTGCTTCTCGGACAGCTGCAGCGCCGGCAGCGACGCAAGGAAGCGGCCGCCGCGACACTGCGCGAGGCACTGGAGACCTTCGAGAACATCGGCGCCGTGCTGTGGGCGCAGCGCGCGCGGGAAGAACTGACCCGGGTCAACGTGCGTCCCACCCGCGATCAGAACCTCACGCCGTCAGAGCGGCGCGTGGCCGAATTGGCCGCGGCCGGAATGAGCAACCGCGACATCGCCGCAACGCTGTTCATCAGCATCAAGACCGTCGAGGCCAATCTCGGCCGCGTCTACCGCAAGCTCGGCGTGCGGGGCCGCGTCGCGCTCGCCCGCCGACTCGAGGAGTGAGCGGATCACACCACCTGCTGCAGGTTCGCCCCCGCGGTGACGTAATAGGCCGTGTAGGTCGTCGCCTCTCCCGGAACCCGGATCGTGTGCGTCGCCGCGCCGTCGTCGGACCACCCGTCGAAGGTCAGCTGCCTGCCGTTGACCGTCTGGGTCGTGGGCGCACTGAGGACGTAATCCACGCCCACGACGGCGCGTTCGGTGTACGAACCCGTGTAGGGCAACCCGTCGATGGTGAACCGCGCGCCGGGATCGCTCGCGGCGATCGTCAGGTCGACCAGGTTGGGCCTGATGTCCTCGTAGGTCGAGGTGGACAGACCGCTGCTGTCGGTGACCGTCAGGTGCACGCGATACCAGGTGCCGTCGATCTGATCGCGTGACCGCGGGATGGTGATGGTGGCCGTGTCCCCGACGATGTTGTCGGCGAACGGATGGGTGTGCTCGTTGTGATGGAACACGACCGTCCACTTGTATGCGGTGGACGGGAGCGGCGCACCGTCCGGGCGGTCCTGCGCATCGGTGCCCGAACCCCTGAACGTGATGGTGTCGCCGGCGTTGTACGACGCCGGGAAACTCACGATCTGCGCGACCGGCGGCGTGCTGCCCACCGTCACCTTCTGCGTGGTCGTGTTCGTCTTCTCACCGTCGCTGACCGTGAGCGTGACCGTGTAGGTGCTGTAGGACCCGGTGGTCGTGAACTCGTTGACGGGGGTCGCCGAGGTCGACGTGTTGCCGTCGCCGAAATCCCACCGGTAGGTGAGATCGTCGTCGTCGTCGGGGTCGTACGAGCGCAGACCGGAGAAGTTGACGATCAGCGTCTTCTCCGCCGTCGTGGTCGGCGAGGCGTCGATGACGGCGGTGGGCGCCCGGTTGCCGCCGGACGGTGAGATCATCGACAGCTCACCGGGATAGATCGTCAGCTGGTAGAGATTGTCGTCCGGTCCCTGTGCCAGGTTGACCGTCGCACCGGCGTTGCCCCAGAACGTCTTCGCGCTGATCAAGCTGCTGTACTGCTCGTCGAACTCGAGCACCCGGATCCAGCCCAGGCTGTAATCGGCGATGTACACCCGGTTGCGGTATCTCTCAGGGAAACCGGCGCCGTCGAAGACCGTCACTGACGTGATCGCACCGCCGCTGACCGGCGGTGCCGAATGTTCGTACGCGTAGATGGGATTGATCGACGCGCAGCCGGTGCAGTTGCCCTCAGCCTGCGGCCAGCCGTAGTTGCCGCCCTTCACCACGAGGTTGAGTTCTTCCCATTTGGACTCGCCCACGTCGGCGACGAGCAGCTTCCCGTTCGGGGTGAAGGTCAGCCGGAACGGGTTGCGGAACCCGTAGGCGTAGATGTAGTCGGCGGGGCTCGCCGTTGTGGTGTCGGCGTCGACGAACGGATTGTCCTCGGGCACCGAGCCGTCGGGGTTGAGCCGCAGCACTTTGCCGTGGATGTTGCGCAGGCTCTGCGAGTTCACGACCCCCTCGGTGTTGTCGCCGACCACCCAGTAGAGGTGCTTGCCCTCGTTGTCGAATGCGAGGTCGCCGCCGTGGTGAAAGGTGTTGGCGTTCTCAGTCGACTGGATGAGGATCTCGGAGCTCTCGACCCTGGTCATGTCCTCGGACAAAACCAGACGTGACAGGGTGTCCCTGTTGGTGTCGCCGGCCGTGTAGGCGACATAGATTGAGCGGTAGCCGAATTCGTCTTCGTGCCAGAAGTCCGGGTGGATCTCGATACCGGTGAGGCCGCGCTCGCCGCCGGTGGTCGTGGAGATCACCGTCAGCGTGGTGACCGCCCGGGTGTCCGGGTTGTAGACCTTGATCGAACCGCCCTTCTCGGCGATGAATATCCGGTCGACGCCGCTCTCGTGATGCTTGTCGAGGATCTTGAAATCGGTCGGCTCGGTGAGCCCGGAGACCAGCACCGCGCGGTCGAGTTCCTCGGGCAGGTCCGCGCTCGGCCCGCATTGTCCGAGGAATTGGACTACAGCCGCACTCAGCGCGCGGCCCTCCGGGGAGCCACCGAAGTCGAAGACGGCTCTTTCGAACATCCGGATCGGAGTGGCCAGCGGCGACGCGAGGAAGCCGTCGATCGCCTGGGTCGTCTGTCGCCGGACCCAGGCCGCGACCGCCCACAGTGCCGGCGACGGCCCGGGTGCCGCGGGACCGGGGCCCGCCGCTCCCGCACCCGCTCCCCCGGTCACGCCGCCGAGCATCGGCTTGAGAACGTTGTCGAGGAAGTTGGTCACCGTGTTGATGACGCCGCACAGGCAGGTGACCACGGGCGCGGGGATGCTCGCGATGAACTGTTCGGGCGTCGGCAGATTCAGCCGCAGCGGCGGCAGACCGGCGAGCCGGGTCCGCGCTGATGTCAGCAGCGCCGAGTCGTCGGTCAGCGAAAGCGACTGCCCAGCAAGGGTGTTCGTCGACCCGAGGCTCGCTGGGTCCACGTCGAGGCCGGTGTCGTCGAGCTCCGATGGAGCGACGTCAGCCGGGGGCGGGGAATCGCCCGTGTCGACGGGATCGGCGGCCTCACTGTCTGCGGGCGGTTCGTATGACTCCGGCGCGGGGGCGCCGGCGCCTGGCGGTGTCTCGACGACCGGCTCGCGGACGTCGGGTTGCCCGACCGCTTCGGCCGGCGGCCGCTCGAGTTCCTCAGGGTCTTCGTCGCCGTCGGCGCCTTCGAGGTCCTCATCGAGATCGTCGAGATCCCCGTCTTGATCCCCGTCGAGCTCTCCGTCGAGCTCTCCGTCGAGTTCTTCGGTCACCTCTGGGTCGCCGGCATCTTCGTCGTCGGCGTCCTCGGTGACGTCTGACGCCTCCTCATCTGCGGCGGCGCCGTCGTCCGTGGTGGGCGTCGTCTGCGCCCCTTGCGAGGCGGCCGGTTCGGCCGTCGACGGCGGGGAGTCGTCAGCCCAGGCAACCCCCGGTGTCGTTGCCACGGCTCCCCCCACGCCGAGCGCGATCGCCAGCGCGCCGACGCGTCCGATGTATGCGGCGTAGGTCGATGCCACCTTGTGGTCGTTAGCTGTCATTGCTCGAGCGCCCCCTCGAATCCCCGTGCGAACGCCTCCGCAGGGCGTGCGGACATCACTATCGCACCGCGCCCGAGGGAAATTTGTCCTTTCCGTAAGTCACGTTTCTTTCGTTTGCCCGGCCATCCCTGGGTACTGCGCCCGAAGGTGCAGCCAACCCGGTCGTCAGTTATTTCCCCGGACCTGTCCGTCGGCGAGTAAGCGGACCTTGAAATCGCAAGTTAGCTACGCCCAGGCCACGCGCATCGACGGGCAACACGCATGTCAACCGCTTGTCCTTGAAACCGATAGCGAATTTTCGCCGAAGCGTCGACCTGGTCGCGGTTAGCCGCCGAGGCTACCTCCAGCTATTTTGCTCCGCGAAAGACGTATCGATCGAAAAGACCTCCGGCCGCGCAGACGCGTGTTCTCGCGTTTGCAAACAATTACTGATCTTGTACTGGCGTACCGCTCGCCGCACGGTTGGGAAAGAGTAGGGAATTCCCCAATTCGTCCGGGGCCGATGCGCTCTACCGTGTGGGCATGCTCACAGTCGACGCTCAGACGTCGGGATGTCTGGCCGAGTGGTATCTGCCGGACCTCTCCGAAGAGCTGATCGACGCCTTCGTCGCGCGCATTGAGTCGGTCGCGGCGCAGATGCGTGCCGAGGGGACCGACATCCACCTCGTCCTGACGCTCGCCGTGCCCTCCGACGAGGTGCTCTACGGCGTATTCGACGGCTGCGAACCAGGTCTCGTGTCGCGCACATGTGAGCAGGCCGGGCTGGCGCCACAACGGTTGAGCAGCAAGGTCGGGACCCGGATCCTGCACTCATATGAGCAACGTAGGGAAAACCCCGATTCCTGAGGGGTCGGGCACTTGGTTTATTTGACAAGGACTCGGGGCGCTCTGCAAGGGGGCGGGCACGAGCCGCACCGAGTCCACGTGCGTCGCCCGGGGGATGCGACGTCACAATTGCTTGTCTACCTGCCGTCGGGGCGGCAGGTAGACAAGCTTTTGTCGTTCTGGGGATCAGCCACCCTTTCGCGCATATGCCGACCGTGAGCCCGTGCGCGATGATTCGCCCTTGGGTTCAAGGCGTCTATGCAACAGCGGGTGGATTGAGTGGGTCGCACAGTAGCGCGTCGAGTGTTTCGGCGGGTGTTTTCCAGCCGAGGGTCTTGCGGGGTCGGTTGTTGAGCTTGGTTGCGACGTAGTCGAGGTAGTCGGCCGGAAATATCGAGAGATCAGTGCCTTTGGCAAAGTACTGACGCAGCAGTCCATTGGTGTTTTCGTTGGTGCCGCGTTGCCACGGGG
>NZ_LQIU01000014.1 GCF_001499995.1 Mycobacterium sp. IS-1496
CAGCCACCGTACGAGCCAGACACCAGATGCAAAGGATCCAACCACCGCGATAGCGGCTACCTCACCCTGACACTGAGGTCACCGTAGCCAACCGCCGCGGGCCTCAGGCGAGTTTCGCCAGCGCCGTCTCGGGGTGATATCCGGCGAAGCCGTCGAGTTCGCCGTCGCGCAACCGGTTGACCCACGCGGGGTCGGCGAGCAGCGCGCGGCCGATGGCCACGATGTCGAATTCGCCGGCGTCGAACTGCTCGACGAGGCGGTCCACAGATGCCGGCTGGATCAGTTGGCCCTGCTTCTCGCTGCGGAACTGCGTCTCCAACCCGACGGAGCCGACCGCGATGACCGGCAGCCCGGTGACCTTCCCGGTCCATCCGGCCAGGCTCAGGGCGCCGTCATGGTCGGGGAACGCCGGTACGTAGTGCCGCCGGGTCGAGGGATGGAAGACGTCCACCCCGGCCGCGGCCAGCGGGCCGAGCAGATCCTGCAGCTGCGTCGGGTCGTCGGCGATCGAGGCCGCGTAGTCGGTGCCCTTCCACTGTGAGAACCGGAAGATGATCGGGAAGTCGGGACCGACGGCCGCACGCACCGCCGCCACCACCTCGGCCGGGAAGCGGGTGCGTTCGGCGAGGCTTCCGCCGTAACCGTCGGCTCGCAGATTAGTTCGGGCCCAGAGGAATTCGTCGAGCAGATAACCGTGTGCGCCGTGCAGTTCGACGGCGTCGAAGCCCACGTCCCGTGCCGTCCGGGCGCTCTCGGCGAACAGTTCGGCGATCTGCGGCAGTTCGTCGGTCTCGAGTGCACGTCCCCGCGGCCGGCCGTGGCCGTCGACACCCGACGGACTGACCGGGACGACGCCGTCCGTGTCGTCGCGCTGCGCACCCTGGTGCCACAACTGGGCGGCGACCGTGCCGCCCTCGCCATGGACGGCCTGAAGAACGCGCGACCACCCGGCGAGCACGTCGTCACCGGCGATCGTGGGGATGGAGGACGGGTAGCCGGAGGCCGGATCCGGCAGGCGGACGCCTTCGGTGATGATCAGTCCCACCCCGCCCGCGGCGCGGCGACGGTAGTACTCGGCGACATCGTCGCCCGGGACACCGCCGGGCGAGGCCTGCCGGGTCATCGGCGCCATCGCGAAGCGATTGGGGACCGTCAGGGAGCCGACGGTGAGCGGTCGGAAGAGGTCATCGGTAGCCACGAAGCGGTTCAACGCGGCGACGGCGAGACTGATTCCGGCAGGCGCGCCCTCAGCCCTGCGAGGGCTTGTCGACCTCGTCCTCGGGCAGCGGGAGCGCTTCCGCGCCGGGGGTGGCGGGGGCCAGCACCTCCTCGTCCTTCTTGGCGGGGTCGGGCGTTACATTCTCGTCGGCAGATGTCATGTCGGGTTCGTACCCCGTGACGCGCGGCGGTAACCGCGCTCCGTCGTGTCGGCCCGGCAGGGATGTCGAGAACGTCCTCACGGCTCCGTCCCAGGGGGTGAGCGACCAACTAGGGTCGCGACCTGAAGGGAGAAGTCATGGCGAAGTTCCTGTTGCTCAAGCACTACCGGGGTGCGCCGGCCGCGGTCAACGACGTGCCGATGGATCGGTGGACGCCCGAGGAGATCGAGGCGCACATGCAGTACATGGAAGACTTCGCGGAACGCCTGAGGGGCAGCGGCGAGTTCGTCGACAGCCAGGCCCTCGCGGCCGACGGCGCCTGGGTCCGCCACGACGGCGAGGGCAGGCCGCCCGTGACCGACGGCCCGTTCGCCGAGACCAAGGACCTGATCGCCGGGTTCATGATCATCGACGTCGACTCCTACGAGCGCGCGGTCGAACTGGCCGGCGAACTGTCCGCGGCGCCCGGTGCGGGTGGCAGACCGATCCACGAGTGGCTCGAGGTGCGGCCGTTCATGACCGCGGCGCCCGGCTCCACCGAGTAGTGGACATCGGTGCGGTGGACGAGAACCGGCTCCGGGAACTGATCCCCGGTGTGTTGGCCGCCCTCGTCCACCGCGGGGCGGACTTCGCGACCGCCGAGGATGCGGTCCAGGAGGCGCTGATCCGGGCGCTCGACACCTGGCCGACGCAGGCCCCGGACGATCCCAAGGGCTGGCTCATCACGACGGCGTGGCGCCGCTTCCTGGACCTCACCAGGTCCGAGGTGGCGCGCCGCCACCGTGAGGTGCGATCAGCGGAGGAGCCACCGCCCGGCCCGGCCGAGTCCACCGACGACACGCTGTGGCTCTGTTTCCTCTGCGCACATCCGAGTCTCACCCCGGCGTCGGCGGTCGCGCTGACGCTGCGGGCCGTCGGCGGTCTCACGACCCGGCAGATCGCGCAGGCCTATCTCGTGCCGGAATCGACGATGGCGCAACGGATCAGCCGTGCCAAGCGGACAATCAGCGGAATCCCGCTGAACAGACCCGGCGACCTGCGCACGGTGCTCCGCGTGCTGTACCTCGTGTTCAACGAGGGCTACAGCGGTGACGTCGACCTCGCGGCCGAGGCGATCCGGTTGGCCCGGCAGCTGGCCGCGATGACCGACGATCCCGAAGTGTCCGGTCTGCTGGCGCTCTTCCTGCTGCACCATGCCCGGCGCCCGGCACGGACCCGCGACGACGGAAGCCTGGTGCCACTCGCCGAACAGGATCGGAGCCTGTGGCGGCGCGAACTGATCGTCGAGGGTGTGGCCGTGCTGCAGGCCGCGCTCGCCCGCGACCGGCTGGGCGAGTACCAGGCGCAGGCGGCGATCGCCGCGCTGCACGCCGACGCGCGGACCGCCGAGGAGACCGACTGGGTGCAGATCGTCGAGTGGTACGACGAACTCGTCCGCCTGACCGACAGCCCGGTCGTCCGGCTCAACCGTGCGGTCGCCGTCGGTGAGGCGGACGGGCCGCGCGCGGGGCTCGCCGCACTGGCCGACCTCGATCCGGCATTGCCGCGCTACACCGCGTCGGTGGCCTACTTACGCGAGCGGGAGGGTGACTTGGCCACGGCCGCGGGCCTGTACGCGGAAGCCGCCGTCACGGCGCAGAACCTCGCCGAACGCAACCACCTCATGCGTCGCGCCGCCGTCCTGCGTCAGCGCCTCGCGGCCGAGACGCCCTAGACCGGGGCGACGCGATCCGCCCACGGCACCGCCTGTTCGAGTTGAGCGGCCAATCGCAGAAGCAGCGCCTCTCCCGCCAACGGCGCGACGAACTGGACCCCCAGCGGCAGGCCGTCGGACGTCCAGTGCAGGGGCAGCGAAATGGCCGGTCGCCCGGTGAGATTCGCCAGCTGGGTGTACGGCACCCAGGACAGGTTCTTGTCCACCATGTCGTCGACGATCTTGGTGTAGCGCAGCATCCTGGCCGTGCGCGTCTTGATCAACACGTCGGAGGCGCGCTGCAGCGCGACCGGCAGGTCGAACTCGCCGATCGTCGGCGGCGGAGTCGCCAGCGTGGGTGTCAGCAGCAGGTCGTACGACTCGAAGAACGTCGTCAGCCGGCGGGTGTGCTCATGTCGGCGCTCGACGGCGTCGACGTAGTCCACACTGCTCGTCGCCCCGCCGATGGCCGCCATGATCAACGTGTCCCGCTCGAACGCGTCGTCCCCGGCGCCGGAAAGCCGTTTGGCCTCACGGACCTCGTAGGCGTTGTGGACGAACCACGTCAGCAGGAAGTCGCGCGCCAGCGCCGCGTCGTCGAACGGTGCGACCGGCAGTTCCTCGACGTGGTGGCCCAGGTCGGCCAACGCCCGCACGGTCTTCTCGACGGCGGTGCGCGCCTCCGGGTGTGGGGCCGGGTTGATGGCCGACGGCACCCGCACACCGATCCGCAGCGTGCCCGGGTCCTGTCCCACCGACGACGCGAACGATTCGCTCGGTACGGCGGGCACGTACGGGCCGCCCGGCTCGCCGCCGCGCAGCACGTCGAGCATCGCGGCCGTGTCACGCACCGTCCGCGACACCACACCCTGCACGGCCGCCCCGTGCATGGGCTCACCGACCGCCGGACCGGACGGCGTCAGCCCCCGGCCCGGTTTGAGCCCCACCAGCCCGCAGCATCCGGCCGGGATGCGGATCGAGCCGCCACCGTCGTTGGCGCCGGCGCACGGCACGATGCCGGCGGCGACCGCGGCCGCCGAACCACCGGACGAACCGCCCGGCGTCCGCGTCAGGTCCCACGGGTTGCGCGCCGGCCCCCAGGCGTCGGGCTCGGTGATCCCCTTGGCCCCGAACTCCGGGGTGTTGGTCTTGCCGAAGATCGTCAGACCGGCGTCGAGCCACCGCTGCACGACGGTCGCGTGTTCTGCGACCGGCGTCGCCATGAGCGCGCGCGACCCGGCCGAGGTCGGCAGCCCCGCATAGTCCTGCGCCAGGTCCTTGATGAGGAAGGGCACACCGGCGAACGGTCCGGCGGCCCCGGGTGACGGCGCGGCGGGGATGTCCCGCACGATCGCGTTGATCCGCGGATTGACCGCGGCCGCCCGCTCCCTGGCCAGGTCCAGCAGCTCTGCCGCCGTGACCTGCTTGTCGGCGACCAGCTTCGCCAGCCCGACCGCGTCGTGTGCGCGGTATTCGTCGAAGTTCACTCTCCGACCGTATGCGGCCGGTGTCCGGAGCACCGACGATCGCCCAGTTCCCGGGTGGTCAGCGTCCGCGCGACAACGCCGCGCGCGGGCAGTCGGCGATGGCCTGCTCGACGAGCGCCTCCTGGCCGGCCGGCACGGGGTCGGCGATGACGACGGCGTATTCGTCATCGTCGAGTTGGAAGACCGCCGGCGCGATTCTCACGCAGAAGGCGTTCCCCTCACAGCGATCACGGTCCACGACGACTCTCATGACTTCTCCTTCACTAGGCGGCGGTGCATCGCGTCGGCGATCCTGGTGGCCTGGATCTTGGCGTGCTGGGCGACAGGCCCCTCGTACATCTCGTCGACGGTGGTGGTCCACAAGGTCAGCCAGCGGACGAAATGCTCTGCCCCCAAGGGTGTTACAGCATGAATCCGGCGATGCACATGCAGCGCGTTGCCCCGGTACAGTCCCGCTCGGAACAACACCGTCTCCCAGAAGTCGCACATGACGGGAAGGTGTTGATCCAGACCGCCGGAGATCAGATCGGCGAACGGCACGGCGAGAAGCTCATCCTCGAACGCCTGCCCGTAGAAGCGACGCAACAACGACTCCACATCCGCACGGGTGGCGAGATCGCGTCCAGGACTGTCGAGAGCCTGCGCTTCGCCCATGGTGTCGAACTGCATCGTTGTCCCGTGCTCTCGCTGCTCATCCGGCCAGCATCGCGACGCCACCGACGACGAGCGCGACGACTTTCACCAGTTCCAGGCCGACGTACTCGTAGTGGACCGTCGACCGCCGGGCCGGACCGTCGGACGCGGCGGCGCCGGCCAGGACCAGTTCTGACCGCCGAGCCAGGCGCGGCCGCACCGCCAGCAGTTGGACGGCCAACACCACGACGACGGCACCCACCCCGATCAGGGCGGTCGGAGGCGGTGGTTCGACGGCGACGGTGGCCAGCAGAACCACCGCGAGGACGGCCTCGACCGTGTTCAGGGCACGGAAGACCAGTCGGCCGATGCCGAGTCCGAGGGCGAGCGACACTCCGGGAGCGCGGAATTTCAGCGGCGCTTCGAGGAACGAGATGGCGAGCACCATTCCCAGCCATGTGAAGAGAATCGCGACAGCGACGGCGTGTGCGGTACTCATGAGGACTCACCGGCTTTCTGCAGATGCACGACGCACAGGTCCGGCTCGGCGAACGGGGTCAGTGCTTCGACGGTTATCGGGGCCTCCCATGCGGACAGGGCTCCCTGCATGAGCCCGAGATGCACCGGGCACACCACGTCGCGGCGGGTGTCGGCCAGCTCGAGGAACGGGCAGTTGCGCAGGCCGATCTCGCCGATCGCCCCTGCGCCACGGCGTGTTTCGGGCGCGAACCCCAGTTCGGTGAGCATCCCGGTGAGCCGGTCGACGGCCTGTCGGCGGCTGCGCGTGCGGGCGGGCGCGGTGGCGCGTTCAGCCCAGCTACGCCCCGCGGCGACGCCTCGCCGCGCCGCGTCGGGCTGTCGGGCGAGTGCGTCGGCGAGGATCCCGGCCAGCATCCGGTAGTCGCGTGGTCCCGCCGGATCCATGCCCGCCACCGCCCGGAACATCAACGGCGGGCGGCCGGGTCCCGAACGGTCGACCTCGACGGACTCCACCTGCCCGGCCTCGACCAGCGCCTCCAGGTGAAACCGCGCGGTATTGGGATGCACGGCCAGCTCCCCGGCGATCTGCGCGATGCTCAGCGGAGTCGCCGCCTCGCGCAACACGGTCAGGACGTCCCGGCGCCGGGTGCTCATGACCGGAGTTTACACAATATCGACTTGTAAAAACTAGGGAGTTCAGCGCGTCGATTCCCGGTCGAGCGCGTGCAGACCGATCGAGAACGCCGCCTGGTCGTTGTGGTCCAACGGGTCTCGGCCGGTGAGCTCGAGGATGCGGACCAGCCGGTGGCGCACCGTGTTGGTGTGCAGGTACAGGTCGCGGGCGGTATCGCTGAGTGAACCGTTCGCGGCGAGGAAGGCGCGCAGTGTGCGGACGTGCTGGGTGCCCCTGCGCTGGTCCATCTCCGCGAGGGGATCGATGAGTTGCTGACGGAAGGGCGCCAACTGGGCGGGGGGAAGCTGTTCGAGCAGGCTGTCCAGGGTGCTGAGCTGGTCGGGTCCGACCCGCCGGCCCCGGCGCTGCGCCAGGTCGAGGGCGATGCGCGCCTGGCCGATGGCCGAACCGATCTCGGTCAGCGGCACCGGCGCCGAGTGCCCGGACGGCAGTGACAGATCGTCGGTCCCGTCGAGCGACTGCGTGGTGAGCATCAGGCACAGGTCGGGTGCGTCGCCGACCAACGCGTCGGGGACCGCCATCGACAGCAGGGCGCCGGCTCCGGTGGGCCAGGCCGAACAGGTGAGGTGTCCGGCGGCGAAGCCGGGCCAGTCCAGCAGCTGACTCAACGCATCGGGCAGCAGCATCCGGCGCTCGACCAGCGAGAGCAGTTGGCCGACCCGTTCCCGGGCGAGGGCGGCCTCGACGTCGCGTTCCGCCTGGGTCGCCCGCACGAACCGGGCGATGAGGTCGAGCACCGCGGACTCCGGCGGATCACCGGTGCCGATCCACCCGAGCGTTCCCCCACCCGGCACGTCGACCGACACCGACGCCGATTCGTGCGAGCCCTCCCGGTCGAGCAGAAAGTAGCACCCCAGGATCTGGCCGGCGGTGTCGAGCAGGTCACGTGCGGACGCATGCCGGCGCAACGACGAGAGCAGTTCGGGCACCAGCGCGTAGGTCGCCCGGGCCACCGCGATCTCGGCGCCGAGTTCGTACTCGGCGACGAAGCGGCTGACCTTGCTGAACGGCACGCTCGGTGCGGCGATCAGCACCGGAAGGCCGTGGCGCCCGCAGTGCTCCAGCAGCGCGGCGGGCACCTGGTCGTGTCCGTCGCCGACGCCGAAGCACACGCCCGCCACCCGTGCCGTGGCCAACGCGTCGGCGAAGGTGCGGCAGTCCTGCGGGGCCTGCAGGCTCAGGCCGACGGTGCAGACCAACTCCCCGCCGCGCAGGTACCGCGACGGATCGCGCATCTCGGTGATGTGCGCCCAGCTGATCGGCCGGTCGAGATCCTGGGACGTGCCGTCGGGGACGGCGAGACCCAGGCGCGATGCATCGAGCAGCGCCCGCAGGGTGGGGGCGCCCGTGTCGACAGGCTCGGCCGTCATTGGACGAGCGTAACGCCGATGACACATCCGGGCCCATCGGCGTTGTGCGATCCTCCAACGCGGCGCCGCCGCCCAGTGGGATCGCTGCGTGTTCACCGGATGGCCTGGCGTCAGCGCTGAGCTGGGGTGATAGTTCGTGACAAAGTGCACCGACCCAGGGGAGCAGCACATGTCGTCATCGGTCTCCGAGCAGCCGCACCAGCTGCGCCGGGAGTTCTCGCTGTGGTCGGCGTTCGCGTTCGCGTTCGCCTTCATCTCGCCGATCGTCGCGCTCTACGGCATCTTCGGGCTGGCGCTCTCGGCGGCGGGCCCCAGCTTCTGGTGGGGCTTTCTGCTGGTGTTCGGCGGCCAGTTCCTCGTCGCGCTGGTGTTCGCGACGCTGGTGTCGCGCTGGCCGCTGGAGGGATCGATCTACCAGTGGTCGCGCCGGCTCCTCGGGACCAACTACGGGTGGTTCGCCGGCTGGGTCTACATGTGGACGCTGGTCATCGCGATGGCCACCGTCGCGCTCGGCGCCGCGGGTTTCATGGCCAACATCTTCGGGCTGGAAGATCCCTCCGGCGGGACGCTCGCGCTGATCGCCCTGGGGATCCTGCTCGCCGGCACCGCCGTCAACCTGGTCGGCCGGGGCGCACTGAAGATCTTCATGGTCGGCAGCATCATCGCCGAGGTGGTCGGCTCGGTGGTGCTCGGCACCTGGCTGCTGCTGTTCCACCGCGAGAACTCGCTGTCGGTGCTCTTCGAGGGCGGCGGCGCGGACACCGGGACGCTGGCCTACCTGACCGGTCCGTTCATGCTGGCGGTCGCGTTCATCGGCTGGTCGTTCGTCGGCTTCGAGAGCGCCGGTTCCATCGCCGAGGAGGTGCACGAGCCACGCCGCGACCTGCCCAAGGCGGTGCTGTTCTCCCTGGCGTTCATCGCGATCGTGGTGGCCTACTCGAGCCTGGCGATCATCCTGGCGATCCCGGACCTCGGCGCGGTGGCCGACGGCGCCGTGGCCGACCCGGTCTACGACACGCTGACCACCGCGCTGGGCGCCGGCATCGCGAAGCCCGTCCAGGTGTTGTTCGTCATCGGCTTCCTCGCCAGCTTCCTCGCGCTGCAGACCTCGGGGTCCCGGGTCATCTGGGCCTACGCCCGCGACGGCGCCCTGCCCGCGGCGAACGTGCTGGTGCAACTGCGGGGCAGGGCGCGCATCCCGGTGGTGGCGATCCTGGTCACCACGGTGGTCGGCGCGGCCTTGTTCCTGCTCAGCATCGTCGCGGGGGACGTCTACTCGCTGATGGTGAACTTCACCGCGGGCGGCTTCTACCTGGCCTTCCTGTTCCCGCTCGTGGGGTTCCTCGCGGTGCTGCTGCGACGGGCGTGGACCCCGGGTGCCTTCTCCCTCGGCCGCCTGACGCTTCCGGTCGCGGTCGTCGCGGTGGTGTGGGCGACGCTGCAGTTCCTCAACATCGCGTGGCCCCGGGTGGCCTTCGAGCAGCGCTACCTGGACTGGTCGGTGTGGATCGGCGTCGCGGTGCTGGGCGTACTCGGCGCGCTGCTGCTGGCGACGGTGCGGTCCCGCATCGGGGGCACCGCGGTGATCGACGACGCGGAGGTGCGCGACGAACTGGCCGACACCCGTGACTGATCGCCCCGTGGCGCTGGTGACCGGGGGTGCCAGCGGCATCGGCGCCGCGGTGGTCGACGCCCTGGCCGCCCGCGGCTACACCGTCGGCTGCCTGGACCGCAAACCGGCACCGGACGTCGAACACTCTGTCGCCGTGGACATCTCGGATTCCGAAGCGGTCGTCGCCGCGGTCGCCGAACTGCGGGACCGGCTGGGACCGATCGGCGCGGTGGTGAACTCCGCCGGCCACTACGAGATGGTCCCGGTCGCCGACATCACCGCCGAGGCGTGGCGCACCATGCTGCGCGTGCACCTGGGCGGGCTGTCCAACATCGCGCGCGCCACCCTTCCCGACCTGCTGGAAACCCGGGGCACCCTGGTGGCCGTCGCCAGCGAGCTGGCGGTCGGCGGCGGCGACGGCGACGCGCACTACGCCGCGGCCAAGGGCGCCGTCATCGGCCTGATCCGCAGCCTGGCCGCCGAGGTGGCCCCCCGCGGTGTGCGGGTCAACGCGGTGGCGCCGGGCCCGACCGACACCCCACTGCTCACCGCCGACAATCCTTGTCGCACACCGGAATACCTGAACTCGCTGCCATTGCGGCGGCTCACGACACCGCGCGAGGTCGCCCGCTGCGTCGAATACCTGGTCTGTGACGCGACGTTCAGTGCCGGTGACGTCCTCAACGTCAACGCGGGAGCCGTCATATGACCACCGATCTGACCGGCCGGGTCGCGCTGGTCACCGGCGCGGCCCAGGGTATGGGCGCCGCGCACGCCCGCCGTCTGGCAGCCGCGGGGGCCACCGTGGCGGTCAACGACATTCGCGACGGCGAACCGCTTCGCGCGTTGGCGCACGAGATCGGTGGGCTCACCGCCGCGGGAGACGTGTCGGACCCGGCCGAATGCGTGCGGATCGCCGGCGACGTCGCCGAGCGGGCCGGACGCCTCGACATCCTCGTCGCCAACCACGCCTACATGACCATGGGGCCGCTGACCGAGCACGACGACGCCGACTGGTGGAAGGTCGTGGACACCAACCTGGGTGGGACGTTCTTCCTCGTGCAGGCGGTCCTCCCGCACATGCGGGCCCGCGGCGGCGGGCGCATCGTCGTGATCACCAGCGAATGGGGCGTGACCGGTTGGCCGGAGGCCACCGCCTACAGCGCCGCGAAGTCGGGGCTGATCTCGTTGGTCAAGACACTGGGCCGCGAACTGGCGCCCGAACGCATCATCGTCAACGCCGTCGCCCCGGGGGTGACCAACACCCCGCAGCTGCGCGTCGACGCCGAGGCGGCGGGGGTGGACCTCGCCACCATGCACGAGCGGTACGCGGAGGCGATCCCGCTCGGCCGCATCGGAGCGCCCGCGGAGGTGTCCGCGGCGGTCGAACTGCTCTGCGATTTCGAGGTGGAAGCCGTTGTCGGTCAGGTGATCTCGTGTAACGGCGGCTCGACGAGGGGGAGGGTATGACCACAGAGGGAGGGCACGTGCAGTACGTGAGGTCGGAGACCGGGGTGCTCGGCCAGGTCGACGCGCGGGCGGTCCCGCGGTACGCCGGTATCGCGACGTTCGCGCGGTTGCCGCAGCGCCACGAGGTCGCAGACCACGACATCGCCGTCCTCGGCGTGCCCTTCGACGGCGGGGTGACCTACCGGCCCGGGGCCCGCTTCGGACCGGCCGCGATCCGCCAGGCCTCGCGGCTGCTCAAGCCCTACCACCCCGCGCTCGACGTGGCGCCGTTCGCCGCCGCCCAGGTGGTCGACGCCGGTGACATCGCGGCCAACCCGTTCGACATCACCACCGCCGTCGACGAGATCCGCGCCGGGGTGCGGGGTCTGCTCACCCGGCCCGAACAGCGCGTCGTGCTGCTGGGCGGGGACCACACCATCGCGCTGCCCGCCCTGCAGGCCGTCAACGAGGTGCACGGGCCGGTGGCGCTGGTGCACTTCGACGCCCACCTCGACACCTGGGACACCTACTTCGGCGCCCCCTGCACCCACGGCACCCCGTTCCGGCGCGCCTCCGAACAGGGGCTGCTGGTCAAGGACCATTCGGCGCACGTCGGGATCCGCGGTTCGCTCTACGACCGCGCCGACCTGCTCGAGGACGCCGAACTGGGCTTCACCGTGGTGCACTGCCGCGACATCGACCGCATCGGCGTCGACGGTGTCATCGAGCGGGTGCTCGACCGGGTCGGTGAGCATCCGGTGTACGTGTCGATCGACATCGACGTCCTGGATCCGGCCTTCGCCCCTGGCACGGGCACACCCGAGATCGGCGGGATGACGAGCCGGGAACTGGTGGCGGTGCTGCGGGCCATGCGCGGGCTGAACATCGTGGCCGCCGACATCGTGGAGGTGGCCCCGGCCTACGACCAGGCCGAGGTCACCGCGGTCGCCGGGGCGAACCTCGCGTACGAGCTGATCACCCTGATGGCCGACCGATGACGGAATTGGCCTGGCCCGGCGGCAAAGTCGCGGCGGCGGCGTTCACGTTCGACGTGGACGCCGAATCGGCCGTGCTGTGGGGGAACGAGGCCGTCGGCGCGCGGATGAGCGTGATGAGCCACCAGGCCTACGGTCCGCTGGTCGGCATCCCGCGCATCCTCGACATGCTCGAGCGCCATCAGATCGCCTCGACGTTCTTTGTCCCCGGGCACACCGCGGACCGCTACCCGGAGGCCATCCGCAGCGTCGTCGCCGCCGGGCACGAGATCGCCCACCACGGATACCTGCACGAACAGCCCACCGCGCTGACCCTCGAGCAGGAGATCGACGTCATCGACCGGGGCCTGGCCGCGCTCGCCGATGTCGCCGGGGTGCGGCCCGCCGGGTACCGGGCGCCGATGTGGGACCTGTCGTGGCGGACCCCGGCGCTGCTGGCCGACCGCGGCTTCCTCTACGACTCCAGCCTGATGGACGCCGACCATCCCTACGAGTTGGCCGTGACGCCCGGCGACGAGCGGTCTCTGGTCGAGATCCCCATCCAGTGGGCCCTCGACGACTGGGAGCAGTACTGCTTCCTGCCCGACATCTCCGGCAGCGGCCTCATCGAGAGCCCGCGCAAGGCGCGGGAGCTGTGGCAGCTGGAGTTCGACGCCATGCGCCGGGCCGGCGGCTGCTGGGTGCTGACCAACCATCCGTTCCTCACCGGGCGGGCGTCGCGCGCCGCCGAACTCGACGACCTGATGCGTCACGTGCTCGACCACGACGACGTGTGGACCACCAACCTGGGATCGATCGCCGAACACGTCCGCGCACTCGGCCTGCCACCACGGACCATCACCCCGCCCGACGTGCCGCGCTGAGGCGCCCGCGATAATCGCCCGAATGGACGGGAAGGTGGACGCGCCCCGGCGCCGGTGGGCCGTGTCGGCGGCCGACCTGACCCAGGCGGCGGTGTTCGCCGCGCTGATCGCCGCCCTCGGCCTGCCGGGGACGCTCACGGTGGGTCCCAGCGGGGTGCCGATCACCGTGCAGACCCTCGGGGTGATGCTCGCCGGCTCGATCCTCGGCCCGCGCAAGGGGGCGCTGGCCGTCGCGCTGTTCGCACTGCTCGCGATCGCCGGGCTGCCCATTCTGGCCGGCGCCCGCACCGGCCTGGTGTCGCTCTCCTCGCCCACCGCCGGCTTCTTCGTCGGGTGGCTACCCGCCGCGGTGGTGATCGGCGGGCTGACCGCGATGATGATGCCGCGCTACCGGGTGCTGTGGGGCGTCGTCATCAACGTCGTGGGCGGGATGGCGGTGATCTACGCGTTCGGCACCGTCGGCCTGATGATCCGCACCGACCTGTCGTGGTGGGCCGCGTTGTCCACCAACGGGATCTACATACCCGGCGACGTCGCCAAGGCGGTGGTGACGGCGTTCGTCGCCGCGCAGGTGCACCGCGCGCGGCCCGGTCTCATCACCCCGTGGAGACGGCGCCGCGTTCCCGATGAGTGAGGGGATCGTCTTCGACGGGGTCTCGCATTCCTACGGTGAGCGCCCCGTCCTGCGCGACGTCTCGCTGAGCCTGAGTGAACACCGCATCGGCGTGCTCGGCGCCAACGGCAGCGGCAAATCGACGCTGGCGCGGATGATCAACGGGCTGGTGCTCCCGGATCGGGGCACTGTGCGGGTGCACGGTCTGGACACCCGGCGGTCGACCCGCAAGGTCCGCCGCCGCGTCGGATTCGTCTTCACCGACCCCGACCGCCAGATCCTGATGCCGACAGTGGCCGAGGACATCGAGTTGTCGCTGTCGCGCCACCGGCTGAGCCGCGACGAGCGCGCGGACCGCACCCGGCAGGTGCTCGAGCGGTTCGGCCTCGCCGGGCACGCCGACCATCCCGCCCATCTGTTGTCGGGCGGTCAGAAACAATTGCTGGCGTTGGCGGCGGTGCTTGTCACCGAACCTCACATCGTGGTGGCCGACGAACCGACGACCCTGCTGGACCTGCGCAACACCGCGATGCTGCGGGCGGCGTTCGCGACCCTGGACACCCAGCTCATCGTCGTCACCCACGACCTCACACTGGTCGACGACTTCGACCGCGTGATCGTCCTCGATGAGGGCGAAGTCCGCGCCGACGACGCGCCGCCCGCCGCGCTGGCGGCCTACCGGCGGCTGATGTCATGACGGTGCTGGGTGTCTACCGGCCGGGGCCGTCACTGCTGCACCGGCTGCCTGCCGGGCTGAAACTGCTGGGCCTCGGCGGGTTGATCGCGCTGATGTCGGTCACGGTGGACACGCCCGCGCACCTCGGCGTGGCGGCCCTCGTCGTGTCCGCCGTCCTCGGGTGCGCGCGGATGGGGCCGAGAACCGTTGTGGCGCAACTTCGGCCGGTGTTCTGGGTGGTCGCCGTGATCTTCGGGTTCCAGCTGCTGTTCACCGACTGGCGGCGCGCCCTGGTGGTGTGCGGAATCCTGACGCTGTCGGTGGCACTGGCGGCGGCGGTCACCACCAGCACCCGCACCACCGACATGCTGGCCGCGCTCACCCGCGCGATGCGGCCGTTGGCCCGATTCGGCTTCCCGGTCGAACAGGTCGCGCTGGGCCTCGCGCTGACCATCCGGGCGATCCCGCTGATGGTCGAGACGGTGCTCCAGGTGGAGGAGGCGCGTCGCGCCAGAGGTCTGCGGTTCTCTCCGCGCATCGTGGTGGCGCCGGTGGTGGTGGCGGCCCTGCACACCGCCGACGGCTTCGCCGACGCCCTCGCCGCGCGGGGTCTCGACTGAGTCAGGCGCGTGCGCGGCCCACCGCGCTCGCCAACCGCTCCACCGCGGATTCGATCTCCGGCATCGACGCCGCGCGGTCGCGGGCCCACGCCAGCGCGATCTCGGCGGGCGGCCACGTGCTTTCGTCGATCGGGATGAGCTTGAACTCCGGTGGCGAGAAGATCCGGCCGATGGCCGAGGCCGGGGCATAGCTCAGGATCGCCACCAGGTGCCGGTTGGACACCTGGGCGGCCATCTCCAGTTCGCCGCCGCGCTGGTTGGTGGTGCGGACGATCCGGTGCACCCCGCGCGCGTTGAGTTGCCGGGTCAGCGCGGCCAGCACCACCGGATTGGGGCGGGCGAAGTCGATGACCACCTCCCGATCGCGCAACTGCTCGACCGTCACGGTGTCGTGGGCGGCCAGCGGATCGTCGAACCGCACGGCGATCGCACCCGGATAGGTGGCGATGACCCGGTGCGCGAGCCGTCTGTCCTTGGCGGGCAGGTGGATCACGCCGATCTCCAGGTGTCCGGAGACCAGTTTCGCGATGACCTCGGCGGCCGAGCCGGGGACGCTGAACACCGACGGGCCGGGCAGGTCGGCGGCGGCCGCCTCCACCTGGGCGAGCAGGTCAGACGGGGCGTAGGCGGTGGCGCCGATGCGCAGCGCGGGGGCTCCCTGCACCGCCTGGGCCGCGGTCGCCTTGAACTCGTCGACCTGCCGGAGGATGTCGCGGGCCGGGCCGATCAGCCGCTCACCCAGCGGGGTGAGCCGGACCTCGTGGTAGTTGCGCTCGAACAGCGGCCCGCCGAGTTCACGCTCGAGCAGTTTGATCTGCTTGCTCAGCGGCGGGGGTGTGATCCGCAGCCGGTCGGCCGCCCGTTTGAAGTGGAGTTCGTCGGCGACGGCGACGAAATACTTCAGTCGCGTGAAGTCGAGTTCCAAGACACCTCGTCCGACGGTCCGTTTGACTGAATCGTACGGAACCGTGCCGGCCCTAGAGCGGACGCGCCTGGGGCGCGGTCTGCAGCACCCCGCGCGCGAGCAGGTCCTGCACCTCGGCGTGCTCCAGTCCGAGCAGCGTCGTGGCGATCTCGACGGTGTGCTCGCCGAGCAGCGGCGCCTGCCCCAGTGGCGGGTCCGCGATCCGCTCGGCGTGCAGCTGGGCGTTCTCCAGCACGTACGGTTCCCGGCCGTGCGGATGCAGCTCCTCGCGGAAGGCGCGGCGCTGCGCGTAGAACTCCCAGCCCGGCAGCTCGGCGGCGTGCATGACGGCGCCGGCGGGCACACCGGCCGCCTGCAGCAGTTCCATGGCCTCGCCGGGTGAGTGCCGGACCGTCCAGCCGGTCACCGCCTCGTCGACGCGAACGCGGTTGCGGTCCCGGCCGGCTCGGGTCCTCAGGTCCGCATCGTCGGCCAGGTCGGGGCGGCCGAGCACGCGGCACAGCGCCTGCCAGTCGGTGTCGCCGCGGACGGTGACCGCCACCCACGCATCGGCGCCGTCCGCACCGGCGGCACGGAACAACCCCCAGGGCGCATCGTGCGCCGGCACGTCGGACGGTTCGTGCCCATCGCGGACGAGTGCCTCGCCTGCGATCTCCGCGGCGAGGTGGCTGAGCATGACCTCGGACTGCGCGATGCTGGCCGCACCGCCCAGGCCGGTGCGCTCGCGGCGCACCAGCAGGCTGAGCGCGGCCAGGACGCCGATGCGCGCGGACACGTGGTCGGGGTAGACGGTGACGGTGTCGCAGAACTCGTCCGGGTCCGACGGGTAGACCCACTGCTTCGTGAAGCCGGCCGCGGCGCGCACCAGGGGGCCGTAGCCGAGCCGCTGCGCCCACGGACCGGTGGGGCCGAACGCCGAGCTGTCGACAACGACGATGCCGGGGTTGACCGACTTCAGCGTGTCGTGGTCCATGGCCAGGCCCGCGGCGACTCCGGGTTTGAAGTTCGTCAGCACGACGTCGGCCTCGCGCACCAGCCGGTGCGCCAGGGCCCGGCCGTCGGCTGACCGCAGGTCGATGCCGATCGCCCGCTTGTTGCGGTGTCCGCCGGCGAAACTCGCGTTCATCGGGCTGCGGCCGGGCCGCATCCCGTCCGGGAACGCCGCGTTCTCGATCTTGATGACGTCGGCGCCCAGATCACCGAACAGCCGGCCGGTGTCGGCGCCGACGACGATCACGCCGAGGTCCAGCACACGCAGCCCCTCGAGCGGCAGGCCCTGGTCGGATCGCTTGCGGTGCTGCAGAACCGGCGCACCGTCGAGGGTCCGCTCGCCGATGTCGGGGCCGGCGTCGGCGCTCGCGCGGCAGCCGTCGATCTCGACGACGCCGCGGGGCACCGGGGCGACGAGCCCGGGGGCGAGTTCGGCGGTGCCGAAGAAACCGCGTGCGACGACCTGGTCGGTGGCCAGCGCCTCGGTCAGGCTCAGCACCGCGGCGGTCGGCACGCCGTGCCGCTGCCCCTCCCGTTCCAACTCGTCGCGGTCCTTGTCGGCGCAGAACGCCTCGATGGCCGTCCAGAGCGGGATCGAGGTCAGCCGGTCCCGCAGGCCCTCGAACTTCGGGTCGGCGAACGCCTCGGGTCGGCCCATCCACTCGAACATGCCGTGCCACTGGCGTTTTGCCAGCAGGCAGATGCGGACGTAGCCGTCCCGGCAGGGCACGATCGGATAGCGCAGCCGTTCGGCGGCCCAGTTGCGTTGCTGCTGGGCGGTAGGCACTCCCGCCGACGCTGTGCCCATGGTCCCGAACGGCGGGTCGAGCGCCTGCATCGCCCCCTCGACGATCGCGAAGTCGATGCGGTCGCCGATACCGGTGCGGAGCCGGTCGAGCAGCACGCTGAGCACCGCGACCCCGGCCTGCGCGGCCGCGACGTGGTACGGCAACTGCTCACCCGGCGGTACCAGCGGCTCGCGCCCGGGGATGCCCGAGCGGGACAGTTCGCTCGTCAGGGCGTGCAGCACTGGGGTGGTGGCCTGCCACCCGCTGAAGTCCGAGTCCCGTCCGAAGTCGCTGAGCGACAACACGATCAGCCCCGGGTGGGCGGCGCGGACCTCGTCGACCGCGAGTGCGCGTTCGGCCGGGGAGCCGGGTGGGGTGTCCTCGATCAGGACGTCGGCGGCGCCCAGCAGGTCGTCCCACCGCTGCCGTCCCGCGGGTGTGGAGGCGTCGATGTCGACCGATCCGACGCCCCGCCTGTTGATCGCCGTCGCCAGCGGCACCCGGCCGATGGGCGGAGCGGCCTCGACGTCACCGGTGACATCGGCCAGTCCGACCGCGGTCACGTGCGCGCCGAGGTCGGCGAGCAGCCGGCCGATCGCGGTCATCGGACCGGAGGACAGGTCGAGGATGCGGACGCCCGCCAGCGGCGGGTCGTAGTTCGCGGTGTCGTGGGGAGGGGTCGCGGTGTCGTGGGGAGGGGTTTCGGTCATCGGTCAGTTCCGACGGGCGTCGCGGAAGGGGATGTCGCGGTCGACCTCCGGTTCCTTGGGCAGCCCGAGCACCCGCTCGCCGATGATGTTGCGCTGGATCTGATCGGTGCCGCCGCCGATGGAGGTGAAGTAGGCGTTGAGCGTCAGGAAGTTGACGTCGTCGGCCTCGGGATTGTCCGGCCCGGCCAGCAGCGCCTCGGCGCCGATGATGTCGGTCTTCACCCTGGCCTCGGTGTGCAGGATGTCGGACATGGCGAGTTTGCCCAGCGACATGATCGAACTCGACGTGCCGATCGACGTCGACGCCTTCGCGCGAGCGTTGTTGAGCCGGTTGAGTTCTCGCAGTGAGAGCACGGTGGCCAGCGAGTCCCGGATGACCGGGTCGTCGAGGCGGCCGTGCTCGCGGGCGAGTTCGACCAGGCTGTCGGCGCGCGAACTGTTGCGCGACCCGCGGCCGCTGTCGCCCATGATGGACCGCTCGTAGGCCAGTGCGGTCTGCAGCACCCGCCAGCCGTTGCCCGTACCGCCCACGAGGAAGTCGTCGGGGACCGCGGCGTCGCTGATGAACACCTCGTTGAAATGGGATTCGCCGGTGATCTGCACCAGCGGCCGGACCTCGATGCCGGTCTGCTTCATCGGCAGGATGAAGAAGCTCAATCCCTTGTGTTTCGGCACATCCCAGTCGGTGCGGGCGAGCAGCAGTCCGTAGTCGGCCGTGGCCGCCCCGGAGGTCCACACCTTCTGACCGTTGACCACCCACCGGTCGCCGTCGCGCACCGCGGTGGCGTGCACACCGGCGAGGTCGGAGCCGGCGCCGGGCTCACTGTAGAGCAGACAGGTGCTGGCGCGCTCGGTCAGGAAGTCGCGCAACAACTCTCGCTTGAGGGTGTCGTTGCCGAACTTCAGGACGGTGTTGGCCGGGATGCTGTACTTGTCCCGCCGCGCGCCGGGCGCCCGGACCGCCTTGAACTCCTTCTCGATGGCCGATGCCAGATGGTTGGGGTACGCCCGGCCGAACCACTCGGTCGGATAGGTGGGTACCGCGTAGCCGGCGTCGAGCACCTTCTCGAGCCAGGCGACACGCTCCGGGGAGGCCACCCACGGGTCGTTCGACTTCGGCAGACCCGTCCAGTTCTGCTCGAGCCAGGCGCGCACCTCGACGCGCACCTCGTCGGCGCTCGGAGTCGTCTCGGTCATGGGTCAGGCGCCTTTCGACTGGAGGTAACGCTCGCGGTGCAGGCGTGGGCCGCCGAACAACTGCAGTCCGGTGCGGGCCCGGCGGAGGTACAGGTGTGCGGGGTGCTCCCAGGTAAAGCCGATCCCGCCGTGCATCTGGATGGCCGCCGCGGCGGTGTCGCGGTAGGCCTCGGCGCACGCGAACCCCGCCAGCGCGATCGCCCCGCCCGCGGTGTCCGGATCGGCATCCCGCTGGGCCGCGGCGTTCTGCGCGGCCGAGGTGGAGGACTCCACCTTGAGCAGCAGATCGGCGGCCATGTGCTTGAGCGCCTGGAAACTGCCGATCGGCCTGCCGAACTGGATGCGGGTCTTGAGGTACTCCACGGTGATCTCGAAGATGCGCCGGGTGCCGCCGCACTGTTCACCGGCCAGCGCGATCGTCGCCAGGTCGAGCGCCTGCTGCACCGCGTCCCATCCGGCGGTGCCCAGCCGGCGTGCCGGGGTGTCGGCGAAGGTGAACGTCGACAGCCGCACGGACGGGTCGAACACCGTCGCCGCGACGCGCTGGAAACCCTCGGCGCCCGCGTCCACCTCGTAGACGCCGATACCGTCCCGGCCCTGCGCCACGACCAGCAGGACGTCGGCGACCTGACCGTCGGTGACGTAGTGCGCGCTGCCGGTCAGGGTGCCGTCGACGCCGGCGCGGACGTTGACGCCCTCGGCGGTCCAGGTACCGGCCCGCCCGGTCACCGCGACGGTCCCGACGGCGGTGCCGTCGGCCAGGCCGGGCAGCAGCCGCTGCTTGTCCTCCTCGGCGCCGGCGGCCTGGACGAGCGCGGCTGCGAGCACCGCGCTGGAGATGAACGGCGACGGCAGCAGGGCGGCCCCGGTCTCCTCGGCCACCGCCTCGAGTTCGGTCGCGGCCAGGCCCACACCGCCGTATTCGCCGGCGATCACGATGCCGGTGACACCCTGTTCGGCCAGCCGGCGCCACAGGTCACGGTCGAATCCGTCCTCGCCGGTCAGCACCCGCCGCACATCCTGCTCGGTGCACCGGCTGCGCAGCAGATCGCGGACCGCCTCCTGCAGCGCTTCCCGTTCGGCGACGTCGATCGTCATGGGCGGACCGCCTTCCCTGTCGTCGCTGACAGCTTCCGCGCTGAGGCGGGGCGTGTACATCACGACTTACGACACCCTCGGGTTTCCGATGGCGACATGTGCGCGCGGCTGCGCTACGTTGGAGCCGATAACCCACGCGGGAGTGCACACCGAGTGCGCTGAGAGGACGGCTGAGGGCCGTCGACCGTATGAACCTGACCGGGTAATGCCGGCGTAGGGAGTGAACTGATGACTGACGTGTCCCCATCTTTTCCCGTGACCGCGCGGAGCTACCGCTGGCGCGTCGTCGACATCGTGGTGGCCAGCGTGCTGGCCGTCGCGGCCGGCCTGGTGTTCGTGATGTGGAACGTCGCGTCCAACCCGATCGGCGCCCCGCTGAGTGCGGCGCTGCCGGGACTGCAGGCGCTGCTCGGCGGCGGCTGGCTGTTCGCCGGGGTCCTCACCGCGATGGTGATCCGCAAACCGGGTGCGGCGGTCTACGGCGAACTCGTGGCCGCGACGGTGTCCGCCCTGGTCGGTAACCAGTGGGGTGTCATGACCCTGGAGTTCGGCCTCGTGCAGGGGCTGGCAGCCGAGATCGTGTTCGCCTGCTTCCTGTACCGGGTGTGGAACCTTCCGGTCGCGGTGCTGGCCGGGGCGGCGGCCGGGCTGGCCATGGCGATCAACGAGCTGTTGCTCCTGTACCCGGGTTCGACCTCGGCCTTCGCGGCGATCTACATCGTCGCCGGGACCGTCTCCGGTGCCGTGATCGCCGGCGGCCTGTCCTGGTACGTGGTGCGTGGGCTGGCGAAAACCGGTGCGCTGTCCCGGTTCCCGTCGGGCAGGACGGGGTCGCCGAGCGACGTTCGGCCATGACCGCAGGCGGTGTCGCGGTCGCCGCCGGGAGTTGGCACTGGCGCCACGCCGGTCGCCCGTCGTGGGCCGTCCGCGATCTGAACCTCACCGTCGAACCAGGGGAGCGGGTGCTGCTCCTCGGCGCCAGCGGCTCGGGTAAATCGACGCTGTTGCAGGGTCTGGCCGGTCTGCTCGGCGGCGGCGAGGACGGCGACGAGGCGGGGCGTCTCCTCGTCGACGGGGTCGCACCCGCGCAGCGCCGCGGCCGCATCGGCATGGTGCTGCAGAACCCCGACTCGCAGGTCATCCTGTCGCGGGTCGGCGACGACGTGGCGTTCGGGATGGAGAACCTCAACGTCGCTCCCGAGGCGATCTGGCCGCGGGTCCGGCGGGCGCTGGGTGCCGTCGGCCTGGGAATGCCGCTGCGTCACGACACCTCGCGACTGTCCGGCGGCCAACAGCAGCGGCTGGCGCTGGCCGGTGTGCTCGCCATGGACCCCGGGCTGATCCTGCTTGACGAGCCGACCGCGAACCTGGACCCCGCCGGTGTCGTCGAGGTGCGCGACGCCGTCACCGCGGTGGCCGAACGGACCGGCGCGACGCTGATCGTCGTCGAACACCGCACCGCGGTGTGGCTTCCCGTGGTCGACCGCGTCGTCGTGCTCGGTCCCCTCGGCGAGGTCCTCGCCGACGGGCCGCCCGCCGAGACCGTCGTGCGGGAGGGTGAACGCCTGACGCGGGCGGGCGTGTGGGTGCCCGGCGCCGCCCTGCCGTCCATCGACCGGCACGCCGTGCCGGGTGAACCGCTGGCCGACGCCGTCGCCCTGTCGGCCGGGTACCCGCACGGTCCCCGCACCGCGGACATGGTCTTCGACGTCCCCAGGGCGGCGGTCACCGTCGTCACCGGGCCGAACGGAGCGGGTAAGACCGCGCTGGCGCTCACCCTGGGCGGACTGCTCCCACCCCGCGGCGGGCGGGTCGAGGCGCGCGACGGGTTCGCCCCGGCCGCCGACCGCCGCGAACCCGTCCGGTGGCGTTCCCGGGAACTGCTGACCCGTATCGGCAGCGTGTTCCAGAACCCCGAGCACCAGTTCCTCACCGGCAGCGTCCGCGACGAACTGGCGCTCGGTCCCCGCGCCCTCGGCCACGACGACGACGCGGTCGCCCGGCTGTGCGATCCGCTGTTGGAGCGGCTGCGGCTCACCGCACTCGCCGACGCCAACCCCTACACGCTGTCCGGCGGTGAGCAGCGGCGGCTGTCGGTCGCGACGGTGCTCGCCACCCGGCCCGAGTTGGTCGTGCTCGACGAGCCGACGTTCGGCCAGGACCGCAACACCTGGGAGGAACTGGTCCGGCTGCTCGCCGAGATCGCCGACCACGGCACCGCGGTGGTCGCGGTCACCCACGACCTCGACTTCGCCGCGGTGCTCGGCGACCGCCGGATCGAGATGCGGACCAGCGCGACGTCGGGACGAACGCGATGACGAGCGTCGACGCCGCGCCGGTGCGGACCGGGATCAATCCCGTCGCGAAACTGGTGGCCGCCCTGGTGATCGCCGCCGGCCTGGTGGCCAGCCTCGACTGGGTGTCGGCCCTGACCGCGCTCGCACTCGAGATCCTGCTGATCCTCGCGTTGCGAATCCCGTTGCGAGCGGTCCTGATCCGCGGTGGACTGCTCGTGCTGGCCGCAGGGCTCACCGCGGTCACCATCGTGCTCTACGGCGAACGCAGCGGCACCGTGCACTGGCAGTTCCTGCTCATCACGGTCACCGACGGGTCCATCACGCTGGCGGTCGCGACGTTCGTGCGGGTGCTCGCCATCGCATTGCCGTCCGTGGTCCTGTTCATCGACACCGACCCGACGGAACTCGCCGACGGCCTCGCCCAGGTGCTGCGGCTCCCGGCCCGGTTCGTGCTGGGGGCGCTGGCCGGGCTGCGAACGGTCGGGCTGCTCCGGCAGGACTGGCGCTACCTCGGTTACGCACGCCGCGCCCGCGGAGTCGTCGACCGCAACCGCCTGCGGCGCGTCGCGGGGCAGGCGTTCGCGCTGCTGGTCTTCGCCATCCGCCGCGGGTCGATGCTCGCCACCGCGATGGAGGCCCGCGGATTCGGGGCCTACCCGACGCGGACCTGGGCGCGGCCGTCGCGTTTCGGCGCCCGCGACGCGGCGCTGGTGCTGGCCGGGTTCGGCATCGCCGCCGCCGCGATCGCCGTCTCCGTCACCACCGGACACTGGAACTTCATTGGAAGTCGATGACCTGGCGCGCCGACTCGCCGACGCCGGTGCTCGCACCGTCCTGATCGACGGGCGTTCGGGCTCGGGGAAGACGACGCTGGCCGCACAGCTGCACCAGAGCTGGCACGGCAGCGTGATCGTCGCCCTCGACGACATCTACGCGGGCTGGGACGGATTGGCATGGGCCGTCGAGCACCTGCGGGAGGCGCTGCTGGAACCGCGCGCCGCCGGTCGGCCCGGACGGTGGCGCAGGTGGGACTGGACCACCGGCACGCCCGCGGGCTGGCACACCGTCGAACCCGACCGACGGGTGATCATCGAGGGGGTCGGAGCCCTGACCGTGGAGCACCGCGCACTCGCCGACCTGGCTGTCTGGGTCGACGCCCCGGAGGCCGACCGCAAGCGCCGCGCGCTGGCGCGCGACGGCGACACCTACGCGCCGCACTGGGACAGGTGGGCCGTGCAAGAGGAGGCCTTCATCGCCCGGTACGACCCGCGGTCCGTCGCCGACTGGATCGCGACCTACACAGAGGACGGGTTGCGGTTGGCGGCGAATCTCAGCTGACGGTGCGGGCATCACCGGCGTGCTGGATCTGGTTGCCGCCGCGCCGTTTCGCGGTGTACATCGCGATGTCGGCCTCGGTGACCAGCCGGTGGAACGTCTCGTCGGCCTCGTCCGGTCTGACGTCGCGCAGCGGGACTGTGGCGGTGCCGACGCTCGCAGTGATCCGGAACGGTGTGGACGTGACCGCCGCGCACAGCCCCTGGGCCCACTCGGTCGGCGCGGCCGACGGCACGATGTCGGCGATCAGGAACTCCTCGCCGCCCATCCGGCACACCAGGGCGGTCTCGGGGACCGCAGCCGTCAACGCCTGCGCGACGTCGACCAGCGCCGCGTCCCCGCTGGCGTGGCCGTGAAGGTCGTTGATCGCCTTGAACCGGTCGAGGTCGATCAGCGCCACCGCCAGGTACGCCCGGTCGGCGCGCGCCACCAGGCGCCCGACCACGGCGTGGGTGAACGCCCGCCGGTTGAGCAGTCCGGTGAGCGGGTCACGGTCGGAGCGCAGCAGGTCGGTGCCGAGTGAACGGACGATCACCTGGATCGCGAACGGGACGCCGATGTTGAGCTCCAGGACCAGGAAGTAGCCGGTCAGCGCCAGCACGGGTTCGCCCTCGGCGGCCACCCGGATCGCCTGCCACGCGCCCACTCCGACGGCCAGCGCGAAGTTCATCAGCATGTAGCGCGCGGTGTGGAAGAACGCGATGTAGCCGCCCGACACCGCCAGCGCCGTGCAGAACGTCAGGCCGATCAGCGGTTCGGCCTGCCAGAGACAGCCCCCGGCGATGGTTGCGCTGCCGATCGCGGCGAACACCACCGACTCGGTCCGCGTCGGCCAGCGCCTCAACCACAGCACCGCCAGACTCAGCCCCGCCAGCGAAGCCACCGTCGCCAGGCCCACTGCCAGCCGGTCGTCGATCGAGGCGGGCCCCCACAAGGCGTTGACCGGCACCAACGCCAGCGATGCGGCGACCACGGCGAGGCCGCGACGCATCACCGTCGCCATTCCACGGGTCTGCAGATAACCGCTGAGCCAATCGAAATGGTCCGGCTGCCGCCACCAGTCGTACACCCATTGCATGGACAGTTCCCCCCGGGCACACGCCCCGATGCGTGTTTGCTCACGGTACAGGGCGGTCCGGTGGCGGTACTTGCGAACGACAGTATTCGCCGGTTCGGCTCCGCGGCCGTGACGGGAAACACAATCCGGCGCGAAATCGCCTGTCGCCATGGGGTTTCCCCGGCTCACCGGCCGGTGCCGAGCCCACCGCGTTGTAGCGTCCCCGCCGCACGGGTACGACAGATGGGGCGGGGGCGTCGCGCACCACGAGCGTCGCCCCTGCTGCCTGTCCGAGGGCACGTCGCGCGGTCGGGGGCGGCGTGCGAATCCGAACCCAGAGTCGAAGCCGGAGACTGCACATTGACGAGCACACCCGACGTGCCCGGGGGGAATCAGCATCGCCCGTTCGCCCGACGCGCCGCGCTCAAACTGCCCGCGCTGCTGACGGCGTCTGCCGCGGCGTCCGCATTGCCCCGTGCGTCCGCCGCATCCCGCCGGTGGTCGGCCGCCCGCGCCCACGCCTGGTACCAGCAGCAGGGCTGGCTCGTCGGTGCGAACTTCATCCCCTCCAACGCCGTCAACCAGCTGGAGATGTTCCAGGCCGCGACGTTCGACCGGCGGCGCATCGACACCGAGCTCATGCTGGCCCGCCGCATCGGACTCAACACGGTGCGGGTCTTCCTGCACGATCAGCTGTGGGCACAGGACCGCAACGGTTTCCAGCGCCGGCTCGCGCAGTTCGTCGCGATCGCCGCCCGGCACGGCATCCGGCCGCTGTTCGTGCTGTTCGACTCGTGCTGGGATCCGCTGCCCGAACTCGGCCGCCAGCGCCCGCCGCGGCCGGGTGTGCACAACTCCGGCTGGGTGCAGGGCCCCGGCGCCCACTTCATCGGTGACCCCCGCTACCGGCGCGTCCTGCGCGACTACGTCACCGGTGTGCTGACCCAGTTCCGCGACGACGAGCGCGTCCTCGGCTGGGATCTGTGGAACGAACCGGACAACCCCGCCAACCAGTACCGCCAGGTCGAGCGCAAGGACAAGGTCGAGCGGGTGGCGGAGCTGCTGCCGCAGGTCTTCGGCTGGGCCCGCGACGTCGACCCCGCCCAGCCGCTGACCAGCGGAGTGTGGGACGGGCAGTGGGCGGACCCCGGACGCCGCAGCACCATCGCCCGCATCCAGCTGGACAACTCCGACGTGATCACCTTCCACAACTACGGCGATGCGGACGAGTTCGACGCGCGGATCGCCGAACTGCGCCCGCTCGGGCGACCCATCGTGTGCACCGAATACCTGGCCCGTGAGTTCGGCAACACCGTCGAGGAGATCCTGCCGCTGGCCAAACGACGCAACGTGGGCGCCTACAACTGGGGGCTGGTGGTCGGCAAGACCCAGACCCATCTGCCGTGGGACTCGTGGGAGAAGCCCTACACCTCACCCCCGAAGGCCTGGTTCCACGAGTTGCTGCGCCCCGACGGGCAGCCCTACCGCGACAGCGAGGTCCGGACCATCCGCTGGCTGACGGGCCGCGTCGGGCCCACCTGAGGCCGGGAAGTTTCGGCCGTCGGTCGGCCGGAAACACTGACGCCATGAGCCGGGCCGTTCGGGGTCTCGCCACCGCGGCCGCCTCGACGGTGGCGGCTGTCGGCCTGCGAGACCTCTTCCAACGCAGACATGCACTTCTCCGCAACTTCCCGGTCGTCGGGCACGCGCGGTACCTCCTGGAGGCGGTCGGCCCGGAGCTGCGGCAGTACATCGTCGCGGCCAACGACGAGGAGCGCCCGTTCACCCGCGACCAGCGGCGTTGGGTGTACGCGTCGTCGAAGAACGAGAACAACTACTTCGGCTTCGGCACCGACAACGACCTCGAGCACTCGAGCGGCTACCCGGTGATCAAACACCGGACCTTCGGCCGCAACGGCCCCGCGTCGGCGCCGAGGGCCGGACGCGACGTCGAGTTGCCGTGCGCCAAGGTGGTCGGCGCCGCGCGCAACCGGCCCCAGGCGTTCCGGCCGGCCTCGGTCGTCAACATCTCGGCGATGAGCTTCGGATCGCTGTCCGGCAACGCGATCGAGGCGCTCAACCGCGGCGCCGCGATGGCCGACTGTCTGCACAACACCGGCGAGGGCGGCATCTCCCGCTTCCACCGCAACGGCGGGGAGCTGATCTTCCAGATCGGCACCGCCTACTTCGGCTGCCGCGACGACGAGGGCCGCTTCGATCTGGAGAAGCTCAAGGACGCGGTGGCCGGTGCGCCGGTGCGGGCGCTGGAGATCAAACTCAGCCAGGGCGCCAAGCCGAGCCTCGGCGGGTTGCTGCCCGCCCCCAAGGTGTCCGCGGAGATCGCCGCCGCCCGCGGTATCCCGGAGGGGCGCGACTGCGTGAGCCCGTCGCGACACGCGGAGTTCTCCGACACCGACAGCCTGCTCGACTGGGTGGAACTGCTGGCGAGCGAGACGGGACTGCCGGTGGGGATCAAGGCGGCGGTCGGTGATCTGGAGTTCTGGACCGAACTGGCCGACTCGATGTGTGAGACGGGACGGGGCGTGGACTTCGTGACGATCGACGGCGGTGAGGGAGGCACCGGCGCCGCGCCGCTGATCTTCACCGACTCCGTGTCGCTGCCGTTCCAGGTGGGCTTCTCCCGGGTGTACCGGATCTTCGCGCAGCGGAACCTGCACGAGCAGGTCACGTTCATCGGCGGCGGGAAGCTCGGTCTGCCCGACAACGCGATCGTCGCCTTCGCGCTCGGATGCGACATGGTCTACGTCGCGCGGGAGGCGATGCTCGCGATCGGCTGCATCCAGGCCCAGAAGTGCCATACCGACACGTGTCCCACCGGCGTCGCCACCCAGAACGCGTGGCTGGCCCGCGGCCTGGTGCCCGAGGTGAAGGCCGAGCGCGCGGCGAACTACATCAAGACGTTGCGCCGCGATCTGGTCAAGGTGGCCGAGGCGTGCGGGGTGCACCACCCCGGTCTGATCGGCTGCGACTCGGTGGACATCCTCGACGGGCGCTACGGGTCGACACCGCTGCACGAGGTGTACGGGTACGCGCCGTGGATGGGGCTGCCGTCTCCGGCCGACCGTGAGGAGATCATCCGGTTGATGACCGCCGACAAGACGCACGGCGGGTCCGCGGCGCCGTCCCCGACGGCGGTGGGGTGAGTCAGCTGATCCTGCCGCCCGGGAAGATCGTCCTGACGGCCCGTGTGATGTTCTCGCGGGCGGCGGCCTCGCCGGTGGGGTCCAGGGAACTGATCGCCATCACGTAGCGGCGTTCGGGTCCGATCACGCCGGTGGACACGTGCACCTGGTTCGCGCCGTTCCAACAGCAGAACCAGCCCTGCTTGACCGCAACGGGCTCGGCGTAGAGCCCCTCAGGGATGCCGAACCGCTGCGGATACCCGTCCGTCCCGGTCGGTGTGGACCGCGCGAGGTTGTCGATGATGATGTCGGCCTGTTCTGCGGGCAACCCACCGGCGCCGTTCAGCAGCATGTCGTAGTAGCGGACGAGATCGCTTGCGGTGCTCGTCGTGACATCCCAGTGTCCGTTGTACGGGGCCGTCGTCCCGGTCAACCCGTAACGAGCCACGACGCGTGCGATGACCGCGTTGCCGCCGCTGCGGTCCCAGAACGTCTGAGCCGCACTGTCGTCGGAAGAACGCAGCATGACGTCGAGCGACCTGCGGTCGGCTGCCGAGAGTTTCGTCTTGCCCTCCGACTCCTGCAGCAGCAGGTCGTCGGCGATGAACAGCTTCACCACGGACGCGATAGGGAAGGGCCTGTTGGCTCCGTCGGAGACGATCTGACCGGTGTTGCGGTCCAACACGACCACCTCGACGTCGGCCCCGGACGCCGCCGCGTCGGCGGTGGCTTGCCGGACGCGGGCGTCGAGCCCGTCCACCCGGCGGCGTACCCCAGACCTGTGCCTCACAGCCGTTGAGGAGCAGCGCCACGCCGACAATCGCCAGTGTGGTCATCGCCCATTGCGGCAGCCGCCGACGCATGAATCTCCTCCGAGTGGATCGTGAATGCAGCGAGCGGGGGCCGCGCTGCGCCCACCGGATTACCCCAGCCTATGCGGCTTTACGCGGACAGGGCGCATCGAGATCGATGACGGTTACGGAACACACATGGGGGCTCGGTCCGGGATGACCGCCTCAGTTCTGTGTTGTTGGTGGGGGTTGGTATGGCGGGTACCACCACCAGTCGGCGCGCTCCCCGGTGGGACCTCGGTAGGGCGCGACCGTGGGCGGGGGCTGATTCGGCGGGCGCGCGAGTGACCCCGAGTGCAGTGCGCGGCCGGCGCCGTCGGTGACGGCGAGTCGGGAGGCGGGTCCGGTGATGGTGATGACGCCTTTGTGGTGCAGCCGGTGATGGTAGGGGCAGACCAGCACCAGGTTGTCCAGGTCGGTGCGGCCACCGTCTTCCCAGTGCCGGATGTGGTGGGCGTGCAGACCTCGGGTGGCCCCACATCCGGGGACCGCACACGTGGGGTGGCGATGTTCCAGGGCGCGGCGCAGGCGGCGGCTGATCAGCCGGGTGGCGCGCCCGGCGCCGATGGGCTGCCCGTCGCGTTCGAACCACACCTCGCAGGTGGCGTCACAGGTCAGATAGCGGCGACCGGCATCCGAGAGCAGCGGCCCCAGGTGCAGCGCGGCGATACGGGCTGTGAGGTCGAGGTGCACGACCACAGTGGTGCGATGCCCGTGCGGGCGGCGAGCGGCCTCGACGTCCCACCCGGCCTCGACCAGGCTATTGAACGCATCGACCAGGGTGGGAAACGGCGGCCGGGCACCGGGGCTGTCGCCCGCGCCCGGGCTGTCGGTGTCGTGGTCGTGTTTCCACTGGGCGACCAACCCATCGTGGTGGGACTGCAGGGCCGCGTCGAACACCGCCGCCTCGGCATGCGGCATCGCGATGCGCCAGTAGGTGTACTGCTCATCGGAGGTCTTGGTGATCGACGCCTGCGGGACCGGCCCGGGAGCAGGCGCGGGTTCGGCGTCCGACTCACGTTCTGGTTCGGGTGCGGGTTCGGGTTCGGGTCGGGGTTCGAGTGTGATCGCGGTGCGGAGTTGGTTGACCGTGGCGCTTTGCGCCAGCTCGGCGTAATGCTCATCGGACCCTGGCCCCGCGCCCTCGGCGATCACCCCGACCTGATCCAGCGACAGCCGGCCCTCCCGCAGAGCCTGCAGGCATTGGGGGAACTCCGCGATGCGGTGGGCGATGGCGGCGATGGTCTTACCGTTCCTCGACGACGACCCGGTCTTCCACGCCATCAGATGCGCCACCGACGTCGCGCCCGTCATGCCACACAGTTCGTCGTGGTCGATCTCGGCGGCGATCTCCACCAGCCGGGCGTCGATCGCGTTGCGCTGACCGGTCAGCTCCGCCAACTCCTCGAACAACACCTCGAGCCGGTCGATGGGGCGCACCACCACCGCGCCGGACGCCATGCTCGAGGACATGACCCCATACAAGCAGCAGGGTCCGACATTTCGGGTTCGTCGCGGCTACAGCGATCAGGTGATGCTGACGACCGCCCGGTCACCGAGTGGCGCCTGGAGTCCGACCGGCAGGCTCGCGAACACCCCGATCGCGATGCAGGCCCGGTTCACCGCTTCCGGCAGCACACCGGAGCGCAGTTTCACCGCGACGATGTCGGCGGTCTCCTGCACTTCCGCGTGGACGCCGTAGCACTCGGGCGTACCGGCGGTGAAGCGCACGGTGATCGCGCGGTCGTCGGGTAGGCGTCCCCACGACTCGATGCTCTGCGGGCGGGGGTCGACGATCGCGGGGTTGTCGACGAACGGCGTAAAGCCCTCCGCCAGGGGACGTTCCGGTATCTGGGTGATGGTAGGCGCCGCGGGCTGGGCCGCGACCGGGATCGCCGCGCCCAGTGCACCTGCCGTCAGGACGATGGCCGTGACGGACCGGACAACGATGCGCATCCCTCGACCCTAGCTCGCGACGTCCCGATCGACGGGCAGTTCCCTCAGCCCGTCGAGCGACGGCGGAAGCGGGCCGCAGTGCGCGATGCCGAGGCGCTGGGTCGCGCGGGTGAGGGCGACGTAGAGGTCCGCGGCGCCGCGCGGACCGTCGAAGATCCGTTCCGGCTCGACGACGAGGACCGCGTCGAACTCCAAACCCTTGACCTCGGCCGGCGCCACCGTACCGGGCACGTCCGGCGGTCCGATCACGACGCTGGTGCCTTCGCGTGCGGCTTCGTCCCGCACGAATTCCTCGATGGCGCAGGCAACGTCGTCCTGTGTCACCCGACGGCGCCACGGCGGTGACCCGGTGGACCGGACGGACTCGGGCGGTTGCGCGTCGGGCGCGAACTCGGCGAGCACCGCGGCCGCGACCGCCATGATCTCCGCGGGGGTGCGGTAGTTGACCGACAGCGGCCGGTAGACCCAGCGGCCCGGCACGTACGGTTCGAGCATCTCCGCCCAGGACCGCGCCCCCGCGGGCGAACGGCGTTGGGCCAGATCCCCCACCACAGTGAACGACTTGCTCGGGCACCGGCGCATCAGCACCCGCCAGTCCATCTCGGACAGTTCCTGTGCCTCGTCGACCACGACATGGCGGTAGGTCCAATCCCGGTCCGCTGCAGCACGTTCGGACAGCTCGCGGGTGTCCCGTTCGGTGAAGCGGTCCGCCAGTTCCTCACCGTGCAAGAGATCCGTGGCGAGGAGCAGGTCTTCGTCGTCCATCAGATCCTCGTGGGCGACCATGGATTCGAGGACGCCCTCGGCGTAGTCGGTTTCAACCTCTCGGGCCTTCTCGGCGGCGATGTCCGCGGCCGTGTCGCGGCCCAGCAGGTCGACCAGTTCGTCGAGCAACGGCACGTCCGACACCGTCCATGCGGCGCCGTCGGCGCGCCACAGCTTCTCGTCGGCGCCCGCCGCGCGCAGGCGTTCTGGGGATTCGTAGAGTTCTGACAGCAGTTGCTGCGGGGTCATCACCGGCCACAGCTCATCGAGGGCGGCGAGGTACTGCTCGCTGTCCGCGAGGTCTTCGAGCACATCGGCGCGCAGTTCCTCCCACGCGCCCTTGTCCGCCCGCGACAGCCAGCCCCTGCCGATCCGCGAGACCGCGCGTTCGGTGAGCACGTACTCGACGGTCTCGCGAAAGACCTTGCGTGCGTGGTTGTGTGGTAATCCGCTGCCACGGGCCTCGTCTATCGCCCACTGCGCGGTGTCGGGGTCGATCTGCACGGTGACGTCGGGCAGGTCGATGACCAGGGGCTCTTCGGGCACCCGTTGCCGGTCGGTGACAGCCGCCGCGAGCACGTCGAGGATCTTCAGCGACCCCTTGAGCGCGACGGCCTCGGCACCGTCCTCGGCGGTGACGGACAATCCGGGCACGAGATCGCCGGTGGTCATGAGCACGACGTTCGTCTCACCCAGCGACGGCAAGACGCGACTGATGTGGTCGAGGAAGGCGGGGTTCGGGCCGATCACCAGCACGCCGTGGCGTTCGATGCGCGCGCGCTGGGTGTAGAGCAGGTAGGCCACCCGGTGCAGCGCCACCACGGTCTTCCCGGTGCCCGGGCCGCCCTCGATCACCAGCACCCCCGGGTGGTCGTGCCGGATGATCGCGTCCTGCTCGGCCTGGATCGTCGCGACGATGTCGCGCATCCCCTCACCGCGCGGCGCGTTCACCGCGGCGAGCAACGCCGACTCGCCGCCGCGTTCGTCGCCGCGGGGCCGGCCGAAGACCTCGTCGGTGAAGTCGAGCACCCGCCGCCCGCGCGTGTGGAATTGGCGTCGTCTGCGCATCCCCTCGGGGTGCGCGGCGGTGGCGACGTAGAACGCCCGCGCCAACGGCGCCCGCCAGTCGAGCAGCAGCGGTTCGAAATCGTCGTCGCGGTCGAAGAGGCCGATCCGGCCGATGTAGAGACGCTCACCGGAGTCGGCGTCCAGCCGGCCGAAGCACAGCCCGTCGTCCGCGACGTCGAGGCGCTGGATCTCCTTGGCCAGTGCCCGCACCTCGGCGTCACGTTCCACGAGCGCACCGTCGCCGCGCAGCGCCGCGGCGTACTTCTCCTTGGCCCGCGCGCGTTCGCCATCGAGGCGGGTGTACAACCCCGTCACATACGTGCGCTCGGATCGCAGCTCGTCCTCGTACTCCCGCATGATCGCCTCACCACCCCTCGAATCCGGCCGAAGCCAGCCATTTTGGGGGATGACCCCGCCCTTGCCGCAAGCCCCCACCCGACCGATAGACTGGCCGCGGCTCACGGTGAACGCGGTCGGCTACTTCTGTTGAGCGATCTGGATCAGGTTCCCGCAGGTGTCGTCGAACACCGCGGTGGTCACCGGCCCCATGTCCACGGGTTCCTGGGTGAAGTGCACCCCGAGTCCGCTGAGCCGGTCGAATTCCGCCGCGACGTCGTCGACGGCGAACGACGTGAACGGGATCCCGTCGGCGACCAGGGCCTCCTTGAACGGTTTGACGGCGGGGTGGCCGTCCGGTTCGAGGACCAGTTCGGTGCCGTCCGGATTCTCCGGGGACACCACGGTGATCCACCGCGCCGGACCCATCGGGATGTCGTGCTTCGGGGCGAAGCCGAGCACCTCGGTGTAGAAGCGCAGCGCCTTGTCCTGATCGTCGACGAGCACGCTCGTCAGATGAATCTTCACGGTGGTGCCTCCCTGTCCTTCCGGGTCTTGTCGAGCCACCGCTCGACGATCGGTTCGAGCGGTGTGGTGTCGAGGTAGTGGAACTTGTACCGGCCGTCGCGCCTGGTCTGGACCAGGCCCGCATCCTCGAGGACGTCGAGATGCTGCGAGATCGCCTGCCGCGACGAGCCGAGCCCGTGCTTGGTGGTCAGGCGCGCGCAGATCTCGAACAGCGTCTGCCCGTTCCGGTCGGCCAGTTCGTCGAGGATCGTCCGGCGCGTGGGATCGGCCAGCGCCTTGAAGACGTCACCCACACCGGCCACGATAGGCAAGCATTCACTTGCATGTCAACGGCGGTGGAAGGATTGCCCGGTGACGCTCTCCTCGCTCCACGACCCGGACTGGCGCGGCTTCGCCAGCGACAACTACGCCGGCGTGCACTCAGAGGTTCTCGCCGCGCTGGCCGCCGCGAACGGTGGCCACCAGGTGGCCTACGGGGAGGACCGGTACACCGCACGGCTCCGCGAGGTCGTCCGCGAGCACTTCGGCCTGCGGGCCGAGGTCTTCCCGGTGTTCAACGGCACCGGCGCCAACGTCGTCTCGCTCACCAGCGTGCTGCCGCGCTGGGGCGCCGTGGTCGCGGCGTCGACCGCGCACATCCACACCGACGAGGCCGGCGCCCCCGAGCGGATGACCGGCATCAAACTGCTCACCGTCGACGCGCCGGACGGGAAGCTGACCGGCGACCTCATCGAGCGCGAGGCGTGGGGGTGGGGCAACGAACACCGGGCCCAGCCACTTGCGGTGAGCATCACCCAGGCCACCGAACTGGGCACGCTGTACAGCCCGGCCGAGGTGCGGGCGGTCGCCGACCTCGCCCACAGCCGGGGGATGGCCGTCCACATGGACGGGTCCCGGCTCTGGAACGCCGCCGCCGCCCTCGACGTGCCGTTCCGCGAGTTCACCACCGACGCGGGGGTGGACGTCCTCAGCCTCGGCGGCACCAAGAACGGGCTGCTCGGTGTGGAGGCCGTGGTGGTCCTCGACCCGGACCGCGCGACGGGTCTGAGCTATCTGCGCAAGCTGACGATGCAGCTGGCCAGCAAGATGCGATTCGCCTCCGCGCAACTGCTGGCGCTGTTCGACGACGACCTCGGGCTGCGCAGTGCGGCGCACGCGAACGCCATGGCCGCGCGGCTGCGCACCGCGCTCGACAACGGCGTCGACGACGGGACGCTGCCCGGTCTGGCCTTCACCCAGGACACCGCGGCGAACGCGATCTTCGCGACGCTGCCCACCGCGGCGGCCGACCGCATCCGCGCGCGGGTGCGCTTCTACGACTGGAACCGGTCGCGCGGCGAGGTCCGCTGGATGACCGCGTGGGACACCACCGAGGCCGACGTCGACGGCTTCGTGGCGGTGGTCCGGGAGGAGTTGGCGCGGGACTGACCAGCCCGCCCTCGTACGGTGGACCGGTGACCATCTCCTACGATGAGCCGCTGCGCGAGCGCATCTCGACCCACCTGGCGGGCCACGAGCGACGCACCGTGACCGACCCGACCAAACGGCACGCGGCGGTGGCGGTGGTGCTCGTCGACTCCGAGACCGGGGAGGACCGGGTGGATCCGGCGCCGGTCGACGACTGGATAGACGGCCGACCGATGGAGGCCGGTCTCGACGGCCGGATGGTCGACGTCTCCGGCGGTGCGGCGTTCCTGCTGTGCCGCAGGGCATCTCGGCTGTCCTCGCATGCGGCCCAGTGGGCGCTTCCCGGCGGCCGGCTCGACCCCGGGGAGAGCGCCGTCGAGGCCGCACTGCGCGAACTGGACGAGGAACTGGGCGTCGCGCTGCCGGATTCGTCGGTGCTCGGGCTGCTCGACGACTATCCGACGCGCTCCGGGTACGTCATCACCCCGGTGGTCGTGTGGGGCGGGGGCCGGCTCGATCTGCGGCCCGCCCCCGACGAGGTGGTGGCGGCTTACCGGGTGGGGCTGCACCAGTTGCAGCGCGACGATTCGCCCCGGTTCGTCACGATCCCGGAGAGCCCGCGGCCGGTGGTGCAGATCCCGCTGGGCAACGACCTCATCCACGCCCCGACCGGTGCGGTGCTGCTGCAACTGCGCTGGCTCGCGCTCGAAGGCCGCCCCGACCGCGTGGACGACCTGGAGCAGCCGGTCTTCGCCTGGAAATAGACGTCAGTCCAGGCGGCCGGCGTCGAGGAGTCGCAGGACCGCCGCGCCCTCCTCGTCGGAGGCGTCGAGATCCACCTCCACCTCGAAACCCCAGTCGTGGTCGCCTGCCGGGTCGTCGAGGATCTGCCGCACCCGCCACACCCCGAGCCGCCGGTCGACGATCAGCAGCGCCGGACCGCGGGCGTCCGCGCCGGTGCCCACGTCGTCGTGTTCGTCGAAGTACGCGTCACCGACCTCTGCCCACTGCTGCGCCGTCCACCCGGAGCCGCCGTCCAACTCGCCGAGATCGGCCCAGCGACGCCGGGCGAACAGCTCGACCCGCCGGAACAGCGCGTTGCGGACCATCGCGGTGAACGCGCGCTCGTTACCGGTCAGCGGCCGCGGACGGGTGGGCACCGAGACGGGCGCGTCCAACGGCTGGTCCGGGCTGGTGAGCTGTTCCCACTCGTCAAGCAGGCTCGAATCCACCTGTCGCACAAGCTCGCCCAGCCACTCGACGATATCGGTGACCTCGTCGGTGCGGGCCGCGGCGGGCACACCGGAGCGCAGCGCCTTGTACGCGTCGGACAGGTAGCGCAGCACCGCGCCCTCCGAGCGGGTGAGCCCGTAGACGCTGACGTACTCGCGGAAGGTGAATGCCCGCTCCCACATCTCGCGCACCACGGACTTGGGGGACAGCGTGCCGTCGGCGGCCCACGGATTGCTCTGCAGGTACACCTCGTAGGTGTGCTCGAGCAGCTCTTCGAGCGGTTTGGGATAGGTGACGTCGTCGAGCAGTTCGATGCGCTCGTCGTACTCGATACCCTCGGCCTTCATCGCGGCGACCGCTTCGCCTCTGGCCTTCTTCAGTTGCGCCGCCAGGATCTGGCGCGGATCCTCCAGTGTCGCCTCGATCACCGAGACCACGTCCAGTGCATAGGTTTGCGCCTCGGTGTCGAGAACCTCGATGGCGGCCAGCGCGAACGTCGAGAGCGGCTGGTACAGCGCGAAGTCATGGGGCAGGTCGACCGTCAACCGGTAGCGCCGGCCCTCGGGGGTGTCGACGCGCTCGATGACCCCGGCCTGCAGCAGCGAGCGGGCGATGCCGACCGCCTCGCGGATGAGCTGCAGCTGCCGTTTGCGCGGTTCGTGGTTGTCGGTGAGCAGCCGGCGCATCGCCTCGAACGGGTCGCCCGGCCTGGCGACCACGTCGAGGATCATCGCCGTCGACACCCGCATGTTGCTCTGCAGCGCCTCCGGGGCGGCGTCGACCAGACGGGTCATGGTCGACTCGCTCCACGGCACCATACCCTCGGGGACCTTGCGGCGCACCAGCTTTCGACGCTTCTTGGGATCGTCGGCGACCTTCGCGAACTGTTTGAGGTTCTCGACCTCGTGGTCGGGGGCCTGCACGACGACGGTGCCCGCGGTGTCGTAGCCGGCGCGTCCGGCCCGCCCGGCGATCTGGTGGAACTCACGGGCGTTGAGCAGGCGGGTGCGGGTGCCGTCGTACTTCGACAGGGCCGAGAACACCACGGTGCGGATCGGCACGTTGATGCCGACGCCGAGGGTGTCGGTGCCACAGATGACCTTCAGCAGACCGGCCTGGGCGAGTTGTTCGACGAGGCGCCGGTACTTGGGCAGCATCCCGGCGTGGTGGACGCCGATGCCGTGGCGCACCAGACGCGACAGCGTGGCGCCGAAGGCCGTGGAGAAGCGGAACGCCCCGATGAGTTCGGCGATCGCGGCCTTCTCCGCCTTCGTGCACACGTTGATGCTCATCAGTGCCTGCGCCCGCTCCAGCGCGGACGCCTGGGTGAAGTGGACGACGTAGATCGGCGCCTGTTTCGTGTCGAGCAGGTCGGAGATCGTCTCGTGCATCGGCGTGGTCGCGTACGAGTAGAACAGCGGAACCGGACGTTCGGCATGGGCGACCAGCGCGGTCGGCCTGCCGGTGCGGCGGGTGAGGTCCTCGCGCAGGAACGTGACGTCGCCGAGGGTGGCCGACATCAACAGGAACTGGGCGCGCGGCAGTTCGAGCAGCGGCACCTGCCAGGCCCAGCCGCGGTCGGGGTCGCCGTAGAAGTGGAACTCGTCCATGACCACGAGTCCGGCGTCGCTGCCGGACCCCTCGCGCAGCGCGATGTTGGCCAGCACTTCGGCGGTGCACGCGATGATCGGCGCCGCCGCGTTGACCGCTGCGTCGCCGGTGAGCATGCCGACGTTCTCCGCGCCGAACACCCCGCACAGCGCGAAGAACTTCTCGCTGACCAGCGCCTTGATCGGCGCGGTGTAGTAGCTGCGCCGGCTCCCGCCCTGTTTGCTCCTCGCGTCCGCGCCGGCCAGCGCGAAGTACTGCGCGCCCGTGGCGACCAGCGACTTCCCGGAGCCGGTGGGGGTGGCGAGGATGACGTTCGCGCCGCTGACCAGTTCGATCAGCGCCTCCTCCTGCGCCGGGTACAACGGCGTGCCGTTGGCCTCGGCCCACGCGGAGAACGCGGCGAAGAGTTCGTCGGCGTCGGTGCCCTTGGCGCGCAGGGGCGCGAGGTCACTCGGATCGTCGAGCAGTGGGACGGTCATCGGGCGGTGGGTTGGGTGGTCAGCACAGTGTCTCCAGCCTGCCTTACCCGCGTCGGCCGCCGCTCCACGGTCGCTCGTTCTGCTCGCGGCGTGCGCGTTCGGCGGCGCGGTCCGCGGCCCAGAACTCCTCGAAGGTCCGGCCAGGGTGCACGTTGGGAAGGCGGTTCATCAGGCGGCTGAACCATGTCGGCGCCGCCTCGGGCTCCCATTGGGGCAGCGCCGTGCTGATCGCGAACAGCGTCTTGAGGACGATGAAGACCCCGAAGAACGTCGACGGCGCCCCGGTCACGGCCACGCCCACCATGCCGAAGATGAGCGTGAGGTGGACGACGATGACGCGCCCGACACCCTGGTTCGCGGTCTGCTCGAGCTGGTGGAACGGCAGCCGGCGCAGCCCGGGCAGGTCGACGAGGAAGTCGACGGCGAGCAGGATGACCACGCCCGCGCAGCCGACTCCGACGCTGCGCCAGTCGATCTCGGCGAAGCCGCTCTTGCCGTTGCGGTCGAGCAGAAACAGGATGACGCCCAGGAACACACCGTGCGCGGCGCAGAAGGCGAAACCGGTGACGACGAAGCCGCTGAGGAACGAGCCGCGGGCGGTGCGCCGGTCGGCGCTGGGCGCCGTGTACCGGAAATGTCCGCGCCGGGGACTCCACGTCTGGTGCGCGAGGATTCGCAGCGAGACGAACACGCACGTCGCCACGTTCTCGACCCAGTACACGGCGAGCGTGGTACCGCCCGACCAGTCCGCGGCGAACCACCCGGCCGCGGGCACGGCGACGAGGCCCAGCAGCGTCAGCAGATGGACGAATCGGATCACGTCGCGAATGGGCCCGCCGTGGGCGACGTCAGGAGGCTTCGAGGCGGGCGCGGATCCCGGCCAGACGCTGCCGCAGTTCGGACTCGTCGATGACGCCGCGGATGAGCAGCGAGTGCGCCAGTGACACCAGCTGGTTCTCGGGGTAGGGCAGATCGGCGTAGACGGTCGCGGACAGGTGATCCTCCTCGTCCCGGCGCTCCGCGAACGTGGGGATGTTCGCATCGCCGCAGGCGCCGTGATCGAGCGCGTCACAGAGCCCGTCGAGGCTGGTCTTCCACGGCGGCACCGGGTTCTCGACGCCGTACTTGGCTGCCATGCGCGGCCACACCTGACCGCGTTCGACGATGCGGGCGAGTGTTTCGATCGGGGTGTGCTCGGATGCACTCATCGGGTGGCCTCAGTCGCCGATCGGGTGGATCGCCGGTCGGGTGTCCACGATCACGTTCGTGGTGACGCCCGGCTTGGGCAGCGCGACGCCGATGAGGCAGTCGCGCGTGATGATCTCGGTGAGCTGTTCCTCGGTCCAGCCGTCGGTGCCCTCCGGGCGCATGGGCATCACCATGAAGCGGTGTTTCTGGTTCGAGTCCTGCACCCGGACCTCGACGTCGTCGGGGAGGTAGAGCCCGAACTCGGCCAGCACCTGACGGGGCCAGCGGACCAGGCGCCGACGGTAGTTGGGTGTGCGGTACCACTCCGGTGAGTTGCCGAGGATGGGACGCGGATAGCACGAGCACAGCGCGCACACGATCACGTGGTGCAGAGTCGGTGTGTCGGCGAGGATCTCGAACGCGGTGAAATCGCTGGGCGTGCCGAACCCGGTCGGTTCCATCCAGTCGACGCCGACCTCCTTGCTGGCGGTCATCGGTTCGCGCAGCGCCAGGTCCTTGAAGTCGGCGTCCAGCCACGCCCGCGCGACCAGACGCGCGGCCGGGGTGGGGCCGATCTGCTCGGCGAACTCGGTGAAGTGGCGGTGCTCCTCGGCGGTGAAGATGCCCTTCTCGATGCACAGTTCGCGCAGCGCGATCTCGAGGACCTCGAAGTCGGTGATCTCGTCGACCATCGGCTTGACGGTCCGGTCGTGGTCGTGGTCGTGGTCGTGGGTCACGGTGGTGTCCTCCGGTGTTCAGCTCGCCGCTTCGAGCCAACGCTCGGGCAGTTCGGTCTGCAGGGTGTCGGTGGCCGTGCCGGTGTAGCCGTGCCACAGCTCGGACTGGTTGAACCGCACGACGTAGAACCATTCCGGGGTCGCGTCTCGGCGGTCCCAGGTCTCGTCCTCGGCGGCCGGGCTCTCGTAGGCCACCGTCGCGATGACGCCGGTGGCGCCGCGGGTGTACTCGGGGGTGCGGGTGTAGAACAGCACGGGCAGTTCGCGCACCCGAACCGCGTCCCCGACGGCGAACTTCGGCCGGCCGGCCAGCCCGGCGTACACCTGAGGGTCCCCCTTGCCGACCGCGTGACGGTGGTGCTCGTTGCGGGCGACCTGCGAACCGTCGCCCTCGGCTTTCGGTTGCGCGTCGGGTTTCCGGCCGTCGAGCCCGCCGGCGTATCGGGCCTTCACCTCGGCCATGCGCTCGGTCAGTTCGGTGAGCCCGATGTGGTGCTTCTCCACCAGCACGCGGGCGACCGCGAGCAGCCAGCGGCCGTAGTAGGGCAGCCCCAGATACTGCGCCCGGCCGACGTCGACGTTGCCGATGCGGCGCCGCTCCTCCGACAGCCAGATACCCCGCCAGGCGAGGACTTCGCAGATGACGTAGGTGGCTTCCTCCCACTGTTCGTACTGCTTGTTCTCGTACTTCATCGGGGCGTCGGGCTCACCGCCGACGTCGTGCACCGGCTTGAGGTAGGCGGTGATGCGGCCGTGGTCGAGTTGGTCGGGCGTCGGGGCATCCGGGAGTTCCGGATACGCCGACTTGAGTCGGGCGACGAGATCCAACTGTGCTGCGCGCTCGGCTGCCGTGCTCATGGGTCTTCCCCCTCGTGGCGCGGATGGCGATCCGGCAGTGATTCTGGGGCAAAGCCGGCGTGGGTGCAGGGTGTTTGCTCAGATCGGGCCGAGTGTTTGCCCCGCGTTTCGTGACCGATCCCCGCCGGACGGGCCGCCATCCGCGTTATCGTCCCCCGATGAGCGATGGGGAGACGCCGACCGACACGACCGGCCCGACACGGGCTCCCACGAGCACACGGCGTGCCGTCCTCAACACCATCAGGGGGTCGGCGGGAAACCTGGTCGAGTGGTACGACGTCTACGTCTACACCGTGTTCGCGACGTACTTCGAGGCGCAGTTCTTCGATTCCGACGACGAGAACTCCACGCTGTACATCTACGCGATCTTCGCGGTGACGTTCGTGATGCGGCCGGTGGGTTCGTGGTTCTTCGGGCGCTTCGCGGACCGGCGGGGGCGCAAGGCCGCGTTGATGGTCAGCATCACCGTGATGTCGTCGTGCTCGTTCGTGGTCGCCGTCATGCCCACCCGGGAGGTCATCGGCTACTGGGCGGCGGTGATCCTCATCGCGGCCAGGCTCCTGCAGGGGTTCGCCACCGGCGGTGAGTACGGCACCTCGGCGACGTACATGTCCGAGGCGGCCACCCCGCGCAGGCGCGGCTTCCTGTCGTCGTTCCAGTACGTCACCCTCGTCGGTGGGCACGTGCTCGCGCAGTTCACGCTGCTGATCGCGCTCGCCGTCCTGGACGTCGAGGCGGTGACCGAATGGGGTTGGCGGATCGGCTTCTTCATCGGCGGCATCGCGGCCCTGGTGGTGCTGTGGATGCGCCGTTCGATGGACGAATCGCTCAGCGACTCCCACCTGGAAGCGATCCGCGAAGGCAAGGACCGCGAGGCCGGTTCGGTGAAGGCGCTGTTCACCACGCACTGGCGGGCCCTGCTGCTGTGCTTCCTCATCACCGCGGGCGGCACGGTGGCGTTCTACACGTACACGATCAACGCACCGGCGATCGTGAAGTCCACCTTCGGAGACGATCGGGCGCTGACCGGGACGTGGATCAACCTGCTCGGCCTGATCTTCCTGATGTTGCTGCAGCCGCTCGGCGGGTTGCTCAGCGACAAGGTGGGCCGCAAACCCCTGCTGGTCTCCTTCGCCGTCGGCGGCGTCCTCTACACCTATGTGCTGTTGACGTACCTGCCGCAGACCACGTCGCCGCTGATGGCGTTCGCGCTGACCGCGGTCGGGTACGTGATCCTGACCGGCTACACGTCGGTCAACGCGATCGTGAAGGCGGAGTTGTTCCCCGCCGACGTCCGCGCGCTCGGTGTCGGATTGGGCTACGCGCTGGCCAATTCGGCGTTCGGCGGCACGGCGCCGCTGCTGTATCAGGGGGCGAAGTCGGCCGACCGGATCGGTCTGTTCATCGTGTACGTCACGGTGGTGATCGGGGTCAGCCTGCTGGTCTACATCTTCGGCTTGAAGAACAAGGGGATCACCGCGCTGGACCGCGAACAGGGCAGCGCCTGGAAGGTGCCCGAGCCGGCGGTCCGCTGACCGGCCCGGCGGTCAGGCCGGTGTCATCGACACCAGGTGATAGACCTTCACGCGCCCGGGCACTTTGGCGTGACACTGCGACAGCAGCGGTTCCGACCACCCTTCGTCGAGCGTCACCTCGACCGGGCCAGCGTCGCCGTCGAGCACCACCCGGTGGACGTCGTCGTCCCGCTCGACGGACAGCGGTGAGAGGCTCGCGATGCGATCGTCCCCGTACTTCTCGCGCGCGAAATACTGCGCCGCCTGCACCGCATGCGGCAGCGAGGTGCGGCCACGCAGGTACCGGTTGTCCAACCGGCCGTCGTGATAGAGCCGGACGAGCTCGGCCGCATCGGTGGAGTCCACCCGCCCGTAACACAGCCCCTCCGGCAGGATGAGCATCGTCGCCGCGAAGCGGTCACCGCCCAGATGGGAACACTCCCAGGCACTTTCGGGATAGGCGGCGGCGATGGCCGCGATGGCGCCGCGGCCGCGCACCGCGCAGCACTGGTCATGTCTGCCGTGCGCGCAGACGGCCACGACCGGATCGGTGGACAGGGCGCCGTCGGATCCGTCCAGTGCGAGGTCGAGGTAGTCGCCCGGGGCGTCGACCTCCCCGGAGTACAGCGCCTCGCTGCCGAGCCCCGTCCTGGCCACGAACCACCGCCACCGGGGGGTGGCGGACCGACGGCCGTGGCGGCGGATGGCGGCGATGCGCATCTTGGCGCCCTCGATGCGGCGGACGATCGCCCGTCCGAGTTCGGGATCGATCACCGCGGGCGATTGCAGGAACGCCGAAGGCCCCCAGCCGCCGGGCAGTTCGAGCAACACCCACGAGGTCCCGGCTGAGGCGGTGCCGTACATCGGATCGCCACGATGCAGCGACTGGTCACTGCACGGCGTGCGCTTGCGCATCGTCATGCGGTGGCCGGCGCCGGTGTCACGACCGCTTCGCGCAGCAGTCTGCGGATCAGCACGGTGCCGTCGGCCCGGTCGAGTCCGGGGAGGTTGCCCGCGTCGGCCACCATCCCGCGGTGCAGCGCGAGCACCGCCTCCGCGCAGGAGGCGGGGAAGGAGATGACCCGGTCGGGTAGTCGCAGCGCGATCCGGTCACCGGCGGTGTCGACCGTCGCGACCAGCCCGTGGCGCCAGCGCACCGGGGTGGTGTCGGCGTGCGCGGCCGCGTCCAGCGTCGCCAACGGACGGACGGCGACCGGACGGGTCCGTTCGGTGTGCCTGCGCGTCAACCGATCTGCGGCCGCGCCGCTGAGCGCGGTCGCATCGTCGCGCATGGTCTCGACCATCTGCGCCATCACCTTGGTCACCGTGGCGATGATCTCATCGTGATCGGCCGGGTCGCCGCCCATGGGCAGCGACGCCCGGAACGCGGGGTCGTCCGCCAGCACGTCGACGACGGCGCGGGCCACGTCGACGCCCGTCACGGCCGACACTCCGATAGTGAGGTGGATCGACGTCGTGTCGAGGGCCTGAGCCGAATGCACCCATCCGCGAGGGAGATACAGCGCGTCACCGGCGGACAGCACGGTGTCGACCACGGGTTCGGCGGCGGCGCGCCGGGCCACCGCGGCCCGGTGTCGCGTCCACGGCTGCGACGGCAGCGGGTGCGGATGGACGGGTTCGTGGACGACCCAGCGCTTCTGGCCTGCCGTCTGCAGCACGAAGACGTCGTGGACGTCGTAGTGCGGTTCGAAGCCCTGGTTGTCCGGGGGCGTGATGTAGGCGTTGGCCTGGACCGGATGGCCGAGGTCGTCGACGAGGTGGCGGACGAAGTCGATCACCGGCGGCCAGAGACGGTGCAGACCCTGCAGCACGATGGTTGCGCCCCCGGCGAACTGGGTGAGCACCTTGGCGGAGTCGACCTGGTCGGGCATCTCCGCGCCGAACCCGGCCGGCCCGAGGTAGCAGTCCTTGGCGAGGACGTCACCCTCTTTGGCGAGCCGGATGAACGGGGCGCGTACCCCGCGCTCGGCGATCAGCTCGTCGACCATGCCGGGCGAGAGCAGATCCCCGAAGTCGCGGGGCAGCGCCTCGGAACGGCTGAGCAGCGGTCGGCGACCCCAGTGTTCGGTGGCGAACGTGTGCGGGTCGGTGGCGATGCAGCGGCTCAGCATGTCGATCGGTCAGGCGGTGCCGTCGGCTCCGCCGTCGTGGCCTTCCGGGTTCGAGCCGCCGTCGGCGGTTCCCTCGCCGGCGTCAGCGGTGCCGTCGGCTCCGCCGTCGTGGCCCTCGGGGTTGGATCCGCCGTCAGCGGTGCCTTCTCCGCCGCCGGGCGTGGTGGTGATGTCGTCGTCGTCGAGCGCCATGGTGTTCCTTTCTGTCACCGCAACCGCGTCGAGTACCGACTCCGGCCGTCAGGGCGGCCGAGAGCGGACGGGGTACCGGCACGCTGCCCTGCCAGTGTTGCCGATGTCAGGCCCGGTGAAACGGCGTTCGGTGATCTTCGCTGGGGCCATCGGTGCCGAACCGTGGCATCCGCTGCCCGCCAGATGATTTCGAGCATGCCGTACTCGAATGCGACGGTGGTGTCCGGCGGGCTGATCGTCCTATAACGATGCCACTGGTACCGTAACGCGCGATACGCGCACCGCGTTCGAAGGAGGAGGATCGATGCTGATCGGCGTCACCGGTGGAACCGGATACGTGGGGGCCCATTGCGTCCGTGCGCTTCTGGCCGACGGCCATCGGGTACGGCTGCTCGTCGGGCCCGACGCCGAAGGTGCCACGGTACTCGACCGCCTCGCCGAACTCGGAGACGTCGAGGTGTTCTCCGGTGACATCCGCGATGCCACGACCATCGACCGGCTGCTCGACGGCTGCGACGCCGTGCTGCACGGGGCGGGCGTGGTGGGCACCGACAACCGGCGCGCGGCACTGATGTGGGAGGTCAACGCCTACGCGACGGAGGCGCTGCTCACCCAGGCCGTCCGCGCCGGCCTCGACCCCGTCGTATCGGTGAGCAGCTACAGCTCACTGTTCCCACCGCCCGACGGGATCATCGGCCCGGACACGCCGCCGGCGAACGGCCGCAGCGCCTACGCGAAGACCAAGGGGTACGCCGACCGGGCCGCCAGGCGGCTCCAGGCCGACGGAGCGCCCGTCGTCGTCACCTACCCGTCGAGCGTGGTGGGTCCGGCGTTCCACACCGCACCCGGCGTCACCGAACGCGGGTGGGCGCCGATCGTGCGGTTCGGGGTGGCCCCCAGGTTGCGTGGCGGGATGCAGATGATCGACGTGCGTGACGTCGCCGCCGTCCACGCGGCGGTGATGAAACCCGGCCGTGGGCCGCGACGGTATGTGTGCGGTGGCGAACTGATCACCTTCGACGGGATGATCGACGCGCTCGAGCGCGGGTCGGGTCGACGGATCCGGCGGATCCCGTTGAGCCAAGGCGTCTTTCGCGGGATGAGCCGAATCGGCGACACGCTGGCCGGCATCGTGCCGCTCGGCGACGGGCTCTCCTACGAGGCCGCGCTGCTGCTCACGGCCGCGACCCCGACCGACGACTCGGCCACTCTGGCCGACTTCGGCCTGACGTGGCGGTCGCCGACCGACGCGATCATCGCGTCGTTCACGCCGGGTCCGTAACCGTCAGGCGCCGCGCTGCGTGGCACCGATCCGTACGGTCAGCGATGGTGCGACCTCGGCGGTCAGCTCGCGGATCGCCGGGATGGCCGCGACGAGCGCGTCGACGTGGGTGTCGGGCAGCGCGGTGAGCGCAGCGGACACCGAGCGTGTGATGGCGTTCTCGATGGCCTCCCGCTCGGCGAGCGCGCGGGACGTCGGCTGCAGCAGCGAGACCCGGCGGTCGCGCGGGTCGGCGTGTTTGTCGAGCAGTCCGCGTTCCATCAGCGAGCGGACCGCCGTGCTGACGTTGCTCGACTGCATGGTCGTGGCCGCGGCCACCTCGGACACGCTGCGGCCGGGCTCGTCCATCACCGCCCGCAGCACCGTGAGCTCCGAGGCGGGTAGCGGCTCCAGGCCCACCTGCGCCGGGCCGAACCGGGCGATCCGCCACGACAGGTCGTGCAGGGCGAGCGCCAGGTCGCGGTGGCCGCCGGTGGGTTCGCTCACATCCGCCATATGGATATTTTGACACATGTATTTCTAGATACGTATGGTTTCAAAGGTAGTGCCGGGTCCGCCGCGCACGCTGGAAGGAAATCCATGCCGGGAAAGGTCGTGGCGGCCGGATCGCCGTCGGCGGCGCTGATCGCCGTCCTCGCCCTGCTCAATGCGGTGGCGCCGTTCTCCATCGACATGTATCTGTCGGCGTTTCCGCAGATGGCGGAGGAGTTCGGAACGTCCGCGTCGATGATCCAGCTGACGTTGACCACCTTCCTCGTCGGACTCGCGGTCGGCCAACTCGTGATCGGTCCGCTGTCTGACCGATACGGCCGGCGCGGGCCCCTGCTCATCGGAACCTTGCTGTGTCTGGCCGCGAGCGCACTGTGCATCGTGGCGCCGTCGATCGAGATCCTCGTCGGCCTGCGGTTCGCGCAGGGATTCGCCGGCGCGGCCGGGGTGGTGCTGGCCCGCGCGATCATCGCCGACCGCGCCCGCGGCGCCGACGCCGCGCGACTGTTCGCGGTGATGATGCTCATCAGCGTGCTGGCCCCGATCACGGCGCCCATGCTCGGCGGCGCCGTCGTCACCACCGTGGGATGGCGGGCCGTCTTCGCGGTGCTGGCGTTGATGAACCTGCTCATGCTGCTCGGCGTGGTCTTCTTCGCGCCCGAGTCGCTACCGGCCGAACGTCGCCGCCCCGGTGGGCTCGACGCGTTCCTCACCAGCGCACGCAGCGTGCTCGGCAACCGGCACTACATCGGCTACACGCTCACCATGGCCTTCGCCGCGGGGGCGATGTTCGCCTACATCTCGGCCTCGCCGTTCGTCCTGCAGAACATCATCGGGCTGTCCCCGGGCATGTACTCGCTGACCTTCGGGTCCTGCGCGCTGGCCGTCGGTGCGGGCAGTGCGATCTCGGCCCGGCTGGTCAAGAGCGTCTCGCCCCGCTCGGTGCTGCGGGGCGGGGTGTTCGCGATGGTCACGGTCACCACGCTGCTGTTGGTGACGGTCACCGTGGGACACGTGACCGCTTGGGCGACAATCGGTTTGATGGCCTGCTTCATGGGTTCGGTCGGCTTCATCTACGCCAACGCCGCGATGCTGGCCACCACCGAGGTCAGACACGCCGCCGGGACCGGCTCGGCCGTGCTCGGGTTCCTGCAGTACGGAACCGGGGCGCTGACCCCGCCTCTGGTCGGGTTGGCGGGTCAGGCCGACGCGGTGCCGATGGGCGTGGTGATGTTCGGGTTCGCGCTGCTCGCGGCCGCCTCATTCGTCCTTCTCACCCGCGGCCACGTACCCCGCGACGAGGCCGAGGAGGCCGCCGCGGTGTGCGAGCCGGCGGTCACCGGCTGAGCAGCACCTCCGGCTCGGCGCGAATCAGTCGCGTGTGTGGTGCATCCCGAACGGCACCGCCTTGAGCAGCGTCACCGGGACCGACGCACCGCTGGGCACCTCGTACGTGCGTCGGTCACCCGCGCGGGCGCCGATCAGTGCCTCACCGAGCGGCGAGTTCACCGAGTACACCTCGAGATCGCCGTACTCCGCCCCGCGGACCCCCAGCAGGAACGTCTCCTGGTCCCCGGTCTGGTCGAACCGGACGGTCAGCACCATGCCGGGTTCGGCGACCCCGTCGTCGGGCGGATCCTCGCCGACCACGGCGTTGAGCAGCAGATCATGGATCTGCTGGATACGAGCCTGGCGGGCCCGCTGCACCGCGACGGTGTTCTCCTCGCCGTCGTCGGCGGCCTCGGTGGAGATCAGCGTGCGCAGTTCGGTCAGCTCGTCCTGCAGGCGCCGATAGGCGACCGGGGTCATCCAAATGCGTTGTGCCGTGGTCACGGGTCCTCCTCGATGAATAGCGCCGGAATCGTCGTCAGGGGCGGGCCGATGCGCCGCCCCTGACGACTCGATGCGGGTTCGTGGTCAGCGCAGCGGGTCGACGGCCCGCAGCGCCTCGGGTTGCTTACCGGTGGTGATCTGCTCGGCGAGCAGGCGACCGGTGACGGGGCCGTGCGCGAGCCCCCACATGCCGTGTCCGCCGGCGACGAAGACGCCGGGTGCCGCCGCTCCGATGAGCGGACGGCCGTCGGTGGTGACCGGCCGCGGACCCACCCACTCGTGGGTGCGCTCACCCCAGCGCACGCCGTCGAGCAGCGGTGCGGCCGAGGACACGATCGCCTCGACGCGGGCCGGGATCACCGGCTCGTCCGGTTCGCGGAACTCCATGGTGCCCGCGACACGCAGCGCGCCCTGGTACGGCGTGCACGCCACCCGCACCTCGGGCAGATAGAACGGACCCGGCAGCGGGCGGTCGACGGGCACGGTGAACGAATAACCCCGGCCGGCGCGCACCGGCGTGCGGACCCAGCGGTCGGCGAGCGTCGACAACCACGCGCCGGTGGCGATCACGGCGGCGTCGGCGGTCAGCGGTGTACCGGTCCGCGGATAGACGCGCGCGCCCCGACGGTCCGGCAGCACGTCGACGACGTCCACCTCCGCGATGGTCGCGCCGCGCGCCACGACGGCGCGGGCCAGCGCGTGGGTGAACCGTCCCGGGTCCACGAACCGCTGGTTCTCGACGCTGACGCCGACCGTCACCGCCCGCGATGCCAGCGGTACGTAGTCCTCGAGCTCGGCGCGGGTGAGGCGACGGTAGGACACGTCCTGGCCGGCCTCCCGCAACGCGCCCAGCTCGTTGAGCAGATGCGCGGCGCGGCGCTGTGAGGTGAACATCGCAGTGATCGGGCAGTCGGTGGTCGGCGCGTCGACGCCGTTGCCGGTCAGCACGTCGAACGCCTCGAGGCATTCGGCGTTGAACGGCAGGTTGGCGGTGACCGCGCGGTCCCACGACGACCGTCGGCAGTTGGCCGCGAAGCGGGTCAGGAACGACCACAGCCGAACGTCGGCGCGGGCGGGCACGTGCAACGGCGCGGCCGGATTCGCCAGCGACCGCAGGCCGTACCCCAGCACCGACGGCTGGTTGAGCGGGATCGTCAGCGCCGGCGACACCCACCCGGCGTTACCCCAGGATGCGCCCGCGGCCACGCCGCCGCGGTCGACGACCGTCACCTCGACGCCGCGTTCCTGCAGGAACCAGGCGGTGGACAGGCCGACGATGCCGGCGCCCACCACGATCACCGATCGTGGCCCGCCGTCGAATCCGTCCCCGCCGAACATCACGTCACCTCCCACTGGACGGCTGCTCCGGGCAGCACTGTCCCCACCGATGATGGCGGGCGGAGGCGTGAGGCGGTTGCCCGCTCAGGACAACACGGCTAGGAGGATTTGTCGGGGCCCGACAACGTGAAACCGTCGTCGTCTGTAGCGGCGAGTTCGACCGTCATGGCCAGCCGCTTGCGCGCATCGGTGAGGTCGAGGTCGGTCACCTCGGCCATCTTGCGCAGCCGGTAGCGCACGGTGTTCTCGTGCACGCCGAGGCGTTCGGCCGCCTCGTGCAGGTCACCCTGCGCGGCCAGCCAGGCCCGCAGCGTGTCGACGTAGCGGGTCGCGTGGTGCTCGTCGTGGCGCCGCAGATCCGCCACCGGACCGCGCTGCGGGGTACGGCCGACGCGGGCGGCGATCCGCAGCCGACGCAGCACGATGTCGTCCCAGGACTCGTCGTAGGCGGGCGCCTCGCCGACGCCGCCCTGCAGTTCGTGCAGCGCCAGACATTCGTCGGCTTCGTCACGAGCCGTGGGGAGCTCGAGAACCGTTGCGGTGCTGCTGATCCCGGCGAGTATGGCGGCCCGCTCCGGCAGCGCGGCACGCAGGCTGTCGACCCAGTGCCGCGCGCTGGCGGCCGGTTCGCTCGGCAGCACCGTGTAGACGGTGGTGTCCGACAGCGTGCTGCGCCCCGGCCGCGACCACCCGAAGCCCGTGGTGGCGCGTTCGAAGGCCAGCAGCAGCGCCGCGTGGCGTTCTTCGCCGAGGCGGGCCCGCAGCGCGATGACCCGCAACCCCGACGGGGGCAACGCCAGCTTGCTCACCACGGTCGGGGCGTCCACCGTGCCGTCGAGCAGACCGATGACCAGGTCGGACTCCACCTGCCGCTCCAGGTCGGCGCTGGCCCGCGACCGTAACAGGTGCAGTGCGACCATGCGGGCCCCGTCGGCCAGCGCCCGCAGCTGGTCGCCGCGCAGTTCCTCGGCGCACGCCACCCACACCGAGCCGAGCAGTTCGCGACCGGCGCGGGCCGCGATCACCATCCGGCCGGCGAGCCCGTCCTCGGGCGACGGGGCGACGAACATCGGCGCGTCGGAGCTCGCCAGGTGCCGGGCCACGCCGCGTTCGGTGAACAGCGCGCGCAGCCGGTCGGGCGCCTGTCGGCCGAGGATGGTCGCGACGCGGGCGTCGTCGGTGTGCTGCTGCATCCGCGAGTAGGCCAGCACCCGCCAGTGCCGGTCCTCGATGGTGACCGCGCCGCCGATCGCATCGGACAGGCTGTCGGCCAGCGCGAACAGATCGGTCGGGCCGCGCCCGGACTCGGTCTCGCGGCCCTCGAGCACCAGCCCGAACACCACGGCCGCCAGTTCGCTCCACGACACGTCCGGGTCGACCGTCAGCACCGCGGGCTGCCCGGACTCCGCCGCGACTGTGCCGTGGTCGCCGCGGACCAGCACCACCGCCGCCCGGGCCGCGCGGGCCCATTCGAGTGCGGTGGCCACGGAATCGGCGCCGACCGCCAGCAGCACGTCGCCGACGACGTCGCGGTCCTCACGCATCACCACGGTGCGCAACTCGGTGGAGCGCGGCGTCGAGCCCGTCCGGAACTGGACTCCGTACCCGCCGAGCACATTGACGAGCCGGTCCAAAGTGACCACACGAGCTCCCCACGCCGACCGACGTGCTCAGCCTAGTGTCGAGGTTCCGGGGCGGGCCGGCCTAACGCACACTGCGGTTGAATTGCGGGCGTGGAGGACATGAGGGCGCAGGGTCGCCCCAGGGACAGCTCGATCGACGAGCGGGTGCTCGCGGTGACCCGGGAGCTGCTGGTGGAGACCGGCTGGGACGACCTGAGCATGCGCCAGATCGCGGCGCGCTCCGGGGTGAGCCGGTCGAGCATCAACCGCCGCTGGCCGTCGAAGTCCGAGTTGGTGTTCCACGCCATCCTGGGTGACACCCCGGACCTGGCGCCGTTCGCCGGGACCGATCGGCGGGGCTGGATCGACTGGGTGGTGCGGGGGAGCCGGCAGCTGTTCGCCCGGCCCGAGGTCCGGGCGGCGGTGCCCGGCCTGCTGCTCGCGATGTCGGAGAACGACGATATGCGGCGGCGGCTGTGGGCCGCGTTCAGCGGGCCCGCCATCGACCTGTTCGGCGCCCATACGCGCGACGCCGACGATCCCGACGCCGAACGCGACGCCCGGGCCGTCCTCGCCATGGCAGCGGGTGCGGCGCTGTTCCTGTCCACCGTCGCCGTGGAGGACGACACCGACGCACTGCACCGGCGGATCGCCTCACTGCTCACCGACGCGGTGGCCGGCTGAACTCGGCGCCGCTCGCGGCGAGGCTCAGCCGAATTCCAGCAGGGTGTAGGCGCCGCGGATCTGTTTGGTCGGCCGGAACTGCCAGAACGCCGGGAACAGTTTCTCGAACACCACACCGCGGCCCTTCGGCATCGGAAGGTCGTGCACCGCGCGGATTCCGGGCACCGTGATGGCCAGATCGGCGAGCTGGTTCGGTGTGAGGCTGAACGGCATCGGCGGAACGCGGTACCGGCGGGAGGCCCGCATCCCCTTGGGCGCGAACTTCTTCACGAGCACCGGCGGCAGGTCGAAGATCATCTGTCCGCCCGGGAACCGCTTCGCGCACTCGGTGATCAGACGCATCGACTCGTGGGGTTGCAGGTACATCAGCAGCCCCTCGGCGGTGATGAACACACCGTTGGCGGCATCGACCCGGTCCATCCACGAGAAGTCCAGCGCCGACTGCGCCAGGGTGGTGATCCGGTCGCACGGCGGCAGCAGTCGCTCCCGCAGTGCGATGACCGGGTCGAGATCGACGGTCAGCCAACGGAAGTCGAGGTCGGGCCGGGCATCGCTGAGGCGCCAGAAGCTGGTCTGCAGACCCTCGGCGAGCGCGACGACCGTGGCCGACGGGTGCGCGCCGAGGTACTGGAGGGCCGCCCGGTCGAAGGCCAGCGAGCGCAACGCCATCTCCTGGCCCTTGCGGCCGAACTTGTCGAAGTCGACGTCGATGGCGTCGACGAGCCGGATGGCCATCGGGTCGTCGATGATCGCCTGCGGGTGGCGGGCCTGGTGAGCCCGGCCGTTCAGGGTCAGCAGCGCGGTCTCCGAGATGCCGCTCAGGGCGCCCGCGTCGACTTTCTCACTGTCCGCGTGGTTCACCGCATCCAACGTATACGGTCCGAGGATGAGTGGAATCTCGGTAATTACCGGCGGTGCGGGCGGTATGGGTGTGGCGACGGCGCGGATCGTCGGGCGCGACCACACCGTGGTGCTCTGCGACATCCGTAAGGAGCGGCTCGACGATGCCGTCGCCGCGCTGCGGGACGTCGGGCTCGCACCCACGGCCGTGCACTGCGACGTGACCGACCGGAATGCGGTGGCCGCCCTGTTCGACACCGCGTCGAGCCTCGGGCCCGTCGTGTCGGTGATCCACACCGCGGGTGTCAGTCCCAGCATGGGCGACGCCGAATACGTCATGCGGACCAACGCGATCGGCACGGTGAACGTCAACGAGACCTTCTTCAAAACGGCGGGTGAGGGCGCCGCGATCGTCAACGTGGCATCGATGGCGGCGCACCTGCTGCCCGACGAGATCATCCCGACCGGACAGTTCGCCCGCGCCCTCGAGGACGAGGACACGTTCATGACCGACATGCTGGCCGCCTGCGCCATGGCTCCCGAGGAGGCGCGGTCCGGTTACGCCTACGCGCTGAGCAAGGCCTTTGTGAAGTGGTACAGCTCGTCGCAGGCCGAGCGGTTCAACGGGCGGGGACTGCGGATCGTCTCGGTGTCACCGGGGTCGGTCGACACCGAGATGGGCCGGCTCGAGGAGCAGGCCGGCGCCGGCGCGATGGTTGCCGACGCCGCCGTCCCGCGCTGGGGCATGCCGGAGGAGATGGCCGAACTGTTGGCCTTCTGCGTCAGCGACCGGGCCGGCTACCTCACCGGAACCGACATCCTCAACGACGGTGGAGTGGTCGCGTCGATGAGGGAGCGAGCCCGGGTGGCCGCCGAGAACGGCTGAGCCCCTGAGTCCGCCGTTCACGCGCGACGCCCGTCACTCACCGCCGGTGCGGCGGGCCCGGGCGCGGCGCTTGCCCTCGTGCATCGCGGCCACCCGGGCGACGGGGATGGTGCGGCCGTGTTCGATCAGGTCGACCGGTAACCGTTGCGATGCGGGCATCGACTCCGCCCACGGGTCACGTCCGCCGAGCGCGTCGACGGCGGTGTGCACGGTGAAATCCGTTGGGACTATCGAGGACAGGTCCGACCAGTCGACGGGAAACGACACCGGGGTCCCCGGGCGCAGCCGGGGGCTGTAGGCCGCCGCGACGGTTGCCCCACCGGCCCGGGTGGAGTCGACGAAGACCTTGCCCTGCCGGTCCTCGACGATGAACGCGGTGGTGGCGATCGACGGGTCGAGGGCTTCGGCACGGGCCGCGAGCGCCCGCGTCGCCGCGGCCACATCCTCGACCGGCGCGCGGTCGTCGACCGGGACGAACACGTGTAAACCCTTGGCGCCGCTGGTCTTCACCGCCCCGGCCAACCCGCTGTCGGCGAGCGCCCGGCGCACCAGATGCGCCACGGCGACCACGGCGGCGAAATCGTCGTCCGTCGGTGGGTCCAAATCGAGTACGAGATGCGTGGGCCGGTAGATGTCGCCGGCCAGACCGAGGGTCGGGTGGTACTCCACCGCACGCTGATTGGCCAGCCACAGCAGCGTGCGCCGGTCGTCGCACAGCGGGTACCGCACCTCGCGGTGTGAGCTCTCCGCCCAGATGGTCACCGTCTTCACCCACTCCGGGGTGTACTTCGGGACGTTCTTCTGCATGAACGGCGCCCTGCCGCGCAGGATCCGCAGGACGGTCAGCGGCCGCCCGGCCAGACCGGGCAGGATCCGGTCCGCCACCGCGTCCAGGTAGTCGACGAGGTCGCGTTTGGTCGCCCCGGCGTCCGGGCTCAGCGGTTGGTCGAGGTTGGTCAGATCGACCCCGGCGCGGCTCTCCCCGGCGCTCACCCGTCCGACTCTAGGCGTGATCGGGCGACTCGGGTGTGTCACCGTCCGGACTCGACGGCCGGCGCCGCCGCCAGCGCCGGTACCCGCGATGCGCGGCGAAGGCGCCCACGACCGCCGTCACCACCCAGATACCGATCGCGGTGTACGCCAGCGGCGACGACAGATCGCCGATCGACGCTCCCAGCGCGGTGTAGACGAACGCACGCGGCACCGAACCGATGAACGCCCCGACCGCCATCTGCCACAACGGAACACCGAACGCCCCGAACGCGTACGAGGCCAGCGCGTCGGAGACGCCCGGGATGAACCGCTGTCCCACCACCGCCCACAGGCCGCGCCGGGCGATCTGCGCGTCGATCAGGTCGGCGCGTTCGGGCCCCAGCAGCGCGCGGGCGCTGTCCCGTCCGGCGCGCCGGCCCACGAGGCTGGCGACGACCGCGGTGCCGACCGTCGCGCCCAGCGTGACGAAGGTGCCCAGCACCGGACCGAACAGCAGACCGCTGCCGCCGGCCAACAGCGCGCCGGGCACGAACAGCGCACCGAGCGCCGCCGACACCACGACGTAGGTCAGCGGAGCGACCGGTCCGGTCGACGCCACCGCACCGCGGACCGCGTCCACGTCAATCACCCGCTCGACCGCCACCAGGTAGAAGACGACGAACACCAGCGCGGCGAAGAAGGCCAGCCGCGCGATGTGGCGCCGCCGGGAGGTCACCGGCGCCATCCTGCCGTAGCGGCGGGACGCTGTCGCATCCGGTCACCGCGCAGTACCCTCGGGCCATGTCCCGCCGGCCCGCCGCTCGGCCCGTATGACGGAATCGGCACCCCCGCTGCAGAGCCTGCTCGCCCGCGCGGGCGGAATCCGCGGACTGGTCTCCACCGCCCTGCCCGTCGCCGCCTTCGCCCCGACCTCGGCGTTGTTCGGGCTGGTTCCCGCCGTCGTGGCCGCGCAGGCCGCTGCGGCCGCCGTCCTCGGGTGGCAACTGGCGCGCGGGGAGTCCACCCGTCCCGCGGTGCTGGGCTTCGCCGCGGTGGCGCTGTGCGCGGCCGTCGCCTGGATCACCGGCCGCAGCAAGGACTTCTACCTGCCCGGCATCTGGATGTACCTCGGTCTTGCCGTCGTGTTCACGCTGTCGGTGGTGGTCCGCAGGCCCGCGGTCGGGGTGGTGTGGGCCTGGTTCACCGGCCGCGACGGCTCGTGGCGCGATGTGCGGCGGGTCCGGAGAGTCTTCGACGCCGCGACGCTGATGATGGCCGCGGTGTCGTGGACGCGCTTCGGCGTGCAGTACCACCTGTACGACAGCGACCGGGAAGGTCTGCTGGCGGTGGCGCGCATCGCGATGGGCTGGCCGGTGTTCGTCGTGACGTCCACGGCGATCTACCTGGCGGTCCGCGCGGCCAACCGGGCGCTGACTGTCTCGGAGACCTAACGATCCAGTTGTGTCTCGGTTTCGGCGCTCGCCTCCGCCGGCCGGGCATGGTCCAGTGGACGGTGATGCCCACCTCCCGCTTCCTCATCCGTTGGTCCGTCGCCGCGGCGGCGGGTACGGCGCTGCTGAGTCTCGGCGTGCCGCCTGCCGCGGCCGCACCCGTCTCCGACGCGCAGGGGTTCGTCGACTCCACCGCCCGCTGCGCCTCACCGAGCACCGCGGTGGCGTACGGCAGAACCGACAGCTCCCGCATCGCGGTGTGCAAGTCACCCGACGGCAAGTACCAGTACCGCGGGGTGCGGGTCCGCGACGGCGCCAAGCTGATCACCGCGGCGACGGCCACGGGCGACGGCGAGTACGTCGCGTCGAACAACGTGGCCACCTACACCGTCACGTCGGAGGCGCTGACCGTCACCATCGGCGACGACGTCGTCCGCGAGGAGACGATGCTGGAGTTCCACGGCCAGACGGCCCCGAGCGCGCCCGCGTCCCCGGGTGCCGGACCCGCGCCCGCCGAACGCACGCCGACCGCTCCGCTACCGCCGCCGCTGCCCGCCGAGGCCGGGCACCGCGGCACCTAGACGCCGGTACTCAGTCAGACAGGTCCCTCAGTCAGACACTGAGCCGCCGGTAGCGCTGCAGGCGGCGCAGCCCCGCCGCCGGCACCGGACCGTCGCACGGACGCAGCGCCGCCTCGACGCGCGCACGGACCGCGTCGACGTCGAACCCGGTCCCGATCGCCACCAGGACGTTCGTGCTGCCCGGCGTCCCCGCCGCGACGTGCACGGACGGGCCGACGACGTTGACGACGTAGCGGCGCGCACGCTCCCGGTAGCGGACCGCGACCGTGCCCTTGAGCCGGTAGACCCCCGCGGGTGGATCTTCGAGCAGGTCGAACAGTGCGCCGGGGTCGACGCCGCCCTCGCTGGTCGCCGTCACCGACACCGCGTGCACGTGATGGTGCGGATCGTCGTCGGCGCCGTCGATCAGCAGCTCACGGAAGGACAGTTGGCCGACCGGGGCGTCCGCGTCCGGCACGTCGTACAGCAGCGCCGGATCGACCCGGCCGCCGACGGCGCCGACGATGTGCGCCTCCGGATGCCGTTCGCGGACCCGGGATTCGATGCGCCCGAGCGCGGCGGCACGCTCCTCGTCGGGGATCTGGTCGAGTTTGTTGACCACCACCAGCGAGGCCGCCGCGTAGCGGGCGGGCGGTGCGCCGCCGCGGTCGACGGTGTCGAAGTGCATGGCGGCGTCGATGACGTCGACCACGCCGCCGGGCCGCACCCTGTCCACGCCGCTGAACCGGATGATCCGGGACACCGCGACGGGATCGGCCAGACCGCTCGCCTCGACGATGATCGCGTCCAGGCGCAGCTTCGGGTCGGCCAGTTTCTCCAGCGCGGCGTCGAGCCCGCCCTCGTCGGGCAGGCAGCAGATGCAGCCACCGGCGATCGACGCCGGCTCGTCGACCTGGCCGGTCACCAGCGCGGCGTCGACGTTGAGTTCGCCGAAATCGTTGATCACCACGCCCACCCGCGCATCGGGCGCCCGCAACACATGGTTGAGCAGGCTGGTCTTCCCGGCACCCAGATAGCCGGTCAACGCGATGACCGGGATTGTCGACACCGGACCCCTTTCCGCAGCGCTCGTTCCACAGGGTGAGCCGCCGGTGCTCGTTCGCCCGGCGCTCGCCGGAATCTTAGGCGTCGCCGTTGACACCGGTATTAGCATCGGTCTCCGGGTCGGGTGGGACACGCGACTGTGGGGGTGGGGATGGACGTCATCGCGACGTGGAGAGCTGTGCGCCGGCTGGCCGGGGTGACCGGTCTGGCGTGGGCCGCTGCGGTCGGCGGGGTCATGCCCGCGGCGGCGGCGCAGCCGTGCCCGGACGTCGAGGTGATCTTCGCCCGCGGCACCGCCGAACCGCCGGGGATCGGCGGGACCGGGCAGGCGTTCGTCGACTCGCTGCGCTCGCAGATCGGCTTCCGGACGCTCGGCGTCTACGGCGTCAACTACCCGGCCAGCAGCGAGTTCACCAGCCCGGCCTTCCCGAGCACCGTCGTCGACGGCATCCGTGACGCGTCGAACCGGGTCCAGGTCATGTCGGTGATCTGCCCCAACACCCGGTTGGTGCTCGGCGGGTTCTCCCAGGGGGCGATGGTCTCGGGATTCGTCACCGGCGACGTGGTGCCCCAGGGGGTGACGCCCGCCCCGATGCCGCCCGCGCTGGCCCCGGACGTCGCCGACAACGTCGCCGCGGTGGTCCTGCTCGGCAAGCCGTCGGGACCGTTCCTGCAGAAGTACGCGATGCCCCCGGTGGTCACCGGACCGCTCTACGGCGCCAGGACGATCGAACTGTGCGCGGCGGGCGATCCGGTCTGCGGGCCGGGCGGCAACACCACCGCGCACTCGTCGTATCCGGTCAACGGCATGGTCCACCAGGGAGCGGGGTTCGCCGCGATCCACCTGTGAGCGGTCAGCGGGCTCGCGCCGGCTCACCGGCGGCGAGGCGTTCCCGCTGCGGCACCACGACGTATCTCGGATCCTTCGTCGACTCCACCCCGGCCTCGAAGACGCCGAAGCGCTGCAGCGCGCTGCCGGCCAGCAGCGCCGCACCCGACACCGCGAGCACCGCCCGGTTCCGCCCGACGACCGCCCCGGCCGCGCCCCCGACGGTCAGGATCTCGGAGAGCTGCCGCAGCCGGTGCGCCCTGCCGGTGGTGTAGGCCTCGCCGACGATTCCGAGCCGGTGCTCCATGGTCCGCGACGCCGCGACCTCGAGCGCCGCGCCCGCGACCGCCATCCGGCGTGCCGGGCCGGATTCGCCGAGCGGTGCCAGCATCATGCCCAGCCCGCCGCCGCTGGCCGCCGCCGATCCGGTGAACACGAACGGCAGATAGGGGTGGGCCTCGTTCCATGCGGGAACGGCGGTGTGCGACAACAGGACCGCGGTGTAGGACGCGACACCGGGCGCCACTGCGGCGGCCTCCAGCCCGGCGGGCCGCGCCGCCCAGCCGAGCAGCCGGCCCACCCGGGTCCGCCGCAGGCGCGCGGGCATCAGCTCCGCCACGGCGGCCACCCCGGCGCCGGGCCCGTAGGCGCCGAGGATCCACGTGCCCATGCTCATCGGCGAGCTGGGTTTGGCGACCCGCAGCATGTGGTGGAACCGTTCGGGCCTGCCGAGATCACCGATCAGGAAGTACATACTCGCCAGCAGACCGACCAGCGAGCCGATCCGCGACACCTTCCGCAGGCCGGGCCTACCCGTCAGATCCGCGCCGGCGGCCAGCATCGCCGAGCCCGCCGACAGCCCGCCGGTGAACAGGTAGGCCGCGATCATCCAGTTCCACACGGGGGTCTTGAGGATCTGGCGCCCGTAATAGGACCGGAACTCGGCCTTCGGCACGGCCAACTGCTCCTTCACGAGCGCCTCGCGAACGCGGACACCGCGATACCCACCAGCGCCGAGGCCGCCATCCCGGCGTACCGCCACATCGCGCCCGCGTCGCGGGTGGGCACCACCGGATCCGGCGGCAGCCCATACACTTCCGGCTCGTCGAGCAGCAGGAAGAAGGCGCCGTCGCCGCCCACCCCGTCGTTCGGGTCGTGGCCGTACAGCCGCGCCTCGGTCGCCCCGCGCTCGTGCAGCTGTTCCACCCGCAGCGCCGCCCGCTCCCGCAGTTCGTCGAGCGGGCCGAACTGGATCGAATCCGTCGGGCAGGCCTTGGCGCAGGCGGGCTCCAGACCGTCGTGCAGGCGGTCGTAACACAGCGTGCACTTCCACGCCCGGCCGTCGCCCTCGCGTCGCTCGATCACCCCGTACGGACAGCCCGAGACACAGTAGCCGCAACCGTTGCAGATGTCCTGCTGCACAACGACGGTCGAGAACTCGGTGCGGAACAGGGCCCCGGTCGGGCACACGTCCAGGCACCCCGCGTGGGTGCAGTGCTTGCAGACGTCGGAGGCCATCAGCCACCGGAAGTCCGGCCGCTGGCCGACCATGTCGATCCCCGCGCCGCTGACGTCGGGCATGCCCAGATCGATGGGCTCGCGTTCCGGCGCGGGCTGCTCGATGAACGCGACGTGCCGCCACGAGTTGGCGCCCAGGTTGCCGGTGTTGTCGAACGACATGCCCAGCAGGTTGAAGCCGTCCCCATCTCCTGAGACGGGGACCTCGTTCCACTCCTTGCACGCGACCTCACAGGCCTTGCACCCGATGCACACCGAGGTGTCGGTGAAGAACCCGACCCGTTCGGGGTGTCCGGAGTAGCCCGCGTCACCGGCCACGTCATCGAGTGGGCCGTAGAAGCTGTTCTCGTTCATGGCGTTTCCTCGGTGTGGTCGGTCGACGCCTTGGTCGTGTCAAGGTCGGTGCCCGTGTCGATCGTGATGCGGGCCCGCTGCCGGTACATCGCGATGTACTCGAGCAGCGCGGTCCCGCGCGGGCGCCGCCCGGGCTGGATGTCGCACGTGGCGACCTTGCTCTCCTGGATGAACACGTTCGGGTCGGCGACCACGCCGAGCAGGTCGTTGACCACGTCACCGTCGACGAGCCCGGCGTTGCCCCAGTGGTAGGGCATCCAGATCTGGTGCACCACATGGTCGTCGATGCGCAGCGGACGCATCCGGTCGGTGACGAACACCCGGGCGTCCACGGCCGCCCGGCTGGTGATCACGTGCGCCCACTCCATGTGGGTCAGCCCGCGTTCGGCCGCCAACTGCGGGGAGACCTCGACGAACAGGCCGGGCTGCAGCTCGGCCAGGTAAGGCAGCTGACGGCTCATGCCGCCCGCGGTGTGGTGTTCGGTCAGCCGGGCCGCGGTGAACACGTACGGGAACACCTCGCCGTGGCGCTCCGGCGGTGACGGGTTCGACGGATTGTCCGCTCGCCCATAGACTTTGCGGGCCGGGTTGCCCTGCTGCGCATAGAGCGGGTTGCGCACCGGCGACTCGTGCGGCTCGTAGTGCGTGGGCAGCGGACCGTCCGCGACGCCGTTCGGCGCGAACAGCCACGCCTTGCCGTCGGCCTGCATGATGAACGCGTCGTCCCCGTGCAGCGCCTCGACGCCCACCGCCTCGGGTGCGGGCCGGTAGTCCGGCGGCTTGTGCTTCTCGAAGTCGGGGACGTCGTAGCCGGTCCACTCCTGCGTCTCGGCGTCCCACCAGACGAGCTTCTTGCGCTCACTCCACGGCCGGCCCTGCGGGTCCGCCGATGCGCGGTTGTAGAGGACCCGCCGGTTCATCGGCCACGTCCAGCCCCACTCGTTCTCGTAGGGCCCCTGCTGGTCGTGCGGTTTGCGGCGGGCCGCCTGGTTGACTTCGTCGGCGTACACGCCGCTGTAGATCCAGCAGCCGCTCATGGTGCTGCCGTCGGCCTTGAGCGACATGTAGTCGTCCACCGCGCGGCCGGTCGTCAGGTCCACGCCGCTGATCCGCCGCAACACGTCCTCACCCGAGGGTTCGTCGCCGTCCATCGCGTAGTCCCAGAACAAACTGAGCAGCGGGCGGTCGCGCTCGTCGGTGGAACCGGCCAGCTTCTCCCGCAGGATCCGACCCAGGTGGTAGAAGAACCACAGCTCGGACCGGGCGTCGCCCGGTGGTTCGACGGCCTTCTCCCGCCACTGCAGCATCCGCTGGGTCTGGGTGAAGGTGCCGGCCTTCTCGACGTGCGAGGCGGCGGGGAACAGGAACACCTCGGTCCGGCACGTCTCGGGGGTGATCTCACCCGTCTCGATCTCGGGCCCGTCCTTCCAGAAAGTGGCGCTCTCGATCTCGACGAGGTCGCGCACCACCAGCCAGTCCAGGTTCGCCATGCCCAGGCGTTGCAACCGGCCGTGCGCCGACCCGACCGCGGGATTCTGGCCGAGCAGGAAGTATCCGAACACCTTTCCGTCCACCATGTCCATCACGGTGCGGTAGGTGCCGTGGTCGCCGTTGATGCGCGGCAGGTAGTCGAAACAGAAGTCGTTCTCCGCTCCTGCGTGGTCGCCCCAGTACTCCTTGAGCAGCGACACCATGTACGCATCGGCGTTGTGCCAGAAGCCTTTCTGGTTGCGGCTCTTGATGTCGTCGAGGTAGTCGGCCAGCGTCGCCTGGCCCGCCTTCGGCATCGCGAGGTAGCCGGGCAGCAGGTTGAACAGCGTCGGCACGTCGGTCGAACCCTGGATGCTGGCGTGCCCGCGCAGCGCGAACACCCCACCGCCGGGGCGGCCGATGTTGCCGAGCAGCAGTTGGATGATGGCGCCGGCGCGGATGAACTGGGCGCCCATCGTGTGCTGCGTCCAGCCGACGCTGTAGACCAGCGCGGCGGTCCGCTCCCGTCCCGAGTTCTCGGCCCACTTGCGCGCCACCTCGAGGAACTGCTCGGCGGGCACACCGCACACCCGCTCGACCATCTCCGGGGTGTAGCGGGCGTAGTGCCGCTTGAGGATCTGGTAGACGCAGCGCGGGTGCTGCAGCGTCTCGTCGCGGGGGATCTCCCCGGCGCCGCCCTCGAGCGGCGGGCCGCCGGACCCGGACTCGTACGCCGCGCTCTCCTCCTTCGCCTCGGCGCCGCCCTTCTCCGGATCGGTGCGCTCGTACTGCCACGTCGACGGGTCGTAGGACGCGGTCTGGTCGTCGTAGCCGGAGAACAGACCGTCGAGATCCTCGGCGTCGCTGAAGCGTTCGTCGACGATGAACGACGCGTTGGTGTACGCGGTGACGTACTCCCGGAAGTCCAGGTCGTTGCTCAGGATGTGGTTGATCACCCCGCCGAGGAAGGCGATGTCGCTACCGGCACGCAGCGAGACGTGCCGGTCGGCCAGTGCGCTGGTGCGGGTGAACCGCGGGTCGATGTGCACGACCTCGGTGCCGCGGTTCTTCGCCTCGACCACCCACTGGAACCCGACGGGATGGGCCTCGGCCATGTTGGATCCCATGATGACGATGAAGTCCGCGTTGACGAGGTCCTGCTGATAGTCCGTCGCCCCGCCGCGACCAAAGGAGGCCCCCAGACCGGGAACCGTGGCGCTGTGTCAAATACGCGCCTGGTTCTCGATCTGTAACGCCCCCAGGGCGGTAAAGAGTTTCTTGATCAGGTAGTTCTCTTCGTTGTCGAGCGTCGCCCCACCGAGGCTCGCGACTCCCATGGTGCGGCGCAGGGTGTTGCGGTCGGCGTCGAACTGCTGCCAGCCCTTCTCGCGCGCGTCGAGCAGGCGGTCGGCGACCATGTCCATCGCCGTGTCGAGGTCGAGGTCCTGCCACTCGGTCGCGTACGGCGGGCGGTACTTGACCTTGGTCAGGCGTTGCGGCCCGGTGACCAGCTGTTTGCTCGCAGAACCCTTGGGGCACAGGCGGCCCCGGGAGATCGGGCTGTCCGGGTTGCCCTCGATCTGGACGACCTTGTCATCCTTGACGTACACCTTCTGCGCGCATCCCACGGCGCAGAACGGGCAGACGGAGTGGGCGACGTGGTCGGCTTCGGTGGTGCGCGGTGTCAGGGTCAGGGAGCGCTTCGACTGCGCGGCCTTGCCGCGGCCCAGCGCGTCGTCGCCGGTCAGCTGGCGGTACACCGGCCACGACTCGATCAGCTTCCTGAAGTCCACACCGTCCTCCTCGAGTGGGCTGGCGATACCCGGCGCGCCCCTGATCAAACCACTTCTACACGAAGTCGAACATCGGCGGGATCACGGTGACCGCCATGGCCGCCCACACGCCGAACACGGGGAGGTAGCGGGTCTGCCAGCGTTCGGCGGTGGTGAACGGGATGCGGCCGCGAAGGAAGCCGGCGAGCAGCCGCGCCGACCACGTCAGGTTCACCAGCAGAACGAGGTTCAGTCCCAGTGCGGTCACCTTGTTCGGCGTGACGCCGAACTCGGCGATCCGGGTGAGCATGGCGACCAGCATGAGCAGATCGACCGCCAGCGCGCTGAGCACGAGGACGAGTTGCAGGCGGTCGAACAGGTCGGCCGGGGCCTGCGGGTCGCGCGCGGAGATCGCGTACAGCACCAGTCCGAGGACCAGCACCAGGATCAGGTCCATCAGGATCAGCAGGTTGCGGTCGACGCCCACCACGCTGCCCGCCGCCGCGAACGCGACGAGCAGCACCAGCAGCATGAGGATGGTCAGCGGGGTGAACACCCGGGTGAGGACGGGGGCGATGTTCTCCACCACGTTCTGTTTGGCCTCCACCAGCCAGGCGGCGACGACGACGGCGCCCGCCGCGCCGAACGGCAGCACCCAGCTCTCGATCACCCACTCGACGTCCATGCCCAGCGCGTCGAACGCGCCGACGGTCAGCGCGACGAGGACACCGCCGCCGATACCCAGCAGGGCCAGGTAGACGATCCATTCGCCGGTGAACCGGAGGAAGTCCATGCGGCGGCGGTCCGATCGCCACTGACCTCCCACATAGGCCAGGCCGACCACGAACCACAGCACGATCGGCGTGTGGATCACCGCGATCACCTCGGTCGCCCCTTCGGGGCGGAAGGGGTAGCCGTTGAGCACCGCCGCCGCCAGTGAGAACGGCACCAGCAGTGCCGCGGCGGCGCGCGGCGGCATCCGGCGCTTCCAGGCGAAGTAGCCCGTGAGGAACGGGAGCACGAACAGCGCGGCGTTGCGGGCGAACGCCTGCTCGCCGAGCAGGGCCGAGCCGGCCTTGACCGCGACGGCTGCGCCGACCGCGAGCGCGAGCACCACCCACACTTCACGCGTCGGGCGGGTCTCTGCGGTGTCGTGTGCGGCGGGCATCAGCACGAGTTGTTTCCACAGCCGGTCGGAGTGTTCGTGTGCGAACTCGCGGGAGATGCCGTGCGTGTTGCCCATGCGCTTGACCGCGACGAGGAACGCCTCGTCGCTCATCAGCCCGGCCGCGGCGAGGTCCGAGATCTGGCTGCGCAGATGGTCTTCCATCTCGTCGGCGTCGGCCGCGGAGATCGACTGATGACGTTCGACGTATCCGCGCCACTGGGCGATCTGCGATTCCAGTGTGGTGTCGGCGTCCATCACGACCACCCTTCGGCGAGCGGCGGGCGGGTGTCGCACCACACGTGGTTCAGCGCGTCGACCACGACGCTCCACTGACTCTGCCGTTCCGCCAGCATCTCTCGGCCCGCATCGGTGATCGCGTAGTGCTTGCGGCGGCGCCCGGTCTCCGAGACGCCCCACGACGCCGAGACGTAGCCGAGCCGTTCGAGCCGGTGCAGCAGCGGATACAGCATGCCGTCGGTCCATTGCATGCGGCCGCCGGACAGGTCGTGGACGCGTTTGATGATGGCGTACCCGTAGGACTCGCCCTCGGCGAGGATGCCGAGGACGAGTGGTGTCGCGGTGGCCGCCACGAGGTCCTTGTCGATATGCATAGCGCCTCTACCCTAGCAGCGCTAGGTATGGAGCGTCCGGCTTTTGCGGCTTCCGGGCGGTGTAGCGGTTCAGCGCGTCAACTTTCGTCGACGGGCTCTGCGATCACTGCCGGCAGCGTTCGGTGATCGTGCGTGTGCCATCGTCACCTCGGCGGGTGATCCGCCGGGCGTCCAGCTGCTCGAGCAGCGGCACCGCGACCCGCCGCGTGGTGTCCAGCGCGCGTTTGGCCTCGGCGACGGTGAACGGCTGGGGAAGGGTCTCGAGGATCCTCGCGGCGCGCCCCAGCGCATCCGCACCGAGGACGACGCCGTCGGCGATCCGCGTGAGCCGTCCCGCCCGGACCGCCGCGGCCAATTCGGCTGCGCCGAGCCCCAACTCGACGAGCGTGTCCGCGTCGGGTGCGCGGAACGGGTCGGCGGCCAACGACTTCTCGACGGTGCGGACCGCCTCGTCGACCCGCGGCGGCAGCGTCATCCCGGGTTCCCGGACCCGGCCGTCGGACACCTCGAGCGCGGTGTCCGAAAGCAGCGGGGCGACGAGTTCGATTGCGGGCAGGCCGATCTCACGTCGCAGCGCCTCCAACGGCATTCCCGCCGCCACGTCGTGGCCTGCCGACCACCGCCGCACGGCAGCCACCGCGTCGTCGCGCCGCTGGGCCCACCACGTCTCGTCGACCACCCACGCCCCGATGCGCCGACCGGTCTGCGGCAATCCCATCGCGCGCAGATCCGATGCGCGGGCGAACGCGGGCGGCCGCGTCCGTCCCTCGGCCAGCTCGTCGGCACGCTCGCGGGCCGCACCGCGGCGCCGCAGGGGCGGGGGCCGCACATCGAGCACCACGACTCCGGCGGCGATGCGGTGCTGCCCCGGATCGCGCAACAGCCCGATGTCGCCGACCCGCAGCGGCAGCGGACGGGACAACCGCAGCCGGGCCGCGGCGCCGAGGGGGCGGACCTGCACCGGCACCGCGGCCGAACCGATGTGCAGGACGAGTTGGCGGTGCAGGTCGTCGGCCACGCGCAGTGCGACGTCGACCTCCTCGGTGTCGAGCCAGGCACCGGGAGTGCGCAGCGCGTCGCCCCGGCCGATCTCCTGCCGTTCCACACCCCGCAGATTGACCGCGGCTCTGGCCACCGGACCGACGGCGCTGCGCTGCTGCCCCAGCGACTGCAGTCCCCGCACGGTCACACGCCGTCCGGCGTGCTCGAGTTCGTCGCCCACGCGCAGCGTCCCCGCGGCGAGCGTGCCGGTGACGACGGTGCCCGCCCCGCGCACCGTGAAGGAGCGGTCGACCCAGAGCCGGACTTCAGCGGTGTCGTCCGGGGCGGGTAACCGGTCGACCAGATCGACCAGTTCGGTGCGCACGCCGTCGAGGTCGGTGCCGACGGCTACCGGCGGACCGGCCATGCCGGTGCCGGAGAACGCTTCCAGCGCCTGCTCGATGGCCGGAGCCGGGTCGGCGAGGTCGGTTTTCGTGACGACCAGCAGGGCGTGGCGCACGCCCAGCGCATCGAGGGCGGCCAGATGCTCCTGCGACTGCGGCATCCACCCCTCCGTCGCGGCGACGACGAACATCACGGCCGGGACCGGCCCCACTCCCGCGAGCATGTTGGCGACGAACCGCTCATGCCCGGGCACGTCGACGAACGCGATCCGGCGGCCGCCGATGTCGGCCCAGGCGAATCCCAGGTCGATCGTCAGGCCGCGGCGCTGCTCCTCGGCGAGCCGGTCGGGCCACATCCCGGTGAGCCGCTGCACCAGCGTCGACTTGCCGTGGTCGACGTGGCCCGCGGTCGCGACTACGTACATGGCGCGATGGCGGCGATGGCCTCGAGCAGTTGCGCATCCTCCTCCGGATCGACCGTGCGCAGATCGAGGAGACAGCGGCCCGCCTCGACGCGGCCCACCACCGGCGGTGTCCCCGCACGCAGGGCGGGTGCGTAGGACTCGGGCAGGCTGACCCCGGCGCTGGGCAGCGCGACCTCGGGGGCGCCGCCCCCGCCGACCGCCGCGACGCAGTCGACGGCATGCGCGTCGGGAAGCCGGTCGGCGAGGCGCTGCGCGCGCTCCCGCAGCGCGGCGACGTCGGCGGTCAGCGCGCGCTCGACCGGCGTCGGCGGACCGACCAGGGTCGCCTCGAGTGCGGCCAGCGTGAGCTTGTCGACCCGCAGCGCCCGGGCGGCCGGATGCCTGCGGAGCCGCTCGATCAGTTCCGAACTGCCGAACAGCAGACCCGCCTGCGGCCCGCCGAGCAGTTTGTCGCCGCTGGCGGTGACCAGGTCGGCGCCGTCGCGCAGCGCGGTCGTGGCATCGGGCTCGTCGGGCAACACCGGGTGCGGGGTCAGCAGGCCCGAGCCGATGTCGACGACCAGCGGCACCCCGAGCCCCCCGAGTTCGGCGATGGGCACCGTCCTGGTGAAGCCGCTGACGTAGTAGTTCGAGGGGTGGACCTTGAGTACGAAGCCGGTGTCCGGGCCGACCGCGTCGGCGTAGTCGCGCAGATGGGTGCGGTTGGTGGTGCCGACCTCACGGATGCGCGCCCCGGTCGATTCGAGCAGCTCGGGAATGCGGAAGCCGTCGCCGATCTCGATGAGTTCGCCTCGGCTGACGACGATCTCACGCCCGCTCGCCAGTGTCATCGCAGCCAGCAGCAGCGCCGCCGCGTTGTTGTTGACCACGTGCGCGCCACCGGCGGTGGGCACCGCCCGCGCGAGGGCGGCGAGCGCGCCACGCCCCCGGCGGGCGCGCCGGCCGGTGGCGAGGTCGAATTCGACGTCGGTCGCCCCGCTGGCCGTCACCACCGCGTCGACGGCGGTCCGGGACAGCGGAGCGCGCCCGAGGTTGGTGTGGACGACCACCCCGGTCGCGTTGATCACCGGACGCAGGCTCACCGCGGCGGACGGCAGCGCGGCGACGGCGTGGTCGGCGACCTGTTCGGGCGCGATGTCCCCGGCGCGGGCCCGCTGCTGCGCGTCGGCGATCACCGCCTTGACCAGCGTGCGGCCCAGGAGGCGCTGCGCCTCGGCCAGTCGCGGATCGGCGAGCAGCGCGTCGGTGCGGGGGACGCGGCGGCGCGGGTCGGTCACGCCGCACCCTGAGCGTGGGCGGTATGGCGGAGGCGGACGGGAATCGAACCCGCCAACGACAGATCCTGCCGTTCGACGATTTTGAAGATCGCGCCGGTCACCAGACCGGATACGCCTCCCTGGGCCATGGCCCCATCATGGCAGGCACCATGGTGGGCATGACGTCGCGACTGACCCACCGTCTGACCCAGTTCGCCCACGGTGGCGGGTGCGCGTGCAAGATCCCGCCGGGCGAATTGGAGGACGTCGTCCGCGGGCTGACGGCGGCGCATCCGCAGAACCCGCTCGGGGAGCTGCTGGTGGGTCTCGACGACGGTGACGACGCCGCGGCCGTCCGGATCGCCGGGGACACCGCGCTGATCGCGACGACGGACTTCTTCACCCCGGTCGTCGACGATCCGTACGACTGGGGCCGCATCGCGGCGACGAACGCGCTGTCGGACGTGTACGCGATGGGTGGCCGCCCGGTGGTGGCCGTGAACCTGCTGGGCTGGCCGCGCGATGTGCTGCCCTTCGAACTCGCCGCCGAGACGTTGCGCGGCGGGCTCGACGTCTGCAATGCCGCGGGCTGCCACCTCGCCGGCGGGCACAGCGTCGACGACCCCGAGCCGAAGTACGGGCTGGCGGTGACGGGTGTCGCCGACCCGAACAAGTTGCTGCGCAACGATTCCGGTAGACCCGGCACGCCGCTGTCGCTGACCAAGCCGCTGGGGATCGGCGTGCTCAACAGCAGGCACAAGGCCACCGGTGAGCGGTCCGAGGAGGCGATCGAGGTGATGACGACGCTGAACGCGCAGGCGGCGGTGGCGGCACTCGAATCCGGTGTCGAATGCGCCACGGACGTCACGGGTTTCGGCCTGCTCGGCCATCTGTACAAGCTGGCGAGGGCCAGCGGCGTCACCGCGGTGGTCGACGCGGCGGCCGTGCCCTACATCGCCGGGGCGCGCGAGGCGCTGGCCGACGGATACGTCAGCGGTGGGACCCGGCGCAACCTCGACTGGGTGGCCCCGCACGCCGACCTGTCGGCTATCGGTGGGGACGAGGCGCTGCTGCTGGCGGACGCCCAGACCTCCGGCGGTCTCCTCATCGCGGGCGAGGTCCCCGGCGCCCCCGTCATCGGCGCACTCGTACCGCGCGGCGAACACACGATCATCGTGCGCTGAGGCCGATCTAGGCTGTGGGACATGACTTCTCCGAAAGGACCCGTCGGCACCCTGGCGTCCATCTCCGTCGACTGCCCCGACCCGGACCGGCTCGCGCCGTTCTACCGCGGCCTGCTGGGTCTGGAGGAGGTCTTCGCCACCCCGGACCGCGGCGTCGTCGCCCTGGGGGGTGCGGGTCCGATGGTCACGCTGATGCGCGCCGACACCTACGTGGCGCCCGACTGGCCCGACGGCCCGCAACGTCAGCAGATGCACGTCGACGTCGCGGTGGAGGATCTGGACGCAGCGGTGGCCGCTGCGGTGGCACTGGGTGCGACGGAGGCCGAGTTCCAGCCCGGGCAGGCGTGGCGGGTGCTCCTCGACCCGGCCGGTCATCCGTTCTGCCTGACCACCGTGCGACCCGACTGAGCTACGAATCCGACTGCGCGGCAAGCGATTCAGCGCTGAGCACCGCGCCGTTGACCCGGGGGTTGTGCAACAGGACGTCGTCCATCACAGTGGTGGTCAGCGTGCGCGCCGCGAGCAGCGGGCCCACCCACGCGGGTGCGGTGACCCGTGCGGCGCGGCGTTCGACGCCCGAGAGCACGGCCGCGGCCGCAGCCTCGGCGCTCATCGGCCTGGTGATGAAACCGGGCGCCGCCGACCGGATCGCCGCGGCGTGCTCGTCGGCGAACGCGTCGCTGGTCAGGTCGGTGTCGATGAAGCCGAGATACGCGATGCCTGCGGTGACGCCGTGCTGGGCGAGTTCCACCCGCAGGGCACGCGAAAGCTGTTCCACCCCGGCCTTGCTGACCGCGTAGGGGGCCGCGAGCACACCGTTGAAGAACGCGTAGATCGAGCCGACGAAGGCGATGTGGCCGCGGGCCGCGATGACGGCGGGCAGCGCGGCGCGCGCGGTGCGCCACTGGCCGAGCAGGTCCACTTCGACGGTGTGCTCGAAGACGTCCGGGTCGATGGTGGCGACGGTCTCCGACGGCGGCGCGATCCCGGCGTTGGCGACCACCACGTCGATGCCGCCGAACGCGGCGACCGCACCCTCGGCGGCTCGCCGCAGCGCCGCCGCGTCGGTGACGTCGGCCTCGAACGCGGCCGCCGCCTCACCGAGTTCGGCGGCCAGGTTCTCCAACGGCTTCAGGGTGCGGCCCACCAGCGCCACCCGGGCGCCGCGGGCGTGCGCCTGCCGGGCGATCTGGGCGCCGAGCCCGCGCGCCGCGCCGTTGACGAAGACCACCCGGCCGTCCAGGTCGAGATGGGGCGGTACGCCGAACCGGCTGCCGACCACGGGAATCCCGCGCGCCAGCCGCACGGCGGTTCGGCCGGCCAACCGCACCGCGTCGTCGATCACCGGATTCGGAGCTGGTAACTGAGGTACGACGGCGCCGCGGGAGCCCACGGCGGCCGCTTGGGCGCCCGGCGCGGCAGCACCGCGGTGACCGCGCGCAGCAGTGGCCGCAACATCGGAGTGGCCATCGGGGGCTCCCTTCGGACGGTGACGGGATCCTGAAATACCCGTCGGCGGCCGCGGCAAACCGTTACGGTCGTCCGCGATGGAGACACGACAGTGCGGAGTCGCCGGGCTGGCGCGTGACATGCGCGACCTCGTACGGTCGCAGGCGGACGAGAGTGAGCGGCTGCGCACGCTGTCCCCGCAGATCGTCGACGCGATGTGGGCGAGCGGGCTGATGTCCGCCTTCAACCCGATCCCCGCGGGCGGCGCGGAACCGTCCTTCGCCGAGATGATCGACACGTGGACCGAAATGGCCTGGCAGGACGGATCATTCGGCTGGATCGGGATCGCGAACCTGCCGTCGTCGTTCGCCGCGGCCTGCTACCTGCCCGACGAGGGATTCGCCGAGGTCTTCACCGCGCATGACAACCACGTGACGATGGGCGGTCAGTTCTTCCCGAATGGGCAGGGGGAGGCCACATCCGGCGGGTACCGGCTGAGCGGTTCGTGGAGTTTCGGGTCGGGAACCGGGCATTCCCAGTATGTCGCAGCGGGATTCCTGCCGATGGACGCCGGTGAGATCCGCTGGGCCGGCGACGGGGTCCCCGACATGCAGGTGGCCGTGCTGCCCCGCGACGAGGTCACGTTCACCGACGGCTGGCACGTGCAGGGCCTGAAGGGCACCGGTTCCTACGACTACCGCGTCGAGGACGTGTTCGTCCCCGCGCGTCGCACGTTCCCGCTGTTCTCCCGCAGCCCGCGCCGCGGCGCCTCGCCGGCCACCCGGATGGGCCTGATGCCGGTCACCGCCGCCGGGCACGCCGCCTGGGCGCTCGGAGTCGCCAGGAGCATGCTCGACGACGTGTCCGAACTCGCCGCGACGAAGTTCCGGATGAGCGATATGGCGTCGTTGGCGAGCCGCCCCACCTTCCAGAAGGGCCTGGCCCACCACACGGCGGCATGGCGGGCCGCACGACTGCTGGTGCTCGACGCGTTCACCACCGCCGAAGCCGCCGTCGCCTCCGGCGCCGACCTGACGCCCGCCCTGCGTGCCGACATGCGGGTGGCCGCGGTCTACGCCACCGACACCGCACGGCAGTGCGCCGAATGGGCGCACCTGGTGGCGGGCACCGACGCGATCCGCGAGGGCAGTCGCCTCGAACGGGCGTTCCGCGACATCTACACGGGCACCCAGCACGCCTTCATCTCGGAGAAGGTCGCCATCGACGCCGCGCAGATCTGGCTCGGGATCATCGAGGACCAGCCCGGGCTCTAGATCCGCCGGGTCAGGCGTCGTCGTCGGTCACCACCGGCAGCTCGCTGTGTCGCACCTGGTTGCCGCCGGCGCGTTTGGCGTCGTACATCGCCGCGTCGGCCGCGGTGATCGCCTCGTCGATGCCGGCGCGCCACCCCGTCACCCGCAGCCGCATCAGCGGTGCGCTCGCGGTGCCGATGCTCGCCGTCAGCGGCGCCGCCCTCTCGATGGCGGCGAGCAGTCGCATCGCCAGCTGGGTCGGATTGGCCGAGGCGGACACCGCGGCGACGACGAACTCCTCACCGCCGGTGCGCCCGACCAGGGCGTCGTCGTCGGCACTGCGCGACAGCGCACGGCCGACCGCGATCAGCGCCCGGTCGCCTGCGGCGTGGCCCTGGGTGTCGTTGAGGGTCTTGAACCGGTCCAGGTCGATGACCGCGATCAGCAGGTTGCGGTCCGCGGGCTGGTTGTCGGCCACCAGGTTCAGCAGCCGCTGATAGAACGCCCGCCGGGTCAGCAGCCCCGTCAGCGGGTCCCACTCCGAGCGCACCACGTCCACCCCGAGGGCGTGCACGATCGTCTGCACACCGAACGGGATGACCGCGTTGAGCACGACGACGAACCAGAACAGGGCGAGCGCACCGACCGGTTGACCGCTCGCGGCCAGCCGGGACGCGGCGATCGCGGCCACCACCACCGCCGTCGCGAAGACGTGGACGGTGTAGCGGGAGGTGTGCAGGAAGGCCACGTACGCGCCCGGCGTCACGAAGCCGAAGCAGGCCACGATTGCGATGGTGGGGTCGGACTGGACCAGGCTGATGGCGGCGACGCACGCGGTGGCGATGTAGGACACCACCAGTGACTGCACCCGGCTCGGCCAGCGCTGGACGTAGGGCACCATCGTCGACCACCCGCCGATGCCCGCGAGCCACGACACCACCACACCGAGCGTCGACTTCGGTCCGAAATCGCTGAACACCAACAAGATCGGGACCAGGGCGAGGGAGCCGACCATCACGGACAGCAGGGTGCGCGCAGCAACCATCATTCCGCGGCTGCGCAGATAGCCGGTCACCCAGTCGAAGTGGTCCGGCAACATCCACCACCGCCGCACCGAGTCCCTGCGCGACGTCACCCCCCGATTGTCCATGACCGGGCAAATCCCGCCCGGACAAGGCGTCCGGCCGCTACCCGGCGGGGTGCGCCAGGAACTCGGCCAGCAACTCCGCCATCGCCGGGATGGCCGCCCTGGAGATGACCTCGTACCCGTGCGTGCTGAGGGTCGGCAAACACAGCAGACCTGCCCGCGGGGTGAGCCCGTTGGCCTTCGCATGCGACGCGTCGGATTCGAACGCCCCGAGCACGGCCGCCTGCGGGGACATCCCCCGCTCCTCGGCGATCGCCATCAGCCGGTCGGCGACGTCCTTGTCGTAGACGCACAGGGCGTCGCTGTATCCGATGATCGGGCCGCCGCCGCAGGTCGTGCCGTACTCGGCTTCGGTGGGGCCGACCTCCAGCGCCAGGGTCAGCTCACCGGGCAGCGTGCGGCTGGCGTACGACCCGCCGACCCCGCCGATCTCCTCGTTGGTGGTGAAGACGAAGTACACGTCGCCTGCGGGCCGCCGGCCCGACCCGCGCAACCTGGCGGCGGCGTCGAGCAGTGCGGTGCACGCCGCCCGGTCGTCGAGGAAGTAGCAGCCGAGATAGTCGCCGAACTCGAACAGGGTGCGCTTGCTGCGGTCGACGCACACGCGTGTGCCGGGCCCGATCCCCGCGGCCGTCAACTCCTCGGGGGTGCGCCCGGTGAACACGTAGACGTGCAGCCAGTCCAACGCCTTGTCGCCCTGGTCGGGTTTGGTCTCCCAGATCCGCCGGCTCTCGCTGGTCGTGTGCTCGGAGCCCAGGGTCAGCACACCGGTGAGCGTCTCGCGGTCGCCGAGCAGGGCGACCGGTCCGAGCCCGAAGTTGCCCGGATACATGGTGCCGAGCGGGGTCAGGTGCAGACTGCCGTCCGGATCGACCCGTTTGACGAGCATGGACAGCTCGTCGAGGTGCGCCATGACGCGGGTGCCTGCGCCGTCGCCGGTGTCGCCGCGGACGACCCCGACCAGGTTGCCCGCCTCATCGACCCAGAGTTCGTCGACGAGGGGTTCCAGTTCGCGACGGCACACGTCGCGCACCGCCGCCTCCTGGCCGCAGGGTCCGTAGGTGGCCAGGAGTTCCTGGAGGAGGTCACGACGAAAATCGCTCACCGGTGTCCTCTACCCAGATGCCCGGCGTTGTCACCGGCGTATGAGGCGATTCAGCCCGTGACGCTGGGCAGCCCTGCCCGCAGCGCGATGTCCTGCTTGATGCCAATGTCGGTGACGACGTCGGGCGGGGTGGGATCTCCAGGCGCGCTCTGGAATTCCAACCGTGCCACCGCGGGACCCTCGGTGAAGAGCAGGGTGGTGACGTCCTTGGCGCCGTCGGGCGAGGTGCCTGCCACCACGGTGCCGCCGGTGCCGACCGGCGCAGGCGCCGGCTCCCCGCCGGTGACGGTGGCCCCGATGGACTGCAGGCTCGCGTCAAGCGCGGCCCGCGCGGCGGCCTCGTCGGGCAGGACGGTGATCGTCACGCCGATCGCCCGCGTGTCGGACTCGTTGACGAACAGGGCCGAGACGCCCTTGCCGCCGCGGCGGTTGGGGACGGTCGACCGGGTGACGAAGGTGTCGAACTCACTGTTGATGTCGGTCGGCTCGATGAGCAGGCGGGAGTAGTCGACGACGGCCGAGCTGTTCTCCTTCGGCGCCGAGGTCGGCGCGGTCGACTCACTCGATGCGGAGGTGGGCAGATCCGGCGCCGACGGGGCCGGGGGCGAATCGGTGGGTGTGCAGCCGCTGAGTCCGATGGCGAGCACCGCCGCGCCGATGGTCGTTCCGACGAATACCGACCTGCTCGCGAAGACCGACGAGTTGGTGAACATGCTGCGCATGGATATCTGCCGAAGCCCCAATCGATTTCGAAACCTGAGAATATAGTGAACAGAGTGTCCACAAAAGACGGTACACGGGTGCCGACGGAGCTCGCAAACATCGCAGCGGAGCCCCCACGCCGGGGGCGCCCGCGCAATGTCGAACTGCGCGCCGCGGTGTTGCGGGCCGCCACGGATCTCGCCCTTGCCGGCGGGACCGGAGCCGTCAGCATCGACGCGATCGCCAAGCGCGCGGCCGTGAGCCGCACCACCATCTACAAGTGGTGGCCGTCGGCCGCGGCGATCGTGCTCGACGGTCTGCTGGCGTCGATGCGGGGGTCCATCGTCCCGCCGACCGGCAGCGGCACCAGGGGTGCGCTCGACCATCAGGTGCGCGCACTCAACGGCATCCTCGCCGACGCGACCACCGGCCCGCTCTTTCGTCGGGTCATCGCGGCGGCAGGGTCGAACGGCGAGGTCGCCACCGCGCTGCTCGACCAGTGGCTGCTGCCGCGCCGCGCCGCGGTGACCGCCGTCCTGCTCGACGGCGTCGCCGCGGGCGAACTGCGGCCCGACCTCGACGTCGACGTCACCGTCGACGCGTTGTTCTCCCCGGCCTACTACCGCCTGGTGTTCGGTATGCCGCCGCTCGACGAGGACGCGCTGACCCACCTGCTGGACACGGTCTGGCGTGGATGCGCGCGCCCCGACCCCGACTGAGTCAGCGCCGTCGCGGCGCGAGGACGGCGCCGAGCAGCAGACCGGCGAACGGGATCGCCGCCAGCACCGCGCTCAACGTCGCGCTGCCACCGGTCACCAGGGTGAAGTTGCTGAGCACCAACCACATGCTGGCCACCAGCCCGGCGCAGGCGAGGGCCGGTGCGATGCGGGTCTGCCACAGCCTGCCACCCGCGTCGTCGCGGTGCCTGGCGAAGTAGACGAGCACGGCCACGGAGGTGGTGAGCATCAACAGCACCATCCCGACGGTGGCGACCCCGGCCATCGAGCCGAAGACGCCGACGAGCGGATCGACGCCCAGTGCCGCGAGCACGCCGACGATCACCGCGGCGGTGATCGTCTGCACGATGGACGAGAACGCCGGTGACCGGTGGCGGGCGTGCACACCGGCGAGGCGCCGCGGCATCAGGCCCTTGCCGGCGAGTGCGAACTGGTATCGGGAGATGACGTTGTGGAAGGACAGCACGCAGGCGAACAGGCTCGTCAGCAGCAGCACGTTGACGATGTCGCGGCCGATGCGCCCGAGCTTGTCGTCGGTGGTGTCGAGCAGCATGTTGCCCTCACCGTCGAGCGTGCGCTGTGCCACCTCGGTGACCTGGTCCGGTCCGATCGCCACGACGAACGCCCAGCAGGTCAGCGCGTAGAACCCGCCGATGATGAGCACCGCGGCGTACGTCGCGCGCGGGATGGTGCGCTCCGGATCGCGGGCCTCGTCGCGGAACACCGCGGTGGCCTCGAAGCCGATGAACCCGGTCAGCGCGAACAGCACCGCGATCCCGATCGCGCCGTTGGTGAAGGTGTTTGGGGCGAACGAGGCGACGGTCAGGCCGGCCGGGCCGGGATCGGCGACGATGACCAGATCGAGCACCACGACGATGCCGATCTCGCACGCCAGCGCGACGCCGAGGACCTTCGCGCTCAGGTCGATGTGCCGGTACCCCAGCACCGCGACGATGGCCAGCGTGGCGAAGGCGTAGACCGGCCACGGGATCTCGGGCCCGCCGTAGAACCGGACGGTGTCGCCGATCGCCCAGCCGATGTAGCCGTAGATACCCACCTGGATGGCGGTGTAGGCGATCAGCGCGACCGCCGCGATGCCGGTGCCCGGCCGTCGCCCGAGGCCGAGCGTGACGTAGGAGAAGAACGCGCCCGCCTCCGGGACGAACGGCGTCATCGCCACGAAGCCGACGCTGAACATGAGCAGCACCAGCGCGGCGATGACGAATCCGACCGGGGCGCCCGCGCCGTTGCCCAGCCCGATCGCCAGCGGCATGTTGCCGCCGATCACGGTCAGCGGCGCGGCGGCCGCGACGACCATGAACACGACCGCGACCGGGCCGAGCCGTCCTCTGAGCCGTTCATGCTCGGCGGTGGGTGTGACGTCGGTGCTCATCGGACCTCCCGGGTGTGGCTCAGCGCCTGGCGGAACAGGGTGTGGTCGAGGGCGTGCGCGGTGCGTCCGGCGCGCCCGGTGACGGTGGTGGCGGCGACGACGGCGTTCACGATCGCCTCTTCGGTGGCCTCGACGGTGAGGTCGAACAGCCGCGTCATCAGCTGGGGTGCGACCATCCGCAGGTCGATCTCGGGACGGTCGGTGGCGGTGTCCTCGTCCCAGGAATACGGCGGGATCCCGCGGTTACCGGTCGAGAAGGCCAGCATCAGGTCGCCGCTGTACTGTTCGCCGGTGCCGCCGACGCGGGCCACGCCGAGCGCGGCGCGCTGCGCGAGCCGGGTGCACTGGTGCGGCAGCAGCGGCGCGTCGGTCGCGACGATCACGATGATCGAACCCGAGCCCCGTTCGTACGGCGCGGGCACGTCGGGAAGCGGGACGGCGTCGGGGCCGATGAGCTCGCCGACCGGTACGCCGTTGACCCGGAACCGCTCACGGCGGCCGTGGTTGGCCTGGACCAGCACCCCGACGGTGTAGCGGCCCGCGGCGGTGTCGGTGACGCGCGAGGACGTGCCGATGCCGCCCTTGAACTCGTGACAGATCATGCCCGTGCCGCCGCCGACGTTGCCCTCGGCGACCGGGCCGCTCTGGGCCGCGGCCAGCGCGGAGTGGACGTGCTCGGCGCGCACGTGGTGGCCGTTGATGTCGTTGAGGACGCCGTCGTAGGTCTCGCCCACCACGGGCAGCGACCAGTAGAGGCCGTCGCCGCGGGCGCGGACCTGCTCGTCGACCAGCGCGTCGCGGACCACACCGACGCTGTGGGTGTTGGTCAGCCCGATCGCCGAGGTCAGTTCGCCCGATTCGCGGATCCACTCCAGGCCGGTCATCTCACCGCTGCCGTTGAGCCGGTGCGCACCGGCGAAGACCGGCTCGCTCCAGATGTCGTCATGCGGGACCACCACCGTCACGCCGGTGTGCACCGCCGGTGGGCCGTCCTGCCGGAGCGTGGTGTGCCCGACCCGGACGCCGGCCACGTCGGTGATGGCGTTGTGCGGACCGGTGGGGTGTTCACCGATCACGACGCCGAGGTCGCGCGTGCGCATGGGGCCTCCGCGGAGTGGGCATGGAGTTCTTTTCCTTGATGGAAAATAATGGGGCCGCGACGCCCGATGCGCAAGAGGAACGGGGATCCGGGTGACAATCGGGCGGTCGCCATCGCGGAAGGAGCCCCAGACGGTGCCACGGCCCAACAGGCAGGCGGAACGGCGGGAGGAGATCCTCGACGCCGCGATCGCGCTGATCGAGCGGCACGACCTCGCGACGTTGCGGATCGCGGACGTGGCCGCCGAACTCGGACTGACCGCCAATGCGGTCCGGTACTACTTCAAGGAGATGGACCAGCTGCTCGCCGAGCTGGCCCTGCGGTCCGACGCCCGGTTCTACGACGACCGCCTCGCGGTGGTCGAACGGACGCCGGACGCGGCCGAGCAGTTGGCCCGGACCATCGCCGCCGGCTTGCCGACCGGTCCCGAAGACGCAGAATGGCGGTCGATCTGGCGGGCCGTGCTGGCCGCCGGGTTCGAACTCGACCAACGCCGCGACGTGCAGGAGATCTACCACCGGCAGGTCGGTCTGTACGCCCGCATCCTCACCGACGGTGAGCGCGACGGGGTGTTCCGTCTCGGCTCGCCGGCCCAGGACGTCGCGATGACGTTGATGGCGATGGAGGACTACCTCGGCTACCGCATCGTCGCCCGCGATCCGAAGATGAGCCGGGAGACGGCGCTGCGGTTGATGCGTCAGTACGCCGAACTCGCCACCGGGGCACGCCTGCCCGAGACCGTCTGACGCCGTCTGTCCGAAGCCGCCGCGGCCCGGCCGGCGCGCGCCTACAGTCGACCCATGACGCATCCCGTGCGACGGCTGCTCGTCGCGGCGCTCTCGGTGGCCGCGTTCACCGCGGCGCCGGTCGCCGTCACGACCCTCGTCTCACCCGCCGTCGGCTCCGCCTGCCTGCCGGGCGAGACGGGCGTCACCAACGGGTGTGCGCCGTTCTGCCTCCCCGGGCGCGCGCTCGACACCAACACCGGACTGTGCCTGCCCGTGCCGCCGCCTCCGCCGCCACCGCCCCCGGCACCGATGGCCGGCACCGTCTGACCGGACTTCACGCCCCTGGTGCACCGCGCCCGGACCGGCTGGGCGACCATGAGGGGCGTGTATGACGAGGTGTCCTTCGACTCCCACGACCCCGACGAGATCGGAACACGCATCGATCCGGTGCTCGCGCGCAGCTGGCTGCTGGTCAACGGCGCACATGGCGACCGGTTCGACGCCGCGGCCCGCTCCCGCGCCGACATCGTCGTGCTCGACATCGAAGACGCCGTGGCGCCCAAGGACAAGGTGACCGCCCGCGACAACGTCGTGCGCTGGCTGGGCGCGGGAAACGCGGACTGGGTCCGGGTCAACGGGTTCGGCACGCCGTGGTGGGCCGACGACCTCGACGCGCTGGCGGGCAGCTCCGTCGGCGGGGTGATGCTGGCGATGGCCGAATCGGTCGATCATGTGACCGAAACCGCCAAACGTCTGCCCGGCGTGCCGATCGTCGCGCTGGTGGAGACCGCCCGCGGGCTGGAGCGCATCACCGAGATCGCCGCGGCGAAGGGCACCTTCAGGCTGGCGTTCGGCATCGGGGACTTCCGCCGCGACACCGGGTTCGGCGACAATCCGGCCACCCTGGCCTACGCCCGCTCCCGGTTCACCATCGCGGCCAAGGCCGCCCACCTGCCCAGCGCGATAGACGGGCCGACGATCGGCTCGAGCGCGCTGCGGCTCATCGAGGCGACGGCGGTGTCCGCGGAGTTCGGGATGACCGGCAAGATCTGCCTGAGCCCCGAACAGTGCTCCGTGGTCAACGAGGGGCTCTCGCCCTCCCACGACGAGATCGCGTGGGCGAAGGAGTTCTTCGCGGAGTTCGAACGGGACGGCGGAGAGATCCGCAACGGGTCCGACCTTCCGCGGATCGCGCGGGCTAACAAGATCCTCGACCTGGCCCGCGCCTACGGCATCGAGGCCACCGAGTTCGAGGACGAGCCCGTGCACATGCCCGCGCCGTCGGACACCTACCACTACTGACTTCCCGCCGCTGAGCAAAAGGGTCGAAGATTACGTTTAGATCACGGCCGGTGGTGGTACAGCCGCCGACATGCTGGTCGAACGCATGAAAGTCACGCCGGTCCTCGTTGCCGGCGCCTCCGCACTCGCCATCGCCGCTGTGCCGGCGATCTTCGCTGTCGCTGCCCCGATGAGCAGCACCACCGTCACCTACTCGGCCGGCGGTCCGCCCGGCTGCGTCGATCCCTACGGCACCGGCTGCGGCGCCGTACCGCCACCGCCGCCGCCGGCGCCCGGCGTCTTCGTCCCGCCGCCACCCGGCGTCCCGGGTGTTCCGGGTGGTGTGGCCGGTCCGCAGGGCGCCGCGGGCGCCATCCCCGGTGGTCCGGGTGGTGTGGCCGGTCCGCAGGGCGCTGCCGGCGCCATCCCCGGTGGTCCCGGTGGTGTGGCCGGTCCGCAAGGGGCCGCGGGCGCGATTCCGGGTGGGCCCGCCGGTGCGGCCGGTCCTGCCGGTGCGACGGGCGCGATCCCCGGTGGTCCCGCGGGTACAGCGGGTCCGGGCGGCGCGACCGGGTGCATCCCGGGCGTCGGCTGCGCCAGCACGCCGTAGTTCTCAGGTCCCGCAGAAGGTGCGGTACCTCCCGAAAGCCTCGGGAGCCGGTTCCGCATAGCGCTGCAGACCGGGCCGTTCGACGAACGGCCCGGTCACCGCGTCCAGCAACCGGCCGAACGGCGTCAGGTCACCCGCGGTGGCCGCGGTCAGCGCTTCCTCGACGAGGTGGTTGCGCGGGATGTACACGGGGTTCACCCGGTCCATCGCGTCACCGTCGGGGTTCAAGGCCCGCCAGCCGGTGAGCCATGCGTCGAAGCCGGCGAGGTCGACGAACAGTCCCCGCGCGGGCTCGGTGTCACCGCGCGCGGCGCGACCGAGCGCCCGGAAGAACGACGTGTAGTCGATGTGGTTGTCCTGCAGCAGTGTCGGCAGCTCGTCGAGGAGCGGCGCGACCGCCGTCTCGTCGGCTCCGGCCACACCGAGCTTGTCCCGCATGCCGGCCGACAGCGCGTCTTCGTACTGCCGGGCGAAGGCGCCGAGCGCGGTCTCCGCCACCGTCACCGCCCGGTCGAGATCGTCGTCGAAGAACGGCAGCAGCGTCTCGGCGAAGCGGGCCAGGTTCCACGCCGCGATCGACGGCTGGTTGCCGTAGGCGTAGCGGCCCCACATGTCGATGGAGCTGAACACCGTCTCGGGGTCGTAGACGTCCATGAACGCGCACGGCCCGTAGTCGATCGTCTCGCCCGAGATCGTCATGTTGTCGGTGTTCATCACCCCGTGCACGAAGCCCACGAGCATCCAGCGGGCGATCAACCGCGCCTGGGCCGAGACCACCGCCTCGAACAACGCCAGATAGGGGTTCTCCGCCGCCGCAGCCCGCGGGTGGTGCCGGGCGATGGCGTGTTCGGCGAGCCGGCGCACCAGGTCCGTGTTCCCGGTCGCGGCGGCGTACTGGAAACTGCCGACGCGCAGATGGCTGCTCGCGACCCGGCTCAGCACGGCGCCGTCGAGTACGGTCTCGCGCTGCACCGGACGTCCCGTCGCCACCACGGCCAGTGAGCGGGTGGTCGGGATGCCGAGGGCATGCATGGCCTCGCTGACGATGAACTCGCGCAGCATCGGGCCGACGGCGGCCAACCCGTCACCGGCGCGGGCGAACGGGGTGTGCCCGGAGCCCTTGAGGTGCAGATCGCGCCTCAGGCCGTCGCCGTCGACGAGCTCACCGAGCAGCAGCGCCCGGCCGTCGCCCAGACGCGGGGCGAACCCGCCGAACTGGTGGCCGGAGTAGGCCTGGGCCACCGGAGTGGCGCCGCGGGGGACCGAGTTGCCGACCAGCAGTCGCACCCCGTCGGGGGTGCGCAACCAGTCGGCGTCGAGACCGAGGCCGGCCGCCAGCTGCTCGTTGAGGACGAGCAGCCGCGGATCCGGTGCCTCTTCGGCCTTCCAGCGGACCGCCATCTCCGGTAGTTCCCGCGCGAAGCGGTCGTCCAGGCTGAGGTTCGTCACAGGTGAAGCACTCACCTCATCCAGACTACGGAGCGGCCGGTTACGTCTTGTCCGGGTCGATCGCGTCCTTGAGCTTGCCCATCACACCTTTCTCGGTGCCGAACGACGGCGTGCGCGGCTCGCCCATCGCACCGTCGTAGGTGACGTAGAGCTTCGGATCCGGCGGCGGACCGGACTGGCGGTCACCGAGCGGCTGCGGATCGGCGAGGAACTTGCCGGTGTGGCGGCCGTCCGGCAGCGGACCGTTGGCCCACCGCCCCTTGTCGGCGTCCGCCCCGTCGGACAGGTGCCACAGCGTGCTCGCGTGCTCCTCGAACTCCTCGTCGAACAGATCGTTCGGTGCCACGACGCCCTCCAACCCGTCGGCCTGCAACTCCTCGATCGCCGCCAGCCACATGTTCTGGTGGTAGGTGTCGCGGGCCAGGTTGAACTTGAGCATCGCCTTGACGCCCGGATCGTCGGTCATGTGCCACAGCCGCGCGGTCTGCACCCGGCCCTGCGCCTCGGCGGCCACGTTGGCGTGGAAGTCGGCGAGCAGATTCCCCGACGCCACAATGAATTTGCCGTTCCACGGCGAACCCTGGCTGTCCGACAGCGTCGGCGCACCACCGGAGATGATGGCTTGCTGCGGGTCCATTCCGCCCATCACGGCGGCCACCACCGGATCGCCGAGCGCGTTCTCGGTGGCGTCGGTGGCCGGAGCGCTCTCGAGCAGGCGCGCGATCATCGTCGCGATCATCTCGACGTGACCGATCTCCTCGGTGGCGATGTCCATGATCAGGTCTTTGTACTTACCCTTCATGCGACAGTTCCAGCCCTGCATGAGGTACTGCATGGTGACGGTCATCTCGCCGAAGGCCCCGCCGAGCAGTTCCTGGAGTTTGCGCGCGTAGACCGGGTCCGGCTTCTCGGGTTTGACGTCGAATTGCATGTAATCGGTATGACGGAACATCAGTTCTCCAGCATGTGAGCGTTAGCGGCCGACCAATCGGCCACCCCGACCGCCGCACGTTCCTGTACGGCAGGGGAGGCGGTACCCGGGAGTGTGCGACGCAAACGGCGCGCCGCCGTCCGAATTCGCCTTCCTAGGGCGGGGTTTGAAGCCGTCCAGGCGGGGCACAGCCTCGGCCACCGGAGAGGAACACACATGACGAGATCGCTGGCCCATCAGAACCTCGCACAGCTCGGCGGGCCCTACAGCATCCTGACCCGTCAGAAGCGTGACCACATCGAACTCGACCGGTTGCTTCACCGGGCCGACGCGAGCACCGGCGACGAACGGCAGGACTACCTGACCGAACTGTGCCGGTTGGTGTTTCCGCACGCGTTCGCCGAGGAGTCCGTGCTGTGGCCCGCGATCCGCAAGATGGTGCCCGGCGGTGAACCGCTGACCCTGGAGATCGAGCGAGAACACCAGGAGATCAACGAACTGTTCACCGAACTGGAGCAGCACCCCGTCCAGGAGCCGCGACACTGGGAACTGTGGAAGCGCATCGAATCGCTTCTGCGCGAAGACGTTCGGGACGAAGAGGACCGCCTGCTGCCGATGCTTCAGGACGCCGTCGACCACCGCACGTTGATCCGGCTGGGCTGGGCCTGGGAGGCCGTGCGGCGGACGGCGCCGACGCGTCCGCACCCCGTCGTGGCGCGGCGGCCACCGGGCAACGTGGGGGCCGCCGCGCCGCTGACGTTCCTCGACCGCGCCCGCGACCACCTCGACCGCGGTGCGCGCCGTTCGTCGGGCCGGCCCCGCAGCGCGATGGCCACGGCGAGCGCCGGACTCGCGAAGGTCGCGGGCCTGGTCGAGCATGTGCCGCCGCTGACCCGCGGGGAGGATCCGAGCACCCGTTCGCCGCGCACCGCCGGCGACGGGTGAGGTGCGGGTCTACTCGGGCGCCGCGTCGCCCTGATCCTCCGCATCGCGGATGCCCTCGGGCGGAGGCGTCGAGTATCCGGGACTGGCGCTCGGCACCTGCCCTTCGGCGATCCCCGCCTGCTGGGCGTCGTCTGGCGTCGGCTCCGGTGAGCTCATCGAATCCTCCTCGAGGGTCGGGTAGACCACAGAACTACCCGGCACATCACACCGGAAACCGGCTTGGCGGAACCGCTCGGTGGGAACACAGACGGGGATGTCCACCACCGCGCAACACCATCACCGGGTCGTCGTCGTGGGCGCGGGTCCGTGCGGGCTGGCGATCGCCCGCCAACTCCTGCACGAACAGCACATCGAACCGCTGGTGCTCGACCGTGCCTGCGCACCGGCGTCCACGTGGCGTGACCGATACGAGGGGTTCCGGCTCAACACCTGCGGGTACTGGTCGCATCTGCCCGGTCAGCCGATCCCGCGCCGGTACGGCCGCTGGCCCAAACGTGACGACATGGTCGACTACTTCGACAGTTACGTACGGCGCCAACGGATTCCGTTGGCTCTCGGCGTCACGGTCACCCGCATCGACCGCGACGAGGACCGGTGGCTGATCACCACCGACGGTGACGCGTACACCGCCGACGCCGTCGTCGTGGCGACCGGGAACTATCACACCCCGGCACTGCCCGCGTGGCCCGGGATGGACGGCTACACCCGCGACGTGCTGCATTCGGCGGACTACCGCAATCCCTGGCCGTTCGCCTGCCGCGACGTGCTGGTCGTCGGATCGGGCAACTCGGCCACCGACATCGCGCTGCAGCTCAGCGACGGGGTGGCCGCCCGGGTGCGGCTGGCTGTGCGGGAACCACCGCACCTCGTGCCGCGGTCCGCCGGCGGCATCCCGGTCGACGCGTTCAGTGTGGCGTTGCGCCGCCTGCCGGTACCGGTGGTCGATCAGGCCGCTGCGCTGGTGAGCCGGCTCTGGTTCGGGGACCTCACGTCGGCCGGTCTGCCGGCCCCGCGCCGCGGCATCTACCGCGCCCTGCTCGACGACGGCAGCATCCCCACCCTGGGCGACGAGCTGGTGCCGCAGATCAAGTCGGGCCGCATCGAGGTGGTCGCCGCGGTCGAATCGTTCGAGGCGGATGCCGTGGTGCTCGCCGACGGGCAGACCGTCCGCCCCGACGTGGTCATCGGCGCCACCGGATACCGGCACGGGCTCGAACCGCTCGTCGGGCATCTGGACGTGCTCGACGACGACGGCGCACCCGTGGTCAACAACCTGCCTGCCGCGGTGCCCGGCCTGTGGTTCGCCGGCTACGAGGAACCGTTGATCGGTCCGCTGCAGTCGTTTCGCGTGCAGTCCGGGCCGGTCGCCGAGGACGTCGCAGGGTTCGTCCGGGCGCTCAGATGACGAACGTGAGCTCGTGTCCGATGATTCGCTCTTGGGTTCAAGGCGTCTATGCAACAGCGGGTGGATTGAGTGGGTCGCACAGTAGCGCGTCGAGTGTTTCGGCGGGTGTTTTCCAGCCGAGGGTCTTGCGGGGTCGGTTGTTGAGCTTGGTTGCGACGTAGTCGAGGTAGTCGGCCGGAAATATCGAGAGATCAGTGCCTTTGGCAAAGTACTGACGCAGCAGTCCATTGGTGTTTTCGTTGGTGCCGCGTTGCCACGGGG
>NZ_LQIU01000015.1 GCF_001499995.1 Mycobacterium sp. IS-1496
CCACCCTGTGCACCCCCACCGCCCCAGCACCGATAGGACCGACCAACACCACGAAAACCGACCGCGGCCTCATGATGATGCCCAAACGGCGACGCACTCGCGCGCAGAATCGCGCCCGGCGCATCGAAGCTGAACGCCGACTCAACGACGGCTTCGTCGCCGAACGCACCAAACCACCGCCGTTCTGACGCGGATGGGTCAGCCGAGTTGCGGAAGCACCTCGGCCGCCAGGCGTTCCATCTGTTCGCGGTCTTCCGCGACGGTCCCGCCGACGGGGTTGCACAGCACCATCTGCGCACCGGCGGCGATGACCTCCCGCAGGCCCCGCGCCACCTCGTCGGGCGTGCCCGCCACCGGGACCGCGTCGATGCCCGCCATGTTGCCGTAGATCCGGTGCAAGCCGGTCATCACACGTTCACTGGCCCGCGCCGCGTTGTCGTCGACCATCAGGTACACCCGCTTACCGATCCTGAATCTCGTTGCGTCGCGGCCCTGTTCGCCGAGCTCGCGACGCACCACCTGCACGGCGGCGGCGAAGCTCTCGGTGCTCGACGAACCGGCGCCGAGGAAGCCGTCACCGTGCCGAACCGCCCGCGCGAGCGCCGCAGGGGCGTTGGCGCCGAACCAGATCGGCGGATGCGGACGCTGGACCGGCTTCGGCTGGATCGGCAGGTCGTCGACATCGCGGAACCGCCCGTGGAAGGTCACCCGCGCATCATCCGACCACGCCGCCTTCATCAACTCGAGGCCTTCGGTGAAGTACCCCACGAACGTCTCCCGGGCCACGCCGAACGCCGCGAACTTCCGCCGCCCACCACCCGGCGCCACCCCGACATCCAGCCGTCCGTGGCTGAGCCGGTCGACTGCGGTGATCGATGCCGCCAGTTGCAGCGGGTCATGCAGCGACGACACCAGCACGCCCACGCCGAGCCGCAGCTGCGTCGTACACGCCGCCGCATACGCCAACAGCTCCAGCGGTGCGATGAGCGGCGTCGGCCCGATCGGCTGCTCCAACACCCATCCGCCTTCGAAGCCCAACTCCTCGGCCCGGGCCAGGTAGCTCTTCACACCCTCTGCGTCGAAGCCGTCGGGATCGAGCTGGGGGATCGAGATCGAGAAGCGCACTCCATCACGGTACGGCGGCCCGCCGGTGCACTTCCGGCACGCCGGTACCCTCGGTCCTATGTTCGCCTTCTTACCCGGCATCCCCGGCGCCGACGATGTACGTGCCCTGGTTCGGCGGGTCGACACCGCTCGCCACAAGGGCATCCCCAGCGGCTGCGTGCTCGAACTCGACCTCATGTCGGTGCCGCCGGAGACCAGCGGGTTCGACCCGTTGGCGATGATCTCGGCGGGCGGACGTCCCATGGTGCTCCGTCAGGTGGTCGCCGCCATCCACCGCGCCGCCGACGACGACCGCGTGGCCGGCCTGATCGCGCGTGTGCAGATCACCGCCGCGCCCGCCGCCCCCGTCCAGGAACTGCGGCAGGCCATCGCCGCGTTCAGCGCCAAGAAGCCTTCAGTCGCCTGGGCCGAAACCTACCCCGGCACGCTGTCCTACTACCTCGCCTCGGCGTTCCGTGAGGTGTGGATGCAGCCGTCCGGCACGGTCGGCCTGGTCGGCTTCGCCACCAGCGCGCTGTTCCTGCGTGACGCCCTCGACAAGGCCGGCATCGAGGCGCAGTTCACCGCCCGTGGCGAATACAAGTCTGCGGCAAACCTTTTCACCCAGGACAGCTACACCGAGCCGCACCGCGAAGCCGACAGCCGGCTGATCGAGAGCCTCAATCACCAGGTGCTCACGGCCGTCGCCGAGTCGCGCAACCTCAACGCCGACGACATCGACGCCCTGGCCGACAAAGCCCCACTGCTGCGTGATGCCGCGGTGAGCGGCGGACTGGTCGACCGCATCGGCTTCCGCGACCAGGCCTACGCGCGCATCGCCGACCTCGCCGGCGTCGAGGGCGTCACACCCCAGAACGTCGACGGTCCCGACGCGCCGCCGCGGCTGTTCCTGTCCCGCTACGCCCGCGCCACCGCGCCCGGCGGCGGTCCGTCGATCCCCGGCCGTAAAGCCAAACCCACCGTCGCGGTCGTCACCCTCCACGGGCCGATCGTCAGCGGCCGCGGCGGCCCCGGCCTGCTGCCGCTGGGCAATTCGAGCGCCGGCGGTGACACCATCGCCGCGGCACTGCGGGAAGCGGCCGCCGACAAGGACGTCTCGGCGATCGTGCTCCGAGTCGAGAGCCCCGGCGGGTCGGTCACCGGATCGGAGACCATCTGGCGTGAGGTGCTGCGTGTCCGCGAGGGTGGCACCCCCGTCGTCGCCTCCATGGGGGCGGTCGCCGCATCCGGTGGTTACTACGTCTCGATGGGCGCCGACGCGATCGTCGCCAACCCGGGCACCATCACCGGATCGATCGGCGTCGTCACGGGCAAGCTCGTCGCCCGCGAACTCAAGGACCGTCTGGGCGTCGGCTCGGATTCGGTGCGCACCAACGCCAATGCCGATGCGTGGTCGGCCGATTCGCCGTTCACCGACGAACAGCAGGCCCACGTCGAAGCCGAGGCCGACCTGTTCTACACCGATTTCGTCGAACGCGTCGCCGACGGCCGCGGACTGTCCGTGGAGGCCGTCGGCGAGGTGGCGCGAGGCCGGGTGTGGACCGGCGCCGACGCCAAGGAGCGCGGGCTGGTCGACGAACTCGGCGGGCTGCGCACCGCTATCGACCGGGCCAAGGTGCTGGCCGGCCTGGAGCCCGGCGCCGACGTGCGCATCGTCAACTACCCGGCCTCGTCGCTGCTCGACATGCTGCGCCCCAAGCCGTCCTCGCAGCCCGCCGCGGCATCGCTGCCCGACGCCCTCGGGGTGCTGGTCGGCCGGTCCGTGGTCAACCTCATCGACCAGGCCGAGCGGTCGATGAGCGGCGTCAACGCAATGTGGCTGGGGGAGTACAGGTTCTGACCGCCGGGCCGGCCGCGGATCACCGATACGTGCCGCTGACGTAGACGATCTCACCGAGCGGGTCGTTGTCGTGGTCGACCATCGTCACCCCGTGCTTGGCGAACAGCTGCGCCCGCGGCAGGCCCGTCACCTGCCATCCGAGTGACGTCAGGTACTCCATGACGTGTTTGCGGTCGCCGTGGTAGACCAGCGACGGCATGTCCAGGTCCAACCCGTGCTCACGCATCTGGGCCGTCGACGCCCTGGCCTTCTCGGCATCGAAGTTCAGGATCCCCGGCACATACTCCGTCGCCACCGTGCTGCCCGCGGCGCTCATCGCGGTGATGTTGTCGAACAACAGATCCTGGGCCTCGGGCGGCAGGTAGATGAGCAGACCCTCGGCGCACCACGCCGTCGGCGCCGCACTGTCGAAACCAGCCGCCCGCAACGCGGCCGGCCAGTCCTCCCGCAGGTCGATCGCGACGGTCCGCCGCTGCGCGGTGGGCTCGGCCCCGATCCCGGCGAGCGTGGACGTCTTGAACTCGATCACCGCCGGCTGGTCGATCTCGTAGACCACCGTGCCGTCGGGCCACGGCAGGCGGTAGGCCCGCGAGTCCAGCCCGGAGGCCAGGATCACCACCTGACGGATGCCGCCGCTGGTGGAGGCGAGGAAGTAGTCGTCGAAAAACCGTGTCCGCAAGGCCATCTCGTCGATGCGTGCCTGCATCTGCGCGCCGGACGACGGATCGAGTTCGGTCATGTCGAACTCGCCGTCGGCGACCTTGGTGAAGAACTCGATCCCGACCGCGCGCACCAGCGGCGCGGCATACGGATCGTCGATCAGGCCGCGCGGATCACGGCTCGCGACCGCCCGGCCCGCCGCCACCATCGTGGCCGTCGCGCCGACGCTCGATGCCACATCCCAGCTGTCGCCCTCAGCTCGTGCCATGGCCTACCTCGTTTCGAGTGTCGCCGTGAGGTAACCGGAGTCGGCGGCCACCGCGGCCAGGTCTTCCGGATACTCGAATCCGTTGGCAGCGTACGCTTGAGTCGACGTGAGCACCTCGATCCGCCAACCGCGCTCGGCGAGATACGTGCCGGCCGGGTTGCCTCCGGTGTAGAACAGGTCGAGCAGGTCGACCTTCGAGCCGACGTGCTTCGACCACTCGCTGACGCGCTGCAGCCACGCGTCGCTCGACCCGCCGAAGTCCATGTGCTCGGTCGCGATCCGGCTGCCCGGCGCCGACAGCGCGATGATCGTGTCGAACAGCCGGTCTTGCGCCTCGGGCGGAAGGTAGATCAACAGCCCCTCCGCGATCCACGCCGTGGGAGCACCCGGGTCGAAGCCGCTGTCCCGCAGCGCGCTCGCCCAGTCGTCGCGCAGGTCGACCCCGACGGTGCGCAGTTCGGCGGTGGGGGAGGCGCCCAACCCGGAAAGCGTGCGGGTCTTGAACTCGACCACCTCGGGCTGGTCGATCTCGTAGACGACCGTCCCGGCGGGCCAGTCCAACCGGTAGGCGCGGGTGTCCAGCCCGGACGCCAGGATCACCGCCTGCCGCACGCCCGCCGCAGTCGAGGCGGTGAAGAAGTCGTCGAAGAACCGCGTCCGCACCGCGATCTGCTCGCAGGCGCGCCGGTTGTCGAGCATCGGATGACCCTCGACGTGCATCTCGCCGTCGGCGCGCCGGTTGCAGTGCTCCAGCCCGACGGCCTTCACCAGAGGATCGGCATAGGGGTCGACGATCAGCGGGTCGGGCTGTTTGGAGGCCAGCGCGCGTGACGCGGCCACGCCGGTCGCCGTCGAGCCGACGCTCGACGCCAGGTCCCAGGTGTCACCTTCGGTACGGGCCATCAGGGTCCTCACTCTTCGTCGCGGTCACGGCGAGCGACTGGCGTAGCGCCTCCACGTCGTCGCCGGTGGGGAACGGCCGCCCGTAGCGGGCGAACATGTCCGGTCTGCTGCGCGCCTCGACGTCCCAGCCCTGCTCGGCCAGGTAGTCGACGACCGGGTTGCGCTCACCGTCGTAGAACAGGTCGGCCATGTCGAGGTTGAGGCCGTGGCGGCGCCACTCCTGGCTCATGCGCGCCGAGGCCGCGCCGATCCGTGCGCTCGGGTCCGGGTGGAACTCGGTGGCCAGCCTGCTGCCCGGCGCGGACAGTGCGGTGATGTTGTCGAACAACCGGTCCTGCGCCTCCGGCGGCAGATAGATCAACAGCCCCTCGGCGATCCACGCCGTCGGGACCCGAGGGTCGAAGCCACGGTCGCGCAGCGCGCGGGGCCAGTCGTCGCGCAGGTCGACGGCCACGGTGCGCAGGGCGGTCGCGGGGGAGGCGCCGAGGCCGGCCAGGGTGCGGGTCTTGAACTCGATGACCTCGGGCTGGTCGATCTCGTAGACGACCGAGTCCGACGGCCACGGCAGCCGGTACGCGCGGGCGTCCAGGCCCGACGCCAGGATGACCGCCTGGCGGACCCCCGCTTGACCGGACGAGAGGAAGAAGTCGTCGAAGAACCGGGTCCGCACCGCCATCACGTCGGTCATCACCGCCAGCATCGCGGCGTCGTCCGTTTCGAGGGTGATGTCCCCGTCGAGCAGTTTCACGAAGTACTCCACACCCACCGCGCGCACGAGCGCTTCGGCGTACGGGTCGTCGATCAGCGCGTCCGGTTGCCGGCTCGCCACGGCCCGCGCCGCGGCCACCATCGTCGCGGTGGCGCCCACGCTGGACGCCAGATCCCAGGTGTCCTCGTCGCTGCGCGCCATGGCGGCGTCCCTACCTGACCGCGGTCACGTAGCGGACGTCGGCGAAGTTGGCGCTGGAGTCCTCGGCCGACTGCAGCCCGCACTTCTCCAGTAGGGCAGTCGCGGTGATGCTGTCGGTTCGCCAGCCGCGCTCGGCGAGGTAGGCCGCCACCTCGGCGCGCTCGCCGGTGTAGATCAACTCGGAGAAGTCGAGGTCGAACCCGTACCTACGCCACTGGTCGCGCACCGCAGCCATCCGCTCGCGGATCTGCTCCTCGTCGACGTCCGGCGAGCTCACCACACCCTCGGCGGCCAGCCGGCTTCCCGGCGGGCTGACTTCGGTGATCTGGTCGAGCAGCCGGTCCTGCGCCTCGGGCGGCAGATATCCGAACAACCCCTCCGCGATCCAGGCCGTCGGCGTGGTGCGGTCGAATCCGGCGGCGTCCAGCGCGCCGACCCAATCGTCGCGAAGGTCCACCGGAACCGTGCGGCGGTCGGCGGTCGGCCGCGCCCCCAGCCGGGCGAGCGTGTCCGTCTTGAACGAGATCACACCCGGCTGGTCGACCTCGAACACCACGGTGCCCGCGGGCCACGGCAGTCGGTAGGCGCGCGAGTCCAGCCCGGCGGCCAGGATGACCGCCTGGCGCACCCCGGCATCGGCGGCGTCGGAGAAGAAATCGTCGAAGAACCGGGTGCGCGCGGCCATCCCGTCGGCGAACCGATCCATGTTGCCGGCGCCGCCGGCGCCGTCCGGGTCGAGATCGGTCGGGGTGATGTCCCCGGTCGCGAGTCGGGTGAAGAAGTCGACACCCACCGCGCGCACCAGGGGTTCGGCGAACGGATCGTCGATCACCGCGTCCGGTTGCCGGGTCGCCACGGCCCGCGCCGCGGCGACCATGGTGGCGGTGGCTCCCACGCTGGACGCCAGATCCCACGTGTCGTTGTCGGTACGTGCCATCGGTTGACCCCTTGTCGAGAGTGCGGCCCGTCAACTAATTAGCCGGGTTAACCAGCTCGCGCCGACTGTACGCTTCGAATCTGTAGGCAATCTGCGAGTGCGCAGCGATGCGGGCATGCCCGGTGGCAACTGTTACTCTCGTAGACTGTTTGACGCGTGCCGCTAGCAGGCGAGATGTCCTGTCCGAGACGGTGCGTGTGACTTGACCATGACGCTGGTTTGTCCAGCCCCATTTGGCACGCCGCGCTCAAGAGGTCGGCTGCGCAGGAGGAAAGAGTGCTTTCGGCTTTCATCTCGTCGCTGCGGACGGCCGACCTGAGGCGCAAGATCCTGTTCACGCTGGGCGTGGTCCTGCTCTATCGGGTCGGCGCCTCGCTGCCGTCTCCCGGGGTCAACTACCCCAACGTGCAGGAGTGCATCGCCCAGGTCAGCGGCGGTGAGTCGGGCCAGATCTACTCGCTGATCAACCTGTTCTCCGGCGGTGCGCTGCTCCAGCTGTCGGTGTTCGCGGTGGGCGTCATGCCCTACATCACCGCGAGCATCATCGTGCAGCTGTTGACCGTGGTGATCCCGCGGTTCGAGCAGCTGCGCAAGGAGGGGCAGGCCGGACAGGCCAAGATGACGCAGTACACGCGTTATCTGGCGGTCGCCTTGGCCGTCCTGCAGTCCACCAGCATCGTCGCGCTGGCCGCCAACGGCGGTCTCCTGCAGGGTTGCGCCCTCGACATCATCAACGACCAGTCGATCTTCTCGCTGCTGGTCATCGTGCTGGTGATGACCGCGGGCGCCACGCTGGTCATGTGGATGGGTGAGCTCGTCACCGAGCGCGGTATCGGCAACGGCATGTCGCTGATCATCTTCGCCAGCATCGCGGCGGCCATGCCCGGCGAGGGCAAGTCGATCCTCGACAGCCGCGGTGGCATGGTGTTCGCCGCCGTCTGTGCCGGCGCGCTCATCATCATCATCGGCGTCGTGTTCGTCGAGCAGGGCCAGCGCCGCATCCCGGTGCAGTACGCCAAGCGCATGGTCGGCCGCCGGATGTACGGCGGCACCTCGACCTACCTGCCGCTGAAGGTCAACCAGGCCGGCGTCATCCCCGTCATCTTCGCCTCGTCGCTGATCTACATCCCGCAGCTGATCACGCAGTTGATCCAGAGCGGCAGCTCCAATCCGGGCACCGGCTGGTGGGATCGTCTGGTCGCGGAGTATCTGACGGACCCGAGCAGCCCCTGGTACATCGGCATCTACTTCGCGCTGATCATCTTCTTCACCTACTTCTACGTGTCCATCACGTTCAACCCGGACGAGCGGGCCGACGAGATGAAGAAGTTCGGCGGATTCATCCCCGGCATCCGCCCGGGTAAGCCGACCGCCGACTACCTCCGCTACGTGCTGAGCCGGATCACGCTGCCCGGCTCGATCTACCTCGGTGTCATCGCGGTGCTGCCGAACCTGTTCCTCACCGTGGGCAGCGGCGGTCCGGTGCAGAACCTGCCCTTCGGCGGCGTCGGCGTGCTGATCATGATCGGCGTGGGTCTGGACACCGTCAAACAGATCGAAAGTCAGCTCATGCAGCGCAACTACGAAGGGTTCCTGAAGTGAGGATCGTTCTACTCGGACCGCCGGGTGCGGGCAAGGGCACGCAGGCCGCGAAGCTGGCCGAGAAGCTGGGGATCCCGCACATCTCGACCGGCGATCTGTTCCGCGACAACATCACGAACGAGACCGAACTCGGGGTGGAGGCCAAGCGCTACCTCGACGCCGGCGACCTCGTGCCGAGCACCCTCACCAACGCGCTCGTCGAAGACCGCATCGGTCAGGACGACGCCAAGGACGGCTTCATCCTCGACGGTTACCCCCGTTCGGTCGAACAGGCCCGGGCGCTGGGCGACATGCTCGACGCCCGCAACCTGTCCCTCGACGCGGTGATCGAATTCCGCGTCTCCGAGGACGAGCTGCTGTCCCGGCTCAAGGGCCGCGGCCGCGCCGACGACACCGAAGAGATCATCCTCAACCGGATGAAGGTGTACCGCGACGAGACCGCCCCGCTGCTCGACCACTACCGCGACGAGCTCAAGACCGTCGACGCCGTCGGGTCCATGGACGAGGTGTTCGCCCGGGCGCTGCAGGCACTGGGCAAGTGACGTGGCCGGCCTGAGGCTGCGCAAGGACAAGGTCGTCGCGCAACGCACCCCCGGGGAGCTGGACGCGATGGCCGCCGCCGGGGCGCTGGTCGCCGCGGCGCTGAGCGCGGTGCGGGAAGCGGCCGTCCCGGGTGTGAGCACCAAGGAACTCGACGCGATCGCCGAAGCCGTCATCCGCGACGGAGGCGGTATCCCGTCGTTTCTCGGCTACCACGGTTTCCCCGCCAGCATCTGCTCGTCGGTCAACGACCGCGTCGTCCACGGCATCCCCTCGGCCACCGAGATGCTGGCCTCCGGTGACCTCGTCTCGATCGACTGCGGCGCCATCCTCGACGGTTGGCACGGCGACTCGGCGGTCACCTTCGGCGTCGGCCCGCTCATCCCCGTCGACGAGGCGCTGTCGGCGGCCACCCGGGAATCGATGGAGGCGGGAATCGCGGCGATGCTGCCCGGCAACCGCCTGACCGACGTCTCCCACGCCATCGAGAAGGGCACCCGCGCCGCCGAGGCGCGCTATCAGCGGGCCTTCGGCATCGTCGACGGCTACGGCGGACACGGTATCGGCAGGCGAATGCACATGGATCCGTTCCTGCCCAACGAGGGCGCCCCCGGCCGCGGCCCGCGCCTCGCCCCCGGGTCGGTGCTGGCGATCGAGCCGATGCTCACCCTCGGCACGACCAAGACCACGATCCTCGAGGACGAGTGGACGGTCATCACCTCGGACGGTTCGCGTGCGGCGCACTGGGAGCACACCGTGGCCGTCACCGAGGACGGACCCCGGATCCTGACCCTGCCCGCGGCCTGATCCGGCGGCCGCCGGGGCTGGACCGGCGCTGAACCAAACCGCCGCCGACGTCGTGTACTTGACGGAGGTGGCGATGGACGACCCGGAAGCCACGATGATGCGCGTGCTCTACAACGAGCACGCCGATGCGCTGTGGCGTTACGCGCTCAAACTGACCGGGGACGCCGCCGCCGCCGAGGACGTCGTGCAAGAGACGCTGCTGCGCGCGTGGCGGCACCGGCCGGACGGCTCGGCGCGGGCCTGGCTGTTCACCGTGGCGCGCAACCTGGTGATCGACGAGCGGCGCAGCGCGCGCTACCGCAGGGAATCCGGAACCCCGGACGTCGAATCCGTCGCGCACCCCACCGAACCCGACAAGGTGGACTCCGCGCTGGACCGGATGCTCATCGGCTCGGCGCTCGCCCAGTTGTCCGACGACCACCGGGCGGTGGTGCGGCGTGCGTACTACCAGGGGTGGACGACGGGGCAGATCGCCGCCGAACTCGAGATACCGGAGGGCACCGTGAAATCCCGGCTGCACTACGCGGTCCGGGCGTTGCGCTTGAACCTGCAGGAGATGGGGGTGACGCGATGATCGAGGCCTTGGGCGATCCCTATCTGCAATGGGACGCCGCCTACGTGCTCGGCTCGTTGACCAGCGCCGACCGGCGCGAGTTCGAGGCGCACATGCAGATCTGCGCCCGGTGCCGGGCCGCGGTCGCGGAAATCAGCGGCGTGCCCGCGCTGCTGGCCATGCTCGACGCCGACGACGTGCGCTCCTTCGACCGTGGTGAATTCGGGGAGCAGCCCGACCCGCCGCCGCTGCGGCCCGAGGTGCTCGACGCGGTGCTCGAGAAGGCCAAATGGCGCAGGCGCCGGTCGCGGTGGCTGACGTCGGCGGCGGTGGGGGTGGCGGCGGCGTTGCTGGCCGTCGGGCTGGTCATCGCGATCCGCCCGGGCGGTCTCGGGCTGCAGCCCACCACACCGGAGGTCACCGCGGCCACCTACGAGATGACCAAACTCGCGCCGACCCCGTTCAACGCGACCGTGAGCCTGTCGGAGTTCGGCTGGGGCACCCGCATCGACATGGCGTGCACGTACGGCCAGTGGTCCGGCGGCGGTGCCGCGGCGCTTGCGAGCCGGCTCGGCATGGTGGTGGTCGGCCGCGACGGCACCCGCTCGGAGATCGCGACCTGGCTGGGGCTGTCCGGCGCCACCGCCCTGCCGAGCGGCAACACCACGATGCGGCGCGACGAGATCGCCTCGGTGCAACTCGTCTCGGCCGACACCCGCGAGGTGCTGCTCGAGAAGACGCTGTGAGTTCGGGCAATGGTAAAAAAGGTCGGTGACCGAAGGGCCCGATGAGCATGACCCGATCGCGCTGGCCCGCGCGAACTGGGAATCCGCCGGCTGGGGTGAGGTCGCCGACGGCATGGTCGCCGTCACCTCCGTCATGCGGGCCCACCAGATCCTGCTGGCCCGCGTCGAGACCGCGCTACGGCCCTACGATCTGAGCTTCTCCCGATTCGAGCTGCTGCGGCTGCTGGCGTTCAGCCGGTCGGGCGCGCTGCCCATCACGAAGGCCTCCGACCGGCTGCAGGTGCACGTCACCAGCGTCACCCACGCCATCCGGCGGCTGGAGGCCGGCGGTCTGGTGGAACGCGTCCCGCATCCGACCGACGGCCGCACCACGCTCGTGCGGATCACCGAACTCGGCCGCAAGACCGTCGAGGACGCCACCGTGACGCTCAACAACGAGGTGTTCGCCGACATCGGCATGTCCGCCGACGAGTCGCGCGCCCTGGCCGCCTCGATCGAGACGCTGCGCCGTCACGCGGGGGACTTCTGACGGCCGGCGAGCCAGACCCGGAAGGACTGCAGCCGCGGGTTGAGTTCCCGGACCCGGTCCAGGTCGCGGGCGCCGGTGAACGCCGCGGAGTTCTCCGCGTAGTACTGGAACATGTTGCCCATCTCGACCGCTGACGGGAATCCCTGTGCGCGGAAGTCGTCGAACGGCACGGGGCGGTAGGTCACCGGCTCACCGAGCGCATCGGTCAGCGCCGCGGCGTATCCGTCGCCGGTGAGCATGTCGCCGGCGATGCTGACCGTCTGCCCGGCGAGCGTGTCGCCGCGTTGCAGGACGCCCAGCGCCGTGCGGCCGATGTCGTCGACCGCGATACCCGCCAGCGGCTGGTCGGCGATCGGCAGCGCCAGTGTCAGGGTGCCGTCCTCACCGCGGCTCGGCGGGAACGAATCGACGAAGTTCTCGAAGAACAGCGTGGTCCGCAGGTACGTGGTCGGCAGGCCGGCGAAGTACGCGTCCGCCTCGGCCTTGGCGTCGAAGTGCGGCACCTTGTAGCCCTCCACGTCCGGGACGGCGGCGTCGTCGGCGAACTGGCCCCGGGTGTCCTCGAGCGTCGACCAGACGACGTGGCCCGCGCCGGCACGTTCGAGCGCCCGCGCCGCGGCCCGGGCCTGCGCGAGTTCCCGCTGCGCCCGCGACCGTCGGTCGTCCGGTGCCACCGGCGCCCAGTAGTTCGTGACCACGAACGCGCCGTGGACGCCGGCGAACGCGGCGTCCAGACTGGCCTCGTCGTCGAGGTCGGCGGCGACGACCTGCGCGCCCGCCTGGGTCAGAGCCGTCGCCTTCGCCGACCCGGGGTCGCGGGTCAGCGCGCGGACGGCGAACTCACCGTCGTCGAGCAGTGCCCGGGCCATGCCGCCGCCTTGGGCGCCGGTGGCGCCGACGACCGCGATGATCTTCTGCCCCGTCATGTCTGTCCCCTCTCGGAGTTGATGTATCAACCTAGAGGCGACTCTAGGCGCGAGTGGGTTGATACGTCAACCCGTCGGCTAGGATCGGCGTCATGGCGACCGGGAGATGGCTCACCGACGACGAGCAGCGGGCGTGGCGTGCGTACATCGCCATGCAGCAGACCCTGGGCCGGCACCTGCATCGACACCTGCAACGCGAATTCGACCTGTCCGACTCGGACTTCGAGATCCTGGTGAACCTGTCCGAGGCCGAGGACGGTCGCATGCGCCCCGTCGACCTCGGTGCCGCGACCCAGTGGGAGAAGAGCCGGTTGTCGCACCACCTGAGCCGGATGGAGGCCCGCGGGCTGGTCCGGCGCGAACCCGCCGGCGGGCGCTATCCGCTCGTCGCGCTGACCGACGACGGCCGCGCCGCGTTGGCGGCGTGCGCGCCGGCCAACGCCGCGAGGGTGCGTGAGCTGTTCATCGACGTGGTCGGACCGGACCGCCTCGAGGTGCTGCGTGAGATCGCCGACGACGTCGTCGCGGCGGTCGAGGCGCATCGGCGCACCGAATGCACGCTGCCCGGGTGACCTCGGCCGGGGGAGCTCAGTCGGTGACCGAGGGCAGCGGGATCGTCGCCGTCACCGCCGTTCCCGCACCCGGCCGGGACCGGATGTTGAGCCGGCCGCCGACGATCTCCGCGCGCTCGGCCATCGACAGCAGCCCGTAGCCGCCCATCTCGTCGCCGCCGAGCGGATGTTCGAAGGTGTCGAAACCCACGCCGTCGTCGATGATCTCGAGCCGCGCCACCTCGTCGGCCACCCCGAACGTCAAGCGCGCCGTGGCGGCGCCGGAGTGCTTGACGACGTTCTGCAGGCACTCCTGCGCGATGCGGTACAGCGCCAGTTCGATGTGGTCGGGCAGCCGGCGCTCGGCGAGATCGGTGTCGATCTGCACCTGCGGGATGGACCGGGCCAGGCTCGCCAGCCCACCCGCCAGCCCGAGATCGTCGAGCACCGGTGGCCGCAGCCCACTGATCGCCGCGCGGGCCTCGCCCAGCGTCAGCGCCACCAGTTCCCGCGCCTTGCCGAGCTGTTCGGCCACCACGTTGGGATCGTCGAGGGCGCGGACCGCGGCGTCGAGCCGGTAGGACAGCGTCACCAGCCGTTGTGAGATCCCGTCGTGGATGTCGCCGGCCAGCCGGCGGCGCTCGATCTCCTGGGCCTCGATCACCTGCTCGACGAAGTTCTCGTGCGCCCGTTCGCGCGCCACCAACTGCCGGTGCAGCCGCGCCTGGTGCAGGGCGCCCGCGATGAGCCGGCCGATCACGAGCAGCAGCTCCACGTCCCGCTCGGAGAAGTCACGACGTTCCACGGTGTGCACGTTGAGCACCCCGACCAGCCCTCCCGGGTCGGTCTGCATCGGCACCGACACCATCGAGGTGAAGTCCTTGCCGCGCAACGACTGGAACGGCATGTAGCGCGGGTCGGACTCCTTGTCGTGGCCGATCACCACCGGCTCCCGGTGACTGGCCACCCAACCGGAGATGCCCTGACCCAGCGGCAGCCGGATCTTGCCGATCTGGCTGTCGAACGGCGGGGTGGCGCCGGCCAGGGTCAGCGACCGGTCGGAGTCGTCGAGCACATGGACGAAACACACGTCGGTGCCGGTGGCCGCGGTGATCATGCGGGCCGCGGCGGCCGCGAGCGGTTCCACGCCGGGCCCGCTGGACGTCGCCTGGATGAGCTCGCGCAGCAGGGCCAACTCGCGGTCGGCGGTCAGCAGCGGACGGGCGCTCACTGGTAGATGCCCTCACGCAGCGCCGTCGCCACCGCACCCGCGCGGTCACCCACGCCGAGTTTGCGGTAGATCGACCGCAGATGGGTCTTCACGGTCTCCTCGCCGATGACCAGTTTGTTGGCGATCCCGCGGTTGGACAGCCCCGTCACGACGAACGACAGGATCTCGCTCTCGCGCTGGGTGAGGCCCTGGCGGGCCCCGGGCCAGAACTCGTCGCGCTGCAGCCGGGCGGCGGTGTCGACCGCCCGCGCCGCCATCCCCGGATCGATGGCCGTCTCTCCGCGGTGCGCCAGTTCGAGCTGGCGGACCAGCTCGTCGCTGCTGATGCTCTTGAGCAGATAACCCGACGCACCCACCCGCAGCGCCTGGAACAGGTACTGCTCGTCGTCGTACACCGACAGCATGACCACCTTCTGGTCCGGATCGCGTCCGCGCAGTTCCAGGCACAGATCCAGGCCGCTGGCACCCTGCATCCGCACGTCGCACAGCACGATGTCCGGGCGCAGGTCGCCGACGACCCCGACGGCGCGTTCGGCGCCCACCGCCTGTCCGACCACCGACACGCGGTCGGCGTACGTCGCGAGCATGGCCTTGAGTCCCTCGATGACCATTTCGTGGTCGTCGACCAGGACGATCCGCACTGGCCCGCCGGTCATGCGCGATGCCGCTTCGCTTCTCGCTGGGCGGTCATGGCATCACCTTAGAGGCGGGACGGCCGCCGGCTGGGCAACTTCGCCACGTCGAATCCCCCATAGGGGGGAGGACGGCGCCGTGTGACCTGGGCCACTGTGATCAAGTGCAGACAACGCGTGAGAGAACATGGTGTGCGGGCCGGTTCTGGTGGGACGGCGCCCGACCGGTCGATGCCGACGTCACCCCGTTGCGGGCCCTGATCTTCGACCTCGAGGCGTTGACCGACCTCGACGACGACGTGCACCGCGTGGTGTTCAACGCCGCGTTCGCCGCGCACGGCGTGCCCATCGAGTGGTCGCAGGCCCGGTACCGGCGGCTGCGGGTACTGCGCGACGAACGCCGGCGCGTTCTGGCCGAACTGCGCAACCACTGCGTGGGCCCGGAGTGCGACGTGCTGATCGAACTGCTCGCCGACGAGATCTGCTCGACCAAGGCGATGATGTTCGACGAGATGGTGCTCGATGCGGGCGCGACCCCCCGGCCCGGCCTCGACGACCTCGTCGGCGACGCCTTCGCCGCAGGCATCCCGGTCGCGGTCGTGACCGCAGGCCGGCGCGCCTGGGCCGAGCCGCTGGTGCGCCAGCTCGTGGGGGAGGGCCAGGTCGAGACCATCGTCACCCGCGACGACGTGACGGCGCCGGGGATCGACGCCTACCGCCTCGCGATGGACGAACTCGGCGTCACCACCGACCGCGTCGTCGCGCTGACCGGTACGCCGGCGGGTCTGCGCACGGCGACGGCCGCCGGGCTGGCGACCATCCTCGTCGGTCAGGACAGCGCCCCGCGCGATGCGGTGGCGGCGCTGGCGGTGCGCGCCGACTACGCGGGCGCGGATCCGTTGCGGCTGACCAGCTGCGAACGCCTCTACGCCCGCTCGACGGCCCGCAGGACCGCGCCCGCGGCGTAGCGGACCGTCGGCGTTCGAGGGGTTGCCGACGCCCCGCCACCTATTGTTCTTCGAATGGGTACGGACCGAACGCGCAACGCCCCACAGACGCGCGCGGACATCCTCGCCGCGGCCAGGCGGCGCTTCGGTTCCGACGGCTACCAGCGCACCACGCTGCGTGGGGTGGCGGCCGACGTGGGCGTGGACCCCGCGCTGATCATCCGGTACTTCGGCAGTAAGCAGGAATTGTTCGCCGAGGCAGCGGAATTCAGGATCGACCTGCCCGACCTGACCGCGGTCGCGGCCGATGAGATCGCCGACGTGTTGCTGTCCCGCTTCTTCGCGGTGTGGGAGCAGGACACGACGTTCCTCGCACTCCTGCGCGCGGCGATGACCAGTGAATCCGCCGCCGACACGCTGCGCCATGTGTTCGCCACGCAGGTCGCACCCGCGCTCGCCGCGGTCACCCCGGACCATCCGGCCCAGCGCGCCGGTCTGATGGGCGCGTTCGTGATCGGGTTGGCCACCACCCGCTACGTGCTCGCCAACCCCGCGGTCTCCGACCTCAGCCGCGACGACCTGATGCGCTTCGCGCGTCCCGTCATCCACCAACTCCTCATGGGGCCGGTCTCCGACTGACGCCCCCGGTGAGTCATCAATCGTTGACTTGATGGCGAGCGAATCGGCCTGTCCGAGACCGCCTTCGGATTGAACGTCGCGCCGCCGGAACCCGTTGTGAAGGTAGAGGAGGCTTCCCATGAGTGTTGTCGCAGCCGTCCGCGGCGAGGTGCCGCCACATGGCTACACCCAGGACGAGGTGACCGAGGCGCTCCTCGCGATCCCCGGTTACGGCGAGTACGCCGACAGCATCCGCGCGTTGCACCGCAGCGCGAAAGTGGCCACCCGCCACACGGTGCTGCCGCTGGAGGAGTACGCCGGACTGACCGATTTCGGCCGGGCCAACGACCTCTACATCGAACACGCCGTGGAACTCGGCGCCGTGGCGCTGACCGGTGCGCTCGACGACGCCGGCCTCGACCCGTCCGACGTCGACCTGATCATGACGACCACGGTCACCGGGATCGCCGTACCGCCGTTGGACGCCCGCATCGCCGCCCGCGTCGGCCTGCGCCCCGACGTCCGGCGCCTGCCGATGTTCGGGCTGGGCTGCGTGGCCGGGGCGGCGGGGGTCGCCCGGTTGCACGACTACCTGCGCGGGAACCCGGACGGGGTGGCGGTGCTGCTCGCCGTCGAGTTGTGTTCCCTGGTGTCGAAGTCGGACCCGTCGATGGCAACGGTGGTGGGCAGCAGTCTGTTCGGCGACGGCGCCGCGGCGGTGGTCGCGGTCGGTGACCGGCGCGCCGGCGGCGCATCGGGCCCGGAGATCCTCGACTCCCGCAGCCATCTCTATCCAGACTCGTTGCGGACGATGGGCTGGGACATCGACGCCGGCGGCTTTCGCCTCGTGCTCTCCCCGGATGTGCCGAAGGTCGTCGAACGCTATCTCGGCGACGACGTCGCGCAGTTCCTGAACGGCCACCACATGACGGTCGACGACATCGCCACCTGGGTGAGCCATCCGGGCGGCCCCAAGGTGATCGAGGCCATCACCGCGACCCTCGGACTGCCCGACGACGCACTGGAGTTGACGTGGCGCTCGCTGGCCGAGGTCGGCAACCTCTCGTCGGCGTCGGTGCTGCACGTGCTGCGCGACACCATCGCCAAGCACCCGCCCGCGGGCAGCTGCGGGCTGATGTTGGCGATGGGGCCGGGCTTCTGCTCCGAACTCGTACTGCTGCGCTGGCGCTGAGCCATGGTCTGGTATGTGCTGCTGATCGCCGCGGTCGGTGTCGAGCGTCTGGCCGAACTCGTTGTGGCCGAACGCAACCGGCGCTGGAGTCAGCAGCACGGCGGTGTGGAGCACGGTGCCCGGCACTACCCCGTGATGGTGGTCCTGCACACCGGCCTGCTCGCCGGGTGCCTGCTCGAGGTGACCGCACTGCACCGGCCGTTCACCCCGGCGCTGGGATTCCCCATGCTCGCGCTGGTGATCGCCGCGCAGGCGCTGCGGTGGTGGTGCATCACCACCCTCGGCCGCCAGTGGAACACCAGAGTCCTGGTGATCCCTGGCGCGGCGCGGGTCACCGGCGGCCCGTACCGGCTGATCCCGCACCCCAACTACGTCGCGGTGGTGCTCGAAGGTGTCGCGCTGCCCCTGGTGCACGGGGCCTGGATCACCGCCCTGGTGTTCACCGTCCTCAACGCCGCGCTGTTGCGAACCCGCATCCAGGTCGAGAACGCCGCCCTGGCGGGGCTGCGGTGATCGACCTGCTCGTCGCAGGCGGCGGACCGGCCGGGCTGGCCACCGCGGTCCACGGCGCGCGCGCCGGACTCGAGGTGGTGGTCGTCGAGCGCCGTCCCGGCACGCTGGACAAGGCCTGCGGGGAAGGCATGATGCCGCACACCGTCGCACATCTGGACCGCCTCGGGGTGGCGCCGCCGGGGATGCCGCTGCGCGGGATCGCCTACCTCGACCGTGACCGCCGCGTCGAGGCGGCGTTCCGGACCGGACCCGGCCGCGGGGTGCGACGCACCGTGCTGCACGCCGCGCTGCAGGACGCCGCCCGGGCGGCGGGGGTGCGGATCGTCGGTGGCGACGCCGGTGACATCACCCAGGACGCAACGTCGGTGCGGGCGGGGGACTTTCGGGCCCGATACCTGGCGGCCGCCGACGGCCTGCACTCACCGATCCGGCGGGCGCTGGGCCTGGCCCAACCCAGCCGCGGTACGCGCCGGTGGGGTATCCGCCGACACATCCACACCGCGCCGTGGAGCGATCACGTCGAAGTGCACTGGGGTCCGGACAGTGAGGCCTACGTGACGCCGGTGGCCGACGATTGTGTCGGGATCGCGATCCTCAGTTCGTCGCGCGGCGGGTTCGACCGGCATCTCGTGGATTTCCCCGCACTCGCCGAACGGATCCGGGGCCATGACCACGGGCCCGACCGCGCCGCGGGTCCGCTGCGGCAGAGGGCCCGAAGCCGCACGGCCGGACGGGTGCTGCTGGTCGGAGACGCCGCCGGATACGTCGACGCGCTCACGGGCGAGGGCATCGGGCTGGCGTTCGGCGCCGCCGAACTGCTCGTGGATTGCATTGTGGGCGAACGCATCGACGACTACGACCGGCGGTGGCGCGCGCTGACCCGTCGGTATCGGCTGGTGACCGAGGGCCTGGTTCGGGCCGGGTCGACCCCGTCCATCCGGCCGCGCATCGTGCCCGCCGCGCGGGCACTGCCGGGCGTGTTCGCCGGCGTCGTGAACCGACTCGCGGCCTGAGGTCCGTCAGCCCCGCAGGGTCTCGATGATCGCGCTGAAGTCCTTATCGGCGTGATCGGTCGCGAACTGCGCGTAGAGCTCGGCGGCGTGGCTGCCCAGCGGTGCGGACGCACCCGTCGACGACACCGCCGCCATGGCCAGGCCGAGGTCCTTGTTCATCAGCGCCGTCGCGAACCCCGGTGTGAAGTCGTTGTTCGCCGGGGAGGCCGGAACCGGTCCCGGCACAGGGCAGTTCGTGTGCACCGCCCAGCAGTTGCCGGTCGCGCCGGTGATCACGTCGAACAGCGACTGCGCCGACAGGCCCAGCTTCTCGGCCAGGACGAACGCCTCACCGATCGCGATCTGCTGGACGGCGAGCACCATGTTGTTGCACAGTTTGGCGGCCTGGCCCGTGCCCGACGCGCCGCAGTGGACGACCTTGCCCGCCATGGGTTCCAGCACCGGGCGGGCACGCGCGACGGCCTCGTCGTCACCACCGACCATGAACGCCAGCGTTCCCGCCGTGGCGCCCTTGACCCCACCGGAGACCGGGGCGTCGAGCTGGGCGAACCCCTTCGCCGTCGCGGCGGCGTTGATCTCGCGTGCATCGTCGACCGAGATGGTGGAGGTGTCGATGAACAGCGTGCCCGCCGCCACCGAGGGCAGCACCTCGTCGTACACGCTCTTCACGATCGCGCCGTTGGGCAGCGAGGTGATCACCACCTCGGCGCCGGTCACCGCCTCGGCGCCGCTGTCGAACGTGGCGATGCCGTTGTCCTGCGCGGCGGCCCGCAGCGCGGGCACCGGATCGAAACCCTGCACGGTGTGACCGGCCCTGGCCAGGTTGGCCGCCATCGGCCCGCCCATGTGGCCCAGCCCGAAGAACGCGATCGTCGTCACTGTCGTCTTCTCCCGTCGCCCATCAGTTCTGGTGTCCTACGCCGACGCGCGGGCCCGGGCGGCGGCTGCCCGCCCGATCACCACGCGCATGATCTCGTTGCTGCCCTCGAGGATCCGGTGCACCCGCAGATCACGGACGATCTTCTCGACCCCGTATTCGCGCAGATAGCCGTAGCCACCGTGCAATTGGAGCGCCTGATCGGCCACGTCGAAGCAGGCGTCGGTGACGTAGCGCTTCGCCATCGCGCACAACTCCACCTTGTCCGGGTGGTTCTCGTCGAGTGCGCTCGCCGCCCGCCACAGCAAGGTGCGAGAGGTCTGCAGTGCGGTGGCCATATCGGCCAGGGTGAACCGGATGGTCGGCTCGTCGAGCAGCGTGGCGCCGAAGGCCTGCCGGTCGGCCAGATAGGCCGCCGCCTTCTCGTAGGCCGTCTGCGCCCCGCCCAGCGAGCACGCGGCGATGTTGAGACGACCGCCGTTGAGGCCGTTCATCGCGATCCCGAATCCGCTGCCCTCGGCCTCGGTGCCACCGAGCATGTTCTCGGCAGGCACCCGCGCATTCTCGAACACCACCTGCGCCGTGGGCTGGGCGTTCCAGCCCATCTTCTGTTCCTGGGCGCCGAAACTCACACCGGGCGTGTCCTTCTCGACCACGAACGCGGAGATGCCGCGCGGCCCTTCGCTGCCGGTGCGGGCCATCACCACGTACACGTCGGAACTGCCCGCGCCGGAGATGAACTGCTTCACCCCGTCGAGGACGAAGTGGTCACCCTCGCGAACGGCCTTGGTGCGCAACGCACCGGCGTCCGATCCCGCACCCGGTTCGGTGAGGCAGTAGCTGGCGATGCTCTCCATCGACGCCAGCCGCGGCACCCACGCCTTGCGCTGTTCCTCCGAGCCGTAGGTGTCCACCATCCACGCGCACATGTTGTGGATCGAGAGGAACGCCGCGATGGCCGGATCGGCGGCGGACAGCTGCTCGAAGATGCGCACCGCATCGACGCGGCGCAGCCCGCTGCCGCCGACATCCTCCCGGCAGTAGATCGCCGCCATGCCGAGTTCGGCCGCCTCCCGCAACACGTCGGTGGGGAAGTGGTGGCTCTCATCCCATTCCGACGCGTACGGGGCCAGTCGTTTCTCGGCGAACGCGGCCGCCGTCTCGGCGATCACCCGTTCGTCGTCGTCGAGGCCGAAATAATCCATGACCCGGCTTATTTCATGGTGGGGATGACGAACTCGGCGCCATCCTTGATGCCCGACGGCCAGCGCTGCGTGACCGTCTTGGTCTTCGTGTAGAACAGGATCGAGTGCGGCCCGTGCTGGTTGAGGTCGCCGAAGCCGGAGCGCTTCCAACCGCCGAAGGTGTGGTAGGACACCGGAACCGGGATCGGCACGTTGACGCCGACCATGCCGACCTGGACCTTGGCGACGAAGTCGCGTGCGGTGTCGCCGTCGCGGGTGAAGATCGCCACGCCGTTGCCGTACTCGTGCTCCGTGGGCAGGCGCAACGCCTCCTCGTAGTTGTCGGCGCGCACGATGCACAGCACCGGGCCGAAGATCTCGTCGGTGTAGATCGACATGTCCGGGGTGACGTGGTCGAACAGCGTGGGGCCGATGAAGTAGCCGCCCTCGAGGCTGTCGTCACCGAACTGCATCTCGTCGCTGGCCCGTTCGCGCCCGTCGACGACGGCTTCGGCGCCGGCCTCGACACCCTGGGTGATGTAGTCGCGGACCCGGTTGAGCGCGGCCTCGGTGACCAGTGGGCCGTAGTCGGCCTTGGGGTCGAGGCTGTGGCCGACGCGCAGGTTGTTCACCCGCTCGACCAGCCTGTTGCGCAGGCGGTCCGCGGTCTCCTTGCCGACGGGCACCGCGACGCTGATCGCCATGCAGCGTTCACCGGCGCTGCCGTAACCGGCGCCGATCAGCGCGTCGACGGCCTGGTCGAGATCGGCGTCGGGCATCACGATCATGTGGTTCTTCGCGCCGCCGAAGCACTGCGCGCGCTTCCCGTTGGCGGTGGCGCCCGCGTAGATGTACTGGGCGATGTCGGAGCTGCCGACGAAGCCGACGGCCTGGATGACCGGATGCTCGAGGATCGCGTCGACGGCCTCCTTGTCGCCGTGCACGACCTGGAACACGCCCGCGGGCAGACCGGCCTCGATGAACAGTTCGGCGAGCCGGACCGGCACCGAGGGATCGCGCTCGGACGGCTTGAGGATGAACGCGTTACCGCAGGCCAGCGCCGGACCCGCCTTCCACAGCGGGATCATCGCCGGGAAGTTGAACGGGGTGATGCCGGCGACCACGCCGAGCGGCTGGCGCATCGAGTAGACGTCGATGCCGGTGCCGGCGCCCTCGGTGTACTCGCCCTTGATCAGGTGCGGGATGCCGATCGCGAACTCGATGACCTCGATGCCGCGCTGGATGTCACCCTTGGCGTCGGGCACGGTCTTGCCGTGTTCGATCGACAGCAGCTCCGCCAGTTCTTCGATGTTCTGGTTCACCAGCTCGATGAAGCGCATCATGACGCGGGCGCGGCGCTGCGGGTTCCAGGCCGCCCACTCCTTCTGGGCCTCGGCGGCGCCTGCGACCGCGGCGTCGACGTCGGCGCGCGAGCCGAGCAGGACCTGGGCCTGCACCGCCCCGGTGCTCGGGTTCATCACGTCCGCCGTACGGGTCGACTCGCCTGCGGTGCGCTTGCCGTTGATGAAGTGCTGGATCTGGTTGGTCATGAGAATGCCCCTCGCTCGAGATACTAGGACATCCTAGTAACTAGTCGGGCTCGTTGACAAGAGGGCGGCGCAGGGCGTCGACGAACGCCCGGCACGCGTCCCACGTCGGCAGCAGACCGGCCTCGCGGGCCTGGGCCAACGTCGGAGCGGCGGCGTCGCGGTCGGAGAGCACGAGTTCACCGTCGAAGGGCCAGTCGATGCCCAGCGCCGGATCGGCCGGTGAGACCGTGTGCTCACGGGCCGGGTCGTAACCCGTCGAGCACAGGTACATCACCGTCGAATCGTCCTGCAGCGCAAGGAAAGCGTGCCCCAACCCCTCGGACAGGTAGATCGACCGGCGGTCCCGGTCGTCGAGCAGGACGGCATCCCAGCGCCCGAACGTCGGCGAGCCCACCCGGATGTCGACGGCCACGTCGTACACCGCGCCACGCACACAGGTGACGTACTTGGCCTGCCCGGGCGGCACCGCGGCGAAGTGCAACCCCCGCAGCACCCCGGCCCGTGACACCGAACAGTTGGCCTGCCGGAGGTCGAGGCGGTGTCCGGCGAACCCGGTGAACTCCCGGTCGGTGAACCACTCGAAGAACGACCCGCGCGCGTCGGCGTGCACGGTGGGGGTGATCTCCCAGGCGCCGGGCACCGTCAACTCCCGGGCGGTCACTGGCCGCGCTCCTCGTAGGCCGCTTCGGCCGCGTCCTTGAGCGGGCGCCACCACCCCTCGTTGTCGCGATACCACTGCACCGTCGCGCGCAGCCCTTCTTCGAAGTCGAGATGTGCGGGCTTCCAACCTAATTCGTCGTAGAGCGTCGACGGGTCGATGGCGTAGCGCAGATCGTGGCCGGCGCGGTCGGTGACGTGGTCGAAGTCGTCTGGGTCGCGGTCCATGATCCTCAGCAGCGTGCGCAGCACCGTGAGGTTGTCCCGCTCGCCCTCGGCGCCGATCAGGTAGGTCCGGCCCACGACGCCGTCGCGCAGGATCCGCCACACCGCGCTGTTGTGGTCGTCGACGTGGATCCAGTCCCGCACGTTGGCGCCGGCGCCGTAGAGCTTGGGCCGTCGCCCGGTCAGCACATTGGTGATCTGGCGGGGGATGAACTTCTCCACGTGCTGATACGGCCCGTAGTTGTTGGAGCAGTTCGAAATCGTCGCGCGTAGCCCGTACGACCGCACCCACGCCCGCACCAGCAGATCGGCGGCGGCCTTGGTCGACGAGTACGGACTCGACGGGTTGTACGGCGTCGACTCGGTGAACCGCCGCGGGTCGTCGAGGGGCAGATCGCCGTACACCTCGTCGGTGGACACGTGATGCAGCCGGACACCGGCGCGGCGCACCGCCTCGAGCACCGTGTAGGTGCCGACGATGTTGGTCTGTACGAACGGCCCCGGGTCGGCCAGCGCGTTGTCGACGTGGGTCTCGGCGGCGAAATGCACGACGGCGTCGGCGCCCGGATCGAGGTCGGCGACGAGCGCGTCGACCAAGCCGGCGTCGGCCACGTCGCCCTCGACCACCCGGATCCGGTCGGCGACCGGCGCCAGCGACTCCCGGCTGCCCGCATAGGTGAACGCGTCGAGCACCGTCACCGCGCAGTCGGGATGCTCGCGGAGCGTGGCGTGCACGAAGTTCGCCCCGATGAACCCCGCACCGCCGGTGACCAGCAACCGCATGGGTGAAACCCTAGCGGGCGCCGAACCCACGCGAGATCGACGCAATGGCGAGATCTCCTCGCACTTTCGCGCCCGTTTGTTCGTTTGGGCGGTCCACGGCGGCGCCTACTTCGTCAGCCCGAGCGGGCCCGCCAACTCCTTCAGCGTCGGAAGCAGCTTGTCCCAGCCGCCCAGCACCTGGATGGCCACGTGATCGGCGCCGCGCTCGTGGTGTTCCTCGAGCCGGGCCGCGACCGCGTCCGCCGAACCGTGCGCGACCACCGCGTCGATCAGCTTGTCGCTGCCCGGTTTGGCGACGTCCTCGTCGGTGAAGCCCAGCCGCTTCCAGTTGTTCACGTAGTTGCTCAGCCCGAGGTAGAAGTCGACGGTCTCGCGGCCGATCCGGCGCGCCTCCTCGACGTCGGAGCCGAGCACCACCTTGTGCTCGGGAGCGAGGAACACCGTCGGGCCGACGAGGTTGCGGGCCTGGCCGGTGTGCTCCGGCGTGGTCAGGTACGGATGGGCGCCGGCACTGCGCCGCGCGGCCAGCTTCAGTACCTGCGGGCCGAGCGCGGCGACGACCAGGCGGCTGGTCGGCACCTTCGCCCCGTCGAGCTTGTCGATGTACTCGACCAGCACGTCGTAGGGTTTGCGGTACTCCTCGGTGGCCTCCGGGTGCCCGATTCCGATGCCGAGCAGGAACCGGCTCGGGAACTTGTCCTCGATGCGGTGGTACGAGGCGGCGACCTCCTCGGCGGGCGACGCCCACACGTTCACGATGCCCGTGGCGACCTGCAGGGTCTCGGTCGCCTCGAGGATCGGCTCGACGAACTCGAGATCGGCCGCCGGTGAGGCGCCGACCCAGACCGCGCCGTAGCCGAGCTTCTCGATCTCCGCGGCCTGCTCCGGTTTCGGGGCGCCCGGGGTCCACACGCCGTAACGGCCCAGCCCGGGTTTGAGGGAAACGCCTTCGGTCATATCCGTTCCTTCAGTCGTCTGCGATCCGGCTCACTGCAGGCCGAGCGGACCGGCGAGGTCGGCCAGTGCGGCCACCAGCTTGTCAGGCCCGGTCAGCACCTGCACGGGCACGTGGTCGGCCCCGGCGTCGAGGTGCTGTTTCAGCCGGGCCGCGATGGCGTCGACGGTGCCGTAGGCCACGACGGCGTCCACCAACCGATCACTACCCGGTTTTGCCACGTCCTGATCACCGAAACCCAGACGCTTCCAGTTGTTGAGGTAATTGGCCAGATTCAGATAGACGTCGAGCGCCTTGCGCCCGACCGCGCGGGCCCTCTCGGCGTCGGTGGTCATCACCACCTTGTGCTCGGGCGCCAGGAACGCCCCGGCGCCGATCACCTCGCGTGCGGTGGCCGTGTGCTCGGGGGTGGTGAGGTACGGATGCGCCCCCGCGGCGCGGTCGGCCGAGAGCTTGAGCACCTTGGGGCCCAGCGCGGCCACCACCCGCCGCTCCCGCGGCACGCCGTATTCGTCGAGTGCGTCGAGGTACTCGGTGAGCGCCTCGAGCGGTTTGCGGTACGCCTGGTGCGCTTCGGGGTGGCCGACGCCGATCCCGAGGAGGAACCGGCCGGGATGAGCGGCCTCGATGCGGTGGAAGGACTCCGCCACCGGCCCGGCCGCCGCCGTCCAGATGTTGACGATCCCGGTGGCGACCTGCAGCGTCGTGGTCCGGTCGAGGATGGGTTCGACCCAGTCCAGTTCGGCGGGCGGTGAGCCGCCCACCCAGACGGCGCCGTAGCCGAGCGCCTCGATGTCCTTGGCTTGCGCGGGTGTCACGGCGCGGCCGAACACGCCGTACCTACCGAGATCGGGTTTGGTCATGACGGCTGCAACCGACGCCGCGGCGGCGACTATTCCTCCGGCGAGGGCGCCTGCAGCGGCAGACAGACGATGAAGCGGGTGTCGCCGGGCGTGGACTGGACCGACAGGTCGCCGTGGTGCTTCTCGACGATGATGCGGCGCGCCAGGTCCAGGCCCAGCCCGGTGCCCTCGCCGACCGGTTTGGTGGTGAAGAACGGTGTGAAGATGCGGTCGACGATCTCCTCCGGGATGCCCGGCCCGTCGTCGCAGATCTCCACGCGCACCCGGTCCTCGTTCTCGCGCATGGTGCGCACGGTCAGCGTGCCCCGCCCGCCCATCGCCTGGATCGCGTTCTGGATGAGATTGGACCATACCTCGTTGAGATCGCCTGGGTAGCAGAGCAATTCGGGCAGCGACGTGTCCTTCTCCCACACCAGTGCGACCGGTTTGTCCTTGCCGATCTTGTCGCCGAAGATCGTCTTGATCGTGCTGTGGATGAGCTCGTGGACATTGGCGCTCTGATAGGCGCCGCGGTCCATCTGCGAGTACTGCTTGGCCCCGGCGAGCAGCGTGGAGATCCGCTTGCTGGCGTCGGCGATCTCGCGCATCCGCAGTTCGGTGTCGATCGTGTACTTCAGCCAGCCGAGGGCGCTCGGCAGCGACGACGAGCACGTCCCGTCCATGACGTCGTCGATCGACGCCGAGATCCGCTCCAGCCAGTCGACGTCGAGGCCCGCCTCGACGAAGGTCGGGGCGTAGTCCCAGCCGCCGGCGATCCCGTGGTCGGTGAGCCAGTCCCCGATCTGCTCCTCGCGGTCCGAGGTCTCCAGCGCCGTGAGGTCCTGGCTGCGGAACTTGGCGACCTGTTCGGCCACTTCGTCCTGGATCTTCACCAGCACCCGCAGCGCCTCGGGGCTGAACTTGCCGTCGGCGAGCATGGCCAGCTTGTGGCGCATCTTGCCGACGCCCTCCTGCAGGTCGGCGACGGCACGCGCGGTGGCCGCGGCGGGATTGTTGAGCTGATGGGTGAGCCCGGCGGTGATGGTGCCCAGCGCGAGCAGCTTCTCCCGCTGACCGATGATCTGGTGCTGCCTGCGCCTGCCGACGGTCTGGCCTTCGAGCAGATGCACCGCCATCGGGAACTGGGTCTGCATGAAGCGGGCGAACGCGTCGGCGTCGAGAACGAAGAACCTCGACGGTTTCGTCAGCCGCACGGTGGCCTCGTAGACGTGTTCCTCACCCGGGACGTAGGCCGACCACGCACCGCAGTACACCCCGCGCTGTGAGGTGCGGCCGGTCTGAATGTCGGTGCCGCCCGAGCGTTTCGACATCACCAGTTCACCGTCGATGAGCACGTAGAAGCAGGTGGCCGGGTCCCCTTCACTGCACAGCGGGCCCGCGGGGAAGGTCTGGATGTGGCCGTTGGCGCACAGCGTGTCGAGCTGCTCGTCGGACAGCGCCTCGAACAGGAACAGCGTGCGCAGCTCGTCGCGCAGGCACGTCTCGCCCATGGTGACCCCTTTCAGGCTTCCGCCAGGTACCGGTGCACCAGCATGACCGCCATCGACCCTTCGCCGACGGCGGCGGCCACCCGTTTGGCGGACTCGGCTCGCACATCACCTGCAACAAACACACCCGGCACGCTTGTTTCCAGGTGGTGCGGCGGGCGGTCCAGCGTCCAGCCCGAGATCTCCCGCAGATCGGGCCCGGCGAGGATGAACCCGTGGTCGTCGCGCACGACGATGCCGTCGAGCCATTCGGTGCGCGGTTCGGCGCCGATGAAGATGAACATCCGGCCGCAGGTGTGCTCCTCGCGGTTCCCGGTGAGCGTGTTCTCCAGGCAGATGCCCTCGAGGTGGCCGTTGCCCTTGACCGCGTGGACCACGGTGTTGGGCAGCTCCCGGATCTTGTCGTTGGCCCTGATCTGCTGGATCAGATAGTGCGACATCGAGTCCTCGAGCCTGCGGCGGCTGACGATCGTGACCTTGCTGGCCGTGCGCGAGAGGTGCATCGCGGCCTGGCCGGCGGAGTTCGCGCCGCCGATCACGTACACCTCGTCGTCCTCGCAGTCGGCGGCGACCGACGCCGTGGCGCCGTAGTACACCCCCGCACCGGTCAGCCCGTCGCATCCCTCGGCGGGCAGCTGGCGGTATTCGACGCCCATCGCCAGGATCACCGCGCGGGCGCCGATCGACCGGCCGTCGGACAGCCGCACGGTGCGCGCCGACCCGTCGATCTCCAGGGCCGTCACCTCGGCCGCGGTGATCAGCTCGGCGTCGAACTTCTCGGCCTGCCTGCGCGCCCGCTCGGCGAGCTGCGCACCCGAGAGGCCGTCGGGGAAACCGAGGTAGTTCTCGATACGGGAACTCTGCCCGGCCTGCCCGCCGGTGGCGGTGCGCTCGATGAGCACCGTCTCGAGACCCTCGGAGGCTCCGTACACGGCGGCGGCCAGACCGGCGGGCCCGCCGCCGATCACCACCAGGTCATAGAAGTCCTCGGCGGGGGTGGTGGTCAGCCCGAGGGTGGCGCCCAGTTCGGCGTCGGACGGGTCGACGAGGGTCTCGCCCTGTTCGGTGATCACCACCGGCAGCGTCATCCCGTCCTGGCCGGCTGCCTCCAGCAGCTGCCTCCCCTTCCGCTCGTCGGCACGGAACCAGGTGTAGTACAACCGGTTTCGGGCGAGGAACTCGCGCACCTCCGATGATCTGGCGTTCCACGGATGCCCGATGATCTTGGTGTGCGGGATGGCCCGGTCCCCGGTCTCGCGCCACGCCTCGATCAACGCATCGATGACGGGGTAGAGCTTCTCCTCCGGGGGATCCCACGGCTTGAGCAGGTAATGGTCCAGGTCGACGACGTTGATGGCGTCGATCGCGGCGTGGGTGTCGGCGTACGCGGTGAGCAGCACGCGCCGCGCCATCGGGTAGAGGTCCATCGCCTCCTCGAGGAACTCGATACCGCTCATCTGCGGCATCCGGTAGTCGGCGACGAACACCGCGACCGTCTCGCCGCGCAGCTTCAGTTCGTTGAGTGTCTCGAGCGCATCCGGGCCGGATTCGGCCCGCACGATCCGGAAGTGCTCGCCGTAGTGACGGCGCAGGTCGCGCGCCACCGCACGGGAGACCGCCGGGTCGTCGTCGACGGTGAGGATCACGGGTTTGCGGGCTACCGCGGCAGGGCCTGTCATCGCGATCAAGTATGCGCCGGTCGTCCAGTCGATATCGGATATGCCGGGGTCACGGTATCTAGACTGCGCCCGTGGCCGAACTCCAGTTCTCCGATTCGGTGTTCGTGGCACGGCACCCCGACGCCGTCTACGCGTTGGTGTCCGACGTGACCCGGATGGGTGAGTGGAGCCCGGTGTGCCGGGCCTGCTGGTGGGACGACCCGGACACCGGGCCCGTCGCGGGTGCCTGGTTCACCGGGCGCAACGCGACTCCCGATCGGGAGTGGGAGACGCGCAGCCAGGTGACGGTGGCCGACGGCCGCGAGTTCGTCTGGGAGGTCAACGGCGGCTGGGTGCGGTGGGGCTTCACCGTGGCACCCGAGGAGGACGGGACCCGGTTGACCGAGCACTGGCGGCTGCTGCCCCGGGGCGTCGACGGGTTCCGCGAACGCTACGGCGCCGACGCCGACGCGCAGATCGCCGAGCGCACGGCGGCCGCACACTCCGGCATCCCCGAGACGCTGGCCGCGATCAAGCGGACGGCCGGGAGCATCTAGACGTCGGCTGCGTGGCAGACCATGACCGGCACGCGGCTGTGGTGGAGCAGGTTCAGGCTCGTCGACCCCAGCAGCGCGGCGCTCACGACGTTGGCTCGATGGTTGCCGACCACGACGAGCTGCGCGCCGGTGAGGCGGTCGAGGAGGGCGTGGCCCGGCTTCGCATCGTCGAGCAGTGTCGCGACCTCCACGCCGGGATACCTGTCCGTCCAGGGCTCGAGGGCGCGCGTCAGCAGCCCCCACTCCGCGGACTCCAGGGCGTCCCAGTCGATGAGGTAGGGGATGGCCACCGCGTCGGCGTCCAGCCCCGCCGCCCACGAGTGCACGGCGGTGAGGGGGGCGCCGAACCGGTCGGCGAACTCGAACGCGGCCGCCAGGGCCGCCGTCCCGGCCGGCGTGCCGTCGACCCCGACCACGACCGGCGCCGTACCCGGCCGCGCGATCTGACGCCACGCCACCACCGGACACGACGCCTGCGTCGCGACCCGCAACGTCGTCGACCCGACCAGCACTGCCGCGGCCGGACTGACATCGTCGCAGCCCACGACGACCAGGGCGGCGTCGCGGCTGCGGCCGATCAACGCCTCGTGGGCCGGCTCGCCGACCGCCTCGGTGACGACGCCCAGGTGTGGAAAGTGTTCGGCCACAGCCTCTTTCGCTAGATCGAGCGTCTTCTCAGCGGCGGCCTGCTGATCCTCGGGCGCGGCCGCCCGGATGGCGACCACCGCGGCGTCGGTGAAGAAGTGACCGGCCGTGGCGGTCGAGTGGACGAGCCGCAACGACGTGCGGTACGCCGCGGCCGCCGCGGCGGCCCACCGCGCGGCGTCGATGCTGGTCGGCGAGCCGTCGATCCCGACGACGACCGGGGCGGTGCGTTGCGTCATGAGCGTGCCTTTCGCTGGGTCAGTCGGTGTGCGGTGGGCGCGTGAGCAACACCTTGAGCGCTCCCGTCTCGCCGGGTCGGCTGAACACGTCATAGGCGAGGTCGAACTCGTCCATACCGAAGTGGTGGGTGATCATCGCCGCCGTGTCGATCTGGTGACCGGCCACCAGCTTGATCAGGGCGGGTGTCGAGTGCGTGTCCACCAGACCCGTGGTGATCGTGATGTTCTTGATCCAGATGTCCTCCAGGTGCAGCGTGGCGGGCTTGCCGTGCACCCCGACGTTGGCGACGTGTCCGCCGGGCCGGACCAGGCGGACCGCCTGCTCGAAGGTCTCGGGCACGCCGACGGCCTCCATCGCCACATCGGCGCCGAGGCCGTCGGTGAGTGCGTCGACCACCGCGCGCGGATCCTGTGACGCCGAGTCGACGACGGTGTCGGCGCCGACGGTCTTCGCCGCTTCCAGCCGGCTCTCGGCGATGTCGATCACCACGATGTGGCTGGGACTGTAGAGCTTGGCGGTGAGGACCGCGGCGAGGCCGATGGGACCGGCGCCGACGATCGCCACGACGTCGCCGGGGCGCACCGCGGCGCTCAGCACGCCCACCTCGTAGGACGTGGGCAGGATGTCGGCGAGCATGACCATCTGTTCATCGCTCACCCCGGGAGGCACCTTGTGGGTGGAGTTGTCGGCGAATGGCACGCGGACGTACTCGGCCTGCGTTCCGTCGATGAGATGGCCCAGGATCCATCCGCCGCCACCGAGGCACTGGCCGTACTGCCCGTCCCGGCAGTATCGGCAACTGCCGCAGGCGCTGATGCACGACACGAGCACCCGGTCACCGACGGCGAGTTTCTCGACGGCGGAACCGATCTCGGTCACCGTGCCGACGGCTTCGTGACCGAGGACCCGGCCCGGCTGCACTTCGGGTACGTCCCCTTTGAGGATGTGCAGGTCGGTGCCGCAGATGGTCACCGCGTCGACGCGGACGATGGCATCGGTGGCGCGCTGCACGACCGGATCGGGCACCTGCTCCCACGACCGCCTACCCGGACCGTGGTAAACCATCGCGTGCATCGGCGGGTCCTCCTGTTCGGTGCTGTTTCGTGGCCGTCAGTACGCCAGACAGCAGATCTGCTGTGCTTCCGCCACGGAGTCGGCCAGTGGGCGCCCCGTGTCGACACGGTGTGCGCCCGACCAGATGGGCGCCGTGATGTCGGCCGCGATCTGCGGTGTCGCATCGGATGTCGTCGACGACCGGTGCCCGATCCGGGTCTGCGCGGCGGAAAGTGTGGTGTCGCAGGCAAGTTCCACCAACACCGCTGAGGAGCGCTCGGCGCACTCCAGGGCCGCGCGGCGGTGACGCGGGTCCCGCCAGGTGCCGTCGAGGACCACCGACTCGCCGTGAGCCAGCAGGACCGCCGCTCGATGCAGCACCGTCTCGTAGACCAGCGCCACGTTGTCGGGTGAGTACAGCCCGCTCTCCAGGGCTCCCGCGGCGCCGTGGACGATCCCGGACTCCTGCAGTTCCCGACGGACGTTGTCGGTCGAGATGACCTGAGCGCCAACGGACTCGCCAAGAGCGCCGGACAGTGTGGTCTTGCCCGTCCCGGGACCACCGCCGACGATCACGAGCCGAACCGCGGCCGCCTTGAGGTGGCCGGCGGCGATGTCGAGGTGCCACCGGGCGTCGGCCGCCGCGCCCGCATGCCCCTGGCCGACCCTGATGCAGTCCACCTTGGCGCGGACGACGGCGCGGTAGGCGATGTAGAAGTCGATCAGCGAGCGGGGCGCGGTGTCGCCGGCGAGTTCCTGGTACTGGTCGAGGAAGTGGTCGGCGAGGTCGCGCCGGCCCAGGAACTCCAGGTCCATCGCCAGGAACGCGGCGTCGTCGACGCCGTCGACGAAGCGCATCCGGTCGTCGAACTCCAGACAGTCCAGCGGGACCGGGCCGTCGGGTGTGCAGAAGACGTCGTCGGCCAGCAGGTCGCCGTGACCGTCGACGATGCGGCGGTCGGCGATGCGGCCGGCGAACAGCGCGTCCCGGCCGTCGAGATACCGCATGGCCAGGCGGCGGATCTCGTCGACGGCCTCGGCGGACACCACGGTCCCCGCGGAGCGGTCCAGCTCGGTGAGGTTCTCGGACCACAGCTGCCGGATGGCGGCGGTCGTGGCGGCGGCGTCGACGTCCGCGCCGCGGTGAGCGGTCGCGTGGAACCGGGCGAGCATGCTCGCGAGCATCGTCAGGTGGTGTTCGGTCGGCTCACCGCGCGCCACCATGGTCCGGAGCCGGTACCGGTCGGGGTAGCGGCGCATCACCACGACCGGTTCCGGTGTGGCGTGACCGGGTCCGCGCAGGTGCGCGACCCCGAGGTAACTGCCCGGCGCCAGGCGGCTGTTCAGTTCGACCTCGCGGGCGCAGACCCGCTCCCGCTGTTCGGGCGTGCTGAAGTCGAGGAAGTCCGTGATCACCGGCTTCTTGACCTTGTAGGCCTTCTCGCCGAGCAGGAGCACCACACCGGTGTGCGTCTCGTACACCTCGGCGGCCATGTCGTTCACCGGCAGATCATGGGCAGCGGTGACGTCCTCCGTGGTGGTCATGGGGCAATGGTCGCGTCGGGAGCCGACGTGGCGCAGCGGCCTTCCGGCCTCATGCCGGGTCGAAAGGTCCCGACTGGACGGGGCCTTAAGTCCCCATCCTCGCCGCGTGTGACCAAAGACTCTTGCCGCCGATCCGGCGGGACGTGACCGTGGTCTGGGGACACGTGAACAGGAAGGCTGATCGATGACCACAACGCGAGCGGACATCGACACGATCAGCGACGCGGTGCAGCTGGCGTGCCGGGCGCCGTCTGTGCACAACAGCCAGCCGTGGCGCTGGGTCGCCGACCGGTCCGGGCTGCAGCTCTTCCTCGACACCGACCGGCTCGTGGCCACCGACCAGTCCGGCCGGGAGGCGCTCCTGAGTTGCGGCGCCGTCCTGGATCATCTGCGGGTCGCCATGGCGGCCGGCGGCTGGATCGCGCACATCGATCGCTATCCCAACCCCAACGATCACCTGCATCTGGCCGCCATCGACTTCTCGCCGATGTCCTATGTGACCGACGGCCACCGCGCCCGCGCCGCGGCGATCGCGCGCCGCTTCACCGACCGGCTGCCGTTCGGGCCGCCGCCTGACTGGGACTCGCTGGAGCTGCTGCTGCGTGACGCGATCGACGAGTCGGTGGCGATGCTGGACGTCGTCGCCGACGACGCCCGGCCGCAACTCGCGGAGGCCTCACAGCTCACCGAGTCGCTGCGGCTCTACGATTCTCAATACCACGCCGAATTGGCCTGGTGGACCGGGTGGTTGGCGGTCTCCGACGGCATACCGCACAGCTCCCTGGTGTCGGCCGCCGAAAGCGACCGCGTGGACATCGGCCGCCACTTCCCGGTCACCCATGGCGCGGCCGAGCGGCGCATGAGCGTGCCGGAGGATCACTCGAAGGTGCTGGTCATCTCGGCACACGACGACACCCGGCGCGACCTCCTCGGCTGTGGTGAGACGCTGTCGCAGCTGCTGTTGGAGGCGACGTTGGCCGGGATGGCCACCTGCACGCTGACCCATCTCACCGAACTACGCGCCAGCCGCGACATCATCTCCGCACTGGTCGATCGCGACCTTCCGCAGGTGCTGGTCCGTGTCGGGGCGGCTCCCGCCTACGACCCCGTCCCGCCACCGACGCCCCGGCGTCGGCTCGACGACGTCCTCGAGGTGCGGCTGTGACGGGAGAGCCCGTGACCGTGTTCCTCGTCGACGATCACGAGGTGGTGCGTCGCGGCCTGATCGACGTGCTCAGCGCCGAACCGGACCTCGACGTGATCGGCGAGGCGGGCTCGGTCTCGGAGGCGCTGGCGCGCATCCCTGCGCTGCGGCCCCAGGTCGCCGTGCTCGACGTCCGGCTGCCGGACGGCAACGGCATAGAGCTGTGCCGTGACCTCCTGTCACGGTTGCCGGACCTGCGCTGTCTGATGCTGACCTCGTTCACCTCCGATGAGGCGATGGTGGATGCCATCCTCGCCGGCGCCAGCGGTTACGTCATCAAGGACATCAAAGGCATGGACCTCGCCAAGGCGATCAAGGAGGTCGGCGAGGGCCGGTCCCTGCTCGACAACCGCGCCGCCGCCGCACTGATGGCCAAGCTGCGGGGTGCCGCCGAGCACCCCGACCCGCTGCCCGGGCTCAGCGACCAGGAGCGGGTCCTGCTCGGGCTGCTCGGCGAGGGTCTGACCAACAAGCAGATCGCCGCCCGGATGTTCCTGTCGGAGAAGACGGTGAAGAACTACGTGTCGCGGCTGCTCGCCAAGCTCGGTGTGGAGCGCCGTACACAGGCAGCGGTGTTCGTGTCCAGGCTCGACCGGACGCACGACTCCCCGGGCTGACCACTCGCCATCCGTCCCGCCGGCCCGAACCACGTTCCGGCGGTTGGTCACTCGAACGGCGAACCGTCCAGCCACGAGACGACGTCGCCAAGCGGCCTGCGGGGGGTCGACGGCAGCGGATCGGCGTTCACCGGCGCCCAGCCCACCCGGAAGAGCAGCTGGGGGAAGGCGCCTTCACCGAAGACGTCGGTTCGGACGGCTGAACGGGTGGCGGGGATCTCGAGCGGCTCGGTGACCGGGCACGTCGCCAGCCCGAGCGCGGTTGCGGTGAGCAGCACCAGGCTGGTCGCTTCGCCGGCGCGCAGGCGTGCCAGGTCGTCGTCGGCGGCGGTGCCGAGGGCGAACAGCACGGCGTTGTCGTCGGCCGGATCGGCTCCGGCCGGCTGGTCGAGCGCGGTGCCGGCGAACAGCCGCCCGGGAACGCGTGCTCGAGGCTCGGACAGGGGGGTGTTGCGCGCGGGGACACCGGCAGTCGACGCATGCCGCCCGCTCCACATCGACAACTCCTCGCGGTAGTGCGGGTCGGAGGCGTGTTCCCACACGGCTTTTGCGACGATGTCGCGGAAACCGGCGGTCGTCTCCACCCGGCGCATCGTGACACCGGCTCTGGCGGCGCGGGCGCCCATCAGGGCGATGTCACCGATGGCGACCGGCCAGGCGCTGAAGTGTCTGCGGTCGGTGCGCCGCCGCGGTATCGCGGCAGCAAGCGTGATGTCGACCTCGCATGGAGCCTGACGCTGCATCTCGATCGCGGCCAGGTGGAGCGGTTCGGCGGCGTTGGGGAACCGGTGGACCACCGACCGCCACCCCAGGGCGGACAGCGCGATCACGCAATGGTTCAGCGCGGCGCCGCAACTGATCAGGAGGTCGCGTCCATCGGGGTCGGTGCGTGGCAGGTGCCAGGCCTCCTCGGCGAAGAGGTGCACGCTGTCGTCTCCGACGCGCCACCGCCAGGGTTGCGCATTGTGGATCGAGGGGGCGCGAACCGCCAGCGACAGAGCGGCGTGCACCGTCTCCTTGTCCGGACGGTGCGTGGTCACCGCTGCGCCCCTCGGGTCGGCGAGGTATCGGGTGTGGTGGTGCCGACGGCCATGGCGTCCCTCCTCCGATATGTGAATGTCCCTGAGCGGAGAACACTTCCGACTACATCGCTTGACGGCCGGCCCGGATAGGGACCATCGGCCCGAACGCGACGGCGAATGGTCCCGAGTCAGGACGCCGGCTCGTCCTCGGCGAGCGTGAAGTAGTTCTCCTCCTCCTGCACGAAGTGCAACCGCAGCAACGTGTACAGACCGTAGAGACAGGCCAGCAGGTCATCGACCTGGTCGGGTTGGATCGCCCCGGTCGATTCGGCGAGGACGACATGGGCGCCGATGCGGTCGGCGAGCAGCTGGATCTCGGCGTGGGTCCGGCTCATGGTGGCGGTGGCCTCACCGCTGCCCAACGGGCGGGCCAACGCCGGATACAGCTCGTTCTCCTCGGCCGCTTCGTGCGGCAGGATCCGGTCGGTGAGCAACCGGTGCACGGTTGTCAGCGAGTCCAATGCGGCGGCGTCGGGTGCCGCGGCCAGCCGGTCGGCGCTGTCGCGCAGCAGGGGGAGTGTCTCGCGAAGCTCATCGTGTTCAGCGGCGAAACGTCGCAGCAGCCGCTCGGTGGCGGGCGGCAGATCCATTGCGGCGGAGGGGTTTCGACGCAGGGCGCGCAGCGCGTTGAGGATCACCGCGACGTCGATGCCTTCCTGCAGGAGGGCGCCGACGGCGGGCGGTAACCAGCCGAAGGCCGCGACCACCATCGCCAGGAGCGACAGACTCATGCCCACCACGGCACTCTGGACGGCGATGCGCCGCGACCAGCGGGCCATGTCCATCGCGTCGGCGAGGCGGTCGACGCGATCCGTCGTCAGCACGATGTCGGCGGCCTCCGAGGACGCGGTCGCCCCCCGCGCACCCATCGCGACACCGACCGTCGCCGCGGCCAGCGCCGGGGCGTCGTTGATCCCGTCACCCACCATCACCGTCACCGCGCGTTCGCGCTCGTCCCGCACCGCGACGACCTTGTCCGCCGGCGTCTGCTCGGCGTACACCTCATCGAGTCCCAGCACGGTGCCGACCTCGCGGGCCGGTTCGGCGCGATCCCCGGTGAGCAGCACCAACCGGTTCAGCCCCGCCGCCCGCAGCCGGCGCATGGTCCGGGGGGCGTCGCGGCGCAACGGATCTCGCAGCAGTACCGCACCCACCGGGTCGTCCTCGATGCTCACCCACGCGATCGCGGCGCCGTCCAGACTGGCCCGGTTGACCACACCGCCCTGCCAGCCGCGGGTCGTGCTCCCGGCCGGGAGCTTGCCCACCGAGACGCGATGGCCGTCGACGGTGGCGGTGACACCGCGGCCGGGCTCTTCGACCACCTCGGTGGGAAGTGACAGCGTCAGGCCGCGATTGAGCGCCTCGGTGACGACGGCCTCGGCCAGCACGTGCGGGGAGAACTGGTCCACCGACGCCGCCTGCCGCAGCACCTCGGTCGCCTCGCCGCCGGGGGCGATGGCCACATCGACGACCATCGGGCGTCCCATCGTCACCGTGCCGGTCTTGTCCATCACCAAAGTGGTTGCCCGACACAGGTTTTCCAGTGCCCCACCGCTGCGGATGATCACCCCGGCGCGGGAGGCGCGCGACAGCCCCGACACGATCGCGACGGGTGCCGCCAGCAGCAACGGACACGGCGTGGCCACCACCAGGACCGCCACTGCCCGCACCGCTGAACCGCTCGCCAGCCACGCCGCACCGGCCAGCAGCAGCGTCAAGGGCAGGAACCACGCGGCGTAGCGGTCGGCCAACCGCACCAGGGGGGCGTTCTCCGCGCCGGCCTGGCGGGCCAGCCGCACGATTCCGGCATAGGTGCTGTCCTCGGCCGTCGCAACGGCGCGTAACTCGAACGCTCCGCCGGCGTTCACGACACCGCTGCGCACCGGTTCGCCGACCGCGTGCTCGACCTGGAGCGGCTCACCGGTCAACGCGGACTCGTCGAGCACCGCCACGACGTCGCGCACCCGCCCGTCCACGGGCACCACCTCGCCGGGCCCGACGATCAACACGTCGTCCGGGACGACCTCCTCCAGCGGAATCGTGTTCACCTGCATGCCGATCCGCCGTCGCGCGAACCGTGGGGCCCGCTCCAGCAGCGCCCGCAGGTCATGAGAGGCGCGACGCGTGGCGGCGGCGTCCAGCGCGCGGCCACCGGCCAACATCACCGCTACCAGCGCACCGGCCAGATACTCGTGTACGAGCAGGGTGCCGACGAGCGACAGCACCGCGATCACGTCGACGCCGACCCGTCCACGACGCAACGCCGCGACCACCCACACCACCGCAGGCACCACCGCGAGCACAGTCCCCACGATCCAGCACCCGTCAGCGACGGCACGCCGATCGGCCAGCCAGGCGACGCCGCCCGCGGCGAGTGCGGCCACGGTGAGCACCGCCAGCGCCGGCTCGATCAGCGGGCGAAGCCGCGAAACCCACGGAGTCCGATCGCCCATCACACCCCGAGTCGGCCTTCGACAGCGGCTCGCTGCCGTGTCCGTTGCGCGCGTTCGGCGATGCCGCGCATCATCTTCTGCTCCATGATGAAGTGCGGGATGTCGAACCAGAAACGCCCCACGGGTGTTCCGCTACCGCGCACCAGCAGGCGGGTGCCGCCGCCTTCGGGTCGCAGGACGAAAGACCAGTACCCGCCCGCTCGTTCCCCGTGTCGCACCCGTTCGAAATCGGCCGGTGACATGAGAACGAGGTGCGATTCGGCGGCGACCGCGGCGACGATCTGGCGGGCCACCGGACCGTAGCGCCGGGCCAACCAGATCGTGTCGCCCACCTCCAGGTGCTGCCATTCGGGGTGGATGACGTCGGCGTTGTGGATATCGGCGCCGACTGCGCGCTCGAGCGGCCAATAGCTGTAGAAACCACCGCGGCCCTCACCGATCTGCGCCAGCCACGGCCACACATCCCGGGCCGGTGCGTCGATGGTCACGGCCCGGGTGGTGCGGATGGTGTCCCCGGCGACGAGCTCATCACCGGGCAGCGACGTGGTCAGTTCGTCGTCGCGCGCCCCCCATGTGTACATCCACGGTCGCGTGTGGAGGTGGTAGAGGGCGGCGAGGCCGGCCATCGCCATCACGTCCGCCAGTAGTGGTCGTTGCCTTCCCAACACGGTCGAACCTCACAATCCGCTGGGGTACGTCTCGGGGGTCTCGCCCGCCACCCATTCGCTGGTGACCTCCAGCGGTTCGAGCGCCCGCGTCCGGTCGATGTGGATGATCGCGTCGTACTGATCGGCGGGCCGGACGTGGTAGTAGTGGCTCTGGCGCTCGGTCGCCGGGAGGTAGATGACGCCGATCGCCCGGCCCAACCGTACGGTGGACAGCGGTTCCTCGACGGCGCGGCTGATCAACGGGGACACCAGGAACGCGGGTCGGTCGGCCTCGTGGAACAGCTCCTCGACGCTGCCGTTCAGGGCGGGACGGACGGCCTTGCGCTCGGCGCTGCCACCCCATTCGGCGGCTGCGGTGACCGTGCCCGTATACGTGGTCAGGCCGATCAAGCGGCAGCTCTCGCCGAAACGCTCACGCGCCAGCTGCCCCAGAGTCAGTTGACCGTCGGCGGCAACCTCGGTGGCCCGGGCGTCACCGACATGGGAGTTGTGCGCCCACACCACGATTCGGGCAGGGTCGGCGCCGGGGTGGCGGTCGAGGTGAGCCAGCAGCGCCTGCAGTGTCTTGGCCATGTGTTCGTCACGCAGATTCCACGACGTCACACGACCGCTGAACATCGTCCGGTAGTAGACCTCCGCATCGCGGACGGTCTGGGCGTTCGGCTGGGCGTAGAACAGCTCGTCCTCGGCGAGCAGGCCGTCGCGGTGAAGGTAATCGATTGCGCTGTAGTTCATGTCGACCAACTGGTCCACTGCCTGGCGCTCACAGGACAGGCCCGCGCCGAAGGCGGCCGCATGACCGTAGGCCTGACCGTCGTCGGCCGCTGCGTGATCGAAGCAGGAGTAGCGCCGGCGGGCGCGGGCGGCCGCGCGCGGGTCGACCGAGTCGAGGTAGGAGATGACCTCCTCCATGGAGCGGTGCAGACTGTAGAGATCCAGGCCGTAGAAACCGGTTTCGCGCTGATCGAGGAAGCGGCGTTGCCGGTTGTGGGCATGTAGCCACTCGACGAAGTCCCGCACCACCACGTTGCGCCACATCCACGCCGGGAAGCGTTGGAATCCGCGGAGCGCGTCGTCGGCGGTGTCGTCCTCACCCAGGCCGCGGACGTAGCGGTTGACGCGGTAGGCGTCGGGCCAGTCGGCTTCCGCGGCGACCCCGCAGAAACCCTTCTGTTCGATCAGCCACTTGGTGATGGCGGCGCGGGCGGCGTAGAACTCGTGGGTGCCGTGCGACCCCTCGCCGATGAGGACCACCCGGGCGTCACCGATGATCTCCTCCAGCGCATCCAGTGGTGGCACGCCATCGGGTGCGTCCACCGCACACCGGCCCACCACGGCGGCCGGTGTCTGGGCGGTGGGCGCGGGTGCTGCGGTGACCCCCGTCGTCGGGGTGGTGAGGTACTCGCGGACTTCGTCGTCGCTCACCTGCCGGAAGTCCCAGAACGACTCACCGACGGCGACGAACGGCGTCGGCATGCTCGCGCAGACCAGGTCGTCGGCGATGCCGAGGATCTCCTGGCACGTCGACTCCGGCGCGGCGGGCACCGCCACCACGATCTCGGCCGGATCGGCGTCGCGCAGGGCCTGTACCGCGGCCATCATGCTGGCTCCGGTCGCCAGCCCGTCGTCGACGAGGACGACGGTCTTGCCGGACACGTCGAGGGGAGGGCGCCCGGGCCGGTAGGCGGCTTCCCTGCGGAAGAGTTCGCGTCCTTCCCGCTCGGCGATGTCCCGGAGTCGTTGGGGGCTGACGCGCAACGCGCGCACGACGTCGTCGTTGAGCACGACGCGACCGCCGGTGGCCAGCGCACCCATCGCGAACTCCTCGTGCCCCGGGGCGCCCAGCTTCCTGACGATGAACGCGTCGAGTGGAGCGCCGAGGGCCGCGGCGACCTCCCACGCCACCGGGATGCCGCCGCGTGCGAGCCCCAACACGATGACGTCATCTCGCCCGCGGTACGCGGTGAGCAGATCCGCCAGCACCCGACCCGCTTCGCGGCGGTCCCGGAAGACGCGCCGGGGGGTTTGCAGCGGTCGGTGGGTCCGAGTCATCGTCTCTCCGATCAGCGGTTTGCCTACACCGGTATCCGACCACCGTCGGATCGGCACAGCTAGGGACCGAAGTCCTCCGGGCGGGGGCCGTTCGTACAGCGGGTGGCTGCGGTGCACGGACACCTACGGCGGCAATGCGAAAGGGACCACCGGCCCTAGCGGACGGCGACGGCGTGGGCGGAGGCTGGGCACATGACCAACGGTGTGGTGAAGCTGGGTGCGACAGGGGCCCTGCTCTACGCGGCAAGACGGTACTTCCGCGATTGGGGCACCACCAAAGCGGAATCAGGTAGCCACTTACCCGGTGATCGACTCGTGCACCCGCCGGTGATTCAAGCCACCGAGGCGGTGTGGATCGACGCGCCCGCCGAGGCGACGTGGCCGTGGCTGGTCCAGATGGGTCAGAACCGGGGCGGCCTTTACAGTTACGAGAGAGCGGAGAACAGGCTGGGTCTGAAGTACCGCAACGCCGATGAGCTCCACGAGGAATGGCAGCACCTCGCGGAGGGGGACGCGGTGAGGCTGGTGCCACGGGGCTGGTTCGGGTTGGCCGACGGCGTCGAGATGCGGGTCGCCGAACTCGTCGAGGGGCAGACGATCGTTTTGTTCGCCGAACCGCCGGGGGTTCCGTGGACGGTGGTCTGGTCGTTCCACCTGATGCCTCGCGGAGAGGACCGCTGCAGACTGCTGATCAGGTCCCGTCTGGGACTACGTCACCCCGGCGAGGTGATGCTCGCTGAATTGTTCGGGCCGGCGAGGGCGTTGCTCACCCGCGGCATGCTGATCGGCATCAAGCGTCGCGCCGAGAGCGACCGTCAGGCGGAGGCAGCCGCGGCCGCGGCGAGTGCGGAGGCTCACCGCGTCGGTTAGCTCGCCGTCCCCGGTCCGAAGGCGAATCGCCGGCCGGTGACGGTCAGCGGCCGGATCCGGACGTAGTGCTGCTTCGCCGTCGACGTCCACGGAAGTAGCTGCCCGCGTTCGGCTTCGGCCAATTCGTCGTCATCGTGGAGGATCTTGGCCACCCCCTTGACCACGACGCTCCAGCCTTCGGCGACGTTGTGGTCGTCGGCCTCGAACAGCACATTGTGGTTGATCGCCGTACTCACCAGCTTGGTTCCTTCGGCCGTGCGGAACAGCACGGTGCGCCGCTGGACGACGAAATTGACCGGGAAGATCTCGGGCTGGCCGTCGACGCTCGTGACGAGTCGGCCGAGGGACACAGCCGACAAGAGGTTCCAGCATTCGCTCAGGGGGAGGACGGAGACCGGCGCGGTTCCGGACCTGGTTTCGTCGGACATGGCTGCGACGCTATCGCGGTCCGGAGTCATGGCACGAGTCTCGGTGAGGGGGTCCGCGGACAACAGGGTCGAAAGTCCCTATCGGCGGAGGGCCGTCGGGACGTTCGACCCGTCCGCTGGTGTCCTCCTGCCCTTACCCGACGAGGGCGTGGCCGACGACAGTGATCGTCGGACGGAAGGGGATGTCATGAAGGCCAAGGTGGGTGACTGGCTCGTTGTCAAGGGAACGGCGGTCGACCGCCCCGAACACCGGGGGTTGATCACCGAGGTGCATTCCGAGGACGGCTCACCGCCGTACGTGGTGCGCTGGCTGGAGACCGACCACGTGGCGACGGTGTTCCCGGGCCCGGATGCCGTGGTCCTCACCGCCGAAGAGCAACGCGCCGCCGACGAACGCGCACGCCACCGGTTCGGAGCCGTGCAGTCCGCCATCCTCCACGACAACGGAAAGTAATCGGCCTGCCGGGCGGAGGAGCGATCATGAGCGACGAACGGCGATTCTCCTCGGTGCTGGTGGGTATCGACGGGTCCGGCGCGGCGATCGGCGCCGCGACGTGGGCGGTGGAGGAGGCCGTCAGCCGATCCGTCCCTTTGATTCTCATCTGCGTGATGAAGTCGATGCATCCGTCCGCCGACGAGTACCAACGCGAACTGCACCACGCCGATGCGTCGCTTCGCGCCGCGCGCGCTGCCGTCGAGGCGACCGGGCGTCCGGTCAAGGTGGACACGGAGATCGCCACCGGTCAACCCGCGGCGGTGCTCATCGCCCGCTCCCGGGACGCGGACCTCGTGTGCGTGGGATCGGTCGGCATCGACCGATATGGAAGGTCCATACTGGGTTCCACCGCAACGGATCTCGCCGAACAGGCGCACTGTCCGGTGGCGGTGATCCGTTTCACCCAGACCGGTGACCCCGGCGACGTCCGCTGGATCGTCGCCGCGGCGACCGGCACACCCGACGACGAGGCGGTCATCGAAGGCGCGGTGCGCGAAGCGCGACTCCGCAAGCTTCCGGTGCTGCTCCTCGGCCGGTCGCCTCGGGGTGGCGTCGAGAGCGGCGAACTCGACCGCATCGTCGCACAGTGGCGGAAGAGTTTCGGCGACGTCCACATCTACCCCGTCGCGGCCCCGGGGGACGTCGCTCACTTCGTCCGCGAGCACGACGAACCGATCGACCTGGCGGTGATCGGCGCCGCCGACGCCGGGTGACTCGCGGCGATCCTTGGCCCACACGGACATCCGGTGTTCCCGCACGGGCGCTCGTCGGTCCTCGTGATCCGGACCTGATATGGAACGCCGGGGACTCACTGCGAAGTTGCGAACGGTGGCCGCCATCGTGCACTACGTGGGTAAGCGGTGACCAATGGCCCTTCTCGTGCGGGCGGGACATGCGTACGAAAGGTCATGTGAGCGAAAACGACCGCGTGCAGGCGGAATTCGACGTCGACGTCACCACCGGTGGTGACATGCCGGGTGCGGTCGACTACGCCAGGGCCAAGATCGGCCGGCTGGGCCGTGTCGCCGACGGCCCGGTCCTCGCTGCCCGCGTGAGGTTGACCGAGCGGCCCGCCCCGACCGGGAAGCGGCCCGTCATCGCACAGGCCAACCTCGACGTGGCGGGCAGGCTGGTGCGCGCGCAGGTCGAGGGCGCCACCGCCCGTGAGGCGATCGATCGGCTCGAGGATCGACTGCGCCGGCGGCTCGAGCGGGTGGCGCGCCACTGGGAAGCGCGGCGGGGCGCGATGCCCACCGGCCAGCCGCACGAATGGCGTCACCACTCCGAACCCGAGCGTCGCCCGGCCCACTTCCCGCGTCCGGCTCAGGACCGTGAAGTGGTGCGGCGCAAGGCGTTCACCCTCGACGCGTGCACCCTCGACGAGGCGGCGGAGGAGATGGAGCTCCTCGACCACGATTTTCACCTGTTCACCGAAAAAGCCACCGGGTACGCCGCTGTGCTGTCTCGAGGCGGGGAGGCCGGATACCGCCTGACGCTCGTCGCGCCCAGGTCCCGAGAGCACCTGGCGCCGTTCCGACTGCCCGTGGCGATCAGCGACCAGCAGGTGCCTTGCCTGACGACGGCACAAGCCGTCGAGCGCCTGAATCTGTCTGGGCTGCCGTTCCTGTTCTTCGTCGAAGCCGCCGAGGGACGTGCCTGCGTGCTGTATCACCGCTATGACGGCCATTACGGCTTGATCACGCCGGCGGGATAGGGGGCGGTGACTGTGCGGACCATGCATGCCTGGCGGGTGCGCGTTCCGGGGCCGATGGCCACGCGCCCGCTCGAGTGGTGCACCACCGAGGTGCCCGAACCCGGTAGCGGTGAGCTCCTGATCGCCGTGCGGGCATGCGGGGTGTGCCGAACCGACCTGCACATCGCGGAGGGCGATCTGTCCGTCCACCGTCACCACGTGACGCCCGGACACGAGGTCGTAGGAGAGGTCGTCGAACTCGGACCCGACACCGATCCGGAGTCCGCGGTCGGCGACCGGGTGGGCGTGGCGTGGCTCAGGCACACCTGCGGACAGTGCCGCTACTGTCTGCGCGGGCAGGAGAACCTGTGCCGGCACTCGCGCTACACCGGGTGGGACGCCGACGGTGGTTATGCCGAATTCACCACGGCACCCGCGGCTTTCGTGCACCGACTGCCGTCCGGCTACACCGACACCGAGCTGGCCCCGCTGTTGTGTGCGGGGATCATCGGATACCGGTCGCTGCTGCGGGCGGACCTGCCACCCGGCGGTCGGTTGGGCATCTACGGATTCGGCGGCAGCGCCCACATCACCGCGCAGGTGGCGTTGGCGCAGGGCGCCGAGGTCCACGTGATGACCCGAGGAGAGCGCGCACAGGACCTGGCGCGGGGGCTGGGCGCAGCGTCGGTGCAGGGCGCCGCCGACCCGCCCCCGGTGAAACTGGATGCCGCGATCCTCTTCGCCCCGGTGGGCGATCTGGTGTTACCCGCGCTCGAGGGTCTGGACCGCGGGGGGACGCTCGCCATCGCGGGCATCCACCTCAGCGACATCCCGTCACTGGACTATCAACGCCACCTGTTCGAGGAACGCCAGGTGCGGTCGGTGACCGCGAACACCCGTGCAGACGCGCGGGCGTTCCTCGAGTTCGCCGGCCGCCACCACATCGAGGTGACGAGCCCGGAGTACCCGATGGACCGTGCGGACGCCGCGCTCGACGATCTGTGCGCCGGCCGCATCGCCGGCGCTGCCGTCCTGCTCGGGTGAGCGGGACACCAGGTGGGGCAATCGGCATCACCGGTTCGGGACCAACGACCCTGGCCTTAGCGGCGCGGGTTTCCTACCGTCGCAAGCAGGAGCAACCCGCCCGACAGGGAGAAGCGTCAATGACCCTGCCCCCGCCCGGCGCCGACGACTCGGCCGCCTGCCCCGAGGATCACCGCGATGTGACCGGCTTCTGCCCGACGTGCGGCGCACCCCTGGATGCGCTGTCCGAGCCGGTGGGCCGCCGCCAGCGGTGGCACTCGGTCACCCGCCGGGGCGCGGTGGCCACGATCGTCGCCGCCGTCGTCGGCGTGGTGGCTCTGCTCGCCGTCGTCGACGCCGCCCGGACACACGATGTCGTCGTCGCGTCCGAACAGGCAGCCGTCCGCGAGTGGTGGTCGACGGCGCAGTCGGCGGTCACGGACCTGCAGGAATCGCTCTACGACGCCGAGAGCTCGCTGCGCCGGATGAACGCCTCCGGGCTCGCGTCCGCCTGTCAGCGGATGCACGACTCCGCCGCCGTGGGCGTTCCGGCTCAACTGCCCTCTCCTGACCGTGATCTGACCGCGGAACTGGACGCCGCGACGGAGGACGCGCACTCGGCTGCCCACATGTGTCTGGCCGTGGTCGCGAACTCACCGCACAACTACGAAGGTGAGTTCACGGCGAATCTCGATCAGGCCGAGAAGCAGATGAGGGCCGCGATGGCGCTCGTCAACCGCATCCTGACCGGGCAGGCGCCGGCGTTCGCGCGGCTCATCGCGGCCGGGTGATGATGACGGGAACCCGGACCGCCTGCGCCACCGCGGTACTCACCGACCCCAACAGCGCGCCGGCCACCGCGCCGTGACCGCGGCTGCCGACGATGAGAAGTTGCGCGGACTCGGCCTGCTCGACCAGTCGGCGCGCGGGCTGGTCCAGTACGGTCACGCGGTGCACGGCCACCTCTGGATGGCGTCGCTGCCAGGGCGCCAGCTGTGCGCCCAACTCCCGATCGACTGCGGGGCACAACTTCTCCCAGTCGGCGCTTGGCAACTCGAACGCGCCCGGCGACCACCAGGCACGCACGACGACCAACTCCACACCGCGCCGGCCGGCCTCCTCGAAGGCCAGTTCGGTGGCCGACTCGCAGCCCGTGGATCCGTCGTGGCCCAACACGATCGGGGCCCGGGAGTCGAGTGGGATCGGCGCCTCCGCATGGATCACCGCAACCGGGCAGTGCGCGCGGTGCACCAGTGCCGTGCTGACCGACCCCAACACCGTTCGCGCAAGCGCCCCGCGACCGCGACTGCCCACCACCACCAGCTCGGCCTTGCGCGACAGATCCACCAGTTCCACGGCGGGCGCGGCGACGAAGAACTCCGTGGACACCGGCACCGCGCCACGGGTGACGCCGTCGGCGATCTGCGCGGCGACCTCGAGAACCTGCCGCCCCATCTCGCGCTGCCAGTCGAGGATCCCGACGGGTGCCGGGATGGCCGACCACTCCGCCATGCTCGCGGGCGCGGCATGGACCAGGGTCAGGCGCGACCTGCGCGACAGCGCCTCGCCCGCAGCCCACCGGACGGCGTGGTCCGAAGTCGGTGAACCGTCGACGCCGACAACGATGTCCGGTTCTGGCGCGCTGTCGGTCATCACTGATCCTCTCGGTCCGACGGGCCGCCGTCCGGGGCACCCCATGAGCAACGCTAGGTAGGGACGGCGAACGCAGATAGGGACCTTCGGCCCGAACTGCCGATCAGGTCATCAGGATGCTGACCGCGCCGAAGTAGATCATGATCGTCAGCAGATCCTGCACGACGGTGGACAGCGGCCCGGCACCGAACGCCGGGTCCATCCCGAGCCGGTGCAGCAGCCATGGCAGGAACAACGCCACCAGTGTCGCGATCGCGCTGGCGCCGAGAATCGCGATGGACACGGCCGACGCCAGCGTCACGCTTCCCGTCATCACCGCGACCACCGGCCACATGAGCGCACCGAGCAACACCCCCACCGACACTCCGGTCAGCGTCTCGCGACCGGTGATGCGCCGGATGCCGACACCCACCGACAGCCCACGGATCGCCAGGGTCTCGGTCTGGGTGCCGACCGCGTCGGCGAGGTAGACGATGCCGGGGATGAAGTAGGCGACAGCGAGATTCGCGTCGAGCTGGCCTTCGAACGCCGTCATCAGCACCGCGGACAGCATGGCCCCGAGAAGACCGAGGATCAGCCACGGCAGCCGGTGCCACAGCCGCCGCCTGACCGCTTCGACGCTCGATGACCGCGCCGTCGCCGCACCGCGCAGGAAGCCGCCGAGCCGCGCCATGTCCTCGTCGTGTTCGGCCAGCAGAACGGTCAGCAGGCGCTGCGGCGAGATCAGTCCGCGGAAGCGGCCGGCCTCGTCGACCACGGCCAGTCCCGGTTCCGCGCGCTGCACGGCCTCCCATGCCGCATGCTCCTGATCGGTGTCGGGCGCGACCACCGGCGGCTCCGGGTCCATCACGTCGCGCAGCAGTGCGCCGTCCGCGGCGCCGAACATGCGCTCGATGGTCACGATGCCCGCCAGGCGGTCCCCGTCCATCACCGCGACGGCGACGGCGCTGTCGAAGTGCCTGCCGCGCATGGCGCTCAGCGTCTCGCCGACCGGGGCTTCGGGCGCGGCCACGGGAATCCGCAGCGAGGCATGGTGTAGCGCGCGGTCAGGCGGGCCCAGGAATTCCGTTCCGTTCGCGACAACTTGCTTCGTCGGTGCCATGCCGTCGTCAGGACTTGCGTGCCACGATGACCGGTACGGAGGCAGCCTGGGCGACCGCGGAACTGACCGATCCCAGGAGCATCCCCGCGAACCCGCCGCGGCCGTGGCTGCCGACCACCACAAGCTGAGCGTTCTCGGACTGCTCCAGTAACTGTCGAACAGCTCTGTCGCGCACCACGACCCGACGCACCGTCACATCCGGATAGCGTTCCTGCCAACCCGCCAGCCGTTCGGCCAGCACCTCGTCGGCCTGCGGTTTGAAGGTCATCCACTCCTCGTTGGGGAACGCATAGATCGTCGGATCGCTCCACGCGTGGACGGCGACGAGATCGACATGTCTGCGCGATGCCTGGTCGAAGGCGATGGCCGTGGCCAGTTCGGATGCCCGTGATCCGTCGATGCCGACGACCACGGGTGCGCGCTCCCGATCGGGGGCCGAGGCCTCATCCTCGTGGATCACCGCGACCGGGCAGTGCGCGTGGTGCAGAAGACCCCGGCTCACCGAGCCCAGCAGCCGTCGTCCGATCGCGCCGAGGCCGCGGCTGCCCACCACCACCATCTCGGCGTCCTTGGACAGGTCGACCAGCGTCGACACGGTGTTGCCCGAAACGCTGCGCTGGCGCAGGGTGAGCTGGCCGGTGCCGATACCCGTGACCGCGGCCTCGGCCGCCTTCACCGCTTCGGCCTGGTTCTCACGATTCTGGTGTTCGACAGTGCGCCAGAACTCCTCCGTCGGTGGAACGTCCAGCCACATCCGCATTTCGAGATCGGGCAGCACGTGGACGAGTGTCAACGGCACATCCCGGCCGACGGCTTCCCGTGCTGCCCAGGTCACGGCTCGCAGGGCCTGTGGCGACCCGTCGACCCCCACCAGAATTCCCTGACCGGCTGATGTGGTCATCTCGCCTCCCCGCTGATCCGTGATCTATGCCGACGTTAGGACGTCGGTGGCCGGATGCGCAGAGGCGTTGGTCACCACGTCCGCACGCGGGGGAGGACCAAAGACCCGAGCCGGCGGGCCGAACGACTCCGTCGGCGGTGCCGTCCGTCCCATACCCTCGTACCGCGCTGCAGATTGGGAGTTCCGATGGATACGACACATCCGATTCGGCCGGTCGTCGTGGGAGTGGACGGCTCACAGGCCGCGCTCGATGCCGTGAGGTGGGCGGTCGACGAAGCCGCCGCGCGTTCCGCGCCGCTGCGCCTGGTGCACGCCACGGGTGTGACGCGACAACCGGGTCAGTCCGACGACGAATTCCGGCTGGAACGCGAATACGCCGAGACGGTGCTCCGGGCGGCATCGACCGCGGCGAAGTCCTCAGGCCGGGACGTCGACGTCGAAACGGACATCCTCTGGGGCGCTCCGGAGGGCGAACTCCTCGCCGAGTCCCTTCGCGCGCAGATGATCTGCGTCGGATCGGTGGGCATCGGTGCGGTCGCCAACGTCGTCCTGGGTTCGACCGCCGTCACGGTCTCGACCCAGGCGCTCTGTTGTGTCGCGGTGCTGCGGGGAGGCGCCACTCCCGCGGGCGACGGCTGGCTGGCGGTCGCCACCGATGCCACGCCGGAAAGCGAGTGCGTCGTCACGGGCGCGTTGGACGAGGCCCGGTTACGCGGGTCCTCCGTGGTGATCGTCGGAGTTCGCCGGTGGGAGTCGCACGAACCCAGCCGCGACGAGTTGGACCGCCACACAACGGAATCGACGCGGCACTACCCGGATGTGCACACGGACGTGGTGCCGACCAGGGACACCATCGTGCGGTACCTGGCCCACCAGCGGGAGCGCGACATCGACATGGTGGTCATCGGTGCTGCCGACGCGGAAGCGGTGGCCGACATCGTCGGTCCGCACGGCGCACTGTTCGACGGCGGCAGGCGGCACTCAGTGCTCGTGGTCCGCTGATGTCAGTCCCGCCGGAGGCTTCGCGCACGGGTCTCGAATTACCCGCCACCGCAGCACTTCTCGACGGCAGCGTGGTCACCCTCCGGCGCGTCACAGACGCCGACGGCGCAGCGATCAGGGCGATGGCTCGCGGCCTCACCGAGCGGGAGCGATACTTGCGGTTCTTCACCGCGCATCCCCAGCACATCGACCAGTGGGTGAGCGTCCTGGTCGAGACATCAGCGGACCGATTCACTCTCGCGGCGTTCGACGAGGACACGCTGCTCGGCGTGGCCAACTACGTCGAAACGGCCCGCCCCGGCTACGCGGAGGTCGCGATCGTGGTCGCCCACGGTGAACACCATCGCGGCGTCGGGACCGTCCTGCTCGACGCGCTGGGCCGTATCGCCCGGGCCAACGGCCAACGCTGTTTCATCGCCGACGTCCTCGCCGAGAATCACGAGATGCAGACGGTGCTCACCGATTCCGGCTGGCCGTGCCGCCGTCACCTCGAGGGTGCGGTGGTCTCGGTCGAGGTGGATCTCGGGCGCACGCCCTGATCGGTCACACGAGGACAGATCCGTCCAGCCACGTCGCCAGCTCGCCCAGCGGACGTCGCGGTGTCGCGGGCAGCGGATCGGCATTGACCGGCGCCCATCCGACGCGCAGCAGGATCTGCGGATACACGAGGTCGTCGAACACGTCGTCGCGGATCGCCTCGCGCGTCGCGCGGATCTCGAGCGGCTCGGTGATCGGGCACGTCGCCAGCCCCAGCGTCGTCGCGGTGAGCATGACGAGGCTGGCCGCCTCGCCTGCGCGCAACCGGCCCATGACATCGTCGGTCGCGGTCCCCAGCGCAACGACGACACCGCTGTCGCGCGACGCCTCCGCGCCCGCCGGCTGCTTAAGCGCCGTACCGGCGAACCACCGTGCGGGTACCGCGGCCGCCGGGTCGGATGCCGGGCTGTTGCGCGCGGGCACCCCCACCGTCGACGCGTGACGTCCGGTCCAGGCGGCCAGTTCCTCCGCATAGTCCGGATCCGCCGCGTGCTGTCCGACCGCCAGCGCGAGCGCGGCCCGGAAGGCGGGTGTCATCTCGACGCGCCGCATGGTCACCCCCGCGCGGGCGGCGCGTGACCCCATCAGCGCGATGTCTCCCATCGAAACCGGCCAGTCGCTGAAGTGCCGCCGGTCGGTGCGCCGGCGCGGGATCGCCGCGGCGAGGGCGATGTCGGACTCACTCGGCGTATGCGAGTGCAGTTCCAGAGACGCGAGGTGCGAGGGTTCGGCCGGGTTCGGCAGGCGGTGGATCTTGGGTGGCCAGCCGAGCGCGGTGAGCGCCACCGCGCAGTGGTTGAGCGCCGCGCCGCAGCTGACGATGAGCTCCCGCGCGTCGGGATCGGTGTGCGCCAGCTGTAGCGACTGATCGGCGTACAGATGCACGCTGTGGGTGCCCACCTGCCAGTGCCACGGTTGAGAGTTGTGGATGGAGGGTGCGCGGTTGGCCAGGCTGAGGGCCGTACGCAGGGTGTCGGCGCCGGGCGACCGAACGGTCATGATCGTGCCTCTCGGGAGGGTGTTCCCACCACGGTGCCGCGGGCGACGGTTTGCCGACAGAGACGAAGGTCCCGATTCGGGTGGGACCTTTACGCTTCTCGCGGTCGTCACCGGTCCGGCGGCTGCGGCGCCCGGCAGATGCGCTGATCGGCGTGATTTTGGGCAGCCCACCCGAGCGGGTAGTATTGACCAACGGTGCGGTGCCCGCGCCGGCTCTTGCGTGCCTCTGGTTTCCGGAATATCCGACTACCGGCTCACGTTTCGTGGTCGGAGCGCAACTGTGCCAGTGCAGTGTGTCGCCGATTCGGCGGCAGGCGCCGAACAACCAGAAGACAACGGAGGATCTCCGAAAAGTTATGGCAAAGAAAGACGGTGCCATAGAGGTCGAGGGTCGCGTGGTCGAACCCCTGCCCAATGCGATGTTCCGCATTGAGCTGGAGAACGGTCACAAGGTCCTCGCCCACATCAGCGGCAAGATGCGGCAGCACTACATCCGCATCCTGCCCGAGGACCGCGTCGTGGTGGAGCTGTCTCCGTACGACCTGTCCCGGGGCCGCATCGTGTATCGGTACAAGTAAACCCAGACAGAACGACCAAGAAGGATCTGCACGCCGTGAAGGTGAACCCGAGCGTCAAGCCCATCTGCGACAAGTGCAGGGTGATCCGTCGGCATGGGCGGGTCATGGTGATCTGCTCCGACCCCCGCCACAAGCAGCGGCAGGGCTGATCCCGGCCCGGCTCCAACGCCGGCCGCACCCTCGAACAACTGAATGCTGACCTCCCAGTACCACCGAACAGATTGGCTGCTCGGACACGCCCGGACGGAGGCCGGGCCCCGCCACCACGGCGGGATCGGACTGGGAAAAGACCTCCGCAAAGAAGAAGGAATGGCACACCCATGGCCCGACTAGTGGGCGTTGACCTCCCGCGCGACAAGCGCATGGAGATCGCACTGACCTATATCTACGGCGTCGGCCGTACCCGCTCCCAGGAGATCCTGGAGGCGACCGGCATCGACCGGGATCTGCGCACCAAGGACCTCACCGACGATCAGGTCACCCAGCTGCGCGACTACATCGAAGCGAACCTGAAGGTGGAGGGCGACCTGCGCCGCGAGGTGCAGGCGGACATCCGCCGCAAGATCGAGATCGGCTGCTACCAGGGCCTGCGGCACCGTCGCGGCCTGCCGGTGCGCGGCCAGCGGACCAAGACCAACGCGCGCACCCGCAAGGGCCCGAAGCGCACCATCGCCGGCAAGAAGAAGGCCAGGTAAGTAGATGCCACCGAAGAAAGCCGCCGCTTCCTCCGCGAAGAAGGGGCAGAAGACCCGCCGCAGGGAAAAGAAGAACGTCCCGCACGGCGCCGCACACATCAAGAGCACGTTCAACAACACGATCGTGTCGATCACCGATCCCCAGGGCAACGTCATCGCCTGGGCGTCGTCGGGTCACGTCGGCTTCAAGGGGTCGCGTAAGTCGACGCCGTTCGCCGCGCAGTTGGCCGCCGAGAACGCCGCCCGCAAGGCCCAGGAGCACGGGGTCAAGAAGGTCGACGTGTTCGTGAAGGGGCCCGGTTCGGGCCGCGAGACCGCCATCCGCTCGCTGCAGGCCGCCGGCCTCGAGGTCGGCGCCATCGCCGACGTCACGCCGCAGCCGCACAACGGTTGCCGTCCGCCCAAGCGGCGCCGGGTCTAGGGGAGAGGGAACCAACACTCATGGCTCGTTACACCGGACCTGCCACCCGCAAGTCGCGCCGTCTCGGCGTCGACCTCGTCGGTGGTGATCAATCGTTCGAGAAGCGCCCCTACCCGCCCGGCCAGCACGGCCGCGCGCGGATCAAGGAGAGCGAATACCGCACCCAGCTGCAGGAGAAGCAGAAGGCCCGCTTCACCTACGGCGTGCTGGAGAAGCAGTTCCGTCGCTACTACGACGAGGCGAACCGGCAGCCCGGCAAGACCGGCGACAACCTGCTGCGCATCCTCGAGAGCCGGCTGGACAACGTCGTGTACCGCGCCGGCCTGGCGCGCACCCGCCGGATGGCCCGTCAGCTGGTCAGCCACGGACACTTCACCGTCAACGGCGTCAAGGTCGACATCCCCAGCTACCGGGTGTCGCAGTACGACATCATCGACGTCAAGGAGAAGTCGCTGAACACCGATCCGTTCGTGATCGCGCGGGAGACCGCGGGTGACCGGCCGATCCCGTCGTGGCTGCAGGTCATCGGCGAACGTCAGCGCATCCTCGTCCACCAGCTGCCCGAGCGCGCACAGATCGACGTGCCGCTGACCGAGCAGCTGATCGTCGAGCTCTACTCGAAGTAACACCCCCGGCCGTCCCGATGGCGGCAGGGTCACGCGGCATCAAATAGCGGGTGTCGTGACGAAGGAGAAAACACCATGCTGATCTCTCAGCGCCCCACACTGTCCGAAGAGACGGTCGCCGAGAACCGCTCCCGGTTCGTCATCGAGCCGTTGGAGCCCGGTTTCGGCTACACGCTCGGCAACTCGCTGCGGCGCACGCTGCTGTCGTCGATCCCCGGCGCAGCGGTCACCAGCATCCGCATCGACGGTGTGCTGCACGAGTTCACCACCGTCCCCGGGGTGAAGGAAGACGTCACCGACATCATCCTGAACCTCAAGAGCCTGGTCGTGTCCTCCGAGGAGGACGAGCCGGTCACCATGTACCTGCGCAAGCAGGGTCCCGGTGAGGTCACCGCGGGCGACATCGTCCCGCCGGCGGGCGTGACCGTGCACAACCCCGAGATGCACATCGCGACGCTGAACGACAAGGGCAAGCTCGAGGTCGAGCTGGTCGTCGAGCGCGGCCGCGGCTACGTGCCCGCCGTGCAGAACAAGGCGTCCGGCGCCGAGATCGGCCGCATCCCGGTCGACTCGATCTACAGCCCGGTGCTCAAGGTGACCTACAAGGTGGAGGCCACCCGTGTCGAGCAGCGCACCGACTTCGACAAGCTGATCCTCGACGTCGAGACCAAGAACTCGATCACCCCGCGTGACGCGCTCGCCTCGGCGGGCAAGACGCTGGTCGAGCTGTTCGGTCTGGCGCGGGAGCTCAACGTCGAGGCGGAGGGCATCGAGATCGGCCCGTCGCCGGCCGAGGCCGACCACATCGCGTCGTTCGCGCTGCCCATCGACGATCTGGACCTGACCGTCCGGTCGTACAACTGCCTCAAGCGCGAGGGTGTGCACACCGTGGGCGAGCTCGTCGCCCGCACGGAGTCCGATCTGCTGGACATCCGCAACTTCGGCCAGAAGTCCATCGACGAGGTGAAGATCAAGCTGCACCAGCTCGGTCTCTCGCTCAAGGACAGCCCGGCCACCTTCGATCCGTCCGAGGTCGCCGGGTACGACGCCGCCACCGGCACCTGGAACAGCGACGCCGGCTACGACCTGGACACCGACCAGGACTTCGCCGAAACCGAACAGCTCTAAAGAGAACATTCCGTCCCGGTCCTACCTGATACGGGGGCCGGCCCCATTGAGGAGACAGTCGCAATGCCCAAGCCCACAAAGGGCCCCCGCCTCGGCGGGTCGTCCAGCCACCAGAAGGCGCTCCTGGCCAACCTGGCCACGTCGCTCTTCGAGCACGGCCGCATCAAGACGACCGAGCCGAAGGCGCGGGCGTTGCGGCCCTACGCGGAGAAGCTGATCACCCACGCCAAGAAGGGCACGCTGCACAACCGGCGTGAGGTGCTCAAGAAGATCCGCGACAAGGACGTCGTGCACACGCTGTTCGCCGAGATCGGCCCGTTCTTCGCCGACCGCGAGGGCGGCTACACCCGCATCATCAAGGTCGAGCCGCGCAAGGGCGACAACGCCCCGATGGCGGTCATCGAGCTGGTGCGGGAGAAGACGGTGACGTCGGAGGCCAATAGGGCCCGCCGCGTGGGTGCCTCGAAGCAGACCGCTCCGGTGGCCGCCGCTGCGGCGCCGCAGGCGTCGGTCGAGCCCGAGGCCGCCGAGGGTCCCGACACCGACGATTCGGCGGCGGTCGAGGCCGATGTGGTGACCGAAGCGGAGGACACCACGGCTTCGGAGGCGTCGCGGTCGACCGAGACCGACGACCCCACCACCGAGGGTTCGGACGCTGACAAGTCCTAGCGACATGAGCGCAGACCAGCCCGTCACTCCCCGGAGTGGCGGGCTGGATCATTTCTCCTCCTCGCGTCCGGTGACCCGTCTTCGGCTCGACGTCAGCTACGACGGCACCGACTTCGCGGGCTGGGCGCCGCAGACCGGTCAGCGCACTGTGGCGGGCCTGATCGACGAGGCGCTCACGACGATGTTCCGGACACCGCTGACCGTTCGGGCGGCCGGGCGCACCGACACCGGTGTGCACGCCACCGGTCAGGTCGCTCACGTCGACGTGCCGTCCGATGCGCTGGGGCACGCCTACCCGCGGACCGCGCGGCCCTCCGAGCCGGAGTTTCAGCCGCTGGTCCGCCGGCTCGGGCGGTTCCTGCCCGCCGACGTCCGGGTCCGCGACATCACCCGTGCGCCCGCGGGTTTCGACGCCCGCTTCTCCGCACTACGGCGCCACTACACCTACCGGCTCGGCACCGCCCCCTACGGCGTGGAACCACACCTGGCGCGCTTCGTCACGCCGTGGCCGCGACCGCTCGACGTCGAGGCGATGAACTCGGCGAGCTCGCTGCTGGTCGGTCTGCGCGACTTCGCGGCGTTCTGCCGTCACCGCGAAGGCGCTACCACGATCCGCGATCTGCAACGGCTGGAGTGGACGCGTGACGGCGACCTGGTCACCGCACACGTCAGCGCGGACGCGTTCTGCTGGTCGATGGTGCGCTCACTCGTCGGTGCGCTGATCGCGGTGGGCGAACACCGCCGTGAGCCCGGGTGGTGCGCCGGGTTGCTGAGCGCGACGCGGCGCTCCAGCGAGTTCGCCGCCGCCCCGCCGCAGGGACTCACCCTGGTGGGGGTGGACTATCCGCCGGACGACGAGCTGGCGGCACGGACCCTGGTCACGCGGGACCTGCGCGTCATCGAGTAGGGGTCAGATACGGCCGACGATGAAGTCGGCGGCCTGGTTGACCATGCCGGCGTTCACGTAGGCCCTGGCCGCGTGGTCGGGCCAGTTGCCCTCCCACGTGTTCGGGTCGGCCGGGCTGCAGATCGGGTCCGCGCCGTGGCACAGCTCGATCGTGCGCTCGCGGTAGAGCGGGCTGAAGTTGGTGATCGGACCGACCCACGCGACTCCGTTGCCGAACAACGCGACGGCGGCGATGTGGCGGTCCATCCCCGGCGGCAGCGGCTTGTCGAACCCGAACGCCGCGATCGGCGCGGCCAGGACGACGTCGGTCACGGCTGCGCCGAGCGAGTAGCCGCCCAGCACCAGCCGGGTGTCGGGGCAGCGTCCGGCCATGTCCTGGATGCGCGAGCTCATGTCGTTGGCGCCCACGTCGATCTCGGTGTCCGCCGGGTACTGGACGGTATAGATGTCGATGTCCTTGTCCGTCTTGCTGCGCAGGGCGCTGATGAGCGCATTGCCGATCACGCCTGCGCCGGGCGCCTCGGTGCGGCCGCGGGCGAAGATCAGCTCCGCCTGCGGGCACGCCTGTGCGGAGGCCACGGCGGCGGTGCGGGACAGTGTCGAGGGCGCGATGAGGAGTCCGGCGGCGACGAAGACGGACGCGGCGAGCGTCAGAGACCGGCGGACCCAGCGGAGCGACGCAGAATGATCATGCACCCCGTCGATGTTAACCGAGATGATCGTCAAATCAGGCCGGCTGCGAAACCTGCTGCCTGACCGATGAACGGCGAGGACTCGTAGTTCTTGTGAGCGAACGGGTTGCGGCCGTCCGAACAGATCGGGTCGCCGTCGTTGCACAGGTCGATTCCGCGGCCGGCGAACAACCCTCGCGCGTTGACGGGGTTGCCGAACTTGGTGGCGGGGTTGCCGAACACCGCGACCGCCGCGACGTCGCTGACGTAACCGCCGGGCAGCGGCGGCGCGGAACCGATGTCACCGATCCGGTTTCCGAGGGGCGGAACGCCGGCCAGCATGTCGATCACCGCCGCCCCCTGCGAATACCCGCCGAGGACGAACCGGGTGCCGGGGCACTGCGCCGAGACCGACGCGATGCGCGCGGTCGCGTCGGCCGCACCGGCCGCGGTGGTCAGGAAGTCGTAGGTGGCCGGGTAGTTCACCCCGTAGGTGCTCAGCGTGCGGCCCCCGAGCATGGGGCGCATCGCGTCGGCGAGTGCCTGGCCGACGCGGCCGATGCCCACGGGTTCGCTGGTGCCTCGCGCGAAGATCAACTCGATATCGGAGCAACCCTGCGCGGCGGCCGTCGGTGTGGGGCCCGCCGCGACGAGGACACCGGCGGTGACGACGGAGAGTGCGGTGGCGGCCAGACGCGCACCGGCGCTAAGCGAGATCACCGGCACATACTCACATAGGTGGGCTAGCTATAGCCAACAGTTCGCGCTTCTTCCCGCTCCTCGACCGGTGTTTCGGGCCACATCGCCGCCGCAACCAGATCCCGGCCGTGGGCTTCGCGGGAATCGTGCCGGTCTCCCTGGCGGGCGAGGGCGAGGCCGCACAGCACGATGGCCCCGCCGACGGCCTGCACCGCCGTCATCGATTCACCGAGCAGCACCCAGGCGGCCAGGACCGCGAACAGCACCTCCGAGAGGCCGACCAGCGAGGCGAACCGTGGCCGCAGCCGGGCGATGCCCATGATCCCCAGCGTGTAGGCGATCGCGGTCGGGATGAGGCCCAGGGCGAGCACCGGCACCACCCACGACGTGGTCCACCCGGCGATCGCGGTGTCGTCGGCGGTGAAGGTCAGCGGCATGACACCGACGACGCCGAGCAGCGCGGTGAGCGCCCCGCCGACCGCCAGTCCGGCCGCGGCCAGGGTGACCGGATGGACGCTGCCCGCGTTCGCCTCACCGGTGGCGACCCGCTCCGACATCAGGAAGTAGCAGGCGGCGCACACGCCGGCGGCCAGTCCCCAGCCGACGCCGACGAGGTTGATGTGCGCGGCGGCGAAGCCGCCGCTGTCGATGACCCCGAGGACGAGCATGATGCCCGTGACCGCGAGGGTGACGCCCGCCAGGGTCAACGTGGACGGCCTGCGACGCGTGGTCAGCCACAGCCACGCCACCACCAGCAGCGGGGCGGTGTACTCCAACAGCAGTGCCACGCCGACCGTCAGGTGGGAGACGGCGTTGTAGTAGAAGAGCTGTGCGCCGGCGATCGGGACGGCGCCGTAGACGAGGACGGTCCGCCAGTGCGACACCGCCTCCCGCAGCCAGCCGCGGCGGACGACCGTCGCGAACACCGCCATGAGGAGCGCGCCGCCGGCCAGCCGGGCCGTCACGGCCGCGGTGGGGCTCCAACCGGCGACCATCAGCGACTTGCCGAGCGGTCCGGACATGCCGAACGCGAACGCCGAACCGACGGCGAGCATCAAGCCGACCCGGAAGTGGTCGACCGCTGCACGCTGTGACGTGAGCGCGCCGAGCGCAGCCATGGGCACCTCCGAAGGATGTAATGAGTAAAATGAGCTTTGGTCCTGACCGTATCGATCGAAGGAGTCATGAGTCAAATGCATTTCACTCATGACACGGAACTCACGCTGCGTGCGGCGTGTGTGCTGGTCAACACCGATCGGGTCGACGGCGAACAACTCGGCGACCTGTCCGCTCTCGACGAGTACCTCGACGGGTTCGGCTGGACCGGGCGGCGTGACCGCGACGACTCCGAGCTCGCCGCCGTGCACGGGCTGCGGGTGCGATTGGGCAAGATCTGGGCGGCCGCCGACGACGAGGAGGGCACCGTCGGTCAGGTCAACGCACTGCTCGCGGACACCAGGGCCTCACCCTGGCTGACCCGCCACCCCGAGATGCCGGAATGGCATCTGCACCTGGCGTCGGTCCACGATCCGCTCTGGCAACGGATGGGCGCGGAGATGGCGATGGCGCTGGCCGACCTGATCCGCGCCGGTGAGCTGCGTCGGCTGAAGACGTGCGCTGCCCCGGACTGTGAGGCGGTGCTGGTGGACCTGTCGCGCAACCGGTCGCGGATGTTCTGCGACACCGGCAACTGCGGCAACCGTCAACACGTGGCGGCCTACCGCGAACGGCGCGCCAAGGACTCCTAGAGGTCGTCGCTGCCCGGCCGCCGCGCGTTGTCGAGGACGGCCGGCCGGTCGCACGAGACGTACCGCGCCTGATTGCCGCCCGCACGACGGGCGTCGTACATCGCCATCGTCGCGATGGTGATCAGCTCGTCGAGCAATTCCGCGGGCGGGCAGGCTCCCAACCCGCGCATCGGCGTGCTGACGACGCCCATACTCGCCGTCACCCGCGGCGGGGTCGCGGCGATCGCCTTTCGCACCCGTTCGACCAACGGGAAGGAGTCCGTCGTGGCGAAGGTGTCGGCGATCAGGTACTCGTCGTCGCCGGTGTGGGCCACGAATGCGTTGTGGCGGGTGGTCTCTCGCAGCGTCTGGCCGATCGCCACCCGGGCCCGCTCGCACGCCTGCTCACCGTCGGTCTCACCGAGGAGGCGCATGTTGTCGAGGTTGATCACCACCAGGACGAGACGCTGGTCGTCGTCGCGGCTGCGGGCGACGACGTGGCCGGCGGCCCGGTAGAAGGCCTCGCGGTTGAGCAACCCGGTCAATGGGTCGATGTCGGCGTTGTCCACATCGATGTCCACGGCGTAGAGCAGCAGATGGCACGCGAACGGCACGGCCACCGTGACGGTCATGACAATGATCAACGACGTCACGGCCCACACCGGATCGGCCGTCTCGGCGAGTCGGAACGCCAGCACGATCCCGGTGAACTCGGCCAGCGCGAACACCAGCACGATGTAGTGGGCGGTGTGGAACAGCGCTATGTAGGCGCCGAGCACCGCGAAACCCGTCGCGAGCAGCAGCCCCGCCTCGGGGTCGGACATGATGAGGCACCCGGCGGCGATGATGACCGCCGTCACCACCACGAACACTCCGGACTGTCGACGCGACGGCCACCGGCGCCGGAGCCAGAACCCGGCGATCACCAGACAGGAGACGGTGACCGTGACGGCGACCCCGCGTTCGAAGGCGGTCCGCGGTCCGGCATCGCTCCATTGCATCGCCAGCGGAACCAACCCGAGCGTCGCGACGAACATCGCGATCAACCGGCACGTCGCCGACTGTGCCTCGCGGGCCGCCAGGAACGAGGTGAGCCAATAGAAATGCTCGGGCTGGCGCCAGTACTGCCGCACCGCCTGGAACATCTCTGTACCTCCCACCGCTTCAAACACTGTATGCCCGGCCACCGACACCGCGACCACGAAATCGGCGTCGAAAGCGGGTCGAGAGCGCCGTTACGCTGCCCCTCGGGGGTGGACATGGGCCGACCGACGACCGGGCTGCACGTCAGCGGATACCGGTTCCTGCTACGTCGCATGGAACACGCGCTGGTCCGCGCCGACGTCCGGATGCTCGACGATCCGCTGCGCGGCCAGTCGATCGCGCTCGTCGCCGGTGCGGTGCTCGCGGCCATCGCGGTGGCCGGCTGCGCGATCCTGGCGGTGCTGCGCCCGCAGGGCGGCCTCGGCGACGCCGCAATCGTGATGGAGGCGCAGACCGGGGCGTTGTACGTGCGGATCGGCGACACCGTGCATCCGGTACCCAACCTCGCTTCGGCCCGGCTGGTCGCCGGCAGCGCCGCGGAGCCTCGGACGGTCAGCGCCCGGGCTCTGGCCGACGCCCCGCGCGGACCGCAGGCCGGTATCGCCGGGGCGCCGGCGGCGATCGGACCTGCGGTGCCGCCGCAGGACGCGGGATGGACGGTGTGCGACGGCGCCGCGTCGACGTCGGTGCTGGTCGGGCCGTCACCACCGGGCGCGCTCGAGGCGGACCGCGCGGTGCTGGTCACCGCGCGGTCGGAAGGTCCGGCCGTCACCTACCTCCTGTACGCCGGACGGCGGGCAGCGGTCGACCTGCGTGACACCGCCGTCGTGCGGGCGCTGCGGGTGGAGGGCGTCACGCCGCGCCCGGTGTCCCGCGCGCTCCTCGACGCGCTGCCCGAGAGTCCGCCGATCACCGCACCCACGGTGCCGCGCGCCGGTGACCGGGGCGCGGTCGCCGGCCGCACGGTGGGTGAGGTCGTCCGGCTGCCCCGAGCCGCCGCCACGGAGTACTACGTCGTACTGGCCGACGGTGTCCAGCGCATCGGCGAGGTCACCGCCGACCTGATCCGGTTCACCGTCGGTCAGCGCAGCGGCGACATCCCCACCGTCACGCCCGGCACCGTGGCGGCGGCCGACGTCCTCGACACTCTGCCGACCGCCACCCATCCCGACCGGGTGGTGATCACCGAACCGGCCGTGTTGTGCGCGCACTGGGCAATGGACGGCGGCGACGTGACGACCACGCTGGTCGACGCCGTTCCAGCCGGTGCTGTCGTGCAGCTGGCGCAGGCGGACGGGGCGGGTCCGAACGTGGATGCGGTCTCCGTCCCGCCGGGTCGCAGCGTGTTCGCCCGTCCGGTCAGCGTCACCGGCGGCGGGGGCGGCGCGCAACCGCGCTATCTGATGACGGACCTCGGCGTGCTGTTCGGGGTGCCCGACGACGACACCGCGCGCACACTCGGCGTCACGTCGCCGCCCGTGCCGTCGCCGTGGCCGGTGCTCGCCCGCCTGCCCCGCGGACCCGAATTGAGCCGCGCCGCAGCGTCAGTGACGCGCGACGCCCTCGGCGTGGCCGCGCCGGTGCGATGACGCGCTCACCGCGACCAGCAGCGTGATCGCGACGCAGATCCCCGCGCCCGCCATGGCGACCCGGCGCGGTCCGTTGTCGTGTGGCACGTCGGTCGGTGCGATGAGAGAGCGTGCCGGAGTTTCGGCCGGGGCGGCGGAGAGGCCACGACTCACGGCGGCCGCGACGTCGACGACACCACGACCGATGACGGGATCCCACCCCGCCGGCGGCGGGTGCGCGGTGTCCTCGATGCGCTGCATCACCTGGCGCGCCGTGAGGTGCGGCCAGCGGGCGCGGACCAGCGCGGCGATCCCCGAGACCACCGGCGCGGCATAACTGGTGCCTGCGATCGACGTGTGGCCGTCAGCCGTCGGCAGCGCATCGACGACGCCGTCGCCGTCGGGGTCCAGCGACAGCACATGCTCGCCCGGTGCGGCGACATCGACCCACGGGCCGGCGAGGCTGAACCGCGACGGCGTGCCGTCGAGGCCCACCGATCCGACGGTGAGCACCAGATCGTCGTACCAGGCCGGGCTGGCAATCGATTCGACTCTCTGCCAATCGGGTCGGCCGGGCTGCGCCGGGTTCTGCTTGGGACACTGACCCGGACCGCCGACGTTGCCCGCCGCGGTGACCACGACCGCGTTGCGCACGTCGACGGCATAGGCGAGCGCGGCCCCCAGCGCCCGGTCGTCGAGGGTGGCGGCCGCGGCCAGACAAGCCACCGACGACACGTTGATCACCGTGGCACCGAGGTCCGCGGCGACGCGCACCGCCTTCGCCAGCGTCTGCACATCGCCGTACCCGGTGGCGCCCGGCTCGTCGGCAGGCCCGAACTTGTTGCTCGACTGGCGGATGCCCAACAGCGCGGCGTCCGGTGCCACACCGGTGAATTCACCTGTCGCCGCGATGATCCCGGCGACCAGCGTGCCGTGCCCGTCACAGTCGTCGGTGCCGTCGCCGCCCGACACGTAGTCACCACCGGGCACGAGCCGGGGGAGCAGTCGGTGCCGCGCGACACCGGTGTCGATGACGGCGACCGTCTGACCCGCACCCCGGGTCAGCGGCCACACCTGCGGCAGATTCAGCATGTCCAACTGGTGCGGGTCGCCGGCCGGGTCGCGGTCGTCGACGGCGCCGTCACACTCCGCCCGTTGTTCGGTGCGTTGTGGCGGCGCCGGTGGTGCGGCGGCCGGCAGGAAGGACTCGTCGACCGCGGGTGGGGTCACCGCCGATGCCGGCGGCGCGGTGGCCACCGGCACCGCTGCCACGGCCAGCCCGGTCAGCGCGACGGCGGTGAACCGGCCGGTCATATCAGGCTCGAGGTCCGGACGAGGGTGAGGACGTCCAGCGCCGCGCAGGCGACCGGCGCCACGGCGGCCAGGACGACGTACTCGAACACCTCGACCGACCGCGAGGCGACCGGTGACGGCTCGGCCGGACTCTCACGCACGATCGCGGTGACGCCGATGCAGACCGCGACGACCGCCGCCCAATGTCCGTGACGCACGGCCACGACCACGAATGCTGCTGCGAGCGAGCACAATCCGGAGAGGGCCAGCGCCCAGCGGCACCGCCCGGCGGCGTAGCAGCGTGACCGCAGTAGCAACGCCGCCCCGACGACGGCGCAGAACGCGGCGCTCGACAGCCAGTGCCCCGCGCCGCGCAGAACCGCGATCGACACCACGGCGGTGCCGGCAGACGCCGCCGCGCAGACCCCGATCACCGACCCGACAAGGATCCGGTGGCCCGCCATTGCCCGGCGGTCCGCATCGGCGACCGGCGGGTCGGTCAGCGAAGGCGCCGGCGCGAGTCCGGAGAACGCGACCGAAAGGCGCGGGGTCAGACTCAACGCACCGAGGGCGAGCAGGGCGAGCAGCACGCCGACCGCATGCCGCGGCACGGACCACAGCACCGCGCCCGACATCGCGGCGGTGCACAGCAGACCCGCGCACGCCGACGCCGTCGCCGCGACCGGTGAGCCCACCCGGAGGCGGAGGAGGACCAACGAAACGGCCGCTGCGGCAGCAGTTCCGAGCAGGACGTGTGGCGCATCGAACGGACCCGGCACCACCAGCGCCCCGCACAGCGCAGTCATCAGCACGGTGAGGCAGCCGAGCGGTCCGCACACCCACGGCTCGCGACCGGCGCGCGACGCGGTCACCGCGACGCCGGCGACCACGCACAGCAGCACCCCGGCGACGGCCGGCGACACCGATCTGTGCCCGGCGACGGCGGCGAGAGCCCCCGCCGACGCGGCGACCAATCCCAGGGTCACCCGAAGCGCGCGCGTGTCACCCGGAGGGGGAGCGGACGTCAGCACCGCCGTGACGGCGTCGCCCCGGTCGAACCGTGGCACCCGGGGCAGCGCTGCACTCAGCAGCAACACGTCGCCGTCGCGAACGTCCTGGTCCCACAGCGGAACGGAGTCGTCGAGGACTGTGCCGAGCAGGGTCGCGAGTTGCCAGCGTGCCGGGGCCCCGGTGTCGGCGCCCGCCAGGCGGACGATGTCGGGGATCAGTGACGCCACCGGCAGCCGGGCCGGCAGCGCGAGATCCACCGCTCCGGAATCGTCGTCGGCGTGCACGGTGACGTGACACATGTTGGCGGACATGCTTACTCCCATCGCTGACGATGTGGTCACGGTAGCCGCGCACCACGACACCACCGCGCACGGAAATCGGTTCCTGTGGACAGGGAACCGATCGGCGCCGCGCACCGTCCAATCACTGATGGACATCGCCGAACGCATGCCCCGTACGGGGGAATTCGCATTGGACGCGCCGCCACCGGTGCCGCGCCCGGCCGGCGGTCATCCGTTGGCCCGGCTGATGCCGTTCGCGATGCTCATCGCCGCAGGCGGGATGATGCTGCTGTACTTCACGTCCGGCGCCGGTCAGCCCAGGAGCCCGATGGCCGGCCTCTTCCCCGTCATGATGGCGATGTCGTTGGTGGGCAGCCTGGTGTTCGGTGCCCGCGGCGCCCAGCGCGGGGTCGAGGTGGAGCGGAACCGCCGCGACTATCTGCGCTACCTCGACGGCGTCGACCGGGCCGTCGCCGGTTCCGCGCGCCGACAGTACGACGACGGCCACCACCTGCACCCGGCGCCCGAGACGCTGTGGGCGATCGCCGGCAGCGCACGGATGTGGGAGCGCACCGTCGGCGAGGACGATTTCGGTTGTGTGCGAGTCGGTCTGGGGCGGGTTCCCTTGACTGTGCGGCTCGTCGCCCCGGAGGTCGGCCACGCAGAAGACGCCGATCCGGTGACCGTCGAGGCGATGCGGACACTGGTCCGCGACCGGTCCACGGTGGAAGGCGCCCCGCTCACCGTGAAGGTCACCGAGCCGGGACTGATCGGTGTCACCGGAGACCTGACGGCGGGGCGGGATCTCATCCGGGCGGCGGTCTGCCAACTCGTCGCGCTGCAAGGACCCGGGGACGTGTCGGTGCGTGCCGCATCCGCCCCTCCGGTCGCCGGTGAGTGGGAGTGGCTCAAGTGGCTACCACACCACAGGTCGTCCGGCGGGCATGCGCTGGTGATCGCCGACGGGGTGCCACCTCCGGTCGCGGCGCCGGGCGTGACCGTGTGGTGTCTCGGTGAACCGCAGCGCAGTGCGGTGACGGTGCGCGTCGAATGCGGGGAGCTGACCATTCGGGACCGCACGGGTGACGAACGCGCGGGCCGCCCCGACGGTCTCACGATCGATCAGGCCGCGGCCTGTGCCCGGCGGGTGGCCGCGAGCGCCGGGGCTGTCGCCGAGACACCGGTTCGCGGCGGGCCGCGGAACTGGCAAGACCTGCTCGGCATCGCCGATCCCACGACGCTGGATCCCGCGGCGGCCTGGCGGTCGCACGCGCCGAATCGGTTCCTGCGGGTGCCCATCGGGCTGTCCGACAACGGGACACCGGTCGAGCTCGACCTCAAGGAAGCCGCACACCACGGTATGGGACCGCACGGGCTGTGCGTGGGGGCCACGGGGTCGGGCAAGTCTGAGTTGTTACGCACGCTGACGCTCGGGTTGATCGCGTCCCATCCGCCGGATGCGCTCAATCTGATCCTCGTCGACTTCAAGGGCGGCGCAACGTTTCTCGGCCTCGAGCGGGCCGCACACGTCTCGGCCGTCATCACCAACCTCGACCAGGAGTCCCACCTGGTCGCGCGCATGCGCGATGCGCTGGCCGGTGAGATGCACCGGCGCCAGCAGTTGTTGCGGACCGCAGGCAACGTCGCCAACATCGCCGACTACCGGCAGGCGCAGGCGTCCCGTCCCGAACTGGTGGCGCTGCCTGTGCTGCTGATCGTGGTCGACGAGTTCTCCGAACTGCTCACCCAGCATCCTGATTTCGCGGAACTGTTCCTCGCCATCGGTCGTGTCGGCAGGTCGCTGGGCATGCACCTGCTGCTGGCGAGTCAACGGCTCGACGAAGGCCGGCTCCGCGGGCTGGACACCCACCTGTCCTACCGGATCTGCCTGAAGACGTTCTCGGCGGGCGAATCCCGGGCCGTCCTCGGCGTGGGCGACGCCCACGAACTGCCCAACACCCCGGGCCTGGGGTATCTCAAGACGGCGTCCGGTGACATGGTCCGGTTCCGGACGGCATTCGTCTCGGGCCCCGTCGCCGCCGGCCCGGCACCGTCAGCGGAGCATTTGACACCGCGGCTGTTCACCGCCTCGTCACCGGAGTCGGATCGTCCTGCGCCTGGTGCGTGCGCTTCTGCGCCGACGGTGCTCGACACGGTGGTGGACCGGCTGGCCGGGCTCGGCACGCCCGCGCACCGCGTGTGGCTGCCGCCATTGTCCGGTCCGCCCGCGCTCGACGCGGTGCTGTCCCGCGCCCCCAGCGACCGGGCCGCGCCGCTGACGGTGCCGATCGGGCTCGTCGACTGTCCGTTCGAGCAGCGTCGTGATCTGTTCTCCGTCGCGCTGGGTGGAGCGGCGGGAAACGTCGCCGTCATCGGAGGTCCGCGCTCCGGCAAGTCGATGACACTGCGCACGCTCATGCTGGCTCTGGCCGCCACGAACGATCCGCACGAGGTGCAGTTCTACGGCCTCGACCTCGGCGGTGGCGCCCTGGCCGCGATGTCGGAGCTTCCGCACGTGGGGGCCGTCGCGGGGCGACAGGATCCCGATCTGATCCGGCGGATCGTCGCGGAGTGCGAATCGCTGGTACGCATCAGGGAGAAACGCTTCCGGCGCGGTGGCATCGAGTCGATCTCGGAGTACCGGCGGCGCCGCGCGGCGGGCGATCCCGCCACCGGTGCGGACCCGTATGGCGAGGTGTTCCTGGTCGTCGACGGCTGGTCGGTGCTGCGACGGGACTTCGAGCAACTGGAGCCGTCGATCACCGCACTGGCCGTGCAGGGGCTGGCCTACGGTGTGCACGTCATCCTCGCGGCTTCGCGGTGGGCCGATCTGCGCCCCGCGCTCAAGGATCAGCTCGGCACCAGAATCGAACTGCGCCTCGGGGATCCGGCCGAATCCGAGATGGACCGTAAGCGGGCACGGCAACTCACCGACGGCGCACCGGGGCGGGGGCTCACCCACGACGGGCGCGAGACGGTGGTCGCGGTACCACGTCTCGACGGCCGTCCGACCGCCGACGGGCTCGCGGCTGCTCTCGCCGCGGCGGCAGAGACCTTGCGGACCCGTTACGGCCACCGCGGCGCACCGCCCATCGCGCCGCTGCCCACGCTCGTCCACCGACACGAGCTCGCTACGGTCGAGTCGCCGACGCAGGTGGCCATCGGCGTCGCCGAGAACGGCCGAGCGGTAGCGACATTGGACTTCGCGACGCAGCCCCACCTGATCGTGCTCGGCGACGTCGAGTGCGGAAAGACGGCGGCGCTGCGCGCGTTGTGCACCTCGCTGACCGCGAGCAGCCCGCCGGATGCGGTGCAACTGCTCCTCGTCGACTTCCGCCGTACGCTGCTCGGGGTCGTCGAATCCGACCATCTGGCCGGCTACGTGATGGCGGAGGCGGGGTTGACCGCCGCGGTACCCGAGCTGATCGAGCGCTTCGCCGCCCGGATGCCCGGCGCCGGCGTCACCCAGCGACAGCTGCGCGACCGATCCTGGTGGACGGGTCCGGAGACCTACGTGGTCATCGACGATTACGACCTGGTCGCCGGCGCGACCGCGCTGACACCGCTGCTCGCGTATCTGCCACACGCTCGCGACATCGGCTTGCACGTGATCGTGGCCCGCCGCTCGGGTGGCGCGGCGCGGGCGATGTTCGACCCGCTGCTCGCGCGGCTGCGTGATCTGGGCGCGATGGGGATGATGATGAGCGCCGGGCCCGAGGAAGGGGTGCTGCTGGGATCGGTGCGCTCCAGCGTGTTGGCACCGGGACGCGCGACGCTGATCACCCGTGGTGCCACCGATCAGCTGATCCAGGTGGCGTGGACCGAGCCGCCGTGACCGCCGTCGAGGTGGGACCCGCAACGGTGCGTGGTCCCTGCCCGGTCGACGACGACTTGGCCTGCGCGGCAATCGAAGCGATCGACGACACCCTGATGATCGTGCAGGACCGCCCGGTCACGGTCCGCGCGGTCATGGCGGACCTCCTGCGGTCGGCCGCCGGTCCCGCCGCCGGTGACCTCACCGTGGTCCATCCCAGTTGGTGGAGCAGGCGCCGGGTGGAAGCGGTGCTCGACGCGGCGGGCGACATCTGCGGAACTGCGGTCGCCGTCTCCCGGGCTGATGCGCTCGCCGGCGGATCCGACGCAGTCGTGGAGATCGCCGCCGAACATGTGGCCGTCAGCTCTGCGGGCATCTGTACCCTCACCCGCACATCCGACGCCGCGGTATGCGCCGCGGTGGTCAGCGAAGCAGCCTGGGCGAGAGAGGTTGTCGTTGATACGCCGCCGGGTCTCGGTGGAACGGCGTTGGCGACGGCGATCGCTGTCGCCCTCCGCGAGCGCGGTGTCACGGTCACGACCGCCGGTAGGAAGCTGGCCCGGGTGCCGCCATCCGCGCCGCCCGACGCGCCACCGCCGGAACGTCCCGGTCGGCGCGCGGTTCCGGTACTGGCCGGTGCGCTGCTGGCCGCCGCCGGTGTGGGCGCGGCGGGGATCACGCACGCACCGGCACCGGCACCGGCACCGGCAGAGCCCGGCGCGCTTCTGGTGGAGGGCCGCGCGGCGGTCGTCGTACCGGCGCTGTGGACCGTTCAGCGCATCACCGACGGCCGCGGATCGGCTCGCGTGCAGATCACCTCACCCGCGGATCACGCTGTCGCACTGCATGTCACGCAGTCGCCACTGCCGCATGCCCAACCGCTGGACGAGGTGGCGCGCACACTGCACGACGCACTGGCGACGGAGCCGGCCGGGGTGTTCACGGACTTCCACGCCGACGACATCCGCGGCGGCCGGGAGGTCGCCACCTACCGCGAGCACCGCGCGAGTCACCAGACGGACTGGGCCGTGCTGGTCGACGACGCGCTGCGCATCGGGATCGGCTGTCAGAGCCCGCCCGGAAGGGCTGACGCCGTCCGGTCGGTATGTGACGCCGCGGTGCGGTCCGCACACGCGATCGTCGGAAAAAAGTCGTCAGAGAACGGAACCGGATGGCGACCGGCACCGTCGTAAGTCATATCCGACCACAGCAGAAGGGAAGCCTCGATGACGACACCCACCGGCGGCGCACTCAACACCGACTTCGAGCTCATGGGCTCCGTCGCCGGCGCGATCGACGCCCGCAACGAAGAGATCCGGGCGATGCTGCAGTCGTTCATCGGTCGGATGACCAGCGTGCCGCCGTCGGTGTGGGGTGGGGTGGCGGCCGTGCGGTTCCGCGAGGTGGTGGACCGCTGGAACGGCGAATCGGTGAAGCTCCACACCGCTCTGGCGCGCATTGCCGAGACCATGCGGAGCAATCAGCAGACGCTGCTCGCCGCCTCCGACGGGCACTCACACCAAATCGGTGTCATCGGCACCACCCTGTAGCAGCGAGAATGGGAGACACCATGGACAAGGTTCTGTCCTACGACTTCGACCAGATCGAGTACACCGTCCGCCAGGAGATCCACGCGACGCATGGCCGGCTCAACGCCGCGCTCGACGACCTGCGCGCGCAGATCGCGCCGCTGCAGCAGGTGTGGACGCGGCACGCCGCCGAGGCCTACCGCACCGAGCAGCTGCGCTGGGATCAGGCGGCCGCGGCGCTGAACGAGATCCTGTTCAGCCTGGGCAACGCAGTGCGCGACGGTGCCGACGACGTCGCAGCGACCGATCGCAGCGCGGCCAACGCGTGGGGGTGGTGACCCGCGCACACAGACCCTGTGCGGTCCCAACGGGAGGGGAGCCCCGCGGGACCGCACAGTTCTGTGCGGGCGGTGCCCAACCGCGTTTTGACCTGCGACGACGCGCGCAGGTAAGCTGCCTCGTTGGCGTGCGGTGCCATCACGGTAACGCGGGTCCCCGGGTCAACGTCGGTCGCCGGGACCACCCTCCGTCACGCCAGACCGTCACCCGGGTCACCGGGGTCCGAGCGGGGTAAAACCCGAGATGAGAAGGGTAAGCACTGTGCCTACGTACACGCCGAAGGCGGGTGACACCACGCGTTCGTGGTACGTCATCGACGCCACCGACGTGGTGCTCGGCCGGCTCGCCGTCGAAGCAGCCAAACTGCTGCGCGGCAAGCACAAGCCGACATTCACGCCCAACGTCGACGGTGGCGATTTCGTCATCGTCATCAATGCCGAGAAGATCGCCGTCAGCGGCGACAAGCTCAACAACAAGTACGCCTACCGCCACTCGGGTTACCCCGGCGGCCTGCGCCGGCGCACCATCGGCGAGCTCCTGCTCAAGCACCCGACCCGCGTCGTGGAGAACGCGATCGTCGGCATGCTGCCGCACACCAAGCTCAGCCGGCAGGTGCAGAAGAAGCTCAAGGTGTACGCGGGTCCCAACCACCCGCACGCTGCACAGCAGCCGATTCCGTTCGAGATCAAGCAGGTGGCGCAATGACAGAGGCGATTGGTACCGAAACCGTCGAGCCGACCACGGACGATGCGACCGCTGCGGACGTCGAACCCCGCGAGCCCGTGTACATCGACCGTCCGATCCAGACCGTCGGCCGCCGCAAGGAGGCCGTGGTGCGGGTGCGCCTCGTGCCGGGCACCGGCAAGTTCAACCTGGACGGGCGCACGCTGGAGGCTTACTTCCCCAACAAGGTGCACCAGCAGCTCATCAAGGCCCCGCTGGTGACCGTCGACCGGCTGGAGAGCTTCGACGTCTACGCCCACCTCGACGGCGGCGGGCCGTCCGGGCAGGCAGGCGCCCTGCGTCTGGCCCTCGCTCGCGCGCTGATCCTCGTGCAGCCCGAGGATCGTCCCGCGCTGAAGAAGGCCGGGTTCCTCACCCGTGACCCGCGTGCCATCGAGCGCAAGAAGTACGGGCTGAAGAAGGCGCGTAAGGCGCCTCAGTACAGCAAGCGCTGATCGTTTCACCGAATCGCCGGGCACATCTCCGATGTGCCCGGCGATTTGCATTTTGTGAGCGGTACCACAGCGGGAATTCAGTGAAAATCAATTCCGGTCTCCATATGGCCTGTGCCCTGGGAATTCCCCCTTATTGCGCCGGCTGAGTTAATTAGACAGCCCGCGTAAGGCCGCTTGATCATTTGCGGCCGCTTGAAATCCAGCAGCAGGATCGGAAAACCTCGGAGAGAAGCACGGGCGCCGCTGACCGGCGTCGGCAGACCTTCTGCCCCCGGGGGCGAGTCAGTCACTCGTCACCGAACCGGGCCGTGACTTCCTGACTGAAAAGGAGCAATCCCCATGAACAAGATCATGAAGCACACCGCTGTCGGCACCATCCTGGGTGGCGGACTCCTGTTCACCGCCGGGCTCGGCCTGGCCAACGCCCAGCCGGTCGAGGCGCCTGAGGGCGTCGTGACGGTCGCCGTCGGCAACACCGCGATCCTCGAGGGTGTGGACGTCGAGACCGCCGCCACCGCCGCCGGTGCGATCTGCGGCACCCCGGCCTCCGACGTGACCGCGCTGGTCGAGCGGGTCACCAGCGAGGGCACCGACCAGACGGTGTGCGAGAACCTGCCTGGTGGCGCGCTGGCCATCAAGAACGGCGTGCCGGCTGCCGAGGCGCCCGCCGCCGAGGTGCCCGCGCAGGCGCCCGCCAACACCCCGGACGGTGTGCAGATCCCGGGCGAGGGCGAGTCGAGTGAGACCGCTCCGGCCGACACCGCCCCGATCGGATAGTCGATCCACTGGCTCACCGCCCGCATCCACCCGGATGCGGGCGGTGAGTCGTTCCGGGGGGTTCCGCGTGAGTGCTGGAAGAATTTATTTGCGGATGGCAGTAACGGGGAGCGGAGCCGCGGCGAAGGTCTCTATGAGGCTCTGACCAGTGCGCCGGATACATCGTTATTAACGGTCCAGTTAATTAGCTTCTCATCATTTTACTCTTTGCTGATGATAAAACAGTGAGAGTTCCGTTTGAATTCGCACGGATCAAGGAAGTCTTTGTCCGGAAGCGTGAACGTCGAAATGGCGACGGTGGGCCGTTCCCGCCGCCGGTATGGGTCAGTCGCTCGAATAGGGGCCGGATCACGCTTCTGCGACTGAAGGAGTTATTTACGTGAAGAGCATTGTGAAGCGTGCGTCCGCTGGTGCCGTCCTGGGTGGAGGGCTCCTGTTCTCGGCCGGTCTGGGTCTGGCCCAGGCCCAGCCCGACACGATCATCGGCGACGGCTTGGTGAACGTGGGCATCGGCGATGTGACCATCCTCGAGGACGTCAACGTCGGCGTAGCCGCCAACGTCGTCGCGCAGCTGTGCGATGTCGCGGATGTGAACGCCGGCGTTCTCGGTGAGGTCACACAGGTCGATACGGCCGGCACCCAGATCACCGAGTGCGAGATCGCGGATGCCGGTGGCGTCACCGTGACGCAGAACGGCCCGGGTGGCTCCGAGCAGGCTCCGGGCGCCGCGAACCGGCCCCAGGGATAACTGGCCCAACCGCACCGCCCGCATCCACCTCGGATGCGGGCGGTGTGGTGTGCGGCAGTTGGCTCCACGGCCGCCATGTGTGAGAAGTTTGTCCGCATGGCTCGACTGTTCGGCACCGACGGCGTGCGCGGGGTCGCCAACCGCGATCTCACCGCTGAGCTCGCCCTGGCGCTCGGCTCGGCGGCCGCCAGACAGCTGAGCTCCACCGGCCAACCGCGCCGACGGGTCGCCGTGGTGGGCCGCGATCCCCGCGCCAGCGGCGAGATGCTCGAGGCGGCGGTGATCGCCGGGCTGACCAGCGAGGGCGTCGACGCCCTGCGCGTCGGCGTGCTGCCCACCCCGGCAGTGGCCTACCTGACCAGTGCCTACGACGCCGACTTCGGCGTCATGATCTCCGCCTCGCACAACCCGATGCCCGACAACGGCATCAAGATCTTCGGTCCCGGCGGGCACAAGCTCGACGACGCCACCGAGGACCGCATCGCAGACCTCGTGCAGCAGGGCTCGGGGGAGCGCCCGGTCGGTGCCGGGATCGGCCGCGTGGTCGACGCACCCGACGCCCTCGACCGCTATCTGCGCCACGTCGGCAAGGCGGTGACCACCCGCCTCGACGCGCTGACCGTCGTGGTCGACTGCGCCCACGGCGCTGCCTCGGTGGCCGCGCCGTTGGCCTACCGCGCCGGCGGCGCCAACGTGCTGACCATCAACGCCGATCCCGACGGCCTCAACATCAACGACGGCTGCGGGTCCACCCACATGGAGACCCTGCAATCGGCCGTCGTGTCCTACGGAGCCGATCTGGGCCTGGCCCACGATGGGGACGCCGACCGCTGTCTGGCCGTCGACGGCAACGGCCGCGTGATCGACGGCGACGCGATCATGGTGGTCCTCGCGCTGGCCATGCGTGAGGCCGGTGAGTTGGCCTCCGACACGCTGGTCGCGACGGTGATGAGCAATCTGGGTCTGCATCTCGCCATGCGCGCAGCAGGCATCGAGGTCCGCACCACGAGCGTCGGAGACCGGTACGTGCTCGAGGAACTGCGCGCCGGAAACTACGCGCTCGGCGGCGAGCAGTCCGGTCACATCGTCATGCCCTCGATGGGCACCACCGGGGACGGCATCCTGACCGGTCTGCGGTTGATGTCGCGGATGGCGCAGACGCGCAAGTCGTTGGCGGCGCTGGCCGAACCGATGCAGACACTGCCGCAGGTACTGATCAACGTGCAGGTCGCGGACAAGGCGACCGTCGCCCAGGCGCCCTCGGTGCAGACCGCGGTGGCCGAAGCGGAGGCGGCACTCGGGGACACCGGGCGAATCCTGTTGCGGCCCTCGGGCACCGAACAGGTGGTCCGGGTCATGGTCGAGGCGGCCGACGAGGACACGGCTCGGCAGCTGGCGGTCCGGGTGGCCGAATCGGTGAGCGAACAGCGCTGACCCAGGGAACCGGCGCGGCCCGCGCGGCGTCTTAACCTGGTATGGGAGCAGTTCGGGCCGCCCACGTCGACGGTGCGGCACTTGTCAGCATCGCCGCGCACTTCGACAGCGTGGCGAACCTCGTCGATTCCGTTGTCCGCACGCATCTTTCGATGTTGTCGTTCGACGGGTCGGCCGCCGGCCGGGACTATGCCGCGCACGGACACGCGCTGCGCGCCGCAATCGACGACGTCGTCGCCATGCTGCACGGGTGGGCACGCTCGGCGTCCGGCGTCGCTTCGGAGTTGCGCGCCTCGGCCGTTCGATACGCCCAGGCCGACGCCGACGCGGCATCGCGGGTGCGGTGAGCCGTGGCGGGCACCTACGACGTGGCGGGCCGATTGGCCGAAGGACGCCCTGCCGTCGACGATCTCGCGCGCTACGCCTCGGCGTGTCAGGCGCTCGGCACCTGCGGTCACGGCCTGACCGACCGCGTGGAACATGCCTACGCCAGTGAGGCGGGGCTCGACCTGCACGCGCTCGACGCCGATCACGCCGCACTTCGCGCGGCAGTGGCCGCGGTGCGCGACGCGCAGGAGTTGCAGGACGCGCAGGTGATCGCGCTGGGCGCGGCGTGGAAAGGGGCGGGTGCGGATGCGGCCGCCGAATTCCTGCGCCGGCACAGCGCGGCGTCGGCGCAGGCGGTCACCGCGCTGTCTGCGGCGGCCGAACAGGTGGGGGCGCTGCGCGACGAGCTCTGGCGGATCGTCGACGCCAAGGTCGCCGCGGCGGAGGAGGTCGACGCGAGAACCGACGGTGTGCGCGGGGAGTGGCGGGCCGCTGCGGAGACCGTCACCACCGGGGTGGGGGACCGGGCCGCAGCCAGCGAACTGGTCGACGCCCACGTCGCACCGTTCGTCGAACGGGACGTCCGCGCGGAGTGGGTCACTGCGATGGAGGCCGCCAGCGCGGCGATCGTGCGATGCTTCGACACCGCGACCACCGCGGTGAGAAGTGAAGGGGCGCCCAACTTTCCGGAGCCGGCCCAGTCGTGGGCAGCCGGCCCTGCACCTGCGCCGGGGGTCGGCGCCGCCGCACCGTGGACACCGCCGCCACCGATGGCGGCGCCAACACCCATGGCACCGCCGCCACCAGCGACCGCACTTCCTCCGATGACCGAACCCGCGGCCGCGGCCGCGATGCCGGCCCCGCCGATGCCGTCGGCCGGCGCGCTACCCGATATCGGCTCGGGTCTTCCGGGTCTTTCGGGCACGTCCGGCATAGGAGGCCTCGGTCAGCAGCTCGGCGAGATGATCGGCGGACTGATGCCGTCGATCGGCGATGCGCTCGGCGACGTCCCCGAGCCCGGCGACCTCGAGGATCCGCTCGAACTCGGCGAGCAAGACGACGAGCAAGACGACGAGGAAGACACCGAGGAGGACGCGACACCCGAAGAGGAGACCGGGGAACAGGAGACAGACGGAGAGGAGACGGAAAAGCAGGAAGACACCCCGGAAGCCGAGCCCCAACCCGAGCCCGACGCCGACGAGCCGGCCGCGGAGCAGGAGTCGGCCACCGCCACTGCCGACGAGCCCGTCCCCGAGCCGACCACCCCGACCCCGGCTCCCGCCGCGCCGTTGGCCGCACCAGCGCCCGCGGCCGAGCCGGCCACGCCGTGTGAGATCGCCGCCGACGAGGTTCCGCAGGTGGGCGAGTGAGGCCGCTTCGTGACGGCCGAGCTCAGGGCAGCAACGCCTGCAGGTCTTCCACAAAACGCACGGATTCGCCGCGATCGGCCGTCACCGGCTGCAGCAGCAGGGTGGTGGCGCCGCCCTCGGCGAACGCGGCCAGCCGTTCCTGGACGAAGCTCTTCGGCCCGATCAGCGACACCGAGCGGACGAGGTCGTCGGGCACCGCGGCAATCGCCTCTGCCTTCTTGCCGGACAGGTACAGATCCTGGATGCGATCGGCCACCTCACCGAACCCGTAGCGCGTCGCGAGGTTGTGGTAGAAGTTCTTGCCGCGCGCACCCATACCGCCGATGTACAGCGCCAGTTGGGGTTTCACCCACTCCAGCCGGTCATCGACGTCGTCGCCGATCGCCAGCGCCGCGCTCACCATCACGTCGAGCGGCCCGAGTTCCGGGTCGCGTTTGGCGAAGCCCGCGCGCAGGGCCTCACCCCACACCGCGTCCGCCTTCTCGGGGTAGAAGAACACCGGCTGCCAACCCTCGGCGATCTCGGCGGTCAGCTCGACGTTCTTCGGCCCGAGCGCGGCGATGGTGATCGGAATGCGTTCGCGCACCGGATGATTGATCAGATGCAGCGGCTTGCCGAGGCCGCTGCCGCGGTCGGCGGGCAACGGGATCTGGTAGTACCGGCCGTCGAACTCGACGTTCTCGCGGCGCCACACCTTGCGGCAGATCTCCACCACCTCGCGGGTGCGGCCCAGCGGCGCGTCGAACGGGACGCCGTGGAACCCCTCCATCACCTGCGGGCCGGATGTGCCGATGCCCAGCCGGAAGCGGCCGTCGGAGACGTAGTCCAGCCCGGCCGCGGTCATCGCCAGCAGCGACGGGGTCCGCACGTAGATCGGCACCACTCCGGAGCCGAGCTCGATGCGGGTGGTCTTGGCCGCCAGGTAACCCAGCTGGCTGATCGCGTCGAACGAGTAGGCCTCCGCGACCAGGGCGAGGTCGACCCCGACCTTCTCGAGTTCGACCACGTCCTCGACCGCCTCACGGAAGCCGCCCGCATAACTCAAGAAGATGCCAGTGCGCAGAGAAGACATGGAAGGGTTATACACCCAACCGGTTGGTTGGGGTAATTACGGCTTGAGTAGCGCGACCACCTTGTTCTCCAGATCGACCGGATCGTCGGAGTGCGGATCCATCGGGTCGGTCTTGGGCAGCACCGCCTCGGGGTCGCTGAAGTCGCGATAAGCCTTGTCGCCGGTCAACTCGTGCAACAGGTAGCCGGTCAGCAGCGCGCGCACGATCTTCTGCGTGCCCTTGTCCTCACCGGGCAGTTTCATCGCCCGGGCCAACCGGCGGCCCTCCACCAGGCCACCGGCGGTCACCTTGTGCACCGCGCGCAACGTCGCCGGCTTCCACGCCCGCGCCAACTCGACCGCATTCGACCGCAGGGACATGGGATCGCCCGGATCGGCCAGGATCAGCCCCGGCAGCCCCAGCGACGCCGCCGGTTGCTCTGCAGGGGGGCGCGACACCGTCGGGAAGAGTGCGGCGACCGCCTTCAGCCGACCCGGCATCCCCGCGGCGGTGAACACCGCCGCCGATCCGCCGAACCCGTGCCCGGCGACGGCGAGCTTCGTCGGGTGCACGCTGATCTTGCCGGGTCCCAGCCGCACGCCGGTGATGATGTCCAGGGTGGTGCCCAGGTCGAAGGCCAGGTTCAGCACCGAAGGCGCGATACCGGTCTCCGTATCCGGGGCGGCGGCCACGATGCCCCACGATGCGAGGTGTTCGAGCGTGCCGCTGTAACGCATGCCACTGGCCAGCCAGTCGTGACCGAACGCCACACCGGGCAGGTTCAGCCCCGACTCGGGGGTGTACACCACGCCGGGTAGACCGGCGAAGGCCAGGTCACCGCGCAGAACGCGATGCGGGCCGCGGCGGGTCAAAGCCTTGAACAGCTTCTTTGTGCTGGCCACCTGACGACCGTAGCTCACCGTGCCCCGTGAGGCTCTTGCACTACCCTGGTTCTCTATGTGTGGAATCGTCGGCTATGTCGGGCATCGTCCTGCCTGCGCGATCGTGGTCGACGCGTTGCACCGGATGGAGTACCGCGGGTACGACTCGGCAGGCATCGCGCTCCTGGACGGACACGGCGGGATGACGGTGCACCGGCGGGCGGGCCGGCTGGCCAACCTCGGCGAGGTCCTCGAATGCTCGGCGCCGGAGACGCTGGCCGGCTGCAGCGGGCTCGGCCACACCCGATGGGCGACGCACGGTCGGCCGACCGACCGCAACGCGCACCCGCACCGCGACTCGGACGGCAAGATCGTCGTCGTCCACAACGGGATCATCGAGAACTACGCCCCGCTGCGCGGTGAGCTCGAGGCCGAGGGCGTCGAGTTCGCCAGCGACACCGACACCGAGGTCGCCGTCCACCTGGTCGGGCGCCAGTACCGCTACGGCGACACCGCGGGTGATTTCCCGGCCTCGGTGCTGGCCGTGCTGCGCCGGCTGGAGGGGCACTTCACGCTGGTGTTCGCCAACGCCGACGAACCGGGCACGATCGTCGCGGCCCGCCGCTCGACGCCGCTGGTGCTCGGGATCGGCGACGGGGAGATGTTCGTCAGCTCCGACGTCGCGGCGTTCATCGAGCACACCCGCCACGCCGTCGAACTCGGCCAGGACCAGGCCGTCGTGGTCACCGCGGACGGCTACACCGTCAGCGACTTCCACGGCAACACCGACGTCGACTTCCGAGAGTTCCACATCGACTGGGACCTGTCGGCCGCCGAGAAGGGCGGCTACGAGTACTTCATGCTCAAGGAGATCGCCGAGCAGCCCGCGGCGGTGTCCGACACGCTGCTCGGCCACTTCGTCGACGGTCGCATCGTGCTCGACGAGCAGCGCCTGAGCGATCAGGAACTGCGCGACATCGACAAGGTGTTCGTGGTCGCCTGCGGAACGGCGTACCACTCCGGGCTGCTGGCCAAGTACGCGATCGAACACTGGACGCGGCTGCCCGTCGAGGCCGAACTGGCCAGCGAGTTCCGCTACCGCGACCCGGTGCTGGACCGCAGCACCCTGGTCGTCGCGATCTCGCAGTCCGGTGAGACCGCCGACACCCTCGAGGCGGTGCGGCATGCCAAGAAGCAGAAGGCCAAGGTGCTGGCGATCTGCAACACCAACGGCAGCCAGATCCCGCGCGAGGCGGACGCCGTGCTCTACACCCGTGCCGGACCGGAGATCGGCGTCGCGGCGACCAAGACGTTCCTCGCTCAGATCGCCGCCAACTACCTCGTCGGCCTGGCGCTGGCGCAGGCGCGTGGCACCAAGTACCCCGACGAGGTGTCGCGGGAGTACCGCGAACTCGAGGCGATGCCGGGGCTGGTCGCGCAGGTGCTCAAGCAGCTCAACCCGATCGTGGAACTGGCGCGGCGCTTCGCCGAGAAGCCGACGATCCTGTTCCTCGGCCGTCACGTCGGCTATCCGGTGGCGCTCGAGGGCGCGCTCAAGCTGAAGGAACTGGCGTACATGCACGCCGAGGGCTTCGCCGCCGGTGAGCTCAAACACGGTCCGATCGCGCTGATCGACGAGGACCTCCCGGTGATCGTGGTGATGCCCTCACCCAAGGGGGCGTCGATGCTGCACGCGAAGCTGCTGTCGAACATCCGGGAGATCCAGGCCCGCGGCGCGGTCACCATCGTGATCGCCGAGGAAGGTGACGACACCGTCCGGCCGTTCGCGGACTACATCTTCGAGATCCCCGCCACCACAACGCTTTTCCAGCCGTTGCTCTCGACCATCCCGCTGCAGGTCTTCGCCGCCGAGGTCGCCCGGGCCCGCGGTTACGACGTCGACAAACCGCGCAACCTGGCGAAGTCCGTCACCGTCGAATAGCGCCGGCCGGCGTCGACGCCTAGCCGGCCAACTGCGCGGCGAGCTGATCGAAGGTGAGCGCCCAGCCGCTGCGGAAGTTCTCGAATTCCGTTGGCGGGAGCAGCCTGTGCTCGATCGACATGAGCGTCTCGTCGTTGTCGGCGGGGGCGAAGGTGACCTCGACGATGCTGACCGCGGTGGGGTCCGGCCAGTCCGAGTTGCTCCAGGTGAAGCGCAGGAGGCGCGGTCGGTCGATCTCGAGGAACTGTCCGGTGATCAGCAGCGGGACGCCCACATTGTCGACGTCGAAGCGGACCTGCCCCCCGACGCGGGGGTCGAGTCGCACGTCGACGACGCGGGTCGGATGCGGACACATCCATTCCTTCAGCGATTCCGGATCGAGCCACTCGTCGAACACCTCGTCCGGGGGTGCGGGCATCAGGCGCTGCACGCGGACGGTCGGCGCCTCGGTCACTTCGCCCGCCGCTTCCGGGACAGCCGGGCCGCCAGGGCGTCGGCGCGGGTGGACCAGAACTCGGTCTGTTCGTCCATCCACTGGGCGGCGCCGGTGAGACCGTCCGGCCGCAGCGACAACCAGTGTTCGCGGCCGCGCACCTCCCGGGTGACCAGGCCCGCCGATTCGAGCACCCCGATGTGGCGGGAGACGCCGGCGAAGGTCATGGGCAGGGGAGCGGCCAGATCGGTGATGCGCGCGTCACCACCGCGCAGGGTCTCCAGTAGTCGGCGGCGGGTCGGATCGGCGAGCGCGGCGTACGCGCGATCCAGCACCTGATCTTCAACCATGTTGTTGACTATAGCGGCAGTCGTGTGGTGTGCTGGCTGAAGTGACGTTCAACTGATTTGTTTAATGTTTGTCGAAGGGGACGTGATGACCACACCACCGATCGTGTCTGCGCAGGAATGGCAGGACGCGCACCGGCAGATGCTCGTCAAGGAGAAGGAGATGACGCGCGCGCGTGACGCATTGGCCGCGATGCGCAGGCGGATGCCGTGGATGGCCGTCGACAAGCCGTACGCGTTCGAGGGGCCGGACGGACCGGCGACGCTGCTCGATCTGTTCGACGGCCGCCGCCAGTTGATCGTGTACCGCGCCTTCGTCGAACCGGGTGTGCACGGTTGGCCCGAGCATGGCTGCGTCGGCTGTTCGTTGATGGCCGACCACATCGGTCACCTCGCGCACCTCAACGCACGCGACACCACGTTGGTCTACGCCTCGCGCGCATCGCAGACGGACCTCGACCGGGTGAAGGCGCGAATGGGCTGGAACATCCCCTGGTACAGCATCACCGACGACTTCGACGCCGACTTCGATTGCGACCAGTGGCACGGCACCAACGCCTTCATCCGCGACGGCGACAGGGTCTACCGCACCTACTTCATCAACGACCGCGGTGACGAGGTGTTCGTCAACACCTGGGCGTTCCTCGACATGACCGCGCTCGGGCGCCAGGAGACGTGGGAGGACTCGCCGCCGGGTTATCCGCAGGAACCACCGTACGAATGGTGGTGCTGGCACGACGAATACGGTCAGCGCGAACCGTCGAGATGGTTCGGCGATCCTGATCCGGACGATCCCCGTGACCCACGACCTCCCCGCCGGCCCGAGGGGCGTGACTGCTGTGCCGAGCACTGAGGCCGAGCGCAGCGCAGAGCTGTACCGGGGGTGCTACGAGCGGATCGTCGAGCTCGTCTCCCGACTCGACGACGCGCAGTGGGCCACCGCGGTGCCGGCGTGCCCGGGGTGGACGGTCCGCGATGTCGTGGGGCACCTCGTGGCCGTGGCCGAGGAATGGTGCGACGGCCGCCTGTCCGGAGTGCCGACCGACGCGCACACCGCGGCCCAGGTCGCCAGGTCCCGGGAGACCGGCACCGCCGACCTGCTCGCCGCCTGGGGCGAGGCGACGGACACGTTGAACGAACTGGCCGGCACCCGAGGGCTGGTCGCGCCGGTCGGCGACATCGTCAGCCACGAGCACGACATCCGCGGGGCGCTCGGCCGACCGGGAGCACGCGACTCCGAGGCCGTTCGGCACGTCTGCGACCAACTGCTCGAGATGCTGGATCCGCCCGTCACGCTGCGCGTTGTGCTCGACGACGGCGAGCACCTCAGCGGGCCCGCGACCGGTGACGGCGAACTGCGTTTACGGACATCGAGATTCGAGACGCTGCGGTGGCGGACGGGGCGTCGCAGTCGCGCGCAGTTGGCGGCGATGGACTGGTCGGGTGACCCCGAACCGGTTCTCGACGCGCTGTACCTGTTCGGTCCGGCCGCCACCGACATCGTCGAGTAAGGCCACCCGCGCGCACCACCTCCCCACGTAGGGTGTGGCTGATGCGGCACTACTACAGCGCGGAGGCGATCCGCGACGCGGAAGCACCGCTGCTGCAGCGCCTCCCCGACGGCGCTCTCATGCGGCGCGCGGCGTTCGGTCTGGCGACGGCGATCGCCCGCGAACTCACCGCGCGCACCGGCGGTGTCGCCGGCCGGAAGGTCTGCGCCGTCGTCGGGTCAGGGGACAACGGCGGCGACGCGCTGTGGGCCGCGACGTTTCTGCGCCGGCGCGGGGCGTCGGCCACCGCAGTGCTGCTCAACCCGGACCGGGCCCATCCGAAGGGGCTCGCCGCGTTGCGTGCGGTCGGTGGTCGGATAGTCGAAAGGGTTCCGCCAGCAACGGATCTGGTGATCGACGGTGTGGTGGGTATCTCCGGTTCCGGGGCGCTGCGACCCGCCGCGGCCGAGGTGTTCGCCGCCGTCGACACCGCCGGGATCCCGGTGGTGGCCGTCGACATCCCCAGCGGTCTCGACGTGCACACCGGTGGCGCCGACGGGCCGCATGTGCACGCCGCGCTGACGGTGACGTTCGGCGGGTTCAAACCCGTGCATGCGCTGGGGGAGTGCGGCCGCGTCGAACTGATCGACATCGGTCTGGACCTGCCGCCGTCGGATGTGCTCGGCATCGAGGTCGCCGACGTGCGCGCCCGGTGGCCGCGACCGGGGCCGACGGACGACAAGTACACCCAGGGGGTCACCGGCGTGCTGGCCGGTTCGTCGACCTACCCGGGTGCGGCGATCCTGTGCACCGGGGCGGCCGTCGCCGCCACCAGCGGCATGGTGCGCTACGCCGGAAGCGCTGCGGCCGAGGTGGTTTCGCACTGGCCGGAAGTCGTCGCCGCGCCGAGCGCCGCCGCGGCGGGGCGGGTGCAGTCCTGGGTCGTGGGCCCCGGGCTCGGCACGGACGAGGCCGGGGCGGCGGCGCTGTGCTTCGCGCTGGACACCGACCTGCCGGTGATCGTCGACGCCGACGGGCTCACGCTGCTGGCCGCCCATCCCGACCTCGTCGCCCACCGCAGCGCGCCGACTGTGCTCACCCCGCATGCCGGGGAATTCGCGCGACTGGCCGGATCCCCACCGGGAGACGACCGGATCCGCTCGGCCCGCCGCCTGGCCGAGCAGTTCGGCGCCACCGTGCTGCTGAAGGGCAACGTCACCGTCGTCGCCGAACCGGACGGTCGGGCGTACCTCAACCCGGCGGGTGAGGCGTGGGCCGCCACCGCCGGTTCCGGCGACGTCCTGTCGGGAATGATCGGCGCGCTGCTGGCCGCGGGCCTGCCTCCCGGCGAGGCCGCGGCGGTGGCGGCCTTCGTCCACGCCCACGCCGCGAACGCGTCCGCAGCCGACCCCGGACCTCGACCGGCGCCGACCTCGGCGTCGCGCATCCTGCACCACATCCGCACCGCACTCGCCAGTATCTGATCCCGAAAGGAACCGTCTATGTCCCGCACACACGGTCGCGTCCCGCAGATCTCGCCCGCCTACACCGGTCGGCTGGCGATGGCGCCGGTGCCCTCCCTGCGGCTGCCGGACGAGGCGATGGAACCGCAGGCGGCATACCGGTTCATCCACGACGAACTGATGCTCGACGGAAGCTCGCGACTCAACCTGGCCACCTTCGTCACCACGTGGATGGACCCCGAGGCCGAGAAACTGATGGCCGAGACGTTCGACAAGAACATGATCGACAAGGACGAGTACCCGGCCACCGCGGCCATCGAGCAGCGGTGCGTGTGCATGGTGGCCGACCTCTTCCATGCCGAGGACCTACGCGACGACGACCCTTACAGCGCGACCGGGGTGTCCACGATCGGATCGAGCGAGGCCGTCATGCTGGCCGGCCTGGCGATGAAGTGGCGGTGGCGCGAGCGCCTGGAGAAGGAGGGGAAGGACTGGCGCTCTCATACCCCAAACCTGGTGATGGGTTCGAACGTCCAGGTCGTGTGGGAGAAGTTCTGTCGCTACTTCGATGTGGAACCGCGCTACCTGCCGATGGAGGAGGGGCGTTACGTCATCACCCCCGAGCAGGTACTCGACCACGTCGACGAGGACACGATCGGGGTGGTGGCGATCCTGGGCACCACCTACACCGGTGAGCTCGAACCGATCGGGGAGATCTGCACCGCGCTCGACAAGCTGGCCGCCGACGGCGGGGTCGACGTACCCGTGCATGTCGATGCCGCCAGCGGCGGGTTCGTGGTGCCGTTCGTGCATCCGGATCTGGTGTGGGACTTCCGGTTACCGCGGGTGGTGTCGATCAACGTCAGCGGGCACAAATACGGGCTGACCTATCCCGGGATCGGCTTCGTCGTGTGGCGCAACGCCGAGCATCTGCCCGAGGACCTCGTGTTCCGGGTCAACTATCTGGGCGGCGATATGCCGACCTTCACGCTGAACTTCTCGCGGCCGGGCAATCAGGTCGTCGGCCAGTACTACAACTTTCTGCGGCTGGGCCGCGGCGGGTACGCACAGGTCATGCAGTCGCTGTCGCAGACCGCCCGGTGGCTGGGTGACGAACTGCGCGACAGCGAGCACTTCGAGCTGATCACCGACGGCTCGGCGATCCCGGTGGTGAGCTTCCGGCTGAAGGGCGACCCGGGCTACACCGAGTTCGACATCTCGCAGACGCTGCGCTCCTATGGCTGGCAGGTGCCGGCCTACACCATGCCGGAGGGCGCGGAGGACGTCACGGTGCTGAGGGTCGTGGTGCGGGAAGGCTTCTCCGCCGACCTGGCCCGTGCGTTGCGTGACGACATGGTCACCGTGCTCAAGCATCTCGACGAGCTCAAGCCCGGCGGCCACTTCGACGAGGTGCAGCCGTTCGCCCATTAGAAGGGCGGTGGTTTGTTGCGTTCGGCGACGAGGTCGTCGTTGAGTTTGCGTTCGGCTTCGATGCGGCGGGCCCGGTCTTGGGCGCGGGTGCG
>NZ_LQIU01000016.1 GCF_001499995.1 Mycobacterium sp. IS-1496
TGCGACCGTCGGCGACGGTGAGCAGGGCGTCGTGCAGCAGACCGCGGGTGACCCGCCAGTCCGCCAGGAGTTCCGCCGGCGGCGTGGTCGCCAGGTCTTCGGCGGCGCGGTCGACGAATCCGGAGGGATCCTCGGCGGCCTCACCGAGTACGACGTTGAAGCCGGCTTCGTCACGCACCGACAACAGCGCTACGCGGTCGGTCCACAGCAGGTGGGCGATCTGATGGGCGATGGTCCACCCCGGCGCCGGGGTCATCGTCGACCACGCCGAGTCGGGGAGGCCGGCGACCAGCGCGTCGAGGTCGTCGCTCTCGGCCCGCAGGTCGGCGACGATGGAGTCAGCGGCGGCCATGGAGTGCAGACTAATTGCGCGGCGTCTGTCGGCCCAGTGCGGCGTGCAGCGCCAGTCCGGCGAGGTAGACGCCCGCCCCGGCGGCGGCCAGGCCGGGGGCGTGCCCGTCGGGCGGGATGATCCCCGCCGCGGCGGCGATGGCGCCGATGAACGCGATCCAGAACAGCGAATCCTGAACGGTGAAGACGTGCCCGCGCAGGGCGTCGTCGACGTCGATCTGCATCGCGGTGTCCGCGCAGAGTTTGACGACCTGCCCGGCCGCGCCGAGCAGCGATCCGCAGATCACCATCACGGGTAGGTGCAGTCCGACCGCGGCCAACTGGATGGCGGCCGCGGCGACGAGCGCGCCGTTGGCGGTGCGGTATCGGCCCCATCGGGTGATCAGCGACGGCGTCGCGATCGTGGCGAGGAACGAGCCGGCACCCGTGGCGGCGACGAACAGCACCGCGGTGCCGAGACCGGCGACGGCTGTGGTGTCACTGTGCCGCACGATCACCAGCACCAGCAGCGTGTTGATCCCGAACACCACGCGGTGGGCGCCGAGTCCGGACAGTGTGGCCGCGACCGTGGGCACCGACAGCACGGTCCGCAGACCGTGCACCCATCCCGTCGCGACCGCGTAGACGACCGAACCGTGCACGGCGCGCACGCTGTCGTCCGGGCCTAGCACGTGCGAGCCGATGCGCACCGACAGCAGCAGCGCCAGCGCCACCGGCAGCGCGACGATCAGGATGATCACCGAGGCACCGGTGTCGTCGTCGCCGAACACCCAGCGGGGCAACAGCATGAAGTTCGCGCCGAGGAACGCCGCGACCGCGCCGGTGGCGGCCGCGACGGAGTTCATCGCCACCACCTGCTCGCGCGGCACGACATGCGGTAGCGCCGCCGACAGCCCCGAGGACACGAAGCGGGTGAAACCGTTGACGATCAAGGCGCCCAACAGGATCGGAAGGTCACCGACCCGGGCGGCGAGTAAGCCGGCCACCCCCAGGACCAGGATCAGCCGCGCCGAGTTCGCCCCGATCAGAACGAGCCGCCGGTCCCACCGGTCGAGCAGCGCGCCGGCGAACGGCCCCAGCAGTGAGTACGGCAGGAACAGCACCGCGAACGATCCGGCGATCGCCCACGGCCCGGCCGCGCGGTCGGGGTTGAACAGGATGGCCCCGGCCAGACCGGCCTGGAACAACCCGTCCCCGAACTGGCTGACGGCCCGCAGTTCGAGCAGCCGCCGGAATTCGGTGAGTCCACGCACCGACCGCCAGACCGCGACGAGTGCGCGAGCGTCAGCCACGAGAGATCACGTCCTGTTCCGGCGGAATGGATGCCCGAGGCGCTGAGGTGCGCGGCACCGCATCCACAGTACAAATGTCTGCGCGGGCCTGGCTTGTCCGCCACATCGGCACCGAGCCGGTGACATGATGGTGAACGTGGCGCAGTCAGAGGATCCCGAGGACTTCATCGCCCCCGCGGCACAGCGGGTGCGGGCGGGAACGCTGCTGCTCGCCAACACCGATCTCCTCGAGCCGACGTTCCGGCGCAGCGTCATCTACATCGTCGAACACAACGACGGCGGAACCCTCGGAGTGGTCCTGAACCGGCCGAGCGAGACCGCGGTCTACAACGTGCTGCCGCAGTGGGCGAAACTGGCCGCCAAACCCAAGACGATGTTCATCGGCGGGCCGGTGAAACGCGACGCCGCGCTGTGCCTGGCCACGTTGCGCGCCGGCGTGGCGGCCACCGGTGTGCCGGGCCTGCGGCACGTGCAGGGCCGCATGGTGATGGTCGACCTCGACGCGGACCCCGAACCGCTGGCGCCGGTGCTCGAGGGAGTGCGGATCTTCGCCGGGTACTCCGGCTGGACCATCGGCCAACTCGAGGGTGAGATCGAGCGCGACGACTGGATCGTGTTGTCGGCGTTGCCTTCTGACGTGCTCATCGAATCCCGGGTGGATCTCTGGGCGCGCGTGTTGCGCCGTCAGCCGCTACCGCTGTCGCTGTTGGCGACCCATCCGATCGACGTCAGCCGCAACTAGCTCACCGGCAGGACAGCACGCAACTGGCGCACGAGCCGGCGCAGTCCGCGTCGGCGGCCACCGCGGCTTCACTGCGGGCGACCACCTTCGCGCTCTGCCAGCAGCCGGCGGCGACCGTCGCGACGGCCCCGACACCGCAGGCGGCCACCGCGAGCACACCCGTCTCGGACGGAGCGGCCAGCGCCACCACGCCACCGGCCGCCAGCATCACCGCTGCCGCGAGTTGAGTGGGGGCCACCGCCCGCAGGATCTGCTGACGGGGATCGGCCGAACGCGGCCGCGTCAGCAGCCACATCCCGAGGGCGCCGACCGCGACGGCGGCACACAGGCACAGCACCGCTACGAAGACCATGGGTCACAAGAATACGAGGCGCGGTTATTGGGCGCCCCCCGGGCGCCAGGCACGCCCGGGGGACGTCGTATCAGGGCAGCCCGAGGGGCTGCGGCAGCGGTGCCAACCCGGGTGCCGGCGGCGCCGCGGGTGCCGGCGGGGGCGGTGCGACCGCGGGCTGCGCGGTGGGTGAGGTCACCTTGAACCCGGTCACGATCGCGTCGGTGGCGTCCGCGGCCGGGACGGCCTGGTCGACGGTGGTGGTGACCGCCAGGGACACCAGGTAGCGGTCCGGCCCGGACGACGCGATCAGGTGCCTGCGCGAGGTGTTGAGCGTCATCGAGTTCTCGCGGTAGGTGCCCTCGATCAGCGAGGACGGCATCCCGTTGTAGGGCGCCAGCGACGCATCGGTGGACCGCCACGCCGGCAGCATCTGGCTGTCGATGAAGCCGTGGCTGATCGCCTCGTCGGGGTTGAAGGCGCCGATCAGCTTGTATACCTTGAGCTGCGCGTTCGACGAGTACAGCCCATCACCACCGACACGGTCGGCGATCACCGCGAACGCCTCGGGGACGTTGGGGTCCGGGATGTAGGCCCAGCCCCGGGGCATCGGCAGCGTGATGTTGAGCGCGTTGAAGTCGCGCGCCACCTGCGGCTGCATGGCGACGCCCTTGGCGCGGAAGAACTCGGCGATCGTGCCGGACGAGGCGGGCAGGATGGCCGGGGCCGGCGGCGCGACGCCCGCGGGCGCCGTGCCCGCGCTGGGGCTGATCACCGCACCGGTGAGGCCGGGGAGCGTCGCCGACTCCGGCACCGCGGCGGGCGCCGCGGCAGGGGCGGCGGGGGCGGCGCCCACCACGGCGGGGCCGGGTACCGGGGGTTGGGGGAAGACGGGTTCTGCCGTGGCGGTTGCACCGGCGAAGCCGACCAGTCCGGCCACGCCCGCAGCCACACCTCCTGCCAGAACCCGCCAGTGGCGGGCTTTCTCGATCATCGACGCTGTCCTTCTGCCGTGGTGGTCGGGCTCGTCACGCCCTGAGGTCAGGCGCCGACTGTAACCACGGGCCGATGGCGCTCACCAGGGCTGGAACCGACCTGGGATCAACCCCTGACTTCGCCGCAACGGAACCGATACCGAGACGTGTCCTGCGTGGGCGTTCACCGCGGTCACGTGGGCCCGCATGGGCGGCAGAACTCTCCTTATACCCTGGTGAGGTGACCGAAACCCCGACCGCCCGGCCCGACCGGGCCGCTGATGTCGACCTCCCGCAGCACCGCTACACCGCTGAGCTCGCGGGGCGGATCGAGGACGCGTGGCAGCAGACGTGGGCGGCCCAGGGCACCTTCAACGTGCCGAACCCGGTCGGTGAGCTGGCCCCGCCGGACGGCGCGGTGCCCGCCGACAAGATGTTCGTCCAGGACATGTTCCCGTACCCGTCGGGTGAGGGGCTGCACGTCGGACATCCGCTGGGCTACATCGCCACCGACGTGTACGCGCGGTACTACCGGATGACGGGCCGCAACGTGCTGCACGCCTTGGGTTTCGACGCGTTCGGTCTGCCCGCCGAGCAGTACGCCGTCCAGACCGGCACCCATCCGCGGATCCGCACCGAGGCCAACATCGTCAACTTCCGTCGCCAGCTGGGTCGGCTCGGGCTGGGTCACGACACCCGGCGCAGCTTCTCCACCACCGACGTCGACTTCTACACCTGGACGCAGTGGATCTTCCTGCAGATCTACAACGCCTGGTTCGACCGCGACGCCAACAAGGCGCGCCCGATCGCCGAGCTGATCGGTGAGTTCTCCTCCGGCGCCCGCGCACTCGACGACGGCAGGCAGTGGGCGGACCTGAGCGCCGGCGAGCGCGCCGACGTGGTCGACTCCCACCGGCTGGTCTACCGCGCCGACTCGGTGGTCAACTGGTGCCCCGGGCTGGGCACCGTGCTGGCCAACGAAGAGGTCACCGCCGACGGGCGCAGCGACCGCGGCAACTTCCCGGTGTTCCGGAAACGGTTGCGGCAGTGGATGATGCGCATCACCGCCTACTCCGACCGCCTGCTCGAGGACCTGGACGTCCTCGACTGGCCGGACAAGGTGAAGACGATGCAGCGCAACTGGATCGGCCGCTCCACCGGCGCGGAGGTCCTCTTCGGCACCGACGCCGGCGACATCGAGGTGTTCACCACCCGTCCCGACACGCTGTTCGGCGCGACGTATCTGGTGTTGGCGCCCGAGCATCCGCTGGTCGAGCAGTTGACGGCCGCCCAGTGGCCCGACGGGGTGGACGACCGCTGGACGTTCGGGGCGGCGACACCGGGGGAGGCGGTCGCCGCCTACCGCGCGTCGATCGCCGCCAAGAGCGATCTGGAGCGCCAGGAGAACAAGACCAAGACCGGCGCGTTCCTGGGCGCATACGCGACGAATCCGGCCAACGGGCAACAGGTTCCGATCTTCATCGCCGACTACGTGCTGATCGGATACGGCACCGGCGCCATCATGGCGGTGCCCAGCGGCGACCAGCGGGACTGGGAGTTCGCGACCGAGTTCGGGCTGCCCATCGTCGAGGTGGTCGCCGGCGGCGACATCACCCAGGCCGCCTACAGCGGTGACGGCACGATGGTGAACTCCGACTATCTCGACGGGATGGACGTGGCGACCGCGAAGGCGGCCATCACCGAACGGCTGGTCGCCGACGGCCACGGCCGGGCCCGCGTCGAATACAAGCTGCGCGACTGGCTTTTCGCGCGCCAGCGGTACTGGGGTGAGCCGTTCCCGATCGTCTACGACAGCGACGGCCGTGCCCACCCGCTGCCGGAATCCGCCCTGCCGGTGGAGCTTCCGGACGTCCCGGACTACTCGCCGGTGCTGTTCGACCCGGACGACGCGGACAGCGAACCGAATCCGCCGCTGAACAAGGCCACCGACTGGGTGCACGTCGAACTCGACCTCGGCGACGGTCTGCAGACCTACACCCGCGACACCAACGTCATGCCACAGTGGGCGGGCAGCTCCTGGTACGAGCTGCGCTACACCGATCCGCTGAACAAAGAGGCGTTGTGCGCCAAGGAGAACGAGGCGTACTGGATGGGTCCGCGGCCGGACCTCCACGGGCCGCAGGACCCCGGCGGGGTCGACCTCTACGTCGGCGGCGTCGAGCACGCCGTGCTGCACCTGCTGTACTCGCGGTTCTGGCACAAGGTGCTCTACGACCTGGGCCACGTGAGTTCGCGGGAGCCCTACCGAAGGCTGGTCAACCAGGGCTACATCCAGGCGTTCGCCTACACCGACTCGCGCGGGTCCTACGTCCCGGCCGCCGACGTCGTCGAGCGCGACGGCAAGTTCTGGTACTCCGCCCCAGAGGGCGAAATGGAGGTCTTCCAGGAGTTCGGCAAGATCGGCAAGAGCCTGAAGAACTCGGTGTCGCCGGACGAGATCTGCGACAACTACGGCGCCGACACGCTTCGCGTCTACGAGATGTCGATGGGTCCGCTGGAGGCCTCGCGGCCGTGGGCGACCAAGGACGTCGTGGGGGCGCACCGGTTCCTGCAGCGCGTGTGGCGGCTGGTGGTCGACGAGCAGACCGGCGCGGTCCGGGTGGCCAACCACGAGGCGCTCGACACCGACACGCTGAGAGTCCTGCACCGCACGGTCGCCGGCGTGTCGGAAGACTATGCGGCGCTTCGCAACAACACCGCGGCGGCCAAGCTGATCGAGTACACCAACCACCTCACGAAGGAGGGGGTGACCGCACGGGCGGCCATCGAACCGCTGGTGTTGATGGTCGCGCCGCTGGCGCCGCATCTGGCCGAGGAGCTGTGGCGGCGGATGGGCAACGACACGTCGCTGGCGCACGGTCCGTTCCCGGTGGCCGATCCGCAGTATCTGGTCACCGACACGGTCGAATACCCGGTGCAGGTCAACGGCAAGGTGCGCAGCCGGATCACCGTCGAGGCCGACGCCGGTAGGGACACGCTCGAGGCGGCGGCGCTGGCCGACGAGAAGGTGCTGGCGTTCCTCGACGGCGCGACGCCGAAGAAGGTGATCGTGGTCCCCGGCCGCCTGGTCAACCTCGTCCTGTGATTTCGGCGCGCAAACGTACGCTCACCGCACGTGTGCGCACCGAAATCGCGGAACTCAGCGGGGACGGACGATCACCTCGTGGATGTGCGCATCGGCAGGCGCGGTGATCGCGTCCGCCGTCACCCGGGCGACGGTCTCCGCGCTGAGGAAGTCGGCCGGGTCGTAGTCGCGGCCCTCGTACGCCCGCAGATCCTGCTGCATCTCGGTCGCGATGCGGCCCGGGTGCACGGAGGTGACCCGTAGGCCGGCCTCGTCGTTGCGCAGCGAGTCGGCGAACGACCGCAGCGCGAACTTGCTCGCCGAATACGACGCCAGGCCCGGGGAGGCGTTGATCCCCGACCCGGAGTTGATGAACACGACCTGACCGTCCGCCGCGCGCAGCGCAGGCAGCAGGGCCAGCGTGAGCGCGACGGCGCCGATCACGTTGACGTTCATGGTCGCTCGCCACTCGTCGACGGTGGACTCGGCGACCCGCGCCGGATAGGCCACCCCGGCGTTGTGGACGAGCACGTCGAGTTCGACGATCGGTTCGACGGCGGCCGGGATCGCGTCGACGTCGTCGAAGTCGATCTCCCAGGTGGTGGCGCCGAGCCGCTGGGCGACCTCGTCGAGTTGCGCCGACGCCCGCCCGGCCAGGAACAGGGTGTGCGTGGGCGCGAGCGCGGTCGCGATGGCCGCCCCGAGCCCGCGCGAAGCGCCAGTAATCATCGCGGTCGGCATGTCGCCAACCCTACCGACCTGCGCGAAACGCCCTGCGGTCGCATGATTGAACGGATGCCACACGATCCCAGCTTCGCGCCCACGCAACTCGCGGCCCGCGCCGCGTACCTCCTGCGCGGCAACGACCTGGGATCCATGACCACCGCGGCGCCCCTGCTGTACCCGCACATGTGGAGTTGGGACGCGGCGTTCGTGGCGATCGGGCTGGCGCCGCTGAGCGTCGAGCGCGCCGTCGTCGAACTCGACACGCTGCTCTCGGCGCAGTGGCGCAACGGGATGATCCCGCACATCGTGTTCGCCAACGGGGTGGACGGCTACTTCCCGGGCCCGGCGCGCTGGGCGACCTCCGCCCTGGCCGCCGACGCGCCGCGCACCCGGCGCACCTCGGGTATCACGCAGCCGCCCGTCCACGCGATCGCGGTGCAGCGCATCCTTGACCACGCGCGCACCCGCGGCCGGTCGACCCGCCAGGTGGCCGAGGCGTTCCTGGACCGCCGCTGGGGTGATCTGGTGCGCTGGCACCGCTGGCTGGCCGAATGCCGCGACCAGAACGGCCGTGGGCGCGTCACGCTCTACCACGGCTGGGAGTCCGGCATGGACAACTCCCCGCGATGGGATGCCGCCTACGCCAAGGTGATTCCCGGTGCCGTGCCGGAATATCAGCGCGAGGACAACAAGATCAACACCGACGCCACCCAGCGGCCGTCCGATCACGAATACGACCGGTATCTCTGGCTGCTCGAGGAGATGAAGTCCGCGCGCTACGACGACCACCTGCTCCCGAAGGTGATGAGCTTCGCCGTCGAGGACGTGTTCGTCTCGGCGATCTTCTCGGTGGCGTGTCAGGTGCTCGCCGAGATCGGGGAGGACTACAAGCGCCCGAACGCCGACGTGCGCGACCTGTACTCGTGGGCCGAGCGGTTCCGCACCGGCGTCATCGAGACGACCGACCAACGCACCGGTGCGGCAAGGGATTTCGATGTCCGCGCCGACAAGTGGGTGGCCACCGAGACCGTCGCGCAGTTCGCGCCGCTGCTGTGCGGGGGCCTGCCGCACAACCGGGAGCGGGCCTTGCTGCGCCTGCTGGAGGGGCCGCGGTTCTGCGGGCACCCCGACCTGAAGTACGCCTGCATCCCGTCGACGTCGCCGGTGTCGCGCGACTTCCGGCCCCGGGAGTACTGGCGCGGTCCGATCTGGCCGGTGATGACGTGGCTGTTCGCGTGGTGCTTCGCTCGGCGCGGGTGGGCCGAACGCGCCCGGGTGCTGCGGCACGAGGGGTTGCGCCAGGCCAGCGACGGGTCGTTCGCCGAGTACTACGAACCCTTCACCGGCGAACCGCTGGGCAGTATGCAGCAGTCGTGGACGGCCGCGGCGGTGCTGGACTGGCTCGGGTGACGCCTAGTCCTCGTGCTGTTCGGCGAGGCGTTCCAGCGGTGCCAGCGCCTTGGCCAGCGTGTCGAGTTCCTCGTCGCTGAGCTTCGCCAGCAGCGTGGCCAGGTGGGCGCGACGCGTGGCGAGCGCCTCCCGGTGCTGCACCAGGCCTTCGGGTGTGACCTCGACCAGCACGGCCCGCAGGTCCGAGGGGTCCCGGGAGCGCTTGACCAGGCCGAGTTTCTCCAGCCGGCGGATCGCGACGGTCGTGGTGGGCGTGCGGACGCGTTCGTGGGCGGCCAGCTCGGTCATCCGGATCGGGCCGCAGTCGAGCAGCGTGAGCAGGATGGACAGCTGGGCCAGCGTCAGATCGCCGCCTTCGGTACCCCGGTTGGCGTCGCCGCGGCGCAGGACGGAGAACACCTTCGACAGCACACGCTGCAGCTCACCTGCCAGCTCGGTGACCTGCGCCTGCGTCTCGACCATAGTTCGCCAGTCTAACGTGTCCGGGCCTGCCGATTTGGCTTTGGCCGTTAATTCACAGCACCTGTGACAGGAACCGCTGCAACCGGTCGGTCTGCGCCGCGTCGAAGATCTGCTCCGGCGGCCCGGCCTCCACGACCTGCCCCTGATCCATGAACACCACCGAGTCGGCGGTCGACCGCGCGAAGCCCATCTCATGGGTGACCACCACCATGGTCATCCCGTCCGCGGCCAGCTCGGCCATCAGCGCGAGGATGCCCTTGACCAGCTCCGGGTCCAGCGCCGAGGTGGCCTCGTCGAAGAACATGATCTGCGGTGACATCGCGAGCGCGCGGGCGATCGCGACCCGCTGCTGCTGACCACCGGACAGCGTGCCGGGCCGCACCTCGGCCTTCTGCCGCAATCCGACGCGGTCGAGTTGGGCCAGGCCGAGTTCGCGGGCCTCGTCGGCGGGCAGCCGTTTGAGCTTGCGGGGGGCCAGCGTCACGTTGTCGAGCACGCTGCGGTGCGGGAACAGGTTGAACTGCTGGAACACCATCCCGATCCGCTGCCGCAGCTCGTCGGGGTTGTCCTCGAGCACCGAGCGTCCGTCGAGCAGGATGTCGCCGCGGTCGGGTTCGTAGAGCCGGTTGAGGGTCCGCAGCAGCGTCGACTTCCCCGAGCCCGACGGCCCGATGACCGCCGCGGTGGTTCCGGCCGGGACGTCGATGTCGACTCCGCGCAGCACCTTGTTGGGTCCGAAGGCGACGTGAATGTCGCTGGCGCTCAGCGAAACCGGGTCGACCGATGCGTCGGCCATCAGATCATCTCCTGGGTCGCCGCGGGTTGGAGGGTGGGCGGATCCTCTTCGGTGGGTCGCCGCCCGCGGCGCAGCCGCGCGTCGACGTAGTTCACCAGGTGGGTCAGCGGAATGGTCAGCAGGAGGTAGAACAGGCCCGCCGCGACGAGCGGCGACAGGCTCCCGGTCTGGGCGTTGAGGTCACGGCCGACCTGGAACAGTTCGCGCTGGTCGGCCACCAGCCCGAGGAAGTACACCAGCGAGGACGCCTTGAGCAGTGAGATGAACTGGTTCATCAGCGCGGGCAGCACGCGCCGCACGCCCTGCGGGATCACCACCAGCCGCATCGACGACGAGTAGCTGAAGCCCAGCGCGCGGGACGCCTCGAGCTGTCCGGTCTCCACACTCTGGATGCCGGACCGGAAGATCTCGCCGATGTAGGCCGCGGCCATCAACCCGAGCGCCGCGATGCCGAGCGGAAACGGGTTGTTACCGGTCAACCCGCCGACGATCGGTCCGACGCCGAGGCCGATGAGCAGGATGATCACCACTTCGGGCAGGCCGCGGAAGATGTCGGTGTAGATCCGCGCCGGCCACCGCAGCAGCCGGGACCTCGAGATCCCGGCGACCGCCAGCGCCATCCCGAGCACGAGGCCGATGATCGCGGCGCTGACGGTGAGGATCAGCGTGTTCGGCAGGCCGGTCTTGAGCAGGTCCGGGATCGCCTGCTTGTAGAGATCCCAGTTGAGGAACGAGTCGGAGAGTTGGCGCAACGTCGATTTCGGCGCGGCGGGGCCGGCATCGGTCTCCTGCTGCTGCGCGGCGATCGCCTGGAAGTCCGGCAGCTCGGGTGCGGGCGCCGCCTTCGAACCGGGCTTCCACCCGGGCGGCAGGGCGCGCGGCACCCAGTCCGAGTACAGCCGCGCCCAGGTCCCGTCGGCGATCACCGCGTCCAGCCCCGAGTTGAGCGCGTCGATCAGCGGCTGGTTCTCCTTGGCGACGGCGTAGGCGATGAAGTTGTCGAGGCTGAACGTGTTCTCGATGATCTGGGCCGGGTCGCCGGCCTGGACCGTGCCTTCGGCCTGCGCCGACGGCGCCACCCACGCATCGATCTGCCGGGTCTTGAGGCTGGCGTAGACGGTGTTGTAGTCGGGGAAGATCACCGGCTGCAGGCGCAGCGTGTCGACGACGTAGGCCTCCTGCACCGTGCCCTGGACGACGCCGATGCGCTGGCCCGGCCCCAGTTTCCCGAACCCGTCGATCGGTGAACCGCTGGGCACCACCAGCGAGAAGTAGCCGAAGTCGTAGCCGTTGGTGAAGCCGACGGTGCGCCTGCGCGCGTCGGTGGTGGTGATCGACGACGAGCCGACGTCGAAGCGCCGCGCCGCGGTCTGCGCGAGCAGCCCGGAGAACTCGGTACCGACGAAGTTGACCTGCAGGCCGAGTTTCCCGGCGATCGCGCGCAGCAGTTCGTTGTCGAATCCGGTGAACTGACCGGCGGAGTCGATGCAGATGCTGGGCGGCGCGTCGGACAGTGTCCCGACGGTCAGCACACCTGGTGTGCCGAGCCCCAGCGCGTCGACGTCGACGCTGTCGAGCGGCCGCACGGTCGGGGTGGTGTAGCGGTCGGCCTCCGGCCCCTGTGCGGCGGCCGCGAGGTTGGTCGGCAGCGCGCTGGCGCTCTCCACACCCGGCGGCGCACATTGGTCGACCTGCGCGCCCGCCGGCGCGGCGCCACACAGGGTGATCACCATCAGCATGGTCGTGATCAGTGCGGCGATCCGTCCGACGTTCATGGGTCTGAACCTAACCACCGGGGCTTGCCAGCACACCCCGGCGGGTCAGCTCGGCGACCATGATCGTGGCCATGAGGTCGGACCGTTCGAGGCAGGCGGTGCGCGCGCCGGCCGGGTCCCGGTCGGCGATGGCCGTCGCCTCCTGCTGATAAAACGGCAGGAACTCCGCCCGCACCCGCGGATAGGAGAGCCAGAAGTCCGACGCCGCGAAACACTGCGACGCGCGGATCGCCGCGTGCAGTCGCGGACCGGCGTGCGCGTTGTTGACGACGTCGCGGAACCGTTGGCAGCTCTCGTGGAAGGTCCTGCGGTCCTTACCCTTTCGCATGTGCTGCAGCGCGTCGTCGAGCTCGGCGAGCAGGTCCGGGCCGGGGTCGGCGGCCGCGCGGGCAGCGGCGATCCCGTTGAGCACGCCGTACAACTCGTGGTGTTCGTGCAGCGTCGCGGCGTCGAAGCGTTCGACGAACGCGCCCCGGTGATATCGCGTCGACACGATTCCGTCGTGTTCGAGCTGGACCATCGCCTCCTGGATCGGCACGCGGCTCACCCCGAGTGTCTCGGCGATGGCGTTGCGGTCGATGCGGTGGCCGCCGCGCAGTCGGCCGGTCATCACCAGGTCGACGACGTGCGCGACGACCTGGTCCTTCTCCTTGACTCCGTAGCGTTTCGGCATCCGCGCGTGCGGATCGTTATCGGCTGTCCCGCCAGCGGCACAGCGCTTCGGCGGCGGTCAGGTCGTAGTCCGGGCCGTTGACACCGACGGTTAGCAGGGTGACGCCCAGACCGACGAGCGCATCCGCTTCGGCGAGCATCGCGTCCTTCCCGCTCTCGGGCACGCCCGAGGAGCGTTCGACGGCCGAGGGGTCGCGGCCGACGTCGGCGCAGTGCCGGTCGAGAACCTCGGCCTTGGCGGGATAGGTGGTGCGATCGGTGAAACCGTGCCAGATGTCGGCGTATTCGGCGACCAGACGCAACGTCTTGCGCTCACCCTGGCCGCCGATGAGGATGGGGATCTCGCGCGTCGGCGCGGGATTGAGCTTCGCCAACCGCGCCTTGATCCGCGGCAGCGCCTGCGCCAGATCGTCGAGTCTGCTTCCGGCCGTGCCGAATTCGTAGCCGTACTCGTCGTAGTCCTTCTGCTTCCAGCCGGAGCCGATACCCAGGATCAGCCGCCCCTCGCTGATGTGGTCGACCGTGCGGGCCATGTCGGCCAGCAACTCCGGGTTGCGGTACGAGTTGCAGGTCACCAACGCACCGATCTCGATGCGCGAGGTCTGCTCCGCCCACGCCGCCAACATGGTCCAGCATTCGTAGTGGGCGCCGTCCGGATCACCGTAGAGCGGGAAGAAGTGGTCCCAGTTGAACGCGACGTCGACGCCGAGGTCCTCACAGCGGCGCACCGCGTCGCGGATGTGACGGTACTCGGATGAGTGCTGGGGCTGCAGTTGGACACCGATGCGCACGGGGAAGGCAGTGGGGGAGGTCACGCAAACCACCGTAGTCCGCCGGTCGCCGAGGCGGTTGCCGATCTTCAGCCGAATCGCACCTGGATGCGGTGGTCCTCGTCGGTGACGTAGAACGCCTGCCCGGATTCGACGGCGATGCCCTCGACATTGCGCAGGCCGGGGAAGTCTCGGACCATCTCGGCCGGCACGCCGGTGTCGCGGTGGTCGTCGGCCGGCAACGTGAAACGCCAATGTGAGCAATGTTCCGCGGCGCCCTCGGGGTGGTCCTCTAGCAGAACCGAACCCTTGTCGGAGGCGTCGATCGAGCCGATGATCGCGTGGTAGGTGTCACCGCCCGAATGCGAAAGAGCGCGGAAGCCGACCAGAGCGCCAGGCGGCGACACGCCGGTCAACTCCCACACGTGCTCGACGGTCGGCCACGTCTCGTCCGCCTCGAACATGGCGGGCACGCCGGACATTTCGACCAGGATCGGCTCACCGTCCGCGGTGGTGGGAAACCGCAACGCGAGCAGCAGATTCCCGTTGGGGCGGAAGGCGGCACCCTCGATGTTGATCGGGACGTCCCGCTCGGTCAACCGGTCGGTCCAGGTCTTGCTGCGTTGGGTGCCACGCTCGATGGTGCGCGCGATGAAACGGGTGCGCACGCTGTCTCCGGGCGTGATCGCGACGACCCGCGAAGCGTCCAGCGCGTCGTTGATCAGCCGGTGCAGGCGGAATCGGTTGCGGCGGATCTCGATCGCCAGCTCCGCCTCGGGCACCCTGCGGTCGATCGACTGCTCGTCGAATCGGGCGATGAAGGCGCGCTTGGCCTGCAGCGGACCCGCCTTGGATCCGTAATGCGAACCCACCACGTAGAGCCAGCCGTCGTGCCGCGCGACCGCCTCGGCGTCCTCGGTCCGACCCGTCTCCGCACCGGCTCGGGCAGGCAGGGGGTGGATTTCCCAGCCGCTGTCGGGCGCCGCCCCTGCGGCATGGCCGAGTACCGCGATCGAATCCTCGACCGAACCCTCGTCGAGCACCGTCCAGAACCCGAGATCCCACCCGTGTGCGTCGAGCAGCGCCTGGTTGTCGACGTGTACCAGGTCTGAAGCCTCGTTGCCCGAGTGGGCGAGATCAACAGTGGTAAGCGCCGACGACGTCACCCGGAGATGCTAGCGGTCACCGCGCTTAGACGCCGATCTGCCCGTCGTTCTTCCACACCGCCACCATCGACGGCCGCGCGGTTCCGTTGCCGCCCTCGGGCCATCGCGACAGCGGGTTGTCGATGCTGTTGTCGTCGTTCTCGCCCGGATGTTGGACCGCCACCATCACCACGTCGTCCCTGACGATCGGCCCACAGGTCTCCGCGCCCAACGGCACGGTGAGGAACTGCTTGGTCTCGCCGCGGTTCGGGCCGTCCAGCGCGACGGCGAACAGGCCGTCGTTGGAGTCGAGCGCGTTGCCGTCGGTGGAGATCCACAGGTTGCCGTGACCGTCGAACGCCAGGTTGTCCGGGCAGGAGATCGGGCTGACCTTCGTCTTGTCGAACCCGGCGAAGTAGGTGTCGGCGGCCGCCGGGTCACCACAGACGAGCAGCAGGTCCCACGTGAAATCGGTGCCGGCGGGGTTGTCGGTGATCTCGAGGACCTGCCCACTCTTGTTGTCGTTGCGCGGATTGGCCGCATCGGGCGGCGCCTCGCCGTCCGCGCCCCGTTCGTCGTTGTTGGTGAGGGCGACGTAGACCTTGCCGGTCTTGGGGTTGGCCTCGAAGTCCTCGGGCCGGTCCATCTTCGTGGCGCCGGCCTTGTCGGCGGCCATGCGGGTGAACACCGCGGCTTCCTGGGCGGAGATCCCGGCGACCAACGACTCGGCCTGACCGCCGGGGCCCGAACGCAGCAGCGGGATCCAGGTGCCGCTGCCGGTGAACGAACCCTTCGACGGCAGCTTGCCCGAGCCGTCGATCTCGTTGGCCGGGATGTCGCTGGTCAGCTTGGCGACATACAGCGTGCCCTCGTCCAGGATGGTCATGTTGTGCGCCATCGCGGCCGGGTCGTATCCATCCCCCATCGCTCCGCTCGCCCTGGTCCCCGGCTGCATCTTCTTGCTGGAGACGAACTTGTACATGTAGTCGAAGCGCTCGTCGTCACCGGTGTAGGCGATCACGGTGCCGTCGTCGGTGACGTAGATGTTGGCGCCCTCGTGCTTGAGCCGGCCCATTGCGGAATGCTTGACCGGGACCGAGTCGGGGTCCCACGGATTGAGTTCGACGACGTAGCCGAACCGGTTCGGCTCGTTGGGCGTCTGCGTCAGGTCGAAGCGAGGGTCGAAGGTCTCCCACAGCAGGGCGGTCGGTTCCAGCGAGACGCCGTAGCGGTCGAGGCGGTCGGCGTCGACTGGAGCCGGCGGCGGCGCGCCCTCGGCGGCGCCGAAGTAATCCTGGAAGTTTTCCTCACCCGAAAGCACTGTGCCCCAAGGCGTTACGGCGCCCGCACAGTTGGCGAAGGTGCCGGCGATGGTCCGTCCCGTCGGGTCCGCGGCCGTCTTCGCGAAGTCGGTTCCGGCGGCGGGGCCCGTCAGGGTCATCGGGGTGTCGGCGGTGATGCGACGGTTGTAGCGGCCCATCACCGGCCTCAACCCCTGCGGCGTGCGCTCTACCTCGACGACACCCATGCCGACCGCGGCGATCTCGACGTCGAAGTGCTCGCGGGTCGGGGCGTCGGGGTTGTAGCCGGGGAACATGAACACCGGGTCCACGTACTCGAAATTGGTCACCAGCAGGAAGCGGTTCTGCTGGCCCTCTATCGGCAGCAGGCCGGCGAAGTCGTTGTTGAAGCCGAACTGACCGCGCTGCGCGGCGCCGGTCTGCTTGGTGACGTCGAACTTCGGCGCGTTCGGCAGGATCGGGTCGCCCCAGCTGATGACGACCGCCTGCTGGTATCCCTCGGGGATGACGACCGCGTCCTCGCTGTTGGGGGCGACCGAGGTGAACTTCATACCCGCCGGCGACTCCGCCGGTGCGTCCGACGTCGTCGGCGTGGCGGCGGGTTGCTCGTCACTCCCGCACGCGGCGAGCACCGATCCGGCGCCGACGGCCAGCACGGTGACGCCGGTGGCTTGCAGCATCGACCGGCGGGACACCGCCTTGGCGACGTCGCCGAAGTACGCATTGTCGCTGGTGTTGGGCACCGGCTTCCAACAGGCGTCACCGCACTTGTAGCGGCAGGTGATGTGCTGTCGCTTCGACCTACCGTCATGCGACACAAGGAGATTCAGCGGCACTAGCGCCATGGCAGGCAGGTTCCTTCCCTCCACACGGCCGCGGGCTGAGCGGCCGATCGCGCGAAACCTACGGCAGGCGGGCGTGCAGCAGGCGATCAACAGGTGAACAACCGGTTGTCCGGCGGGCGACACACGGTTGCGATTTCAACGAATTTGCTGTCGTCGTCCCTTCGCACGGTATACGTTTCCCGCACATAAATAACGGAGGGGTCAAATCATGGCGGGTCATCGGGGGGTGCGTCGATCGGAGAGCTTTGCGGTTCGGCGTTGGCTGCAGCTGGGGGCGGCGTCGGCAGGCGTCGGGGCGGGGTTGCTCGGCTTCTCGCTGCTGGGTCCGCAGGTCGGTACGGCCGCCGCGGACACCGCGGGGGAGACCTCGACTTCGGCGAGCGCATCCGCCTCGGACGACAAACCCGCGCCCGCGTCGTCTGCGGCGGAGGACACCGACGCGGACGCTGACGAGAGCGACGACGCCGACGACGCCGAAGAGGCGGACGCCGATGAGGGCGACACCGACGATCTCGACGACGACTCGACCGACGAAGACCTCGACGAGGATGTCGAGGACGACGACGTCGAGGACCCAGCGGACGTCGAGGTGGCGGACGACGCCTCGGACGACGCGTCGGACGACAGGGACACCACATCGGCCGTGCGCACCATCACCGAAGCCGTTGTCCCCGAGGCGACGTCGCAACCGCAGGCGCGGTCGCTGGCACCCAAGGCGCCGTCGTCGGGCAGCTGGAGCGATGTCACCGGACGGGCGATCTCGACCTGGACCGACGACTCGCGGGGCTGGATCAATTCCCTGCCGGTCGACAACCAGGCCAAATACCACCTCGAGGGTGCGCTCTGGGCGACCCGGCGCACCTTCTTCAACCAGGCGCCGAACGTCGCGCCGATCCAGATCAGCGGCAAGGTCGACGGCCCGGTCGTCGGAACGATCGGCGCGGTCGATCCCGATGGCGACCGGCTGATCTACGTCGTCACCCGGGGGCCGCAATCCGGGTCGGTGCATGTCAACGCCGACGGCACCTATACCTACACGCCCGGAACGGATTTCGACGGTGTGGACACCTTCCGCGTCGTCGCCGTCGACGTCGGGCCGCATGTCAACCTGCTCGACCCGTTCCGTCGGGTCGGCACCAGCGCCGACAACCTGGTCAACCAGCGTGCGATCACGTTCGCGTTCGCCTACACCACGGGGGCCGACCACTGGACTCCTGAGCGGCGCGAGGCGCTGGGCAGAGTGGCCGACGAATTGGTGGAGTACTTCATGGTCACGCGAGCAGTGACCGTCACCTACAACGTCATGGGGGAGGACGACGCGGAGTCGACGACCCTGGCGTGGGCCGACAGCGACCTCACGAGCGAGGAGGCGGGTTACTGGCGGACGGTGGTGCAGAACAAGTTGCAAACCGGAATCGATTCGAACGGTGCCGCGGCCGACGGCGAGATCGCTTTCAATTTCGGCAATGCGTGGGCTCTGGGCGATACGGTCGGCAGCGACGAGTACGACTTCACCTCGACCGCGATCCACGAGATCCTGCATTCGCTCGGCTTCATGAGCACGGTGACCCGGCCGGGCACGAACAGCGGGGGCAACCGGGTGATCTACGACCGCTTCATCGTGACGGCTGACGGCGTCAGACCGATCGGCGCCGACTATGTCTGGGACAGTCAGTACGACCCGAATCTGGTCGGAGAGAACGGCGGCCTGTACTTCGGCGGATCCAACGCCGTTGCGGCCTACGGCGGTTTCGTCCCGCTCTTCACGCCGGCGCCGTGGCGGCCCGGCAGCTCGATGCACCACCTGGACGACTTCACGTTCACCGGTCCCGACCAGAAGGTCATGAACGCCATGTCCGGTACCGGGTTCATCGTGCGGGCGTTGAGTCCGGTCGAACTCGGGATGCTGAGGGACCTCGGATACCGGGTGAGCGCACCGCTCGTTCAGCTCTGACCGGCGAGCACTCCGCGCAGGATGTCGACCAGCGCCCGCGGCTGATCACCCTGGACGGAGTGCCCGGAGTTCTCGACCACGTGGGTCCGCCGAAAGCCGGGCGCGCCGTTGGCGAATGCCTCGGCGTCCTCGTCGTTGACGAAGAACGACTTGGCGCCGCGCACGAGCGTCGTGGGCATGGTGATCGAGGGGACGTCGTCCCATAGCCCTTCGAACCCGTCGCCTTTGCGGAACGAGTCGTAGCGCCACGTCCAGGTGCCGTCGTCGAGACGCTTGGAGTTGTGAAAAACCCCGCGGCGCAACGAGTTCCGGTCACGGTGCGGGGAGGCGGCGACGGTGACGTCGAGCATCGCCTCGAACGAGGGGAAGGTGCGGTCGCCCTGTACCAGCGCGACGGCGCCGAGCTGGGCCTTGGTCATCTGCTCGTGGCGTTCGGGCGCCGACGGGGTGACGTCGACGAGCACCAGTTCGGGCACCAGCGCGGGTTCGGTGGCCGCGATGCGCAGGGCGGTCAATCCGCCCAGAGACATTCCGACGACCAGCCGCGGCTGCGGCGCCCACCCCCGCAGGACGGGCCGCAGCGTCTCGGCGTTGAGCTTCGGTCCGTAGTCGCCGTCCTCCCGCCACGCCGAGCGGCCGTGGCCGGGGAGGTCGATCGCGAGCGCGGGCATGCCCAGGCCGAGCACGACGGTGTCCCAGGTGTGCGCGTTCTGTCCGCCGCCGTGCAGGAACACCACGCGCGGATCGTCGTCGCCCCATTTGATGGCGCTGATCGGTCCGGCCTCGATGCGCGCCGCCGGCGGGATCTCGGAGACGCCGATCTGCTCGGCGTTCTCGTGGAGCAGGGCGAATTCGTCGAGGTTCGGCAGTTCGTCGTCGGAGATCACCCGTCCATCTAATCGCGTCGCCGAGATCGACGAAATGGCGGACCGCACTCACACAAACGCGCCCAAACGTTCGTTTGGGCGCGAAAGTGTAGGAGGGATCAGCCTTCGATGAAGGTCTCCAGCTGCGTGCGGGCGACGTCGTCGGGCAGCTGCTGCGGCGGGCTCTTCATCAGGTAGGCCGACGCGGCGACGACGGGGCCGCCGACACCGCGGTCCTTGGCGATCTTCGCCGCGCGGACCGCGTCGATGATGACGCCGGCCGAGTTCGGCGAATCCCACACCTCGAGCTTGTACTCCAGGTTCAGCGGCACGTCACCGAAGGCACGACCCTCGAGGCGGACGTAGGCCCACTTGCGGTCGTCGAGCCAGCCGACGTGGTCGGACGGGCCGATGTGGACGTCCTTGGTGTTGAACTCACGCTGCAGGTTGCTGGTGACGGCCTGGGTCTTGGAGATCTTCTTCGACTCCAGCCGCGAACGCTCGAGCATGTTGAGGAAGTCCATGTTGCCGCCGACGTTGAGCTGCATGGTGCGGTCGAGCTGCACGCCGCGGTCCTCGAACAGCTTGGCCATCACGCGGTGGGTGATGGTGGCGCCGACCTGGCTCTTGATGTCGTCGCCGACGATCGGCACCCCGGCGTCTTCGAACTTCTTGGCCCACACCGGGTCGGACGCGATGAACACCGGCAGCGCGTTGACGAAGGCCACGCCGGCGTCGATCGCGCACTGGGCGTAGAACTTGTCGGCCTCTTCGGAACCCACCGGGAGGTAGGACACCAGCACGTCGACGTTGGCGTCCTTGAGCGCCTTGACCACGTCGACGGCGTCGGCGTCGGACACCTCGATCGTGTCGGCGTAGTACTTGCCGATGCCGTCGAGGGTCGGGCCGCGCTGCACGATCACGTCGCTGGGCGGCACGTCGGCGATCTTGATGGTGTTGTTCTCGGAGGCGAAGATCGCCTCGGACAGGTCGAAGCCCACCTTCTTGGCGTCGACGTCGAAGGCGGCGACGAACTTGACGTCGCGGACGTGATACGGCCCGAAGCGCACATGCATCAGACCGGGCACGGACGCGTTCTCGTCCGCGTCCTTGTAGTACTGGACGCCCTGTACCAGCGAGGACGCGCAGTTGCCGACGCCGACGATGGCGACCCGGATGTCTCCTGCGTGCTCAGTCATGGCCGTTCTCTCCCTCTCGTACTGAAATTCGGTGGTGCTGTCTGTGGTCGCCCCGGTTCAAGGCTGTGCTCACGAGTTGTCCGGACTCCCCTGCCCGAGACGTTCCGCCGCGATGAGTTCGTTGAGCCACTTCACTTCGCGCTCGCTGGACTCCAACCCCAACTGGTGCAACTGCCGGGTGTATCGGTCGAATGAGCTGCTGGCCCGCGCAACTGCTTCACGCAGACCCTCGCGACGTTCCTCCACCTGACGACGGCGACCCTCGAGGATCCGCATCCTGGCTTCCGCCGGAGTGCGGTTGAAGAAGGCGAGATGCACACCGAATCCGTCATCGGAGTAGTTCTGCGGGCCGGTGTCCGCCACGAGTTCGGCGAAGCGCTGCTTGCCGGCGTCGGTGAGCTGGTAGACCCGCCGGGCCCGTCGACGCGTCACCGTGCCCGCGGGCGCGGCGTCCTCGACGATCAACCCGTCGACCTGCATGCGGCGCAACGCCGGGTACAGCGAACCGTACGAGAAGGCGCGGAACGCACCGAGCAGACCGGTCAGGCGTTTACGCAGTTCATAGCCGTGCATCGGGGATTCGAGCAGCAGACCGAGAATGGCGAGTTCCAGCACCCGGAACCACCCCCTCACGATCTGCACCGTCGCTACGACGCATCGACACCTCGTTGAATAGTATCGCGCCGATATATTCGACGCCACATCGGGCGTTGCCTGCTGTTTGCCTGCCGGTCACCTGGACCGGCCGCTCAGCTGCTCGGCGGCCAGATCGCCTTGGTGGTGCCGTCCGGGAACAACTCGATCCGCCCGGTGCCGAAGTCGCTGTTGGCGATGATCTCGACGGCCACGAGATCGGGGGTCGCCGGGTCGCCGGACGGTCCGACGCGTACCCAGGTGTCGGTGACGTCGGCGCGGTTCATGCCGAGGGTGTCGGGCGCGCCCCGCATCACCGCGAGGGTCTTCTCGTAGTCGAACCTCGCCAGGTCGACGAGCCGGTCGTCGCTGCTCAGGGTGCTGGGCGAACCCCACGGGTCGCCCCAGCCGCCGCGGTAGTCGTAGTTCTGCTGGCGCCGGTTGTCGGTCGGGTCCGGCCGGTCCAGCGACGCGTAGTCGGGGTGGATGTCCAGTTCGTAGCCCATCGTGCTGCCGAACCGCTGCCGCATCTGCTCGAACAGCCCGGTGAATCCGTTGAGGGACTGCAACTGCCGCGGCGGGGTGAGCACCACGGGTTCGATGCCGTCCGATTTGGCGCCCGGGTCGCTCTGGAAGTCCAACGGCGAACTGGTGTTGCCGTAGAGCCCCCAGCCGATGCACATGCCGAGCACGACGAGGACGACGGCCATCGCCGCCTTCACCCCCCAGCCCGTCGGCGCGGAGATGCGGCGCGGTGGCTTGGGCCTGCTCAGGTCGGGCAGTTGTACCGGTGCGTTGCCGGTCTGCAGATCCGACACCAGCGCCTGCAGATCGCCCAGCGTCGCGGCGTGGGTCGCGGCCTTGACCCGCTCCCCGTGCTCGGCCATCGACAGCTGGCCCTCGCTGAGCGCGGTGTCGAGCACCTGGCACGTGTCGTTGCGGTCGCTGTCCTTCGCCCGGGTCCCCGCGGTCGGCCGCCCTGAGCTGCTCACTGCCACGCCGAGATCGTAAGAGTTCGGTGGGCGATACCGCAGACCAGACACGGAATCGGCGGTGACGTTGCGGCGTCTCACACTCGGCCCCGAGTGGGCCGACGTACTCTGGTCACCGTGCGATTGCAGAGACAGGTGGTGGACTACGCGCTCCGGCGCCGGTCCCTGCTGGCCGAGGTCTACTCGGGGCGCACCGGCGTCTCGGAGGTCTGCGACGCCAACCCCTACCTGCTGCGCGCCGCGAAGTTCCATGGCAAGCCCAGTTCGGTGATGTGCCCGATTTGCCGTAAAGAGCAGTTGACGCTCGTGTCGTGGGTGTTCGGTGACCACCTCGGCCCGGTGTCGGGGTCGGCGCGCACCGCCGAGGAGCTGGTCCTGTTGGCCACCAAGTTCGACGAGTTCTCCGTACATGTGGTGGAGGTATGCCGAACCTGTGAATGGAATCATCTGGTGAAGTCGTATGTGCTCGGCGCGGTGCGGCCGCCCAAGGCCCCGCGCGGTACCCGGCCGGCGCGCAAGAGCGCGCGTACGGCGAGTGAATAGCGAAGGGCGCCACGAACGGCCGGTCGACGATGTCCGCAGGGGACATTCGGCTGACCGTGTCGGTGCGCCGCCTCCAGGATCCGACCGCGGCCCACGGCACGCGGATCGGGGCCGTCCGCCCCGTCCTGCTCAGGGTCCGGTGCAGGGTCGGATGCAACGCCCACCCGAACCGGCTCCCCGCAACCGTCCGCCGCGGGCGCCCGACGACAACCGCACGGCGATCCTGCCGCAGATCCGCGACGAACCGCCGCCACATCTGCGTGATCCGATCGACGTGGTCAAGGCCGCACTCGAAGGCACCCCGCCGCAGAAGCCGCCGCCACCGCGCGGCCCCGGTGGCGGTGGTGACGGACCGTCCGGTCCGCCGCCGGGCGGGCGTCCGCACTGGCGTCAGCGCGTCAACTGGAGGTGGGTCCGCCGCGGCCTGATCGCCGCGGCCGTAGCGCTGATCGTGCTGCCACTGGTCACGTTCGGGATGGCGTACATGATCGTCGACGTCCCCAACCCGGGCGACATCCGGACGAATCAGGTGTCGACGATCCTCGCCAGCGACGGCAGCGAGATCGCGAAGATCGTTCCGCCCGAAGGCAACCGCGTCGACGTCAACATCGACCAGATCCCGGTGCACGTTCGCGACGCCGTGATGGCCGCCGAGGACCGCGACTTCTACTCCAACCCGGGTTTCTCGTTCACCGGCTTCGCCCGCGCGTTCAAGAACAACCTGTTCGGGGGCGACCTGCAGGGTGGGTCGACGATCACGCAGCAGTACGTGAAGAACGCGCTCGTCGGTTCCGAGCGCGGGGGCCTGGGCGGCATCACCCGTAAGGCCAAGGAACTGGTCATCTCGACGAAGATGTCCGGCGAGTGGTCCAAAGACCAGGTGATGCAGTCGTATCTGAACATCATCTACTTCGGTCGCGGCGCCTACGGCGTGGCCGCGGCGTCGAAGGCCTACTTCAACAAGCCGGTCGAGCAGCTCACGGTCGCCGAGGGCGCTCTGCTGGCGGCGCTCATCCAGCGCCCGTCCGCGCTCGACCCGGCCGTCGATCCCGAGGGCGCGGCCGACCGGTGGAACTGGGTGCTCGACGGGATGGTCGAGATCGGGGCGCTCTCGGAGGCCGACCGCGCCGCGCAGGTGTTCCCGCCGACGGTGCCGCCCGACGTCGCGCAGACCCAGAACCAGACGACGGGCCCCAACGGCCTCATCGAGCGTCAGGTGCAGCGCGAACTGCTCGAGCTGTTCAACATCAGCGAGCAGCAGCTCAACACCGAGGGTCTGCAGATCACCACGACCATCGACCCGAAGGCGCAGCGGGCGGCCGAGGAGGCCGTCGCCGAGTACCTGGACGGTCAGGATCCCGACATGCGCACCGCGGTGGTGTCGATCGATCCGAAGACCGGCGGGGTGAAGGCGTACTACGGCGGTTCGGACGCCAACGGGTTCGACTTCGCCCAGGCCGGCCTGCCGACGGGTTCGTCGTTCAAGGTGTTCGCGCTCGTGGCCGCGCTGCAGCAGGGCATCGGCCTGGGATACCAGGTCGACAGCTCTCCGCTCGAGGTCGACGGCATCAAGATCAGCAACGTCGAGGGCAACAGCTGCGGCACCTGCAACATCGCCGAGGCCTTGAAGCGGTCCCTGAACACGAGCTACTACCGCCTGATGCTCGACCTCAACAACGGTCCGCAGGACGTGGCCGATGCCGCTCACGAGGCGGGTATCCCCGAGAGCTTCCCGGGCGTCGAGCACACGTTGTCCGAGGACGGGCAGGGCGGACCGCCGAACAACGGGATCGTCCTCGGCCAGTACCAGTCCCGGGTGATCGACATGGCCTCGGCGTACGCCACGCTGGCCGCCTCCGGCGTCTACCACAAGCCGCACTTCGTCCAGAAGGTCGTCAACTCCGAGGGTGACGTGCTCTTCGACGCCTCGCAGGAGGACAACACCGGAGAGCAGCGCATCGACAAGAACGTGGCCGACAACGCCACCGCGGCGATGCAACCGATCGCCGCGTACTCGAACGGTCACGCGCTGGCGGGCGGGCGGCCGTCGGCGGCCAAGACCGGGACCAACCAGCTCGGCGACACCGACGACAACCGGGACGCGTGGATGGTCGGGTTCACCCCGTCGCTGTCCACCGCGGTGTGGGTCGGCACCGTCGAGGGCAACAAACCGCTCGAGAACAAGTGGGGCTCGCCGGTGTACGGCTCGGGTCTGCCGTCGGACATCTGGAAGGCCACGATGGACGGCGCGCTCGAGGACACCGACACCGAGTCGTTCCCCGAGCCCGAGGAGATCGGCGGGTACGCGGGTGTGCCGCAGGCGCCGCCGCCGCGTCAGACCTACACGACCACCGCACCGCCGACACCGTCGCAGACGGTCATCCAACCGACTCTCGAGGTCGCGCCCGGCATCACGATCCCGCTGGGCCCGCCGACGACGGTGCCGGTGGGGCCGCCACCACCGATCGGTCAGCCGGTGCCCGCGCCGGGAGTGCCCGCGCCCGCACCCGTCGTGCCCGCACCCGGTGTGCCGCCACCGCCGCCCCCGGGTGTGCCCGTAGCGCCCGGTCCGCCGCCGCCTCCGTGACGGCGCCCGAGGAGCGGGCGGAACCGGAGAACCGGTGGGTGTCGCCGTCGCCACTGGCGCACGACCTGCGCAGCGCCGACGACCGCGATCTGCCGAGCCGCACCGACCGCATCGGCGCGGCCCTCGCGGAGACCGTCGGCGGTCCGGTGGGCCGGCACGCGCTGATCGGCAGGCAGCGGTTCCTGACCCCGCTGCGTGTGATGCTGATCATCGCGGTCGCGTTCCTCGCACTGGGCTATTCGACGAAGGCCGCGTGTCTGCAGACCACCGGCACCGGGTCGGCCGATCAGCGGGTCGCGAACTGGGACAACAACCGCGCCTACTACCAGCTCTGCTACTCCGACACCGTGCCGCTCTACACCGCGGAACTGCTGAACCAGGGCAAGTTTCCGTACAAGTCGAGCTGGATCGAGGTCGACGGCAGCGGTGATCCGCGCATCACCCACGACGGCGAGGTCGCCGTGCGGTACATGGAGTATCCGGTGCTGACCGGGCTGTACCAGTACGTGTCGATGGCACTGGCCAAGACGTACTCCGCTGTCACGCGCGCGGTGTCGATCCCGGTGGTCGCCGAGGTGGTGATGTTCTTCAACATCGCCGCGTTCGGGCTGGCGCTGGCGTGGCTGGCGACGGTGTGGGCGACGGCGATGCTGGCCGGCCGCCGGGTCTGGGATGCGGCGCTGGTGGCCGCGTCACCGCTGGTGATCTTCCAGATCTTCACCAACTTCGACGCGCTGGCAACGGCTTTCGCGGTCGGCGCGATGCTCGCCTGGGCGCGGCGAAAACCGGTGCTGGCCGGTGCGTTGATCGGCCTCGGGGTGGCGGCCAAGCTGTATCCGCTGCTGCTGCTGGTGCCGTTGGTGCTGCTGGCGGTGCGAACCGGAAGGCTGCGGGAGGTGGCCAAGACGGCGGCCACGGCGTTCGTAACCTGGCTGCTGGTCAACCTGCCGATCATGGTGCTGTTCCCGCGCGGGTGGTCGGAGTTCTTCCGGCTCAACACCCGTCGCGGTGACGACATGGACTCGCTGTACAACGTCGTGAAGTCGTTCACCGGGTGGCGGGGGTTCGACGCCGGCCTCGGCTTCTGGCAGCCGCCGACCATTCTCAACACGGTCACCGCGGTGCTGTTCGCCTCCTGCTGCATCGCCATCGGGTACATCGCGCTGACGGCCCGACAGCGCCCGCGGGTGGCGCAACTGGCGTTCCTGGTGGTCGCGGCGTTCCTGCTGACCAACAAGGTGTGGAGCCCGCAGTTCTCGCTGTGGCTGGTGCCGCTGGCCGTGCTCGCGCTGCCGCACCGGCGGATCCTGTTGGCGTGGATGACGATCGACGCGCTGGTCTGGGTGCCCCGCATGCTCTACCTCTACGGCGAATCCAACCGGGGGCTGCCCGAACAGTGGTTCACCGCGACGGTGCTGCTGCGTGACGTCGCGGTGATCACGTTGTGCGCGTTGGTGATCCGCCAGATCTACCGCCCCGAACTGGACCTGGTCCGCTTCGGCGGGCGCGTCGACGATCCGGCGGGCGGCGTCTTCGACCGGGCTCCCGACGATCCGCCGCGCTGGCTGCCCGACTGGCTGCAGCCCGCCGCCCGGCGGGTGCGGGTGAGCGCCGCGCCCGCACCCGAGCACGAACCCGCCGAGCTCACGCGGTAGCGCCACGACGACGGATTTCGCAGCTCAGACCCGTCTCCTGTAGCCTGGGCAGGTTGCCGACGCAGGCGACCCTCCTGCCACGGAATTCGCCGTGGCCGCACTACGACCATAGGAGGTGATGAGGTTCTAATGCGTCCATACGAAATCATGGTCATTCTCGACCCCACACTTGACGAGCGCACCGTGGCTCCCTCGCTGGAGACGTTCCTGAACGTCATCCGCAAGGACGGCGGAAGCGTTGACAAGGTGGACATCTGGGGCCGCCGCCGGCTCGCCTACGAGATCGCCAAGCATGCCGAGGGCATCTACGCGGTGATCGACGTCAAGGCCGCCCCGGCCACGGTGACCGAGCTCGACCGTCAGCTCAGCCTGAACGAGTCGGTGCTGCGCACCAAGGTCATGCGGACCGACAAGCACTGATCACCGAACGGCTCCGGGTGTCATCTGCCTTGCGTAGGCTCGCGCCCAACATGCCGTCCATTTCAGGAGGACCCAGTGGCTGGTGACACCACCATCACCGTCGTCGGAAACCTGACCGCCGATCCGGAATTGCGGTTCACGCCGTCCGGTGCGGCCGTCGCCAACTTCACCGTGGCGTCCACGCCGCGGATCTACGACCGCCAGAGCGGGGAGTGGAAGGACGGCGAAGCGCTGTTCTTGCGCTGCAACATCTGGCGCGAGGCCGCCGAGAACGTGGCCGAGAGCCTGACCCGAGGGTCTCGGGTCATCGTGACCGGTCGACTCAAGCAGCGGTCCTTCGAAACCCGTGAGGGCGAGAAGCGCACCGTCATGGAGGTCGAGGTCGACGAGATCGGCCCCTCCCTGCGGTATGCCACGGCCAAGGTCAACAAGGCCAGCCGCGGTGGCGGCGGGGGGGGATCCCGTGGCGCCGGCGGTGGTGGACAGGCGGCCGCGGCCGAGGACCCGTGGGGCAGCGCCCCGGCGTCGGGTTCCTTCAGCGGCGCCGACGACGAGCCCCCCTTCTGAGTCGCTCCCAGAGCACTCCCGAAGAAACATTGAGAAAGAGATAGAGATATGGCCAAGTCCAACAAGCGGCGGCCGGCACCGGAAAAGCCGGTCAAGACCCGTAAGTGCGTGTTCTGCTCCAAGAAGGGCAAGGGGCAGGACATCGATTACAAGGACACCGCGCTGCTGCGCACCTACATCAGCGAGCGCGGCAAGATCCGTGCCCGCCGGGTGACCGGCAACTGTGTCCAGCACCAGCGTGACGTCGCGGTCGCGGTGAAGAACGCCCGCGAGGTGGCCCTGCTGCCGTTCGGTTCGTCGACGCGGTAGACCGCCACCGGAAACGAGAGATCAACGAGATGAAACTGATTCTGACCGCCGGCGTGGAACACCTCGGCGAGCCCGGTGACACCGTGGAAGTCAAGGACGGCTACGGCCGCAACTACCTGCTGCCGCGCGGGCTGGCGATCGTCGCCAGCCGGGGCGCCCAGCGCCAGGCCGACGACATCCGTCGCGCCCGTGAGCTCAAGACCGTCCGCGGTCTGGAGCACGCCAACGAGATCAAGACCGCGCTCGAGGCGCTCGACACCGTGGAGCTCGCGGTGAACGCGTCGGCCGACACCGGCAAGCTGTTCGGTTCGGTCACGTCCACCGATGTGGTTGCCGCGATCAAGAAGGCCGGCGGACCGAACCTCGACAAGCGGACGGTGCAGCTGCCGAAGGCGCACATCAAGAGCCTCGGCACGCACGCGGTTTCGGTGCGGCTGCACCCGGGTGTGGAAGCCTCGGTGTCGCTGAACGTCGTCGCCGAAAGCTGACACCAGCGTCAAATACGCCCGGGTAGGAACTGATCTTGTTCCCACCCGGGCGTTGCTGTGTCTTCTGGCGAACATTCCCGGCCGAAGTTTGCACAGCGAACGTTATCTGGTGTTAATCTGCCCGGCGCTGCCTCGCTACTCAACACGCCCGACTCGTCAACCCGTCACGACACGCCGAAGAAGTTTCTATCCACAACGATTTACCGGCGCTGTGATGCGCTTATCTGCGGTGATATCCACATAACGAACCTTCATCCACAGGTTCTCCCCAACGCCTCAACATGCGCGGCCTGATCTATCCACATTCGATCCACAGGGTTGTCCACAGGGCCGGTTCCCGGCCGTGCCAGCAACGTCTAACGTTGGCCCTCGCGCGGAGTTGTCGGTGGGGGTCCCTACAGTCGCAACGAGCGGAAACCGAACTGACGTTCGACAGATTGAGGGGGTCTCGTGGCTGTCGTGGACGACCGTGGTCATCCGGACATGGACGCTCCTCCGCCCAGCGAGGATTTCGGCCGTCAACCTCCGCACGACGCCGCGGCGGAGCAGGCCGTTCTCGGCGGCATGCTGCTGAGCAAGGACGCGATCGCCGACGTGCTCGAACGGCTGCGTCCCGGTGACTTCTACCGGCCGGCACACCAGAACGTCTACGACGCCGTCCTCGACCTGTACGGCCGCGGTGAGCCCGCCGATGCGGTGACCGTGGCCGCCGAGCTGGACCGGCGCGGGCTGCTGCGGCGGATCGGCGGGGCGCCGTATCTGCACACGCTGATCTCGACGGTGCCCACGGCGGCCAACGCCGGCTTCTACGCGGGCATCGTGGCCGAGAAGGCGCTGCTGCGCCGGTTGGTGGAGGCGGGCACCCGCGTCGTGCAGTACGGCTATGCGGGCGCTGACGGGGCGGACGTGGCCGATGTGGTCGACCGGGCGCAGGCCGAGGTCTACGACGTGGTGGACCGGCGGTCGTCCGAGGACTTCGCGGTGCTGGAGAGCCTGCTGCAGCCCACGATGGACGAGATCGACGCCATCGCCTCCCAGGGCGGTATCTCGCGCGGTGTGCCAACGGGTTTCACCGAACTCGACGAGCTGACGAACGGGCTGCATTCGGGGCAGATGATCGTCATCGCGGCACGTCCGGGTATGGGGAAGGCGCTGGCGCTCGACACGCCGCTGCCCACGCCGGACGGCTGGACCACCATGGGCGAGGTCGCGGTCGGAGATCTGTTGATCGGTGACGACGGCAAGCCCACCCGGGTGGTCGCGGCGACCGACGTGATGGTCGGCCGGCCCTGCTATGAGGTCGAGTTCTCCGACGGCACGGTCATCGTCGCGGACGCCGAGCATCAGTGGCTGACGGATACACGAGCGTCACGCAGGTCGGTGCGGGCGGAGGCTGCGGTACGCACGACCGAGGAGATCGCGGCGACGCTGCGGTGCCAGACCGCAGATCGCCGGCTCAATCACTCGGTCGCCAACGCGGCGGCGCTCCAATCGCCCGACCGCGACCTGCTCGTGCCGCCGTACACGCTGGGCGCCTGGTTGGGCGACGGCACCACCGCCGCCGCGCAGATCACCACGGTGGACCCCGAGATTCTCATGCGCATCGAGGGGGAGGGGGTCGAGGCACACCAGTCGGCCAGCGCTCCATACCGGTACCAGTTGCGTCTGCCTGCCCCGGAGGCCGTCGCGCCGCGCAAGTGCGAAGTGTGCGGCACCGAGTTCGTTCCCCAGACGAGGCAGGTGCGTACCTGCGGGCGATCGTGTGGCGGCCGGGCGCGATTCGTGTCCGCGCCGGTGCCGGCACCCACATGCGAGCGCTGCGGTGGGCGGTCCTGCGGGCTGCGTCTGTGCCAGCGCTGCCACAACGAGGTGGGGACTCTGCAGGGTCGGCTCCGCACGATCGGCGTACTGGGCGACAAGCACATTACCGCGGACTACCTGCGGGGTTCCGAGTCGCAGCGGCGCGCATTGCTGGCCGGTCTGCTCGACACCGACGGCACGGTGACCGTTGGCGGCGGTGTCCAGTTCAGTGTGACCAACAAGCGGTTGGCAGCCGATGTCGCTGAGCTGGTCGTCAGCCTCGGGTACCGATGCCAAACGTCAGCCAAACGAGTCCACGGCCGGAGCGATGACTCGTCGGTCGCGTACACACTGAACTTCTCCACCGACGACGACGTGTTCGGGTTGAGTCGAAAGGCGTTGCTGCACAAGGAACGACGTGGCGCCACGAGCACCGTTCGATCGGGGTCGCGGTTCATCGTGGATGTGCGGCCGGTGCCCAGCGTTCCGGTGCGGTGCGTCGAGGTGGACAATGAGAGCCACATGTACCTGGCAAGCCGGTCGATGGTGCCGACGCACAACTCGACCCTCGGTTTGGATTTCATGCGGTCCTGCTCGATCAAGAACCAACTACCGAGCGTCATCTTCTCGCTCGAGATGAGCAAGTCCGAGATCGTCATGCGGTTGCTGTCGGCCGAGGCGAAGATCAAGCTCGCCGACATGCGTTCCGGGCGGATGAGCGACGACGACTGGACACGGTTGGCGCGGCGGATGAGTGAGATCAGCGAGGCGCCGCTCTACATCGACGACTCGCCGAACCTCACGATGATGGAGATCCGGGCCAAGGCGCGCCGGCTGCATCAGAAGGCCGGGCTGCGGCTCATCGTCATCGACTACCTGCAGCTGATGACGTCGGGCAAGAAGGTCGAGTCACGCCAGCAGGAAGTGTCGGAGTTCTCCCGAAACATGAAGCTGTTGGCCAAGGAACTCGAGGTTCCGGTGATCGCGATGAGCCAGCTCAACCGTGGTCCGGAGCAGCGGACGGACAAGAAGCCGATGTTGTCCGACCTCCGTGAGTCGGGTGCGATCGAGCAGGACGCCGACATGGTGATCCTGCTGCACCGGCCGGACGCCTTCGAGCGGGACGATCCGCGCGGCGGCGAGGCCGACCTCATCGTGGCCAAGCACCGTAACGGCCCGACGAAGACGATCACCGTGGCCCACCAGCTGCATCTGTCGCGTTTCGCGAACATGGCCCACGCGTAGGGATTCTGTGACTTCCGCCGTGGAACGTGCTCAGAACGCCGAGGTCGTCTCATTCAGACCATGTGTCGCCCCAACGAGGCGGCGCGCTGCGGTCGGCGCACCTTCCCGGGCGACACGTGTGAAACCCCCCCGCAGAGACACGTTGACACCAGCGCGGCCTGGCATCGTTCGCTCGGTGGAACAACCCCGAGATCGAAGCTTGAGGACCCGCGACGATCGGCGGACCTGTCGGTTTCTGGATTCCGACGTCGGCGAGGACGAACCAGACCCGGGATCGTTTTACCTCGAGGCCGCCGGGGACACCTCGTCGGCGACAACCTGCGATGCAGCGCGCAGACCGTCCCAGTCCCCGCGCCAGCCGAGCAGGTGCACCGCCAGGTCGGCGGTACACCGTGGCTGGTCCGGCGCGCCGAGGCCGTCGGCGCGCAGGTTCGGCAGACTCTCCACCAGACGGAACACCGCGTCGGCGTCACAACCGACGTCCAGCGTGCCGGGGGCGGGTGGCGCCGTGTCGATCACCCGATGCGACAACCGACGGTAGGCCTCCCGCAATTGGGCCCGCTGGCTGTGGAATTGGCCGAACTGCGGGTCGCGAACCTCCGGCAGCAGGTACAGGATGCCCAAGTTCCACGGGCTGTCCCACAACAGTCGGCAATCCAGGTAACTCAGCGCGTGCAGCAGGACCACCGGCGGTTCGGGTCGATCGCTGAGCCGGTGCGCCGCGGTCAGTGAGGACATCACGGTGCCGCTCAGCAGCGCAGCCAGGATGTCGTTCTTGGTGCGGAAATGGTGGTACAGCGAAGCCTGCCGGATCCCCACCGCCTCGGCGATCTGCCGCGTCGTCGTGGCCGCGACTCCCAGGGTGGTGAACAGTTCGGCGGCCGCGTCCAACACCTCGTCGCGGGCGGTGTCACCCGGTCTCTTACGACGCTCGAGCCGGGGCCGGCCGCTCGCGGTGGTGCGCACGGGTCGATCCTGCCAGTCCGGCAGGCTCGACACGTGCGCAACCGTGACCTCGTGCCGGGCGCTCAGGATCGCGCCGCGGTCAGTACCTCGGGCGCCGGTGCCGGCTCGACTTCCTCGGCGAGGGAGACCGGCCGCGGCGTCACCGCGGCAACCACCAGGTACGCGATCAGGGAGGCGGCACCGGCCAGCAGGGTGCTCCACCCGTCTACCGCCGTGCTCATCCATTCGTTGGCGATGTAGAACAGCGTGTTGTCGACGCCGTAGATGGTCGGGGTGAGCACGAAGAAGGTCATCCGCACCCCGATACCGACGAGGATCGCTGCCCACACCGCCGCCGCCCCGCCACGCGACCAGTAGAGGCCGAGGATGAACGGCACCACCAGGCTGGCCAGCAGCAGGTCGAAGGCCAGGGTCAACAGGATGCCGGTCTGCGGCACCCGCAGTGCCACGACGGCAGCCAGCACCGCCATCGGCAGTGTGGCCCACCGGGTGGCCTTCAGCACCCGCGGTGTCATGATCACCGCGTCGGCGTCGATGCGGAAGATGTTGCGTATCAACACCGCTGCTGTTGACAACAGGATGCCGCTGATGGTGGTCAGCGTTGCGGCCAGCAGGCCGGAGATCACCACGATGGCCAGCCACGAGGGTGCGTACTGGCCCAGCAAGGTGTAGAGGATCGGTCCGTCAGCGGCGGCGTCGCCGACGATGCTGACCGCTGCCAGTGCCACGAACGACAGCGGGATGCACAACATCAACAGGCCGGCCGCGGCGGCGAAGCAGGCCTTCTGGGCACCCCCGGGGGTACGCGCGGAGAACACCCGTTGCATGAGATCGATGGCGACCAGATTGCCCAAGCCGAGCGCGATGATGGTCGCCCAGTTGATGACCGCGCCGGAGTCACTGGAGGTCAGCTGGGCCAGATCACCGGCGCCCATGCCCTCGGGGGCGCTGAATCCGTGGGTGGAGGCAACCCAGATCACCAGCGAGACAACACCGATGACGTTGACCAGCACGCACGCCACCCCGGTGTAGACCGAGGCGAACATGCCCCCGCTGATGGTGTAGAGCAACGCCAAGGGGACCGTGAGCAGAATGCCGAAGGCGTAGGAGACACTCAGGAAGCGTTCGAGCAGGAATCCGACGGCGACCAGGTTGCCGGCCAGCAGGATGATGAAGCTGGCGATGGTCAGGAAGGACGAGGCGACCTCGGTGCTGCGACCGAAGCGGTTGCGGAAGTACTCGGGCAGCGTCACCACGTCGGCCGCCCGCATGCGCTTGGCGAAGAACAGCCCCATCAGCACCAGGCACAGGGCCAGGCCGATCGGCAGCGCCGCACCGGCCCAGAAGCCGAACGCCGCCGACAGGTCGGCATTGCCGATCGTGGCGTTGGAGTCGACGGGCTGGGCGATCAGGACCGCGGTGACGAGCACGGCGGGCAACGCGCGCCCGGCGACCAGATAGTTCGAGCAGTCGCCGCGCACTCGACGCGCGGACACGACGCCGCTGATGGTGAGAATGAGCAGGAATATGGCAACGCCGGTGATGATCATGGCGGACTCCATCGGGGGAGTAGGAGTTATCAGGGAGTCCCGGCGACATTGCCGGAGAAAGAGTTCGGATCCGCGTCGGTGCGGTGACTCAGCCGGCGATCAGGGCCTTTCGGCCGAATGTCGCCAGGGGATGGGCGCCCTCGGGCAGTGTCACCTCCCCCCGGGCGAGGCGCTCTTGCAGGTAGCGGAAGCTCTGCGCGGTCTGCGCGAAGAGATGCTCGCCGGCGATCACCGGGCTGCGGGCGGGTGCGCCGTCGCCGACGAACGCCGGCAGCGGCGCCACCTCGGTGTCGTCATCGACGTTGACGAACAGCGGGAAGGAGTAGCGCTCCTGCGTCACCTTGCGGACCCGGTGGGTGGTGGCGACGAACTCGCCGTTGGTCCAGATCTCCAGCAGGTCACCGATGTTGAGCACGAATGCCTCCTCGATGAGCGGAACGTCGATCCAGTCGCCGGCGGCGTTGAGGACCTCCAGACCGGGAGCGGTGGGGCGCAGCAGGGTGAAGCACTCGTAATCGGTGTGCGCACCGATACCCGGCCGGTCTGCGGCCATGGGGTCGTACGGGTAGTGGATCAACCGCAGCTGCGAGGGCGGGGCGGTGACGTATCGGTCGAAGCGGTCACCCGGTTCGCCCAGCGCCAGCGCGAAGGCCCGCAGCAATCGCCGGGAGAGCGCGAAAACAGCGTCATACCATGCTGTTACGGCCTCCCGGAATCCGGGCAACTCGGGCCATTGGTTCGGTCCGAGCAATGGATGGCCGGCCAGATAGCGCGGATCGTCGGCGGGCAGCTCAACCGACAGGTCGAAGGCCTCCTTGGCGTCCACGGTGCCCGAGGCGAACACCTCCTCGCCGGGTGGGACATAGCCGCGATGGTTGCTGGACAGCCCGATGTAGACCTTGCGCTTCTCCTCCTCGGGGAGTGCGAAGAAGGCGCGGGTGTGGTGCAGCAGATCGGCGTACAGGTGCGGGTCGATACCGTGCCCGACGACCTGGGCGAACCCGACGCGGCGGGCTGCGTCACCGAGCGCGGCGACGGCATCGTGGTAGCTGGGGTCGGTCTCGTCGAGCAGCGCCGAAATGTCCAGCACGGGAACGTTGGTGAAATCAGCAGTCATCGTCAGTCCTGGAGTGCGAGTGCATGGTCGAGGGTGGTCACGGTCCAGTTCCGCCGGGCGTTCGCACCCGACCGGTCCCGGTCGGAGGTGCTCACCCGAGTGGCGCCGAGGTCGGGGGCCAGGTCGTCACCGACCCGGAACGGCAGTGTCGACCTGGTGATGCGCCAGCCGGTTTCGTCGATCACACCGAGCGAGATCTCCACATCCAGCAGCGCGCGGGCATCGTCGAGTTCGGCTGCGGCGACGGCCTCGGCCAGCGAGTCGGCTTCCAGGTCCACGCCACGTCCGCGCGCGTAACCGAAATGATCCCCAACCCGTAGCAGCATGCCGTAGCGACCCGCCTCGTCGCGCAGCCACAGCTCGACGGCGGGCCCGTGGATGCGCCGGGCCGACCAGTCCTCGTGGTAGTCGCGGCCGATGCCGGTCTCGACCAGGACATCACCGGCCAGATGGAGGCGGCCACGGTCGGGCAGGACTTCGGCCGGATGCAGATCGATCTCACGCTGCCATGTCCAGGTCCCGTCGTCGGCGACCAGGCGGCCGGCGAAGCCCTGCTGAGCGCACAGCGCGGCCAGGTCGGCACGGGTCAGGGTGTCCAGCGAGGTACCGGCGATCACCGGCATGTCCGCGGGCGTACGCAGGTCGATGTACAGGTCACCGGCCTGCAGCCACTCGACATCGCCGCTCACGTCAACAGGACTGCCGGGCAACGCGATTGCGCTTCGACGCCAGCTGCGATACCTCACATCGGACCAGGTCGCCGCAGGGCCCGGGGTCACCCGGCGCAGGTATCCGGGCCAGTCGCCGTGGTGGGTGATGTCGGTGCCGGACTGCCAGGCCTGCAGGCTGCACCCGAAGCCGACCACCTCGGAACCGTCCGCGAGCTCAACCCGCCCCAGCGCCATCGGCGCCGGCAGCTCGGCCAGGAAGTCACCGAGCATCGCCGTACCGATGAGCCACAGCTCTCCGCCGATGACGGTGCCCTCACCCGCACAGACCCGCACCAGCCCGGGCTTCGGCGGATCGGTGTCCAGCCGGGCCAACCGATAATGCGGTGCGGTACGTACGGGTCCGATCCAGCGGGCTCCGCGGTCGTCGAGCTGCCAAGCCAATGGCTGCCCGCGCAGATGGGCGCCCACCACCAGTAGCCGCGTGGTGTCCAGCCCGGCGCGCGACGGCCAGGACGCATCCGAAGCCGGTGACTGTGTCAGCAGCCGCGCGATATCCATGGCCACGGCATCGTGGCCGGCACGCGCTACCACGCTGACACCGAATTGCGCTCCGACGGAATCGGCTCCGGCCGGAATGGCGACGGCGCACAGGTCCATCAGATTGCAGAAGTTGGTATAGGTGCCCAGCCGGGAATTGACCCCCACGGGGTCGGCGGCGACCTCCGCAATCGTCGGATGCTCGGTGGTCGTGGGAACAAGCAGTGCATGGCAGCCATCGAGTCCGGCCATCGCGACGGCGGTCATCTCGGCCAGCCGGGTGCGGTCGTGCAGCAGCCGGGTCGCCGGAACCGAACCGGCCGCCCCGATGATGGTCGCGACGGTCGGGTCCAGATCCGCCGCACCGCGGTGGCCGTCGATGAAGGCACCCACGGCCTCGTGCCGTTCGGCGACCAGGCCACCGTCGTAGAGCAGCCGGGCCGCCTCCAGGAAGGGGTCCAGATCGATCTCGACCAGTTCGACTGCGTTGCCCGCCAATCGTTCACGTGCGGTCCGGAACAGTTGCGACCACTCCGGCGACAATCCGGGCAGCGTGCGCGGCACCGCGACCCTGGTGGCCGGCGGAGCCGCCAGCGGAGCATCCGGCGGGAACTCCCTGGCACCCCCGGCGATGACCCCCATGGCGGCATCGGCGGTGTCGAGGTCGCGGGCGAACACGGTCACGCAGTCATACGACCGGCAGGCCGGCACCACGCCGTCGGTAGGCACCACCCCGAGTGTCGGCTTGATCCCGACAATGGCCTGCAGGGCGGCCGGCACCCGGCCGGACCCGGCGGTGTCGGTGCCCAGGGCGATGTCGACCAATCCGAGGGCGACGGCCACCGCCGATCCGGAACTGGAGCCGCCCGAGATGTATTCGGGCCGACGCGAATCGCGTACCGCACCATAGGGGCTGCGGGTGCCGACCAGGCCGGTGGCGAACTGGTCCAGGTTGGTCGCCCCGATGATCACGGCGCCGGCGGCGCGCAGCCGGGCCACCGCCGTCGCGTCGGTGGCTGCCGGACCATCGGAGTAGCTGGGGCATGCCGCGGTGGTGGCGATGCCGGCGACGTCGATGTTGTTCTTCACCGCCGCGACCATCCCGGCCAGCGGCAGATTCGGACCGGCATCGTCCACGGCCCGCGCGTCGGCAAGCGCATCGGTCAACGGCCGCAGGGTGATCCAGATCTGCGGACGGTCGGCGGCCTCGATGGCGGCGTAGGCCGCGCGGACCCGATCGGCGGCTCTCACGCGGCACCGCCCGTCCCGACGACCACCAGCGGGGTGCCCGGATCCACCAGATGTCCGGCGGACACCAGGATCTGGGTCACCACACCGTCCGACGGTGCCCGCAGCACGGTCTCCATCTTCATGGCCTCCAGCGCCAGCAGCGGTTGGCCGGTGACGACCTGCTCACCGACGGTGACGTCGACCTTCCACACACTCGACGAGAACGGTGCGTCGACGCGATGGTCTCCGTCGGCCAGCTGGAGCTCGTCGGCGGTCACCGCGACATTGGAGGCGGCCCGCTCGGCGCGGTCGAACTCCCCGGCACGTTCCCACGCCGCGCGCTCGGCGGCGAAGGCCGCCGACTGGCGGTCCCGGAACGCCGCGATGTCGGCGGCATTGTCGGCCAGGAACCGGTCGTGCTCGGCCAGGGAGAACGTGTCCTCGGTGATGTCCACACTGCCGCGGCCGGCGGCCATGTCGGCGCGCAACTCCAGCAGTTCCTCGGCCGAGACCGGGTACCACGAGATCCGGTCGAAGAACCGCAGCAGCCAGGGGCTGCCGGGCTCGAACGGCGCGGTGTGGCGGTAGCGGCTCCACACCTGAGTGGTGCGCCCGACGAACTGATAACCGCCGGGTCCCTCCATCCCGTAGATGCACAGGTATGCGCCGCCGATGCCGACCGAGTTCTCCGCGGTCCAGGTACGGGCCGGGTTGTACTTGGTGGTGACCAGTCGGTGCCGCGGATCGAGCGGAGTGGCCACCGGCGCGCCGAGGTAGACGTCGCCGAGTCCCAGCGTGAGGTACTCGGCGGCGAACACCGTGTCGTACACATCGGCCTGGCTGTCCAAACCGTTGATGCGACGGATGAATTCGATGTTCGACGGGCACCACGGTGCGTCAGCACGAACACCCGAGGTGTACCGGGCGATCGCTTCCCGGGTGGCCGGGTCGTCCCAACTGAGCGGTAACCGGACCCGGCGGCTGGGCACCACCAGCTCCGAGGAGGCCGGCAGCTCGTCCTCGATCTCGGCCAGCTGACCGAGCAACCGCGACACCGGCAGCACGTCCGGGTCGACGTGCACCTGCAGCGAGCGGATACCCGGCGTCAGATCCAAGATTCCGTTGACGCTGCCGTCGAGGCGGGTGTGCAGGGCGTGCACACGTGCCCGCAGTGCGAGATCGAGCACGATATCGCCGTATTCGACGAGGACGTTGTCATCACCGCTGCGGCGGTAGGTGACCGCGGGAGCACCACCGATCCCGTCACGGCGGGCCAGCACACCGTCGTCACCATCACCGCTGCGGGGCAGCGTGGCGACGCGACGGGGACTCAACTCGGCCCGCGACGGAGCGTCGGCGGCCCGCACCGGCACGAACCGGACGGTGTCTCCGGGTCGCAACTGCCCGAGTTTCCAGCGCTGCGCGGCGATCACCGTGACCGGACAGACGAAACCGCCCAGGCTCGGGCCGTCGGGACCCAACAGGATCGGGGTGTCACCGGTGAAATCGAGGGCGCCGACCGAGTACGCGTTGTCGTGGATGTTCGACGGATGCAGACCGGCCTCGCCGCCGTCGGGACGCGCCCACTGCGGCTTCGGGCCCTCCAACCGCACCCCGGTGCGCGCGGAGTTGAAATGCACGCGATACGACGCCTCGAAGAGAGTGTCGATGTCCTTGCGGGTGAAGAACTCCGGGGCACCGTGCGGCCCCTCGGTGACCGCGAGCTCCCATTCGGTGGTGAACGCCGGACGGGATGCGGCCGGCACGGGACCGACGGGATGCACCTCGGCGGCGTGTGTGCGCAGCACATCTCCGGCGTGCAATTCGCGGCCGCCGTGTCCGCCGAACCGGCCGAGGGTGAACGTCGAGGCGCTACCCAGGTAGGTCGGCACGTCCAGCCCGCCGGCCAACAGTACGTAGGCGCGCAAGCCCACGGTGTCGGCGGCACCGATGTCGAGCACACCGCCGGCGGGGACGTCGACCGGTTCCCACATCGGCACGGGCACACCGTCGACGGTGACCAGGCATTCGGCTCCGGTGATGCAGACCGTGGTGGGATGGCTGAAGCGCAGGGCCGGACCGCTTGCCGTGCATTCCAAACCGGGCGCGTGCTCGGGGTTGCCCAGGGCTCGGTTGCCGAGTCGGAAGGACAGATCATCCATCGGTCCGCTCGGCGGCACCCCCACCTGCCACAGGCCGATCCGGCCGGGCACATCCTGCACGGTGGTCAGCAGGCCGGGCCGTTCGACGGTGATGCGCGGGCGGGGATCGGTGACCTGGGCCAGTGTCGCGGTGCTGTGCCGGGCGGCCCGCACATCCGGGTGGTCCAGTGCGGCGCCGAGCATGCCGATGTTGACCTCGATGCCGTGCAACTCGGTTTTGACCAGCGCTTCGGCGAGACGGTCGAGCGCCGCGTCGCGGTCATCGGCCTGGGTGATCACCTTGGCCAGCAGCGGATCGTAGGAGGCGGTGACCTCGGTGCCGTCCTGCACCCACCCGTCGACCCGGACGTCGTCCGGGAAGCTGACGGCGGTGATGGTGCCGGTGCTGGGCCGGTAGTCGCGGGTGGGATCCTCGGCGTAGACCCGGGCCTCGACCGCGTGGCCGGTCACTGCGACGGTACCGCCGGGGTGCTGGTCGAACATGGCGGCGTCACCCGTGGCCAGCCGCATCATCCAGCCCGCCAGGTCAACGCCGGTGACCGCCTCGGTCACCGGATGCTCGACCTGCAGCCGGGCGTTGACCTCGAGGAACGACGCCTCCTGGCGGGCTGCGTCGTAGACGAATTCGACGGTGCCGGCCGACCGGTAGTGCATCGAGGCCGCCAGCGCCCGCGATGTCGCGTGCAGGTGCTCGCGAACGGGCTCGGGCAGTGCGGGTGCCGGCGCCTCTTCGATGACCTTCTGGTGGCGGCGCTGCAGCGAGCAGTCCCGGTCACCCAGCGACAGCACGCGGCCGGTGCCGTCGCCGAAGATCTGCACCTCGACGTGGCGGGCGTTGTCGACATACCGCTCCACGAACACCCCGGCCGATCCGAAGCTGCGTTCGGCCTGCGCGACCACGCGATGGTAGGCCGAGCGCAAGTCATCGACGTTGCGGCACACCTGCATACCGATACCGCCGCCACCGCCGGTGGCCTTGAGCATCACCGGATAGCCGATGGTCTCGGCGGCGGTCACGGCGTCGTCGAGGCCGTTCAGCAGGTCGGAGCCGGCGAAGATCGGGACCCCGGCGGCGCGGGCGGCGGCGCGTGCGGTGTGCTTGGTGCCGAACGCGCGCAGCTGCTCCGGGGTGGGGCCGGCGAAGGCGATACCGGCGACTTCGACGGCTGCTGCGAAATCGGCGTCCTCCGAGAGGAATCCGTAGCCAGGATGCACGATGGTGGTGCCGGTGGTGGCGGCGGCATCCAGGATGGCGGCGGTGCGCAGATAGCTGTCGCGGGGTGCTGCGGGGCCGATCCGGACCGCTCGGTCGGCCAGCGCGACGTGCGGTGCACCACGATCGGCGTCGGAGAACACCGCGACGGTCTGCATGCCGAGGTTACGCGCGGCGTGGATCAGCCGGACCGCGATCTCACCGCGGTTGGCGATCAGAACGGTGTGGTTCATGCCTGGTCTTCCGATCGCGTGACGATCATCCGTACCGGGGTGGGGTCGAAAGCGTTGCAAGGGTTGTTGATCTGCGGGCAATTCGACACCAGCACCAGGGTGTCGATGTCGGCGCGCAACGCGACACGCTTACCCGGTCCGGAGAGCCCGTCGACGATGCCGAGTGCCCCGTCGGGGTCCACCGGCACGTTCATGAACCAGTTGATGTTGCTGGCCATATCGCGCGCGCCCAACCCGTGGCGGGAGCCTTCGATGAGGAAGTTCTCCAAGCAGCCGTGCTGGGCGCGGGTGTGCTGGCCGTAGCGCAGGGTGTTCGACTCCTTGGAGCACGCCCCGCCCAGAGTGTCGTGCACGCCGACCTCGTCGGCGACGACGGTCATCAACGCATCACCGGTGTCGGCGCGCAACACCGATCCGGTGGTCAATGCGATACGCCCCTGGCGCCGAACGGTTTCCGGTGCCGAGTACCGCACACCGGTGTCGACCGCGGAATACAGCAGGCAGTCCACGGCCTGGTTGCCGGCCAGGTCGACGATGGTCAGCACATCCCCGGCGGAGATCACGGCCGACCAGGATGCGCGGGCGGCAACGTACTCGTCGAGCACGACGGTTCCGGGGACCAGGGCGGGAATGTCGAGTGTCGTCACAGTTGCCCCCTCGCGGCAAGATCGGCGTCGGTGTTGACAATGGCCTGGGTGTGCTCAGGACCCAACGGCCCCAACAGTTCTCCTGCGGTCAGCCGATCCAGATCGGCCCTGGCGGGCCAGGCGTGCACCCGCAGCGGAGAGCAGGTGTAGTCCGCTCGCGGGTCCAACGGGTGCGCGGTGTTGGCCAGCATCACGATCGCGCCGACATGCAGCAGCAGGTCGACCGTCGTCGAGGGACCGGCGGAACCGAGCCAGCGGAACGCACCGTCGGGGTCGACGCGAACGCCCTGGAAGAACGACACCGACGGCGGCAGGTCACGGCGGTCGAGCCCGTGTTTGAGCGCGGCGAGGGTGAACAGTTCACGCCCGGCGGGTGACGCGGACTCTGGGGCGGCGGCCCCGTACCGTTCCAGGTTCCCCGCGCGGGTGGATGTTCCGGTCAGCGCATCATGATGGGTGGAGGTGTCGGCGACGACGGTGGCCAGCACCCGGCCGAACCCGCTGAGCAGCGGATGACCCGCGCCGAGGTAGGCCTGCCAAGGCACCTTGACGGTGTCGGCGACGTTGAGCCGTTCGTGCGGGGCGTCGGCGCGGTGCAGCACCACATGCGCACAGGCGTCACCGAGCAGGTCGGTCAGCCGGATGCGGGTGCCGCGAGCCAGTACAGCGCTGGTGTATCCGCCCGGTGCAACGGTTTCCGACCACACCAGCTGCGAGGCGGGTACGTCGTCTGGCGCGGTCGGGGAGGACGACGCCGGTTGGTGGCGCATGAACTCCGCCGTGCTGCCGTGCTGGGCACGGGCATGCGCCCGGGCGCCGGCCGTGGTGGCCGTCTCGGATGTGGGGATGTCGGCGGGCCGACCATCGGAAACCGTGCTGCTCACTGATCACTCTCACCCAGTAGTGAGTCCACCTCTTGGCAGCGGACTTTCTGTCGGATGACAGTTTTCGCGGTGAACGCGGTGTGGTGGTTGCGGTGATGTAACCGATGATTCGGGCGCTGTTAACAACGCGCGTCGATTGTTTCTGTCAGGTGACAGGTATTGGTGGGCTGCGAGCGTCGAGTCTGGTGGGCGGTGAGACGCGCGTGGACTCCATCCGGCGGATCACCCGTCCGGTCGGGCGGTCGAGCCACCGCAGTTTGGCCAGGCCGTAGGGGGTCAACACGCGGTGCACTGTGGAGGGATGGATGCCGAGTAGGTAGCCGATCCGCGCCGGCCCCCAGCGGCGCAGCACCCGTACTTTGATGATGCGCCGTTCGGTGCGCGTTGGTGTCCGGTTGGGTCTGCGATGGGGTCGCGAGCTGCGGTCGACCATGCCGGCCGAACCCTCGAGGCGGTAGCGGTCGACCCAGCGGCGCACGGTGCTGACCGAGACCTAGGAGCGCTCAGCAGCTCGCCGAAGCGACCAACCCCGATCGACAACACACTGAGCCAGCCGCAGACGACCCGTTTCCGACAAAGGGGCATTACGGTGAACCACGAAGACCTCCGAGATCGGTGAGCGTTCCTAGACAGCTCGCACTCCACTCGGAGGTCTTCGTCACGTCACGACGCCACGCCGTACCTAACGTCCGTGGTCAGTACAACTAGGCGGCACAGGGCGTACGACCATAGCCGGCCTCGGTGCGACACATCGCTTCGTCGCCGGTGCTCTGTCACCTTTTGTGCGCGCTCCTCCGACTGTTGGCGATAGCGCTGCAGCAGAGGGGATTTTGTGCAAATCGGGTGTCGCGTCCTACTCGCACGGAGCCTCCGCGACACCAGTGGATGGCTGAGGAGGATGCGGCCGTCGTCGTTCTCCCGCAACATGAACCGCCTATATGGGTGGTCCGTGAGGACGACGCGTTCCTCACGTCGGTATCGGCCTGTCGGAGTTCACCATTCGGATTGTCAGACAACGAGTTGAACGTCGCAGCGTGTTGCGGATGCGGTGTCGACGATCTGGGACGGTCAGGCCGCCCGGCCTTTTGGTGGTGCGGGGCCGCCGGGCTCACCGGCGTCGGCTAGCGGTCCGGTGGCGTTGTCGGAGCGAACGGTCTGGGGGACTTCGTCGGCCACCGGGGCAGCGGTCTTCACGTGACCGGTCGTGTCGCGGTCGGCAGCCGGCTCGGCGTTGAGCTGTGTGTCGCCGGTGTCGTCAGCGACAGCGGGCTTTGTTGATGCAACGGTGTCGCCGCGGACGTCGGGGTCGTCGGGCGGGCGCAGGAGGCGTTCGGGTCGGTGGTGGTAGTTCAGCCGGGCCTGGCCGGTATCGAGTCGTGGTGGCGGGATCCATTCGACCTCGCACTGGTCGGTCATGCGGGTGGACCAGCCGCCGTCGTTGTCGACGCTGCGGTTGTGCGGGCCGCAGGCGAGCCCGAGTTCATCGGTGTTGGTGTTGCCGCCGTCTTTCCAGTCGGTGTTGGCGTGATGCACTTGGGAGCCGTAGGCGCCGATGGTGCAGCACGGTTTGGTGCATCCGCCGTCGCGGGCGATGAGCATGATGCGCTGGGCCGGGGAGGCGGTGCGTTTGGCGCGGAACAGATCGAGGGCTGATCCGGTCGCTTTGTCGAACACCGCGAGGTAGTGGTTGGCGTGGCCGGCCATCCGGATCACCTCCTTGATCGGGATCACGGTGCCGCCGCCGGTGGTGCCGACCCCGGCGCGCGATTCCAGGTCTTGGAGGGTGGTGCGGATGATGATCGAGACCGGCAGTCCGTTCAGTTGCCCGAGTTCGCCGCTCATCAAGGCGATGCGTCCGACGGCGACCATGGCGTCGTGTTGGCGCTGGGCCAGGGTGCGGTGGTCGTTGTCGATCTGGGCTTGGGTGGGGGTGCCTGAGGTGCAGGGTTCGGGATCGTCGGGATTGCACATGCCCGGCGCGGCGTATTTGGCGAAGAGCACCTCCCACACCGCCCACGCTTCCGGGGTCAGATGACCGGACAGGTCGACCATTCCGTCGTCGCGTTGTTTGGACCTGGATAGCCCGCGTTTGCGGGCGCGTTCGGTGTCATCGGGTTCGGGTCCGTCCTGGTCGAGCAGGAACAGGGTGAGGTCCGCGGTGTCCTTGAGTTCCTTGGGGCCCACACCCACCGCGGTGCGGACCAGGGTGACCTCGAACTGCTCACGGGTGGCCGTATCCACCCATGCGGGCAGTTTGTCGACCGCTTTGCGGATGACCTCGACGTGTTCGCCGGTGATGCATCCGAGCGCTTGGGCGGCCGCGGTCGCGGGCAGCAGGGGTGGCAGCGACGGACCGGTCAACGCCTGGCGCGGCGCCAACAAGGCGGCCTCGGTGAGGCGGCGGTGAGCCTCGCTCCCCGAGATCCGCCACCGCACCGTGAGGACCTCTTTCCACGATGTGGCGCCCAGCTGCTGCGGTGTGGCCTCGGTTTGCAGCCGGGCCAACAACCGGTGGCTCACCGCAGGAAGCTGGCACCCCAGGGTCTCGAGATCGTCGAGCGCGGCGACGAGTTCGGGCCGATCGAGCAGGGCGACATCACAGGAGGCCACCGCCTCGTAGGCGGCGCGCAGCGCGCTCACCGCGCTCTGGAGGTCGCTGCTCGACATGATTCGAACATACATTCGGCCACCGACAAATCGGGCGGTCGATCCGCGATCCGCACCGTAGCCATCGTCTCGTCGGCCCGGTCCGCAACGGGGCAGCGATCCATGCCTTCTATGCGCCATATACCTGGCGTTTTGTGCGAATCGCAGCGGTTCTATTAAAGTCGGCGGCTAACTCTGACAGGGCAGTGACCCCAGAACAACGCAATGTAGGCCACTCCGCCGAACAGTGGCAGTAGTCGTTCCGGGTGAACTATCGGCGCCGCGTCAACCGCGCGTCGCCTGAGCTGTCCTGCGCGTAGCGATCGTTCGTTGCCGGCACGCATCTGGCCGTGTCGGCAGTCAGTCGCTGCCTACCAGTCGGAGTCCAACGCCGTTTCTCAGCGCCTGAGTGTCGGGTTGGCGGGGAGGGGAGCCCTGTCCGCGGGGAGCGAAAACCTTCACAGAAGAGAGACCATGCCGAAGCACGCCCGAGTGACGAAGACTTCAGATCAGAGACAACGAAAGCCGCTCGTCGCCACAGTTCTCATCGCTGCCGGCTTCGGGGGTGCTGCTCTCGTCGCTTCGCCGGACCACCCGAGTACAGCCGCCCCGGTTGCGCAGCCGGCGGCAAGCGATGCGGCCACTGTCGACGCCGCGCCCGCCGCCTCCGCCCCCAAGCCGGTGCTCGCGGCCGCCCCCGCCCCAAAGCCGGTGGTCGTGGCCAAGGACTCCAGCCCGCAGGACATCGTCAGCGCCATCGTGAGCCAGGGCCGGGCCGCCGGGATGACCGAAGAGCAGATCAAGACCATCATCGCCACCGCGAAGATCGAATCGTCCTTCCGCCCGACGGTGTCCGGCGGTGTGCAGGCCTACGGGGGCCCGGGGAGCGCGGCCGATGAGGTCTTCGGCCTGTTCCAGGAGAAGGCCAGCTTCGGCACCGTCGCCGAACGCCAAGACCCCAACCAGGCGATCGCCCGGTTCATCACCCGGTACACCGAGGCGTTCAAGAAATACGGCATCACCGACGACACCGTGCAGGCCGCCACGCTCGCCCAGAACCCGCAACTGCTCGAGCACCGGCGCGGGATCGGAACCGGCTACTACAACACCGTCAAAGCCGCGATGGGCGAAGCCGTCGACCTCTACAACCAGGCAGCCGCACCCCCGCCGCAGGTCGTCGTCCGCTAGCTGGACATCCTCGGTGTCAATTCGTAGCCTTGCCCGGGACATCGACAGCCGGACCATGATCGGTCCTCGACGCCAAGGATCGTGGCAATCCGTATGACCCGGGAGCGCCCCCTACTTCGGCGAATGGCGTGCGGATCAGCTGCTGTCGTCCTGGTGCTGACCCTGTCGATCGGCGGCGTGAAGGCGGACCCGGCGGCTGACGCACTCGCCAAGCTCAACGAGTTGTCCAGTCAGGCGCTGCAGACGCGCGAGGCCGTCACCGCCGCTCAACGCGATGCCGACGCCAAACTGGCTGCCCAAACAGCGGCCGAAGACCGCCACCGCACCGACGCCGAAGCCCTTGCGGTCGCGAACGACCAGCTCGCGCCCTATCAGGCGGCGGTCGACCGGATCGCGGCAATGAACTACATGAGTGGCCAGGACGGTCAGATGGCGGCGGTGCTGACCGCGGCCTCGCCGCAACAACTGATCGACAGGCTGTCGGTGCAGAAGGTCGTCGCCGCCACCACGGCCGACCAGATGAAGGCGTATCGAGCAACGAAGGAGCGCGCGGCCGCCGCCGCCCAGGCCTCCGGGAGATCCGCCGCGGACGCCCGTGCCGCAGCCGAGAAGGCCGCCAAGGTGCGCGCGGACCTGCAGGCCAAGTGGAAGGAACTGCTGCGCCAGATCGCCGCCGCGGAAGCGCAGTACGCGGCGCTGACCCCGCAACAGCAAGCGATCGTCGACAGCGCTCCGCCGCCGAGCGCGCCCCCTCCGGCAGGCCCGGCGATCGCCGCGCTTCCCGGCATGCCTCCCGGCGACGTCGCACCGCCCCCCGCAGCTGCCGTGCCGGAGCTCCCCGAAGCACTGCCCATGGGTGTCGCATCAGAGGCCGGATTGCAGCCGAACACCATCCTGGCCGCCAGGGCTGTCAGCCGGCAGTTCCCTCAGATCGCCGACATCGACGGGGTGCGGCCGGATTCGAAGCCGTGGCATCCGAGCGGTCTGGCGATCGACATCATGATCCCGAACCCCGAGAGCCCCGAGGGCATCGCGCTGGGCGACCAGATCCTGGCGTTCGCGATGGCCAACGCCGCCCGCTTCGGGTTGCAGGACGTGATCTGGCGCGGCACGTACTACACGCCGGCTGGTCCGCAGGCGTCAGGCTACGGCCACTACGACCACGTCCACATCACCACGACCCCCCGCCGCTAGCCAGCCACCTACGCACGAACTCGCCCTCGTCCGCCTCGACCGACCGCAGCTCCGTCAGTGTCGGGTGCCCGGCGTCGAGCAGTGCGCTGTCGGTGTCGTCCTCCGGCTCGTCGGACACCTCGACCTCGCCCAGGCGCACGCCCCCGTCGCGCACCTCTTCCACCCGCGTCTGCACCGCCCCGCTCCGGGCCAGCCGCGCGTGGCGGATCGGACCCAGATCCGCCGCAGGCCGATCCGGGACGTTGAGGGACAGCACGGTGCCGTCGGGGGCGTCGAACAGCAAGTCCAGCACCGGCGCGAGCAGGCCGGCGGCCGTCTTCCAGTACCGCTCACCGGTCGGATGGAGCGCGACGTCCAGGGAAACCGCCAGCGCGCGGGTGTCGCTGATCTTCGCGGTGAGTGCCGCGCCGACGGTGCCGGAGTGCAGGACGGCGCGACCGACGTTGGCGCCGTGGTTGATACCGGACAGCACGAGGTCCGGACGGGGATCGAACCACCCGTTGAGCGCGGCGGCGACGATGTGTCCCGGCTGCGCCTGGACCGCCCATGCCTGCACGTCGAGGTCGTGCAGGTCTCGCTGCTCGACGATCGTGTGGCCGTCCTGGCGGACCGCGCTGAGCGCGGCGCTCGCTCCGCTGGCCTGCTCGGCCGGGGCGGCAACGATCACGTCCAACCCGGCCTCCAACGCCGCGATCACCAGTGTGTGCAGACCGGGGGAGTCGATCCCGTCGTCGTTGGTCACCAGAGCGAGTGGCACGCGTCAACCTCCATCAGCGCTATTTCCATGGGTGCAGCTCCACCCGCTCGGCGAGCGTCTCGACGGCCCGTGCGCCACCGGTACCCAGCCCGTGTCGCACGACGTTGAGCGCCCCGCAGGCCGCGCCGATCTGCAGCGCCCGGCGCAGCGGGCGACCGCTCGCCAGCGCGGACACGATGCCTGCGGTCATGGAATCTCCGGCGCCTGCCGAATCGGCCGGCTCCAACGCCGGCATGCAGATCTCGACGACGTCACCGCCCCGGGTCCCGTCGCCGTCGGGGTCGCGGTCGTCGAGCAGGGCCAGGGCCGGCGCGGATCCGGACCGGGACACCACGATGGTGCCCGCACCGTCCTCGCGGATGGACCGCATCGCTTTGACGAGGTCTTCGGGGTCCTCCGACTTCGCCCGGCCGTCGTCGAGGAGCTCCTCGTGGCTGACCTTGATCAGGTCCGGCTTGCCGGCGAGCACCGCTTCGAGCCGCTCGCCGGAGAGGTCGGCGGCCACCTTGCAGCCGTTGGCGCCGAGGTCGGTGGACAGCCGCCGATAGAGATTGGCCGGCACCACGTCGTCCTCCTGTGGCCCGGACAGCAGTACCCGGCCGTGGGTCAGTCCCTCGGTGAGGGTGAGCTCGTAGAGGGAGTCGAGCTCGTGGCGGTCCAGCGGGCTGCCGTCGGCCTCAGCGATGACCTCACGGCTGCCCGAGCGGCGGTCGTGCACGTAGGAGCCGTTGCGTGCGCTGACCGGCACGGCCCGCACGGTGACGTCGCGCATGGGCAGCAGGTGTCCGAGCACGTCGCCCGTCTCACCGCCGAGTGCCGAGCACAGCACGACCGGAACCCCGAGCGAGGACATCATGCGCGACTGCCAGACACCCTGACCCCCGGCGTGGACGTGGATGTCGGCCGTCCCCGAGCGGTCCTCGACCGTCACGGTGAGAACGGGCAGCGGGGCGAAGATGACGACGGAATCGCGGCCATCGGGGTTGTCGTCGCGGGGTTTCTTGTCTGCCATGGGCTGGGGGGTACCCACCCGGACATCGACCCATCCGCTGAGCACCTGGCCGGTTCGACGGCCGCTTCAGCGGGGATAGGACCTCACGGATGCAGGTTCCACTGGCCGCAATCCTGGGCCAGGACGTCGTTGACGTCGACTTCGTACCCGCCGACCAGCGGGCCCGGATTCGACTTGGTGGCCACGATGCGCTGGTAGAGAACGGCGTTGGGGTGGATCCGATTGCCGGACCACGCCTTGGTCTGCCACGCCCACACGCGTCCGGGGGTGCGCGAGTTCCCGATCACGCCGTCGACGGCAGCCCAATGACACACGTCGATACCGCCGTAGACACCAGTGCGTTGCACGCCGAGCACGGAGTTGATCCCCCGAAACCACTGCAGCGCAACGGTTTGCCACGTTTCACGGCTGATGTCCTCGTCGATGGAGAAGAAGATCGGTGCGCTACGACCGCCACCTGCCGCCGTGTGCAGCTGCCACGCGGCGCGGGCATCCGCGACACCGCCGGCGTACCCCCGCGTGAAGTCCGACGGTGCGCTGCCGCCGGGCTTCCCGTATTGGTAGTTGCTGATGATCACGAGTCCGGCCTTGGTCAGCGATTCGGCGTAGGGCCTGGTGATCGGTTTGGCGCCGAAGTTCGTACCGGGACGCGACATCGAGACGTAGTTCACCACCCCGGAGTAACCCGCGGCGCGGATGTGCTCGGCGGGAATCTGGTGCGCGGCGAAGTCGATCAGTCGTGGTGCGGCAGCCGCCGCCGTGGGTACTGACGCCGCGCCCAGCCCGGCCATCGCCGACGCGGCAGCCGCATAGCGCAGCGCGTCGCGCCGGGACACCGGACGCGAATGCCGAAGACCGGACTTCTCCGGCGAGTGATGCACGGCCCGATGTTAACGATGAGACTGGAGTTGACGGTGATGCCTCGCCGAGCCGATTGCGCTCGAGGTTGCCTTGCGTGGGCGTGTCGATGTCACCGCTCCGAGTACGTCGAGAGCGACAAGCGGCCGCTCGCCTGTTCTCGGTGTCCGTGCCGACTGGCCGAGTTCGGCCGCCTAGCGCTGTCATCGGATGCCGCCCTTCATCAACTGCCGGGTCGTCAGGACCTCGTGGCCCGCCATCGCTAACGTCACCGTCCTGGCCGCCGATAACGAAGGCATGACCGTGTCCCGTGCTGTCGGCGCGTTCGCCGTCGCGCTGTCTGCGCCCTGGTGGTGCATGGCGCCGGCCCACGCCGAGGGCTTCGCGCAACTCGGAGCGGTTCCGGTGGTGGCATCGTCGACGTGCGCCGGGAGCGTCAGCGCCGAGGCGCAGGTGACGCCGGTCCAGGTCGACGATCGGGTCGAAGACGGCGTCCGCGTGGCGATCCACTACGACGCGGGCATCTACGACGGATCCTGTGCGCTCACCGTGACCGCCGCGTGGACCAACCTCGACACCGGCGCCTCGGGAAGCGGCGACATCACCGCGGTGTCGACGATCGACGGGCACTACGGCTTCATCGGCTACGCCAACACCACGTTCGGAACGGGCAGCGGCACCGTGGTCATCACGCTCAGTTCGCATCCGGGTGCCGACATGCGGATCACGGCCTGAACGGTCCTCGTCTCGAACGCCGAACCGGTGCGTGCCGGGAGGACCGGTGCCGTGATCTGGCGGCGCGCAGGCCGAGTCCACCGGCCTGCTCAAAGACATTGCGCCTCAACCGCTTCCGAGAACTCGCAGGTTGTCCAGCTCGGTCCTGATCGGATCTCCGGGACGCGGGGTGGTGTCGAGGCCGGATGCGCGCACCCGCGTCCCTTCCACCGCCTGCCGTAGTCAGACTTCTCGACAACGAACACACGATCCGTGTGACGGCCCTCACAAGACAATGTACGTTGTCAGAGTTCATGTCCGTGTCGAGAGGGAGCCGTCGGCGGTGGAAGACGTCAAGCGCGCAAGAAGCCGCACCAACAGCTGGTCGATCCGCTACGGCATCGCGGCGATCGCGCTGTGCGCGGCGGTCGCCGGCGCGCCTGCGCCCGGCGTGGCGTGGGCCGACGACACCGTTTCTGACAAAACCTCGAATGCGACCGCGCAGACGAACCAGGGGTCCGCCGACCGCGCCGACGCCGACAAGCCGCTCGGCGGCGGCGAACCCGAGACCGCCGACCCGCGCCCGGCGGACCCACCCGGTACAGAGACCGAGCACGACAGCGCCGAGGTCACCGAGCATGGGCACGATCTCGACGCCGATCTCGGCGACCCCGTAGGCGACGGGTCGTCGGACACGACCACACCGGCCGAGGAGATCAGCGGCGGGGAGGCAGCACCGCCGGCGCAGCCCGGGGATGCCACCACCGTCCCGGAAATCGCCGTCCCGGGAATCGTTGTCCCGGAACCCGTCGTCCCAGAACCCGCCGTCCCGGAACCTGTTGTCCCTAAACCAGACCCGGTCACCGGATCTAACGCCGCGCCGGAAGTGGAACCCCTCCGCGACACGCAGGCCGCCGACCAACCGGTGGCGAACCATGGTCACGCGGCGGACGAGAAGGACTTCGCAGCGGTGGCGACACTCACCCCGCCGACCGAGGTCATCACTGTAGAGGCCCCACGCGAAAAGAAGACCTACCTCGTGGCGGCCACACTGGTCGATGCTGCGGCGCCCGCGCTCGCCGCTGTCGTCGACCCCACGGTCGACACCGCGCCCAGCCCGCCGCAGCCGTTGTCACCGATCGCCGAGTTGCTCGAGCTGCCGGGCCGGTTGGTCAACGCCGTGCTCGAGATCCTGGACTTCACCTCGTCGGCGAACAGCCCCAGCCTTCCGATCAGTTTCGCGCCCATCAACGACGCGATCTTCGGCGCGTTTCGCGAGCTCGAGCGGCAGTTGGGTCTGTGGCGAACGCCGGCCCCGCAACCCGTGGTCCCGACCCTGACGTACACCGGCCCGACGGACCGGCCGACTCCGACCGTGGCGCAGTTCCTCAACGCGTCCGCGGCCGGATATGTGCTCGGGGCGACGCCCGGCGGGTTGGTGCCGCTGACCGTCGACGGGTTCCAGATGTCGTCGACCAACGTCTTCTCGGGCATGGTGGGCCGGGCGTGGGTGACCCCCGAGGGGCAGGTGATCATCGCCTACCAGGGCACGACGGGCGGATCGCATCTGCTGTTCAACCCGCTCACCACCATCGCTCAGGTGCTCGCCGACCTGCAGGTGGTGTTCACGGGCACAACGCCGTTGGCGTTCCACGACGCCCTCGACTTCGCCGAAGAGGTGCGCGCCGAGGCTGCCCTGCAGGGCTACAGCGACGAGGACATCTTCGTCACGGGTCACTCGCTCGGCGGCTGGGAGGCGCAGTACGTCGCGCAGCAGACGGGCCTGTCCGGCATCGGCTTCGAGGCTCCCGGAATCAACACCGTCGTACCCGGCAACGGCGCCGACTCGATGTTCGTCAACATCGGGACGTACGGCAGCTCCGCGCCGTACATGGCGACGGATCTGCCTGGCCTGCAACCGTTCATGCCGCCGTACGTGCCGGGCGGGGGAAGCAAACCGCATTTCGGTCCCATCGTGATGATCGGCGACCCCGCCGCGATGACGCCGTTGTACAACGCCTCTCAGCTGTGGGGGACGAGCCCGATCGGCAGCGTCGTCTTCCTCGTGGACTACCTCATGAACTTCTTCCAGTACCACCTGCCCGGCGTCCAGGCCTACCACCTCGACGTCACGCCCGACCCCGGCATCGTGCTGTGGCTCGGCACCGCGCGGGGACCCGTCCACACCGGCTACGGAACCCTGACCATCCCGCAGCTGATGAAGGCCGCGTCGGACGACGGCATTCTCTTCCTGCCCTGAGGGTCAGGAGGATCCGGTCGCTGATCAGCCTGTGCCGGGCCGTTCGACCAGCGACCAGTACCGCGCTTCCCGCGGCGTCATGTCGGCCGACGTGATGGCACCGAACACGGCCGCATCGCTTTCGAATCGGCGGGCGGCGTCCGGGAGCGCGTCGGGGCCTTCCATACGAAAGCAACTGGGCGCCAATGGCCCGAACAGCAGCGCGCGCCTCAGCTGCGGCCACCGGTCGAGTCGCGGCTCGACCCCGGCCGCGCGCGCGAAGGTGAGAGCCGCCAGGTTCATCCGTGTCTTCTGCGGCATGCCCCGTCGCGCACGGTATGCGGCGATCCCCGAACGTTGTTCGGCCTCGGTCGGCGGGGCCACGGCGCCGCCCCACGTGTATGCGATCCACCTGGCCTGCAATTCGAGCGGGACGAAGTAACCACCAGACTGATCCCACATGCCGAGGAACGCCAGCCCCGGCAGGTCGGGATGAAAGGTGTGACGATACGAATCCATGTGCACTGCATCGAGGTTCACGACCGAACGGATGTGGTCGCTGAGAAAGGGCATGTGCAACTCGAAGCCCGTTCCGAACACGATCCCGTCGACGTCCTCGGCGGACCCGTCGGCGAACGTCACGCGGGTCCTATCGACGCTCGCCATCCACGGTCGGATCGAGATGCGCCCCTCCGCCACCAGCGGGAGATAACCCTGGTTGAGGGTGACGCCCGCGGCGAAGAGGGACGGATCGGGTGCGGGTGCGCCGTACTGGTCCGGCGTGCCCGCGGCCTCGACGACGATCTCCCTCAGCTGCCGGTCGACCTCTGGTGCCGGAAGTGCCTCGGCGGCCAGTGTCGCGTACCGGGTGAACATCCGGTGGTCAGAGGGCACGCCGGCGGCGAACTTCGGGAGCACATAGCGCTGTCTGCGCTGGGCCACGACGACACGCGCGGCGCCCGAAAGCGCGACCTCCGCGGCGATCTCGAGGGCGCTGATCGCGCAACCGGCGACGAGGATGCGCTGGCCGGCATACGGCAGGGGTCCGCGGTAGTCGTAACTCGACACGGCCGCGGCCGACCCGGTGAAGGTCGCCAGACCGGGGACCGGGGGAATGGCCGGACGATGAAACCGCCCGGTGGCCACCACCACCCAGTCGAACCACTCGCTCTGGCCGTCACCGCTGATCCGCCAGCCGGCCCCGTCCTGCTCGAGCCGGTCCACCCGAGAGCCGAAGCGGATGTGTGGGTACAGACCGAACATGTCGGCGTAGCGGTGCAGGTAGTCGAGGATGTCCCGGTTCGACGGGTACACGGGAGCGCGGTCGTTGTCGAGGTCACTGAAGGCGGTCATCACCCGACTGGTGTTGGTGTGCATGGCCGGCCACACACCGCTGCGTCCCGCGATCCCCGCCCACTGCCCTCCGAGCGTGGGACTGCGTTCGAAGATCGTCGGGGTGAACCCCTCAGCCTGCAACCACCGCGCGGCGACCAGCCCGCCCGGGCCGGCTCCGATCACCGCGACACGTCGCCCCATCCCGGGAACTGTTGCACGGCCGGTTCCCGCAGGGGACAGATCCGCGCACCCGGCGCGGAAATGCGGGGGACCGCTACGGCACGATCACGATCTTCCCGTTCAGGTGTCCGGCGCGGCTCTCGTCCAGGGCGGCGACCACCTCCTCCAACGGGTAGGTGCGGCTGATCGAGACGCTGAGGCGGTCCTGCTCGATGAGTGCCAGCAGTTCGCCAAGAGCCTCCCCGAGCACGCCGCCCGCACCGCCGACATGAAGCCGGATGCCGGTGTCGGCGGCGTCGAACGCCACCAGTGAGAGGACCCGGGCGGGGTCTCCGGTGAGTTCGATCGACATCGGGATCTCGCCCCGGCCCGAGGCGTCGAGCACGGCGTCGACTCCCTCGGGAGCTGCCGCACGGACCCGCTCGAGCAGTCCGTCGCCGTAGGTGACCGGCGTCGCGCCGATCGACCGCAGATAGTCGTGGTTGCGTTCGCTGGCCGTACCGATGACGGTGGCGCCTCGGGCGGTGGCCAGCTGAACCGCGAAAGTGCCGACACCGCCCGCGGCCGCGTGGACCAGCAGCGTGTCACCGGCGCCGACGCCGAGTTCCTGTAGCACGACATAGGCCGTGCCGCCCGCACCGGCAAGGGAACCGGCCACTTCCCAGCTCATGCCCTCGGGCTTGCGGACGAGGTCACCCGCGTCGGCCAGGGCGTAGTCGGCGAAAGCCGGTGTCGCCGAAACGCCCAGCACCGCGTCGCCGACCGCCCATTCCGTCACCCCGGAGCCGATTTCGTCGACCACGCCGGCCACATCGGATCCGGTGCCGGCGGGCAGTCGCAGCGGGATCTGTTCGCGCATGAAACCCGCGACGATCTTCCAGTCGATGGGGTTGACGCCCGCGGCTCGCACCGCGATGCGGACCTGACCGGGGCCGGGCGCCGGGGGCGGCGCATCGACCACCTTCAGGACGTCGGAGTCCCCGTATTCGGCGAATTGCGCGGTGCGTGACATCTGCCTGTCTCCCATCGGTCGAGGTGGTCCACGCGGTGCAACCACGGCAGGCGGCGTGTTACTCCGCGGGAGGCCGGAGATGCTTGCGCGCCTCGCGTTTGGAGAGACCGCTGAGCCGGTCCTCTCGTTCATCGACGAACGTCCGAACCCACTGCGGGTCGGTGCGCGCGTACTGCCGCAACGCCCAGCCGATCGCCTTGCGGATGAAGAACTCGGTGTCGCCGGCATTGGCGTCGATGGCCGACGTCAGCAGTTCGAGGTCGGTGCCGTCCTTGGCGCCCAACTGGGCGATGATCGCAGTCCTGCGCAGCCACAGGTTCCGATCGGTCGCCCAGCCGAGCACGATCGGCCGTACCCGCGCGGGATGCGACGCCAGTATCGGGCCGACCAGGTTGGCGGCGATCTCGTCGACGGTGTCCCACCAACCACCGGCGATGATCAGTCGGCGATACATCGGGATCCGGTCCGCACTCTGGTACGGGCGGTAGCGCCGGTGGCGCGCGAGTTGGACTGCGGCGTAACGCTCTTCGCGGTGTGTCGCCTCGGTGAACAAGCGCTCGACGGCGGCGTCGAACGCCTCCGCGGAGCCGAGGGGATGCGCGTCGAAGATCGGCGCGCAGATCCGGCGCACGTCGGGGAGGCGCACACCGTGGTACGGCATCTCCGACCTCATGTAGGCCTGCATGGCCGGTGCGCGGGCCGGATCCGCTGCCGCGGCCAGAGCGCCGCGGACGTCGGCGATCAGCCCGGCCATGTCAGGCGATGGCCCACAACCCGAGGCTGATGACGAAGGCGGTGAGCCCGAGCGTCGTCTCCATGACCGTCCATGTCTTGAGGGTCGTTTTCACGTCCATGCCGAAGAACCGGCTGACCAACCAGAAGCCCGAGTCGTTGACGTGTGAGAGGACCGTCGCGCCGGCCGCGATGGCCATCACCAACGCCGTGAGCTGGACACTGCTCAGGCCCGCCGCGGCGACGGCTGCGCTGAGGAGGCCCGCCGTCGTCGTCAACGCGACGGTCGCCGAACCCTGCGCGACGCGAAGCAGCGTGGAGATCAGGAACGCCTGCAGGATCAACGAGATACCGAGGTTCGACAGTGAGCTGCTCAGCGCGTCGCCGATACCGCTCAGCCGCAGCACGCCCCCGAACATCCCGCCGGCGCCGGTGATGAGGATGATCGCGCAGATGGGGCCGAGGGCGTTGTCGAGGATGTCGGTGACCGCGGCCATGGACCGGCCGCGCAACCCCAGGACAAGAGTCGCCACGATCACCGTGATCAACAGCGCAATCGAGGTGTTGCCGAGCAGTTTGAGGTACTCCGCCCACGTCGCACCCTCCTCGATCACGCCGGCGGTCATCAGCGTGTCGAGCACGGTGTTGAAGGAGATCAGCACGAACGGCAGCAGCAACACCCCGAGCACGGTGAGGAACGCCGGCGGGGTCCGGGTGAGCGTGCGTGTCGTGCCGGCCGCGGAGGTGTCGGCTTCGTCGACGTCTCGGCCGCCGTTCATCTCACCGAACAACGTGGCGGGGATGTCGACGTGCACGCGTCGTCCGATGACCTGGGAGACCAGGAACGCCCCGACGTACCAGGACACGATGGCGACCGGGACGCCGATGATGAGGGTGAGACCGATGTTGGCGCCGAGCAGTTCGGCGGCCGCGACCGGGCCGGGATGCGGCGGGACCAACGCGTGCATGGCCGCGAAGGCGCCGGCGGCCGGGAACGCGTAGAGCAGCATCGAGCCGCCGAAGCGCCGCGCGACCGTCATGATGATCGGGAGGAACACGACCAGCCCGGCGTCGAAGAAGATCGGGAACCCGAACAGCAGGGCGGCCACGCCGAGCGCGAACGGTGCACGCTTCTCGCCGAACCGGCCGATCAGGGTGTCAGCGAGAACCTGTGCGCCGCCAGTGATCTCGAGAAGCCTGCCGATCATGACGCCGAACCCGACGAGCAGTGCCACCGAGCCCAGCGTGTTCGAGAAGCCGTAGGCCAGCGCGTCGGGCACATCGGCCACCGGGATGCCCGCGGCGAGCGCCGTGAGCGCACTCACCAGCACCAGGGAGAGGAAGGCGTGGAGCTTGACCTTGATGATGAGGAACAGCAGTAGCGCGACGGCGCCCGCGGCGATCAGCAGCAGCGTGGCAGTGCCGTACGCGGGATCAATGGCCTCCACGCGAACCCCCGACCACAGTGACGTCCATACCCCGACTCATCTGTCCTCCTTCTCGGCTGTGTGGGAATCTCGTGTGCTGACGTAACTCTCGATGATCGAGTCGATGCTCTGGTCAATATCGATGGCGACGCCGCGCTCATCGGAATCGAGGGGCTCCAGCGTCTCGAACTGCGACGCGAGCAGCGTCGCAGGCATGAAGTGGCCCGGCCGGCTGGCCTGCCGTCGACCGATGGTCTCGACAGAACCCGCCAGATGGAGGAACTCGACCTCGGCGCAATGCCGCCGCAGTTGGTCTCGGTACTTGCGCTTGAGCGCGGAGCAGCTCATCACTCCACCGTCGCCGTGCGCCGCCAGCCACTCACCGATCGACTCCAGCCAGGGATGCCGGTCGTCGTCGTCGAGGGGATGTCCGGCCGTCATCTTCGCGATGTTCTCCGCGGGATGGAAGTCGTCGGCGTCGGCGAAAGGCACCCGCAGGCGCTGCGCCAACGCCGCGCCGACGGTCGACTTACCGGACCCCGAAACCCCCATGACGACGATCGGTGCTGCCATACCCTCCACCCACCTCGTGTGTGCGACGTCACATAGCCTGCATCAATAGTCATACTTTTACAAGTGGCAAGTGCGAAACAGGCTGTTCCTTCCGTGGGGTGCGTGGGTCTGACATGATTTAACTATGCTCGATCGGCCGTACGCCGGCGCTCTTCACGGCAGCCTTCTGACTGCCCTGGGGACCGCGATCGTGTCGGGTCGGTACGCCCCCAGTGCGATCCTCACCCTGGACGGAGTGAGCGCTGAGCACGGCGTGTCGCGCACCGCCGCCCGCGAGGCGATCCGCGTGCTGGAATCCCTGGGGATGGTCGCGTCGCGGCGTCGGGTCGGGATCACGGTTCAGCCGGCGGAGAAGTGGAACGTCTTCGACCCGATGCTGATCCGGTGGCGGCTGGACGTCGGGAACCGCACCGCCGTATTGGTGTCGCTGTCGGAGTTGCGCCTGGGCTTCGAGCCGGCCGCGGCGGCGTTGGCGGCGCGGCGGGCCACCCCGCATCAGTGCCGGGTCATGGCTTCTGCGGTGTCCGACATGGTCGTACACGGACGCGCGGGAGATCTCGACGCGTATCTGCTGGCGGACAAGCTGTTTCATCAGACACTGCTGGAAGCCAGTGGCAACGAGATGTTCCGGGCGTTGGCCGGCGTGGTCGCCGAAGTGCTCACCGGCCGCACCCACCACGGCATGATGCCGGAGAAGCCCAACCTCGCGGCGATCGCGTTGCACGACGAGGTCGCGCGCGCGATCAGGATGGGCGAGGAGAAGCAGGCCGAGCAGGCGATGCGCGCCATCATCGACGAGGCGGCATCCGCCGTCGTCAACGAGTCGCAGTAGTCCGGCTCTCGATAACGATTCGAAACCCGTTGTGTTGCGGGATGACACAAGCGCGCTGACAGCGCGGCGACGAACACTATGGTCACGTGGTGCACCGGCGAACGGCCCTCAAGCTCCCGCTGTACCTGGCCGCAGCCGCGGCACTGACCCGAGTACCTGTGGTCTCTGCTGCGCCGAGCCGATGGACGGCTGACCGCGCCAATGCCTGGTACGCGGCGCAGGGATGGCTGCTCGGCGCCAACTACGTCACCTCCACCGCCGGGAACCAGATCGAGATGTTCCAGGCGGGCACTTACGATCCGCGTCGCATCGATGCCGAACTCCGGCTGGCACAGCAGATCGGATTCAACACCGTGCGGGTGTTCCTCCACGATCTGCTGTGGGCCACCGACCGGGTGGGCTTCAGCCACCGGCTCGCCCAGTTCGTGGGCATCGCGGCGAGGCACAACATCAAGCCGCTCTTCGTCCTGTTCGATTCGTGCTGGGATCCGCAGCCGAAGGCGGGTCGTCAGCGGGCCCCGATCGCCGGAGTGCACAACTCCGGTTGGGTGCAGAGCCCGGGGGCCGCACGTCTGCAGGACCCGGGCTACACCCGTGTCCTGCAGAGTTACGTCACAGGTGTGGTCGGCCAGTTCCGCGACGATCCTCGTGTACTCGGCTGGGACGTGTGGAACGAACCGGACAATCCGGCGCGCGACTACCGCAAGGTGGAGCACGAGGACAAGCAGGAACTGGTCGAGGCGTTCCTGCCCCACGTCTTCCAGTGGACCCGGGCCGTCAATCCGGTGCAGCCGTTGACCAGCGGTGTGTGGCAGGGGCATTGGAGGGATCCGGGAAGCCGCAGCGCGATCTGCAGCCTGCAGCTCGAGCATTCGGACGTCATCACCTTCCACAGCTACGGCGATCCGGGCGAGTTCGAGGCCCGCATCGACGAACTCACTCCGCTGGGACGGCCGATCCTGTGCACCGAGTACCTGGCGCGGGGCTTGGGCAGCACCGTGGAAGGAATTCTCCCGGTTGCCAAGCGGCGCAACGTCGGGGCGTACAACTGGGGCTTCGTCGCCGGGAGGACGCAGACGTATCTGCCGTGGGATTCGTGGAAGGAGCCCTACACCTCGCCTCCCGATCCGTGGTTCAGCGACCTGCTGCACCCGGATGGGCGGCCCTATGCGGAGGACGAGATCCGCGTCATCCGGAAGCTCGCCGGAGCCGGCACCGCGAACTGAGGCAGAAGTGTCAGCTGAAGCGGACGTTCATCGTCGCGAGGCCGAAGATCTTCTTGCCCTGCGATTTCGCCGCGACCACGATGACACCGGAGCGGGTCGCCGGGTCCAATGACTTGATGCGCCCGCTGAATTCGATGTCGGCGCCCTCCTTGGCCGGCACGACCGCGGGGGCGGACAGCCGCACGGCGTAGCGGGTGACCGCGCCGGGGTCGCCGGTCCACGCGGAGGCGAATCCGGCACCGAGACCCATTGTGAGCATGCCGTGGGCGATCACGTCGGGGAGCCCGGCCAGTTTGGCGATGTCCTCGTCCCAGTGGATCGGATTGGCGTCACCGGCCACGCCGGCGTAGTTGACCAGGTCACCGCGCGACAGTCGGGTGTGGCGCACCGGCAACTCGTCGCCGACTCTCACGTCGTCGAACGAGGGCGTCGCGGGTGTGCGCGTCAGGCCACCGTCGGCGATCCGGATCTCACCCTCGGGGCGCACCGTCTTCTCGTAGTGGCCGTCCAGGCTGCCGACTCCGGAGAAATCGACGTCGTGCATCATCGCGTTCTGCACGGCTGTCTTGACGTCAGGGTTGAGGTCCTCGGCGGTGACGCCGACGACAGTGGTGTGCAGGGTGTGCACCCGTTCGCCTGCCGCGTCGGTGAAGGTGTTGGTCACCGTGATCATGTCGCGGCCGGCGATCCTGCGCACCGAGGTCAGCTCGACGTCGACGTGGAGTTCGTCGCCGGACACGATCGGCCGGTGCTGCTCGAAGACCTCCTCGGTCTGCAGATAGGTGTCGTACCCGACGACGATCTGCTCGAACATGCGGCGGTTGCAGGACATCCCCGGGGCCGAGGTGAAGGTCAGCGGTGCCACCAGACCCGAATAGCCCAACGCGGCGGCGGCGGCGACGTCCCAGTGCGCCGGGTGGTAGTCCTGAACGGCCCGGGCGTATTCGCGGACCTTCTCGCGGCCGACCAGGTAGGTGTCGTCCATCTGGTAGTAGTGGCCGACCCGGGCTTCGAGCGGCGACGCTTCTGGTGCTGCGGTCATCGATTCACTCAACTCTTCTGCCGGCTTGTCGCGGAGACCGACCCAAGCACAGTAACCGGCGGCGACCGTCGACCGACAAACCGACGGGTGTCAGGCCAGGGCGTCACCGAGCTTGGTGAGCAGTTCGGTGAGCAGCTTCTTCTCGTCGTCGCTGAATCCGGCGAACATCGCGTGCGCGGCCCGGGTGTACTGCGCCCGCCATTCCCGCGCCTGCTCGCGGCCCGGCTCCGTGGTGGTCAAACGCACTGCCCGACGGTCGTTCTCGTCCGGTGCGCGCGCCACGAGCCCTTCCCGCACGAGCGCGTCCACCAGGGTCGACGCGGTCGCCTGGGTGATCCCCACCGCCCGAGCCACATCGGCGGACCGAACCGGTTGCAGCCGGTCGATCTCGGCGAGGAGTTTCGACCGGGGAGTCGAGACGCCACGGTCGCCGAGATGTTCGTCGAACGCTCTGACAACCGACTTCGCGGCGCGGCCGAATGCGTCGGCGAGTTGCGCAGCGACCTGCTGGTCTTCCACGAGAGATCTCCTCAGAACGGTTGACCAGAATATCAGCATTCATATAGTTTGATAGCAGATAGTTAGAGACCTAATGAAAGGCTGACGCCTCGTGACCACGACGTTCCCCCTCGGCCCGTACACCGTCCGACGCGTCGGATTCGGCGCCATGCAGCTGCCCGGACCCGGAGTGTTCGGCCCGCCGCGCGACCACGATCAGGCGATCGCGGTGCTGCGGCGCGCGGTCGAACTCGGTGTCGACCACATCGACACCGCACAGTTCTACGGACCGAACGTCGCCAACGAGCTGATCCGCGAGGCGCTGCACCCGTACCCCGACAACCTCGCCCTGGTCAGCAAGGTGGGCGGCAAGCGGGACGACCAGGCCAACTGGCTGCCCGCCCAGGAACCCGAGGACCTGCGCCGCGACATCGAGGCGAACCTGCAGACCCTCGGGGTGGACCGGCTGGCGGCGGTGAACCTGCGGGTGTTCGGGGACGACATCGGCGGTCCCGCGCGGGTCGACCGTGGGCTGTTCGAGCGGCAACTCGACACGATGATCGCCGCCCGCGACGAAGGACTGATCGCCGGGATCGGCCTGAGCAGCGTCTCACGCGAACACCTCGAGATCGCGCTGGAGCGCACCGAGATCGCCTGCGTGCAGAACGCGTACAACCTCGCCGACCGCACGTCTGCGCCCGTGCTCGACCTGTGCGTCGAACGGAACATCGCGTTCGTGCCGTTCTTCCCGCTCGGTTCGGGGTTCGTCGCCGACAACCCGGTGCTCGGCAACCCGACCATCAAGCGCGTCGCCGGCGAGCTGAACCGGACTCCGGCGCAGATCGCCCTGGCGTGGACGCTGAACGTGGCCCCGAACGTGCTGCTGATCCCCGGGACGTCGTCGGTCGCGCATCTCGAGGAGAACCTGGCAGTCGCCGACATCGACCTGCCGGTGGACCTGCCGCTGTAGTGGTCACCGGTGGCCCGGTTGGTGCGACGGTTCGGGTGCGGGGAGGTTCAGTGCGACGGTGGGTGGGCCTGCCGCGGGCGGGCGAGGTGAGTAGCTCAGGCCGTTGGGTCCTTCACCCACCGGGATCGTGGCGGAAACCCTCTGGCCGGCCAGGTCGATGACCGAGACGCTGTCGTCGTAGCTGTTGGTCACCCACCCCAGCCGGCCACCGGGATCGATCACCACCCCGTGCGGACCCGCCCCGGTCCCGACGGTGGCACGTACCGACATCGTGCCCGTGTCGATCAGCGACGCAGCATGCCCGGGGACGTCCGGGGTGCCCTGGTCGGCCGACAGCACCAGGGTGTCGTCCGGTGTGAGGTACAGCTGCACGGGTGCCGCGGACACCGTCACCCTGCCGACCACTGTGCGGGTGCCGAGGTCGACCTTGACCACTGCCGCCGGCTCCGTGACACCGGTGTAGGCGTGACGTCCGTCGGCACTGACCGCGACCTGTGCGGGTCCCTCACCCACGGGCACCGAGAACGCCGCCCGACCGGTGCGGGCGTCGATGACATCCAAGGCTCCGGTCATGTGGTTGGCGTCGACGATCACCGAACCGTCGGCCGCCGCGCGTAACCCGTGCGGCATCCCGCCCAGCTGAATGCGACCCAGCGCCTGCAGGTTTCGCCCCTGGAACACCGACACGGTGCCGTCGTCGGAGTCGGCCACGTAGACCCTGCCGTCGGGCGCCTCGATCACGTGCGCCGGATGGGAGCCGGTTCGGGCGGTCGCGGTCACGGCATGGGTCTCGGCATCGATGGCCACGACCATGTCGGCGTCGCCGCTGGTCGCGTACACCAGGGTGGCGTCCCGGCCGACCTGGACGTTGTGCGGTGCCTGGATGCCGGTCAGGGTGGACGTCACCGCGTTGGTGTTCGTGTCGACGATGGTCAGGCTGTCCCCGTCCTCGTCGGCCACCCACAGCGACCCGGCCACCCCGGCCGACGGTACGGACTCAGCCGGGCCGGGCGGTGTCTGCTCGGCAGTCCCGGTGTCGCCGCCGGCGCAGCCCACGAGCGCCGTGGCCAGCAGCACGGCGGCCGGCAGCGCATCGACCCTGAACCAGGGAGCCATGGTGAGCCGTGGGCGCAGACTAGAGGGAACCCAGGATCTGGTTCATCGTGTCGATCTCCTTTCGCTGGCTACTCACGATCGACTCGGCCAACGCGATCGTGTCCGGGAACTGGCCGTTGTCGATCTCGTTCTGCGCCATCGTGATCGCACCCTCGTGATGCCTGATCATCTGGGTGAGGAACAATCTGCTCGCCTCCACGCCCCTGGCGTTCTGCAGCGCCTGCATCTCGGCCGGGGACATCATCCCGTCCATGCCGGGCATCCCGTTCATCGCAGGCATTCCAGGCATTCCAGGCATCATGGATCCGCCGGGCATACCACCGTGATGTGGCCCCATGTCCGTGCGCGGGGCGTTCGGCCCCGGCATGCCCCACTGATCGACCCAGCCCTGCATCTGCTCGATCTCCGGGCCCTGCGCGGCCTTGATCTGCTTCGCCATCTCGACTACTCGCGGATCGACACCCGGCTTGGCGGTGACCATGTCGCTCATCTCGATCGCCTGCCGGTGGTGCGGGATCATATGGTGCGCGAACATCACGTCGGTCTGGTTGTGCGCCGCGGCGGGGGCCACGGACGACGTCTGAACGGGTGCCGGCGACGGTGCCGCGGCCTGCTCGTTGCCGGAATCGCCACACGATGCGAGCACCGTCACCAGCGCCGCCGCAGCCGCTCCGAACACACGACTTCTGTTGCGGTTCAAGCTCTTCCCTCCATCGTCGGACAGTCGACACAAGCCTGACCGACGGACGTGGAGCCGCGCTGGTGGTTCTGTGAAGATTCTGTATAGAAACGCGTGACCGGTCTGGCGCCGCTCCGCCCTCCCGCATACTCGACCGAGGTCGTCACCGAGTCTGCGGCCCTGAGGAGCAGCATGACAGACCCGCACCACCACGGCTCCCCTGTGAGAGCGGACGTCCGTCACGACCGCGCCGGAGCGCACGGCGGTCACGACGGCCATGGCGGTGATCACGTCGGTCAGTTCCGGAGGTTGTTCTGGGTCAACCTGGTCGTCGCGGTCCCCGTCGTGGCGTTCTCGACGATGTTCGCGACGCTGATCGGCTACCGGCTGCCGGACTTTGCAGGCGCCCAGTGGATCGCCCCCGTTCTCGGCACGGTGATGTACGCCGTCGGCGGGCGGCCCTTCCTGACCGGCGCCGCCGGCGAAATCCGTTCGCGCAAGCCAGGAATGATGCTGCTGATCGGGCTGGCCATCACCGTCGCGTTCCTCGCGTCCTGGGGCGCCAGCCTGGGTCTGCTCCACCACGAACTGGAGTTCTGGTGGGAACTGGCGCTGCTCATCGTCATCATGCTGCTCGGCCACTGGGTCGAGATGCGGTCCCTGGCTCAGACCACCTCCGCTCTGGATTCGCTCGCCGCGCTGCTCCCCGATGAGGCCGAGAAGGTCGACGGCGACCACACGGTCACCGTGTCACCGGCCGATCTTCGTGTCGGAGACCTCGTGGTGGTCCGGCCGGGCGGCAGTGTCCCCGCCGACGGCAGGATCGTCGACGGCCGCGCGGACATGGACGAGTCAATGGTGACCGGCGAGTCCAGACCGGTCCCCCGCGGCGTCGGTGAGGCCGTCACGGCGGGCACCGTCGCCACCGATTCCGGGTTGCGGGTCGAGATCACCGCCACGGGCGACGACACCACCCTGGCCGGGATCCAGCGTCTGGTGACCGAGGCGCAGAACTCGTCGTCGCGGGCCCAGCGCCTCGCCGACCGGGCGGCCGGATGGCTGTTCTGGTTCGCCCTGGTCACCGCCGCGATCACCGCCGTGGTGTGGACGCTGGCGGGCAGCCCCGACGCGTCGGTCGTGCGATCGATCACGGTGCTGGTCATCGCATGCCCACATGCGCTGGGGCTGGCCATCCCCCTGGTCGTCTCCATAGCCACCGAACGGGCCGCCCGAGGCGGTGTGCTGATCAAGGACCGGCTCGCGCTGGAGAGTATGCGCACCGTGAACGCGGTGCTGTTCGACAAGACCGGCACGCTGACCAAGGGTGAGCCCACCCTCATTGCGATCGAGCCCGTCGGCGATGTCGACGCCGACGGTGTGCTGGCGCTGGCGGCCGCCGCGGAGACCGACAGCGAACACCCGTTGGCTCGGGCGATCGTGCGCGCCGCCGAGGAGCGCGGACTCACCGTGCCCCGTGCGGGCGGGTTCTCCTCCGACCCGGCAGTCGGCGTGACCGCGACCGTCGACGGACGCGAAGTCCGGATAGGGGGTCCCCGCCTGCTCGAGGAGGTCGGCGGCGAGGAGGTCGGGGCCGCCGCCGCATGGCGCGACGAGGGCGCGATCATCCTGCACGTGGTCCGCGACAGTGCGGTCCTCGGCGGCCTCCGCCTCGCCGACGAGATCCGTCACGAATCCCGCGAAGCCGTGGCTGCTCTGCACAGGCTCGGCGTCGAGGTCGTCATGATCACCGGTGACGCCGAAGCCGTCGCCCACTCGGTCGGCGACGAGCTCGGCATCGACCGGGTGTTCGCCGGTGTGCGCCCGGAGGACAAGGCGGCCAGGGTGGCCGGGCTGCAGAGCGAGGGTGTGAAGGTCGCCATGGTCGGTGACGGCGTCAACGACGCCCCCGCACTGGCGCAGGCCGACGTCGGTATCGCGATCGGTGCCGGAACCGACGTGGCGATCGCGTCGGCCGGTGTCATCCTGGCGAGCTCGGACCCGCGGTCGGTCCTGTCGGTGATCGAACTGTCTAGGGCCGGCTACCGGAAGATGAAGCAGAACCTCTGGTGGGGTGCGGGATACAACCTCGTCGCGGTGCCATTGGCCGCCGGAGTCCTGGCGCCTGTCGGCGTCGTCCTGCCGATGTCCGTGGGGGCCGTCCTGATGTCGTTGTCCACGGTGGTCGTGGCGCTCAACGCCCAGCTACTGCGGCGGATCGACCTGCGACCCGAGGCCGGGACCCGCGCCATTCTCGCCCGTTGAACCCGCCGACGCTAGTGGGCGTGATCGCCGTGACCGGTGTCGAGCGGCGTCGGGACCTCGGCCGGTGCCGGTGCCTCGGGTGCGCCGGCCGGCTCGGGGTTCGGCGCTGGGGCGGCCGGCGGTTCACGATGGTGATCCTGGTGACCCTCAACATGTTTGACGATCGGCCCATGGTGGTGCGCTTCGGCCTCGGCCGGTGCGTGGTGGCCGTGCCGAAGACCCGAGGCCACTCCCACGGTGGACGCCAGCGTGACGACGCCTGCGGCGCCGAGCAGCACCAGCGCGTTGGCGAATGCGGGGATCGGCTGACCGTAGCGGCCTCGGTACACGACCCAGCCGGCTCCCATGACGACGTAGATCTGCAGCAGCAGGGCGCAGAGGTCCGCGGCCTGTGCCAGTTCGGCGTCGCCGGCGTGCGGGCCGAACGGCGCTCCCGCAGTCCTCGACACCGCCCACAGGGCGACCGCTCCGACATTGAGCAGGATGCCGGCGGCGAGCACCGACGTGGTGGCCAGGCCCAGCACGACGAACGCCCAGATCAGTTGGAAGACCGCGATCGCGACGAAGAACAGGCCTGCCGGCGGCCACTCCTGCCAGTGCGCCGGCACGACGGCGAAGTGGATGACCGCCGCGCCCAGCGAGGCGAGCGCCGCCAGACGAGCCGCCAGCTTGCTGTCCGTCTTCGTCGCTGCTCTGGGTGACACCCGTCCGATGGTGACAGCCCCGTCGGGTTTTGCAGTGGTGTGACACCACATCTCAACCCGACCGAGATTCGCCTGTCATCCGGCCGGGTCAGGCCAGGGCCAGGAACAACTTCTCCAACTCGGCCTCGGTCATCGGCCGTTGGCCGCCGGCCGCCTCTGCCGAAACGCATTCGCGCAATCCCGTTGCGACGATCTTGAACCCGGCCTTGTCCAGAGCGCGGGAGACCGCGGCCAGCTGGGTGACGACGTCTGCGCATTCGCGGCCCTGCTCGATCATCGAGATCACTCCGGCCAGCTGACCCTGCGCCCTGCGCAGCCTGTTGAGCACCGCGGCGATCGCATCCTCGTCACCAGCCATCGCGGTCATGCGGCGACTCCTCCGGAGGCGGAAACACCGGTGAAGCGGCGGAGCGGGCAGTGCACGTACCGGGTACACGCGACCGACATCGCCCCGGCCGCCGCGGTGAGTGCCGCTGCGGCGATCCCGACACCCAGGTGGATCTCCTGCGCGAGGATGACCGACGACATCGCAAGCACGAACCAGCCGAAGGCCTTTCGCAGGGAATCGGGATTGACCATCGCGGTCAGGCGGGCGCCGGCGAGTGCACCCACCACGGCCGCGGCCGTCACCGCCAGTGCCACCGGCCAGTCGATCTGGACGCTGGACAGATAGCCGCCCAGGCCCGCGAACGACTTCATCGCGATCACGATCAGCGAGGTGCCCACCGCGACCGGCATGGGCAGGCCGCCGAGCAGCGCGAGGGCCGGCACCACCAGGAAGCCGCCGCCGGCCCCGACCAAGCCGGTGACCAGCCCGACCACCAGGCCCTCCGCGATGATCTTCGGAACGGGCAGGCGATGGGTGCCCTCGACGGTCTCGACGTTCTTGCGTCCCCGCAGCATCGCGATGGCGGTGGCGACCATCATGACGGCGAAGCCGATGAGCAGCACCGTGCCCGGGATGAACTGGGCCAGCAGACCGCCCGAGTAGGCGCCGGCCATCCCCGCGCCGCCGAAGATCAGCCCCGTGCGCCACTGCACCCGGCCGGCGCGAGCGTGCGAGATCGCGCCGATCGCGCTGGTGACGCCGACGACCAGCAATGAGGTGGCGATCGCCTGTTTGGTGTCCATCCCGGCCACGTACGCCAGCAGCGGCACGGTCAGGATCGAGCCTCCGCCGCCGAGCAGTCCCAGTGAGATTCCGACGAAGACGGCAAGGCCGATGGTCAGGGCAATCATGATCGACTACCCCACTTTCTCGGGCGTGGGAGCGGATTCGACCAGCTGGGACACGATGGACTGGGCGTCGCAGCCCACCCCGCGGTTGTAGGGCAGCTTGGCCAGCATCATGCCCATCGCGCAGGTGTTGGACAGCGCGGCGAACGTCAGACCACCGCCGATGGCGCCGGCCACCCACTTGAGCTTGGGGGCGGCGATGCTGCCGAGGATGCTGGTCAGCACGACCGATCCGGCGACGAGGCGGACCTGGCGTTCGAGGTCCCAGCGCTGGGCGCCGCGGTTGACCGCGAAGCCCTTGGCCTCCCAGTCGCTGATACCGCCGGCGAGGATGTGCACGTTCGACAGTCCGGCGTTGCGCAGCGTCTCCTCGGCCTGCGTGGCGCGCTGGCCGGAGCGGCAGACCAGGACGACGTCCTCATCGAGGTGCTCGATGATCTCGTCGCGATGTTCGCGTAGCAGGTCCAGTGGCACGTTGTAGGCGCCCGCGATATGGGCGGTCTCGAACTCGGCCGGCGTGCGCACGTCGATCACGCGCGGCGGGGTGGGGGATCCGAGCCTTCGGCGCAGGTCGTGCGAATCGATGGTGGCCGGTGCGGTCATCTCCGCGTCCTTTCGATGGGGTGGCTCGACAATTCGCCGATACCACGGGGGGTATATTGGCGCCCATCGTACACATACCCCAGGGGGTACATGCAAGGAGGAATTTTTCTACCCCATCCTGCCCTTGACATACCCATAGGGGTATAGCCAGGCTGTGAAGCAACAGCCCTCACCCACCGCCCGAACGGAAGGACCGTCACCATGAGATTCACCCAGTACTACCTGGACTGCCTGTCGCATGCGTCGTACCTGATCGCCGACGAAAACACCGGCCGCGCAGTCGTTGTCGACCCACAGCGGGACGTCTCGGAGTACCTGGCCGACGCCAGGGAGGCCGGCTACACGATCGAACTGGTCATCGAGACCCACTTCCACGCCGACTTCCTGTCCGGCCACCTGGAGCTGGCGAAGGCCACCGGCGCGAAGATCGTGTACTCCGCCGTCGCCGAGACGGAGTTCGAGTCGATGGGGGTGGCCGACGGCGAGCGATACTCATTGGGTGACGTGACGCTGGAGTTCCGGCACACCCCCGGCCACACACCCGAGTCGATGAGCATCGTGGTCTACGAGCACGCCGACGACGAGGTTCCCTACGGCGTGATGACCGGCGATGCGCTGTTCATCGGCGACGTCGGCCGGCCCGACCTGCTGGCCTCGATCGGCTTCACCCGCGAGGAACTGGCCGAGAAGCTGTACGACTCGCTGCACAACAAGCTGATGACCCTGCCCGACGCCACCCGGGTGTACCCGGCGCACGGTGCGGGCTCGGCCTGTGGCAAGAACCTCTCCACCGACCTGTGGTCGACCATCGGCGACCAGAAGGAGACGAACTACGCGCTGCGCGCTCCCGACAAGGCCACCTTCATGGACCTGGTGACCGAGGGGCAGCCGCCGGCGCCGAGCTACTTCGTCTACGACGCGGTCCTCAACCGCAAGGAGCGCGACCTGCTGGACGAGACCAAGATGCCGCCGGCGATGACCTATGAGCAGGTGCGCGATGCGATGAAGGCGGGCGCGATCCTGGTCGACGGGCGCGGGCCCGAGGAGTTCGCGCTGGGCCACCTGCGTGGCGCCGTCAACATCGGGCTGGAGGGCCGCTACGCCGAGTTCGCCGGATCGGTGGTGCCCACCGACGTCGACATCGTGCTGTTCACCGAGCCGGGCCAGGAGCTGGAAGGCAAGAACCGGCTCGCCCGAATCGGTTTCGACCGGGTGATCGGCTACGTGGAACGGCCGTTCGAGGTGATGTTCGACCATCAGGACGAGGTCCAGATGGCGTCCCGGTTGACGGCCAAGGCGTTCGACGAGCGCATCGCGGAGCTGTCCGATCTGCAGATCGTCGACGTGCGCAATCCGGGTGAGGTCGCCGCGGGCACCATCCCGAACGCCCTCACCATCCCGGTGGGTCAGCTGCCCGCCCGGCTGAACGAGCTGGATCCGGCCAAGCCGACCGTCGTGTACTGCGCCGGCGGGTACCGATCCTCGGTGGCCGCAAGCCTGTTGCGGCAGAACGGCTTCGGCGACGTCAGCGACATCCTGGGCGGTTTCAACGCCTGGGACGAATCGCACCAGAGCGCCTGAGGGGAGACAAGACCATGACCGACAAGCACCGGATCGTCATCGTCGGCGGGGGAACCGCCGGCATCTCGGTCGCCGCCCGCCTGCTGCGCAGGAGCCACTCCGACGTGGCCGTCATCGAACCGTCCGACACGCACTACTACCAACCGCTGTGGACGCTCGTCGGGGGCGGGCAGGCGAAGGCGTCGACGACCGCTCGCCCCGAGGCCTCGGTGATGCCCGACGGCGCGACATGGATCAAGAATGCGGCGGCGTCGGTCGATCCGGACAACAACGCGGTCACCTGCGTCGACGGGGCGGTCTACGAGTACGACGTGCTCGTCGTCAGCCCGGGCATCCAGCTGGACTGGAACCGCACCGAGGGGTTGGAGGACGCACTCGGCAAGGACGGGGTGTCATCGAACTACCGATACGACCTGGCGCCCCGCACCTGGGAGTTCATCCGCGACCTGCGCTCCGGCAGTGCGGTGTTCGCGATGCCGTCGGGTCCGATCAAGTGCGCGGGCGCGCCCCAGAAGATCGCCTACCTGGCGGCCGACCACTGGCGCAAGCAGGGAGTGCTCGACGACATCGACGTGCACCTGGTGGTGCCCACCCCACGGTTGTTCGGCATCCCCGCCATCGCCGACAACCTCGACGCGATCGCCGCCGACTACGGCATCACCGTGCACACCGGAGCCGAGGTGACCTCCGTCGACGCCGCGGCGCACAAGGTGCGCCTCACCCACGCCGGCGGCGGGGGAGCCGACACCGTCCTGGCGTACGACGTGTTGCACGCCGTGCCCCGCCAGTCGGCACCGGACTGGATCAAGGCCGGCCCGCTGTCGACGGGCGATGCGAACGGATACGTCGAGATCGACAAGCACACCATGCAACACGTGCGGTATCCCAACGTGTTCAGCCTCGGCGACGCGGGATCGTCCCCGAACTCCAAGACCGGTGCCGCGATCCGCAAGCAGGCCCCGGTGGTGGTCGACAACATCGAGTCGTTCCTGGGCGGCCGGCCGGTGACCGCCTCGTACAACGGTTACGGCTCGTGTCCGATCGTCACCTCGTCGCACGCCATGCTGCTGGCGGAGTTCGACTACGACTTGAACGTGACGCCGTCGCTGCCGCTGCTCGACCCGACCAGACCGCATCGCAGCTACTGGTACCTCAAGAAGTACGGGCTGCCGTGGATGTACTGGAATCTGATGCTCAAGGGCCTCGCCTAGCGATCCGCCTGCACGTCAACGGGTCCCGGGGCTCGGCAGCAACGGGTCGAGGAGCCTCAGCTCCGCTCTGCTCACCCAGGACGGATTGGACTGCTGGGGGGACCGGAAGACCTCCATCGACTGCAACCCCGGGATCGCGAGGAGTTCGGTGGCGGTCACGGGCGTCGCGAACAACGGGATGTGCACGGGTAGGTGCAGCCGGCCGTCGCCCGTTGTCGGCTCGCCGGTGACGTGGCCCGCACCCCAGAAGCCTCGCTGCGGGTGCGCGGACACCCAGAACAGGGCGCGCTGACCGGGCCGGATGAGCTGTGACCGGTAGTTGTCGGCGACGCACCAGTGCGGTGTCGTCTCGCCCGCCGTACGCATGGCGTCGAGGGGTGTCTTGTGCGGATTGCACTTGATCACCCAGGCGCCCAGGGCCTCGAGGGTCACGCTGCGTTTCGTGGGCACAGGTCGATCCTCCTGCCGGACGGTGCGGTCGCAGACCGAGTAGGGTTCGCCTGCGATGCCCGAACTCGACGGATACAAACGGTGACGAGTCGACTCGACGTCCTGATCGCCTCCCACCTCGACGGCGGGGAGCTGCGCAACCGATACGACCACGACGCGGGGTACTGACGCAGCGCCGAAGATCGTCGCGGCTACCCTTCCGGGTGAGTGCCAACCGCTCGACGGCGCCGGCCCGACCCAGGAGAAGTTCGATATGAGCGTTGACGATGTGCTCGATGCCGCCGCAACCGCCGGAGCGGCGATAGAGCAGGCGGTGGCGGTGTTCATGCTCCACCCGGAGACCTACGGTGGGAGCGTCGCGGCCGGTTACCAGAACCCGTTGGCCGGTTACGTGGCCGGCCGGGGCGGCGTCCTCGGTGAGGCCACCGGGGCGACCGTCAGCGCGGTGTTCGCGGTGTTCGAGCCGACGGGCCTGGCGGCGCTGTGGGACGAGGGCGTCGCGGTGCGCGGAGCGGCCGGTGCCGCGGAGGTGTACTGGAATCAGACCGCGGAGTTCGGCCGCAAGTACCTGGCCGGTGCCGAGGGACTGGAACGCCTCGCCGCGCTGGGGGAGAAGCTCATCGCGGCGACGCCGATCGGGGGACTACCGCTGTTCGCCGGCTGGCGTGCGATGCCGCTGGCCGACGACGCCCCGGCCCGGGCGCTGCAGGTGATGTTCGTGCTGCGGGAACTGCGCGCCGGACTGCACTTCAACGCGTTGTCGCTCACGGGTGTCACCCCGATCGAAGCGCACATGCTCAACAAGGGGCCGAAATACGCCGCGATGTTCGGCTGGCCCGAACCGTTCGCCGACGGTGCGGACAAGAAGGACCGCTACGACGAGGCCGAGCAGGCCACCAACCGGCGGATGGCCGAGATCTTCACGGCTGGACTGGATTCCACCGAGGCCGAGGAGCTCGCCCGGCTGAGCACTGCGGCCCTGGCGTCGTTGAAGGCGAACGTCCCGCGCTGAGATGAACCGCGCCGACCACCCGAACCGCACCGCGTGGCCGTTGTCCGTCGCGATCAAGGAGGGCTCGGCTGCCGAACACGCCGCCGCCGAGCAGTCACCGTTCGTCACGGAACTTCTGGCCGGCCGGGTCAATGAGGCCGGTTACGCCGAGTACCTGGTGCGTCTGCGGGTGATCTACGAAGCCCTGGAGGACGCCGTCCGCGCCCGTCGCGACGACCCGCTCGTCGCCGCCATCCACGATCCGGTGCTCGAACGCCTACCGGCCATCGACGCGGATCTCGAGCACTGGGCCCCCGGTACGCGCCGCGACACCGATTCGCCTGCCGCACAACGCTATCGGAATCGTATCGTCGAATCATCGTGGGGCGGTGCGCTACTGGCCCACCACTACACCCGATACCTCGGCGACCTGTCCGGTGGGCAGGCCATGGGCAGGATCCTCGACCGCGAATTCGGTCTCGGCGGTGCGGGGCTGGCCTTCTACGACTTCGGCCTTCGGGTGAAGCCCTACAAGGACGGATACCGGAACCGCCTCGACGGGCTGCGGCTGGACGCCGCGGACACCGAGCGGGTGGTGGACGAGGTGAAGGTGGCCTTCGGCCTCAATCAGGCGTTGTTCGACGAACTGGCCGCTGAGCTACCGAGGTTCCGCCGCTGACCGGTCCGATTGCGCCGCATGACGACGAGCAGGCTCACGGCCAGCGCCGCCGCACCGGCCAGTGACACGATCAGGATCGACGTGGTCTCGTGCAGGCGCACCGCGATGCCGATCAGCGCCCAGATGAGCACCAGCGCATAGGCGATGTCGCGCTGCAGGAACGTCATCGTCAAGCCGAGCGCGGCCGCCACCAGCACCATGATGGTGCCCCATGTCGGCTCGGCGAGGCCGAATCCGTTCCAGCCCGCGTCGTCGAGCGTGATGGTGGCGTTGGCGATCGTGGCGACCGAGATCCAGCCCAGATACACCCGGAACGGGATGTGCACCGTCCAGCGCTCGACCGTCGAAGCCGGCGGACGGGCGGCCTGCAGGCGGTAGATGACGATCAGCGTGCCCAGCAGCACCAGCATCAGCAGCATGCTCAACGGAAAGAGGTTGTAGTGCCACGCGAACAGCCACGAGCAGTTGGCCGCGGCGGTGAGCAGATACCACGGAGCGATCGCCCGCGCCGCGCCGCTGTCCGGCCGCCCCCGGGCCAGGGTCAGGCTCAGGTAGACGCTGTATGCGATGAGCCCGAGATAGATGACGCTCCAGATCGAGAACACGTACCCGGCGGGGACGAAGTAGACCTCGAAGCGGCGGGTGACATCGCCGGTGGTCTGGCCGTTGATCGGCAAGCCGTTGGCGAGATAGTTGACGAACAGCGTGGCCGCCGTCGCCAGGCTGACGGCGACCGGCAACAACAACGTCGACGCCGTTGTCGACCGGCTGTCGACGGTCCGACCGGACATGGGTGAGCTCCTCTTCAGGTGGGGTGTCAGGGAGATGCCCGTTGGGGGCGATTTCGAACCGCCGCGTGCACCGCCGCCTGCACCCCGTGGCCGGCGCACACGATGGGTTCGACGGAGCGCAGCGTGCGGCACAGGACGAAGGCGCCCTCGAGGGCGGTCAGCGTGATGGTCGCCAACCGGCGGCACTCCTCCTCGGAGATGTCGAGCCTGCCGAACCACGCCGCCAGGCCGGTGAGCCAGTTCTCGAAGACCTCCGCCGCCTCGATTCGGAGTCGCTCGTTGGTGCTGGCCACCTCCAGCGCGATGGTCTCGATCGAACACGCTTCACCGTAATCCTGGGCCTCGAGGTCCTCACCCGCCTTCTCGAACAACTGGGGGATACCGTCGAGCGGGTCGATGTCCGCCAACTGCGCGCCGACGAACTCGCCGTACCGAATGCCTTCGCGGCGAATGACTTCCACACTGATGGCCTCTTTGCCGCCGGGGAAGTGGTGGTAGATCGATCCGAACGGCGCCTGCGCCGCGGCCGAGATCTGCTTGAGGCCGGTGGCCGGCATGCCCTGACGTCGGTACAGCTCGGCCGTCGCGTCGAGGATCCGGCTGCGGGTGGACGGATCTGCCATGGCGTCTCCTTCTTGCGCTTCGTGCCCCGACAGCATATCGTCCGGGTAAGTAGAACGATCTATCTAGGAGGCGACGACGTGCTTTCCGTGGATCTGCCGTCCGGACCCATCTCCTACGACGACACCGGTGGCGACGGGCCCACGCTCGTGTTCGGTCACGGTCTGCTCATGGATGGCAGGCAGTGGCGCAAGGTCATCCCGCTGCTGCCCGGGTATCGATGCCTCACACCGACTCTGCCGCTGGGCGCGCACACCGCGCCGATGCGCGACGACGCGGACCTCACCCAGACCGGGGTGGCGAACATCCTCGCCGACTTCCTCGACGCCCTCGACCTCGACGATGTGACCCTGGTCCTCAACGATTGGGGCGGTGGCCAATTCGTCATCTCCGAGGGCCGCGACAAGCGCATCGGCAGGCTCGTGCTCGCGTCCTGCGAAGCCTTCGACAACTTCCCGCCCAAGCCGGCCCGGCCCGCGGCCCTGCTGTGCCGGCTACCGGGCGGCGGCTGGGTCCTCAGCCGGATGCTGGGGACGCGGTTCTTCCGCCACAGCCGGCAGGCCTACGGCGGGATGGCCAAGTCCGGACTGCCCGACGAGTTGTTCGACGAGTGGTTCCGGCCCGCCGTCGAGAACGCCGCGATCCGCCGCGATCTGGTCAAGTTCGCCACCGGCGCACCCCCGCGCCGCCGGCTGCTCGAATTGTCCGGGAAGCTGGCCGCATTCGACCGCCCGGTACTCGTCGTCTGGGCACGGGAGGACCGGATGATGCCCCTGGAGCACGCCGACCGCCTGGTCGGGCTGTTCCCCGACGCCAGGAAGGTCATCGTCGACGACTCCTGGACGCTGATCCCCGAGGACCAACCGGAGGCCATGGCGCAGGCACTGCGCGACTTCGTGGGCTGAATTCTCTCGCGAGAAGGGAAGGCGCGGGTCAGCCGATGCGGACGTCGGCGCCTTCGGCGACGGTGCCGGTGGTGACAACCGATGCGTAGAGACCCGCGCAGGGGTTGACGCCGAATTCGCCCGCCTGGACACGGTTGTGCTCGAGCGGATACCGCACCGATTGTGGCGACCGGCCCAGAGCGCCGTGCTCGAGGGTCGGTACGGAGCAGCGCGGCGTGGGCATCGTGCCGCGCAACTCGACATCGCCGAGGCGGATCGTCGCGCCGACCCAGTCGTTCTCGATGAACGGCGACGTCCCGGCGGGCGTCTCGATGACGATGTTGGGGCGGTAGCGCACCGCCTCGCCCCGGTCGAGCCCGACCGCGTCGAGCGTCGCGGTGGTGATCAGGTGCACCGGCGAATCGTCGACGAAGGCGCCGCCGGGCGTGCTCTGTGCGATCTCGAGCAGCGCGGCCTCGATCTCCGCGTCGAGGCCCTGGGTGAGCACGTCGATCGGATCGGAGCGCTCGACCACCGCACCCGCCGAGCGCTCGTCGGCCAGGTGCACGCGCCGGCCCACCAGTTCGGACACCGGCCCGGCGGACTCCTCGACAGGTACCCGGCGTCCGTCGGGCAACGTCACCACGACCCCGCCGGCCTCCGTGGTCGCCGAGCACTGCAACAGCTGACGCCAGAGGCGGGGGTTCTTCGCGGTCGCCACTCGGCCGGTCTCGTCGTCGAGGTAGGCATAACGCCGGTCACCGGCGACGCCGAGCGGACTCACGGCGATCGCTTCGCACGGTTCGCCCAGCATCGACTTCACCGGGTAGCGCCGCAGCGCGCCCACCCGTCCGGTCACCTCGACACTCGTCGTCATCGTCGCCTCAGCCTACGTGGGTGAGTCGCGGTGCCCTGGAGCCGTCCGCGCGGGGGAATCCCTCCCGGCGCACCACTATCCCCAGGCGCTCGGATCGCCACCGACCGGCGGGGACAGCCGTGGCTTGAGCCGCACGGTGGGCATCGGCGGGGCCGGGAGATGTTGCACGGGGCCGCGGTAGCCCTCGACGCGGCCGAAGCGTTCGGACTCCGCCGCCCAGTCCGCCCGGAAGCCGGCGATCTCCTCGTGGCTGCGGCCGACGAAGTTCCACCACATCACCAGCGGCTCGCCGAACGGCGCGCCGCCGAGCAGCATGACCCGGGCCGGGCGGTCCCCGGGATTGGCCAGTGTCAGGTGGTCCGCACCCGGTGCGCGGTAACCCAACTCGGCGCGAGCCAGAGGCGTGCCGTCGAGCACCACCGGGCCGATGTCGACGAGTACGCCGTGCTCGAAGTCCGCTGCCACGTCGACGGTGAGTTCGGCGCGCGGGTCCAGCACGAGTTCGGCGCCGACGAGGGGGCTGTGCACGGCGACCGGCGAGCTGTGGCCCGCCAACGCGCCGAGAAGCACCCGGGCCGTCGCACCGCCGAGGCGCACCGGTGCGGGCGTCGCGTGGTCGAAGCGACGGGGGAGGTGGCGGGCGTGCTCGGGCAGCGCCACCCACAGCTGGACGCCGTGCAGTGTGGCGGTGGTCGCGGTGGACACCTCCGAGTGCGCGACACCGGACCCGGCCGTCATCAGGTTGAGCTCGCCCGGCCGGACCAGCGCCGACACGCCACTGCTGTCCCGGTGTTCGATCTCGCCGTCGAACAACCAGCTCACCGTCTGCAGGCCGGTGTGCGGATGCGGCGGCACGTCCATGCCGCCGGTGCGGCCGACGTCGTCCGGTCCGTAATGGTCGATGAAGCACCACGCGCCGATCAGGGAGCGTGCCCGTTGCGGCAGGGTACGTCGCACCGTCATCGCCCGCGGCCCACCGAGGGGCACCGCGCGGCTGGTGATGACGTCGATGCCCACAGCTCCCATCATCGCTGTCCACCCCTGAATTGGAACCGTTTGCCGAGCGCCGCTAAGTTCCCTGGGGTGATGTCCTCAGCTGCAGGTGCAGTCGCGCGGTGGTTCGCTCCCCTCCTGACGGTCGCGGCCGTCGCAGGCACCGGTGCCCTCGTCGCACCCGTGCCCACCGGCCCCGCTCCGGCGGTGCGCCTGGCCGCCGACGCCAACCCGCTGGTCGGACGGCCGTTCTACGTCAACCCGGCGTCCAAGGCCAGCCGTGCCCTGCAGGGCAATACGGATCCGCTGCTGGCCGCGGTCGCCAATACGCCCACGGCGTACTGGATGGACAACATCTCCACGCCGTCGATCGACGCGAAGTACATCGCCGACGCGCAGGCCGCAGGCACCACGCCGATTCTCGCGCTGTACGGCATCCCCAACCGGGACTGCGGGAGCTACGCCGCAGGCGGGTTCGGGTCGGCCGGCGCCTACCGGGGGTGGATCGACGGCGTCGCGGCGGCCATCGGCACCGGACCCGCCGCGGTGGTCCTCGAACCCGACGCGCTGGCCATGATCGACTGCCTGTCGCCCGGCCAGCAGCAGGAACGGCTCGACCTGATCCGCTACGCGGTGGAGACGCTGAGCCGCAACCCGGCGACCGGCGTCTACGTCGACGCCGGTCACCCGCGCTGGGTGGCCGCCGACGTGATGGCCGGCCGGCTGAACCAGGTCGGCATCGAGAAGGCGCGGGGCTTCAGCCTCAACACCGCCAACTTCTTCACCACCGAGGAGTCGGTCGGCTACGGGCAGGCCGTCTCGGGGATGACAGGCGGGAAGCCCTTCGTCATCGACACGTCGCGCAACGGCGCCGGACCGGTCGAGGGCGACCCGCTGTACTGGTGCAATCCAAGTGGACGGGCGTTGGGTGTGGCGCCCACCACCAACACGGGTAACCCGCAGATCGACGCGTTCCTGTGGGTCAAGCGGCCCGGCGAGTCCGACGGAGCCTGCCGCGGGGCGCCCAGCGCGGGCACGTTCGTCAGCAGCTACGCCATCGATCTGGCGCGTAACGCGGGCTGGTGACGGCTCGCCCGTTCACCCACTGGTGGGTGAACGGGTGCCGGGTGGCCGGACGTGAGCGGCCACCCACTGGGCGGCCAGCTTGACCAGTCCGGATTGCGGATAGCGCACGTGCGCGTCGAAGTCCCGCCCCAACGAGCACACCGGATCGTTGGTGTTGCACAGGTCTGCGGTGCGGGACCCGAAGACCGGGCTCAGGCGGGTCAGCGGTTGACCGACCCTTGCCGACGGGTTGCCGAAGACGGTGACGGCGGCGATGCGCGGAACGACGGCGGCCGGCATGGGCGCGGCGTACCCGAGCCCGGCCACCGGCGACGTCGTGACGATGTCCATGACCGCTGCCCCCTGCGAGTAACCGCCGAGCACCATCTTGGTGTCGGGGCACTTCGCCGCGGTCGACTGGACCCGCAGGCTGGCGTCGGTGGCGCCGGCGCCGACCTGCAGGAAGTCCCACGACGCCGGGTACTTCACGGCGTACGTGCCGACCGTCTGCCCCTTCACCATGGGGCGCAGCGTCTCGACCAGGGCCTTGCCGACCACTCCGATGCCCGGCGGCTCGTCGGTGCCGCGGGCGAAGATCACCTCGATGTCCGGACAGCTCGGAGCGGCCGACGCGGTCGGTGCGACGACCGACGCGAGGACGGCGAGCGCCGCTGCCACCGCCGGCCACACGCGGCGGGTCACCATGTCAACGGTCACGGCCTCTCCTCGACCGAAAGCTACGTTGGACTGTCGTCCTGTACCCAATCGTCCCACAAGTCACTCCAGTAACACCGCTGTGCACCGGCGCCACCGAGGCGGGCGGTGTTCGATGCGACGATGGTCGGCATGACCGCAACGCTCGTCGCGAAGAACGTGGCGGGTGGATTCGCCCACCGCACCCTCTTCGAGGGGCTGGACCTGACCGTGGCGCCCGGCGATGTGGTCGGAGTCGTCGGCGCCAACGGGGCCGGAAAGAGCACATTCCTGCGGATCCTGGCGGGCGATCTCGCGCCACTCGACGGCATGGTCAGCCTCGCACCGGCCGATGCGTTCGTCGGGTGGTTGCCGCAGGAACACGAACGGGTCCCCGGAGAGACCGTCGCCGCCTACATCGCGCGCCGCGCGGGCTGCACCGCGGCGACCGCGGCCATGGAGGCAGCGGCCGCCGCACTGGCCGAGCCCGAGGCCGCTCCACTCGCCGACCCGGCCGCCGCATACTCCGCGGCGCTGGATCACTGGCTGGCCACCGGCGCGGCCGACCTCGACGAACGGCTGCCCGCGGTGCTGGCCGACCTGGGTCTCGACACCGACGCCGTGCGACCGGACTCGACGCCGATGACCGCGCTGTCGGGTGGACAGGCGGCGCGGGTGGGGCTGGCCGCGCTCCTGGTGTCGCGATTCGACCTGGTCCTGCTCGACGAGCCGACCAACGACCTCGACCTCGACGGCCTGGCGCGGTTGGAGCAGTTCGTCCGCGATCTGCGGGGCGGGGTGGTGTTGGTGAGTCACGATCGGGAGTTCCTGGCTCGCAGCGTGACTCACGTGCTCGAGTTGGATCTGGCCCAGAACACCACCACCGTCTTCGGCGGCGGGTACGAGAGCTACCTCGAAGAGCGTGAGGTCGGCCGCAGGCACCGGCGCGAACAGTACGAGGAGTTCGCCGAGAAGAAGGCCGACCTGGTCGCCCGGGCACGCGTGCAACGGGAATGGTCGAGCCAGGGTGTCCGCAACGCCATTCGCAAGGCTCCCGACAACGACAAGTTGCGGCGACGTGCGGCAGGCGAGTCCAGCGAGAAGCAGGCGCAGAAGGTGCGTCAGATGGAGAGCCGGATCGCCCGCCTCGAACAGGTCGCCGAACCCCGTAAGGAGTGGACGCTGCAGTTCACCATCGGGTCCGCACCACGGTCCAGTTCGGTCGTCGCCACGCTCGACAAAGCCGTTGTGCGACAGGGTGATCACGTGCTGGGTCCCGTATCGCTGCAGGTCGATGCCGGCGAGCGGATCGGGATCACCGGCCCCAACGGCGCGGGCAAGTCGACACTGTTGCGGCTGCTGCTGGGACGACGCAGGCCCGACGAGGGGCGCGCGAGCGTGGGCGCCAACGTCGCCGTCGGGGAGATCGACCAGGCGCGTGCTGATTTCACCGGTTCGGAGCGACTCGTCGACCGCTTCGAAAAGCGGGTGCCGGGCTGGACCACCGCCGACGTCCGCACCCTGCTGGCGAAGTTCGGTCTGCGCGCCGACCACGTCGAACGTCCGGTGGACGACCTCTCGCCCGGGGAGCGCACCCGCGCGGGCATGGCGTTGCTGCAGGCGCTCGGTACCAACGTGCTGGTCCTCGACGAGCCGACGAACCATCTGGACCTGCCGGCCATCGAGCAGCTCGAACAGGCTCTCGAAACCTACGACGGCGCACTGCTGCTCGTGACACACGACCGTCGCATGCTGCAGAACGTGCGGCTGGACCGCACGTGGCGGGTCGACCGTGGGCGCGTCGTGGAGGTGTAGACGCCGCTGCCGGCCCGCTCCCTACGAAAGAGTGACGGCGTGTCCCGGAACTTTCGTCCGCGTCAATCCGTCATTACGCTCCAAGAATCGGTCGGCGGAGCGAGAGGACGGGGGCCCGGTCATGACGGATGAGCGTCCGGACGAGACGGATCGGCTCGCGAGTGTGAGCGAGGCCATCGAGTCGCTGAAGTCGTTGTTCGCGGACGGGCGGCCGCTCGACGAGCTCCTGGAGCGCGTGGCGGCGTCCGGAGTCGAAGCGATACCGGATGCGCACGCGGTGAGTATCACGGTGCTGGCCGAACCGACTCCGCGCACCGCCGCGTGCACCGACAAGCGTGTGCTCCGCCTGGATCGCGAACAGTACGAGTCGGGCCGGGGCCCCTGTTTGGAAGCCGCCGACGTACGACGGCCGGTCCGTGCCGTGATGAGCCGTGACGAGCAACGCTGGCCGGAGTTCGTCGCGGCGGCGAGCGCTTGCGGCATCACCGCGACGCTGTCGGCGCCCCTTCTCGCTGACCGGGTGGGCCATGAGCCCGAACTCGTGGGATCACTGAACATCTACAGCACGACCGCGACGGCCTTCGACCCCTTCGACGAAGCCCTCATGCGGTTGTACACGCTGACTGCCGGGCTCCTCATCACCAACGCCCGGCATTGGCAGCGGTCGCTCGAGACGATCGGTCAACTCAGCGAGGCACTCACCTCGCGCTCCGTCATCGATCAGGCCAAGGGTGCACTTCGGGCAGTACACGGCTGCTCGGAGGAAGAGGCGTTCCAGCGCCTGGTCAAGGAATCGCAGAACAGCAACACCAAGGTCCATACCGTCGCGCGTGACTTCCTCGCGTCGCTCACCTGAGCGCGCCGGTCAGCACCGCGTCAGTTCGCGCTCGACGACGGAGACGTCGTCCGGGGTGATCTCGTCTTCGGGTGACCGGTGGGCCGGCCTCCGTCGCACGGTCACGTCGAGCGCGCGGTGAACACGGCGAAGAAGACGCTCGGGGGATGTGATCGGCAAACTTCGCATACGCCCAGGATACCCAAGTGCTAACAATTGTTAGCACCCAGCTAGCAGTGAGAGCCGCAACAGTGCGCCGGTCCGCCGACCTGGCGAAGGTAGATTCCGGGCATGCAGCTCTTGCGCGACGCGGTCGTGCTCCTCCACATCGTCGGTTTCGCCGTCACCTTCGGCGCCTGGGCCGCCGAGGCGGTCGCCCGTCGTTTCCGCACCACCCGGCTGATGGACTACGGCGTGCTGCTGTCCCTGGTGACCGGCCTCGCGCTCGCCGCCCCGTGGCCCGCGGACGTCGTGCTCAACTATCCGAAGATCGGCGTGAAGCTCGCCATCCTGATCGTGTTGGGCGGCATCCTCGGCATGAGCAACGCGCGTCAGCGCAAACGCAACCTCCAAGTGCCGCGGCCACTGTTCTACGCGGTCGGCGTGCTGTCCTTCGCCGCGGCCGCGATCGCCGTGCTGTGGTGACCGGCACCGGTCGACGAGCCCCGTAGCGGTTGATCCGGCTAGGGCCGCGAGGGACCGATTCCGTGGGCCGTCAGCGCATCCCGTAGTCGTGTCTCGTCGACACCATTGCCGCGCAACGGAATCGACGCGGCGACGAAGTGGTCGGGCCGCACGAGGTAGAGATGGTCGGAGCGGAGTCGACCGCGCGGATCGGCGCCGAAGTCCCGGGGGCCGTCGATCCACGCCGGCACCTCGGGACGGAGGATCCGCCCTGCGCCGTAGGAGTGCAGCTGCCAGGTCATCGTGTCCAGCGCCCGCTGATTGCCCGCGACCGGGGGCAGCCGCAGACCCACCGCCGGATCGTGTGCCCAGTCGGGACGATCCGCGCCCACGGCGTAGCGGTAGCGGATGCGGTACTGCCCGATGTAGCCGCCCAGGCGGGTGCCCAGTGGTGTGCGGGTGATCAGCGGGAACACCCCGAACGCCACGCCGCCGATGGCTCTGCGCACCAGCCCCGCCGACGAACCGCGGCGGCCGATGACGGTGAAGGCGCGGTCGGTGACGTTGACCAGGGTCAGCGCCACCGGACGCCGTTCCCGTTCGTAGCGGTCGAGTGCGCGTCCGTCCACGCGGTTCTGCGCGACGTCGGCCAGCAGCATCGCCAGATTGTGGGCGTCCTGCAGTCCCGTGTTCATCCCCTGACCGCCGACGGGGGAGTGCACATGTGCGGCGTCCCCGGCCAGGAAGATCGACCCCACCCGGAAGCTCGCCGCCACGCGGTGATGGACCCGGTACGTCGAGAACCACTCCACCGGACCGTGTGTCAGCCCGAACTCGGCGCGTACGGTGGCGAGCGCCTCCTCCTGGGTGATCGTGTCCTTGGCGGCCAGGCCCAGCAGCCTCACGTGGCCACCCGGCCCCAGCGGGAACACCGCCGTGAAGGTCCGCCGGCCCGGCCTGATGTTGACCGCCTCGTCGGGCACACCACGCACGTCGCGGACGTCGGCGACCCAGAACGTCGCATCGTCGGTCCGGCCCTCGAAGGGCAGGTTCAGCGCGCGCCGTACCGCCGAAGCCGCGCCGTCGGCTCCGATGCACCAGCGGGACCGCACCCGTAGCAGGGCGCCGTCCGGTCCTTCGAGCAGTGCCTCGACCCGGCCGTCGGGCGCCGCGGTCCGGTCCTGCAGATCGACCAGACGGTGCCGCCAGCGGACGTCGCCGCCGTCGGCGCTCAGCGCGCCGGCGAGCAGTTCCTCGTTGTGGCTCTGCTCGAAGATCTGGATGCCCGGGAACCGGGTGAACCCGTTCTGTAGCTCCGCCACGTTCGGACCGATTCCGCGGGACGAGCCGCCGACCTGAATCCGCAACGCCGCATGGGCTTTCGCGAGTACCGAATCGGCCAACCCGAGCTGATCGTAGACCTCCATCGTGCGGGCCTGCACAGCCAGTGCGCGGGATTCGCGGGTCGGGCCTGCCTTCCGGTCGACGAGGACCGCGGGGACGCCACGTCGCCCGAGCGCCAGCGCGGCCAAGAGGCCGGTCGGCCCGGCGCCGACGATCAGGACGTCGGTGTCGACGACGGGGAGGTCGTCCACGCGGAAGGTGGGCGGCATGCGTCTCTCCTATGTCAAGCCGCTGCCATTTGGCAAGGCTTTTGACGGTGGTTGTGGTCTGTCTGCAAATGGCCGAAGA
>NZ_LQIU01000017.1 GCF_001499995.1 Mycobacterium sp. IS-1496
TTGAGGCGGGGGAACGCCACGTCCGGGGCGCCGATCTGCAGCGGCAGCACCAGGTTCGCGAACCCGAACACGATCGGAGTGGCGTAGAACAGCAGCATGGCGGTGCCGTGCATGGTGAACAGCTGGTTGTACTGCTCATTGGACAGGAACTGCAGTCCGGGGACTGCCAGCTCGGCCCGCATGAACAACGCCATCAATCCACCGACCAGGAAGAACGTGAAGCAGGCGACGACGTACATGATCCCGATCAGCTTGTGATCGGTGGTCGTGATCAGCTTGTAGATCAGGTTGCCCTTGGGGCCGAGGCGCTCCGGGAACGGACGTCTGGCCACCAGCGGCTGGTGCAGAGTGGATTCGGTTGTCATGGGAACACCCCCGAAGGAACAACGCCCGACATCTTCGATGCTAGAACGTCTCCGCGAAGGTTGGCAGGCCAATACGCGAGGCGGGCCAAAGGTCAGCGGGGGAGGGGAGGCGCGGCCCCCGACCACCCGGGGAACGAGAAGGCCGCCGCGACCTCCGGTGTGGAGGACCGCGGCGGCCGTCTCGTTGTCGGATCTAGTGGTGACCGTTCGTCGAACCGTCGCCGTCGCCGTGGGCGGAACCGTTGGTGCCCTGCCGCTCCCGCAGCGCCGTGAGCGCTCGGCGATGTGAGGCGTGCTGGGCCTCGGTCAGCGCCTCGTGCTCGACGATCGGGTCGGCGAACAGGAAGCTGCCGCTGCCCGGCGCGCCGCCGGAACCCAGCTTGTTCATCCGCTTGGGCAGAGGAGCGCCCTGGTACTCCAACGGAATCGGATGCCCGTGGGCGTCGACCGGTCCGAGCGGCTGGTGCAGCTCGATGTACGCACCGTGCGGCAGCCGCTTGATGATGCCGGTCTCGATTCCGTGCTCGAGCACCTCGCGGTCGCTGCGCTGCAACGACACCGCCCACCGGTAGGTGGTGTAGTACACGATCACCGGCAGCACCACCATCGCGATACGGCCGATCCACGTCGTCGCGTTCAGCGAGATGTCGAACTTCAGCGCGATGATGTCGTTCATGCAGGCGAAGGTCAGCAGGATGTAGAAGGCCACCGCCATCGCGCCGATCGCGGTGCGGACCGGGGCGTCACGCGGACGTTGCAGCAGGTTGTGGTGCGCGTCGTCGCCGGTGAGCCTCTTCTCGAGGAACGGATACACCGTCAGCAGGCCGAGGATCAGGCCCATCAGCACCGCGATCCACACCGGCTGCGGAATCGTGTAGTTGCCGATGTAGAACTCCCACGCCGGCCACAACCGGATCAGGCCGTCGGTCCACATCATGTAGAAGTCCGGCTGGCTGCCCGCGGACACCTGAGACGGCTTGTAGGGGCCCAGGTTCCAGATCGGGTTGATCTGCAGCAGACCGCCCATCAGGCCGAGGATGCCCACGGTGAGCGCGAAGAAGGCACCCGACTTGACCGCGAACACCGGCATGACCCGCACGCCGACGACGTTCTTCTCGGTGCGGCCCGGCCCGGGGAACTGCGTGTGCTTCTGGAACCACACCAGCGCCAGGTGGGCGGCGATGAGCGCGAGCATGATGCCGGGGATCAGCAGGATGTGCAGCGCGTAGAGCCGCGGGATGATGATCGTGCCGGGGAAGTCGCCGCCGAACAGCGCCCAGTGCATCCAGGTGCCGACCACCGGGATGCCCATCGTGATGCCGGACAGGGCGGCCCGCAGGCCGGTGCCGGACAGCAGGTCGTCGGGCAGCGAGTAGCCGAAGAAGCCCTCGAACATCGCCAGGATCAGCAGAAGCGAGCCGATGACCCAGTTGGCCTCACGCGGCCGCCGGAACGCGCCGGTGAAGAAGATGCGGGCGAGGTGGACCATGATCGACGCGGCGAACAGCAGCGCCGCCCAGTGGTGGATCTGACGGACGAACAGTCCGCCACGGATCTCGAAGCTGATGTCGAGCGCCGAGGCGTACGCCCGCGACATCTCCACCCCGCGCAGCGGCTGGTAGACGCCGTCGTAGACGACCTCTGCCATCGACGGATCGAAGAACAGGGTGAGCCAGACGCCGGTGATCAACAGGATGATGAAGCTGTACAAGGCGATCTCACCCAGCAGGAACGACCAGTGGGTGGGGAAGACCTTGTTCAGCTGGCGACGGACCGCCGCCGACGGGTGGTAGCGCGAATCGATCGCGTTACCCTGCGCCGCGAGTCTGGCGGCCATCTTGGAACCACTCTGTGCGCTCATGATGTCTTCCGTTCCCAGAATGCAGGCCCGACGGGTTCGATGAAATCGCCGTTGGCGACCAGGTACCCGTCCTGGTCAATGGTGATGGGCAACTGCGCGAGGGCGCGCGCAGCCGGACCGAATATGGGTTTCGCGAAGTGCAACGCGTCGAACTGCGACTGGTGGCACGGGCACAGGATGCGGTGCGTCTGCTGTTCGTACAGCGACGACGGGCAACCCAGATGCGAGCAGATCTTGGTGTAGGCGAAGAACTCGCCGAAGTTGAAGCTCTCCTGGCCCTTGCGCTTGACCACCTTCGACATCTCTTCGGGCCGCAGACGGATGAGCATCACGGGATTGCGCACGCCCATGATGATCTCGGTCATCTTGTGGTGCGACTCGACCGTGGTGCCGTCACCGTCGGATTCGCGCCACGGGTACACCGTCTCCATACCGCCGGCGTCGAGATCCTCGGGCCGCATCTTGGCGAACGTCGGACCGTGGCCGGTGTTCCCGGTCGCCCGGGCCAGGAAGATCGTCTCGCCCTGGAACCGCGGGGTCCACCCGGAGGTCCACAGCACGGCCTTGGGGCCGTCGGCGGTCGGGACCACCGGCTTCCACGGGTTCTTGATGAGGCCGCCGATGAACGCCACCGCGGTGCCGAGGCCGAAGGCGCCGAGCCCGACTCCGAGCGAAACGCCGATCATCTTGCGGCGCTTGATGGTCGAGCCCTCGAGCGCGTCGGTCAGGTTCGCCGCCGCGGTCTTGCGCTGGATCTCGGGGGAGGCGCCGTCGTGGCGGTCCTGGATCGAGATCTCCTCGGGGATGAACCGCTTCTGGTAGAGCACCGCGCCGATGCCGATCGCGAGGATCGACAATCCGAAGAAGAGGCCGTAGAGCGGCGTGGTGAGCGAGTACAGGAACTCACCCTCGGAGCCGTAGGGCTGGTACTCCCACGGCCAGAACAGGAACACCAGCAGCAGGATCAGTCCGGACACGCCGCCGATCAGCAGCCAGGACGCCACCCCGCGCTCCGCGCGCTTCTCGGCGCGGGTGCCGGGCACCGGCCAGCGCGGTTCCTTGTAGACCGTCTCGACGCCGTCGAGCCTGCCGCCGAGTTCGACGAGTTCCTCACGGGACATCGCAGCCAGTTCGGCGTCGCTGGGCTGACCCGGCACGCCACCGTGGCCGGGGGCGTCGGTGCCCTTGGGGGCGCCACCCGGGGTGTTGGTCACCTGCTCTTCGTTCCGCTCGTCGCTCATGCCCGTGCCCCGATCCAGAGAGCCGCGCCGATGACGGCCACCATGCCGATGATCCACGCCGCCATACCCTCGGACACCGGGCCGAACCCGCCGAGGCCGTAGCCGCCGGGAGGCGGCGTCTTCCGCGACTCCTCGACGTAGGCGATGATGTCGCGCTTCTCCTCCGGCGAGAGTTGACGGTCGGAGAACTTGGGCATGTTCTGCGGGCCGGTCGACATCGCGGTGTAGGCCTGCGCGGGAGACGCCTGGAGTTCAGGCGCGTACTTGCCCGACGACAGGGCGCCGCCCCGGCCGGTGAAGTTGTGGCACGAGGCGCAGTTGAGCCGGAACAGGTCACCGCCGCGGGCGACGTTGTCGCCGATCAGGGACTGGTTGGCGATCTCGCCGTTCTCGTCGCGCGGGACGACGGGGCCGCCGCCGTTGGCCTGCACGTAGGCGCCGAGCGCATCGGTCTGCGCCTCGTCGAAGTCGGCCGGCTTGTCCGGGGCCTGGGCCTCGTTGCGGCGCGCGGGCATGCGGCCGGTCGAGACCTGGAAGTACACCGCCGCCTCACCGACACCGATCAGGCTGGGTCCGCGGTCCGCCACACCCTGCAGGTTGCTGCCGTGGCAGCTCACGCAGGACATGTCGTAGAGCTCCTTGCCGGTGCGCAGCAGGGCCGACTGTGACTCGTCGGCCACCGCCACCTGCGGTGCGGGCGTCAGCGTGGCGGCGACACCGCCCGCGACACCAAGTCCGACCAGCAGCAGCACCGCTGCCGACAGGCGCCGGCGGAACCGTCGGCGGGACTTGCTGATCATCGAACCCCTTCTCATCGGCTGCGGATCTTGTGAGCTCATGGGCGCGGAGTTCATCGGACGCATCGGCTTGCCGATCATCGGACGAAATAGATGACGGCGAACAGCGCGATCCACACGATGTCGACGAAGTGCCAGTAGTAAGACACGACGATCGCCGCGGTGGCCTGCGCCGGTGTGAACTTGCTCATCTTGGTGCGGGCGAGCAGGAACACGAAGGCGACCAGACCGCCGATCACGTGCAGGCCGTGGAATCCGGTGGCCAGGTAGAAGACCGAGCCGTAGGCGCTGCCCGGGATCGTCGTGCCCTCGTGCACCAGGTGGTAGTACTCGTAGAGCTGGCCGAGCACGAAGAACAGGCCCATCAGGAACGTCAGGACGTACCACCGGCGCAGGCCGAACACGTCACCGCGTTCGGCGGCGAAGACACCCATCTGGCACGTGAACGACGACGCGATCAGCACCAGCGTGACGGGTACCGCCAGCGCCAGGTTCAGTTCGGTCGGCGGGGGCGGCCACTCGCCGCCTGCCTGGGCGCGCGCGGTGAAGTACATCGCGAACAGTCCAGCAAAGAACATGAGCTCACTGGAAAGCCACACGATGGTGCCGACACTGACCATATTCGGCCTGTTCAGCGAATGCACGCGCGAAGTGATCGCGGTTCCCGAGGTCCCAACAGCACTCGTCACACATGAAGTATGACGCTTTGTAGTTGTCGAACTCCACCCGGGTCGCCTAAACGTCACAGTGTCGTTCGGAAGGATCGGGCGGACCTTTGGGAAGTTCCCGGGCGCCGTGGGAACATCGGCGCGTGACTGATACTCCCACGTGGCCGTCGATCCTGGGGCGGTTGACAACCGGACAGAATCTGGCGAGCGGGCAGGCCGGCTGGGCGATGGACCAGATCATGACCGGTGCGGCCACCCCGGCGCAGATCGCCGGGTTCGCGGTGGCGATGAAGCTCAAGCGCCCCACGTCCGCGGAAGTCACCGAATTGGCCGACGTGATGCTCAAGCACGCGCGCCGTATCCCCACCGACGTCATCGGCAACGAGACGGTCGACATCGTCGGCACCGGAGGCGACGGCGCCAACACCGTGAACCTGTCCACGATGGCGGCGATCGTGGTGGCCGCCGCGGGCGTCCCGGTGATGAAGCACGGCAACCGGGCCGCGTCCTCCCTCTCCGGCGGGGCCGACACGCTCGAGGCGCTCGGGGTCCGGATCGACCTGAGCCCCGATCAGGTGGCGGCCTCCGTCGCCGAAGTCGGTATCGGATTCGCCTTCGCCAACCACTTCCACCCGTCGTACAAGCACGCCTCGGCGGTGCGCCGGGAACTCGGCGTGCCGACGGTGTTCAACCTCCTCGGTCCGCTGACCAACCCCGCACGGCCCCGGGCCGGGCTGATCGGCTGCGCGTGGGCGGAGCTCGCCGAGGTGATGGCCGGGGTCTACGCCTCGCGCAACTCCAGCGTGCTGGTGGTGCACGGCGACGACGGCCTCGACGAACTGACCACCACCACCACGAGCACGATCTGGCGCGTGCAGGCCGGCACGGTCGAGCGGCTCACGTTCGACCCGGCGGCCTTCGGCTTCCAGCGCGCCCAGCTGTCCGAACTGGTCGGCGGCGACGCCGAACACAACGCCGCCGAGGTGCGGGCGGTGCTCGGCGGAGCCAAGGGTGCGGTGCGCGATGCGGTGGTCCTCAACGCCGCGGGCGCCATGGTCGCGCACGCCGGGCTATCCAGCGACGCCAAATGGGTGCCGGCCTGGGAGCGGGGACTGGCCCGCGCCACCGAGACCATCGACTCCGGGGCGGCCGAAAAGTTGCTCGCGCGTTGGGTGCGGTTCACGCAGAAGCTCTGACGGGTCGGTCTGTTCGGCGGCCAGCCGCGCCGAACGGGCCGTCTCCGCCCACGCCAGCCACCGACCGGCCGCGCCGATCGGCGTGGCGTATCCGGGGTCGCACCGCACGATCCGCACGCCGGGGCTGCTGAGCCAGCGGGTGATCAGCGCGGTCTCCTCGACCAGCGCACCGCCCAGCGGGGCGGCGTCGGGCAACACCGTCTGCGCCGCGGCGGTCAACGCGTCGACGACCGGCATCGGCGGCACCCCGCGGCGGGCGCAGCCTGCGGCGGCCAGGCGTCCGTGGCGCACCACCGCGAGATCCCACCCGCCACTGCCGTCCGGACGCGCCGCGACCAGTTCGGTCTGGCCGGCCAGCGCGCGCAGCCGCTGCCCGCGCCACAGCACCTCGATGCCCGTGGCGGCGTGGTCACGCAGCCGGGCCGCCGACTCGTAGCGGTTGACGGCGGCCAGCTCGGCGATCCCGTCGAGCACCGCGGCCAGCGCCGCATCGTCGCGGCCCTCGATGAGGTCGGCGGCGCGGCGGGGGGCGGGCGCGTACGCCGCGGCGTCGATGTCCCGCGGCGCCGGGCACGGCGACAGTTCCCGCTCGGCGCAGCCCGCCCCGTGCCGGGCCGCGCGGGCGAGCCGTGCGGTGCAGGTCCGCACACCGGTGAACCGGGCGAGCAGTTCGGCGGTCTGCACGGCGTCTGCGCGAGCCCGGAACGGACCCACCGCCGAACCGTGGCGCGGGGCGCGGACGACCGAGAACCGGGGAAAGGCCTCGTCGGTCAGCACCACCCACCACCAGCGCTGCGGGAATTTCGAACGCCGGTTGTAGGGCGGCGCGTGCGCGGCCAGCAGGCGCAGCTCACGCACACCCGCCTCGAGTTCGTGGGCGCATTCGACGTGGTCGACGCGGGTGGCCAGCGACGCCATCTCCTTCATCCGCGCCCGCGGATCGGCTCCGGTGAAGTACTGCCCGACCCGGCGGCGCAGGTCAACGGCGGTGCCGACGTAGAGGACCTCGTCACCGGGACCGCGGAACAGGTACACCCCCGGCCGGCGCGGCAGCCCGTCGGCCAGCCGGCGATTGCGGCGCTGCGCGGGGGTGACGTCCGGCAGGTAGGCGCGCAGGTCGGTGTAGCTGTGCACGCCCTGGTTGCCGATCCGCTCGATCAGCCCGTGCAGGACGTCCACCGTGGCGCGCGCGTCGTCGAGGGCCCGGTGTGTAGGAGTGGTCTTCGCATGGAACAGCTGCGCCAGTGCGGACAGCCGCACACTCGGCGCCTCTTCCCGGGTGAGCACGCGGCGGGCGAGCTTGACCGTGCAGAGTATCGGCGGACGCGGCCAGGTCAGCCGGCACTGTTCGGCGGCGGCCCGCAGGAAGCCGATGTCGAAACCGGCGTTGTGGGCGACCAGCACCGAGCCGCGCGCGAACTCGAGGAAGGAGGGCAGCACCGACTCGATGCGCGGGGCCGCGCAGACCATCGCGGTGGTGATGCCCGTCAGCGACACGATCTGCGGCGGTATCGCCCGCCCGGGGTCGACCAGGGTGGCCAACTCCCCGAGGACTTCGCCGCCGCGGACCTTCACGGCGCCGATCTCGGTGATGGCGTCCGCACGCTCACCCGTGGCGCGACCGCCGGTGGTCTCCAGATCGACGACGACGAAGGTGGTGTCCCGCAACGACAGTGACTCCATGTCGAAGGACAGCTGCTCGGCCGCGCGCCCTTCGGCACCGACGCTGCGCTGACCCATGCGAGAAACGTAGGGAACGGCACCGACACCGCGGCGGTGCCACGCGGGCCGCGGCGTTCTCGGACGGGTCGTGTCGGTGGGCGCCGCTAGCGTGCGGTCACCACCGATCGAAAGGACGGCCCATGGCACAGGGTCATCAACCGCGAAGCCACCGACCGCCAGGTCAGCCACCGGGCGGGGCGGACCCGGACACGGGTAACGACGCCGACACAGTGATCATCGACTGCGACGACTGTGCCGTGCGCGGCCCGGGGTGTCAGGACTGCGTCGTGAGTGTGCTGCTCGGGGTTCCCGAGACGTTGCTCGTCGACGAGCGCCGGGCCCTGGAAGTGCTGGCCGAGGCCGGATTGGCGCCGCGGCTGCGCCTGGTTCCGGTTCACCGGCAAAACAATTCGGGCGTTGCCTGAGGGGCGGTGCGGGGAGGGATCGGAACAAATCGCCCCTTGGCACCTGTTAAATTTGGCTCTCCTGTTGGACAAGCCCGATGCCGTTTCGTAACCTATCTGAGACCTAAGAGCAGTTCGAGGCGGCTCGTTACGCCAGTTTAAGGACGCAAAATCTTGAGGCTCGTTCGCGCGCAGTGGGGCATCCGTGTTCTCAAACGACCCGCCGTCGGTGCGATAGCGGCGCTGGCCATGTTCTCCTCGGTGCTGGCCGGCAGCGCGCTGGCCGACCCGGCCGACGACGCGTTGGCAAAGCTCAACGAGCTGTCGCGGCAGGCCGAACAGACCACCGAGGCCATGCACTCGGCGCAGCTCGAGCTCACCGACAAGCTGGCCGCGCAGCAGGCCGCCGAGGCCAGGCACACCGCCGACCTCGCCGCCGCCGACCGCGCCAAGGACCAGCTGGCCGACTTCCAGTCGGCGGTGAACAAGGTGGCCGCCACCCAGTACATGGGCGGCCGCACCGACGGGATGAGCGCGCTCTTCACCGCCGACTCTCCGCAGCAGTTCATCGACAAGATCTCGGTACAGCGGGTGATGGCCGGTGAGATGGCCGCGCGGATGGCGGGTTTCCGCGACGCGACATCCCGGGCCGCCGCCGCCGAGCAGGCTTCGGCACGGTCGGCCGCCGACGCCAAGACCGCCGCCGAACAGGCCGCCCAGGTCCGCGCCGATCTGCAGAACAAGCAGAGCCGGCTGCAGACCCAGATCGCCGTCGTCAAGTCCCAGTACGAGGCGCTGACGCCCACCCAGCGCGAGGCGCTGGCCGCGCTTCCGCCCGCGCCCCCGGTGCCGCCTGCCGCGGCGCCCCCCGCCCCGAACGATCCCGGTGTGCTGGCCGCGCCTCCCGGGGCCATCCCGCCGGGCGACATCGCCCCGCCGGCGCCGGGTGGGGCCACCCGAGCCGTCGCGGTGCAGGCCGCGCTCAGCCGCATCGGTTCGCCGTACTCATGGGGCGGATCCGGCCCGAACGCGTTCGACTGCTCCGGTCTGGTGATGTGGGCCTTCCAGCAGGAGGGCATCTCGCTTCCGCACTCCAGCCAGGCGCTGGCCCGTGGCGGGCAGCCGGTGTCGACGGACCAGATGCAGCCCGGTGACCTCGTCACCTACTACTCCGATGCCTCGCACGTCGGCATCTACATCGGCGACGGGATGATGGTCCACGCCTCGACCTACGGCACCCCGGTGCGCGTGGCTCCGGTGAACAACGCGCCGATCCACAACGTGCGTCGCTACTGATTCCCGTGGCCACCGGGCCCGGCTCCACCCGACCCCGGCGGGTCCTGCTCGCGCTGCTGCTGGCCGAGTTCGTCTCCGCCGTCCTGCTGCTCGACCGGGCGCACCCTCCGGCCGCACCGCCGCCGCTCGCCGCCACGGTCGTCGAACAGCCGACGGCCGCCGGCCCCACCGCCGTCACCACGCAGCTGCCCGACGGACGCCGCGCGGAGTTCGTCGCGCTCGGCGGGACCCGCAGCGCGACGCTGCTGTCCCGGATCGCCGCCGAACTCCCGGCGGCCGCCGACGCGGTGACCGGCTTCTGGGGTCCGGACTGGCGGCAGGAGATCGTCATCGTCGCGACGGGTTCGGACCCGCAGTTCGAGGCGCTCGCCGGCGGGGGAGCCGACATCGCGGCCGCGACCACCGCCGACCGGATCCTGTTCGCCCCGGGGGCCGCCGCGATGACCGACGAGTCCCTGCGCATCGTGCTGCGCCACGAACTGTTCCACCACGCGGTGCGCGAGCAGACCGCCGCCGATGCACCGCGCTGGCTGACCGAAGGTGTCGCCGACTATCTGGCCCGTCCGCGCGACGCGGCGCCCGCGCCGGATGCGGTACCCACCCTGCCCACCGACAGTGACCTCGACACCCCCGGCCCCACCCGCTCGCTCGCCTACGACCGGGCGTGGCGGTTCGCCGCCTACGTCGCCGACCACTACGGTCCCGAACGGCTGCGGGCGCTGTACGTGCGGGCGTGCGGGCCCGGCCATCTCGACGTCGCCGCGGCGGTGCGGGACACGCTCGGCGCCGACCTCGACGAGGTGCTGGCCGGGTGGCGGCACTGGCCGCAGGGTTAGCCTGAGCTCCGATGTCCCGAGTCCTGCTGGTCACCAACGACTTTCCGCCGCGCGCCGGCGGTATCCAGAACTACCTCGAGGCGTTCGTCGACCACGTCGTGGCGGCGGGCGCGCACCAGGTGACCGTCTACGCCCCGGCGTGGAAGAACGCCGCGGATTACGACCGTGCGGCCGCCTACGAGGTGGTGCGCCACCCCGGCACCCTGATGCTGCCCGAACCGTCGGTGGCGGGCCGGATGCGCGGCCTCATCGCGAGCCATGACATCGACACCGTGTGGTTCGGCGCGGCGGCCCCGCTGGCCCTGCTCACGCCGATCGCCCGGCGTGCCGGCGCCGCCCGGGCGATCGCCAGCACGCACGGCCACGAAGTGGGCTGGTCGATGCTGCCGGTGGCGCGGACGGCGCTGCGCCGCATCGGCGACGACACCGATGTGGTGACCTTCGTCAGCCGCTACACCCGCAGCCGGTTCGCCGGGGCGTTCGGACCGCACGCCGCGCTGGAACACCTGCCGCCCGGGGTGGACACCGAGCGGTTCGCCCCCGATCCCGCCGCGCGCGCCGACCTGCGGGCCCGCTACGGCCTCGGTGACCGCCCCGTCGTGCTCTGCCTGTCGCGACTGGTGCCCCGCAAGGGGCAGGACATGCTGATGAAGGCCATGCCCGCGATCCGGCGCCGGGTGCCGGATGCGGTGCTGGTGATCGTCGGAGGCGGTCCGTACCGCGCCGCGCTGGAACGCCTGGCCCGCGAGCGCGGTGTCGGCGCGCACGTGTGCTTCACCGGCGGCGTCCCGGGCGAGGAACTGCCCGCCCACCACGCGATGGCCGACGTGTTCGCGATGCCGTGCCGGACCCGCGGCGCCGGTCTGGACGTCGAAGGGCTCGGCATCGTCTATCTGGAGGCCTCGGCGACCGGGGTGCCGGTGGTGGCGGGACGCTCGGGCGGCGCGCCGGAGACCGTCCGCGACGGTGAGACCGGGCTCGTCGTCGACGGCACCGACGTCGGTGCGGTGGCCGCCGCGGTCGGCGATCTGCTCGCCGACCCGGCGCGGGCGACCGCGATGGGTGACGCCGGCAGGCGGTGGGCACTGCAGAACTGGCAATGGCCGACGCGCGCCGCCCGGCTCACCGAACTGCTCTAACTGCTGTAGAGCGCCTCGATGTCGTCGGCGAACTTCTCGACGACGACCTTGCGCTTGACCTTCAGCGTCGGGGTCAGCTCACCGGTGTCCTCGGTGAAGTCCACCGGCAGAACCCGGAACTTGCGGATCGCCTCGGCCTTGGACACGGCCTGGTTGGCCTGCTTGACCGCGGTGTCGATCTCGGCGATCAGATCGGGATCGGTGGCGAGGTCGCCGACCGAGGCGCCGGATAGCTTGCCGTTGCGCTGTTTCCAGCCCTCGAACGCCTCGGTGTCGATGGTGATCAGCGCGCCGACGAACGGCCGGGCGTCACCGACGGCCATCGCCTGGCTGATCAGCGGATGGGCTCGCAACTGGTCCTCCATGACCGCGGGCGCGACGTTCTTGCCGCCGGCGGTCACGATGATCTCCTTCTTGCGCCCGACGATCGTGAGGAATCCGTCTTCGTCGATGGCGCCCAGGTCGCCGGTGTGGAACCAGCCGTCGGTGAAGACCTTCGCGGTCTCCTCCTCGTTGCGCCAGTAGCCGCCGAACACCACGCCGCCCTTGACCAGCAGCTCGTTGTCGTCGCCGAGTCGCATGCTGTTGCCGGGCAGCAGCTTGCCCACCGACCCGATCCTGATGTCGTCGATCCGGTTCACGGTGATCGCCGCGCTGGTCTCGGTCAGGCCGTAACCCTCGTAGATGGTCAGCCCGACGCCGCGGTAGAAGTGGCCGAGGCGTGCGCCCAGCGGTGCGCCGCCCGAGATCGCGGCGTGGCAGTCCCCGCCGAGCGCGGCGCGCAGCTTGCCGTAGACCAGCCGGTCGAACAGCGCGTGGCGGGCGCGCAGCAGCAGGCCCGGTCCGCGCCCGGCCTTGGCACCGCTCGCGTCCAGGGCGCGGCTGTACTCGATCGCCGTCGCGGCGGCGATGTCGAAGATGCGGCCCTTCCCGTCGTTGCGGGCGTTCTGCTCGGCGGTGTTGTACACCTTCTCGAAGACTCGTGGCACCGACACCACCAGCGTCGGCTTGAACACCCCGAACATCGGGACGAGGTTCTTGATGTCGCTGGTGAAGCCGAGGGTGCCCTTGTTGGCGAACGCGGCGATCGTGATCGCGCGGGCCAGCACATGGGCCAGCGGCAGGAACACCAGCATGCGCTCGCCCTTGGCGAGCTGGGTCGGGAAGCAGCTCTTGGCGCCGCGGATCTCGTAGACCAGGTTGGCGTGGGTGAGCTGGCAGCCCTTCGGCCTTCCGGTGGTGCCCGAGGTGTAGATCATGGTGGCCGGTTGGGCGGACCGGATCCCGGCGAGCCGGTTGTCGAGTTCGTCGGGTGCCACCTGCCCGCCCGCCTCGGCCAGCGCCTCGAGCGCACCGGGTCCGGAACCCTCGATGCGCAGCACCGTGCGCAACTCGGGCAGGTCGTCCCTGAGTTGTTCGATCCTGTCGGCGTGGGCGTCGTTCTCGGCGATCACCAGCACCGCACCCGAGTCCGACAGCACCCAACGGACCTGTTCGACCGAGGAGGTCTCGTAGATCGGAACGGTCAGCGCGCCGACGGCCAGGATCGCGAAGTCGAGGATCGGCCACTCGTAGCGGGTCGCGGACAGCAGCGCGACGCGGTCACCGGGCTGCACGCCCGAGGCGATCAGACCCAGTGCGGCCGAACGGATCTGCGCGGCGGCCTCGGCGCACGTCACGTCCGTCCACGTGCCGTCGACCAACCGGCGGAAGATGATGTGGCCGGGGTCGTCGCGCTCGTGGTCGAAGACCGCGCTGACGACGGTGTCGTGCTCACCCACGGTGAACGGTGCGGGCACACTGAACTCAGGCACGGCTTTTAGCCTAGTCGGCCGCTGCGCCGCGGCGAGGGGCCGTGTGTGAAGCTTGGGAGACGATGAACAGCATCCAGATCGCCGACGAGACGTTCGTCGCCGCCGAACCCGCTGACGTGGGCCGGGCCGTCGCCGAACCGGCCAACTGGCGGCGCTGGTGGCCGGACCTGCGCCTGACCGTCGTGGAGGACCGGGGACCGGTCGGGCATCGCTGGACCGTGACCGGCGCACTGATCGGGACCATGGAGGTCTGGCTGGAACCGTCGCTGGACGGCGTGATCCTGCACTACTTCCTGCACGCCGAACCGGCGGGCGTCTCTGCGCGGCAACTGGCGAAGACGAACCTGGCCAAGGCGAACCACGCGCGGCGTGTAGCAGGTAAGAAGATGGCGTTCGAGCTCAAGCGGACCCTGGAGGCATCACGGCCGGTGGGGGTGTCGCGGCTGTCCTGACGATGGGTACAGCCGCGGACGTGAGGGTACATTTCGGCTTGAGGAGGGCGGGTACGTGGCGGACAAGACGGCGCAGACGATCTACATCGAGGCCGATCCTGCGACGGTGATGGACGTCATCGCCGACATCGGGTCCTATCCCGACTGGGTCAAGGAGTACCGGGAGACCGAGGTGCTCGACACCGACGCCGAGGGATACCCGAAGACCGCTCGGATGGTGCTCGACGCAGCCGTGCTGAAGGACACCATGGTGCTGGCCTACGAGTGGCCCGCCGACCGGAATTCGGTGACGTGGACGCTGGTCTCGAGTTCTTTGCTGAAATCCCTCGAGGGCGCCTACCGCCTGGCGCCCAAGGGGTCGGGTACCGACGTCACCTACGAGCTCGCGGTCGACCTGATGATCCCGATGATCGGTCTGCTCAAACGCAAGGCGGAGCGCAGGCTGACCGAGACGGCGCTCAAGGATCTGAAGAAACGGGCCGAGGCTGAGTGAACTCCAGTGGCGCCGCGGCCCGCATCAGCCTGTTCGTCGGCAAGGGCGGGGTAGGTAAGTCCACGCTCGCGACGGCCACGGCCGTCCGCGAGGCGCGGGCGGGTGGGCGGGTGCTGATCGTGTCCACCGACCAGGCGCACTCGACCGGTGACGTGCTGGGGGCGACGGTGACCCCGACCGGGCGGCGGGAACCGACCCGCATCCTCGCCGATCTCGACGCCGGCATACCGGACGCCGGTGGCTCGCTCGACGCGCTGGCCCTCGACACGTTGGCGCTGCTCACCGAGAGGTGGCGGGACGTCGCCGCGCGCTTCCCCGACTCCGACCTCAATGACATTGCGCCAGAGGAACTCTCGGCGTTACCCGGAGTGCAGGAGGTGCTCGGCCTGCACGAGGTCGCGGAGCTGGCGGCGAGCGGTCTGTGGGAGCACGTCGTGGTCGACTGCGCCTCCACCGCCGATGCGCTGCGCATGCTGACGCTGCCCGGCACGCTCGCGCTCTACCTCGAGCGGGCGTGGCCGCGGCACCGCAGGCTGTCCCGGGGCGCCGACGATGCGGCGTCGGCAGCGATGGTGGATCTCGTGGAGCGCATCGATGCGGCCACCCAGCGGTTGACCGTCCTGCTCGCCGACGCGTCGCAGGTCAGCGCGCATCTGGTGCTCACCGCCGAGCGGGTGGTGGCCGCCGAGGCGTCCCGCACGCTGGGCTCGTTGGCGCTGATGGGCGTACGGGTCGCCGAACTGATCGTCAATCAGGTTCTGCTGCAGGATGATTCGTTCGAGTATCGGAACCTGCCCGAACATCCGGCGTTCGACTGGTACGCCGAACGCATCTCCGAGCAGAAGACGGTGCTCGACCACCTCGACACCGCGATCGGGGATGTGGCGCTGGTGCTGGTGCCCCACCTGCCCGGCGAGCCGATCGGCCCCAAGGCGCTGGGGGAGCTGCTCGACGCCGCCCGCAGGCGCGACGGATCGGCCCCGCCTGCGCCGGTCCGGCCGGTCGTCGACCGTGAGTCGGGAACCGGCCTCGATGCGGTGTACCGATTGCGGTTAGAGTTGCCGCAGGTCGATCCCGGCGAGCTCACGCTGGGCCGGGTCGACGACGACCTGATCATCGGCGCAGGCGGTATGCGGCGCCGGGTCCGACTCGCATCCGTGCTGCGCAGGTGCATCGTCACCGACGCGGCACTGCGGGGAAGCGAGCTGACGGTGCGATTTCGACCGAACCCGGAGGTGTGGCCGGCATGAGTGCTGAACATCCCGACCTCGGTCCCGAACTGAGGGCGCTGGCGCAGTCGATCCTCAACCGCCTCGACCCCGCGATCCGGTTCGCCGCCGCCCGTGCGGCCGGCAGCGGCGGGGAGCGGACCGGCAGCTGCCAGCAGGTGTGGTGCCCGGTGTGTGCGCTGGCCGCGCTGGTCCAGGGTGAACAGCACCCGCTGCTCAACGTCGTCGCCGAACACAGCGTCGCGCTGCTCGACGTGGTCCGCGCGCTCGTCGACGACATCGACGCGACGACCCCGCCGCCCCCCTCACCGCCGACCCCGCCGTCTCCACCACCGCCGCCACCGCCGTCCGGCGAGCCGCCCGGCCCGGGTCGCTATCAGCACATTCCGGTGACCGTGCAGGAGTGAGGTCCGCGCTGTGGTCGTGTTCTCACCGCCTGGGTAAAGTTGTCGCAGAGCACCGTCCGGTGCGCCCGATGCGGAGGGTCCATGTGGTATTGGCTGTTCAAGTACGTCTTCATGGGCCCGTTGCTGACCCTGCTCGGCCGTCCCAAAGTGCAAGGGCTGGAATACCTTCCCCGCTCCGGCGCCGCCATCCTGGCCAGTAACCACCTCGCCGTCGCCGACAGCTTCTACCTTCCGCTGGTGGTCAGCAGGCGCATAACGTTCCTGGCCAAGGCGGAGTACTTCACCGGAACCGGGCTCAAGGGCTGGTTCCAGCGCTGGTTCTACACCGTCGCCGGCCAGGTGCCGATCGACCGGACCGATGCGGACTCCGCGAAGAGTGCCCTGACCACCGCGCAGCGCATACTCGACGAGGGCAAACTGCTCGGCATGTATCCCGAGGGCACCCGCTCACCCGACGGACGGCTCTACAAGGGCAAGACCGGTCTGGCCCGGCTCGCGCTGGAGACCGGCATGCCGGTGATCCCGGTCGCGATGATCGGCACCGACGTCGTCAACCCGCCCGGCAGCAAGATGTGGCGGTTCGGCAAGGTCGAGGTCAAATTCGGCAAGCCGATGGACTTCACCCGGTTCGAGGGTCTCGCGGGCAACCGTTTCATCGAGCGGGCCGTCATCGACGAGGTCATGTACGAGCTGATGCGGCTCTCCGGTCAGGAGTACGTCGACCTCTACGCCGCCGACGTCAAGGAAGGCACCGCGGTCGCTCAGCCGGCCGCGCGACTGCCCGAGGCCGCCGCGGGCTGAACTGGCCTGACGGGGTCCGTGCGGTGGGTCGCCCGCGCGGCCAGCGTGCCCGCGGCCGCGATGACCAGCAGCGCCCACCACACGTAGGAGCCGCCGGCCAGCTGGCGCCACAGCGACGCCGAGGTCTCCCGGTGTTCGGGCAGCAGGGTGATCGGCGACCACACCGTCAGCGCGCAACCGAGTGCCCCGGCGACGGCCAGCCCGAGGTGCCGGGTGCGGTAGGCCACCACGAGAGTCACCAGCACCGTGGGCAGCGACCACACCCAGTGGTGTGACCACGACACCGGCGAGACCACCAGGCCGAACATCGCGACGCAGACCAGGGCCAGCACCGGTTCCTCGGCACGCAGTGCACGGCGCGCCGCCCAGACGGTCAGCCCCAGCACCGCGAAGCACGCCAGCACCCACAGGGCGAACCGGAGGTCCTCGCCGACCCCCAGGCGAGCCAGCGTGCCCGCGATGTTCTGGTTGGTGTTCAACGTGGCCGCGCCGATGCGGTCGGTGTTGCGTACCGTCGCGGTCCAGTACTCCCAGGAGTCGCGCCAGGCCAGCGCGAACCCGAGCACCATGAGCGCGACGGCCGAGGCCGCGCTCACCAGCAGTGCCCGGGTGTCGCGGCGCAGCAGGAAGTACAGCAGGAACACCGCCGGGGTGAGCTTGAGCGCGATGGCCACCCCGACCAGGACCCCGCGCGGCCACGGGGTGCGCCGGGGCACGCAGTCGGCGATCACCAGCGTCATCAGCACGACGTTGATCTGGCCGAAGTTGAAGTTGGCCTCGATCGGTTCGACGTGGATCACCGCGACCGCCACGATCGCGGCGGCCAGCCACACCCGCCTGCCGGGCGTCCACACGTCGAGCCGGGTCAGCACGATGAGCACCGCTACGACCAGCAGCAGCAGGGTGATCGCGGTGATCACGACGCTCGCCGCAGGCAGTGACATCAGCGCGAACGGCGAGAAGACGATCGCCGCGAGCGGGGGATAGGTGAACGGCAGGTCGAGGCCGCCCTGAGTGGCGAACATCGCGCCGTCGGCGTAGAGCGGGCGGCCGTCGAGCCAGGCCCGGCCGCCCATCCGGTAGACATCGATGTCGATCCGGTACGGCGTCTCACCGAGCAACCGCCAGCCGGCCCAGCCGAGTGCGACCAGGGTGAGAAGGCAGAACGTCCGCCACGCGAAGGTTGGCGCCCAAGCAGGCGACCGCCGAATACTCATGTCGCCGACCAGCCTATCTGTGGGCTCCGGCGAGTCGGACGCCATCCCGGTCGCGCCACGCGCAGGTCGGCGTAAGTTTTCGGGCGTGCACCTGACCCTGCAGCTGGACTTCCTCACCCTCGATCGCCTGCCGCTGCTGTGTTGCCTGGTCGCCTTCATCCTCACCTTCTTCGTGACGCGCACGATCGTGCGCTACATCCGGCGTCACGCCGGCAGCGACGCCCCACGCAAGTGGTGGCAGCCCCGCAACATCGCCGGCGCGGGTGGCACGCACATCCACCACGTCGTCATCGGGGTGATTCTCGTGATGGTGTCGGGACTCACCATGGTGACGCTGGCCGTCAACGGGGGGGTGCCCGAATTCACCGCTGCGGCAACCGTTTTCGGGATCGGCGCCGCGCTGGTGCTCGACGAGTACGCGCTGATCCTGCACCTGTCGGACGTGTACTGGTCCGAGGACGGCCGCACCTCCGTGGACGCCGTCTTCGCCGCCGTCGCGGTGGCGGGCCTTCTCATCCTGGGGTTCAATCCACTGTCGTTCTTCGACGTCGGCATCTGGCGCGACGACCACAGCGTGGTGGCGCGCGCGACGGTCATCGCGCTGGCGGTCGCGACGCTGATGCTGGCGATGGTGGTGCTGGCCAAAGGAAAGGTGTGGACCGGGCTGGTGGGCATGTTCATCACACCCCTGCTGTTCGTCGGCGCGCTGCGGCTGTCCCGGCCGCACGCCCCGTGGGCCCGCTGGCGCTACACGAACCGGCCCCGCAAGATGCACCGGGCGCTGGAACGCGAACGCTGGCTGCGCCGGCCCGTGGTGCAGGCCAAGCTGTGGCTGCAGGACGCCATCGCCGGGATGCCGAAGTTCCCCGACGACGCGAAGGTCGACGAACAGCTGGACCGTGAGATCCACGCCGCGCCCGCCCCGCAGAAGGTCCCCGCGGCCGAGAAGGCCGCCGCAGTTCAGAAGACCAGGGTCTAGATGCGCTTCTTCTACGACACCGAGTTCATCGACAACGGCCGCACCATCGAGCTCATCTCGATCGGCGTGGCCGCCGAGGACGGCCGCGAGTACTACGCGGTGTCGACCGAATTCGACCCGGAACGCGCAGGCAGCTGGGTCCGCAAGCACGTCCTGCCGAAGCTGCCGTCGCCTGCGTCGAAGTCGTGGCGGTCACGACGCGAGATCCGCTCCGAACTCGAGGACTTCTTCGGCATCGACGGGGACGAGCCGATCGAGCTGTGGGCCTGGGTGGGCGCCTACGACCACGTGGTGCTCTGCCAGCTGTGGGGGCCGATGACCGCGCTGCCGCCCGCGATACCCCGGTTCACCCGGGAGCTGCGCCAGTTCTGGGAGGACCAGGGCTCACCGCGGATGCCCCCGCGGCCCCGCGACTCCCACGACGCGCTGGTCGACGCCAAGCACAACCTGCTGCGCTACCAGGTGATGACCGGAACAGCGGGGCGCGACGGCCGGTCCCGGCGCTGACTTACCATTGACGGGTGAACTGGACCGTCGACATCCCCATCGACCAGCTCCCGGACCTGCCACCCCTGCCGGACGAGCTGCGTCACCGCCTCGATTCCGCGCTGGCCAAGCCGGCGGTACAGCAGCCGAGCTGGGACGCCGACGCCGCGAAGGCCATGCGCACGGTCCTCGAGAGCGTCCCGCCGGTCACGGTGCCCTCGGAGATCGAGAAGCTCAAGGGTCTGCTCGCCGACGTCGCCCGCGGCGAGGCGTTCCTGCTGCAGGGCGGCGACTGCGCCGAGACGTTCGTCGACAACACCGAACCGCACATCCGCGCCAACATCCGGACCCTGCTGCAGATGGCCGTCGTGCTCACCTACGGCGCCAGCATGCCGGTGGTCAAGGTGGCGCGCATCGCCGGCCAGTACGCCAAACCGCGCTCGTCGGACATCGACGCCCTGGGGCTGAAGTCCTACCGCGGCGACATGATCAACGGGTTCGCCCCCGACGCCGCCGCGCGCCAGCACGACCCGTCGCGGCTCGTGCGCGCCTACGCGAACGCCAGCGCCGCGATGAACCTGGTGCGGGCCCTCACCTCGTCGGGGATGGCGTCGCTGCAGAGTGTGCACGACTGGAACCGCGAATTCGTGCGGACCTCCCCGGCCGGCGCCCGCTACGAGGCGCTCGCCGGCGAGATCGACCGCGGTCTGCGCTTCATGGGCGCCTGCGGGGTCGACGACATCAACCTGCAGACCGCCGAGATCTTCGCCAGCCACGAAGCGCTGGTCCTGGACTACGAGCGGGCCATGCTCCGGTTGTCGACGGACTTCCCGGCCCACGATCCGGAGCCGCGGCTCTACGACCTGTCCGCGCACTACGTGTGGATCGGCGAGCGCACGCGCCAGCTCGACGGCGCGCACATCGCGTTCGTGGAGACCATCGCCAACCCGATCGGCATCAAGCTCGGGCCGACGACCACCCCGGAGCTCGCCGTCGAGTACGTCGAGCGGCTCGATCCGCAGAACCAGCCCGGCCGGCTGACCCTGGTCACCCGGATGGGCAACAGCAAGGTGCGCGACCTGCTGCCGCCGATCATCGAGAAGGTGGAGGCCAGCGGTCACCAGGTGATCTGGCAGTGCGATCCGATGCACGGCAACACCCACGAGTCCTCGACCGGGTACAAGACCCGCCACTTCGACCGCATCGTCGACGAGGTGCAGGGCTTCTTCGAGGTGCACCGCGCGCTGGGCACGCATCCGGGTGGCATCCACGTCGAGATCACCGGTGAGAACGTCACCGAATGCCTCGGTGGCGCGCAGGACATCTCCGACAGCGATCTGGCCGGGCGGTACGAGACCGCGTGCGATCCGCGGATGAACACCCAGCAGAGCCTCGAGCTGGCGTTCCTCGTCGCGGAGATGCTGCGCGACTGACGCCCGCGCGGCGCCGCGCGATCAGATCAGGCTGTCGAGGTTGCTGCCGAGCGCCCATGCGCCGGCGGCGAGCAGACCGGTCAGCGTGATGATCGCGACGACCCAGAACAGCAACGCGCGCTTGGCCCGCTGGCGGGCCCAGTAGAACTCGTCGATGTCGATGCCCGCGAATCGCCCTGCCGGATAGTCGATCTCACCGGAGTCGCGGGTGAACACCCGGGTGTGCTGGCGCGGCGGAGTCGAGGGCGGACGCGTGGTCGTGTCGGTCGCGGCCTGCTGCTCGGTGAGTTGGCTGTGGTACAGCACCGCCGACGCGTGCTGGGCGGAGTGGCGCGGCGCGGGCACCCGGAACGGCGGCAACCGCAGTTCCTCGGCGATCTCCTCCAGGTCCTCTCCCATGTCGAGCGCGTCGGCGTAACGGCCCGCCGGGTCGCGGGCGGTGGCGCGCAGCACCAGGTCGTCGAATTGCGGTGGCACACCGGCGATCACCGAACTCGGCGGCGGCACGTCGTTGTCCATGCGCTGATACGCCACCGCGAGGGCGCTGTCCCCGGTGAACGGGGTGACGCCGGTGAGCAGTTCGAAGGCCATGACGCCGACGGAATACACGTCGCTGCGCGGGCCTGCGTTCCCGGTGCCGACCTGTTCGGGGGACAGATAGGCCGCCGTGCCGAGGATCACGCTCGTGGAGGTGATCTTGGCCTCGGCGACGGCACGCACCAGGCCGAAGTCGGCGATCTTGACCTCACCGTCGTCGGAGATCAGCACGTTCTCCGGTTTGACGTCACGGTGCACGAGCCCGGCGCGGTGCGCCACGGCCAGCCCCGACAGCACGGGCGCCAGCACGGCGGCCGCGGCGTGCGGCGGCATGGGGCCGCGTTCGCGCAACAGTTCGCGCAGCGTGCCGCCCTCGACGAGTTCCATGACCAGAAACGGATACTGGCCGTCGAGGCCCTGGTCGTAGACCGCCACCAGCCCGGGATCCTTGAGCCGCGCCACCGCCCGCGCCTCCCGCTGGAAGCGGGTGAGGAACTGGTGGTCCCCGGAGTAGCGCGGGTCCATGACCTTCAGCGCGACGGGCCGGTCCAGTCGGACGTCGAGACCCCGGTACACCGTGGACATGCCGCCGGTGGCGATCGGCGCGTCGACGCGGTAGCGGCCGTCGAGTACGGCGCCGACGAGCGGGTCCGACTGCGGGTAGGCCTCCACCGAAGACATGTTACGAGTCGCGCCGGTGGCCCTAGACTCAGTGCGTGAGCAGCATTCCGGCGGCAGACGACGTCCTCGATCCCGATGAGCCCGTCTACGACCTGCCCGCGGTCGCCGACCTGCTCGGCATGCCGGTGACGCGGGTCCACCATCTCCTGCGGCAGGGCCAGTTGCTGGCCGTGCGGCGCGACGGGAAGTTCGTGGTGCCGCAGATGTTCTTCGACCGGCACGGTCACGTGGTGAAACCGTTGCCCGGTCTGCTCGTGGTGCTGCGCGACGGCGGCTACCGCGACAACGAGATCGTCCGGTGGTTGTTCACCCCCGACCCGTCGCTGACCATCAGCCGGGACGGGTCCACCGAACGGATCGCCAACGCCAGACCGGTCGACGCACTGCACTCACACCAGGCGCGTGAGGTGCTCAGGCGGGCTCAGGCTCTGGCTTACTGACCGCCCCGCGGTCGTCGCTTCTCGCCAGCGCATACCACGCCACCACCGCGCATCCCGCGGCGAGCAGGACGTGCAGCCACGAGTACATGCCGTGCGCCCCATCGGGTTTGAAGATCACCATGATCCACGTGGAGAACCCGGCGATCAGCGCGATCGACCGTCTCGACTGAGCCAGCGCGGAGACCACCGCCAACGGCCAGGTGTAGTACCAGGGCAGTGCGGCGGGCACGAACAGCACGACCACGAGCATCACCGAGGCGATGCCGATCAGCGCTTCGCGGTCGTCGTGCCGGAACCGCCACCACAGCAGCGGCAGCGCGATCACGATGATCGTCAGCCCGATGATGCGGGTGACGTCGATGACGGCGTAGAAGTTCACCGGCAGGAACAGCCCCACCACCGCGTTGGTCAGGTTCGCCACCGCGGTCGGCACCGTCAGCCAGTTGATGATCTTGACGTTGCCGGCCGCCAGCGCGGTCAGCCAGCCCAGGCCGACACCGGCGACCCAGGACAGGACCGCGAAGACGGCGACGAAGATCAGCAGCGCGGCGGCGGTGGCGGTCGCGAAGGCCCGCGGGGCGCCGTAGCCGCGACGGTCGCGTAGCTGTCGCATCCAGATCCACACCGTGAACGGCAGTGCCAGCCCGGCCGTCGCTTTCACCGCGACGGCGACGACGATCACCGCGACGCCGGCCGCCGGGCGCTTGTTCAACAACAGGGCCAGCCCGGCCATCATCAGCCCGACCATCAGCATCTCGTTGTGGACGCCGCCCATGAGGTGGATGATCACCAGCGGGTTGAGCACGCAGATCCACAGCGCCGCAGCGCCGCTCGCGCCGACGTGGCGGGCCACCCGGGGCGCCGCCCAGATCAGCAATATCAGGCCGGGCAGCATGCACAGCCGCAGCAGCATCGTGCCGGCCACCACGTGTTCGCCGACGATCATGGTGACGAACTTCGCGACCATGATGAATGCCGGGCCGTACGGAGCCGTGGTCGTGGTCCAGATGGGGCTGACGTCGTCGAGCAATGGGTTGGGGTTGGCGATCGGGCCGACGACGTAGGGGTCGAAGCCGTCGCGCAGCAGCGCTCCCTGCGCCAGGTACGAGTAGGTGTCGCGGCTGAACACCGGGACGCTCAGCAACAGCGGCGCCAGCCAGAACCCGGTGGTGGCGACCATGGTGTACTCGTCGGCCGTCCGGTCGATGACGCGGCGGCCCAACCACAGCCAGGCCGCCAGCATGATCGCGACGCCACTCCACAGCAGCAGCGAGGACAACACCAGGCCGTGGCCGAAGCGCAGCCACGACAGGTGCAGGGTTTCCAGCAGGGGATCGTGCACCCTGGTGCTGCCCGCGCCGAGCCCGCCGGCCGTGATCAGCGCCGCGCCAACGAAACCGAGCAGGGCGGGTCTGGCGGACGGCGACGTGGCGAATGCGACCAGCCGGGAGACGTGGTGCGCCACGCCGCGTTTCGGCGTCTCGGTCGAAGTGGGTGTGACCATGCTCAGGCGGACCGGTTGGCGGCCGATCTGGCGAGTTCGGTCAGGCCGGCCTTGGCCTGGGGGTCGATCGGCGCCGCGTCCAGTGCCTCGAGCGAGCGGCGGGTGAGCAGCTCGATACGTTCCTCGACCGCCGCGAGCGCCCCGACCGACTCGATGGCCGAGCACAGTTCGCGCACCTGCGACTCGCTCAGATCGGTGCCGATCGACGAGCGCAGCAGCGCGGCCGTGTCGGGATCGGTCTTGTCGGCGAGTTCGACGGCCTCGGCGAGCAGGACCGTGCGCTTACCCGACCGCAGGTCGTCGCCGGAGGGTTTACCGGTGACGGCCGGATCCCCGAACACGCCGAGGACGTCGTCGCGCATCTGGAAGGCGACCCCGATGTCGGTGCCGAGCTGGTGGAAGATCTCCTGCACCTCGGGCCGGTCGGCGGCCGCGGCGGCACCGAGCTGCAGCGGCCGCGACACCGTGTACGAGGCGGTCTTGTAGGTGTTCACCGTCATTGCCGAGGCGACCGTATCGGCCCCGCTGGCCTCGGCGGCGATGTCGAGGAACTGGCCGCCGAGCACTTCGGTCCGGATGTCGGCCCACACCCGCTGCACGCGGCGGTGGGCGTCGAGGGGCAGGTCGACCGAGGCGACGATGTCGTCGGCCCACACCAGCGACAGGTCACCGGCGAGGATCGCCGCCGACAGGCCGAACTGTTCGGACGACCCGTGCCACCCCTTCTCGGCGTGGCGGTCGGCGAAGAGCCGGTGCACGGTCGGCAACCCACGCCGGGTGGCCGAGGCGTCGATCACGTCGTCGTGCACCAGCGCGCAGGCGTGCAGGAGTTCCAGGGCGGAGAACAGCAGCAGCACGCCGCTGTCGGCGGGCCGGTCGGCCACCGCCCGCCAGCCCCAGTAGGCGAAGGCCGGGCGCAGGCGTTTCCCGCCCCGCAGGACGAACTCCTCGAGGGCGGCGGTCAGCTCCTCGTAGTCGGAACCGATGTAGGCGGCGTCGCGCCGACGGGTGGACAGATAGCCCCGCAACTGCTCGGTGACGGCCCCGGCCAACTCGGCGGCGCTCGGAGCCGCGGCATCCACGCTCAGCGCGTGCCCCTTTCGTCGTTGGTGTACGGGTCGGCGAGTGTGGGGGAGCGGTCCCGGCTGCTCCAGGCCAGACCGCCGATGATCCCGGCCACCACGAGCGTCGCCACCGTCAGCCAGATGGCCGCGGTGGTGAACGACCGCGCGCTGGGATCGGTGTAGCGCGCCTGGGCGTTCAACGTCGACACCACACCCGGGTTGAGCTTCCACTCCACGACCTCGGAGCTGACCTGGTCGCCGTTGGTCGACGTGACCTCGCCGGGGAACGCGACCGACAGCGAGACGTCGGCCTGCGGATCGCTCACCGACGTCAGGTCGACGCGGCCCTCGAGAATCACCAGATCACCCGCGCGGCGCAGGGAGATGTCGACGCCCGCGGCGTCGCGGTTCATGTTGGCCAGCTGCGGCAGTTCGGCGAAGGTGAGGTCGGAGAACACCGCCTGAGAGCCCACGTAGTCGTCCCGGTTGTAGTCCGAGACGGCCACCTTGGTGGCGAAGGGCAGGTTGTTCAGCAGCTGCGGACCCTTGTCGTCCGGTCCGCGCGGTTTGGTCGCGGCGACGATCTGGCCGGACACGCGGTCGTCGGGGGACACGGTGATCGAGGCCCGGACCCGCACACACCCCACCACCATGGGCAGCATCAGCAACAGCAGAACCCAGGCCACCAGGCGGGTGCGTTGTGGTCGGGCGAGCACGGAGGTCATCGGGGGTCATCGTGCCAGATGCGGGTCTACAGCGGCAGTGCGCGGCCCAGGATCGCAAAGGCCCTCGGGTCGCCCGCGAAGTGGTAGCCGCGGATGACGTCGGAGAAACCGAGCCGGCGGTACAGCCGCCAGGCCCGGTTGGCCTCGCCGTTGATCTCGGGCGTCGAGAGCAGGACGTGCTTCTCGGCGCGGTCGCTGAGCAGCCGGCGGGCCAGGCCCTCGCCGAGGCCGCGGCCCTGCGCATGCGGTGCGATGTGCAGTTCGGTCAGCTCGAAGTAGTCGGTCATCAACTCGACGATGCGGGCCGGTTCCGCCCCCACGCGCTTGAGCCCGGCCACCACCTGCTGCTGCCACCACTGGTCGGGTGCCCCGCAGTAGCCGTACGCGACCCCGAGCAGCGGCGCGTCGCGCAGGTCCTCCGGCGTGTCGGGCTCCCCGTCGGGTGGTTCGACGGCCGCCACGGCCTTCCACCCCTGCCGCCGGGTGTGCTCGATCCACATCGAGGCGCGCTGGTCCTCCGTGCCCCGCGGATAGCGCATCGCGTCGACGTAGATACCGAGCGCGTCGCCGAGTCGGCGTTCCATGTCGACCGGCGACAGATCGATGAGATGCGGCGCCAATGTCGTTGCCCTTCGGTCCGTCGCGCGGGAGTGTGCACAAGAGTCGTCGGTCCCCATTATCTCCGCGGACGGGCGGTGTCTTTCCAGGGGCGGCACAGGTCATACAATCGTGGGGCCGAAGTAGGTGGTACGGCTCAGATCGACCTCGTATCATGACGGTTAGAGGTCCGTGAACGCGGGCACGCACGGGTTTGAACGAACGGCCGCAGGCGGCGAGGAGGGACGAATGCCACTCTCCGATCATGAGCAGCGCATGCTCGATCAGATCGAGAGCGCGCTCTATGCCGAGGATCCCAAATTCGCGTCGAGTGTGCGCGGCGGGACTCTGCGTGCGCCGTCGGCCCGCCGCCGGTTACAGGGCGCGGCCCTGTTCGTCGTCGGGCTGGCGATGCTGGTCTCCGGTGTCGCGTTCAAGGCGACCATGATCGGAAGCTTCCCGATCCTCTCGGTGATCGGGTTCATCGTGATGTTCGGTGGTGTCGTCTTCGCGATCACCGGCCCGCGAGTGGCCGGCGGCCGGGACCGCTCGACGCCGCCCGCCGGCGGTGGCGCGCGCCAGAAGCGGTCGAAGGGTTCGGGTGGTGGTTCGTTCACCAGCCGGATGGAGGACCGTTTCCGCCGGCGCTTCGACGAGTAGTCGCTGACACGCTGAAAGGGGTGGCCCCGAGTGGGGCTGCCCCTTTTTTCGTGTCACGGGCCGGCGCGCTCCCCCCACAACGCCCCACCGTCCTCCCGCCCGCGCTGAGCTGCGGTTTCACCTGATTCCGTGGGCACTCTGCGGCCCGCTACCCACCGCTGCGACACCTCTGGACGTGGCGAAGTGGGGCTGGGTGGCATTTGGGCGCCAAGCAATGGCGCAAAGTGGGGGATTGTGGGGTAAAGTGGCGTGCAGCGGAGCAACCGGGGCTCCCAGTGGCGCAGGAGGTGGCCAGGATGTTTCTGGGCACCTACACGCCGAAGCTCGATGACAAAGGGCGGCTCACACTGCCCGCCAAGTTCCGCGACGCACTGGTAGGAGGGTTGATGGTCACCAAGAGCCAGGACCACAGCCTCGCCGTCTATCCGCGCGCGGAGTTCGAGAAACTGGCCCGCCGGGCCTCGCAGGCGTCGCGGAGCAATCCGGAGGCGCGCGCCTTCCTGCGGAACCTGGCGGCCGCGACCGACGAACAGCATCCCGACGCCCAGGGCCGGATCACCCTGTCGGCCGACCACCGCCGCTACGCGAACCTGTCGAAGGAGTGCGTGGTGATCGGCTCGGTCGACTACCTGGAGATCTGGGACGCCGCGGCGTGGCAGGAGTACCAGCAGGCCCACGAAGAGAACTTCTCCGCGGCGACTGATGAAACTCTGCGCGACATCATCTGAACCGGCCCGTGCAGCGTGGCCTCTGTCCGAACCGGCCCTGGCGTACTTCCCCGACGCCAGGTCCGCCTCGGACAGGGACCTCGCTGCAGGGGCACACAGCCCGGGGGTGGCGATGGAGCACATTCCGGTCCTGCTGGACCGTTGCGTCGAACTGCTCACCCCCGCACTGACCCGCCGCGACTCCGACGGCCGCGGAGCCGTCCTGGTCGACGCCACGCTCGGCGCGGGTGGTCACGCGCACCGGTTCCTGAGCGACCTGCCCGGACTGCATCTCATCGGACTCGACCGCGACCCCCAGGCCCTGCAGATCGCCGGCGAGAGGCTCGCGCCGTTCGGTGACCGGGTGTCGCTGGTGCGGACCCGCTACGACGGGATCGACGACGCGCTGGCGCAGACGGGCGTGGACGCGGTCAGCGGATTCCTGTTCGACCTCGGGGTGTCGTCCATGCAACTCGACCGCACCGAGCGCGGGTTCTCCTACAGCGCGGACGCCCCGCTGGACATGCGGATGGACAGCGACGCCCCGCTGACGGCGGCCGACGTGGTCAACACGTTCGCGGAGAAGGACATCGCCAGGATCCTGCGGGAATTCGGCGAGGAACGGTTCGCCGGCCGCATCGCCAAGCACATCGTGCGGCGCCGGCCACTGACCACCACCGGCGAGCTGGTGGAGCTGCTCTACGACGCGATCCCCGCCCCCGCCCGCCGGACCGGCGGGCATCCGGCCAAGCGCACTTTCCAGGCCCTGCGGATCGCGGTCAACAGTGAGCTCGACTCGCTGCGTGCGGCGATGCCCGCGGCGCTGGCCGCCCTCGAACCCGGCGGCCGGATCGTCGTGATGGCGTACCAGTCGCTGGAGGACCGCATCGTCAAGACCGAATTCGCCGCGGCCACCGCGTCGCGCACACCGCCCGGTCTGCCCGTCGAGTTGCCCGGCCACGAACCGGAATTCGTCGCACTCACCCGCGGGGCCGAGCGGGCCGCCCCCGAAGAGATCGAACGCAATCCGCGCAGTGCGCCCGTGCGGTTGCGCGCACTGGAGAAGGTCGCAGGCAGGCCGGAAACGGCCAGGAGGGACGCCCGATGAAGGCAAAGCGATCTGCACCCGTGCGCGGTGAGGAACGACGGCGGGGGCCCCGCCAGCCGGTGCGCAAGGCGCCCCGAAGGGCTGTCGAGGCGGCTCCGCGTCGTGGTAGGCCGACCCGCGACTCGCGGTCGGCGCCGCAGACCGCCCCGATCGCGCGGCCCGCGGAGCTGCCGGCGCGGCCGAAGAACGCCAGCCAGGCCAAGGCCCGGGCGAAGGCGCGGAAAGCCAAGGCGCCCAAGGTCGTACGCCCGCCTCTGCGGGAACGGTTGCTGATCAAGCTCTCGTCGATCGAGCTGAATCCCAAGGCGCTGATCGCGCGGGTGCCGTTCGTGGTGCTGGTCATCGGCTCACTCGGGCTGGGGCTCGGCATCACGCTGTGGCTGTCGACCGGCGCGGCCGAACGGTCCTACCAGCTCGGTGCGGCCCGCCAGACGAACCAGGCGCTGGCGCAACAGAAGGAAGCCCTCGAACGTGACGTGCTGGAGGCGCAGGCGGCCCCCGCACTGGCCGAAGCCGCGCGCAATCTCGGCATGATCCCGTCGCGCGACACCGCCCACCTGGTGCAGGACCCGGCGGGCAACTGGGTGGTGGTCGGAACACCGAAGCCGGCCGAGGGCGTGCCGCCGCCGCCGCTGAACACCCCGATCCCCGATGCGGCGCCGGCGCCTGCCGCTGCGCGGCCCGCCGCCCAGGCCGCCGCCCCCCGGGTAATCGATCCCCGAGAGGTCCCCGTCCGCGTCACCACCCGCCCGCAGGCCGCCTCCCCGCAGGCCGCCCTCCCGCAGGGTGAGGTACCGCACCTGGCCCCCGGTGCCCAGCCACCGGCGCCGGGTCCGGTTGCCGCGCCGCTGGATTCGGCCCCGGTCGCCGCGCCCGCTCCGGTCGCCCCGGTGGCCCCAGCCGCCCCCGAAGTGCTGCCCGCGCCGGTCGAACCCGCACCGGCCGCGGTGCCGCCGCCTCCGGCGCCCGCGCTCGACCACCTCGCCGCGCCGCAGGCGCCCGTGCAGGCCGGACCGCCCGCATGAGCGCCCGCCGCGATCCGCAGGGCGCCGCGCCGCGCCGCACCCGCAAGCCGAAAGGGGCGCCCGCTCAGGGCCGCCCGGCCAAGGCCCGCCGGACCCGCAAGGCGGTCGCCGGTGACGCCGGCCTGCGCAGTTCGTCGTTCGTCTTCCGCCACCGCGCGGGCAACGCGGTGATGGGGGTGCTGCTGCTGGTCGCCGGCGTTCAGCTGTTCAACCTGCAGGTGCCGCGTGCCGAGGGTCTGCGCGCGGAGGCGGCCGGCCAGCTCAAGGTCACCGACGTGCAGAAGGCGGTGCGCGGCAGCATCGTCGACCGCAACGAGGACAAACTCGCCTTCACCATCGAGGCGCGGGCGTTGACGTTCCAGCCGGTCAAGGTCCGCAAGCAGCTCGAGGAGGCGCGCGCGAAATCGGAGGAGGCGCCCGACCCCAAGCGCCGCCTGGTCGAGATCGCCGACGAGGTCGCGTCGCGGCTGAACAACAAACCCGATGCGAAAACCGTTCTGCGCAAACTGAACAGCAACGAGACGTTCGTCTACCTGGCGCGTGCGGTCGACCCGGTGATCTCCGATGCGATCACCGACAAGTTCCCCGAGGTCGGTTCGGAACGCCAGGACATCCGCCAGTACCCGGGTGGCTCGCTGGCGGCCAACATCGTCGGCGGCATCGACTGGGACGGCCACGGACTGCTGGGCCTGGAGGATTCGCTCGACGCCGTCCTGGCCGGCACGGACGGCTCGGTCACCTACGACCGGGGCTCGGACGGTGTGGTGATCCCGGGCAGCTACCGCAACCGCCACGACGCGGTCAACGGGTCGACCGTGCAGCTGACCATCGACGACGACATCCAGTTCTACGTCCAGCAGCAGGTCCAGCTGGCCAAGGACGCCTCCGGCGCCAAGAACGTCTCGGCCGTCGTGCTCGACGCGAAGACCGCCGAGGTGCTGGCGATGTCCAACGACAACACGTTCGACCCCAGCCAGGACATCGGGCGTCAGGATAACCGCCAGATCGGCAACCTGCCGGTGTCCTCACCGTTCGAGCCCGGGTCGGTCAACAAGATCGTCACCGCCGCGGCGGCGATCGAGTACGGGCTGACCAATCCCGACGAGGTGCTCCAGGTGCCGGGGTCGATCAACATGGGCGGCGTCACCGTCGGCGACGCCTGGAAGCACGGCACCATGCCGTACACGACGACTGGAGTGTTCGGGAAGTCGTCGAACGTCGGGACCCTGATGCTGGCCCAGCGGGTTGGGCCGGAACGCTACGCCGAGATGCTCAAGAGGTTCGGCCTGGGCCAGCGCACCGGCGTGGGGCTGCCGGGTGAGAGCGCCGGTCTGGTGCCGCCGATCCATCAGTGGTCGGGTAGCTCGTTCGCGAACCTGCCCATCGGACAGGGCCTTTCGATGACGCTGCTGCAGATGGCGGGCATGTACCAGGCAATGGCCAACGACGGCGTGCGGGTCCCGCCGCGGGTCGTCAAGGCGACCATCGCCCCCGACGGCACCCGCACCGAAGAGGAGCGGCCCGAAGGGGTGCGCGTGGTGTCGCCGCAGACGGCGCAGACCGTGCGCAACATGTTCCGCTCGGTCGTCCAGCGCGATCCGATGGGGGAGCAGCAGGGCACCGGGCCCGCGGCCGCGGTCGAGGGCTACCAGATCGCGGGCAAGACCGGCACCGCACAGCAGATCAACCCCGCCTGCGGCTGCTACTACAGCGACGTCTACTGGATCACCTTCGCGGGCATGGCCACCGTCGACGACCCGCGCTACGTCATCGGCATCATGATGGATGCCCCGCACCGCGCCGCCGACGGCTCGCCGGGGTCCTCGGCCGCCCCCCTGTTCCACAACATCGCCTCGTGGCTGCTGCAGCGGGAGAACGTGCCGCTGTCGCCGCCCAGCACGCCGCTGACGCTGCAGGCGACCTGACCGACGCGGCGGGCCGACCGAGGCTGGGTACTGTGTCATGGCCATGAAGCTGCGCCCCAGCCATCCCGTCGGACACGGGCTCGGTGCCCTCGCCGAGCAGGTGCACGCGGTTCCCGCCCCCGGATTCCCGGTGCCCGACATCCGGGTCACCGGGGTGACACTGCGCGGTCAGGACGCCCTGCCCGGTGACCTGTTCGCCGCGCTGCCGGGATCCTCCGCGCACGGGGCGCGTTTCGTCGCCGACGCCGTCGCCGGTGGTGCGGTGGCCGTGCTCACCGACGCCGTCGGGGCGGTCATGCTGGGCGCCGACCCCCCGGTTCCGGTGCTCGTCCACCCCGACCCGCGCGCCGTGCTCGGCGAGGTCGCCTCGACCGTGTACGGCCATCCGTCGCGGCACCTGCGCGTCGTCGGCGTGACCGGCACCTCCGGCAAGACCACCACCACCTACCTGGTCGAGGCCGGGTTGCGGGCGGCCGATCGGGTCGCCGGCCTGATCGGGACGGTCGGCATCCGCATCGACGGACGCGACCAGCCCAGCGCGCTGACCACCCCCGAGGCGCCCGATCTGCAGGCGCTGCTGGCCGTGATGGTCGAACAGGGCGCGGACACCGTGGTCATGGAGGTGTCCAGCCACGCGCTGACCCTTGGGCGCGTCGACGGGGTGCGCTTCGCGGCGGGCGGGTTCACCAATCTCTCGCGCGACCACCTGGACTTCCATCCGACGATGGAGGACTACTTCGAGGCCAAGGCGCGACTGTTCGACCCGCAGTCGACCGCGCACGCCGCGATCTCGGTGGTGTGCGTCGACGACGACGCCGGCCGGGCGATGGCCACCCGTGCCGACCGCGCGGTGACCGTCAGCGCGACCGGCAGACCCGCGGACTGGCGCGCCGAGGACATCCGCGCGGTCGAGGCGGGCGCGCAGGAGTTCGTCGCCGTCGACCCGGCGGGTGTGCACCACGGCCTGCGCATCGGGCTGCCCGGGCACTACAACGTGGCGAACTGTCTGCTGGCCACCGCGCTGCTCGACGCCGTCGACGTGTCACCCGAACAGGCCGCACCGGGTCTGCGCAGCGCAACCGTTCCCGGCCGGTTGGAAGCCGTCGACCGCGGTCAGGACTTCCTCGCGCTGGTGGACTACGCGCACAAACCCGGTGCGCTGCGCGCGGTGCTCGAGACGCTGCGCGGGCAGACCGCCGGCGGGCGGTTGGCCGTGGTGTTCGGCGCGGGCGGCAACCGCGATGCCGGCAAACGCGAACCGATGGGCCGGGTGGCCGCCGAACTGGCCGATCTGGTCGTCGTCACCGATGACAACCCGCGCGACGAGGACCCCGCCACGATCCGCTCGGCCATCACCGCCGGCGCGCGGGCGGCCGCCGGCGGCGCGGACATCGTGGAGATCGGGGACCGACGCGAGGCGATCGCTCACGCCGTGCGGTGGGCGCGCTCCGGTGACGTGGTGCTGATCGCTGGCAAGGGCCACGAGACCGGCCAGACCGCGGCCGGGCGGACCCACCCGTTCGACGACCGCGTCGAACTGGCCGAACTGCTGGAGAAACGCGGGTGATCGAACTGACCCTGGCCCGGGTGGCCGAGATCGTCGGCGGCACGCTCGCCGACATCACCCCCGAGGATGCCGCCGCGACCCGGATCACCGGAACCGTGGAATTCGACTCACGCGCCGTCACCGCGGGTGGGTTGTTCCTGGCGCTGCCCGGCGCCCGCTCCGACGGCCACGACTTCGCGCAGGCGGCGGTCGCCGCGGGCGCCGCGGCGGTGCTGGCCGCCCGTCCGGTCGGAGTGCCCGCCGTCATCGCGCCGCCCGCCGAGGGACCCGAGGGCGCCGGGGTGCTCGAACACGACACCGACGGCGCGGGCGCCGCGGTGCTGGCCGCGCTGGCCCGGCTCGCCGCCGCGGTGGCCGCCGAACTGGTCGAGGGCGGGCTGCGGATCGTCGGGATCACCGGGTCGTCGGGGAAGACCTCGACGAAGGATCTGGTGGCCGCCGTGCTGGCGCCGCTCGGTGAGGTGATCGCCCCGCCCGGATCCTTCAACAACGAGCTCGGGCATCCGTGGACGGTGCTGCGCGCCGGCCGGTCCACCGACTTCCTCGTCCTGGAGATGTCGGCGCGGCATCCGGGCAACATCGCCGCGCTGGCCCGGATCGCCACACCGTCGATCGCGGTGGTGCTCAACGTCGGTACCGCCCACCTCGGCGAGTTCGGCTCGCGCGAGGCCATCGCGGCCACGAAATCCGAACTGCCGCAGGCTGTTCCGGCATCCGGCGTGGTGATCCTCAACGCCGACGACAGTGCGGTCGCCGCGATGGCGGAGGTGACCGCGGCCCGGGTGGTGCGGGTGTCGCGCGAACCCGGCGCCGACATCTGGGCGGACGCGGTGACCCTCGACGAACTGGCCCGGCCGCGCTTCACGCTGCACGCGGCGGGCGGCGAGGTGCCGGTGAGCCTGGCGGTGCACGGCGACCACCAGGTGTCCAACGCGCTGTGCGCGGCCGCGGTCGCGCTGGAATGCGGGGCCACCCTCGACCAGGTCGCGGCGGCGCTCGCCGGAGCCGGTCCGGTGTCGCGGCACCGCATGCAGGTCACGACCCGCGAAGACGGCGTCACCGTGGTCAACGACGCGTACAACGCCAACCCGGACTCCATGCGGGCCGGGCTCAAGGCACTGGCGTGGATGGCGCGCTCCGGTGAGGAACGTCGCCGGAGTTGGGCCGTACTCGGCGAAATGGCCGAACTCGGCGACGACGCGATATCGGAGCACGACGGCATCGGCCGGCTGGCGGTGCGCTTAGATGTGTCTCGACTCATCGTCGTCGGAACCGGGAGGTCAGCGAGCGCCATGCATCAGGGGGCGGTCATGGAGGGATCCTGGGGGTCGGAGGCCACCCGGGTCGATGACGCCGACGCCGCGCTGGCGCTGTTGAGCGACGAACTGCAGCCCGGTGACGTCGTGCTGGTGAAGGCATCCAACTCGGCGGGCCTGGGAGCACTGGCCGACGTGCTGGCCGCCGGACGTGACGGGACCGCCACCCGATGAGGCAGATCCTCATCGCCGTCGGCCTCGCGCTTGCGGTGTCGATCCTGCTGACCCCGGTGCTGATCCGGTTGTTCACCCGCCAGGGCTTCGGACACGAGATCCGCGAGGACGGCCCGCCGACCCACGCCAAGAAACGCGGCACCCCGTCCATGGGCGGGGTGGCGATCCTGGCCGGCATCTGGGTCAGCTACCTCGGCACCCACCTGGTCGGCATGGCGCTGGACGGGGAGGGGCCGTCGGCGTCGGGTCTGCTGGTCCTCGGCCTGGCCACGGCGCTGGGCATCGTGGGCTTCGTCGACGACCTGATCAAGATCCGCCGGGCCCGCAACCTCGGCCTGAACAAGACCGCCAAGACCGTCGGCATTCTGGCCGCCGCGCTGTTGTTCGGGGTGCTGGCACTGCAGTTCGGCAACGCCGACGGGCTCACCCCGGGCAGCCCGGAGCTGTCCTACGTGCGCGAGATCGCCACCGTGACGCTGGCGCCGCTGATCTTCGTGCTGTTCTGCGTCGTCCTGGTCAGCGCCTGGTCCAACGCGGTGAACTTCACCGACGGGCTCGACGGCCTGGCCGCGGGTGCGATGGCGATGGTGTGCGCGGCGTATGTGTTGATCACGTTCTGGCAGTACCGCAACGCCTGCGCGACCAGCCCCGGGCTGGGCTGCTACAACGTGCGGGACCCGCTGGATCTGGCGCTGGTCGCCGCGGCCGCTGCGGGCGCGTGCATCGGATTCCTGTGGTGGAACGCCGCCCCGGCCAAGATCTTCATGGGCGACACCGGATCGCTGGCGCTCGGCGGCATCATCGCCGGGCTGTCGGTGACCAGTCGCACCGAGATCCTCGCCGTCGTGCTGGGCGCGCTGTTCGTCGCCGAGGTCACCTCGGTCGTCGTGCAGATCCTGGCGTTCCGCACCACGGGCCGCCGGGTGTTCCGGATGGCCCCGTTCCACCACCACTTCGAACTCGTGGGCTGGGCGGAGACCACGGTGATCATCCGGTTCTGGCTGCTCACCGCGATCGCGTGCGGGCTCGGCGTGGCGCTGTTCTACGGCGAGTGGCTCACCGCCGTCGGGGCCTGAGATGGCCCGCGCCGTCGTCGAACCCCTCACCCCGGGCGCCCGGGTCCTCATCACCGGCGCCGGGCTGACCGGCCGGTCGGTCAGCGCCGTGCTCGAGCCCACCGGTGTGCGGTTGACCATCTGCGACGACGACCCGCTGGCCCTGCAGCGCCTGGTCACCCCGGCCACCGTGGTCACGACCGACGAGGCGGTGGCGGCCATCGCCGACTACGCCCTGGTGGTCACCAGCCCGGGCTTCCCCCCGACCGCACCGGTGCTGGCCGCGGCCGCGGCCGCCGGGGTGCCGATCTGGGGCGACGTCGAACTCGCGTGGCGGCTGGACCGCGCCGGCTGGTTCGGGCCGCCGCGGCGCTGGCTCGTGGTCACCGGCACCAACGGCAAGACGACGACGACGTCGATGCTCTACGCCATCCTGCGGGCGGCGGGCCGCCGCGCGGCGCTGTGCGGCAACATCGGCAACCCGGTGCTCGACGTGCTCGGCGAAGAACCGCGCACGCGAGGAGCGAATGACGAACCCGAGATCCTGGCCGTCGAACTGTCGAGTTTCCAGCTGCACTGGGCGCCGTCGCTGCGGCCGGACGCCGGAGTCGTGCTCAACGTGGCCGAGGACCATCTCGACTGGCACGGGTCGATGACGGCCTACGCGCGCGACAAGGCCCGGGTGCTCGACGGCCGGGTGGCCGTGGTGGGCCTCGACGACCCGGTGGCGTCCGACCTGATCACGACCGCGGCCGCGCCGGTGCGGGTGGGGTTCCGGCTGGGTCCGCCGGTGGCCGGCGAACTGGGCGTGCACGACGGCTGGCTCGTCGACAACGCGTTCGCCTCCGGCCTGCGGCTCGTGCGCGCCGACGACATCCCGGTCGCCGGCCCCGTCGGGGTGCTCAACGCGCTGGCCGCCGCCGCTCTCGCGCGTGCGGTGGACGTGCCCGCCGAGGCGGTCGCCGCGGCGTTGACGTCGTTCGAGGTCGGTCGGCACCGCGCCGAGGTCGTCGCGGTCGCCGACGGCGTGACCTGGGTCGACGACTCCAAGGCCACCAACCCCCACGCCGCCCGCGCGTCGATCGCGGCGTATCCGCGGGTGGTGTGGATCGCGGGCGGACTGCTCAAAGGTGTGTCGGTCGACGCGCTCGTCGCCGAGGTCGCCGACCGGCTGGCCGGGGCGGTGCTGATCGGCCGCGACCGCGCCGTGGTCGCGGAGGCGTTATCGCGACACGCGCCCGATGTCCCCGTCGTCGAGCTGGTGACGGGGGAGGATTCTGGGGTGCATGGGACTACTGAGTCAGCTGTGAATGTTGTGACTCGTGTGATCGACACGGCGGGCCGGTCGCTACCCGATGCGGTGATGCGGGCGGCGGTCGATGCCGCCCGCCACCTCGCCCGCCCGGGAGACGCTGTGCTGCTGGCGCCCGCGGGCGCCTCATTCGACCAGTTCAGCGGCTACACCCAGCGCGGCGACGCCTTCGCCGCCGCGGTGCGCGCCGACCTCGGATAAGCGCCGTGGCGACGATCCTGGCCCGGTTGCGCGGCAGGGCGGCAGGCACCGAGACCGCCGAGGGCGAATCCGTCGCCGCCGGCGCGCCCGCGACGAGCGCCGCCACGGCCCCGGTGGTGTCCCGCACCCGCTTCGCGGCCTGGCTGGGCCGCCCGATGACGTCGTTCCACCTGATCATCGCGGTCACCGCCCTGCTGATCACGCTGGGGCTGACCATGGTGCTGTCGGCGTCGGGGGTGTATTCCTACGACTCCGACGGTTCGCCCTGGTCGGTGTTCGCCAAACAGGTGCTGTGGACGGCCGTCGGGCTGCTCGCGTTCTACCTGGCGCTGCGCATGCCGGTGAAGACGCTGCGTCGGTTGGCCTTCCCCGGCTTCGCGTTCACGATCGTGCTGCTGATCCTGGTGCTCATCCCGGGTATCGGCAAGATCGCCAACGGCTCGCGCGGCTGGTTCGTCGTCGCCGGTTTCTCCATGCAGCCCTCGGAGCTGGCCAAGATCGCGTTCGCGATCTGGGGGGCGCACCTGCTGGCCGCGCGCCGCCTCGAACGCGCCACCCTGCGCGAGATGCTCATCCCTCTGGTGCCCGCCGCCGTCATCGCGCTCGCGCTGATCGTCGCGCAGCCCGACCTCGGTCAGACGGTGTCGTTGGGCATCATCCTGCTGGCGCTGCTCTGGTACGCCGGTCTTCCGCTGCGGGTGTTTCTCAGCTCGCTGCTGGCGGTGATGGTCTCGGCGGCCGTCCTGGCCATGGCCGAGGGGTACCGCTCCGCGCGCGTGCAGTCGTGGCTCGATCCGAGCGCAGACGCGCAGGGCTCGGGTTATCAGGCGCGGCAGGCGAAGTTCGCGCTGGCCAACGGCGGGGTGTTCGGCGACGGTCTCGGGCAGGGCACCGCGAAGTGGAACTATCTGCCCAACGCGCACAACGACTTCATCTTCGCGATCATCGGCGAGGAACTCGGCTTCGTCGGCGCGGCCGGCCTGCTCGCGCTGTTCGGGTTGTTCGCCTACACCGGCATGCGCATCGCGCGCCGCTCGGCCGATCCGTTCCTGCGGCTGCTCACCGCCACGGCGACCACATGGGTGCTCGGGCAGGTGTTCATCAACGTCGGCTACGTGGTGGGCCTGCTGCCCGTCACCGGCCTGCAGCTGCCGCTCATCTCGGCGGGCGGAACGTCGACGGCGACGACCCTGCTGATGCTGGGCCTCATCACCAACGCCGCGCGGCACGAACCCGAGGCGGTGGCCGCGCTGCGGGCCGGCCGCGACGATCGGGTCAACCGCTTGCTGCGGCTGCCGCCGCCCGAGCCCTACGTACCCACCCCGCTCGAGGCGGTCCGCGACCGGCTGCGCTCGCGTCCGGGGAAGCCGGCGGCCCCGCGTTCGGCGAAACCGGCCCGCGCGCCGCGGCGCAAACCCCCGGCGGCTGAACGCCGCGAGCGGGGCTCAAGGCATCATGTAGGCGGTCAGCGGTCGGCGGCGAGCCGGACCGGTCAGCGCCAACAGGGTCGACGAGGTCGGCCCAGGGAAGGTCAGCGTTACGGGTGAACGGCACCATCTCGGTCGTCCTCGCCGGCGGCGGAACCGCGGGGCACGTCGAACCGGCGATGGCCGTCGCCGACGCCCTGGCCACGCTGGAGCCGGGAGTGCGGATCACCGCGCTCGGCACCGAACGGGGGCTCGAGACGCGGCTGGTTCCCGAGCGCGGCTACGACCTCGAACTGATCACGCCCGTCCCGCTGCCCCGCAAGCCGTCCGCCGACCTGGCGCGGTTACCGCTGAAGGTGCGCCGCGCGATGCGGGAGACCCGCGCCGTCCTCGACACCGTGCACGCCGACGTCGTCATCGGGTTCGGCGGCTACGTGGCGCTGCCCGCCTACCTGGCGGCCCGGCGCGCCCACGTCCCCATCGTCGTGCACGAGGCCAATGCCAGCGCCGGCCTGGCCAACAAGGTCGGCGCCCGCTTCGCGCGCCGGGTGCTCTCCGCCGTGGCCGACCCGGGTCTGGGCCGCGTGGAGGTGGTCGGCACACCGGTGCGGGCCAGCATCACCGAACTCGACCGCGGTGCGCTGCGCGCCGAGGCCCGCGCCCACTTCGGATTCGCCGACGACGCCCGCGTCCTGCTGGTGTTCGGCGGCTCGCAGGGCGCCCGCTCGCTCAACAACGCCGTCGCCGGCGCCGCGAAAGAGATTGCGGCGGCGGGAATCTCGGTGCTGCACGCCTACGGGGCGAAGAACACCCTCGAACTGCCGGAGCCGGCGCCGGGTGATCCGCCGTACGTCGCGGTGCCCTACCTGAGCCGGATGGACCTCGCCTACTCGGCCGCCGACCTGGCGGTCTGCCGGGCGGGCGCGATGACGGTGGCCGAGGTGACGGCCGTCGGGCTGCCCGCGGTCTACGTGCCGCTGCCGATCGGCAACGGCGAACAGCGGCTCAACGCGCAACCGGTGGTGGACGCCGGCGGCGGCCTGGTCGTCGACGACGCCGACCTGTCACCGCGGTTCGTGGCCGACACGGTGGTCCCGCTGCTCACCGACACCGGCCGGCTGCAGACCATGACCGCGGGCGCCGCGCTCTCCGGCCACCGGGACGCCGCCCGGCACGTCGCCCACGTCGCGCTCGACGTGGCGCGCGAGGCGGCGGGCGCGCGGAAGAAGGCCCGGTGAGCACGCCGCCGCTACCCGAGGAGCTGCGCCGGGTCCACATGGTGGGCATCGGCGGTGCGGGCATGTCGGGGATCGCCCGCATCCTGCTCGACCGCGGCGCGCTGGTCTCCGGCTCGGATGCCAAGGAATCCCGCGCGGTGGTGGCGCTTCGGGCGCGGGGCGCGGCCATCCGGATCGGGCACGACGCCTCCTCGCTCGACCTGCTGCCGGGCGGGCCGACCGCCGTCGTCACCACGCACGCGGCGATCCCCAAGACCAACCCGGAGTTGGTCGAGGCGCGCAGGCGGGCGGTCCCGGTCGTCCTGCGGCCGGTCGTGCTGGCCAAGCTGATGGCCGGCCACACCACGCTGATGGTGACCGGCACCCACGGCAAGACCACGACCACCTCGATGCTCATCGTCGCCCTGCAGCACTGCGGTTTCGACCCGTCCTTCGCCGTCGGCGGCGACCTCGGCGAGGCGGGCACCAACGCCCACCACGGCAGCGGTGAGTGCTTCGTGGCCGAGGCCGACGAGAGTGACGGCTCGCTGCTCGAGTACACCCCCGACGTCGCCGTGGTCACCAACATCGAGGCCGACCACCTGGACTTCTTCGGCAGTGCCGAGGCCTACACCGCGGTCTTCGACGCGTTCGTCGAGCGGCTCACCCCGGGTGGTGCGCTGATCGCGTGCGTGGATGACCCCGGCTCTGCCGCGCTCGCGGAACGCACTGCGGCCCTTGGGGTCCGGGTGTTGCGCTACGGTTCGGCCGGGGGCGGGGACCTCGCAGGCGCGCTGGCCGGCTGGGAGCAGCAGGGCACCGGCGCGGTGGCCCACATCCAGCTGGCGGGGGAGAGCGCACCGCGGGCGATGCGGCTGTCGGTGCCCGGCCGCCACATGGCGCTCAACGCGCTGGGCGCACTGCTGGCCGCGCTGCAGGTCGGGGCGGACCCCGACACCGTGCTCGACGGGCTGGCCGGCTTCGAGGGCGTGCGGCGGCGGTTCGAACTGGTCGGGACGGCGAGCGGGGTCCGGGTCTTCGACGACTACGCGCACCATCCGACCGAGGTCGGGGCGACGTTGGCGGCGTTGCGCGCGGTCACCGACCAGGCCGGCGAGGGGCGCGCGGTGGTGGTGTTCCAGCCGCATCTGTACTCGCGCACCGAGACGTTCGCCCGTGAGTTCGGCACCGCGCTGAGCGCGGCCGACCTGGTGTTCGTGCTCGACGTCTACGGCGCCCGCGAACAGCCGATCGCCGGGGTGAGCGGGGCCAGCATCGTCGAGCACGTGAGCGTGCCGGTCACCTATGTGCCCGACTTCTCCGCGGTGGCCGACCGGGTGGCGGATGCGGTGCGGACCGGCGACGTGGTGGTCACGATGGGCGCGGGTGACGTGACCATGCTGGGGCCGGAGATCATCGGCGCGTTGCAGGCCAGGGCGAACCGGACCGTACCGGGGGCCGGCGCGCGATGACGGTGCCGCCGTCCGGGTCGGATCCGGATCAGCCCGAGGCGGCGCCGGAGGAACCCACCCCGCCACCGTCGGCGGCAGCGGCCGAGGACTCTCCGGCGCCGCAGGCCGACGACGAGGACCGTGAGGGACCTCGACGCCGCGCCCGGCGGGAACGCGAGCAGCGCCGCGAGGTGAAGGACCGCGCGATGGCCCTCGAGGAGGCCCGCCGCGAGGCCAAGCGGCGGGCGACCAGCGGCCCGGTCCGGGAGGCGACCCCGATAGCGCGCGGGGCGGTTCGCGGCCTGAAGGTGCTGGTCTGGTCGGCGCTGGCCTCGGTCGTCGCGGTCGGCCTCGGACTCCTCCTCTACTTCACCCCGATCATGTCGGTGCGCGACATCGTCGTCGTCGGCGTGGAGGCCATCCCCCAGGAGGAGGTGCTCGGCGCCGCGGCGGTGGTGCCGGGCACCCCGCTGCTGCAGGTCGACACCGATGCCGTCGCCGAACGCGTGGCGACGATCCGCCGGGTCGCCAGTGCGCGGGTGCAGCGCGAGTATCCGTCGTCGTTGCGGATCACCGTCGTCGAGCGGGTCCCGGTGGTGGTCAAGGACTATCCGGACGGTCCGCACCTGTTCGACCGGGACGGCGTGGACTTCGCGACCGCACCGCCGCCGCCGAACCTGCCGTACCTGGAGACGGAGACGCCGGGGCCGAACGATCCGGCCACCGAGGCGGCGTTGCAGGTGATGCTGGCGCTGCCCCCCGAGGTGGCGGGTCAGGTGGGGCGGATCGCCGCGCCGTCGGTCGCGTCGATCACGCTCACGCTCGTCGACGGCCGGGTGGTGGTGTGGGGGACCACCGACCGCACCGACGAGAAGGCGCTCAAGCTGGCCGCACTGCTCACGCAGCCGGGGCGCACGTATGACGTGTCCAGCCCCGATTTGCCCACGGTCAAGTAGAAATTCGTGTCGACATTCGTCGGCGCGCCTGCATGGTTGAGCGGCACCGTCGCCCTACCGTTCTGGTTGCGCGGATCTACTTGACATAACTCTAAGCCTGTGGTTGAGGTTGAGGGTTTGCGGGAAGGCTTCGCACGAGTACTGGCAACCAGGCAGCAGAAAGGCGACCGCTCATGAGCGCTTGCGCGAAGAAGGTCGAGCGATGACCCCGCCGCACAACTACCTCGCCGTCATCAAGGTGGTCGGCATCGGCGGCGGTGGCGTGAACGCCGTCAACCGGATGATCGAACAGGGCCTCAAGGGTGTCGAGTTCATCGCGATCAACACCGACGCCCAGGCGTTGTTGATGAGCGACGCGGACGTCAAGCTCGACGTCGGCAGGGACTCGACCCGCGGCCTCGGGGCGGGGGCGGATCCCGAGGTGGGCCGCAAGGCAGCCGAGGACGCCAAGGACGACATCGAAGAACTCCTGCGCGGCGCCGACATGGTGTTCGTCACCGCCGGCGAGGGCGGCGGCACCGGCACCGGCGGCGCACCGGTCGTGGCGTCGATCGCGCGCAAGCTCGGCGCGCTGACGGTCGGTGTGGTGACCCGGCCGTTCTCGTTCGAGGGCAAGCGGCGCAGTAACCAGGCCGAGAACGGCATCCAGGCGCTGCGCGAGAGCTGCGACACGCTGATCGTCATCCCCAACGACCGGCTGCTGCAGATGGGCGACGCCGCGGTGTCGCTGATGGACGCGTTCCGCAGCGCCGACGAGGTGCTGCTCAACGGTGTCCAGGGCATCACCGACCTGATCACCACTCCCGGTCTGATCAACGTCGACTTCGCCGACGTCAAGGGTGTGATGAGCGGTGCGGGCACGGCGTTGATGGGCATCGGGTCGGCCCGCGGCGACGGCCGGGCGCTCAAGGCCGCCGAGATCGCGATCAACTCGCCGCTGCTGGAGGCCTCGATGGAGGGTGCCCAGGGTGTGCTGCTGTCGGTGGCCGGCGGCAGCGATCTGGGCCTCTTCGAGATCAACGAGGCGGCGTCGCTGGTGCAGGACGCCGCGCATCCCGAGGCCAACATCATCTTCGGCACGGTCATCGACGATTCGCTCGGCGACGAGGTCCGCGTCACCGTGATCGCCGCCGGATTCGACTCGGCGGGCCCGAGCCGCAATCCGGTGGTGAGCCCGGGCACCCCCAGCGCCGCACCGACTCAGCCGATCGCCCCGGGGCGGGCCGGCAAGGTGGCCTCGCCGCTGTTCGAACCGGCCGATCCGGCGAGCGTGCCGGTGCACACCAACGGCGCGACCGTCAGCATCGGCGGTGACGACGGCGGGATCGCGGACGACGACGTCGACGTGCCACCGTTCATGCGGCACTGATCCGGGTTCGATACTGGGAACGTGACCGTTCGTGTGCGGCGGGTGACCACGACCCGCGCCGGTGGCGTCTCGGCGCCGCCGTACGACACCTTCAACCTGGGCGACCACGTCGGCGACGATCCGGCCGCCGTCGCTGCCAACCGTGAGCGGCTCGCGAAGGCGACCCGGCTCGACGGCCGCCTGGTGTGGATGAACCAGGTGCACAGCGACCGCGTCGTGCGAGTCGACGGACCGGCCGACGGACCGGTCGACGACGCCGACGGTCTGGTCACCACGACCCGCCGCCTGGGGCTGGCCGTCGTGACCGCCGACTGCGTCCCGGTCCTGCTGGCCGATGCCCGCGCCGGCGTGATCGGCGCCGTCCACGCCGGACGGGTCGGTGCGCGCGACGGTGTCGTCGTGCGCGCGGTGGAGACGATGCGCGAGGCCGGTGCGCGGGTCGAGGACATCTCGGTGTTGCTCGGCCCGGCGGTGAGCGGCCGGAACTACGAGGTGCCCGAGGAGATGGCGGCCGAGGTCGAAGCGGTGCTGCCCGGCAGCCGGACCACCACCGCCCGCGGCACTGCCGGACTGGACCTGCGGGCCGGAATCGCCCGTCAGCTGACCGATCTGGGCGTCACGGCCATCGACGTCGACCCGAGGTGCACCGTCGCCGACCGCAACCTGTTCAGCCACCGCCGCAACGCCCCCACCGGCAGGCTGGCCTCCCTGGTGTGGATGGAGTGAGCGGCGTGGTCACCGACCGGGAGTCCGAGTTGGCCGCCTCGCTGACCGCGGTGCGGGAGCGGCTCGCGCGCGCCGCGAAGGCTGCGGGCCGCGACGTCGGCGACATCACCCTGCTGCCGGTCACCAAGTTCTTCCCGGCCTCCGACATCCGGATCCTGCGCGGTCTGGGATGCCGGGACTTCGCCGAGTCGCGCGAACAGGAGGCGTCGACGAAGGCCGCAGAGCTGGCCGCCGAGTTCGCGGACGATCCGGTGCGCTGGCACATGGTGGGCCGGATCCAGCGCAACAAGGCCAGGGCGGTCGCCCGCTGGGCGTACGCCGCGCACTCGGTGGACAGCGCCAAGCTGATCGCCGCTCTCGACCGGGGCGCCGCCGACGCGCTGGCCGACGGTGTGCGCGTCGCGCCGCTGCGGGTATACCTCCAGCTCAGTCTCGACGGCGACGTCGAGCGGGGCGGCATCGACGTCAACCGGCCGGACCTCATCGACGAGCTCTGTGCCGCAGTCGATTCCGCGCAAGCGCTGCAGTTCGTCGGGTTGATGGGCATTCCGCCGCTGGGCGCCGACGCCGCCGGGGCCTTCAGCCGTCTGCAGGCCGAATGGCACCGGGTACAGCGGCTGTACGAACAGCGACTCGAGTTGTCCGCCGGGATGTCCGGTGATCTCGAGACGGCGGTCGAACACGGCTCGACATGTGTGCGTGTCGGAACCGCGCTTATGGGACCTCGTCCTCTAACGTCACCCTGAGTAGTCACTCCAGTCACATCTTCATCACAGACACCACAGCTTGACGGTCTTCAGAAGGGTCGCGCGATGAGCACACTGCACAAGGTCAAGGCCTACTTCGGTATGGCGCCCATGGATGACTACGACGACGAGTACTACGAGGACGACGAGCGCGCCGAGCGCGGCGCGGCCCGTGGTTACGCCCGTCGGCCCCGCGAAGACCGCTTCGAGGAAGACGGGTACGGCCGCGAGTACGACGACCGGCCGGCCCCACGCGAATACGACGAACCGCCGATCTACCGCGGCGGGTACGACGAGCCCCGGTTCGACCCCCGGCTTCGCGGTCCCCGCGAGTTCGAGCGCCCGGCACCGCGACTGGGCGCGCTGCGCGGCTCGACTCGGGGTGCCCTGGCGATGGACCCGCGCCGGATGGCGATGCTCTTCGAGGAAGGCAGCCCACTGGCCAAGATCACGACCCTTCGCCCCAAGGACTACAGCGAAGCCCGCACCATCGGTGAGAAGTTCCGGGACGGCACCCCGGTGATCATGGACCTGGTGTCCATGGACAACGCCGACGCCAAGCGCCTCGTCGACTTCGCCGCCGGTCTCGCCTTCGCGCTGCGCGGCTCGTTCGACAAGGTCGCCACCAAGGTGTTCCTGCTGTCGCCGGCCGATGTGGACGTCACCGCCGACGAACGCCGACGCATCGCCGAGGCGGGCTTCTACGCGTATCAGTGACTTCGGCGGCGCCCCGGCCCGGCAGGTAGGCTGACGAGGTTGTTTTCCCACCTGTATCGAATGTCACATATCTGCCCGTAGTGAGGTCGAGCTTCCGTTGGCGCTGTTCTTCGAAATCCTTGGTTTTGCGCTGTTCGTCTTCTGGCTCCTGCTCATCGCGCGGGTCGTCGTCGAGTTCATCCGCTCATTCAGCCGGGACTGGCGCCCACGGGGGCTGACGGTCGTGGTGCTCGAGGTGATCATGACGCTGACCGATCCGCCGGTGAAGTTGCTGCGGCGCCTGATTCCCCAGCTCACCATCGGCGCCGTGCGTTTCGACCTGTCGATCATGGTGCTGCTGCTCGTCGCCTTCATCGGTATGCAATTGGCGTTCGGGGCAGCGGCCTGACCCTGGCCGACGAGCCGCTCCAGCGGCGTGGTCCACGGGGTTTGCCGAGGTGCGGCGCGGGCCGGGAAAATTTGAAATTCGCTCTTAAAATTTGACCTCCGCTGCAACCGCCGGGTCTGGTGTGACAGGATGGACGCCAGTTGCGATCCATGCAGGCTTTACACTTTGAGATCGGTTGACGGTCCAGACTCAAGGGGGCAGACGATGCCGCTCACACCCGCCGACGTTCACAACGTCGCGTTCAGCAAGCCGCCCATCGGCAAGCGGGGCTACAACGAGGACGAAGTCGACGCCTTCCTCGACCTGGTCGAGAATGAGCTGACCCGGCTGATCGAGGAGAACACCGACCTGCGCCAGCGGGTGGCCGAGTTGGACCAGGAGCTATCCTCGGCCCGGTCCGGCGGCGGCGCCTCGCCGCAGCAGCAGGCCGCCCCGATCTACGAGCCGGAGCCCGAACCGACTCCGCCGCCCCAGCCGGTGTACGAGGCGCCCCCCGCGGCGCCGGCACCGACCCAGCAGCAGAGCGAGGACTCGGCACTGCGCGCGGCCAAGGTGCTGAGCCTGGCCCAGGAGACCGCCGACCGCCTGACCAGCACCGCCAAGGCCGAGTCGGACAAACTGCTCTCCGACGCGCGTGCCCAGGCCGATGCGATGGTCAGCGATGCCCGGCAGACCGCGGAGACCACGGTCACCGAGGCCCGCCAGCGCGCGGACGCCATGCTCGCCGACGCACAGACCCGGTCCGAGGCCCAGCTGCGGCAGGCCCAGGAGAAGGCGGATGCGCTGCAGGCCGACGCCGAGCGCAAGCACTCCGAGATCATGGGGACCATCAACCAGCAGCGGACCGTGCTCGAAGGCCGGCTGGAGCAGCTGCGGACCTTCGAACGTGAATACCGCACGCGCCTGAAGACGTACCTGGAATCGCAGCTCGAGGAGTTGGGTCAGCGTGGTTCGGCCGCGCCGGTGGATTCCAGCGCCAACAACGACGGCGGCGGCTTCAACCAATTCAACCGCGGCAACAACTGACACGGCGGCGCTGATCGATGCTGATCATCGCGCTCGTCCTGGCCGTCATCGGGCTCGCCGCGCTGGTGACCGCCGTGGTCACCGGCAACGCCGTGATCGCGTGGGTGTGCATCGCGGCCAGTGTGGTCGGTGTCGTGTTGTTGATCGTCGACGCCGTCCGCGAGCGGTCCCGCAAGCCGGCCGCCGCGAGAACCGGCGCAACCGGCACCGCTGAGACCGGGACGGCCGACGAGTTCGACGCCGACTATCCCGACGAAGCCGAGGCCTACGAGGCCGATGACACCCATGCCGACGGCGCCCACGCCGACGCCGAACCGGGTCCCGACGCCGACGCCGACACCCGCGCGGTCCCGTACGACGAGCGCCACGAGGACGAAGTGGGCGCCGAGCATCCCGAAGAACCCACCACCCGCTAACGGGTCGGCGTCGCCAGCAGGTCCCGCACCTCGTCGTCGGTGACCTGGTGGAAATCGGCGTACACCTGGCCGACGGCGTCGAAGCCCGCGGGCATCGTCGCGCAGATCACCGCATCCGCTTCGCCGCCGATCTCCCGGCACGCCGAGGCCGGACCCACCGGAACGGCAACCACCACCCGGGCGGGCTGCGATGCGCGAACCGCCCGCACCGCGGCCAGCATGCTGGCGCCGGTGGCGATGCCGTCGTCGGTGAGCACCACCGTCGCGCCGGCGAGTTCCGGCGGCGGGCGACCCTGCCGGTAGGCGGTCTCCCGGCGACGCAGTTCCAACGTCTCGCGCTCGATCGCGCGCCGCAGCGCCTCCTCGGTGATGTTCAGGCGGGTGACGAGCTGCTCGTTGATCACGACCCCGCCACCGGACGCGATCGCGCCCATTGCGAGCTCTTCCCATTGCGGCACACCGAGTTTGCGCACGAGGAACACGTCCAGCGGTGCACCGAGGCCGTGGGCCACCTCCCAGCCGACCGGAACACCGCCGCGCGCCAGACCGAGCACCACCACGTCGTCACGGTCGCGATAGGCCGACAACTTCTCGGCCAGGACCCGGCCGGCATCGCGGCGGTCCCGGAAGGTGCGCCCGCCGGACCTGCCGGCGAACCTGTCCCATCCGCTCATCGCCAAGAGGGCGTACCCGCCGTGCACCGGGGCAATCCACCCTCCGGGCGGCGCCGAATACCGACTGCACGCCGGCGACAGGGAGATCCATGGGCATCGAGTTCGAGAGCATCGTCGACCACCCGCTCGACGAGGTGTTCGCCTGGCACACCCGGCCGGGGGCCATGCCGCGGCTGGTGCCGCCCTGGCAGCCGATGACGGTGGTCGCCGAGACGCCGTCGCTGGCGGACGGTCAGGCGGTGCTCGGCCTGCCCGCCAGTCTGCGCTGGATCGCCCAGCACGACCCGTCCGCCTACGACCCGCCGCACCGCTTCGTCGACGCCCTGTCGTCGCGCGGCGTGAGGTCGCTGCCACCGCGGGTGATCGGTTGGTGGCGGCACACCCACGACTTCGCCGACGCCGGTCAGGGCCGCGCCCTGGTCCGCGACCGCGTCAACACGACGGTGCCGGGAGCGCTGCTGCGTTCGACGTTCGTCTACCGGCACCGCCAGCTGGCCGACGACCTGGCCGCCCACCGGGAGGCCGCCGGGGCCGGGTGCGGGCCGCTGGTCGTCGCCGTCACGGGGTCGTCGGGCCTGGTCGGCTCGGCGCTGACCGCGATGCTGACCAGCGGCGGGCACCGGGTGATCCGGCTGGTGCGGCGGCCCGCGACCGGCGCCGACGAACGGCAGTGGAATCCGCGGTGGCCGGCGCCGGATCTGCTGCGCGGGGTGGACGCCGTGGTGCACCTGGCGGGCGCGTCCATCGCGGGCCGGTTCACCGCATCGCACAAGGCCGCGATCCGCGACAGCCGCATCGAACCCACCCGCCGGCTCGCCGGGTCGGCGGCCGGCGGGGGTGTGCGCACCTTCGTCAGTGCCTCGGCGATCGGGTTCTACGGCTATGACCGCGGCGACGCCGTGCTCGGCGAGGACAGTGCCCGGGGGACCGGTTTCCTGGCCGACGTCGTCGCCGACTGGGAGGCCGCGACCGCACCGGCGGCCGACGCGGGGGTGCGGGTGGTCACCGTGCGCACCGGCATCGTGCAGGCTGCGGCGGGTGGGACACTGCGGCTGTTCCGTCCGCTCTTCGGCGCCGGCCTGGGTGGGCGGCTCGGCACCGGACGGCAGTGGCTGTCGTGGATCGGCCTCGACGACCTGCTCGACGTGTACTACCGGGCGCTGTGGGACGACCGCGCGAGCGGGCCGGTCAACGCCGTCGCCCCCGAACCGGTGCGCAACGCCGACTACACGAAGACGCTGGCGGCGGTGCTGCACCGACCGGCCGTGCTGCCCGTCCCGTCAGTCGGCCCGCGGCTGATCCTGGGCGCCCAGGGCGCCCGCGAACTCGCCGAAGCCGACCAGCGGGTGGTGCCGACGGCCTTGCAGTCGCTGGGTCACCGGTTCCGTCATCCACGCCTCCGCGATGCGCTCGCACATCAGCTCGGGCAGGGCGCCGCCGAGACATAGGACAGAAAGGCGCGCACCAGCCCGTGAAGACGAATGGCGGCGCCGTCTTCGAACTGCCTTGTGCGAGCGAGTAATTCGCCGTGGTCAAGGCCGAAGCCCAGGGCCTCGCCGTCGCGGTCGTCGGCCAGCCACTCGATCAGCAGGGCGTGGTCGAGTTCGGGGTGGAACTGCAGCGCGAGGCTGCGGTCGAGCAGGAACGCCTGCGAAGAGGCGGCGGTCCGCGCGATCTCCACCGCCCCCGGGGGCACCGTCCACCGGTCGAAGTGCCACTGGAACCACGGCCCGGGCGGGACGAGGTCCGGACGGTCGGTCGTGATGTCGTACCACCCGATCTCCGGCGTCGGTGCGCGCCCGACGCTGCCGCCGAACGCCTGGGCGATGATCTGTCCGCCGAAGCACACGCCGAGCAGCGCGACCCCGGCCGCGGCGGCCTCACGGAGCAGCGCCATCTCGGCTCCGACCCACGTCCGGTGCAGCGCATCGTCGTACACCGGCCACCGCGCACCCAGGGGCACGATGACGTCGTAGCCGGTGGGATCGGGGAACACCACGTCGAGGGCAGGGTCCGCGGCCCGCTCCGGGGGGACCACCGTGAAGGTGTCGACGTCGAAGCCGGCGTCGGTGAACGCGTCGCCGAGCAGCGCCTCGGTGGCGACGGGATCGTTGTACAGGAACAGGACTCGGGGTGTCACCCGGCCATTATGGCCGCGGCCCCGGTGGCGCGTCGTCCGGTGCGAGTTCGGCGGCGATCCGCGAGAACAACGTCTGCGCGCCATTGGTGTAGTCGCCGCCGGCGTCGAACGCCGCAGGGGTGAACGTGACGGCGACGGCGATCGCCAGTCTGCGGGCGGGCAGGTACGCCGCGACGCCCCCGTAGCCGGACAGCATCGGGTTCTGCAGCAGCCAGTTCCCGGAGATCACGATGCCCATCCCGTAGGTGTAGCGGTCGGTCATCGGCGCGCAGGTGGGGCAGCCGGGTTGGGCCCGGGTGCGGCCCCGCAGGTCGGTCGACACCATGCGGCGGTAGGACTCCGGCGACAGCAGCGTGCCGGATCCCACACCGGCGGCGGTGGCCTCCAGATCGGCGACGGTGGAGGTCTGGACGGCGCCGTGCGTGATGGTCCACGACGGATTCCAGTACGTCGACTCCTCGTAAAACGCTGTGCCGGCGGGGATTCCGAGCACCTGCCGACGTTCGGAGGAGAAGGCGTGCAGCGCCGGTTCGGGGATCTGCGCAGTCAACGAGGCTCGGGTGCCCGTCAGCCCGAGCGGCCGCAGGACCCGCTCATCGAGCAGGTCGGCCATGGGGCGGCCGGTCGCCCTCTCCAGCGCCAGCCCGAGCAGGACGTAGTTGGTGTGGGCGTAGCTCCAGTTGGTTCCCGGTTCGTACTGCAGCGGCTTGTGCACCGCGAAGTCGAGCAGGTCGTCGGTCGTGTAGGCCCGGAACGGGTCGGCGTACGCCGCGTCGGCGAACGCGTCGTTGCCCAGCACGTAGTCGTGATAGCCCGACGTCATCTGCGCCAGCTGCCCCAGCGTCACACGGTCGGAGTGCGGCACGTCGGGCAGCCAGCGCGAGAGCCGGTCCTCGAGGCTCACGGTGCCGTCCTCGACGAGCAGCAGCAGCAGCGTGGCGACGTAGGAGATCGCCACCGCGCCGTTGCGGAAGTGCATGTCGGCGGTGGCGGGCACGCCGGTCATCGATTCGCCGACCGCCCGGGTGACGATCTCGTCGCCGTCCTCGGTGACCCTCACGATGACCGATCTCAGGTGGGCGTCGGCCATCGTCTGGCGAACGATGTCCATGACGGCCTCCGCGCGCGGGTCCGGGGCGGTGCGGGTGGGGACGGTGCCCGTGCACGCCGCGAGCACGAGCAGCACTGCGAGCGCGCCGACGATGCGGCGGGGGACGGGCATGGCCGATACTAGCGGGTATGGCGGACCTGTCCGACTGGTTCCTGACGGCTGACGAACGCGGCAATCCGTCGTCGGACCTGCCGGTGTACTGCGAAGGCAACCGGGTCGAACCGCTGGTCCACGGCGCGACGTACTTCGACGCGCTGGCCACCGCGGTGGATGCGCTGGGGCCCGGTGATCACCTCTTCTTCACCGACTGGCGCGGGGACCCCGACGAGAAGATGCGCGACGGCGGACCGACGATCCGCGAATTGTTCTGTCGCGCAGCCGAACGCGGCGTCGTGGTCAAGGGGTTGGTGTGGCGCTCGCATCTGGATCAGTTCGCCTACAGCGAGCAGGAGAACCAGCACCTCGGTGAGGCGATCGAGCGCGCCGGCGGTGAGGTGCTGCTGGATCAGCGGGTCCGGATCGGCGGGTCGCACCACCAGAAGTTCGTGGTGCTCCGTCATCCCGGGGCACCCGAGTGCGATGTGGCCTTCGCCGGCGGCATCGACCTGTGCCATTCGCGCCGCGACGACGCCTCGCACCGCGGCGATCCGCAGGCGGTGCAGATGTCGAAGCGGTACGGCGACCGTCCGCCGTGGCACGACGCGCAGCTGCGGTTGCAGGGTCCGGTGGTCGGGGCGCTCGACGCCACGTTCCGGGAGCGGTGGAACGATCCGGCGCCGCTGGACACACTGAATCCGGTCGCCTGGGTGGTGGACCGCCTGCGGGGTGCGGATCTGAGGGCCGACCCGCTGCCCGAGCAGCCGCCGGATCCGGCGCCGTGCGGCCCGCATGCCGTGCAGGTGCTGCGCACGTATCCGGACGCGCACTTCACCTACGACTTCGCCCCGCACGGGGAACGCAGTGTGGCGCGTGGATACACCAAGGCGGTGCAGCGCGCGCGGCGGCTGATCTACCTGGAGGACCAGTACCTGTGGTCCAAGCAGGTGGCGGATCTGTTCGCCAAGGCGCTGGCGGACAATCCGGACCTCCACCTGATCGCGGTGATCCCGCGGTACCCGGACGTCGACGGCAGGCTGGCGCTGCCACCGAATCGGGTGGGGCGCAGGCAGGCCATCGAGGCGTGCCAGGCGGCCGGCCCGGACCGGGTGCACCTCTTCGACGTCGAAAACCACGAGGGCACACCCGTTTACGTGCACGCCAAGGTCTGCGTGGTCGACGACGTGTGGGCCTGCGTGGGCAGCGACAACTTCAACCGGCGGTCGTGGACGCACGACAGCGAGTTGTCGTGCGCGGTGCTCGACGACACGCGTGACGAGAGGTCGCCGCGCGATCCGGCGGGCACCGGGGACGGGGCGCGGCTTTTCGCCCGCGACCTGCGGTTGCGGCTGATGCGCGAACACCTCGACCGCGCCGAGGACGACGGGCTCATCGACCCCGCTGATGCGGTGGGTGAGATCGTCAAGGCGGCAGAGGCTCTCGACGAGTGGTATGCGCGCGGCCGGGTCGGGCCCCGGCCACCGGGGCGGCTGCGGCCGCACCGGACCGAACGGCTGGGCCGGGTCACCCAACTGTGGGCGGTTCCGGTGTACCGGATGATGTACGACCCCGACGGGCGGTCATACCGGGCCCGCTGGCGTGGGGAGTGGTGACCCGCGCTTGTGGAAAGCGCAAACACTTTGCGCCAGTGGGGTTTGCTGCCGCTACGTGTGGGGTACAACGCCGCTTGTCGGGGACGTGAACCGGAGTAAGATCGCTGTGCCGAAATCGGCACCAGGGGAGGAGTCCCTTCATGTCCGTTTCCTTCACCGTCACGCGGAAACTGCGACGTGTCCCCATGGCTGTGATCGCGGTGGCCGGCCTCATCGGTGCGATGTGCTGGTCCGGGCCGACCGCGCAGGCGTTCTACATCCACAACCACGCCAGCGTCACCCGCACCGCGCTGCCGCCCGATCAGGTCAACGAGATCGCCATGCTGCAGATCCTCAACGGGCCGCCGCCCGGCGGCGGCGCGATGGGCAGCGACGCGTTCGCGACCGACGAGTGGCGGCACATCGACAACGCGAAGAACCCGGCCGACATCTGTGCGCGCGCGCAGCAGGCGTGGAACACCCTCTCCCCGGTCATCCTGCGCGGGTCGCAGCCGATCGGCCCGGGCGCCACGGCGCTCCGCGACGGACCGGCCGCCCGCGCGGCCTTCGGCGGTCTGGCACACGCGCAGCAGGACTTCTACGCCCACTCCAACTGGGTGGAGTCCAACATCGCTGCGGGACAACCGGAACGGCCGGCACCCGCACTGTTCCCGACCTGTAACCCGAGCGCATTCCCGGCCGACCTGCACACCGGGTACTTCAACGCTCTGTACTCGGCACAGTTTCCGCTCGACGGCTGCCCGCCGGCAGGCCCGCCGCCGGGGTTCGGCGAGTGCCACGCCGCGTTGAACAAGGACGGACCCAACACCGCACGCGGCGGCCAACCGGTTCCCGGTACCTCGATGAACATGTACGACCTCGCGGCGCGGCTGTCGGCCGTGACCACCACGGATTTCTACCGGTATGTGCGTGGCCTGATCGCCAGCACCGTGTCGGCGCAGAACCCCGGGGTCGACGGCCAGTGCATCGCGAACAAGTTCTTCCGCCCCGATCTGCTGGGGCCGTGTGCGGTGTCCATCAGTCCGTTCGGAGTGCCGGGCGTCATACCGCCCCGCTGACCCGGTAGCGTCGTTCGGGCCTGCCCGCCCCGTACTGCAACCGCAGCTCCAGCGCACCCGTACTCAGGTAGTGCTCGAGGTAGCGGCGCGCGCTGACCCGCGAGATTCCCACCAGCTCAGCGCATTCCGTCGCGGAGACCTCACCCGCCCGCTGCACGGCGTCGAGGACGAGTCGCCCGGTCTCGATACCGAGACCCTTCGGCAGCACCTCGCCGCTGCTGTGCCGGCCGAACAGGGAGTCGATCAACGACTGGTCGGCGCCGCGCGCGGATTCCAGTGCGTCGGCCCGGGCCGCGAACGCCTCCAACTTCGCGCGCAACTGGGTGAACTCGAACGGTTTGATCAGGTAGTCCGCCGCGCCGCCGTCGAGTGCCGCGCGGACGGTGTCGAGCTCCCGCGCGGCGGTGATCATGATGACTCCGACGCCATCGCCGTGCGACCGCAGACGCTGCAGCACCTCGAGGCCCGTCATATCCGGCAGATAGACGTCCAGCAGGATCAGGTGTGGCGCGAGTTCCCTTGCCGCCGAGAGAGCTTCGCCACCTGTGCGCGCCACCCCGACCGCCCGGAACCCCTCCACCCGCTCGACGAACCGGCGGTGGATGTCGGCGACCATGAAATCGTCGTCGACCACCAGCACGTCACGCATGCGCGGCCACCCGGCTCAGCGGCAACCGCACCGTGAACACGGCGCCGCCGTCGTCGCGGTCGGAGACCGTCACGACGCCGCCGTGCTGTGCGGTGACCAACCGGACCAGCGCCAGCCCGATCCCGCGGCCGCCAGGCGCCTCGGGCTTCGACGTCACCCCGCGGGCGAAGATCTCCTCCCGGAGATGTTCGGGCACACCGGGCCCGGTGTCGGTGACGGCGATCGACAACCCGTCGGCGTCGCCGATGAGCACGCTGACCCGCGCGGCCCCCGACCCCACCGACACGTCGACCGCGTTGTCGATCAGGTTGCCCAGCACCGTGATCACGTCGGTCGCCAGCGCCGGGTCCAGCGCTCCCAGATGGGAATCCGGGTCGAGCCACAACGTCACCCCGCTCTCGGCGGCCAGGGTGGTCTTTGCGATCAGCAGCGCAGCGACCGCCGGATCGGCGATCCGACGGGTCACCGCGTCGCTGATCTCCGCGCGCCGCCGCGTCAGCTCGCCGATCAGGTCCCGCACCGCGTCGTACTCACCGAGCTGCACCAGCCCGGAGATGGTGTGCAACTGGTTGGCGAACTCGTGTGTCTGCGCGCGCAGGGTGTCGGTGACGCTCTTGTGCGACGACAACTGCGCCTGCAGGGCCGCCAGTTCGGTGCTGTCCCGCATCGTGGTCACCGTACCGATCCACTCGCCGCCGCTGGACGCCGTGCGCCGGTTGAGCGCGAGCACGCGGGTGCGGGTGGCGATCACCACGTCGCGACCGTCCTCGCCGGAGAGCAGGAATTCCACGACCGCCGGATCGAGCCCCACCGCATCGGCGCGCCGGCCCACCGCCGACCCGGACAGGCCGAGCAGTTCCTGGGCGCTGTCGTTGAGCAGGGTGATGACGCCGTCGGTGTTCACGGCCACCACGCCCTCACGGATGCTGTGCAGCAACGCTTCCCGGTGATCCGCCAGGCCGGCGATCTCCGCCACCTCCAGGCCGCGGGTGTGGCGTTTGATCCGCCGCGACAGCAGCCACGACGCCACCAGGCCCAGTGCGGCGGCCAGTCCGAGGTAGAGCAGGAGCCGTTCGCCCGCGCCGTTGAGCAGTTGCCACACCGACGGATACGGTTCGCTGACCGACGCGATCGCCAGCACCTCGCCCCGGTTGGTCAGCACCGGAACCTGCCCTATCAGGCTGTGCACACCGTCGACGTCGTCGTCGCCGTACCAGGCCCGGCCCTCGTCGGCGCGGGTGACGCTCAGATCCACCCGGTTGCCGACCCGCGACGGGTCCGATGACGCCAGCACCCGGCCGTCCGGACGCAGGATCTCCGCCAGCCCGGCACCCGAGAGGGCGACCGCCTGATCCACTTCGGGCGCCAGCACCCGCGCGGCGAACGGGTCGGCCAGGCGGTCCCGCACGATCGGGGTGGAGGCGACGTTCTCGGCGACCGCGATCATTCGCTGGCTGCGCGCCTCGCGGAACTCCTTGGTGGACTGCGCGACCGACACGGCCGCGACGGCCAGCAGCACCACCGCCACCACCAGCAGCTGGAACACCAGGAACCGTCCGGCCAGGCTGCGGCCGCCGAACCCCCGCACCGTTCCGGACCATCGTGAACTCAACGACCAAAACGTCCTTTGCTTTCGAATCAGTGACTCACGTCACTTTCCGGGTCCAGTATGACCTTCGTGAGACGAAACCTGCGTGCGCTGGCCGCCATCGTGCTGGCTGTGGTGATCGCCATGGCGCTGACGTCGTGCGGGGTGACCCGCGGCGGCGAATCCGGGGGCCTGCACCGGCTGCGGATGATGGTGCCCAACAGCCCGGGCGGCGGCTACGACCTGACCGCGCGCACCGCGGTGAAGATCATGGAGGACAACGACATCACCGGTCGTGTCGAGGTGTTCAACGTGATCGGCGCAGGCGGCACCGTCGCGATGGCCCGGCTGATGAACGAGCGCGGCAACGACGACCTCATGATGACGATGGGCCTCGGGGTGGTCGGCGCCACCTACACCAACGGGTCCAACATCAAGGCCTCGGACGCCACCGCGGTGGCCAAGCTCATCGAGGACCCGGGCGCGATCTTCGTCCCCGCCGACTCGCCGTTCCAGACTGTCGGCGACTTCGTCGAGGCGTGGAAGGCCGATCCGGCCGCCGTGACGATCGGCGGCGGATCCTCACCGGGCGGCCCCGACCACCTGTTCCCGATGGAGCTCGCCGAAACGGTCGGCGTGGACCCCAAGGCCGTCAACTTCGTCACCTACGACGGCGGTGGCGACCTGCTGACCGCGCTGCTCGGCAAGAAGATCACCGCGGGGACGTCGAGTCCGGGCGAGCTGATCGACCAGATCGAGGCCGGCCAGCTGCGTGTGCTCGCCGTGTCCAGCGACGACCGGGTCGAAGGTGTCGACGCGCCCACGCTCACCGAGTCGGGCATCGACCTCACGTTCGCGAACTGGCGGGGAGTGCTCGCCCCGCCCGGCATCTCCGACGATGCGAAGCAGGCGATGATCCGCGCCCTCGAGGAACTGCACGGCACCGAGCAGTGGAAGGAGGCGCTGACCAAGAACGGGTGGACCGACGCCTTCGTCACCGGACCGGCGTTCGAGCAGTTTCTCGTCGAACAGGACAACCGGGTCTCGTCGACCCTGACCGAACTGGGGCTGGTATGACCACCACCGACAAGCCTGCGCGCGTCGACCGGGCGCAGTACCTGATCTGCGTCGTCCTGGTCGCCGTCGGCGCTTTCCTCATCGTCGACGCGCTGCGCCTGACCGCCGGATTCGCCAAGGTGGATCCGGTGGGGCCCAAGGCCTTCCCGATCGTCATCGGGGTCGTGCTCATCGTGCTGGCGGTGATCCTCGCGATCGCGATCCCGCGCGGTTCGGTGGGTGAGGCCGACGCCGGTGAGGACGTCGACCCGGACGCGCCGAGCGACTGGCGCACCGTCGGCCTGCTCGTCGGGCTGTTCGTCGCCGTCATCGTGCTCGTACAACCGCTCGGCTGGGTCATCACCGGCACCCTGCTGTTCGCCGGGGCGGTCGCCGTCCTGGGCAACCGCCACTGGGTGCGCAACATCGCGATCGGGCTGGCGCTGTCCCTGGCGAGTTTCTACGCGTTCTACTCAGGGCTCGGAATTCCGCTGCCCGCAGGCATTTTGGACGGGATCCTGTAGATGAACAACCTGGATTGGCTGATGCAGGGTTTCGCGGAGGCCGCGACACCCATGAACCTGCTCTACGCGGTGATCGGTGTGCTGCTCGGCACCGCGGTCGGCGTGCTGCCGGGCATCGGGCCCGCGATGACGGTCGCGTTGCTGCTGCCGGTCACCTACAACGTCAGCCCGAGTGCGGCGTTCATCATGTTCGCGGGCATCTTCTACGGCGGCATGTACGGCGGGTCGACCACCTCGATCCTGCTGAACACCCCCGGTGAATCGTCCTCGGTGATCACCGCGATCGAGGGCAACAGGATGGCCAAGGCCGGACGGGCGGCGCAGGCGCTGGCCACCGCCGCGATCGGATCGTTCGTCGCGGGCGCGATCGGCACCGCTCTGCTCGCCGCGTTCGCCCCGCCGATCTCGCGCTTCGCCGTCACCCTCGGTGCGCCGTCGTACCTGGCGATCATGGTGTTCGCGCTGGTCGCGGTGACGGCGGTCCTCGGCGCGTCGAAGCTGCGTGGCGCGATCTCGCTGTTCCTGGGCCTGGCCATCGGGGTGGTCGGCATCGACTTCCTCACCGGACAACCGCGGGCCACCTTCGGCCTGCCGCAGTTGTCCGACGGCATCGACATCGTGGTGATCGCCGTCGCCGTCTTCGCGGTCGGCGAGGCGCTGTGGGTGGCGGCCCACCTGCGGCGCCGTCCCGCGGAGGTGATCCCGGTGGGCCGGCCGTGGATGGGCCGCGACGACTTCCGCCGGTCGTGGAAGCCCTGGCTGCGCGGCACCGCCTACGGCTTCCCGTTCGGCGCGCTGCCCGCGGGCGGCGCCGAACTCCCGACGTTCCTGTCCTACATCACCGAGAAGCGGCTCTCGAAGCACCGCGAGGAGTTCGGCAAGGGGGCGATCGAGGGTGTGGCCGGACCCGAGGCCGCCAACAACGCCTCAGCGGCCGGCACGCTGGTGCCGATGCTGTCGCTCGGCCTGCCCACGAACGCCACCGCGGCGGTGATCCTGACCGCGTTCGTGTCGTACGGAATCCAGCCCGGCCCAACGCTGTTCGAAAAAGAGCCGTTGCTGATCTGGACGCTGATCGCCAGCCTGTTCATCGGCAACCTGCTGCTGTTGCTGCTCAACCTGCCGCTGGCCCCGCTGTGGGCCAAGCTGCTGCGCACACCGCGGCCGTACCTGTACGCCGGCATTCTGTTCTTCGCGACGCTCGGCGCGCTGGCCGTCAACATCCAGCCGCTCGACCTGGCGCTGCTGCTGGTGTTCGGGCTGCTCGGGCTGATGATGCGCCGGTTCGGGCTGCCGGTGCTGCCGCTGATCATCGGGGTCATCCTCGGACCGCGGATCGAACGCCAACTGCGGCAGAGCCTTCAGCTCGGTGGCGGCGACTGGACGAGCCTGTTCACCGAGCCGGTCGCGATCGTCGTCTACGTGCTGATGGCGCTGCTGCTGATGGCGCCGTTGGTGCTCAAGCTCCTTCACCGTAGTGAAGACACGTTGCTCATCGTGGAGGACGATGTGGACCAGCAGGAGAAGGCGGCCCGGACATGATCGACGAGCGCTTGCGTGAGGAGACGACGTGATCGTCGTGGGATACACCGCAGACCGGTACGGCGAGGTGGCGGTCGAACACGGGATCGCCGAAGCCGCCCGACGCGGCACCGGCCTGCTGGTCGTCAACTCGACCGCGGGTGACTCCTACGTCGACGCCGCGTTCGCCCAGTCCAAGGACGTCAGCGGGCTCGAGGCGCAGCTCGCCGACTGCGGCGTGCCGTTCGAGGTGCAGCAACCCGTCGGCGTCTACGCCGCGGACGCGCTGCTCACCGCGATGGATCGCGACGACGCCGAACTGCTGGTGATCGGGCTGCGTCACCGAAGCCCGGTGGGAAAGCTGTTGCTGGGCAGCGTATCTCAGCAGGTCCTGCTGGAATGCCCGAAGCCGGTGCTGGCCGTCAAACCGGACGAGGGCTGATCCGGCTCCCGGCTGCTACCACTGGGCCAGTACTTTCTCGCCGATCGTGGCGGCGACCCGCACCGCCGAGTCGGCCGGGTTGGCGCTGCAGGTGTTGACGTCGACGATGATGTTGTTGCGCAGCGCCAAGGCCCGCCCGCAGCCCCAGCCCGGTGCCTTGGCCTCCTGCATCATCGCGGTGGTGCTGAGGATGTTGTCCTCGTTGACGATCTGCCCGACGTCATACACGTATCCGCTCTGCGTGTGGGTGTACTGGCGGCAGGCCGGCCACTGGTGGGCCGACGCCTCGTAGAACGCCGCAGCTTTCTCCCGGTACGGGAACAGCACCACGGTCTGTTTGAGGAAGTGGGTGAAGTCGTCCCCGTTGTTGAGGCTCGAGCCCCGCTCGGCCCAGTAGTCGCTGCCCTCGTAGACCTTCGCCTCAGCGGCGGCGTCGACCGCCAGACACTCGCGCGGCTCCATGATCCCGCTGTTGTCCTCCATCGCGGTCTCCGAACCGACGACGGCCATTCCGGTGGTCCCCATGAGCGCGGACACCTCCTCGGGGGCGAGCAACAGGCCGGGCAACTCCCGCTCGACGAGCGGACGCGGGATCATCGAGCGGGTCGTGGTGGCCGACTCGGCGCTCACCGTCTGCGTGCAGCCCGTGACGACCAGGCTGAGGGCTGCGACAACAACTAGGGCTCTCGATTGGCGCATAGGTAAATGGTGAGGTAAGTGCGGCCCTGATGGGGCGAGGTTCGCGGCGATTCCTGATCACGATGCACCGCAACTCCTGATAACGAAACGGTGCTTTCAAGATCGACTGATCCGGATCACCCCGTCGACCGCGACGACGGGGTGGCTGCGCACCGACAGGTGCGCGCCGCCCGCCTCGGCGCCGCTGCACAGGTCGAAGGTGTGACCGTGCAGCGGGCACACCACGACCCGCTCGTCGGCCAACCCGTCGGCCAGCGGTCCGCCGCGGTGCGGACACACCGCGTCCACGGCCCGCAGCGACCCGTCGCGGAGCCGGAACACTGCGATCTGGTCTCCGTCGACGGTGAACGTGCGGCCCTCGCCGAGGGGGATCTCGTCGACGCGGCCGATCTCGACGGCGCTCACCGCACCGGCACCTGGGGGAGCGGCAGCAGCGGCAGCGACGGTCTGAACTGGCCCTCGGTGGCGGGTTCCCGCCCGTCGTGCCACGGATCGCGGTACGCGTCGACGGATCTCTGCATGCGGGCGTCGAGGCCCTCGGCATCCTCGGCGATCGCGGCGCGGATCTTCTCGATGCCGACGCGCGGGACGAACGCGTAGGTGCGCTCCAGCCAGTTGGCGTTCTCCCGGTAGTACTGCAGGAATCGCCCGGTCATCGTCATCACCTCGTCGGGGGAGTCGACGGTGGCCAGCAGGTCGCCCTTGCGGATGTGCGCACCGGCCGCGCCGCCGACGTAGATCTCCCACCGGCCGCCGTCGATCGCGACCACCCCGAGGTCCTTGCACAGCGATTCGGCGCAGTTGCGGGGGCATCCGGTGACGGCGAGCTTCATCTTCGCCGGGCCGGCCAGCCCCTTGTACCGCTCCTCGATCGCGATGCCCAGCGCCGTCGAGTCGCCGACCCCGTACCGGCAGAAGTCGCTGCCCACACAGGTTTTCACGGTGCGGAAGCTCTTGCCGTATGCGTAGCCCGACGGCATGTCCAGATCCGCCCACACCGCAGGCAGATCCTCTTTGCGCACCCCCAGCAGGTCGATGCGCTGGCCGCCGGTCAGCTTGATCATCGGGATCGAGTACTTGTCCGCGACGTCGGCGATGCGGCGCAGCTGCCACGGGTTGGTGACGCCGCCCTTCATCTGCGGCACCACCGAGAAGGTGCCGTCGCGCTGGATGTTGGCGTGCACACGGTCGTTGATGAACCGGGCGTCGCGTTCGTCGACGAACTCGTCGGCCCACATCATCTCCAGCAGCGACGCCAGGGCCATCTTCGAGCCGGCGTCCTCCCTGCCGTCCGGGGCCAGCGCGGCGAACACCGACGACACCGAGTGCAACCGGAGTTCGCGGATGTGGCGCATCAACGTCGGCTTGTCATACGGGACGCCGGGCACGTACCAGGACGCCGACGGATCCTCGGTGACGGCGCCGTCGGCGGCCCATTCGACGATCTGTCCGACGAGTTCCTTGCACGATCCGCACCCCTTGCCGGCCTTGGTCCTGGCCATCACCCCAGACACCGACGTCTCGCCGCCACGCACACAGCCCACGAGCGCGGCCTTGGAGACGCCGTTGCAGTTGCACACCTGCGCGTCGTCGGCCAGTTCGGCCACTCCCACTCCGACGTCGGGGGTGCCGATGTCGAACATCAGCGACACCCGCTCCTCGGGTAGCGGCAACCCGGTGTCGAAGGCCTGGGTCAGGAACGACACCTTGCTGACGTCGCCGAGAAGCGTTGCGCCGACCAACTTTCCGTCCCGGATGACGATCGTCTTGTACACCCCGTGGCGGGGTTCGGAGTACTGGACGAACTCGTCGTCGGGCAGTTCGGGCGCCTTGATGCCCATCGCCGCGACGTCGACGCCGGCGACCTTCAGCTTCGTCGCCGTCCGGGAGCCGTGATAGGCCGCCGTCGGGTCGGTGCCCGTGAGGTGGGCGGCCAGCACGCCCGCCTGCTCCCACAGCGGTGCGACCAGCCCGTACACCTGACCTCGGTGCTGCGCGCACTCACCGACCACGTAGATGTGGTCGTCGTCGATGGAGCGCATGTGGTCGTCGACCACGATGGCGCGTTCGACGGTCAGCCCGGCGCGCTGCGCGAGGCCGACGTTGGGTCGGATCCCGGCCGCGACCACCAGCATGTCGCAGTCGATCTCGGTGCCGTCGGAGAAGGTGATGCCGCACAGTTTCCCGTCTGGGCCGGTGCGCACCTCGGTGGTGCGCTTCTCCACGTGCACCGTGATGCCGAGGCGTTCCACCGAGCGGCGCAGGATCGCCCCCGCGGTGTCGTCGAGCTGGGCGTTCATCAGCACCGGCCCGGCGTGCACCACCTCGACGGTCAGGCCGCGGCTCTGCAGGCCCCGTGCGGCCTCGAGCCCCAGCAGGCCGCCGCCGATCACGACCGCCTTCGTCCGGTGTTCGGCCTCGTGGATCATGCCCATGCAGTCGTCGAGCGTGCGGAAGCCGAACACGCCGTCGGTCAGCGTCTTGTCGTCCGCCCACAGCCCGGTCATCGGCGGGAAGAAGGACCGGCTCCCGGTGGCCACGATCAGCTCGTCGTAGCGCAGCGCGGTGCCGTCGTCGGCGTGCACCAGGCGGGCGTAGCGGTCGATGCGCACCACCCGCACCCCGGCGCGCAGGTCGATGCCGTTCTCGGTGTACCAGTCCATGGCGTTCAGGTAGATCTCGGACGTGTCGTCCGCGACCTCCTGGATGCCGGCCAGCACGTTCGACAGCAGGATGCGGTTGTAGTTGCCGTACGGTTCGTCACCGAACACGGTGATGTCGAGCACGTCGCCGCCGCCGCGGGCCAGGATCTCCTCGATGGCGCGCACCCCGGCCATCCCGTTGCCGATGACGACGAGTCGTCTGCGCGTCATCGGATCTCCACCAGGCCCAGGTCGACGATCAGGGTCCCGGCGCATCCGGCGGGTGCGGCGACGCACAGTTCGAGCACCGTGTCCCCGAGTAGGTCCTCCACCACGCGCAACGCCACGTGGGTGGCGCCCTTGGCCGCGATCGGGAAGTACCGCATGGGTGTCCCGTCCCGGAACAGCACGACGGTCACCATTTCGCCGGTCGAGTTGCCACCGCGGAAGTACACGGGCTGGGCCACCGCCCCGGCCGGTACGACGTACCGCAGTCCGGCGTCGATCGGCATCGGCTTGTCGAGTCCGTTGCCCTCGAAGTCGAAGGCGCCCTGCAGAAAACGGGGTGTGCTTCCGTCGCTCATGCCTACGACAAGGTAGGGCGCCGTTGTTTCGTGTCAGTTTCGTCGGCGAGTCCGGCGTGGGTCGGCGATCCCCACGATGGGCTCACGGCGTGCCGGCCCCCGCGGTGAGGACCAGTTTTCCTGTCCATAACGTCAGCGGAAACGAACCGGAACAGGCCCGCCCGACGATGGGCGCATGGCCGTGACCAGGACTGCGTGCTCATACTGCGGGGTGGGTTGCGGTATCGAGGTGCACACCCGCGATGAGGGCGGGCGGCCCGTCATCGCCCGGGTGTCCGGCGACCGCTTGCACCCGACCAACGCCGGCCGGTTGTGCACCAAGGGCTCGACACACGCCGAGATGATGAACGCCGCCGACGGTCGGCTGACGTCGGCCCTCGTGCGGCCCAGCCGCGACGAGGAACCGGTGCCGGCCCCGGTCGACGACGCGATCGCCGAAGCGGGCCGGCGGCTGCGCGCCATCGTCGACGAACACGGACCCGATGCGGTCGGGCTGTACGTGTCGGGACAGATGTCGCTGGAAGCGCAGTATCTCGCCACGAAACTGGCGAAGGGGTTCCTGCGCACCCGGTACCTGGAGTCCAATTCGCGGCTGTGCATGGCCAGCGCGGCCACCGGCTACAAACAGTCGCTGGGCGCCGACGGGCCGCCGGGGTCCTACATCGACTTCGACGTCACCGACCTGTTCTTCGTCATCGGGTCCAACATGGCGGACTGTCATCCGATCCTCTACCAGCGCATGGTCGATCGGCTCAAGGCGGGCGCCAGGCTCATCGTCGTCGATCCGCGCCGCACGGCCACCGCAGACCGGGCCGATCTGTACCTGCCGATCAGGCCGGGCACCGACCTGGCCCTGCTCAACGGGCTGCTGCACCTGCTGGTCGAGCGCGGCGACATCGACGAGCAGTTCATCGCCGAGCACACCGAGGGCTGGGCCGGCATGCCGGAATTCCTCGCCGACTACGCCCCGTCGCGGGTCGCGGCGATCACCGGCCTCGACGAAGCCGACCTGCACCGCGCCGCGGCGATGATCGCCGACGCCGGTGACTGGATGACGTGCTGGGCGGTGGGGATGAACCAGAGCACCCACGGCACCTGGAACACCAACGCGATCTGCAACCTGCACCTGGCCACCGGCGCCATCTGCCGGCCCGGCAGCGGGCCGCTGTCGCTGACCGGACAGCCCAACGCGATGGGTGGCCGGGAGATGGGCTACATGGGGCCGGGCCTGCCCGGGCAACGCTCCATCGCCTCCGCCGAGGACCGCGCGTTCGTCGAGCAGCGGTGGGGGCTGCCGCCCGGCACCATCCGCGCCGACGCAGGGCCCGGCGCGGTCGACATGTTCGAGCGGCTGGCCGCCGGCGAGATCAAGGCCTGCTGGATCATCTGCACCAACCCGGTGGCGACCATGCCCAACCGCAGGACCACCATCGCCGGCCTGGAGGCCGCCGACCTGGTGATCACCCAGGACGTGTACCGCGACACCGCCACCAACCGGTACGCCGACATCGCGCTGCCCGCCACGCTGTGGGCGGAATCCGATCAGGTCATGGTGAACTCGGACCGCACGCTGACGCTGCTGCAGCAGGCGGTCCCACCGCCGGGTCACACCCGGCCGGACTGGCAGCTGATCTGCCAGATCGCCGCCGAATTGGGGTTCGGCGAGCACTTCGCCTACTCCGACAGCGAACAGATCTTCGACGAGATCCGCGGATTCGGCAACAGCAGAACGGGTTTCGACCTCCGGGGCGCGAACTACCCGCGGCTGCGCGAGACGCCGCTGCAGTGGCCGGTCCCGCCGGCGGACGCGCCCGGTGGGGACACCGACCGCCACCCGATCCGCTACCTCAACGACGGGGTGAGCCAGGACCTGCACGTCGACGCGGGCGGTCACCGCCCCCGGCTGGCGTTCCCGACACCGTCACGGCGGGCGGTGTTCTACGCCCGCCCGCACGTCGACGCGGCGGAACTGCCCGACGGCGACTACCCGTTCGTCCTCAACACCGGCCGCCTGCCGCACCAGTGGCACACCATGACCAAGACCGGCCGGGTGCGCGCCCTGGTCAAACTCGACGGCCGGCCGTCGGTGGAGGTCCACCCGCACGACGCCGAAGCGCTCGGCGTCGTCGACGGACAGTCGGTCGAACTGACCTCGCGACGCGGACGCGCGGTGCTGCCCGCCGTGGTGAGCGGCCGGGTGATGCCCGGAAACTGTTTCGTGCCCTTTCATTTCAACGATGAACACGGCGAGTACCTCACCGTCAACGCGTTGACCAACGACGCCGTCGACCCCGACTCGCTGCAACCGGAGTTCAAGGTGTGCGCGGTGGCACTGCGGCCGGTGCAGACCGTCTCCGCACCCACGCAGGCGCAGCGGGACCCGGCGCCGGAACCCGCGGCCTCCGACGGCCCGCTCGTGCTGTGGGCGTCGCAGACCGGCACCGCCGAGGACTTCGCCACCGACGTGGCGGCGCGCCTGCCCGGGTCCCAGCTGGTCACCATGGACGAGCTGCCGCTGCCCAGGTTGGCCGAGGCGCGCGACATCGTGGTCATCACCAGCACCTTCGGCGACGGCGGCCCGCCCGACAACGGCGCGGACTTCTTCGACCGGCTGCAGGGTCCGGACGCGCCGAAGCTGGACCGCGTCCGCTTCGCGGTGCTGGGCATCGGCGACCGGTCCTACAGCGACTTCTGCGGGCACGCCCGTTCGCTGGACGGGCGGCTGGCCTCCCTGGGCGCCACGCGGATGCTCGAACGGGTCGACTGCGAAGCCTACGACCAGGAGCGGATGGAGGACTGGGCGCAGCGGATGACTCACCTGCTGAACCCGGACGGCACCGACTCCGTTGGCGGCGGGATCACCACGAGACGGCGGACCACGACCGTCGCCGAACCGTTCACCCGGACCCGGCCGCTGCTGGCGCCCCTGTCCCGCAACACGCTGCTCACCCCCTCGGGATCGCGAAAAGAGGTGCGCCACTTCGGCTTCGACATCTCCGAATACGACGCCACCTACGCTGCGGGCGATTCACTGGGGGTGTACGCCACCAACAGCACGGCGGCCGTCGAGGCCTGGCTCGCCGCCACCGGCCTCGACGGCTCGCAGCGCGTCGACGTCGACGGCGCCGAACACAGTCTGCGTGACGCGCTGGCGGTCAGCTACGACTTCTGCCGCGTCACCCCGGATCTCATGCGCTTCGTGGCCGAGCGGTGCCGAGACCGGGCGGCGGCCAAGAGACTGCGGACGGCGCGCGCGGATCTGGACGCCTGGCTGGCCGACCGCAACGGCCTCGACGTGGTGCGCGAGTTCGACGTCCGCGCCGATCCGCAGCAGTGGCAGGAGGTGCTGGTGCGGCTGACCCCGCGGCAGTACTCCATCTGCAGCAGTCCGCTCGTCAGCCCGCGTGAGGTGCAGTTGACGGTGTCGGTGGTGCGCTACCGCGGCAGCGACGGCGGTGCGCGCGGGGGAGTGGCGAGCACGTTCCTGGCCGACCGCGCCGCCACACCGGTTCCGGTGTTCCTGCAACGCTCCCCGCACTTCCGGCCGCCCCGCGACGGTGACGCCCCGATGATCATGGTCGGTCCTGGCACCGGCATCGCCCCGTTCCGGGCGTTCCTGCAGGAGCGCCGCGCCCTCGGCCACACCGGGGACAACTGGCTGTTCTTCGGCGACCGTCACCGCGACGAGAACTTCTACTACCGTGACGATCTCGAGGACATGGTCACCGACGGTTTCCTGCGGCTGGACCTGGCGTTCTCACGCGATCAACCGAAGCCGGTGTACGTCCAGCACAGGATGCTCGAACACGGTGCGCAAGTGTGGGGCTGGCTGGAGCGCGGCGCGCACCTCTACGTCTGCGGTGACGCCGCCCGGATGGCCAAGGACGTCGACGCGGCCCTGACCGCGATCATCAGGAAGTACGGCCGCATGCCGGAATCGGCTGCGCGCGAATACAAGAAGACCCTGGTAGCGCAGAAGCGCTACCTGCGCGACGTGTACTGAGGCACTACGCCGACGCCTCCTCGGCGAGGTAGCGGTCGTGCTCGGCGTGGGCGCGGCGCAGGAGGTCCATGAGGTCGTCCTCGCGGCGGATCATGGCGCGGTACTTGGGCGGCATCTCCTTGATCTGCTGCTCCTCTGCACACAGCTTCGCGAAGGCCTTCTCGCGTTCGGCGGCGTCCTCTCCGTAGTACGCCTTGTCCAGATAGGTCTTGGCGTGTCGCTGGGCATTGCCGATCGCGTTCTTGACCCGGCCCTTGGGGGACATGAGCGACGCGACGGTGGTGCCCACCAGCAGCGCGATGATCACGCCGAGCGACACCGGTGTGCTGACCTCGGCGACGTCGACGGGTTCACCGCTGTTGACGAACGGCACGTTGTTCTCGTGCAGCGCGTGCAGGAACAGCTTGACGCCGATGAAGGCCAGGATCGCCGCCAGCCCGTAGTGCAGGTAGATCAGGCGGTCCAGGAGTCCGTCGATGAGGAAGTACAGCTGGCGAAGACCCAGCAGGCTGAACGCGGTGGCGGTGAAGACGATGTACACGTCCTGGGTGAGGCCGAAGATCGCCGGGATCGAGTCGAGGGCGAACAGCAGATCGGTGCCGCCGATCGCGACCATCACCAGCAGCATCGGCGTCAGCATGCGCTTGCCGTTCTGGACGGTGACCAGTTTGTCGCCGTCGTAGTCGTCGGTGGTGCGCAGGAACCGCCGCGCCAGCCGGATCACCATGTTGTTCGCGCCGCGGTCGTCGTCGTCGGAGGGTTTGATCAGCTGGCCGGCGGTGAGCAGCAGGGCCAGCCCGAACAGGTAGAACACCCACGCGAAGGCGTTGATCAGCGCCGCCCCGACGAAGATCAGCCCGGTGCGGGCGATGAGCGCGAACACGATGCCGAACAGCAGCACCTTCTGCTGGTCGGCGCGCGGCACCGCGAAGCTGCCGATGATCACCAGGAACACGAACAGGTTGTCCACCGACAACGCCTTCTCGGTGACGTACCCGGCGAAGTACTCCAGTCCGGGGTCGGTGCCACCGAAGACCGTCACTCCGAGGCCGAACACGATCGCGATACCGACGTAGAACGCCGACCAGATCGCGGCCTCGCGCAACGTCGGGATGTGCGCCTTGCGGACGTGGAAGAAGAAGTCGAACAGGACGAGGGCGACGATGACGGCGATGGTCAGCGCCCAGAGCGCCGGGGAGACGTTCATCGGGCGTCGGCCAATCGCGTCGGGGCAGTGGGCATGGGCGGAGTGTTCCCACTACAGGGCCCGGCCACGCGTCGCGGTTCCGGGTAAGTCGCGGCCTCTGTGCGCAGAAAGGCGATGGGCCCCCGGCTTCGTCAGAAGCTGGGGGCCCATCGGCTCTCGCCGGTGTCCGAGGGGGGACTTGAACCCCCACGCCCGTTAATAGGGCACTAGCACCTCAAGCTAGCGCGTCTGCCATTCCGCCACTCGGACCCGTCCCACGTCCCGCGTGGGCAGCTAAGGCTATCGGATCAGGCAGCCCGAACCCAAACCCGGTGTCCCTGGTACGAATGGTGGTTGTGACAGGACCCGCGGATGAGGTGGTCGAACTCGTCAGCTCGCTGATTCGCTTCGACACCTCCAACACCGGAGACCCGGCCACGACCAAGGGTGAGGGCGACTGTGCCCGGTGGGTGGCTGCCCAACTCACCGAGGTCGGCTACGAGTGCGAGTACCTCGACGCGGGCGCGCCGAATCGGGGCAACGTCTTCGCCCGCCTGCCCGGCGCGGACCCGTCGCGCGGCGCGCTGATGATTCACGGCCACCTCGACGTGGTACCCGCCGAACCGGCCGACTGGAGCGTGCACCCCTTCTCCGGCGCGGTGTCCGACGGGTACGTCTGGGGCCGCGGCGCGGTCGACATGAAGGACATGTGCGGGATGATGATCGCCGTCGCCCGCCACTTCAAACGCGCAGGCATCGTCCCGCCGCGCGATCTGGTGTTCGCCTTCGTCTCCGACGAGGAGCACGGCGGCACCTACGGCGCCAACTGGCTGGTGGACAACCGGCCGGACCTGTTCGAGGGCGTGACCGAGGCGATCGGTGAGGTCGGCGGGTTCTCACTCACGGTGCCGCGCCGCGACGGCGGGGAACGCCGCCTCTACCTCATCGAGACGGCCGAGAAGGGTCTGTCGTGGATGCGGCTCACCGCGCGCGGCCGCGCCGGGCACGGTTCGATGGTGCACGACGACAACGCGGTCACCGCGGTCGCCGAAGCCGTCGCCAAACTCGGGCGCCACCGGTTCCCGCTGGTGCTCTCCGACACCGTGCAGCAGTTCCTGACCGCGGTCGCCGAGGAGACGGGGTATTCGTTCGACGTCGACTCCCCGGATCTCGAGGGGTCCATCGCCAAGCTGGGCGGCATCGCCCGCATCGTCGGCGCGACGCTGCGCGACACCGCCAACCCGACGATGCTCAAGGCGGGCTACAAGGCCAACGTCATCCCGCAGACCGCGGAGGCCATGGTGGACTGCCGGGTGCTGCCGGGGCGCAAGGAGGCGTTCGAACGCGAGGTCGACGCGCTGATCGGACCCGACGTGGTTCGCTCGTGGGAACGCGACCTGCCGTCGTACGAGACGACCTTCGACGGTGACCTCGTCGACCAGATGAACGCCTCACTGCTGGCGCTGGACCCCGACGCCCGCACGGTGCCCTACATGCTCTCCGGCGGTACGGACGCAAAATCGTTCCAGCGGTTGGGCATTCGCTGTTTCGGGTTCATCCCGCTGCGGCTGCCGCCGGAACTCGACTTCGCCGCCCTGTTCCACGGCATCGACGAACGGGTACCCGTCGACGCACTCGAATTCGGGGCGCAGGTTCTGCAACACTTTCTCGAGCACTGCTGAGCGGTTCCCATCCACGCGAAAGGACATCATGGCTTTTCCGTACAACCCCTATGAGTTCCTGCCAGAACTGCCGTCGTTCACGCTGACGTCCGAGTCGGTGACCGACGGGCAGCCACTGTCCAACGACCAGGTGAGCGGCCTGATGGGCGCCGGCGGCTCCGACGTGTCGCCGCAACTGTCGTGGTCCGGCTTCCCGGAGGAGACGCGCAGCTTCGCCGTCACCGTCTACGATCCCGACGCGCCGACCGGATCCGGCTTCTGGCACTGGGCGGTGTTCAACCTGCCCGCCACGGTCACCGACCTGCCCGCCGGCGTCGGCGACGGCAGCGCCAAGGGCTTCCCGGGCGACGCCGTCACCCTGGCCAACGACGCCGGGATGAAGCGCTATGTCGGCGCCGCCCCGCCGCCGGGACACGGCCCGCACCGCTACTTCATCGTGGTGCACGCGGTCGACGTCGAGAAGCTCGACATCCCCGAGGACGCGACCCCGGCCTACCTCGGCTTCAACCTGTTCAGCCACGCCATCGCCCGCGCGATCATCCACGGCACTCACGAGCAGAACTAGCACGCGAGCTGCCGCGGGGGCCCGCTCGCGGACCGGACTGGCTTTATCCGGTGAATGACGTATGGTCGCGATCGAGTGGTTGTCACTTCGATCGAGGAGCGTCAATGGCTGACAAGAAACCAGGCAGAAACCTGAAAAAGCCTGCGGCACGGTCTCTCAAGGAGCGGCGTGCCGAGAAGCGCGACCGTGCGGTGGAGGCGGGCGAAACGGTGCGCAAGCGCAAGCGCTGAACTACCGCGAACGCGTCGCCGAACCCACCGCATCCGACAGCGACGCGAAGCCCTCCGCGTGCAGTCGGGCGGCCAGCCCGTCGTGGATGTGCTTGGCCCACAACCCGCCTCCGTAGACGAAGCCGGTATAGCCCTGCAGCAGTGAGGCACCCGAGGTGATGCGCTCCCAGGCGTCGTCGGCGGTCTCGATGCCGCCGACGCTGACGAGCACCAACCGGTCGCCCGCCCGGCGGTACAGCCGGCGCAGCACCTCGAGGGAGCGGGCGGCCACCGGTGCGCCGGACACCCCGCCCGGTCCGAGCTCCTCGACGCCCGGGGTCTTCAATCCCGCGCGCGACACCGTGGTGTTGGTGGCCACGATGCCGGCCAGACCCAATTCGACTGCCAGGTCGGCGATCTCGTCGACGTCGGCGTCGGACAGGTCGGGGGCGATCTTCACCAGCACCGGCGTCGAGGTCTGGGCGCGCACCGCGGACAGGATGGGCCGCAACGCCTCGACCGCCTGCAGGTCACGCAGCCCCGGGGTGTTCGGCGAACTGACGTTGACCACCAGGAATGTGGCGAGCGGCCCGAGTTGGCGTGCGCTCTCGGCGTAGTCGTCGACGGCGCGCTCGGGGGGCGTGGCCTTGGTCTTGCCGATGTTGACGCCGACGGGGGCGTCGGGCACGTGGCGGGTGAGGCGTTGTGCGAGCCGGGCCGCGCCGTCGTTGTTGAATCCCATGCGATTGAGCAGCGCCCGGTCCTCGGGCAGCCGGAACAGCCGGGGTTCGGGGTTACCGGACTGCGGCTGGGCGGTGACCGTGCCCACTTCGGCATACCCGAATCCCAATGCGGGCCAGGTGTGCAGGCCGCGGCCGTCCTTGTCGAAGCCGGCCGCCAGCCCGAGCGGCCCCGGGAAGCGCACCCCGAACACGGTGCTGGCCAGCACGGGATCGCGGGGTGCGAGCCGGCCCCGCAGCGCTCGCCGCAGCAGGCCCGGCGTGGTGAGGGTGCGCAGCAGTGCGAACACCCAGGTGTGGATGCGCTCGGGGGAGACCAGGAACAGCACCCGCCGCAGCGCGTGGTAGCCGGTCACTGCCCCGGCTGCTCCACCGTGCTCGCGGTCTTGCGGCGCCGCAGCAGCACCCGACGGCTTCCGTCCGTATAGGCCCGCACCCGGGTCAATTCCCAGCCGCGGTACTCGGCCTCGATGGACAGCCGGATCGACGCGCTGATCCTGGTGACGTCGGGCGGCAGCCGCAGCGGGACCCATTCCCACTCGTCGGACGCCTCGGCCACCACCGCGTCCCAGGCCGCGGGCATCCGGCCGCGTGCGGCCGTCATCGCGGCTCCGCCGCATCGGCCGTCATCGCGGCTCCGCCGCGCCGGTGATCACCTGCACACCCGCTCCCGTCCCTGACACCACATACAGCGTGCCAGACACATCGTCGTAGGCGAGGAGGTTCGGTTGCTGCACGGTTCGGTGACGCACCTTTTCGACGGGGATCCCGGTGGACAGATCGTAGCCAATCACGGTGTTCGACGCCGTCTGCGACACCCACGCCAGCCCGCTCGAGCCGGCCAGGCCATAGGGGGCGTCCGGCACCGGGTAGCGCTGCCGCATGATCAGCGGGTCCGTGCCGAACACCAGCAGTTCGTCCCCGCGGGTGTCGGCGACCAGCACCCGGCCCTGCGGATCGGCGGCCATCGTGGTCGCGCCCTCACCGGCGCGCAGCGCCTGGGCCGCCTTGGTGCCGCCGGCGTCGACCGTCGTCACCGAGGTCTGCCCGCGGTCCAGCACGACCGTCGTATTGCCCTGTGCGACAAGCGCGTCCACGCGGGCGAAGATCCCCAGTCGGGCGCCGACGGTGGTGTCGGACTCCAGTGTCAGTACCGCACCGTCGGACGTGCCGAGCACCAGGCGTCCATCGGCGCGCCGCGCGACGGCGGTGAAGTCGGTGTCGGCCTCACCCTCCACGTCGACCCGGTCGACGCGGCCGGCGGCGACGTCGACGCGAAGGTAGCCGCCCCGGGCGGACAGGTAGAGCGTGCCGTCGCCGGTTCCGGCCATCGCCGTCGCCGTCGAGGGGGTGAGCACGGTGCGCGGCGGCGCCGACGAGGTCAGCACCGTCAGCGCCGACTGACCCTCGGGCCCCGGCCCGAGCACCACCAGCGAGCGGGTGGCCGGATCGAAGAGCGCGGCCACCGCATCGGCGGCCAGTGGGCGAACCGTGCCGTCCGGCGCGCCGGTGACCGGGGGTGAGGACGCTGCCGATGCGGGCGTGATCGTCGGGGGCGGCGCGTCGACCGGATTCGACGAGCACCCGGCGGCGGCGACGGCCAGGGCCGCCACGGCGGTGGTCAGTGGCCGGGATCGGAGGTTTACGCGCAGCGGCACGGGGTAGCTCTCGGTTTGTGCGAACGGAAATTCTCGGCATTCGAGGGTCGGTGCGTCAGTCTAGGCGCGATGGGACAGACCGATTTCGCGCTTTCTCTAGACTGTCTTACATAATCCTGGCTATGGTCCGATCATGACGCTCGTCACAGAAAGGCACGCGCGCAGCGGCGGATTCGAGTTCGAGGACATCTCCACCGGTGTCCACGCCAGCGGCTTCGGCCAGATCGGCGACGGCCGCAGCTTCTCGTTCCACGTCGAGCGCCAGCAGTTGGTCGTCGAGGTGTACCGCCCCCGTCTGCGGGGCCCGGTGCCCACCGAGGAGGACGTGGTCGCCGCGACGAGTCGCACGCTTCACGACATCGATCTGACCGACGAACGCAGCCTCGCCGCCGCCGTGCGCGACGCGGTGTCGTCCGCCCAGCCGGTGGCTCGACCCGGTCGCTGACACCTTCGCCACGGTACGGTCGTCGTCGTGATCGACGCACCGGACATGTCGTGGTTGCAGGTCATCGTCCTCGCCGTCGTCCAAGGCCTCACCGAATTCCTGCCGGTCTCGTCCTCGGGACACCTCGCGATCGTGTCGCGGGTGTTCTTCGACGACGATGCGGGCGCATCCTTCACCGCGGTCACGCAGCTGGGCACCGAGGTGGCGGTGCTGGTCTACTTCGCCCGTGACATCGCGCGCATCGTGCGCGCCTGGTTCGGCGGCCTGCGCAGTCCGGAGCGCCGCAACGCCGACTACCGGCTGGGCTGGTACGTCATCATCGGCACGATCCCGATCGCCGTGGTGGGACTGCTGCTCAAGGACGAGATCCGCACCGCCGCGCGCAACCTGTGGGCCATCGCGATCGCGCTCATCGTGTTCTCCGCCGTGATCGCCGCCGCCGAGTACTTCGGCAGGCAGGTCCGCCACGTCGAACAGCTGACCTGGCGCGACGGCGTCATCGTCGGCGTCGCCCAGTGTCTGGCGCTGCTGCCCGGGGTGTCCCGGTCGGGGGCGACGATCAGCGCCGGGCTCTTCCTCGGCCTCGACCGGGAGCTGGCCGCCCGGTTCGGATTCCTGCTCGCCATCCCCGCGGTGTTCGCCTCGGGGCTGTTCTCGCTGCCCGACGCCTTCGCCCCGGTCGGCGAGGGGATGAGCGCCACCGGACCGCAGCTGCTGGTCGCCACGGTGATCGCGTTCATCGTCGGGTTCGCCGCGGTCGCCTGGTTCCTGCGGTTCCTCGTGCGCCACGGCATGTACTGGTTCGTCGGCTACCGGGTGGTGTTGGGTGTGGTGGTGCTGATCTTGTTGTCCACCGGGGTGGTGGCCGCGACATGACCGTGATCCTGCTGCGGCACGGCCGCTCGACCTCCAACACCGCGCACACGCTGGCCGGCCGCAGCGAGGGCGTCGACCTCGACGAACGCGGTGCCGAACAGGCCAGGGACGTGGTCGGCCGGATCGGTGAGCTGCCGGTGCGCGCGATCGTGCGTTCGCCGCTGCTGCGGTGCCGGCGCACCGTCGAACCGCTGGCCGCCGCGCTGGGCCTCGAACCGGTCGTCGACGACCGGCTCTCCGAGGTCGACTACGGCGCCTGGACCGGGCGCAAGATCGGCGACCTCGTCAAGGAGCCGCTGTGGGCGGTGGTGCAGCAGCAGCCCAGCGCCGCGGTGTTCCCCGACGGCGAAGGCCTCGCCCAGGTACAGGCCCGCGCCGTGGCGGCCGTCCGCGAGCACGACCGGCGGCTGGCCGAGGAGCACGGCGGCGACACGCTGTGGGTGGCGTGCAGCCACGGCGACGTGATCAAGGCCGTGCTCGCCGACGCGCTGGGCACCCACCTGGACAGCTTCCAGCGCATCACCGCCGATCCGGCGTCGATGAGCGTGATCCGCTACACGACGCTGCGCCCGTTCGTCGTGCACATCAACCACACCGGTGCGGAGCTCGCCGCCGGGCTCGCGGCCAAACCCGCACCCGCGGCCGACGGCCGACCGGACGGGTCGGACGAGCTGCCTCCGGAGGACGCGGTCGTCGGCGGTTCCACCGGCTGACCCACCACCCGGTATTTTGGAAGGTGCCATGGCCCGAGCAATTCACGTCTTCCGCACGCCCGACCGCTTCGTGGCCGGGACGGTCGGGCAGCCCGGCAACCGGACGTTCTATCTGCAGGCCGTGCACGACAAGCGCGTGGTGTCGGTCATCCTCGAGAAACAGCAGGTGGCCGTCCTCGCCGAGCGCATCGCGGCGCTCCTTCAGGAGATCAACCGGCGCTTCGGCACCCCCATCCCGCCCGACACCGGCGAGGTCGACGATCTGAGCCCGCTGGTGACACCCGTCGACGCCGAGTTCCGGGTGGGCACCATGGGCCTGGGGTGGGACTCCGAGGCGCAGACGATCGTGGTGGAACTGCTCGCGGTGTCCGACACCGAATTCGACGCCTCGGTGGTGCTCGACGACGCCGAGGACGGCCCCGATGCGGTGCGGGTGTTCCTCACCCCCGAATCGGCCCGCCAGTTCGCCACCCGGTCCAACCGCGTCATCTCGGCAGGCCGGCCGCCCTGCCCGCTGTGCGACGAACCCCTCGACCCGGAGGGCCACATCTGCGTGCGCACCAACGGCTATCGGCGCGGCGCGCTGACCGAGACCGACGATGACGCCGACATCTGAGGGCCCCGGACACGACCGCGCCGAAGACGAATGGGTGATGCGAACGGGCGACCTGACCGTCATCGGACGGATCCGCTCGGCGAGCAACGCCACGTTCCTGTGCGAGGCGCACCTCGACGGGGCCCAGACCCACTGCGTCTACAAACCGGTCGCCGGCGAGGCGCCGCTGTGGGACTTCCCGGACGGCACGCTGGCCGGGCGGGAATTCGCGGCCTACCTCGTGTCGGCGGCGTCGGGCTGGGACATCGTGCCCCACACCGTCATTCGCGACGGGCCTGCCGGGACGGGCATGGTGCAGCGGTGGGTCGACCAACTCGGCGACGAGGGTGACGAGAACCCGGGCCCGGACCTGGTGGACCTGCTGCCCGCGGGCCGCTTCCCGCCGGGTTACCTCCCGATCCTGCAGGCCTACGACTACGCCGGTGACGAGGTCACGCTGGTGCACGCCGATGACGTCCGGCTGCGCCGGATGGCGGTGTTCGACGTGCTGATCAACAACGCCGACCGCAAGGGCGGCCACATCCTCTCCGGCGCGGACGGCCGGGTGTACGGCGTCGACCACGGCGTGAGCCTGCACGCCGAGGACAAGCTGCGCACCGTGCTGTGGGGCTGGGCGGGCAAACCCGTCGACGACGAGACCCTGGAAACCGTGGCGCGCCTCGGCGACGAACTGCGCTCCGGGGAACTGCGTGACCGGCTGCGGCCCCACATCACCGCCCGAGAGGTTTCCGCGTTGCGTGCGAGAATCGTTGAGCTGCTGGACAATCCGGTGATGCCGACCCCGGACCGTCGCCGTCCGATCCCGTGGCCGGCCTTTTGATGCAGACCGATGCCGCACTGGCCGCCGCGGTGGCCGCAGAAGCCGGTGAGATGCTCGTCGCGCTGCGCGAGGAGTACGACTGGTACCACCCCTACGACCTCGGCGACGCCGGGGACAAACGCGCCAACGTGCTGATCCTCGACCGGCTGCGCGAGCACCGGCCCGGCGATGCGGTGCTCAGCGAGGAGGCGGTCGACGACCCGGCCCGGGTCGACGCCGACCGGGTGTGGATCGTCGACCCCGTCGACGGCACCCGCGAGTACTCGCTGCCGCCGCGATCGGACTGGGCGGTGCACATCGCGCTGTGGCAGCGCGACGGGACGCCCACCGGCGGTCTCACCGACGCCGCCGTCGCGCTGCCCGCCCGCGGCGAGGTCTACCGCACCGACACCGTGACACCGCCCGCCCCGCGCCGCGACGGACCCATCCGCATCACCGCCAGCGCCACCCGGCCGCCCGCGGTGCTGTGGTGGATCCGCGACCGCCTGGACATCGAGATGGTGCGGATCGGCTCCGCGGGCGCGAAGGCGATGGCCGTCGTCCGCGGTGACGTCGACGCCTACATCCACGCCGGCGGTCAGTGGGAGTGGGATTCGGCGGCCCCGGCGGCGGTGGTGCAGGCCGCGGGCCTGCACGCCTCGCGGATCGACGGGTCCCCGCTCGTCTACAACCGTCGCGATCCCTACCTGCCCGACCTGCTGATGTGCCGCAGCGAACTGGCCGACGTGCTGCTCGCCGCGATCCACTCGGCGTACTGAGGGGGAATGAAACCGGCGCCGCGGTTGTCGCACTGCGCGAGACTGCACCAGCGGGAGGCTGCCCTGATCGAACAACCTAGAGTCGACGTCATGCAATCGTGGTCCGCGCCGGAGGTACCGGCTGTGCCGGGCCGGGGCCCGCAGTTGCGGCTCTACGACAGTGCCGACCGTCAGGTCCGTCCCGTCTCGGCGGGGGAGACCGCCACCATGTACGTCTGCGGGATCACCCCGTACGACGCCACCCACCTCGGGCACGCCGCGACCTACCTGACGTTCGACCTCGTGCACCGGCTGTGGCTGGATGCCGGCCACCGCGTGCACTACGTGCAGAACATCACCGACGTCGACGATCCGCTGTTCGAGCGCGCCGACCGCGACGGGATCGACTGGCGCGAACTCGCTGCGCGCGAGACCCAGCTGTTCCGCGAGGACATGACCGCGCTGCGCGTTCTGCCGCCACAGGACTACGTGGCGGCGACCGACGCGATCGCCGAGGTCATCGAGCTGGTGGAGAAGATGCTGGCCTCCGGCGCGGCCTACGTGGTCGAGGACGCCGAGTTCCCCGACGTGTACTTCCGTGCCGACGCGACCGTCCAGTTCGGCTACGAGTCGAACTACGACCACGACACGATGCTGCGGCTGTTCGCCGAGCGCGGCGGCGACCCGGAGCGACCGGGCAAGGCCGACGCACTCGACGCGCTGCTGTGGCGGGCACAGCGGCCCGGCGAACCGAGCTGGCCGTCGCCGTTCGGCCCGGGCCGGCCCGGCTGGCACGTGGAGTGCGCGGCGATCGCGCTGAGCCGCATCGGGACCGGTCTGGACATCCAGGGCGGCGGCAGCGACCTGATCTTCCCGCACCACGAGTTCTCCGCGGCCCACGCCGAGTCGGTGACGGGGGAGCGGCGCTTCGCCAGGCACTACGTCCACGCGGGCATGATCGGGTGGGACGGGCACAAGATGAGCAAGAGCCGGGGCAACCTGGTGCTGGTGTCGCGGCTGCGGGCCGACGGCGTCGACCCGTCGGCGATCCGGCTCGGGCTGCTGGCCGGCCACTACCGGGCCGACCGGTTCTGGAGCGACGACGTGCTGGTCGAGGCGCAGGCCCGGCTGCAGCGCTGGCGGCGCGCCACCGCGCTGCCCGCAGGACCTGACGCGACCGATGTGCTCGCCCGCGTCCGCACCTACCTCGCCGACGATCTGGACACCCCGACAGCGCTCGTTGCGCTGGACGCCTGGTGTACCGAGGCGCTCGACGACGGCGGCAGCGACACCGAGGCACCCGAAACCGTCGCCGCGGCCATCGACGCGTTGCTGGGAGTTGCGCTCGCCGTGGAGTAGCTTGCGACGCATGACTTCGGTACACGGCAAGGTCGTGTTGATCACCGGTGGGGCCCGAGGGGTCGGCGAAGAGCTGGCCCGCAGGCTCCACGCCAAGGGCGCCAAGCTGGTCCTCACCGACCTCGACGAGGGTCCACTGTCGACGCTGGCCGCCGATCTCGGAGACGACCGGGTGCTCACCGTCGTCGCCGATGTGTGCGACCTCAAGACCATGCAGTCCACCGTCGACCAGGCCGTCACCCGATTCGGCGGGATCGACATCGTCATCGCGAACGCGGGCATCGCCAGTTACGGGTCGGTGCTGGTGGTGGATCCCGACGCCTTCCGCCGGGTGCTCGACGTCAACGTGGTCGGCGTGTTCAACACCGTGCGCGCCGCGCTGCCGTCGGTGATCGACCGCAAGGGCTACGTGCTGGTGGTGTCGTCGCTGGCGGCGTTCGCCGCCGCACCGGGGATGGCGCCCTACGACGCGTCGAAGGCCGGTGTGGAGCACTTCGCCAACGCGCTGCGCCTCGAGGTCGCGCACCACGGCGTGACGGTCGGCTGCGGACATATGTCGTGGATCGACACCCCGCTGGTGCAGGACACCAAGACCGACCTGCCGAGTTTCCGCACGATGCTGGACTCGCTTCCGGGACCGCTGAGCCGAACCACCTCCGTCGAGAAGTGCGGCGAGGTGTTCGTCAAGGGCATCGAGCGTCGCAAGGAACGCATCTACTGTCCGTGGTGGGTCGGTCTCATGCGCTGGATCAAACCGGTGCTGACCACCCGCATCGGTCAGGCTTCGCTGCTCAAGGCCGCCCCGCAGGTGTTGCCGCAGATGGACGCCGAGGTCACCGCCCTCAAGCGCTCACTCGGCGCCCGCACCCACGGGCTCAAGAAGTGATCCGCCGGTTGATCGCCCTGGTGGCGATCGCATCGCTGGCCGGGTGCGCGCAGGGCGGCAACGGCGACGAGGCGGCCCCCGCCCCGGCGACGACGCCGCCCGCGGCGGTGAGCCCGGACGAAGCCCGCGCGATCGCCAAGGAGGCCTACATCTACGGCTTCCCGATCGTCGACAACTACCGGGTGCAGTACGCCTACTACGTCGACAAGGACAATCCGGAGTACAAGGGCGGCTGGAATCAGATCCACAGCACCGCACGGGTTTACACCCCGGAGGACAAGACGGTGCAGACCCCCAACTCCGATACGCCGTACTCGATGCTCGGCGCCGACCTGCGGGCCGAACCGCTGGTGCTGACCGTTCCGCCGATCGAGCAGGACCGCTACTACTCGCTGCAGTTCATCAACGGCTACACCAACAACATTGCCTACGTCGGCAGCCGGACCACCGGCAACGGTGGCGGCAAGTACCTGTTCGCCGGTCCCGGCTGGCAGGGCGGCACCCCTGACGGCATCGACGAGGTCATCCGCTCCGACACCGACCTGGCCGGCGTGATCTACCGCACCCAGCTGTTCGGCCCGTCGGACATCGAGAGCGTCAAGAAGATTCAGGCCGGCTACCAGGTGGCGCCGCTGTCGGTGTACCTCAACGCGCCACCGCCCCCCGGGGCGCCGCCCATCGACTTCGTCCCGCCGCTGACCCCCGAACAGCAGCGGACGTCGCCGCAGTTCTTCGAGATCTTGAACTTCGCGTTACGCACCGCGCCGGTGCTGCCGAACGAGCGGGAGATGCGGAACCGCTTCGCGCGCATCGGCATCGGGCCCGACGGCGACTTCGACGCCGATGCCCTCACCCCGGAGATGCGCTCGGCGGTCGAGGGTGGGATGGCCGACGCGTGGGATGAATTCGACGACTTCAAGAAGAACGAAGTCGAAACCGGCAAGGTGGAACCCGCCCAGTTCTTCGGCACCGCCGAGGATCTGAAGGGCAATTACCTGTACCGGATGGCCGGTGCGGTGTGGGGCATCTACGGCAACACCGCCGCTGAGGCGCTCTACCCGGCTCTGGTCAACGACTCCGACGGCGAGCCGCTGACCGGGGCGAACAACTACACCGTGCGCTTCGCGCCGGGCCAGCTGCCGCCGGTGAACGCGTTCTGGTCGCTGACGATGTACGAGATGCCGGCCAGCCTGCTGGTGGCGAACCCGATGCAGCGCTACCTGATCAACTCGCCGATGCTGCCCAGCCTGGTCCCCGATCCCGACGGCGGCTACACCTTCTCCATCCAGAACGCCTCACCGGGCATCGAGAAGGAGTCCAACTGGCTGCCCGCACCCAAGGGCCCGTTCCAGATGATCATGCGGCTGTACTGGCCGAAGCCCGATGCGCTCAACGGCACGTGGAAACCGCCGCAGGCGGTGAAGGCCGGCCCCTGATCGCGGCCCCTTCTTGTCATACCCCCCTGGTTGTATGGGGTCATGTCCTCGAGCCTGTCGTCCGGTGCGGTGGTGGTGCGCCCGATCGACCGGCTCGAGGTGTTGTTCGAGGAGTTGGCGGAGCTGACCGGTCAGCGCAACGCGATCGACGCCCGCCTGGTGGAGATCGCCGCCGAGATCGACCACGACGAACTGTGCGGCATGACGGGTGCGACGTCGGTAGCGCACCTGATGGCCTGGAAGACCGGGTCGTCGTCGAGGAACGGTAAGACCATCGCCGCGATCGCGCACCAGATCGCGGAGTTCCCCCGCTGTGTGCAGGCTTTGCGGGAGGGGCGGTTGTCGCTGGATCAGGTTGGGGTGATCGCCGACGGGGCGGGGGCAGGGTCTGATGCGCATTACGCCGAGCTGGCTAGAAGCGCCACGGTCAATCAGTTACGCACCGCGATCAAACTCGAACCCCGACCCGAACCCGAACCCAGACCTGAACCTCGGGCCGACACTGACATCCCGCCTGAGCCGGTGTCGGTGCCCGAGCCGCGGTCATCGGTCACCAAGACCTCCGATGAGCAGTACACGTACTGGCGCATCGCGATGCCGCATGCCGAGGCGGCGGTGTTCGACGCGGCCCTGCAGTCCCACCACGACGGGTTGGTCGCGCAGTGGAAACACGACCACGACAACACCGACGACACCGACACCGGCGACAGCCCGGGCGCGGGCCCGTCAGCGGGGCGGCCGCCGTTTCCCACCCTGGGCGATGCGTTCAATAGCCTGGTCGAGGCCGGGTGGGACGCCGAGGCCGCTCGCCGCCCCCACGGGCATCGCACCACTGTAGTCGTGCACCTCGACCTCACAGACCGCATCGCCGCCCTGCATCTGGGGCCGCTGCTCTCCGATGCCGATCGCCGCTATCTGACCTGTGACGCCACCTGCGAAGTGTGGTTCGAACGCGACGGACAACCCATCGGGTCCGGGCGCGCCACCCGGCTGATCAGCCGCCGGCTGCGCCGCGCCCTGGAACACCGCCACCCCACCTGCGCGGTCCCCGG
>NZ_LQIU01000018.1 GCF_001499995.1 Mycobacterium sp. IS-1496
CTCCGCCGCCGCCTGCTCCGCCACCCCCCCCGCCACCGGCACCCCCGCCGCTGGCAGCGGCGGGCTTCAGCGCCGGGTCCTCGAGTGGCGGCAGCCCTTCCGGCCCGCCGGTGGGAAGACCGCCGGGCAGTCCACCCGGGAGGCCACCGCCAGGGGGCGCACCACCACCGGCCGGGGCGCCGCCACCACCGGCGGGCGACCCGCCGCCTCCTGACGGCGAGCCGCCACCGGAAGGGCCGCCCGCGGGTGGCGGTGAACCCTGGCCGCCAGGCGAGCCGGCGCCCGTCGCAGCCGCCTGTTGAGCCCCCGGTCGTCCGCCGGGTTGGCCGCCACCGGGTTGGCCGCCGCCGGATTGGCCGCCACCCGGTTCACCCGGGGTGCCCTCACCGGGCGGCTGGTTCCCGCCCTTGCGCGGGGCACCGTTGCTGCTGATCGGCGGCACCGGTGCCGCACCCTGCGGCGGGTCGACCACCTGGGGCAGGCTCTTGCCTGCGACGTCGGCGCTGTAACTCGTCCGGACCTCCTCGGACTTCCGTTGCAGCGCAAGGTAGTCCATCATGGCCGCCGCGAGCGCGTTCTTGTCGCCCGCCTGGCCGGCCTGGGCCACCCGGGCCTCGACCGCTTCGACCTCGGCGACCGTCGGATGCTGCCCCGCCCACGTGTCGTGGGCATCGGCCATGTCGATCGCTTCGTCGCCGAGGAACTGGTAACTCTCGGCCAGCTTCTCCAGCCACTCCTTGTGCTGACGGACCGCGTCACCCGCCTTCTCGGCGGAGGTGCCCTCCCAGTTGATGCCCTCGAGGTTGAAGGACGCGGCCCTCTCGCGCAGTGTGCCGGCGAAGTTCTTGGCCTGCTCGCCGTACGTCCGCATCGGGCCCGAATTCCCGGAGTGGATGATCTGCGCGGCCGCCTTCACATCCATGAAGCCCGCGTCGGTCTGGCCGCCCGGCACGGCGGGCACCGTGGCGGGAAACTCGATCGCCGGGACCGACGGCGGAAGGGTGGGATTGACCGCGACGGGTTCCACCGAGCGGGGACCGTCGGGGTACTCGAGAGCCTGGGCCGCGCGGGTGTCGATCTGCTGGTAGACGTCGGCCGCCTCGGACAGCACCGCGGCGAGCCGTTCGGCTTCGCGGTTCCCGGCGATCAGGTGGCTGCGCAGCGTGTCCGAACCCGCCGCGATGCCGGCCGCCGACGCCGTCACGAACGGGAGTCCGCACGGCGGCGTGGGACGCTGCGACTCGTCGAGGATCTCCTCGTCCAGCGCGGTCGCGCGCGCCCGCAGGTCCGCCGGCTCGACCCGGACTTCGTCGCCCGCCATGTCTTCCTCCTCAGTTCACCGCGGCATCCCGGCGGCCGGTACGCGGTCGATCACTGCTCGAGGGCCATCTGGTAGCGGCTTTCCTCGCGCGGGTTGATCAACCGGATGGGCAGCTGCCGGTGCCTCGGGGTGTCGATGAAGTTGTGTCGCAATATCACCCGCCCGACTCCGGGGTGCGGGGTCAGATACGTGGTGGCGTTCGGCCACGACAGTTTGGCGTCGTGGCCGATCCGCCCGTTGACGAAGCCGGCGAACTCGCCGAACTGGGGACCCAGCGTCACCACCGCCCCCGCGGCCGCCGACCGGACCACGAACTGCGTGAACAGGCGCGCATCCCCGAGGTTGATGCTGACGTCGACGTCGTCGAACGGCATGTACACCGGATACCGGTCGGCGGTCTCGCCGATGAGGATTCCCGCCGACCCGATCGGTAGCTCGTAGTGCTTGTCGGTCACCGGGCTGATGCCCTGCAGCGCGGCGCGTTGGCCGCCGAACAGACAGGAGAACCCGCGGGGCGTCGACGGATTGGCCAACGTCGTCAACAGCACCGTGGTGGTCGGGGCGGTGCCCGGGCGGATCCGCATCCGGGTGATCGTGTGGTCGGCGCGCGCCGACCACCACACGTCCGGTCCGCCGGGGGCGCTGTACGCCGCGGTGAAGGTGCTGCGGCCCTTGATCGCCGACCAGGTCTCCCGTTCGAAGCTGACCTCGGTGGCCCGGTCGAAATCGTCGAAGCTGCGGCTGGGGCGGGCGTCGATCCCGTTGCCGGCCAACTGATCCGCCAGCCGGGTCGTCGAGGCCACCAGGTACCGCGCCAGCCCCGCCACACCGGAGTCGCGGCGCTGCGCGGGTTTGCGGGTCAGCTCGGGGTCGGCCCGCAGCACGATCCAGGTCCGGCGGCTCGCCGGGGCCGGATACGGTCCGACGACCTGTTCGTACAGCGCCACCAGGCTGGCCGGCGCGGTCTTGCCGACCCGGTACCCCGCGGCCACGACGTCGGCTTCGAGTTCCGGGCAGTGTGCGGCGATCAACGTCTCGACCAGTGCGGTGTCGAGCACGTCGTCGGTGAAGGACTGCCCGTTCACCACCACGGTCGGGGTGAACGGCCGCGGCACCAGTTCGATCGCCGACATGAGGTGGTCACCCTGCCAGCGCACCGCGACGTGGTCGCCGGGCATGACCGTCGCACCCACCGCGGGTTCCGACGGGGCGGGCGGCGTGCTGCGGTGTCGGCGCCGCCAGGAGAACAGCGCCGCCACCCAGCCCGTCAACCGGCGTCCGCGGACCGTCACGACCGCGATCAGCGCGATCAGTACGGACACCGCGATGCCGACCCACAGCAGGTTCAGCGGGATGAAGAGCGCGATGCAGGCCGGGATCAGCACCGCCGCCCAGATCAGGTGGCCGGTGGTCAGGCGCAGCCCGAACTGCGTGAGGAAGGGTCTCATCGGCGCCTCAACGCCCGCCGGGTCAGCGCGGCGATGCCGAGGATCACGGTCAGACCCGCCCCGATCACGACGACCCAGGTGATCGGTCCGCGGTCGGGCGGCGGGACGTACACCGGGGGCGGCAGTTGTTTGACGCGGTACGGGATGTCGGTGGGCCCCTCGGGCACCTCCCACGTCAGCGCGGCCACCGGGTCGATCACCCCCGCCCCGACGTAGTTGTCGACGCCGCCGCCGGGGTGGCGGGCGGTGGCGGTGATGCGGTTCATGATCTGTGCGGGGGTCAGTGCGGGGAAACGCTGTTTGAGCAGCGCCGCCAGCCCCGAGACGTACGCGGCGGAGAACGACGTGCCGCCGATCGGGATGGGCCCGTCCTGACCCTGCAGCGCGTTGACGGGCTGACCGTCGTAACCCAGCGCGGTGATGTTCGCGCCGGGGGCGGCCGCACCCACCCAGGGACCGGACATCGAGAAGTTGCTGGGCTGACCGTTGTCGTTGATGCTGCCGACGGTCAGCACCAGCGGTGAGTACCAGGCCGGGCTGACGACGGTCTGCACCTGTTGCCAGCCGCGCGGATCGGTCGGGACCGCCGGGTCGGGCGGTGGGTTCTGCGTGCAGTCCTGCCCGGTGTTGCCCGCGGCGACGACCACCACGGCGTTCTTGACGTTGACGGCGTAGTTGACCGCCGCGCCCAGTCCGGTCTCGTCGATGGGGCGGGTGATCTTGTAGCAGGCGGCTTCGCTGATGTTGATCACCTGCGCGCCCAGGTTCGCGGCGTGCACGACGGCGCGGGCGAGGCTGCGCAGCGACCCCGCGGTCTGCGTGGTGTTGGGGTCGTTGGGATCCTGGCGGGCGCCGACCGGCTGGAAGGCCTCCGAGGTCTGGCGCAGCGACAGGACACGGGCGTCCGGGGCGACCCCGACGAACCCGTCGGTGGGCGATCCCCTTCCGGCGATGATCGACGCCGTCAGCGTGCCGTGCGAGTCGCAGTCCGACATGCCGTTGCCGGCCTGGTCGACGAAGTCACCGCCCGGTTCTGCGGGCACGCGCGGTGACCCGTTCACACCGGTGTCGATCACCGCGACCGTGACCCCGGCGCCGGTCGCGAACTTCTGGGCCTCGGCCAGCTGGAGATAGTCGTTCGGCCAGGGCTTGTCGGCAAAGTTGGAGTTCGGCAGCACTGTCGGGGCCGAACACACCCGGCGCTGCTCCGTCGGCGAATCGGGTCCGGTCTGATCGGGCGGTAGCGCCGCGGGGTCGATGCTCGGTGGTTCGACCGCCCCCACCGGTGGCGCGCTGACCAGCGCCAACAACAGGGCCACGACCACCACCCGCACCCGCTGCACCGTGCTCAGCACCCCCCGTGTCAACCCGCCGACGGCTTCGCGCCTCAGTGTAGACAGCAAACCCGGATCCGCCTCGCGGGCGGCTCCTCCCCTGACGCCGCGCGGACCGGTCGAATGCACGGAGCAATCTTAAAGGCACGGCGAGGGGGGTAGCTGCGGTTTCTTGTCGGCGGAACTACGGGTGGGGAGTCAGGCGTCGAGGTCCTGCTCGACCAGCCCGGCGACGGTGTCGAGGGCGGCCGCGTCGTCGGACTCCACGGTGACCTCGGCGCCGTTGCCCGCGCCCAGCGTCATGATCATCAGGGCGGACCCGGCGTCGACGGGCTCACCCCCGGGGACCGCGAGGGTGACCGGGACGCCCGCGGTGACGACGGCTTCGGCGATGATCGCGGCGGGGCGGGCGTGCAGCCCGATGGCCGAGCCGACGGTGACGGTGCGTGCGGGCATGGTGGAGATCTCCTTCTGTAGGGGCGGTTGCCGAGTTCGACGAAATGGTTGGAGTTACTCGTACTTCGGCGCCCGTTTGTTCGTTTGGGCGCCTCGAGGCAGGGGTCAGGCGGCGGCCAGCGCGGGCGTCCCCTCCGCGGTGACCTTGGGCTTGGCGAGTTGTTTGGCCGCGACGACGGCGCCTGCGCCTGCCGCCGTGCCCACCGCGAGCGCAACCAGGAACCACACCAGGTTGCCGATCGCGAAGAACACGAAGATGCCGCCGTGCGGCGCCTTGGACGTGACGTCGAAGGCCATCACCAGCGCGCCGGTGATCGCGCCGCCGAACATCATCGACGGGATGACCCGCAGCGGGTCGGCCGCGGCGAAGGGGATCGCCCCCTCGGAGATGAACGACGCACCGAGTAGCCATGCGGCGCGGCCGTTCTCGCGTTCCGGTTCGGTGAACAACCCCGGCCGCACGGTCGAGGCGAGCGCCATCGCCAGCGGCGGGACCATCCCCGCGGCCATCACCGCCGCCATGATCCGCAGCGACGCCGGGTCGGCCACGTTGAGCCCGGTGGTCGCGAACGCGTAGGCCGCCTTGTTCACCGGGCCGCCCAGGTCGAAGCACATCATCAGGCCGAGGATGACGCCCAGCACGATCACCGAACTGCCCGACAGCCCGTTGAGCCAGTCAGTGAGGCTGGTGGTCAGCCAGGCCAGCGGCCTGCCGAGCAGCAGGAACATCAGCAGGCCGACGACCATCGACGCGAACAGCGGGATGATCACCACCGGCATCAGCCCGCGGGCCCACTGCGGGACGCCGATCCGGCTGATCCACAGCGCGGCGAAGCCGGCGATCAGCCCGCCGACGATGCCGCCGATGAAGCCCGCGCCCACCGTGGTGGCGATGTAGCCGGCGACGAATCCGGGTGCGATACCCGGCCGGTCGGCGATCGCGAACGCGATGTAGCCGGCCAGTGCGGGCACCAGGAAGAAGAACGCGAGGTTGCCGATCGTGAACAGCACCGCGCCGAGGTACTGGATCAGCCCGCCCGACGGCAGGTCGGTCAGCGAGTTCGTGGTCGCAATGATCTTGCCGAGCGAATCCGTCTGGCCGTCAGGGGTATTCGCGATGTCGTAGCCCGCGAACAGGAAACCCAGCGCGATCAGCAGACCGCCCGCGGCGACGAACGGGATCATGTAGCTCACACCGGTCAGCAGGATCTGCCGGGTGCGGGTGCCCCAGCCGACATCCCCCGACGGGGCGGCCGCCGCCGGTGCGCCCGCGGCTCCGCCCTCGACGCGCGCGGCGTTCGGATCGACGGCGGCGGCCAGCGCTTCGGCGACCATCTTGTCCGGTTCGTTGATCGCCCGTTTGACCCCGGAGGCCACGACGGGTTTGCCCGCGAAGCGCTGCCGGTCCTTGACCCCGACATCGGTGGCGAAGAGGACGGCGTCCGCCTCGGCGATCGTCGTCGCCGACAGCGGCGTGCTGCCCGAGGACCCCTGTGTCTCCACGTGCAGCGCGACCCCGGCCTTCTTCGCGGCGGCCGCCAGGGAGTCGGCCGCCATGTAGGTGTGCGCGATCCCGGTCGGGCAGGCGGTCACCGCGACGAGGGTCCGCTGCCTGGCCGGTTCGGGTTCCGGTTCCGGTTTCGCGGTGGACGGCGGTGCTGCGGCCGGCTGGGGACTCACCACACCCTCGACCAGTGAGACGGCCTCGTCGGGGGTGCCGGCCGCCCGCAGCGAGGCGACGAAGTCCTTGCGCACCAGGGCGCGTGCGAGGCTCGACAGCAGCTTCATGTGGTCGGCGCCGCCGGACTCCGGTGCGGCGATGAGGAACACCAGGTCGGCCGGTCCGTCCGGGGCGCCGAAATCGACGCCGGGCGCCAGCCGGGCGAACCCAATGGTGGGCGTGTCGACGTACGGCGAGCGGCAGTGCGGGATCGCGAGCCCGCCGGGCAGGCCGGTCGCCGACTGTCCTTCGCGGGCCAGCGCGGCCGAGACCAGGCCGTCGGTGTCGCTGGTGCGCCCGGCGTCGGCCAGCCGGCTGACGAGGCGGCCGATCACGGCCTCCTTGTCTGCGCCGGCGTCGACGTCGAGCAGCACGAGATCGGTGGTGATGATCGGCGATGCGGTGGGACTGGACATCACTGGCTCTTTCGGTCGGGTGTCAGGAGCTGGCAGGGGTCGGGGCGATGGCGCTGACGGCGACGCCGTCGAGATCGAGCTGGGCGGGTGTGGGCAGTGCGGAGCCGGGGAGGGCCGCGGCGGCGCTGCCGTAGGCGACGGCCATGCGCAGCCGGTGGGGCGCCTCGGCACCGCCCACGGCCGCACGGACGTAACCGGCCAGCGACGAGTCGCCCGCCCCGACGGTGCTACGCGGGACGATGGGCGGCGGCGTCGCCATCCACGCGCCGGTCTGGTCGACGAGGACGGCGCCTGCGGCGCCCAGCGTGGCGAGCACGGCGCCGACTCCGCGGTCGACGAGCCGGCGCGCGGCGGCCACGACCGGGCCCGGATCGCCGTGGGCGGCAGCGCTTTCCAGCTCCTCGGCGGATTCGCCGACGAGCCCGGCCAGTTCCTCGGCGTTGGGTTTGATGACATCGGGCGCCGCATCGTCGAACGCAGCGGCCAGCGCGGCGAGCGGGCGTTCGGAGGTGTCGACGGCGACCCGGCAGGGCAGGGACGCCAGCCGCGCGACCACCTCGGCGTACCAGTCGTCCGGCAGGCCGGGCGGCAGCGAGCCCGACAGCACCACCCAGGCGGCGCTCTCGGCGGCCGCGACGAGGCTGCGGGTGAGCGCGTCCCGGGCGGCGGCGTCCAGTGTCGCGCCGCGCTCGTTGAGTTTCGTCGTGGTGCCGTCGGGTTCGGTGATGGCCAGGTTGGTGCGAACGGGTTCGGCGATCGGCACGCAGCGGAACGGCACCCCCGTCGCGCGCAGTGCGGTGACGATCGGGTCGTCGTCCGCGGCGGGCAGCAGGGCGACCGCCTCCACCCGCGCGAGGGTCAGCGCGCGGGCGACGTTGACGCCCTTTCCGCCCGGCTCACTGACGACCGACGTGACCCGCTGCACCGCGCCGCGGGTCAGCGGCGTCGGCAGTGCGACCGTGCGGTCGACGCTGGGATTGGGCGTGACGGTGACGATCATGCGATCACGACCTCGACGCCACGCTCGGCGAACTCCCTGCGGTAGGCGTCGGTGATCTCCCCGTCGGTGACCAGGGTGTCGACGCTGCCCAGCGGCGCGAAGCTCACGAACTCCTCGCGGCCGACCTTCGACGAATCGGCCGCCACCACCACGTAGTTGGCGGCCTGCACCATCGCGCGCTTGACGGCGGCCTCCTCGCTGTCCGGGGTGGACAGACCGTGCCGCACGCTGATGCCGTTGGTGCCGACGAAGGCGACGTCGACGCGCAGGCTGTCGAGGACCCGCAGGGCCTGCTCGCCGACGGCGGCCTGGGTCAGCCCGCGCACCCGCCCGCCGAGCAGTTGCAGTTCCACCATCGGCATGCCGGCCAGCCGGGCGGCGATCGGCACGGAGTTCGTGACGACGACGAGTTCACGGTCGGCGGGCAACTGCGCGGCGATCCGTGCGGTCGTGGTGCCGGCATCGAGCAGGATGCTGCCCCCGCTGACGGGCAGGAGGTCGAGGGCCGCCGCGGCGATGGTCTCCTTGTAGCCGGCCCGCGTCGCGTCCCGTTCCGCGACGTCCGCCTCGACGAGGTGCAGCGCCCGCGCGGGCACCGCACCGCCGTGGACCCGGCGCAGCAGTCCGGCCCGGTCGAGGGCGGCCAGGTCGCGCCGGACAGTCTCGGTGGTGACGTCGTAGGCCTCGGCCAGCTCCGCCACCGAGGCGCGGCCTCTCTGCATCACCAGTGAGGCGATGGCCTGCTGCCGTTCTTCGGCGTACATGAAGCTCCGTATATGTGGGAAATGCCGGGACTGTTGTTGGTTATGTTTGGTTTTACTACCGTTCGTGTTGACTTGTCAATGGTTTTGAGTAACCTGGTTCACATGACCGCTTCATCAGCGCCCACGTCACACGACGCCCCTCAGGCGGACGGCGCGCCGGCCGGCACCGTGCTGCACGGTGTCCCGGTGGTCCCCGGCGTGCAGTACGCGCCGGTGATCCGCCCGGGTCGGCTGCCGGTCGTCGACGACGGCGCCGCCGAGCTCACCGAGGCCGACCGACCGGCCGAGGCCGCCCGGTTCAGCGCCGCGGCGACCGCCGTCGCCACCCGTCTGCGGGACCGCGCCGCACATGCGACCGGCGCGGCCTCCGAAGTGCTCGCCGCCACCGCGACCCTCGCGCAGGACCGCGCGTGGCTGGGCGCCGCGGAGAAACGCATCGCCGGCGGTACCCCGGCCGTCCGCGCGGTCCGGGAGGCCGTCGCACAGTTCGTCGACCTCTTCACGAAGATGGGCGGGCTGATGGCGGAGCGGGTCACCGACCTACAGGACATCCGCGACCGCGTGGTGGCCGAGCTCAGCGGGCTGCCCGAACCCGGCGTCCCGCTGCCGTCGGTCGCGTCGATCCTGTGCGCCGAGGACCTCGCGCCTGCCGACACCGCGGGCCTCGATCCGACGCTCATCGTCGCGCTGGCGACCACACTGGGCGGCCCGACCAGCCACACCGCGATCATCGCCCGTCAGCTCGGGATCCCGTGCGTGGTCGCCGTCGACGGCCTCGACGCGGTGTCCGCCGGTTCGCTCGTGCTGGTCGATGGGACGGCCGGCACGGTGACCGTCGGCCCCGACGAGGTGGCCGCGGCCCAAGCCGTCGCCACGGCCCGGCACGACGCCGAGCGCGCCGCGCGCTGGACGGGGCCCGGGGTGACCGCCGACGGCCATCCGGTCGCGATCCTGGCCAATGTGCAGGACGGCGCCGCGGCACGGGCGGCCCGCGACACCCCCGCCGAAGGTGTCGGCCTGTTCCGCACCGAACTGTGCTTCCTCAACCGCGACACCGAGCCGACCGTCGACGAGCAGGCCGCGATCTACGGCGAGGTGCTCGACGCCTTCGCCGGGCACAAGGTCGTGGTTCGCACACTCGACGCCGGGTCCGACAAACCGCTCAAGTTCGCCGGACACCCCGACGAGGCCAACCCGGCGCTCGGCGTCCGGGGCATTCGTATCGCGCACGGCAACCCGGGCATCCTCGACCGCCAACTCGCCGGCATCGCCGCCGCGGCGGCCCAGACCGGCAACCGGCCGTGGGTGATGGCGCCGATGATCGCCACCGCCGACGAGGCGAAGGACTTCGCCGCCGCCGTCCGCCGCCACGGGCTGACGCCCGGGGTGATGATCGAGGTGCCCGCCGCCGCCCTGCTGGCCGACCGCATCCTCGAGCACGTCGACTTCCTGTCGATCGGCACCAACGACCTCGCCCAGTACACGATGGCCGCCGACCGGATGTCCGCCGATCTGGCCGCGCTCACCGACCCGTGGCAGCCGGCCGTGCTCGCGCTCGTCGCGATGGCCGTTCGGGCGGGCGCCGCGGCGGGCAAGCCCGTCGGCGTGTGCGGTGAGGCCGCGGCGGACCCGACGCTCGCCTGCGTCCTGACGGGTCTCGGCGTGACGTCGCTGTCCGCCGCGGCCGCGGCGGTTCCCGGGGTGGGCGCCAAGCTCGCCCAGGTGACCCTCCAGCAGTGCCGCGACGCGGCCGAGGCCGTGCTGGCCACCGCGACCGCCGCCGAGGCACGAGCCGCCGCACTCGCCGTGCTCGGCTGAGGACCGCGCGAGATCAGGGTTGTGACACGCTTCCGGCGAAATGGCGAGGCATAGGTCTGATCTCGGCGCGCTCGGCTGAGGAAATTAATCGGACCGTAGTCCGGTTGTAGGGGGCATGCCTGCCATCACCGCTGACACCCTGACGCTGCCCCGCGTGACGTCACCCGCGCCCTCCGACACCGAGCGGCCCGTCCGCTCGATCACCACCGGTCCCCGCGGCTTCGAAGGCGAGGGCTTCCCCGTCGTCCGCGCGTTCGCCGGCGTCAGCGCCGCCGACCTCGACCCCTTCATCCACATGGACCAGATGGGCGAGGTGGAATACGAGCCGGGGGAACCCCGCGGCACCGACTGGCACCCGCACCGCGGGTTCGAGACCGTCACCTACATGATCGACGGCCGGTTCGCCCACCAGGACTCCCATGGCGGCGGCGGCCTGATCACCGACGGCGCCACCCAGTGGATGACGGCCGGTTCCGGCATCCTGCACATCGAGACCCCGCCCGCCGAACTCGTCGAGAGCGGTGGCATCTTCCACGGCATCCAGCTGTGGGTGAATCTGCCGCGCAAGGACAAGTTCGCCGCCCCGCGTTATCAGGCCATCGAGGGTGGCGAGGTCAGGTTGCTGGCATCCGAGGACGGCGGCGCACTGGTCCGCATCATCGCCGGCGACATCGACGGCGCGCGCGGTCCGGGATCGACGCACACGCCGATCACGATGGCGCATGCGACCGTGGAACCCGGTGCGCGACTGAACATTCCGTGGAACCGGGACTTCAACGCGCTGATGTACGTGCTGTCCGGACGCGGCGCCGTCGGACCCGTCGGCCATCCGATCCGTCAGGGCCAGCTCGCGGTGTTCGGTCCCGGCGACCGCCTGAGCGTGGCGGCCGACCCCACCCAGGACTCCCACCGCCCGGCCCTCGAGGTGCTGATCCTCGGCGGCAGGCCGATCCGTGAGCCGGTCTTCCACTACGGGCCGTTCGTGATGAACTCGAAGTCCGAGCTGATCCAAGCGGTCGAGGACTACGAGGCCGGCAAGTTCGGCTCCATCCCGCCGGACGCGCTGATGCCGCACACGTCCGGGCGCTGACGTCAGTGTCCGACGGCCAGCGGTTGTTCGGAACGGGGGTAGAGCAACTCGAGCTCGCCCAGGTTCGCCGCCACGGTGACCAGCGGAAGCGCGGCGGAGACGGCCAGCTCGTTCTCTTCGGACTCCGGGTCTGCGGCCTCGCGGCGTAGCGCCAGCGCGAAGTCGTCGCTGATCGGCGCCGTGCGGTCGGTCTCGGGTGCGGGCCCGACCAGCCGCCTGCAGACCAGCGCGGCGTGGGCTTCGAGCACCAGGCGGGTCTGTGCGTACACATCCAGCGGCGGCGGGACGACGTCGGCGATCAGTTCGGCGGCGGCCCGCAACCGCACCGCCCGGTTCGCGGCCCGCACCACGGGCGCTCGCACGTCGGTCTTCCCGCCGTTCTCTGAAAGATACTGGCGCACAGCGTCATCGAGTGTCCTGGAGGCTTCCAGGGCGGCGTGGCTGAGTGCGGTCACCCGGTCGGCGGCCTGCTCCGACGAACCGCGGGTGACCCGCAGCACGGCCGCCCGCAGGAACGCCGCACCCACCTCGCAGGCGTCGCGCACCGCGGCCGCGACCGTCGCCGACGCGCCGCGTGGCCACATCAGCAGCGAGACCGTCGCCCCCACCAGCGCGCCGAGCACCACGTCCTCCACCCGGATCAGCCCGACCGACCACCCCGTCGGCTGGATGACGTTGAAGATGATGAGCACCATCATCGTGAACGCGGCCTGGCCTGCGATGAACGAGGCGATCTCCGGGACGTAGGCCGAGCCGAACGCCACCACCGGCAGCAGCAGCCACATCACCGCCGGTTCGACGCCGACGACTTCGATCAGCGCCACCCCGAGCAGAAAGCCGATCGCGGTGCCCGCGACCGCCCGCAGCACCCGCGTCCCCGTGGTCAGCGCGCTGCTCCGCAACACCGACATCGCGCCGAGCACCACCCAGAAACCGTGCTCGACGGGGAACACCTGGGTGACCGTGACCGCCAGGGCCAACCCGAGGCCGGTGCGCAGGCTGTTGCGCAGGACGACCGCCCGGGTCGCCACGAAGCCCTTGGTGATGGCCGCGACCGCGGTGGTCTCGGGCATCACCCAGTCCGCCGCGCCGGTGTGCGGGAGCCGCCGGCCCAGCACCCGCGCCCACACCGGCCGGGCATCGGCCAGCGCGGCGTTGCGGATGATCCGGCCGGTCACCCCGACCGTCGCGGAGAACGTCCGGCGGCCCAGCAGGGTGCGGGCGACCGCGGCCGCGGTGGCGTCGTCGGGCACCGCCAGGATCTGTTCGATGTCCTCGCGGTAGCGGCCGTGTGCGATCGACCGCAGTTCGTCCAGCGCGGCGTCCAGGTCGGCGTTGCGCGCCGCGCGCTCCTGCCGGTCGTGGGTCCGCAGTACGGTCGCCGAATCGCGCAGCACCCGCACGATGGGCGGCTTCATGTCACCGAGCAGCGCGGCGGTGTCGTCGGTGACGCGGTCGGACAACCAGCCCAGGTCGTCGACCACCCGGACCAGCGCGCGACTGCCTGCCGTCAGCGCGACGGGGCGGAAGTCGGCGTTGACGAAGTTCTCCCACAGCGCGTTCATCGCCCGGTGCACGTCTCGCGTCGACGCGTCGCCCTCGAGGCAGAGGGCCAGTGACCGGCACACCGTCGCCGCGTGGCGGCGCAGATCGTCGTGGTGGCGGGGCGGGAAGAGGAACAGCGCGGCGGGCACACAGACGGCCAGGGCGATGAGCCATCCGGTGAGCCGCTCGTCGATCGGGCCCGGCGCGGTGCACGCGGGCAGGACGAAGGTCATCAGCGTGGCCCGCTGCCCGGCGGCGATGACCTCGCTGAGCACACCCGAGAACGTCACCGCGACGCCGAGCACGAACATCAGCGCGACGCCGAGCCAGGGGTGCGGCGCGGTCAGGGTGCCCACGGTGATGAGCACCGCGCCGTTGAATCCGAGCCCGGCGTACGCCAGCGCCCGCGCGGGCCGGTTACCGGGGAAGTCGGCGAGGATCAGCAGCGCCACCGAACCGAAGATCGTGAACATCGGCGCCTGGGTGCCGCCGGCCAGCGCGAAGCTCGCCGCCGCGGCCACCGGCATGACGATGGCCGCCCGCGCCGCGCGGCGCAGCGCGTCGTGTTCGGGGTCGCGGCGCTCGATCCGCTCGGCCGCCCGGCGCCACAGGACGGCCGGGGTCAGCATGACCGCCGATGGTAGACCGCTCGGTGGTGGCTCAGCGCGGGTCGGACACCGAGCTGAAGCGGCCGGAGTCCAGCGTGTGCAGGGTCTCGGCCGCGATCCACCGCAGCGCGTCCTCGTCCGGGGGGATGGTGGCCTGCTCGTATCCGACGAGAATGTAGACACACCACGCCGCGAAGACCTCCGCCTGCCGCTCGTCGCCGATGAGCTCCAGCGAGGACTCACGCATGATGTCGTACCGCTGCCGGTCCACCCCGGCCTGCACGGTGTGGACGTCGCGGTCGATCGAGCTCCACACCCGGATCGCGGCCTCGGCGCCGTGCGGAAGCGCCAGCGCCTCCTCGATCAGTGTCTCGATGCGGCGGCGCGGATCGCTCACCGCGCGGACCGCGTCGATGATCCGCACCGTGCGCTGCTGCCGCCAGTACTCGACGAGCTCGCGGGTGTAGGCCGACCAGTTCGCGAAGTAGTGGTAGAACGATCCCGTCGTCACCCCGAGACGGTTACAGACCTCGGCGAGTTTCAGCCCGCCGTAGCCCTGGTCGGCGAGTACGGCGAGTCCGGTCTCGAAGTACCCCTCCCGAGTGACCACGGCCCCCATGGGACGACACAGTAGTGGTTGCGGCTGATTTTTTGGCCGACGCCGCCACATGGCTCGCCGTGACGATTCGGTGGCTCTTCGCATCGATTTGCTGGAAATGCACCCGCGGGTGCGCGACCGAGACCATGTGCAGGTACCCGACGTTACCTATGGCACAATTTGACTGTGCCGCATACTGCCAGCCGGGGGCCGGGACGACCGCCCGCAGCGAAGGCCGCAGAGACACGTGAGCGCATCCTGCGTGCTGCGAGAGAGGTCTTCAGCGAACTCGGTTACGACGCTGCGACTTTCCAGGCAATTGCGATTCGCGCCGATCTGACCCGTCCCGCGATCAACCATTACTTCGCGAGCAAACGCGTCCTCTACCGCGAGGTCGTCGAACAGACCAATGCGTGGGTTATTAGCGCAGGCATGGAACGCGCCCACGGTGAGAGCACGCTGTTGGGCCGATTGTCGGCGTTCTTCTCGGCCGCCATGCACGCCGAGTCCGAAGACCGTTCGGCCGCCGCGTTTCTCGTCACCTCGGTCCTCGAATCGCAGCGGCATCCCGATCTGCGCAGCGACGAGCACGACGCGCTGCGGATGTCACGGTCGTTCGTGTCCTGGGCGGTCAACGACGCCATCGAACGCGGTGAGCTCCAGACCGACACCGACATCCCGTCGATCGTCGAGATGCTGGTCGCGGTGATGTGGGGGATGGGTTTCTACGCCGGGTACGTGGGCGGTCAGCAGGAACTCGCCGTCATCGTCGAGAAGTTCGAGTTGCTGATGGCCAACAAGTTGTGGCAGCTCAGCACCTGACCGGGTGAGATCAGACACTATCAGATAGCTTGCCTAAGCTCTTTCGGTAACATCGGAGGCCAATCCGTTTGTTGCCGAGCGCCGCCCCGTGCGCGGCGAAAGGACCCTGATGAGCTCTCTGCGCACCGACGACGACACGTGGGACATCGCGACGAGCGTCGGGTCCACCGCGGTGATGGTGGCCGCCTCGCGCGCCGCCGAGACCGAACGCGATGAGGCGCTCATCCGGGATCCGTACGCGAGGCTGCTGGTCAGCGGGGCGGGCACCGGCATCTGGGAGTCGGTCCTCGACGCCGACTTCGTCTCGAAGGTGGCCGAGGCCGACACCGAGGCCGCCGCGATCTTCGAGCACATGAACAGCTACCAGGCCGTGCGCACGCATTTTTTCGACGCGTTCTTCGCCGCGGCCGGGGCGGCAGGCATCCGGCAGATCGTCATCCTCGCCTCCGGTCTGGACTCGCGCGCGTACCGCCTCGACTGGCCGTCGGGCACCACGGTGTACGAGATCGACCAGCCCAAGGTGCTCGAGTACAAGGCCGCCACCCTCGCCGCACACGGCGTCGAACCCGTCACCACCCGTCGTGAGGTGGCGATGGACCTGCGCTACGACTGGCCCGCCGCCCTGCGCGGCGCGGGGTTCGACCCGGCGCTGCCGACCGCTTGGCTGGCCGAGGGACTGCTGATGTACCTGCCCGCCGACGCGCAGGACCGGCTGTTCGAGCAGATCACCGACCTGTCGGCGCCGGGAAGCCGCATCGCCGCCGAGACGGCGGGGGTGCAGGCCGACGACCGGCGTCAGGAGATGCGGGAGCGGTTCGAGCGCATCGCCGAGAAGTTCGAGATGACCGCGACGCTGGACATCCAGCAGCTCATCTACGAGGACCCCGACCGCGCCGACGTCGCCGACTGGCTCGACGCCCACGGTTGGACGGCCACCGCGGTCAGCTCACAGCAGGAGATGCGCCGGTTGAACCGGTGGGCCCTACCCGCCGACCTGACCGACGAGGAGGCGTTCTCCAACTTCGTCACCGCCGAGAGGCTGTCGTGAGAAGACACGCCCCGGGGGTGTCGAGTGTGGCGACGCGCGTCGGCCCCGAGGTGCTCACCACCGCGGCCGTCGCGAGCGTCACGGGTTGTGACGACCCGTTGGCCGCGGTGCTGCTCGGCCGCCCGAAGGTGATCGAGGTGCTGCAGCGGTCCGCGGAGCTGATCGACCGGGTGCCCGCGCTGGCCGCCGCCCACCACCAGATCGCCGACTATCACGCGACGCGCAGCCGCTTCTTCGACGCGGTCCTCGCCGACGCCGCGGCGTCGGGGATCCGCCAGTGCGTGGTGCTCGCGGCCGGGCTGGACACCCGGGCGTTCCGGCTGGCGTGGCCGGACGGGATGACGGTCTTCGAGATCGACCAGCCGACGGTGCTGCGGTACAAGCGCAACGCGCTGACCGCGCACGGAGCCCGGCCGGTCGCGGACTGGCACCCGGTGGGCGTCGAATCGGGCATGCCGTGGCCGACGCGGCTCTGGGAGTCGGGCTTCAACCACAACGAACCGACGATCTGGCTGGCCGAAGGCGTACTGCCGCTGCCGGACGCCACGCAGGACGCGCTGATCTCCGAGATCGACGGGCTCAGTGCGGCGGGCAGCCGGATCGCGTTCGACGACGTGCTCGGGATGTGCCCGGGGCGTTCGGATGCGCCGGGCTGGCTGACATCGCGGGGATGGTGGACCGACGTCGTCGAGGCACGCCACCTGCCCGAACTGTCGGGACGTCCCGACGACGCGCGGTGCTACACCGAGCATGCAGTGCTGGTGACCGCCGAGAAAGTGGCGTAGCTCTCAGGAGCCCCCAACCGGTTGGTTAGGATCGGGTCATTCATCGGTCAGGAAGGACCAGCCATGACCACTGATTCCGCCGCTTCGGCTACCCAGGCCACCCAGGCCACCACCGACATCCCTGCGACCGTCGACCGTCTCCGCCGCACCTTCGCGACCGGCCGCACCCGCGACCTCGAATGGCGCCGACGCCAACTGCGCGCGCTGGAACGGCTCATGGTCGAGAACGAGACGGCCATCGCCGCCGCGCTCGAACAGGACCTCGGCCGCAAACCCTTCGAGGCGTGGCTGGCCGACATCGCCAGCGTCGCCGGAGAGGCCAAGGACGCCGCCAAGAACCTGCGCAAGTGGACGCGGCGCCGCTACCGGATGCTGGAGCTCTCACAGCTGCCCGGCCTCGGGTGGGTCGAGCACGAACCGTTCGGCACGGTGCTGATCATCGGCGCGTGGAACTTCCCGTTCGCGCTGACGCTCGGGCCCGCCGTCGGGGCGATCGCCGCGGGGAACACCGTGGTGCTCAAACCGTCGGAGGTGGCGCCGGCCTGTTCGGCGTTGATGGCCGAGTTGGTGCCGCGCTACCTCGACAACGAGGCCATCGTGGTGATCGAGGGCGACGGTTCGGTCAGCCAGGAACTCATCTCGCAGGGCTTCGACTACCTGCTCTACACCGGCGGGACGGAGATCGGCCGCAAGGTCTACGAGGGCGCCGCCCCGCACCTGACCCCCGTCACGCTGGAACTGGGCGGTAAGAGCCCGGTGATCGTGAGCGCCGACGCCGACCTCGACGTGGCCGCCAAACGCATCGCCTGGACGAAGCTGATCAACTCGGGGCAGATCTGCATCGCCCCCGACTACGTGCTGGCCGAGGCGACGATCCGCGACCAGCTGGTCGACAAGATCAAGGCCGCGGTCCAGACCTTCGAGTCCGAGAATCCCGAAGGCAAGCGCATCGTCAACGAGCGGCACTTCGACCGGCTCACCACCGCGCTGGCCGCGACCAAGGGTGACGTGGTGATCGGCGGCGGCTCGGACGCGTCGAAGATCAGCATCCAACCGACCGTCGTCGTGGACCCCGATCCCGCCGAGCCGCTGATGACCGACGAGATCTTCGGGCCGATCCTGCCGATCGTGACCGTCCAATCCCTCGATGACGCAATCGCTTTCGTCAATGCGCGGCCGAAGCCGTTGGCCGCCTACCTGTTCACCAAGACCAGGGCGATCCGCGAGCGGGTGGTCAAGGACGTGTCGTCCGGCGGCATGGTGGTCAACCACCTGCTGTTCCACTTCGCCACGCACAAGCTGCCGTTCGGGGGTGTGGGGCCGTCCGGGATGGGCGCCTACCACGGCCGGTTCGGCTTCGAGACGTTCAGCCACAAGAAGAGCGTGATGACCAAACCGACCCGCCCCGACGTCGGCGCCTTCATCTATCCCCCGTATACAGAGAAGGCGTTCAAGCTCGCCCGCCGTTTGTTCTGACAGTCCTCGAAAGGAAAACCATGCCAGGAGTGCAGGATCGCGTCATCGTCGTCACCGGAGCCGGCGGAGGGCTGGGCCGGGAGTACGCGCTGACGCTGGCCCGCGAGGGCGCCGCCGTCGTCGTCAACGACCTCGGCGGTGCGCGCGACGGCACCGGTGCCGGGTCGGCGATGGCCGATCAGGTCGTCGACGAGATCAAGGCCGCAGGCGGGCGCGCCGCGGCCAACTACGACTCCGTCGCCGAACCCGAGGGCGCCGAGAACATCATCAAGACCGCGATCGACGAGTTCGGCAAGGTCGACGGTGTGGTCAGCAACGCGGGCATCCTGCGCGACGGCACGTTCCACAAGATGACGTACGAGAACTGGGACGCCGTGCTCAAGGTGCACCTGTACGGCGGTTACAACGTGATCCGCGCGGCGTGGCCGCACTTCCGTGAGCAGAGCTTCGGCCGCGTCGTCGTCGCCACCTCGACCAGCGGGCTGTTCGGCAACTTCGGCCAGGCCAACTACGGCGCCGCGAAGCTCGGCCTCGTCGGCCTGATCAACACGCTCGCCCAGGAGGGCGCGAAGTACAACATCAAGACCAACGCGGTCGCGCCGATCGCGGCGACCCGGATGACGCAGGACATCCTGCCGCCGGAGGTCTTCGAGAAGCTGACGCCGGAGTACGTGGCCCCGATCGTCGCCCACCTCATGACCGAGGAACTGACCGACACCGATTCGGTCTTCATCGTCGGCGGCGGCAAAGTGCAGCGCACCGCACTGTTCCAGAACGAGGGGGTGACGTTCTCCGACGGGGTGCCCACCCTCGACGACGTCGCCGCCAGGTGGGGCGAGATCACGGATCTGTCGGCTGCGCAGCAGGCCAGCTTCAAGCTCGGCTGAGCGGGCATGAAAGCGCTTCTGGCGCAGGAACTCTCCGGGCCCTCCGGGCTGGTCTACACCGACGTCGACGATCCCGTCTCGGGCGAGGCGGTGATCATCGACGTCGGCGCGTCCGGCGTCTGCTTCCCGGACCTGTTGCTGCTGCGCGGCGAGTACCAGCTCAAGCTGGACCCGCCGTTCATCCCCGGTATGGAGGTCGCCGGGACGGTCCGTTCGGCGCCCGCGGCGTCCGGACTGCACCCAGGACAACGGGTTTCGGCCTTCACACTGATGGGTGGGTTCGCCGAACGCGTGGCGGCGCTGCCGGACAGCGTGATCCCCACGCCCGACGGCGTCGACGACGCGTCGGCGGCGGCGCTGCTCGGGAACTACTACACGATGCAGTTCGCCCTGGCCCGCCGCGGAGCGCTGATGCCGGGGGAGACGGTGCTGGTGCTCGGGTCGGCCGGCGGCATCGGGACCGCGGCCATCCAGCTCGCCAAGGCGCACGGCGCCACGGTGATCGCGATGGTGCACCGGCCCGGCGCCGAGGAGTTCATCTCGGGTCTCGGGGCCGATGTGGTGTTGCCGCTCACCGAGGGATGGCGCCAGGCCGTCATGGACGCCACCGGCGGCCGCGGCGTGGACATCGTGGTGGACCCGATCGGTGGCCCGGCCTTCGACGATGCGGTGCGGGTGCTGGCGCCCGAGGGACGGCTGCTGGTGATCGGGTTCGCCGCGGGCGGCGGCATCCCCACCGTGAAGGTCAACCGGCTGCTGCTGCGCAACGTGAGCGTCGTCGGGGTCGGCTGGGGAGAGTTCGTCAGGCGGAACCCGAGTGCGCAGGCCGCCGTCGGCGCCGAGCTGGGCAGGCTGGTCGAGGCCGGCCTGCGCCCGCCGCCGCCGGTGCGGTACGCGCTGTCGGACGGACCGGCGGCGCTGCAGGCGCTGGCGGACCGCGAGATCAAGGGCAAGCTGGTCCTCGAACCGTGACGAGCGCTTCCGCGAAGAACCGACCATGCTGACGGTTCGCGCGCTGGCGTTCGACGTCTTCGGCACCGTGGTGGACTGGCGGTCCAGCGTCATCCGGGAACTCGAGGCGTTCGGGCGTGCGCACGGGGTGTCCGCCGACTGGCCGGCGTTCGCCGACCGCTGGCGGGCGGGGTACGTGCCGTCGATGGACCGGGTGCGCCGCGGTGAGCTGCCCTGGACGAGACTCGACGACCTGCACCGGATGACGCTCGTGGATCTGCTTGCCGCCGAGGGTGTTTCGGTCGGCGACGAGGCGGTCGACGAGCTCAACCGCGCGTGGCACCGGCTCGACCCGTGGCCGGACAGCGTCGAGGGGCTGACGCGGCTCAAGCAACGGTTCGTCATCACGACGCTGTCCAACGGCAACGTGTCGCTGCTGACGAACATGGCCAAGCGGGCCGGGCTGCCGTGGGACGCCGTGGTCTCGGCCGAGCTGTTCCGGCACTACAAACCGGACGCCGAGGCCTATCGCGGCTGCGCCGACCTGCTCGGCGTCGCCCCGGAGGAGTTGATGCTCGTCGCCGCGCATTCGTCGGACCTGCGGGCGGCACGGGACGCCGGGCTGCGGACCGGATTCGTGTTCCGACCGCTCGAATACGGCCCGGACCGGCAGCGCCGGATGCCGGCCGAGGGCGAATTCGACCTGCTGGCAAGAGATTTTCTCGATCTGGCGCGCCAGCTCGGAGCCTGACCGGGCGGCGTACCGTGGGACCGTGGACACCGCGCTGACCATGGCCCAACGGCTGCTCGTCGACCCGCCCGAACGCCCAGACGTCAGCAAGGGGTATCTGGACCTGCTGACCGACGGCGGTGACCGCAACACCGGGACGATCCAGGCGGTGTGGTCGTCGCGGCTCGGATCGCTGGTCTACGACAACTCCCAGATCCTCATCCGACGGTTGTCGACCGCGTGGCAGTTGCCGCTCGAGTGGCTGAGCGTTCCGGTCGGGGGAGTGGCCCTCGACGTCGGCAGCGGTCCGGGCAACGTCACCGCGGCGCTGGGCCGCGCGGTCGGTCCGGGCGGCCTGGCGCTGGGTGTCGACATCTCGGAGCCGATGCTCGCCCGTGCGGTCCGTGCGGAGGCCGGTCCGAATGTCGGGTTCCTGCGCGCCGACGCGCAGCGCCTGCCGCTGCGGGACGAATCCGTCGACGCGGTCGTCTCGGTCGCGATGCTGCAGCTGATCCCCGACCCGTCGGTCGCGCTGGCCGAGATGGTGCGGGTCCTGCGGCCCGGCCGTCGGATTGCGGTCATGGTGCCGACCGCGGGACCACTCGCGCGCCTGATCAACGTGCTGCCCAATGCCGGTGCCCGGGTGTTCGACGAGGACGAACTGGGCGACACGCTCGAGAAGTTCGGTGTGGTCGGGGTGCGCACGAAGATGATGGGCACCGTGCAGTGGGTGCGCGGGCAACGCCGATGAGCGCCGGCGGCATCCTCCTCGTCGCGCTGGCGATCGCCGTCGGCATGGTCGGCATCGTGCTGCCGATCCTGCCCGGCACCCTGTTGGTGTTCGGCGCCGTCGCGGTGTGGGCCTTCGTCGAGCAGAACCTCACCGCGTGGGTGACGCTCGGCGTGGTCACCGCGATCCTGGGGGCGGCGCTGCTGATCAAGTACCTGTGGCCGATGCGGCGGATGCGGGCCGCCGACGTCCGCACGATGAGCCTGGTGGCCGGCGGTGTGCTGGGCGTGGTCGGATTCTTCGTGATCCCGGTGCTCGGGCTGGTGATCGGGTTCGTCGGCGGGGTGTACGTCGCCGAACTCGGGGTCCGCCGCGACCAGCGGGTCGCGTGGGCGTCGACGGTGCACGCGGTCAAGGGCGTCGCCCTGTCGGTGGGCGTGGAGTTGGCCGGTGCGCTGCTCGCGACGGTGGCGTGGGTGGTCGGGGTATACGTGACCGCATAGCGGGCTGGCTGGGAATTTTCGTAACGCTGTGGCGGAAAGTCGGCCGCAGAGTCGCCGTGGCGTTACGCAAGCGGCTGTCACGCCGCCGCGGAACGACCCCATGCGACGCGTAAGCGCCGGACCACGGTCGCCTCGGTGTCGGCCGCGGTGATCCTCAGGACCGTCCACCCCTGTTCGATCATCTCGTCGATGCGCCGGATGTCCTTCTCGAACCGCTCGCGGGTCATCCGGTGGTGCTTACCTTCGTATTCGACGGAGAGCCGCCGGTCCCGCCAGCCGAGATCCACCACGCCGATGAGTACGCCGAACTCGTTGTGCACGGGCACCTGAGTTTCGGGCGAGGGAACCCGGCTCGGATGATCACCAGGCGCAGCCACGTCTCCTTCGGAGACTCCGCACCCGGGTCGACGAGCGCGATCGCCTCACGGGCTCGCGACATCCCGTGCCGCCCGGGCCGCTCGGTCGCGGCGAGGATGTCGTCGATCGACAGCCGCGTTGCCCGGGCGAGTGCGTCGATCGCGGCGACGGCGGCGCCGAGGGGATAGCGGCGTGCGAGATCGACCGCCGTGCGCGCCGGAGTGGTCACAGCCATCCCGTCGACCCGGCAGATCTCGTCGGGTTCGACGCCGTCCGCCCACACCTCGAGGCCGCGGGCCCGGCGCCTGTTCGCGTCGATGACGGTGGACGGTCGTCCGGGATCGATCCACCGCGCACCGTGGAGCGCCGATGCCGAGAATCCCGCCAGGACGCCATGCCCGCGGGCGCGCAGCGACGCCGCCTCGGCCCTGAGCGCGGCGGTGAGTTCGGCGTCTCTCGGCACGTACACGTCGTGGTGCAGGGCGACGTACCGCGTGCGCAGCGTATGACGCGTCATGCCGGCAGCCAGGGCGGTGCTGCCGAGGAACGCCTCGGACATGGCCGAAGCATGCCGGTGACGACCGACAAGGCCATTTACGTAACGCCGTGGCGGAGATTCGGCCGCAGAGTCGCCGTGGCGTTACGGAAACTCAGCCGCGCAAGACGGTCCGCAGGCCCGTCAGCTCGTCGGCCGTCACGCCGGCGGCCGTCAGGTATCCGTCGAGCGAGCCGAACTGGTCGGCGATCGTGCGGAGTGCGGTGTGGAGGTACTCCTCCCGCACCCCGAGCACGGACTCCGTCAACCGGGCCTCCGCCATCTCAAGCACCTCGGGAGTCTCGGCGGCGCGTTCGCGCACGGTGGCCAGGATGCTCTCCCGTAGTCGCGGCACGGCGTCGTTGCTGCGCAGATAGTCGGCCATCACCGCATCGCGGTCCACCCCCGCGGCCTCCAGCACGACTGCGACCGTGAAGCCCGTGCGGTCCTTACCCGCGAAGCAGTGCGCCAGCACCCGGTGCCCCGAGCCCAACAGAGCCACCACTTGCCGCACGGCCCGCTGGGCCAGCGGTGCGCCGGCGATGCGGCCGTACTCCTCGGTCATGTACCGGGCGGCCGCCGCACCGACGGACTCGTCGTCGGGTTTGTCGGTCATCATCCGCTGGAAGGCGTGCTCGTGCGGGGCCTCGCCGTCCGAGGCGACGGTCTCGATGAACGGCAGATGGTGGATGTCCACCCCGGCGGGCACCAGTCCCGGCCCGTGCCGCTCCAGTTCGCGCAGCGTGCGCAGGTCGGCGACGTCGGTGACGCCGTAGCCGGTCAGCGCGGAGCGGCCGTCGTCGTCGAGGTTGGACAGCTCACTGGCGCGGAAGAACACGCCCGGGGCGATGCCGGTCTGCTCCGCGACGTCGCGGAAGTTCCACGCCCCCGAGAGCTCGTCGCCGGCCGAGGTCACTAGCGGGACACCGCCGTGTCCGATTGGCGGCACACCGCCGCGGCGAACGGAGACTTCTCGCGACCCAACTCGGCACGCGCGATCGTCCGCATGTGGACCTCGTCGGGGCCGTCGAACAGCCGCATCGCGCGGTGCCATGCGTAAAACCGCGCGAGCGGGAAGTCGTCGGACACCCCGGCCCCGCCATGCACCTGGATCGCGCGGTCGATGACGTCGCATGCCACCTGCGGCGCGACGGCCTTGATCTGCGACACCAGCACGTGGGCGGCCTTGTTGCCCTCCTGGTCGATGGTCCACGCCGCCTTGTGGCACAGCAGCCGCGCCTGGTCGATCTCGTTGCGGGACTTGGCAATCGCCTCGCGCACCACGCCCTGTTCGGCCAACGGCTTGCCGAACGCGACGCGCTTCTGCACGCGGTCGATCATCAGCGCCAGTGCCCGTTCCGCGGCGCCGAGGGCGCGCATGCAGTGGTGGATGCGGCCGGGGCCGAGGCGGGCCTGGGCGATCGCGAAACCGCTGCCCTCCTCGTGGAGCAGATTCTCGACGGGCACGCGGACGTTGTCGAACACGATCTCGCAGTGCCCGTGCTGGTCCTGCCAGCCGAACACCGGAAGCGACCGCTGGATGTCGACGCCGGGGGTGTCGGCGGGGACCAGGATCATCGACTGCTGCTGATGCGATGCGGCGTCGGGGTTGGTGCGGCCCATCACGATCAGGATCTTGCAGCGCGGATCGGCGGCGCCGGTGATCCACCACTTGCGGCCGTTGATCACGTAGTCGGAGCCGTCGCGCAGCATCGTCGTCTCGATGTTGCGGGCGTCGGAGGAGGCGACGGCCGGTTCCGTCATCGCGAACGCGCTGCGGATCTCACCGTTCAGCAGCGGGTCCAGCCACTGCTTGCGCTGCTCCTCGCTGGCGAACAGGTGCAGGGTCTCCATGTTGCCGGTGTCGGGGGCGGCGCAGTTGATCACCTCCGGAGCGATCTCCATGCTCCAGCCGGACAGTTCGGCCAGTTCCGCGTATTCGAGGTTGGACAACCCGGAGACCGACGGCAGGAACAGGTTCCACAGCCCGCGTTCCTTGGCCAGCTTCTTGAGATCCTCGACCACTGGCGGGACGGTGTGGTCCTTCGGCCCGGCCTCCTCGCGGTAACGGTGGTAGTCCGCTTCGGCGGGGAAGACGTACTCGGTCATGAAATCGGTGAGCCGCTGGTGGTAGTCCTGCGCCTTGGCCGACATCGCGAAGTCCATACCGTCACGATATGACACGTGTCGAACCCGCCGGTCGGCCTACCCTGATCGGCGATGATCACATCATCTGCCGAACGTGAAGTCGTGTGCGAGAAACCGCCGCCGGAAACTCGCGCACAAGCTCACGTTCGCCGGGCAAACGTCTCAGCGCGCCGTGAGCGTCCGCGAGATCACCAGCCGCTGAATCTGATTGGTGCCCTCGAAGATCTGGGTGATCTTGGCCTCGCGCATGTAGCGCTCAACCCGGAAGTCGCGGGTGTAGCCGACGCCGCCGAGCACCTGCACCGCGTCGGTGGTCACCTTCATCGCCGCGTCGGTCGCCACCAGTTTCGCGACGCTGGCCTGCGTCGAGTAGGGCAGGTCGAGGTCGCGCCGCCGCGCCGCGTCCAGATAGGTGGCGCGGGCGCTCACCACGGCGGCCGCCATGTCGGCGAGCAGGAACCCGAGGCCCTGGTGGTCGATGATCTTGCGGCCGAACGTCGTCCGCTCGTTGGCATACGCCGTCGCCTCGTCGAGCGCGGCCTGCGCCAGACCGACCGCTACCGCCGCGATGCCGAGCCGTCCCGAGTCGAGCGCGGAGAACGCGATCTGCAGACCCTGGCCCTCCTCGCCGATGCGCCGGTCGGCGTCGACGCGGGCCTGGTCGTAGTGTGCGGTGGTCGTCGGCACCGCGTGCAGCCCCATCTTCTCCTCCGGTTTACCGAAGGAGAGCCCCTGCTGGTCACCGGGGATCAGGAAACAGCTGATACCGCGCGACCCCTCGCCGGTCCGTGCGAACAGCGTGTAGAAGTCGGCCCGGCCGCCGTGGGTGATCCACGACTTCTCCCCGGTGATCACGTAGCCGCCGTCGGAAGGCCGTGCCGCACAACGCAATGCCGCGGCGTCGGAGCCGGCCTGCGGTTCGGACAGGCTGTACGCGCCGATCTGTGAACCGCTCAGCATCCCGGGGAGCCAGCGCTGCTTCTGCTCGTCGGTGCCGAACGCCAGCAGTGGGTGCGACGACAGGCTGTGGACGCTCACCGCCACCGCGACCGCCGCCCACCGCGCGGCGATCTCCTCGAGCACCTGCAGGTAGACCTCGTAGGGTTGGCCGCCACCGCCCCACTCCTCGGGCTGCGGCAGGCTCAGCAGTCCGGCCGCACCGAGTTGCCCGAAGACCCCGTCGGGGTACGTCTCGGCCTTCTCGTGGGCGTCGACGATCGGGTCGAGCACCTTGTCGGCGATGTCGCGGGTCAGCGCGATGAGTTCGCGGGCCTCGTCGGAGGGCAGTAGACGATCGACCGGCATAGTTGCGTCTCCTGGTTTTCGCGGCTCAGAGCGCGGCGAGGATGTCGTTCACCCGGTCGCGCGCGTCCCCGAACAGCATCTGCGTGTTCTCCCGGAAGAACAACGGGTTCTGCACACCGGCGTATCCCGATGCCATCGACCGTTTGAACACGATGACGTTGTCGGCGTTCCACACGGTCAGCACCGGCATACCGGCGATCGGGCTGCCCGGATCCTCGGACGCGGCGGGGTTGACGGTGTCGTTGGCGCCGATGACGAGGACGACCGCGGTGTCGTCGAAGTCCTCGTTGATCTCGTCCATCTCGAGCACGATGTCGTAGGGCACCTTGGCCTCGGCCAGCAGCACGTTCATGTGCCCGGGCAGCCGGCCCGCGACGGGATGGATGCCGAACCGCACGTCGACGCCGCGCTCGCGCAGCTTGCGGGTCAGGTCGGCCACCCCGTACTGGGCCTGGGCCACCGCCATGCCGTAGCCCGGGGTGATGATCACCGAATCGGCGCCCGCGAGGAGTTCGGCGGCGCCTTCGGCGGTGATCTCGCGGTGCTCGCCGTAGTCCTTGTCCTCGCCCGGCCCGGCCTCGATGCCGAAACCGCCGGCGATGACGGAGATGAAGGACCGGTTCATCGCCTTGCACATGATGTAGGACAGGTAGGCACCGGAGGAGCCCACCAGCGCGCCGGTGATGATCAGCAGATCGTTGCTGAGCAGGAAGCCGGATGCGGCGGCGGCCCAACCGGAATAGCTGTTGAGCATCGACACCACGACGGGCATGTCGCCGCCGCCGATCGAGGCGACCAGATGCCAGCCCAGCAGCAGCGCGAGCACCGTCACCACGATGAGCAGCCACAGCTGCGGGTCGATGACGAACCACACGGTGAGCGCGGCGAACAACACCAGCGTCCCGACGTTGAGGATGTTCTTGCCGGGCAGCATCAGCGGCGCCGACTTCATCCGCGCCGAGAGCTTCAGGTTGGCCACGATCGAGCCGGTGAAGGTCACCGCACCGATGAAGACCCCGACGAACACCTCGGCGGAGTGGATGCCCAGCATGCCTTCGGCGCCGAGCGCGGCCGCCTCGGCGCCGCCGGGTTCGCCCTCGACGTGCAGGTAGCCGTTCCACCCGACCAGCACGGCGGCCAGACCGACGAACGAGTGCAGCAGCGCGATCAGTTCGGGCATCCCGGTCATCTCGACGATCCGGGCCCGCCACAGCCCGATCGCCGCACCGATGGCCATGGCGCCGATCAGCAGCCCGAGGCCGAGCGGCTCGATGTCGTGGTCCAGGGCCAGCGCGACGGTCGCGACCAGCGCCACGGCCATGCCGGCCATGCCGAAGGTGTTGCCCGCCTTGGACGTCTCGTGTTTGGACAGTCCGGCCAGCGCGAGGATGAAGAGCAGGGCCGCAACAACATAGGCCGACGTGGCGGCCGTTTCAATGGTCAGCACGGTCCTAGCTCCTCGAGAACATGGCGAGCATGCGGCGTGTCACCGCGAACCCACCGAAGACGTTGATGCTGGCGAGCAGGATCGCGACGGTGGCGATGCCGGTGATCACCGGGTCGGCGTGCCCGATCTGCAGCAGGGCGCCGACGACGATGATCCCGGAGATCGCGTTGGTCACCGACATCAGCGGTGTGTGCAGCGCGTGGTGCACGTGGCCGATCACGTAGTAGCCGATGACGATCGCCAGCGCGAACACCGTGAGGTGCACCTGCAGGGCCGCCGGGGACAGCGCGATCAGGGCGAACAGCGCCGCGGCCGCGGTGAAGGCCACCCCGAGCCGGCGTCGCATCGACATCGGCTGCTTGGCCTGCGGGGTCACGGCCGGGGCGGCGGCCGTCGCGACCGCCGGTGCCGCGGACACCTGGACCGGTGGCGGTGGCCAGGTGACCTCGCCGTCGCGCACGACGGTCACCGAGCGCTGCACCACGTCGTCCCAGTCGAGCGTGAGCTGCCCGTCCTTCTCCGGCGTCAGCAGCTTCAGCAGGTTGACCAGGTTGGTGGCGTAGAGTTGCGAGGCCGTCGCGGGAAGCCGTCCGGCCAGGTCGGTGTAGCCGATGATCGTCACCCCGTTGTCGGTGACGACGGCCTGATCCTTGACGGTGCCCTCGACGTTGCCGCCGTTGGCCGCGGCCATGTCGACGATCACGCTGCCCGGCTTCATCGAGGCCACCATGTCGGCGGTGATGATCCGCGGGGCCGGCCGGCCCGGGATCAACGCGGTGGTGATGATGATGTCGACGTCCTTGCACTGCTCGGCGTACAGCGCGGCCTCGCGGACCTTGTAGTCCTCGCCCATCTCCTTGGCGTAGCCGGTGGCCGACACCTCCGCCGCGGCCGGATCGACGGCCAGGTACTCCCCACCGAGCGAGGCGACCTGATCTGCGACCTCCGGCCGCGGATCGGTGGCCCGCACGATCGCGCCGAGGCTGCCCGCGGCGCCGATGGCCGCCAAACCCGCGACGCCGGCGCCGACGACCAGGACCTTGGCGGGCGGCACCTTGCCCGCGGCGGTCACCTGGCCGGTGAAGAACCGGCCGAATCGGTGCGCCGCCTCCACCACCGCGCGGTAGCCGGCGATGTTGGCCATCGACGACAGCACATCCAGCGACTGCGCCCGGGAGATCCGCGGTACGGCGTCCATGGCCAGCACGGTGATCCGGCGGGTCGAGAGCCGCTCGACGAGGTCGGGGTTCAGCGCCGGGGAGATCAGCCCGATCAGGGTTGCGCCGTCACGCAGCGCGGCGATCTCGGCGTCGGTCGGTGCGTTGACCTTGAGCACGACATCGGCGGACCAGGTCTGGTCGAACGATCCGATCTCGGCGCCGGCCTCGACGTAGGCGGCGTCGGAGAAGCTGGAGGCTGCGCCTGCGCCGGACTCGACGACGACCGAATAGCCGAGCTTGATGATCTGCCCGACCGTCTGCGGTGTGGCGGCGACGCGGGTCTCACCCGGTGAAGACTCGCGTGGTATCGCGATGAGCATCGGCACAGTTTGGCATCCACCCGGACCGCCGGTACCGCGGACCCGCTGATCGTCACCAGGACAGGTCGGGTTCCACGGCCCCGCGGCGCAGGCCGATCGACTCCGGATCGACGGTCACGGTGTGGCTCACGGCCGCGGCGTCGGCGGGGTCGGCGAACCGGACCGCGCCGGTGGTCCATCGGCGAACCCGGTTCCGCGCCCAGGTGGCCTGGCACGTCACCGCGACCCCCGGCGCGCTCGCGGCGACGGCGCCCACCCCGGGGCCGGAGCATGTGCGCACCAGCGTCGCGACGCCGGCTCGGGACAGCACGGCACGTCCGTCGGTGGTGATGAGGTACCGGCAGCGCCGCAGAACGTCCGGGGGAACCGGCCCGGCGTGGAGGCGGTCGTCGGAGGCGCCGACGGCGGTCAGCAACCGGGCGGCGTCGTCGCCGCGCACCCAGACACCGACGTCCTCGGCGAGGAAGCAGCTGATCGTGGCGACGAGCGAGGCCGCGGTGTGACCGGTGCCGTCCACGTCGACGGCGATGTCGGGCAGCGCGTGACGCAGTCCGGTGCGGCGGGCGTCCGGGTCGGTGATGCGGCGCGACAGCGCGACGGCCTCGGCGTTCTTGACCGCCGCCCGGTCGGGGACATCACGGCCGGCCCAGTCCGGTCCGTGATGCCAGGCGACCGCGTCGGGGGCGTGGTGCAGCACCGCTCCGTTGGCCAGGGCGCGGTGCGCGAACTCCCAGTCCTCGCCGCCGTAGCCGACGAACGACTCGTCGAAGCCGCCGATGTCGGTGAAGAGGTCCGCGCCGCAGGACATCACCGAGCTGATGACGTAACGGTAGGACCTGTGGTCGAGGTGGAGCAGGTTCGCGGTGGCCGTGTAGGCGTCGCTGAGCCAGCGCGGCTCGGGCAGCGGCCGCGGCGCGGCATCGGCGGCGAGGGAGTCGAGGTCCGCGTAGCGCCGCCGGCCCACCACCAACGCGTCCGGCAGCTGGGCCGGCAGCCGCGTGGCGGCGCGCAGGTAGCCGGGTTCGGGAACGGTGTCGGCGTCGAGGAAACACAGCACGGCCGCATCCGCCGCGGCGGCGCCGAGGTTGCGGGCCGCCGCCGCCCGGAACCCCAGATCCTCCTGCCGGGCCACCCGGATGTCGAGCGGCGAACGGCGCAGCGTCGGTGCGCGGGCTGAACCGTCGTCGGCGACGATCACCTGGACGAGGTGCGTGGGGTAGGTCTGCCGCGTGAGCGCGTCCAGTGTCCGGTCGAGTTCGCGCTGCTGGTTGTAGAAGGGGATGACGACGGCCACCGGCACGTCGGGGGCGGCGCGGCCCGCCATCAGGTCCCACCGGTTGCCGGGGACGGTGAAACGGCCGTCGCTCAGCGGGATCGGTCGTGCTGTCACGAGTGCCACCGCCGCAGCAGACCGGCGTACTGCCGGGCGGCCGCGGCCGGGGACGGCACGCACTCCGTGCCGGGCGGCAGCCACGTCACCGCGGGAGCGTCGAGGGCGTGCTCGAGCGCACCACGCAACCCGGCGGGGGTGTCCGGGTACAGCAGGACCGCACCGGGGTTGCGCTGCTCGAACTCGCGGGTGTACCGGTTGGCCGGCGCGAGCGGACGCCGTCCGGCGCCGACCCAGGAGTTGAGCGAACCGGATGCCGACACGTGGCGGTGCGGGGCGACCGGCACCGTCACGCCGCGCAGCGCGGGGCCGACGTCGGCGTCGGCGAGGTGACCGGTGACGCGGAAACGCCTTCCGCTGCGGGCACATTCATCGGCCAGTTCGTCGACGAGGCCGGCGTGTCCGGCCGACGGGGCGCCCAGGGCGAGGATCTCGACGTCCGGTGCGGCGTCGGCGAGCGCCCCGATCACCTCGGCGTGCCCCTTGCCCGGGTAGAGGAAGCCGAAGACGCCGACGGTCCGCATGCCGTCGTGGCGCGGTGATTCGGCCCCGACCGGGCCCGCGGTGGACACGGGCAGGGGCACCACGGCGACGCGGCGCGCACGCACCCCGCCCTCGGCCATCAACGCGCGCTCGTGCTCGCTGCTGACGACGACACCGTCGACGAGTCCGGCCACCTCGGCGTACGCGGCGCATCGTCGGTGGTGGTGTGTTCCGTCCGACGGTTGCGGGAGATCGTGCAGGGTCACGGTGATCCGCCCGCCGCGCCGGCGGATGTCGTGCACGAGCGCGCCCACCGCCTCAGCCGCCTGCTCGGGCGTACTCCCGAAGAGGCGGTCGGTGAACTGCACGTGCACCCCACAGGCCGGCGCCGCCCGTAGCGCGGCGTCGGCGGTATACGCGATCGGGGCGTCGAATCCGTTCTGCCGCAGGGTTCGGACGAGCTCGCTGCCGAACCGGGTGACCCCGTGCTCGCCGGGGCCGACCACCAGATGGGTGACGGCCGCGTTCACCGGAAAAGGCCCGCCGCCGGGAGGCCGAGCAGATCGAGCGTCGCGGCGTGGCGTTCCAGCGCCAAGGCGATGTAGTCGGGATGAGCCGCATACCAGCGCATCTGGATCGCGTGCACCTCCTGCGGCGTCCATATGCGTTGTCCCTCTTCCCAATTCGACCGAGAGGCAGCGTCGATGCCCAGTGCCGTCAGCACCCGGTGCTCCAGGGGCGCGCGGATCGAGCCGAGCAGCGTCCGAGCAGGCGGCTCGAGCGAAAGTGTGACATTTTGGTGACACAGGATCCGCCGCGCCAGCTCGGTCAGCACACCGTTGCCCGGATGGTTGATGGTGTGTGCGGCGTCCGCGCCCTGACCGGGCAGCACGTCGGACACCCCCACATCGGTGTGGGCACGCTCGCGGCGGGCGAGCTCGTCGCGGCTGGCGTCGGCGACCGCCCGCAGCTGCGCCGCCGACACGTCGACGTCCCACGGCTCGTCGGAGGACCGGTGGTCGCGGGCCGCCACGATGGTCCGCAGATCGTGGTAGGGCACCGGGGGAGGGGTCACCGACCGATCGGCCGGATGGCGCACGATGACCTGGAACGGGTACAGCCCGGCGTAGCGAATAACCGGCCACCGCAACACTTTCGCCGCTTTGGGCAGCCGCTCGGTCAACTGTGCCGTCCCGAGCGGCAGGTCGCGGTAGTCGTCGCGGACGGGCTGACAGATGAGCACGGCGGTCTGGGTCAACAGGTCGTCGAGGTGGCGCAGATCGGAGCGCCGCAGTTCGTGCACGGGGGGAATGCGGGCGGTGCGGTACGGCCGCTGCGGCACGGCGTCCAGGACCACCCGCAGCGCTTCGGCCTGACAGTTGCCGACGACCAACCACAGCGGCGCATCCGCCGCCGGCTCCGTACCGGGCGGGCGGTAGAAGTCCCGGTAGTGCCACACCCGGGCGGGGTCGTCGTCGTTCACCACGTCGAGAGTAGGCGTCGCCAATCGTGATACAACGGTCGTGGCGCAATCGTCTAGCAAGCGGCGAGGGTGTGCTTCCCCTGCTGCTTGACAGGTTTGGATGATTGATCGCTGTTGCCTCGGTTCCTGCCGCGCACCCCTACGTGCGTGCCGTCATCGACCCGGAAAACATTGTCCTGCTTGACGATCCGCGGCCGCCCGGTGCGACGTCGCCCGAACAGTGGTGGCCACCACAGTTCCTCGATCCGTCATATCTCGCCGACGATTCCGGGTACTTCGATGTCATGCATGTGCATTTCGGGTTCGACGCGACACCACCTGCGGTGTTGCGCGACGTCGTCGAGTTCCTGACCGCGCGCCGCAAGCCGTTGGTGGTGACCGTCCACGATCTGCACAATCCGCATTTCCGCGACCCGCGGGATCACCTGGCACGGCTGGACGTGCTGATCCCGGCCGCGGACGCGGTCGTGACGCTGACCACCGGGGCGGCCGCCGCCATCGCCGACCGGTGGGGCAGGCGGGCGACCGTGTTGCCGCATCCGCACGTCCTGACGCCCGCCGCAGTCGGAGCGGAGCGTCCCGTGTGGGCCCAACCGGTGGTCGCCGTCCACGCGAAATCGTTGCGCGCCAACATCGATCCGCTACCGGTACTCGACGCGCTGCTCGCCGCGGGCGAACCGGGGTGGCGCCTGCGCCTGGACGTGGACGAGGACGTCCGCCGCTCATCCCGGGCCGGTGAACTGACCACCGTCCGGCTCGACGAACTGAGCCGGCGCGGTGTCGATGTGCGCGTGCACGCCCGGTTCACCGACCGGGAACTGCAGGACTACCTCGGCGAGATCGATGCGCTCGTGCTGCCCTACCGGTTCGGGACGCATTCGGGATGGGTGGAGGCGTGCTACGACGCCGGGGTAGCGGCCGTCGTCCCCGACTGCGGGCACTTCCACGAACAGCACGGCGATCCGACGTACGACCACACCGCAACAGGTACGCGACTGGTGGAGAGCCTGCGGCATGCGGTCCGCGAGGGGCTTGTCGCGGCGGGACACCGGCGGGCGACCGGCGACGACCGGCGCGCGCAGCGGAGACGGCAACTGCGAGAGGTCCGGCGGGAGATGAGCAGCCTCTACCGCACCGTCCTCGCGGATGCGGACGCGGCATGACCTCTTCGATCCGGGTGGCCATGATCGCCTCGGCGCGGTATCCCGTGCGCCAGCCGTTCGCCGGCGGCCTCGAGGCGTTCGTCTACCAGTTCGCCCACGCGCTCACCGCGGCCGGCCATTCCGTGACGATGTTCGCGGCGCCGGGCTCCGCGGTCGACCTGCCCTGGGACGTGGTTCCGGTGCACGCCCTGGAGATGACCGACGCGTCCCGCGAGGACCCCTCGGTGCCCGACTGGGTGGTTCACGAAACGCACGCCTACCTGTCGGTGATGCTGAATCTGGCTGACCGGCTGAGGGATTCGTTCGACATCGTCCACAACCACAGCCTCCACTACCTGCCCTTGGCCATGGCGCGCACGCTTCCGGTGCCGATGCTGACCACGCTGCACACCCCGCCGTTGAAATGGCTGGAACAGGCGGTGGCGCTGCCGGGCGGGGTCGCCAGCTCGTTCACCGCGGTGAGTGCGTTCACCGCACGGCAGTGGGAGCCGGTCAACGGGCCGGTGCCCGTCATCTCCAACGGCATCGACCTCGACGAGTGGCGACCCGGACCCGGGGGCGACTACGCGGTCTGGAGCGGGCGTCTGGTTCCGGAGAAGGGGCTGCCCGACGCGATCGCCGCGGCACGGGCGGCCGGGTGCCCGCTGCGGATCGCGGGCCCGGTGGGTGACCCCGCGTACTTCGAAGAGGCGGTGCGGCCGGAGCTCGGCGGTGCGGTGAGCTACGAGGGACACCTGCGCCGCGATGAACTCAACGAACTGGTGGGTAACGCGGCCGTCGCGCTGGTGACACCTCGCTGGGAGGAGCCCTACGGTCTCGTGACCGCCGAGGCACTGGCCAGCGGCACACCCGTGGCGGCCTTCGCGCGCGGCGGCATCCCCGAGACCATCGACGCCTCCAGCGGCCGGCTGGCGCCACCCGGCGACGTCGACGCGCTCAGCCGGGCGTTGCTCGCCGCGGCGCAACTGCCGCGCGGCCCGGTCCGGGCGCGTGCGGAATCGCACTGTTCGCAGACCGTGATGGTCGAGCGTTACCTCGCGCGGTACGCCGACCTGATGGACGTCGAGGACGAGCGGGTCTCGGCGTGATCGGTTACTACGTGCACCATCACGGACGCGGCCACACATCGCGGGCGCTGGCCATCAGCAGGCATCTCACCGAGGAGGTGGTGTTCTTCTCCTCGGCGCCGCGTCCGCGGGAACTCCGCCCCGGGGTCGACTGGGTGCGGCTGCCGCTCGACGTCCCCGGGCAGGACACCGCGGCCGCCGATCCGACGGCCAACGGCCGGCTGCACTGGGTCCCGCTGAACTTGGGCGGCCTCGCCGACCGCTCCGCGGTGCTGGTGAACGCCATCACGACGTTGCGACCGCGCCGCATGGTCGTCGACGTCTCCGTCGAGGTGGCGCTGCTGTGCCGGCTGGCCGGCGTCGCGGTGACGGTGATGGCGATGCCGGGCGATCGCGGCGACGCGGTGCACGCGCTCGGATACGACATCGCCGACCGGATCGTCGCCCCGTGGTCGCGCGAGGTGTACCGCCCCGGCTGGCTGGCCCCGCACGACGAACGGACCCACTACGTCGGCGTGATCAGCCGCTTCGACGGTGCCCCGCCGGTCACGCCGTCGGCCGCGCGGCCGAGGACCGGACTGCTGCTGGCGGGGGCAGGTGGATCGGCGACGCCTGATGACGCGCTCGACCAGCTGCGGCGCGCGGCGCCCGACTGTCGCTGGGTGGCCGCCGGCGGAGACGCCGGCTGGGTGGACGAGCTGTGGCCGTTGCTGAGCGGCGCCGACGTCGTCGTGACCCACGCGGGACAGAGCGCCATCGCCGACATCGCGACGGCAGGCGTTCCCGCCGTCGTCATCCCACAGCAGCGGCCCTTCGGTGAGCAGTGCGCCACGGCGGGAGCGCTGGCCGAGGCGGGCGTCGTGGTCACCGCGCCGGCCTGGCCGCGCCCCGACGAGTGGGCGGGGCTGCTGTCGGCGGCCCGAACCCGCAACGCCGGTGGTCGGTGGCAGCGGCTACGCGGCGCGGGCGCCGCCGCCCGCGCCGCATCGGTGATCGCCGCGTGAGCGCCCCGACGACCGCGCTGGTGACGGTCGCGCACGGCCGCCACGGGCACCTGCGCCGGCAGAGCGCCGGACTCGACCGCTCGCGGGTACGGCCGGACCTGCGCGTCGTGGTGGCGATGGACGACCCCGGGATCGCCGGCGCGGTGGACAGCTCGGCCGAGGTCATCGAGTGTGCGAGGACGTCCGGGCCGTCCTGCGGCCTACCTCTGGCGCGGGCGCGGAACATGGGCGCCGAGCACGCGTTGCGGCGCGGCGCGGACGTGCTGATCTTCCTCGACGTCGACTGCATACCCGGCGACGAACTGGTCGGCCGGTACGTCCGGGCGTGCGCGGAGGCCGAGTCCGCCGCGCTGTTCAGCGGACCGGTCACCTACCTGCCGCCGCCGCCGGCGGGCGACGGCTACCCGGTGGACGCCCTCGACACGATGACCCGGCCGCATCCGGCACGCCCCGATCCCGCCGCCGGGCGGCTCGTCGTCGCCGACGACCACGACCTGTTCTGGTCGCTGTCCTTCGCGGTCACCGCGCGGACGTGGCGGCTCCTCGGTGGTTTCTGCGAGGCGTACGTGGGCTACGGCGGCGAGGACACCGATTTCGGCGCCGTCGCGCGCGAGCACGGTGTCCCCCTCGTCTGGGTGGGCGGCGCGCACGCCTACCACCAGCATCATCCGGTGTCCGATCCGCCGGTCGAGCACCTGCACCAGATCGTCGGCAACGCCAGGATCTTCCGGCGCCGCTGGAACCGCTGGCCGATGCCGGACTGGCTCGACGCGTTCGAGCGCGACGGGCTGATCTGCCGTCGTGGTGAGGAGATCGAGGTGACCGCGAGCGGTCAGGCGGTCATGAGGTAGTCGGCCCGGCCGACGTAGGCGATGCTCGGCGGGTGCGCGGTCGTGGCCGCGGTGACGATCGCCTCGGCGAACTCGTCGGCCGTCGGCAGCGGTCGCATGGTCGGACCGTCGACCCGGTCGCCGGAGACCACGGTGAGGTGGACGCCGGCGTGGGCGAGGACCGTCCGCATCCCGTACAGGGCGGTCTCCCCGGCGCGCTTGCTCGCGGCGACGGCCACATAACCCTTCGGCACGGCCTTGTTCGGGAAGAAGTGCGCCTGGTGGCTGGTGACGAACACGATGCGGCCGCCGGCCGGCATCAGGGGTACGGCCAGCTGGGCGAGACGACGCTGCGCATCCCGGTTGAGGCGCATGGCGTACCGGGGGTCGGCGCCGAGTTCGGGCCGGCTCGCGGTGTTGAGGACCAGCGCGTCGAGACGCCCGAACCGCGCCGCGACGGCATCCATCAGCGTCGCCGCCTGCGCTTCGTCGGAGATGTCCGCGGCCAGCGTGGACGCGTGACCGCCCGCCTGGCGGATGGCGTCCGCGACGGCGTCCGCGCCGCTGGAGTTCTCGCGGTAGTGGACGACCACGTGGGTGTCGGGGCCGGCGAGGTGCCGCGCGACCTCGGCGCCGATGCCTCCCGAGGCGCCGGTGATCAGGACGATCCGTTCGGGTCCATGGTGCATGTCTGGCTCCTTCCTCGACCGGACGATGCATGCCACCGTACACCCGAATTAAGGAAGTTAAGGAAAAGATAAGGTAACGGTAAGGCAGCTTATGTTGTCGTCGATTTCCCGGGTGCGGCGGGCCGGAACGGGTACAAGTTGTCGTCCGCCCCCGGAAGGATCACCCGCCTTGGCCGCTCTCACCTTGTGCCTGGCGCTGCTGGCGGCGACCGTCGTACTCGCCCCCGTGGCGCAGCGCCTCTCCGTGCCGTATCCGGCCGTCCTGCTGGCGGTCGGGCTGGCATTGGCGTTCATCCCGGGTGTCCCGGTGCTCACCCCGAACCCCGAACTGATCCTCCCGCTTGTGCTGCCCCCGCTGCTGTTCGCCGCCGCCCGCCGCACCTCCTGGCGGGAGTTCCTCGACAACCGCCGACCCATCGCGCTGCTGGCCGTCGCGCTGGTCGGCGTCACCGCCGTCGCCGTCGGTGCGACGCTGCACGCGCTGATACCGACCGTTCCGCTGATCGCGGCGATCGCCCTGGGCGCGGCGGTCGCCCCGCCGGACGCCGTGGCCGCCACCGCGGTCGCCCAGAAGCTGGGCATCCCGCGGCGGTTGCGCACCATCCTGGAGGGGGAGGGGCTGTCCAACGACGCGACCTCCCTGGTGCTCTACGAAGTAGCGGTCGCGGGCACCATGACGGGCGCGTTCTCCGCCTGGGGCGCTGGCGAGGCGCTCGGACTCGCCATCGTGCTCGGCGTCCTGGTCGGCCTGGCGATCGCGTTCGCGACGCGCTGGCTGATCAACAAGCTGCCGCCGCATCCGGCGGGCAGCGGCCTCGTCCTGGTCGTCCCGTTCGCCGCGTACGCCGCCGCGGACGCCGTGCACGGCAGCGGGGTGCTCGCGGTCGTGACCGTCGCCCTGGCGATGAGCCGCTACGGCGACGCCGAGTCCTCACAGACGCGGCTGGCCACGGGGACGACGTGGGAGATCATCGAATTACTGCTCACTGGTTCGGCTTTCGCGTTCGTGGGGCTGCAGCTGCGCGCCGTGGCGGTCAGCGTCGACGCCCCGATGAAGGAGTTGATCACCCAGGGACTGGTGATCACGCTGGTCGTGATCGTCGTGCGGTTCCTCTGGATCTTCCCGGTCGCCACCATCGACGAGCGACTGCACCGGCGCAAGGCGTACGTGGCGGAGCCGATCGGCTGGCGGGAGATGACCGTCTCGTCGTGGGCGGGGATGCGCGGCGTCGTGACACTCGCCGCCGTCCTCGCGCTGCCGCCGCAGTTCCCCGAGCGCGAACGCCTGGTGTTCTTCGCGTTCGTGGTGATCGTCGTCACGCTGCTGCTGCAGGGCCTGACGTTGCCGACGCTCGTGCGCAGGCTCCGGGTGCGGGCGTCACCCCACGAGGAGGACGACGCGGTGCAGGCGCTGATCCGGCGTGCCCGCGACGCCGGCTTCGCCCGGCTCGCCGAACTCCAGGAGCGGGAGGGAGCCGACCCCGAGGTCATCGAACACGCCCGCGACAACGCCGAACGGATGTGGCACTCGGTGGGATTCGCCCCACCCGACGCCGAATCCCACGATGCGCACACCGACCACGCGTTGACGGTGAACGCGCTCAAGGACGAGATGCTGGCGGCCGCCCGCGACGCCGTGGTCGAGGCCCGCTCCGAATCGGGCACCGACCCGACGATCGTCGACCGTGTCCTGCGCCGCCTCGACGCCCGCGGCAGCCACCCCGAATAAATTCACGCGGATCGCAATTCTTTCAACCGTCCGGTGGCGCCGGTAGCAATATGCCGGTGAAGCGCGCGCTGTCCGACCATTGCTGTCGCTGAAGCCTTTTCGCCCCCTTCTTCAGCCACAGAAAGTCGCCACCGTGTCGGTCTTCGTCGATATCACGCCGGACGAATCTCAACTCGACTCGCCGGCGGCGCCGCCGCGCGGACCCTGGCGTGGCCGGCTCACCCGTGCCGCACTGCCGCTGATCTCGGTGGCGGTGTTCTTCGGGCTCTGGCAGCTCGTGGCCGCCAGCGGCGTGTGGAACCAGACGTTCGTGCCGTACCCGGCCACCGTGTGGCAGGCGTTCGTCGACGTGTCCACCACGCACGACGGGGTTCGCGGCTACGGGGGTTACCTACTGGCCGAGCACCTGTACATGACGCTGCGCCGGGTCCTGGCCGGAGTGGTCATCGGGGTGGTGCTCGGCGTGCTGCTGGGCCTGGTCATGGGTTCGGTCAGCTGGGTCCGCAGCGTGCTGGAGCCGTGGCTGACCTTCCTGCGGGCGCTGCCGCCGCTGGCCTACTTCTTCCTGCTCGTCATCTGGCTGGGCATCGACGAGGCGCCGAAGGTCACGCTGCTCGCGCTGGCGGCGCTGCCACCGGCGGCGGTCGCGACGACGGCGGCCGTGCTCGCCGCCCCGGTCGGGCTGACCGAGGCCGCCCGCGCGCTGGGCGCCTCCCGCGCCGAGGTGATCCGCGACGTCGTGGTGCCGTCGGCGCTGCCGGAGACGTTCACCGGCATCCGGCTCGCGGTGGGGATGGCGTACTCGTCGGTGGTCGCCGCCGAACTGTTCAACGGTCTGCCCGGTGTGGGGGGCCTGGTCAAGGACGCCAGCAACTACAACAACACGCCCGTCGTGCTGGTGGGCATCTTCGCCATCGGCATCTCGGGTCTGGTCATCGACGGTCTCCTGCGCACGATCGAACGTCGCAGTGTCCCCTGGAGAGGAAAAGTATGAGGTTCAAGGCAACGTTGGCGGTCCTGGCGGCGGCGACCATGGCCTTGGCCGGGTGCTCGGTGGACCGGTCGGGACAGGACGCCGAGAAGCAGACGATCCGCATCGCCTACCAGAGCTTCCCGAGCGGCGACCTGATCGTGAAGAACAGCCGCTGGCTCGAGGACGCGCTGCCCGACTACAACATCAAGTGGACGAAGTTCGACTCGGGCGCCGACGTCAACACCGCGTTCATCGCCAAGGAGGTCGACTTCGGCGCGTTGGGTTCCAGCCCGGTGGCGCGTGGACTGTCGGCACCGCTGAACATCCCCTACAAGGTCGCCTTCGTCCTCGACGTCGCCGGCGACAACGAGGCGCTGGTCGCCCGCAACGGCAGCGGGGTCAACACCATCGCCGATCTGCGGGGTAAGCGCGTCGGCACACCATTCGCCTCGACGGCGCACTACAGCCTGCTGGCCGCACTCGACCAGAACGGGTTGTCGCCCGACGACGTTGCGCTCGTCGACCTGCAACCGCAGGCCATCCTCGCGGCGTTCGACCGCGGCGACATCGACGCCGGATACTCCTGGCTGCCGACTCTGGACCAGCTGCGCCGCAACGGCAAGGACTTGATCACCAGCCGCCGGCTGGCCCGAGACGGCAAGCCCCACGCTCGACCTCGGGGTGGTCTCCGACGAGTTCGCCGACGCCCACCCGGACGTGGTCGACGTCTGGCGGCAGCAGGAGGCCCGGGCGCTCGACGTCATCAAGAACGATCCCGACGCTGCGGCCAAGGCCATCGCGGCCGAGATCGGCTTGAGCCCCGATGAGGTCGCCGGCCAGCTCGAGCAGGGCGTGTACCTGACGCCGGCCGAGGTGGCGTCGGCGGAGTGGCTGGGTTCCGACGGTGCGCCGGGCAATCTCGCGGCGAATCTGGAGAGCGCATCGCAGTTCCTCGCCGAGCAGAAGCAGATCCCGTCGGCCGCACCGCTGAAGGCCTTCCAGGATGCGATCTACACCAAGGGTCTGCCCGGTGCCATCACGCAGTGACGGCATCCGGATCAGCGGTGTCGCACATCGCTACGGGGACCTCACCGCGGTCGGACCCGTCGACCTGACCGTCGAACCCGGGGCGTTCCTCGTCCTGGTCGGCGCCTCGGGGTGCGGGAAGAGCACGCTGCTGCGACTGCTCGCCGGCTTCGAGACGCCCACCGAGGGAACGGTGGCGGTGGCGGGCACACCGCCCACCCCCGGTGTGACGGCGGGCGTGGTGTTCCAGCAGCCCCGACTCTTCCCGTGGCGCACGGTCGGCGGCAACGTCGACCTGGCGTTGAAGTACGCGCGGGTGCCGCGTGAGCGTCGGGCCGAGCGGCGCGAGCAGTTGCTGGAGCGGGTCGGCCTCGAGGGCACGGCCGACCGGCGGATCTGGGAGATCAGCGGGGGGCAGCAGCAGCGGGTCGCGATCGCGCGGGCGCTGGCGGCGGAGACGCCGCTGTTCCTGCTCGACGAACCGTTCGCCGCGCTCGACGCGCTCACCCGCGAACGGTTGCAGGAGGACGTGCGGCAGGTCAGCGCGGAGTCGGGCCGCACCACGGTGTTCGTCACGCACAGTGCCGACGAGGCGGCGTTCCTCGGGTCGCGGATCGTGGTGCTCACGCGCAGGCCGGGTCAGGTGGCGCTCGACCTACCCGTCGACCTGCCACGCACGAACGTCGATCCCGACGAACTGCGTCGATCGCCGGAGTACACGGAGTTGCGCGCCGAGGTGGGACGCGCCGTCAAGGCAGCCGCGGCGTAGCCGCGAATCACGCGGAAGCGGCGTAGCCGCGAATCACGCGGAAGCGGCGTAGCCGCGAATCACGCGGAAGCGGCGTGGCTCAGACCGGCGGGTAGGCGGGCGGCGGGTAGCCACCGCCGGGGCCGGAGACCCCGCGCAAGCCCCAGAAGAAGTAGTTGAAGAAGTACTCGATCTCGTCGCTCGCGTCGTAATCGGGATTCGGGTCCATCTCGGTACCTCCGGGTGTGACGCGGCGTTTGGTGCAGTCTAGACCGACGGGACCGGACCTAAACAGGGTCCGGCCACATTGCCATACACTGGTCAACCACCCGGTTGATAGATGCCCGTTCGACGGGCCCGTCGATAGTGAGTCGCCATGCCTGCCGAACCCTCCCCGAACGGGTCCACTCGGCGTGAAGAACTGCTGCGGGTCGCCACCAAGCTCTTCGCCGCGCGCGGGTATCACGGCACCCGGATGGACGACGTCGCGGACGCCGTCGGCCTGAACAAGGCCACGGTGTACCACTACTACGCCAGCAAGTCACTCATCCTCTACGACATCTACAAGGGTGCCGCCGACTTCACCGTCGACGCGCTGCACGACGATCCGAGCGCATCGGCGCGCGAGACGATCTACCACTTCACCCGTCGGCTGCTGGTCGGCATCGCCAGCGACATCGAACGCGCCGCGGTGTACTTCCAGGAGGGCCCCTACATCAGCGAGTGGTTCACCGAGGAGCAGGTGGAGTACATCCGTGAGAAGGAGGCCCAGGTCTACGAGCACGTGCGCGACGTGATCGACCGGGGGATCGCCAGCGGCGAGTTCCACGACTGCGACTCGCACGTGCTGGCGCTGGGCTACATCGGGATGACACTGGGCGCCTACCGCTGGCTGCGTCCGCAGGGACGGCGCACCGCGCAGGAGATCGCCGAGGAGTTCAGTACCGCGCTGCTGCGCGGCCTGATCCGCGACGAGACGGTGCGCACCGAGTCGCCGCTGGGTGTCGACGTCCGGACGGGAGTTGCGCATGACTGACCTGTTCTCCCTCGACGGAAAGGTCGCGGTGGTCACCGGCGGCGGACGCGGGATCGGCGTGATGATCGCCCGTGGGCTGCTGCAGGCCGGTGCGTCGGTCTATCTGTCTAGCCGCAAGGAGGCGGAACTGGCCGCCGCGGTGGACGAACTGTCGCCGCTGGGGCGCGTGGAGGCGGTGCCCGCCGACCTCGGCACCGCCGAGGGTGTGCAGACGCTGTCCGACGCGCTCGCCGCCCGCGAGGACCGCGTCCACGCGCTGTTCAACAACGCCGGCGCCAACTGGGGCGCCCCGTTCGACGAGTTCCCCGAGTCCGGTTTCGACCGGGTCTTCGACGTCAACGTCAAGGGCGTCTTCCTGCTGACCCGCGCCCTGGTGCCGTTGCTGGAAGCCGCTGCGACCGAACAGGATCCGGCCCGGGTGGTCAACACCGGCAGCGTCGACGGCTTCCACACGCCGGAGAAGGGGCGCGACAACTTCTCCTACGCCGCCAGCAAGGCCGCGGTGCACATGCTGACCAAACACCTGGCGACCGAGCTGGCGCCGAGGATCCTCGTCAACGCGATCGCGCCCGGCCTGTTCCCGTCGCGGATGACCAAGGTGCTGCTCGCCGCCGGCGAGGAGGCCGTCGGCGCGGCGTTACCGCTCGGGCGGGTGGGCATGCCCGACGACATGGCCGGTATCGCCGTGTTCCTCGCCAGCCGTGCCAGCGCCTACGTGACCGGCGCCGTGATCCCCGTCGACGGTGGCGTGAGCACGATCCGATGAAGTCGACGCTGCTGTCGCGCCGCGACCTGGACTTCCTGCTCTTCGAGTGGCTACGGGTCGATGAACTGACACAGCTGCCCCGGTTCGCCGAGCATTCGCACGAAACCTTCACCGGTGTGCTCGACCTGTGCGAACAGCTCGCCGAGAGGTACTTCGCCCCGCACAACAAGAAGAGCGACGCCCACGAACCGACGTTCGACGGCTCGACGGTCACGCTGATCCCCGAGGTCAAGGAGGCCTGGGATGCGTTCGCCCAGGCCGACCTGCTGGGCATGGGGATGGACGCCGACCTCGGCGGCGCCCAACTCCCGGCGACGGTGGCTCAAGCCGCGTTCGCGTGGATCTCGGCGGCCAACCTGGCGACGTCGGGCTACGTCATGTTGACGATTGCGAACGCCAACCTGCTGGCCGAGTTCGGCACCGCGGAGCAGATCGACAGGTTCGTCCGGCCCATGCTCGCCGGGCGCTTCTCCGGCACGATGGCGCTGTCGGAGACCCAAGCCGGGTCGTCGCTGGCCGACATCACCACCCGCGCCGAACCCCGGGAGGACGGCACCTACCGGCTGTTCGGGTCGAAGATGTGGATCTCGGGGGCCGAACACGAGATCACCGAGAACATCGTCAACCTCGTGCTGGCCAAGATCCCCGGCGGTCCGCCGGGCACCAAGGGCATCTCGTTGTTCATCGTGCCGAAGTATCTCGTCGGCGCCGGCGGTGCGGTGGGCGAGCGCAACGACGTGGTGCTGGCCGGGCTCAACCACAAGATGGGTCAGCGCGGCATCACCAACACCGTGCTCAATCTCGGGGAGGGTGTCTTCACCCCCGGCGGGGAGCCGGGCGCGGTCGGCTACCTGGTCGGCGAACCGCACCGCGGCATCACCTACATGTTCCGCATGATGAACGAGGCCCGGCTCGGGGTGGGCATGGGCGCGGTCGCGCTCGGCTACACCGGCTACCTGAAATCGCTGAAGTACGCCCGCGAACGCCCGCAGGGCCGGCCGGTCACCGCCAAGGATCCGGCCACCCCGCAGGTGCCGATCATCGAGCACGCCGACGTCAAGCGAATGCTGTTGGCGCAGAAGTCCTATGTCGAAGGCGCGTTGGCGCTCGCGCTGTACTGCGCGCGGCTGGTCGACCGGGGCGACAGCGCCGACCTGCTCGACATCCTCACGCCCGTCGCCAAGAGCTGGCCGTCGCAGTGGTGTCTGGAGGCCAACAGCCTGGCCATCCAGGTCCACGGGGGCTACGGCTACACCCGTGAGTACGACGTCGAACAGCACTACCGCGACAACCGGCTCAACCCGATCCACGAGGGCACCCACGGGATCCAGAGCCTGGACCTGCTCGGCCGCAAGGTCACCCAGCGCGGCGGTGCGAGCCTGCGGGCGGCGGGCGAGGCGCTGGCGGCGACGGTGGCGGCCGCGGGCGAGTGCGGTGGGGAGGCCGCCGAACTGGCCGCCCGCCTGGATGCGCAGTGGCAGCGGCTCGTCGCCGTCACCACCGCGATGTTCGCCTCCGGCGACGTCGAGGCGGCGATGGCCAACAGCGTGGTCTATCTCGAGGCGTTCGGGCACATCGTGATCGCCTGGATGTGGCTCGAGCAGGTCGTCGCCGCCGAGGGGCACACGGGTGACTTCTACGACGGCAAGCGGCAGGCGGCGCGGTTCTTCTATCGTTACGAGCTGCCGAAGGTCGGCCCGCGACTCGACCTGCTCGAGAGCCTGGACCGCACCACGCTGGAGATGTCCGACGCCTGGTTCTGACCCTGCGGGTCAGTGGAATTCGATCACCTGACGGACGGCCTTGCCCTCGGCGAGCCGGTCCATACCGGTGTTGATCTCGTCCAGTGAGATCGTCGACGACACCAGTGTTTCCACCGGGAGGCGACCGGAGCGCCACAGCTCGACGAACCGCGGGATGTCCCGGGCCGGCACCGCCGACCCGAGGTAACTGCCGATCAGCGAGCGGCCCTCGGCGACGAAACCCAACGGCGACACCGAGATCCGCGCATCGGGGCGCGGGAGGCCGACGGTGATCGTGCGGCCGCCGGGAGCGGTGTGCGCGATCGCCGTCTCGAGCGCGGCGGGGTGGCCGACGGCCTCGATGACCACCTCGGCCTTGAGGGTGCGTTCGGCGGCCTCCTCCGGGGTGTAGGCGGCGTTGATGCCCATCGACCGGGCGCGGTCGAGTTTGTCCTCCAGTTGGTCGATGCCGACCACGTCGACGCCGTCGTGGGCCATGGCGGTGATGATCGCCGCCATCCCGACACCACCGAGGCCGACGACGAGGACCGTCTGACCGGGTTGCGGTCTGCCCACGTTGAGCACCGCGCCGCCGCCGGTGAGGACCGCGCAGCCCAACAGGGACGCCACCACCGGCGGGACCTCGGCCTCGACGGGCACCACCGAATGCCGGTCCACCACAGCGTGAGTCGCGAACCCCGAGACGCCGAGGTGGTGGTGTACCGGTCGGCCGTCGCGGTGCAGGCGGATGTCACCGTGCATGAGGGTGCCCGCGCTGTTGGCGGCGGTGCCCGGTTCGCAGGGTGTCAGACCGCCGGTGGCGCAGGCGGTGCAGTGGCCGCAGCGCGGCAGGAACGTCATGACGACCCGCTGACCCACGCGTAGGTCGGACCCGCCGGGACCGACCTCCTCGACGACCCCGGCGGCTTCGTGGCCGAGCAGCATGGGGACCGGCCGCACCCGATTGCCGTCGACGACCGAGAGATCCGAATGGCACAGTCCCGCGGCCTCGATCCGGACCAGCAGTTCGTCGGGGCCGGGCGGATCGAGCTGCAGTTCGGAGACGGTCAAGGGGACGGATTCGGCGAAGGGTCTCGGCCGGCCGATCTCTTCGAGGACGGCGCCGCGGATGGTGATCGTCATGCTCTCCAGACTGCCCCTACTGCGACACTGCAACCATGCCCAGCGAGTTCAGCAGCGCGGATTTCCCGGTGCGGTGGCCGGTGACGACCCGGTGGACCGACAACGACATGTTCGGTCACCTCAACAACGCCGTGTACTACGCCCTGTTCGACACCGCGATCAACGGGTGGATCAACACCACGGTGGATGTCGACCCGGTGAGTGCGCCGTGGTTGGGAGTGGTCGCGGAATCGGGCTGCCGGTACTTCGCGGAGTTGAGGTTCCCGGACCCGCTGGTGGTCGGCCTGGCGGTGACGCGGCTGGGCAACAGCAGCGTCAGCTATCGCCTGGCGCTGTTCGAGCGCGACGCGATGGAGGTCGCGGCGGTCGGGCATTGGGTGCACGTGTACGTCGACCGCGCGAACCGCCGCCCGGTGCCGATCCCCGAAGCGATCAGGTCGCTGCTGGAGACGGCGCGGGTCGAGTAGTCGATATGCTCGCCCCATGCCGCTCGTGAGCAAGACCGTCGAGGTCGAGGCGCCCGCCGAGGCCATCATGGCGATCGTCGCCGACTTCGAGAGGTTCCCGGAATGGAACCCGGAGATCAAAGGGTGCTGGATTCTCGCGCGCTATGACGACGGCAGGCCCAGCCAGCTGCGGCTCGACGTCGAGGTGCAGGGGCAGGCCGGCACGTTCATCAACGCCGTGTACTACCCCGGGGAGAACCAGATCTTCACGCTGCTGCAGCAGGGCGACCACTTCGACAAGCACGAGCAACGGTTCTCGGTGGTGTCCATCGGGGCGTCGTCGCTGCTGACGGTCGACATGGACGTCGAGACGAAACTGCCCATCCCGAAGCCCATGGTGAAGAAGGCGGTCGGCGAGACCCTCGATTACCTGGCCGACAACCTGAAGGCCCGGGCCGAACACCTGGGCGCGGGAAGCGCCTGATCGAAACCGCGTCGCGGCCCGACTATCCCCAGAGCCCGATCTGCTCCAGCCGGACGATCAACCGATCCGCACCGTCGGCGAACTGCCCCGTCGTCAACCGCACCACCGTCTCCGCGTCACGCCTGCGCAGCGCGTCGATCAACTCCCGGTGACTGGCCACGGCCTCCGCCCCCCAACTCGGATCCGTCGCGTACAGCTGCGGAGGCAGATATCGCGCCACGTGCAGCAGGAACCACGCCAACTTGATCCGCCCGGAGGCATGGTTGAACGCCCGGTGGAACGCGAACTCCGCGAACGCCACCTCCTCGGCGTCCTCGTGCTCGACCGCGTCGGCCAGTGCGGAGTTGAGCTCGTCGAGTTCCTCGATCTGCGCTTGGCTGATCCGCTCGGTGGCCGCCTCCGCCAACTTCGCCGCGATCGTCGCCTGCAGCCAGAAGATGTCCTCGATGTCCCCCCGCGTCATCGGCACCACGACGTGACCGCGGTGCGGCTCCAGCCGCACCATGCCCTCGCCGCGCAGCGTCCGAAGCGCCTCCCGCACCGGGGTGATGCTCACGCCGAGCTCCGCGGCCGTCTCGTCGAGCCGGATGAACGAGCCCGGCCGCAGTGATCCGGTCATGATCGCCGCACGTAGATGCCCGGCCACCTCGTCGGAGAGCTGTTCGCGGCGGCTGACGCGCCGCCTCGCCGGTCGTCGGACGGGGGCGTTCACGGTGCTCTCCGGTTCTTCGGCGGGATCGAACGGGCTTGTCCACGAAGCGCCTTGGCCATAGTGTGACCGGGGCCATCCAATGTTTGATCAAATATCAACGACACGCAACCCCGAGCCGATGGAGCAGACCGCCGTTGACCCCCCTGCCCGACGCCTCAGTGCACACCGAGCCCTCCGCCACGGAGCAGCCATACCTCGCGCGCAGGCAGAACTGGACCAACCAGCTCGCCCGGCACGCCCTCATGCAGCCCGCCGACACCGCGCTGCGGTTCATGGGCCGCACCACCACCTGGGGTGAACTCGACGAGCGCGTCACCAAGCTGGCCGGAGCCCTGAGCCGTCGCGGCGTCGGCTTCGGCGACCGCGTGCTCATCCTCATGCTCAACCGGACCGAGTTCATCGAGTCGTTCCTGGCCGTCAACAAGCTCGGCGGGATCGCCGTCCCGGTGAACTTCCGCATGACGCCGCCGGAGATCGCCTTCCTCGTCAGCGACTGCGCCGCGAAGGTCGTCATCACCGAGGCCGTGCTGGCTCCCGTCGCCACGGCGGTCCGCGACCTCGACGCCACGCTCGAGACGGTGATCGTCGCCGGCGGCGCCACCGAGGACGGGATCCTCGGCTACGACGACCTGATCGCCGAGCCCGGCGAGGCGCCCGCGCCGGTGGACATCCCCAACGACGCACCCGCGCTGATCATGTACACCTCGGGAACCACCGGCCGCCCCAAAGGCGCGGTGCTCACCCACGTCAACATCGCCGGGCAGGCGATGACGTTCCTGTTCACCAACGGCGTCGACCTCAACCACGACGTCGGCTTCATCGGGGTGCCGCTGTTCCACATCGCCGGCATCGGAAACACCATCGTCGGCCTGTTGCTCGGCCGTCCGACCGTCCTCTACCCGCTCGGGGCGTTCGACCCCGGCGCCCTGCTCGACGTACTCGCCGAAGAGAAGGTCACCGGCATCTTCCTGGTGCCCGCGCAGTGGCAGGCGGTGTGCGCGGCGCAGCGGGCCGACCCCCGTGACCTCAAACTGCGCGTGCTGTCCTGGGGCGCCGCACCCGCGTCCGACACCCTGCTGCGCGACATGGCCGAGACGTTTCCCGGCGCGCAGATCCTCGCCGCGTTCGGCCAGACCGAGATGTCGCCGGTGACCTGCATGCTGTTGGGTGAGGACGCGCTGCGCAAACTCGGCTCCGTGGGCAAGGTGATCCCCACCGTCGCCGCGCGCATCGTCGACGAGGACATGAACGACGTCCCGGTCGGCCAGGTCGGCGAGATCGTGTACCGGGCACCGACCCTGATGGCCGGCTACTGGAACAACCCGAAGGCGACGGCCGAGGCGTTCGAGGGCGGCTGGTTCCATTCCGGCGACCTGGTCCGTCAGGACGAGGACGGCTACATCTGGGTCGTCGACCGCAAGAAGGACATGATCATCTCGGGCGGCGAGAACATCTACTGCGCCGAGGTCGAGAACGTGTTGGCCGCCCACCCGGCGATCGCCGAGGTGGCCGTCATCGGACGCAGCCACGAGAAGTGGGGTGAGGTCCCGGTCGCCATCGCGGCGGTACGGGGCGGCGTGGACGCGGCCAGGCAGCCGGCGCTGTCGCTGGCCGATCTGGACGCGTTCCTGACCGAACGTTTGGCCCGGTACAAGCACCCCAAGGCGCTCGAGATCGTCGACGCGCTGCCGCGCAACCCCGCCGGCAAGGTCCTCAAGACAGAGCTACGCCAGCGGTACGCAGGCCCGCAACCGATTGACGCCGGCGAAAGTGCCACTGCGCCAACGGGTTCGGCCTCGGGTTCCGGCGGTTAGCGAATGGGGGCGGGTTTGCTAACGGTTGGACGCTCAATACTGCCGATGCGGTGCACGGCCGGAGAACCATCGGGTACAGTCCTGTGGTCTCACTTACTACCCAGGAGTAGGGAGACAGTCGTCACTAGGGTCGGGATGGGGCAAGGAGGCGGCGTGCGACAGGTTCTGCCGTTGCGCCACGGGGTTGACGGTTCCGGCACGGGAGTGCACGCGTGACCGCCTCCAACGGCGGGCTGACGGGATACGTACGCGATCAGGTGAGGCCGGGGCTCGAAGCCGTCGGCGGCTTCGTCCGGATGTGCGTGCTGACGGGCAAGGCGCTGTTCCGGTCGCCGTTCCAGTGGCGCGAGTTCATCCTGCAGGCCTGGTTCCTGTTCCGGGTGTCGTTCCTGCCCACGGTCGCGGTCTCCGTGCCGCTGACCGTGCTCATCATCTTCACGCTGAACATCCTGCTCGCGGAGTTCGGCGCCGCCGACGTCTCCGGCGCGGGCGCCGCCCTCGGTGCGGTCACCCAGCTCGGGCCACTGGTCACGGTGCTCGTGGTGGCCGGCGCCGGGTCCACCGCCATCTGCGCGGACCTCGGCGCACGCACCATCCGGGAGGAGATCGACGCCCTCGAGGTGCTCGGCATCGATCCCATCCACCGATTGGTGGTCCCGCGCGTGATCGCCTCGACCTTCGTCGCACTGCTGCTCAACGGCGCGGTCATCACCATCGGCCTGGTCGGCGGCTTCATCTTCGGCGTCTACATCCAGAACGTCTCCGCGGGCGCCTACGTCTCCACGCTTACGCTGGTGACCGGCCTGCCCGAGGTGCTGATCTCCGTCGTCAAGGCCACCACGTTCGGCCTCATCGCCGGGTTGGTCGGGTGCTACCGGGGACTGACCGTGGGCGGCGGCGCCAAGGGCGTCGGTACCGGCGTGAACGAGACCCTGGTGCTCTGCGTCGTCGCGCTGTTCGCGGTCAACGTGGTGCTCACGACCATCGGCGTGCGGTTCGGAACGGGGCGCTGACATGGCAACCACATCACAGTCGAACACCAACACCGGCACCGTCCTGCGGCAGCGCTTCCCCCGCGGTTACGCCCGTGCGGAGAAGCTCGTCGCGGCGCCGTCACGTGGTCTGGACAGCGTCGGCCACGTCGCGTGGTTCGTCGTCACCGCTGTCGGCTCGATCGGCCACGCCCTGCGGTACTACCGCAAGGAGGTGCTCCGGCTGATCGCCGAGATCGGCATGGGCACCGGCGCGATGGCCGTCATCGGCGGCACCGTCGCGATCGTCGGGTTCGTCACCCTCTCGGGCGGTTCGCTGATCGCGATCCAGGGTTTCGCCTCGCTGGGCAACATCGGCGTCGAGGCGTTCACCGGATTCTTCGCCGCACTGGTCAACGTGCGCATCGCCGCACCCGTGGTCTCCGGTCAGGCCCTGGCCGCGACCGTGGGCGCCGGCGCCACCGCCGAACTCGGCGCCATGCGCATCAGCGAGGAGATCGACGCCCTCGAGGTGATGGGGATCAAATCGATCTCCTACCTGGTGTCGACGCGCATCATGGCCGGCTTCATCGTCATCATCCCGCTCTACGCGATGGCGATCATCATGAGCTTCCTGTCGGCGCAGGTCACCACGACGCTGTTCTACGGGCAGTCGACCGGTACCTACGACCACTACTTCCGCACGTTCCTGCGACCCGACGACGTCGCATGGTCGTTCGTGCAGGCGATCATCATCTCGATCATCGTCATGCTCAATCACTGCTACTACGGCTACTACGCCAGTGGCGGACCGGTGGGTGTCGGTGAGGCGGTCGGCCGCTCGATGCGGGCCTCGCTCATCGCGATCGTGCTGGTGGTCCTGTTGGCCTCGTTGGCGCTCTACGGCACCGACCCGAACTTCAACCTCACGGTGTAGCCATGGCCGAGCCGAACTCACCCGTCAACAAGCCCCGCACGCCGCCGTACAAGATCGCGGGCCTCGTCCTCCTCGTGGTGTTCCTGGTGATCGCGACGCTGGTCGCGTTCCAGTTCCGCGGCGACTTCGCCCCACGCGAGAAGCTGACGATGATGGCCGCCCGCGCCGGCCTTAACCTCGACCCAGGTACCAAGGTCACCTACAACGGTGTGGAGATCGGCCGCGTCGCCGAGGTCAACGCCGTCAGCGTCGGCGACGAGCCCCGGGCCAGGATCACGCTCGAGGTCGAGCCGAAGTACATCGAGCTCATCCCGGCCAACGTCAACGCGGAGATCTCGGCGACCACGGTGTTCGGCAACAAGTACGTGTCGTTCTCGTCGCCGCCCGACCCGGTCGCGCAGCGGATCAAGACCACCGACGTCATCGACGTGACGAGCGTGACGACGGAGTTCAACACGCTGTTCGAGACCGTGGTGTCGGTGGCCGAAAAGGTGGACCCGGTCAAGCTGAACCAGACCCTGACCGCGACCGCGCAGGCGCTGGACGGGCTCGGCGACCGCTTCGGTGAGTCGATCGTCAACGGCAACACGATCCTGGCCGACCTCAACCCGCAGATGCCGCAGATCCGGCGGGACGTCCGCGGGCTGGCCGACCTCGGTGAGGTGTACTCCAACGCCGCCCCCGACCTGTTCGACGGGCTGGAGAACGCGGTGACCACGGCCCGCACGCTCAACGAGCAGCGCGGCAACCTCGATCAGGCGCTCATCGCGGCGGTCGGATTCGGCAACACCGGCGGTGAGGTGTTCGAACGCGGCGGCCCGTACCTGGTCCGCGGCGCCGAGGACCTCATCCCGACGAGCGCGCTGCTCGACGAGTACAGCCCCGCGCTGTTCTGCACGATCCGCAACTTCCACGACGTGGAGCCCAAGATCGCCTCGTCGCTGGGCGGCAACGGCTATTCGCTCAACACCCACTCCGAGGTGCTCGGCGCGGGCAACCCCTACGTGTATCCGGACAACCTGCCCCGGGTGAACGCCAAGGGTGGTCCGGAGGGCCGTCCCGGTTGCTGGCAACCGGTCACCCGCGATCTGTGGCCGGCCCCGTACCTGGTGGCCGACACCGGCGCCTCGATCGCGCCGTACAACCATCTCGAACTCGGCCAGCCGATCGCCATCGAATACGTCTGGGGACGCCAGATCGGGGAGAACACGATCAACCCATGAAAATCACCGGTACCGCCCTCAAACTCGGCGCCTTCTCGCTGGTGCTGCTGCTGTTCACCGCGATCATCATCGTGGTGTTCGGTCAGATGCGTTTCGATCGCACCACCGGCTATTCGGCGATCTTCACCAACTCCAGCGGCCTGCGGCCCGGACAGTTCGTCCGTGCCTCCGGCGTCGAGGTCGGCAAGGTCTCCAAGATCGAGCTGATCGAAGGTGGCAGCCGGGTCAAGGTCGACTTCAAGGTCGACCGGTCCCTGCCCCTGTTCGACGAGTCCACCGCATCGGTGCGCTACCTCAACCTGATCGGCGACCGCTACCTCGAACTCAAGCGCGGCGACAGCGATCGCAAGATGCCCGCCGGCGGCACCATCCCGGTCGAACGCACCGAACCCGCGCTGGACCTCGACGCGCTCATCGGCGGATTCCGCCCGCTGTTCCGCGCGCTCGACCCGGAGAAGGTCAACAACATCGCCAGGTCGATCATCACGGTCTTCCAGGGTCAGGGCGGCACCATCAACGACATCCTCGACCAGACCGCGTCGCTGACGTCGGCGCTGGCCGATCGCGACCAGGCGATCGGTGAGGTGATCCGCAATCTCAACACCGTGCTCGACACCACCGTCAGGCACCAGGAGCAGTTCGACGAGACGCTGGTGAACTTCGAGAGGCTCATCACCGGTCTGAAGAACCGCGCCGACCCGATCGCGACGTCGGTCGCCGACATCAGCGACGCCGCGGGCACCGTGGCCGACCTGCTCGCCGAGAACCGGCCGTTGCTGCAGGACACGATCGGCTACCTGGAGGCCACCCAGCAGCCGCTGGTCGACCAGAAGGATCAGCTCAATGACATCCTCGTCCGGTTGCCGAACGCGTTGAAGATCATCGGCCGCGCCGGCGGCGTGTACGGCGACTTCTTCAACTTCTACGCCTGCGACGTGACGCTCAAGCTCAACGGCCTGCAGCCGGGTGGGCCGGTGCGCACCGTCAAGGTCTGGGGTCAGCCCACGGGTAGGTGCACGCCGCAATGAGAACGCTCGAGGGATCGAACCGCGTCCGCGGTGGGTTGATGGGCATCATCATCCTGGTGCTCGTCGTCGGGGTGGGGCAGAGCTTCGCCAGCGTGCCGATGCTGTTCGCCAAGCCGAGGTACTTCGCCCAGTTCGGCGACACCGGTGGCATCAACCCCGGGGACAAGGTCCGCATCGCCGGCGTCGACGTCGGCGAGGTGCTCAAGACCGAGATCGACGGCGACAAGGTCGTCGTCGGCTTCACGCTGGGCGGTACGCAGATCGGCAGCGACAGCCGGGCCGCGATCCGCACCGACACGATCCTCGGTCGCAAGAACATCGAGATCGAGCCGCGCGGGTCCACGGCGCTGGAGGCCAACGGCATCCTGCCGCTGGGCCAGACGACCACGCCGTACCAGATCTACGACGCCTTCTTCGACGTGACCAAGGCGGCGTCCGGCTGGGACACCAAGTCGGTGCGTGAATCGCTCAACGTGCTGTCGGAGACGATCGACCAGACCTATCCACATCTGAGCGCGGCGCTCGACGGGGTGGCCCGCTTCTCCGACACGATCGGCAAACGCGACGAGCAGCTCAAGCAGTTGCTGGCCAACGCCAACAAGATCGCCGGGGTGCTCGGTGAGCGCAGCGGTCAGGTCAACGCGCTGCTGGTCAACGCGCAGACCCTGCTGGCCGCGATCAACGAGCGCAGCTACGCCGTCGGTCAGCTGCTCGAGCGGGTGTCGGAATTCTCGGAGCAGGTGAAGGGCTTCATCGACGACAACCCGAATCTCAACCGGGTGCTCGAGCAGCTGCGCACGATCAGCGACATCCTGGTCGAGCGCAAGTTCGACCTGGTCGACGTGCTGACCACGCTGAGCAAGTTCACCGCGTCACTGGCCGAGGGCATCGCGTCCGGCCCGTACTTCAAGGTCATGCTGGTGAACCTGGCGCCCTACTGGCTCCTCCAGCCGTACGTCGACGCGGCGTTCAAGAAGCGCGGTATCGACCCGCAGAAGTTCTGGCGCGACGCCGGTCTGCCTGCCTACCAGTTCCCGGATCCCAACGGGGTGCGTCAGCCCAACGGTGCGCCGCCGCCTGCGCCGGCGACCCTGCAGGGCACCCCGGAGTACCCGAATCCCGCGGTGCCCAGGGGCGATCCATGCTCGTACACCCCGCCGGCCGACGGCCTGCCCACGCCGGGCAATCCGCTGCCGTGTGCCGACCTGAGCGTCGGGCCGTTCGGCGACAACCCGTACGGTCCGAACTACCACGGCCGGCCGAACGTGGCGACGTCCGAGCCGAACCCGAACGGCATGCTGCCCACTCCTGGCGTCGCCAGTTCCGGCGTGCCGGGTCAGCAGGCGCCCGTGGTGCCGGGTACGCCGGTGCCGCTGCCGCCGGCCCCGCCGGGTGCGCGCAACGAACCGCCCGGACCGTTCCCCGGTCCGACGGCCGTGGGCGGTCAGGTGACCAATGTGCCGCCGCCGGCGCCGCTGCCGGGTCCGCCGCCGCCACCGGGGCCGGGCCAGCAGCTCTCGCCCGCCCAGACGGGGCCGCTGCCGGGCAATCCACCGTTCCTCCCGCCGGGATCTCAACAATGACGGGGGCCTGATCGATGTCAACGATCTTCAACGTGCGAAACATGAAGATGCCGACGTTGTCGCGCGCTGCGGTGATCATCGGCACGCTCGTCGTGGTGCTGGCGCTGGTGGCCGCGTTCGCGGGTTGGCAGCTGTACAAGAAGCTGACCACCAACACCGCCGTGGCGTACTTCTCCGACACCCTGGCGCTGTACCCCGGCGACAAGGTGCAGATCATGGGTGTCCGCGTCGGCACGATCGACAAGATCGAACCGGCCGGCGACAAGATGAAGGTGACCTTCAGCTACGAGTCGAAGTACAAGGTCCCCGCGAACGCCACCGCGTCGATCCTCAACCCGAGCCTGGTGGCGTCGCGCACGATCCAGCTGGCCCCGCCGTACACGGGCGGACCGGTCATGGAGGACGACGCGGTCATCCCGATCGACCGCACCCAGGTGCCCGTCGAATACGACGAGCTGCGTGATTCGCTCGACCGCATCCTGACCGACCTCGGCCCCACGCCGGATCAGCCCAAGGGCCCGTTCGGTGACGTGATCGAGTCCTTCGCCGACGGCCTGTCCGGCAAGGGCAAGCAGATCAACACGACGCTGAACAGCCTCTCGGAGGCGCTCACCACCCTCAACGAGGGCCGCGGTGACTTCTTCAGCGTGGTCAAGAGCCTCGCGCTGTTCGTCAACGCGCTGTACCGCAGCGATCAGCAGTTCGTCGCGCTCAACGACGACCTGGCGCAGTTCACCAACTCGTTCACCAACACCGACCGTGAGCTGGCGACCGCGCTGCAGGACCTCAACGAGCTGCTCACCACGACGCGCGGGTTCCTCGACGAAAACAGCGAGGTCCTGACCAAGGACATCAACAACCTCGCCGACGTCACCAACGCGATCCTGCAGCCCGAACCGCTCGACGGTCTCGAAACGGGTCTGCACGTGTTCCCGAACCTGGGCGCCAACATCGTCAACATCAGCTCCCCGGTCGCGGGCGGCATCGTCGGTCTGCCGGTCATCAACAACATGGCCAACCCGATGCAGTTCATCTGCAGTTCGATCCAGGCCGGCAGCCGGCTGGGCTACCAGGAGTCGGCGGAGCTGTGCGCGCAGTACCTGGCGCCGATCCTCGACGCGCTGAAGTTCAACTTCCCGCCGTTCGGGTTGAACCAGATCAGCACGGCCATGACGCTGCCGAAGATGATCGCCTACTCCGAGGACCGGCTGCGTCCGCCGCCGGGATACAAGGACACCACGGTGCCCGGCATCTTCTCCCGCGACACGTTGTTCTCCCACGGCAACCACGAGCCCGGCTGGGTCGTCGCCCCGGGGATGCAGGGTGTCGACGTGCAGCCGTTCACCGCGAACATGCTGACGCCGGAGTCGCTCGCGGCGCTGCTCGGCGGACCCGACGCGCCCATCCCGGGTGCCCCGCCCGCGTTCGGCACCACACGCGACGGCAACCTGCCCGGCCCGCCGAACGCCTTCGACGAACGCAATCCGTTGCCGCCGCCGTGGTACCCGCAGCCCGGGCCGCCGCCCGCGCCCGCACCGGGTGTCATCCCGGGCGACCCCGGGGGCTCCCCGCTGTCGGGTCCGGCGCCCGGGCCCGCGCCCGCCGCGCCGGCACCCGCACCGGCAGGACCGCCGTTGCCCGCTGAAGCAGGAGCGCCGTGATGAAGCACAGATTCCGTCGTCTCGCCTCCCGCACGGCCGCGCTCGCCGTGGCCGCGGTGGTGCTGACGTCGTGCGGTTCGTGGAAGGGCATCGCGAACGTGCCGTTGCCCGGCGGTCCAGGCACCGGCGGCGACGCGATGACGGTCTACGTCCAGATGCCGGACACGTTGGCGCTCAACGTCAACAGCCGGGTCCGGGTGGCCGACGTGTTCGTCGGCACCGTCCGCGCGATCGAGCTGAAGAACTGGGTCGCGACGCTCACGCTGGGCATCCAGCCGGGCGTCGAACTGCCGTCCAACGCACTGGCCAAGATCGGCCAGACCAGCCTGCTGGGGTCCCAGCATGTCGAGTTGGAGGCCCCGCCGGATCCGTCGTCGGAGCCGCTTCGTGACGGGGACACCATCCCGCTGAAGAACTCCTCGGCGTTCCCCACCACCGAGCGGGTGCTCGCCAGCATCGCGACGATCCTGCGCGGCGGCGGCATCCCCAACCTCGAGGTGATCCAGACCGAGGTGAACAACCTGCTGACCGGGCGGGCGGAGCAGATCCGCGAGTTCCTCGGCCGGCTCGACGTGTTCACCGACGAGCTCAACCAGCAGCGCGAAGACCTCACCCGCGCCATCGACTCGACGAACCGGTTGCTCAACATCGTCGCGAGCCGCAACGACACCCTCGATCGGGTGCTGACCGAGTTCCCGCCGCTGATCGAGCACTTCGCCGAGACGCGGGACCTGTTCGCCGACGCCGTGATCGCGGTGGGCCGCATCAGCAACGCGGCCGACACGTACCTCGGCCAGGCCCAGGACCCGCTGAACACCAACCTGCAGAACCTGCAGCGTCCTCTCAAGCAGCTGGCCAGGTCGTCGCCGTACCTGATCGGTGCGCTGAAGCTGATGCTGACCGCGCCGTTCAGCATCGAGAACGTGCCGAAGGTGGTGCGCGGTGACTACATCAACGTGTCGCTGAACGTGGACCTGACGTTGTCGGCCGTCGACAACGGCATCCTCACCGGCACCGGTGTGTCGGGCATGCTCCGGGCGCTGGAACAGGCCTGGGGTCGTGATCCGGCGACGATGATCCCGGATGTGCGCTTCACGCCGAACGCGCACAGCGCGCCGAACGGACCGCTGGTCGAAAGGGGTGAGTGAGCGGTGCTGACTCGCTTCATCAAGATCCAGCTGATCATCTTCACGGTGTTGACGGTGATCGCGCTCGTGGTGCTGGGCTGGTACTACCTGCGGGTGCCCAGCCTGGTCGGGATCGGGCAGTACAAGCTGCACGCCGAACTGCCGAGGTCGGGCGGTCTGTACTCGACCGCCAACGTCACCTACCGCGGCACCACGATCGGCAAGGTCACCGCGGTCGAACCGACCGAGCGCGGCGCCAGGGCGACCATGAGCATCGACAACCGGTACAAGATCCCGGTCGACGCGAGCGCCAACGTGCACTCGGTCTCGGCGATCGGCGAGCAGTATCTCGACCTGGTGTCGACGGGCAACCCCGGCCAGTACTTCAGCGACGGCCAGACCATCACGAAGAGCACGGTGCCCAGCGAGGTGGGGCCCGCGCTCGATGCGGCCAACGAAGGCCTGGCGGTGCTGCCCAAGGAGAAGATCGACACGCTGCTGACCGAGACCTCGGAAGCGGTCGGCGGGCTCGGCCCGTCGCTGCAGCGGTTGGTGGACTCGACCACGATGATCGCTCAGGACTTCAAGGACAATCTGGGACCGGTCAACGACATCATCGCGAACTCGGCGCCGATCCTGGAGAGCCAGGTCAACTCCGGCGACAACATCGCACAGTGGTCGCGCAACCTGAACATCCTGGCCGCCCAGTCGGCCGAGCAGGACGCCGCGCTGCGCAGCGGTCTGCAGCAGGCCGCGCCGACCGCCGATCAGCTCAACGCGGTGTTCAGCGGGGTGCGTGACTCGCTGCCGCAGACGCTGGCGAACCTGGCGGTGGTCATCGACATGCTCAAGCGCTACAACAAGGGTCTGGAACAGGCCCTGGTGGTGCTGCCGCAGGGCGCATCGGTCGCGCAGGCAGGCACGATCTTCGAAGGTGAGGGTCTGCTGCACTTCGGTCTGTCGATCAACCAGCCGCCGCCGTGTCTGACCGGGTTCCTGCCGGCGTCGGAGTGGCGTGCACCGGCCGACACCAGCATGAAAGAGCTGCCGTCGGGCACCTACTGCAAGATCCCGAAGGACTTCCAGGCCAACGTGGTGCGCGGTGCGCGTAACTATCCGTGCGCCGATGTGCCGGGTAAGCGGGCGGCGACGCCGAAGGAGTGCCGCAGCGACGAGCCGTACGTGCCGCTGGGCACCAACCCCTGGTACGGCGATCCGAACCAGATCCGCGACTGCCCGGCCGCCGGTGCCCGCTGCAATCAGCCCGTGCACCCGGGCCGCAACGGCGTGATCCCCGCACCGTCCATCAACAACGGGATGAACCCGCTGCCGGCCGATCAGCTGCCGCAGCCGCCGTCGCCGGTCAGCGACCCGTTGAGCCCGCCGGGGCAGGGCCGCGTCCAGTGCAGTGGACAGCAGCCCAACCCGTGCATCTACACTCCGGCACCAGGACCACCAGGCACCGCTGTGTACAACCCAGCCAGCGGCGAGGTGGTCGGACCTGACGGCGTCAAGTACAACGTCAGCAATTCGAGCAACCCAGGAGACGACGGATGGAAGGAGATGCTGGCACCCGCCAGCTGAACCCCACCGATGCTGAGGAAACGCCGGACCATTCGGTAGCAGTATCTGAAGACACCACAACCGAAACCCCCACCGACGGCACCCCCGAGGCGCTGACAGGGGACGACGGGCGGCGTCCGTCGCGCCTGGGCCGCGGGTGGCTGGCGGCGATCTGTATCGTTCTCCTGCTGCTCGGCGCCGGTGCCGGCGTCGGCGGATACCTGGCGATGCGGTCCCATCAGGACAGCGCGCAACTGGCCTCGAACGAGGCCGCCGCCGTGGCGGCGGCGCGCGACTGCGTGGCGGCCACCCATGCGCCGGACGCGGCGGCGATGACCGAGAGCCAGGCCAAGATCCTCGAGTGCTCGACGGGTGACTTCGGTGTGCAGGCCGGGTTGTACGGCGGGCTGCTCGTCGACGCGTACCGTGCCGCCAACGTGCAGGTCCAGGTGTCCGACATGCGGGCGGCCGTGGAGAAGCACAACGCCGACGGATCCATCGACGTCCTGGTCGCGGTGCGGGTCAAGGTGACCAACTCCGAAGCCGCCGACCAGGAGCAGGGCTATCGCCTGCGGGTCCAGATGGCGCCCGACGAAGGCGCCTACAAGGTCGCCAAACTCGACCAGGTCACCTCGTGACGGCGGTCGTCGACGCTCCGCCGGAGGCCCCGATCGCCGAGACCGTGCCCGCTGAACCGCTCGCCAGGTGGCACCTGCGGGCGGGCGCCCTCGCGGTCGACGTGCTGCCGGGCCTGGCCGTGGTCGCGACGACCGCGCCGTGGTTCCTGGCGGGCCCGCGGATCGGGTGGTCGTGGTGGGTGCTGACGGCGGTGGCCGTGCTGGCGCTGCTCGCGGTGATCGTCAACCGGGTGCTGGTGCCTTCGCTGACCGGTTGGACGCTGGGCCGGGCGCTGTTCGGGATCCGCGTGGTGCGGCGCGACGGCGGCGAGGCCGGGCTGGGCCGACTGCTGCTGCGCGAACTGGCGCACCTCCTCGACACCGCGGGCCTCTTCGTCGGATGGCTGTGGCCGCTGTGGGACCGGCGCAACCGCACCTTCGCGGACCTGCTGGTGCGCACCGAGGCGCGCCCCGTCGCACGCCCGGAGCGCGATATGCGCCGGTTCACCGCCAAGGTGCTGATCGGTGTCGTCGTGGTGGCCGCCGTCGCGGTGGCCGTGACCTACCTGACGGTCTACCGCCAGGAACAGGCGCTCGACCGGTCGCGGGCGCAGATCGCCGAGCAGGGGCCGCGGATCGTCGAGCAGATGCTGAGCTTCGGCGTGGAGACCATGGACGAGGACTTCAGCCGGGCGCAGTCGCTGACCACCGAGGCCTACCGGCCGCAGTTGGTGGCGCAGCAGGAGGCTGTCCGCAAGACCGGTGCGACCACCAACGAGTACTGGGCGGTGAGCAGCGCGGTGCTGTCGGCGTCGATGGACGAGGCGGCGATGCTGTTGGCGATGCAGGGGCAACGCGGCACCAAGGCCGAGGACCTCAAGTTCATCACCGCCACCGTGCGCGTCGACTTCCACAAGATCGGCGACAACTGGCGGGTCGACAACCTGACGGTGCTCAAGGCACCGCTGATGCAGGGGGCCGGTCAGTGAGCCCGCGTCGCAGGGTCGCAGGCGACGAGCCCGACTTCTTCGCGGCGACACCGAGGACGCCCCGACGGTGGGGTCTTCCGGTGCTCGCGACGCTGGCCGGTCTGCTGCTCGCCGCGGCGTTGACGGCCAGCATGCTGATGCTGGTGTCGCACGAAAGCGACCGGCGCGCCGAACTGCGCGACGCGGCCGCACTGGATTACGTGCGGAGTTTCATGACGACCTACACCACCCTGGACCCGTTCAACGCCAACGCCTACGCCGACCGGGTCCTGGCCCAGGGCACCGGGGATTTCGCGAAGACGTTCAAGGAGAAGATGAACGAGATCGTGATCCAGGTGGCCCGCGCCGAACCGACCGAGGGCAACGTGGTCGAGGCCGGGGTGCAGCGCTGGAACGACAACGGCAGCGTCGACGTGCTGGTCGCCACCACGACGACATCCAAGACACCGGACGGTAAGTCGACCATCGAGAGCGGAAACCGTTGGGTGGCGACCACGACCCAGGAGGGACAGCAGTGGAAGATCAGCCAGCTGATTCAGGTGATCTGACCACGGATCCCGCGGGGACGGGGTCTGCCGGAGCGAAGCGCGGACGTCGGCGGCTGCCGTGGTGGCGCGCCAAAAAGGCGGCGGCGGAGGCTGATTCGCCGGCAGGCGACGTCGTCGACGAACCGGCGACGGTCGAGGAGCCCGCCCGGGCCGAGGAGCCGGCGCCCCGGAAGCCGACGGGCAAGACACGCAGGACGACGGCCGCTCCGGTCGCCGGAGCCGATCCCGCGGCGCCCGAGACCCAGGTCGCCGAGACCACGGCCGCCGAGGCTGAGGCACCGGGGACCGAGGAGTCCGAGAACGCGGAAGCTCCGGAGGCCGAACCGGACGCCGAGGCGCCTGAATCCGAAACCGACTCCGCGGAGAGCGATTCCGTGGGTGAACCCGAGCCGGAGCCGCTCCTGGTTCCCCACCGACCCGCCGGCAAGCGCCTGTTGACAGCCGCCGCCGCGGCGTCGGTCGTGTTCGTCGGGGCGGGCGCGTTCGCCGGTGCGATGCTTCAGCCGTACCTGGCCGACCGGGCCGCGGTGGACACCAAACTCGCCATCGCCCGCACGGCGACCGAGGCGATCACCACGCTGTGGAGTTACACGCCGGAGGACATGGCGACGCTGCCCGACCGCTCGTCGCGTTATCTCACCGGCGATTTCGCGACCGAGTACCGGCGGTACATCGACGCCATCGTCTCGACGAACGAACAGGCGAAGGTGACCAACACGACCCAGGTGATGGGCACCGCGGTCGAGAGCCTCACACCGACGGAGGCTTCCGCGCTCGTGTACACCAACTCGGTGTCGACGAGTCCGGTCAGCAAGAACGTCCCGTCGCTGCGCTATCTGTCGTACCGCTTGACGATGGAGCGCGACGGTGCCGACTGGTTGATCACCGGGATGACCGCGGTGACCAAGCTGGACCTCACCCCGCAGCTCTGACCCCACAGGCCCGGGCCATGGCCGTTCGCTCACCGGTCTCGAATCGGTTGACCGTCACCGCGTTACTGATGCTGACGTTCGCGACGGGGCTGGTCGACGCGATCAGCGTGCTCGTCCTCGGGCACGTGTTCGTGGCCAACATGACCGGGAACGTGATCTTCCTCGGTTTCTGGTTCGTCCCGCATTCGGGGGTGGATCTGACCGCGGCGTTGGTCGCCTTCGTCAGCTTCGTGCTCGGCGCGGTCATCGGGGGCCGGTTCGCGCGTCACCTCGGCTCACGTCCCCGCCGCTGGCTCACCGTCGCGCTGGGTGTCGAGGTGGTGGCGCTGACGGTGCTGGCCGCGCTGGCCGGGGCCGGGGTGCTCGACTACCACGACAACCGGAAGCTGGTCCTGATCGCCGGTCTCGCAGTGGTCTTCGGCATCCAGAACGCGACGGCGCGGCAGTTCGGTGTCCAGGAACTCAGCACCACGGTGTTGACGCAGACGATCGTCGGCATCGGCTTCGACAGCAGGCTGGCCGGCGGCAGCGGCGACCGGGAGAAGCTGCGGTATGCGGTGGTGCTGACCATGTGCGCGGGCGCGGCCGTCGGCGCCACCCTGACCCTGGTGACCGTGGCGCCGGTGATCGCGCTCGCCGGCGCCGTGGTCGCCACCGCGGCGGCGATCTTCTGCTTCGGGCCCACGGCGTGACCCCGTTCGTGAAGCGCAATCCGGACGCACCGCCCGGTTTCTTCGCCTGCGAGGCGGCCGGGCTGCGCTGGCTCGCCGCTGCCGGCGGTGTGGCCTGTGTACCGGTGATCGACTGTGACGCAACGTCGCTGACACTCGAGCAGTTGGCTGCCGTATCGCCGTCCCGGCGGGCGGCCGCGGACTTCGGAGCCCGGCTCGCCGCGACGCACGACGCGGGCGCCGAGGGTTTCGGCGCGGGACCGGACGGCTGGAACGGACCCGGATTCTTCGGGCCGCTGCACGACCCGCTGCCCATGTCGTTGACCACGCACCGCACGTGGGGTGAGTTCTACGCCGACGAACGACTCGGGCCGATGGGGGAACGCGCCGCCTCGCGGCTCAGCACCGCCGCACGCGAAGCCCTCGCGGCGATCCGGGAGTTGTGTCGGGGCGGCAGGTTCGACGACGGCGACGGACCGGCGCGTCTGCACGGCGACCTGTGGAGCGGAAACCTGATGTGGACCGCGGACGGTGTGGTGCTGATCGATCCCGCGGCGCACGGCGGGCACCGCGAAACCGATCTGGCGATGCTCGCGCTCTTCGGATGCCCGTACATCGATGACGTCGTCGCGGGTTACGAGTTGGTGCGGCCGTTGCGCGAGGGCCGGCGCGAGCGTATCGCCCTCCACCAGCTGTATCCGCTGCTCGCCCACGTGGTGCTGTTCGGCGGCGGGTACATCCGCCAGACGGAGTCGGCGTTGCGCCGCGTGCTGATCAGCGCCGGCTGAGTACTTTCCTTCGCAACCACAGCGAACTCCACCGGTACGGGCTCGGGCGATTGCCGGAGGCCGGTGTAGTGCATGAATGCGCAAAAATCGGGACATCCCGGAGCGGTGACCGGTGTCGACGGCTAACCCCTGGCCGTTTGCGGAACTGTGTACCTGTCAGCAAACGCCGACTGGGGCTGGGTATGGCTCACCGGTGCGGGCGCCAAAGCCCGAGAGAACGCCGCTCAGCAGCGCGGTAATGGTGTACAAGTCCGAGATCGGTATCCGACGCGCTGCGCCCGGCCTGGCGATCAGCAATTTGACGCGCCCGCCGGTATCGGGTGCTACGGTGCCTGAGACAACGCTGAGAATCTGCGGGGAGGATCCAGTCACATGGCGAAGCATCGCGGTGCGAAGCGGCGTTCGAAGAAGTTTGCTGCGCTCGGTGCGGTCACCGTCACCGCGACCGCGCTGACCGTCGGCGTCAGTCCCGCCCCGAAGGCTTCGGCGGCCGCGGCCACATCGACCGACGTCGATCTCACCGCCGACTTCCGGCTCTTCCCGCCCCCGCAGGCGATCCCGGACCTCACATTCGGTGCCGGCGAAGCCGCCTACGACCTCAAGAACGAGTTTGCCGACTTCGTCTTCCGCTCGATCTTCGAGAACCTGAACCTCGCGGCATTCGCCCAGGCGGCGGGGGTAGACCCGCAGAGCATCCTGGAGCGGGTACTGGAGAACCTGCCGCTGGCCCTGCTGACCGACCCCATCTTTGTGGACCTGTTGGGCGGCATCACGCTGCCCCTCGCCGCGGCGCTCGGTGCGCTGCCCCTCCTCGACGAGATTCCGTTCTTGCGAGACCTGTTGACCCAGGGCCTCAACGCCGCCGGCCTGAACACCATCGCGGGGCTGCTCGACATCGTCGGCCTCGACCTCAGCAACCTGTCCGACCTCACCGGGCTCGGCGAGCGGGTGGGCGTGAACCTCGTGACGTCCGGCGACGTCTTCACGCTTCTCAAGGTGCTGGGCACCGACCTCGGCTGGGTGCCGACGCTGCCCAACTCCGTGGCCGATGACGTCGACGGGACCGAGTACCTCGGCATCGGCGTCGACGGTCTGCTCGACCTGGTGGACACCGGCGTCATCAACGTCCCCGGCCTCCTCAACCAGCTCCTCGAGCGTCTCGGCCTCTTCGACCTCGACGAGATCCCGGATGTCCTCAAGGTGCGGGTGCCGATCGTCGTCGGCGAGGGGGTGGGAGCGTTCGCGGCCGGGATGGCCTATCAGGACATCGTCGCCCAGCTGCCGAATCAGCCGGGTGGCACGAACTACAACGGCGTCGAGGCCGACCCGCTGCTGGGCAGCGTGACGGTGATGCCGATGTTCTTGCTGCGCAACCCCGGTCGCGCCAACGGTGGTCTGTTCGCCCGGTTGTACCCGCTGGCCGGGTTGTTCGGGATCGACACCGTCACCCCGGAGACCGAGGTGAGCAACAGCGGTGGGCTCGCGGTCCCCGGCGGCCTGTATGTCGGTGGGGCGACGTTGATTCCGGTCAAGATCGACGCCACGCTGCAGCACGACTGGCTCTCCGACGTCCCGGCGTGGCCCAACCCGTTCTCACTGCTGAACACCCTCTCGGCGGTGGTCGCGCCGACGTACATCCTGCGGGGACTGGACACCGCCCTGGTCGCTGGGGCGGTGGCTGACCAACTGGAGCCGCAGATCGGGGAGGTCGTCGGCGGCCTGGCCGACGGTGACCCGTTGGCGCTCAACCTCTATGTCACCATCCCGATCGACGCGCTGCCCCTGCTCGAGCCGACCTACCTCTTCGTCGACGCGATCAACCTGCTGACCGGCGCCAATCTCAACAACCCGATCGGGACCGCGCTCGGGCCGGCCCTGACCAGCCTGGTCAACCTCGGTTACACCGACGTAGTGCGGCAGTGGAACGACGACGGTGACTACTGGGAGTACGTCCGCACCTTCGACGACAGCGATGTGCCGACGGCGTTCGGATCCTTCCCCGACATCAACTGGATGAACGTGCCGGGCGACATCGCCGGCGCGTTCGCCGCGGGAGTCCGGCAGGCCTTCGAGGACGGGTTGGTCAACCGTGACGGTCCGGTCAAGAATGCGCTGGCCTCGCTGCTGAACCTGTTGGGTCTCGACCGGGGCCTCCCCGGCGGGATCGGCGGCCTCGGACTCGATGGTGTCCTCGATCAGATCCGCGACAGTATCGACGGCGTGCTCGGCGGCCTGGACGTGCCCCGGACCTCGACGGCCGCTGTCGACTCCGTGCCCGACGACTCCTCGCGCCGCGTCACGCTGAGGACTGTCGCGGAGCCGGTCGACGGCGCGCCAGCCGAGCCCGTCGACGACACGGATGTCGAGAACGAGCCCGTCGGCGACACCGATGTCGCGAACGAGCCCGTCGACGACACGGATGTCGCGAACGAGCCCGTTGACGACACCGATGTCGAGAACGAGCCCGTTGACGACACCGATGTCGAGAACGAGCCCGTCGAGGAAGAGCCCGTCGACGAGGCACCTGAAGCCGACGCCGACGCAGCCGACGACGCCGACGACGCCGACACCGACGACTCCGAGGACAACGACTCGAACGACGACGAGTCCGGCGACACCGCTCCGGCCGACAAGGCGGCCTGACGATCAGTTGGGCGCGATTGCGTCCAGGGCGATCTCGCCGATCACCGGCGCCAGCCACCGCGCGTACTCGCCGGTGATGTGGTTGTCATCGCGGTAGACCAACGTGTTGCCGACGATGACGGGACAACGTTGCGCCGTGCAGAACAGGTCGCCGAGGTCGGCGTAGCTGCCCCCGGCGGCCCGCACCGCGGCGGCCTCGGCGGCGATCCCCCCGGCGTCGAGGGCAGCCGGCCGCGCGGGTGAACACGCCACCACGTCGTCCATGTGGTCGGAGACGCAGGACGGCACCGTCGACAACGGATCCGGCGCCGGGCCGAGCACGAGTACGGCCGCACCGGTCGCGCGCAGCCGCGACACCAGCCGTCCGAGCCCGTCCACCCAGGCCGGGTCGTATGTGACGAACCCGAAGTCGCCGCCGTAGCGGCGGGACATGTCGACGACGATCAGCTGCCGCCGTTCGGATTCCAGCCGGGCCAGCACATCACCGCGCCACTGCTCGCACTCACTGAAGGCCCGGCCCAGGTAGGGGCTGGTGATCGGCAGTTCCATCAGCGGACAGGTCACCTTGCTCATGGTCTCGAGCCGCCAGTGATGCTGCTCGGCAACGGTTTCCAGTGCCGGCTGCCACATCGCGGCGTGCGAGTCGCCGACCAGCGCGACGCGCACGGCCGAGGCGGCGTCGCCGGTCACGCACTCGAGTTGGTCGACGTCGCGCCACGACAGCACGCAGCCGTTGACGAACACCTCCGGCTTCGCGACATCGCCCAGCGGCGGTGACAGATCCGCGGGGACGCTGCGCATCTCCGCGGACGCGGCGACGGCGGCCTGAACCTGCTGCCGTGGGGTGGGTGCGGCCGGGGCGCCGACTGGGGCGGCCCCCCGGGAAACGGCGTGCGGCGCCGGCGCCGGTGCGGTGAGCGCCACCGGGGCCGCGGCGGGCCCGTCACCGGTGGGCACCGGCCGCATGACCAGCAGCACGATCGCCGCGCACACCGCGGTGGCCGTGGCGACACCGCCGACGGCCAGGCTGCGGACCGCCGATCCGCGCAACGCGGCGGCGAACCGGGCCGGGTTCTCCACCAGGTGCAGCGTCAGGATCGCCAGACCGAGGGAGATGACGACCATCGCGAGTCGGCTCGCGAGCCCGAGGTCCGCGCCGAACACCGCCGGCGCGAGGATCAGCACCGGCCAGTGCCACAGGTACCACGAGTAGGACACCCGGCCGATCGCCCGCGGGAGGGGTTTCGACAGCAGCCGACCGACCCCGAGATTCGGTGTGGCGCAACCGGCGACGATGATCAGCACCGTACCGGCCACCGGTAGCAGCGCGGCCGTGCCGGGGAACGGTGTGGTCGCGCTGACCCGCGTGCAGGCCGCCCCGATCAACGCCAGGCCCGTCCATCCGACCGCGGCCGCCGCGACCGGCGGCAGGCGCCGCCACCAGCCGACGCTGAGCGCGATCAATCCGCCTGCCGCCAGTTCCCATGCCCGGGTCGGCAGGGAGAAGAACGCCCACGACGGCCAGTCGCCCGTCCACGCAAGCGACATCGCATACGACACCGCCGCCACCGCGGCCAGCACCGCCGCGTACGGCAATACCGAACGGGCCGCGGCCGCACCGAACCGGCGGCCCACCACAAAGGCGGTCGCCACGATCAGCACCGGCCATACCAGGTAGAACTGCTCCTCGACGCCGAGGGACCAATAGTGCTGCAGCGGTGAAGGATCCGTCGCGGCCAGGTAGTCGGTCCCCTGGATGGCGAAGCGGTAGTTGCCGACGTAGAGCGCGTTGGCGATCGCGTCGGCGAGCACGCCGCGGGCCTGCAGCGGCGGCAGCAGCAGCACCGCCCCGACGGCGGTGGCCACCAGTACGAGCGCGGCGGCGGGCAGCAATCGGCGGGCGCGGGCGGCGTAGAACGCGCCGAGGCGGACGCCGCCGCCGGCCTTCACCTCACGCCACAGCAACCCGGTGATGAGGAAGCCGGAGACGACGAAGAAGACGTCGACGCCGACGAATCCGCCGCCGAGACCCGGCACGCCGGCGTGGTACAGCACCACGGCGAGAACGGCGACCGCGCGCAGGCCCTCGATGTCGGCACGGAAGGTCCGGTGCGGCGCACCAGAGCGGCCGCCTGCGGATGAGCCGCGGCGGGGGAGAGACCGGGATACCGGCGGTGTCGTCACATCAGTCACGTGAACCCCGATGGTCCCACGGGTGGTCCGTGGAACCCGGTATTGACGTGCTAGTTGAACGCGAGCCAGCTGGGCAGCGCGCGCTCGCGCGAATCGCAGAGCACCTGGCGGGTGTCGCAGCTGCCGCGCGGTGACCCCGCCCCACTCCACATGCCGCCGGTGTCGCGGCGCAGTACTATCGCCGACGACCCGCCGCCGTCGAGCAGCACCGCGTGTTCGGCGCCGAGACCGCGGAACAGGTCCTGCATGTTGTCGGGGGTGTAGTTGCCGCCCTGGAAGACGTAGAGCTGGTCGGCCGCGCTGCTGTAGGCGATCGCGGTGCGCGCCGCGCTCGGACCGGGGTCGTTGAGCTGGCCGGTCGAGCCCGGGGCGAGCAGGCCGAGGCCGGCGACGGCGACGAACCGGGCGTTGCGGTCCATCAACTTCTGGATCTCCGGTGAGGCGGCGTCGAAATCCTGTTTCCCGTTCGGCATCACGACGTACGGCGCGCCGCCCACCGGCAGGATCATCGTTGCCAGCGCCGACCAGGTCTCGTTCCCGCCGGATAGCCCCTGCTTGCCTGCGTACGCGATGGTGCCCGTGATCGGCGCGTTCGCGCGGCCCTGTCCGCGGGTGTTGTCGACGTAGGCGCCCAGTGGCGAACTGCATCCGGTGTCGCGCCAGGACCCGCCCTTCTGACCCCGCACGTCGAAGAAATTGGCGTTGATCGCGATGGTCGGCTGCCCGAGCGCCTGCCAGGCCTGCAGCGGGGTGAAGGTCTCCGAGGCCTGGAAGAGTCCCTCGCCGGTGCGCGCCCTCGGATCGCGTTCGCAGCGGGCCTGGAAGCCCTGATGGGTGTCGACCAGCAACCGCGGGTTGAGCCGCGACGACGCATTCTTGACCGTCATCAGGTGGCCGCCGTTGTTCAGCGTGTACTCGCGTCCGTCGGCGGCGCGGAACGGAGCGGCGAACTCCCCGCCGAAGTTGTAGACGAGGTAGGCGCCCTTCGTGTTGGCGATGGCGCCGAGGAGCAGCGATTTGGGGTCGCTGGCCCGGGCGTGCGGCTGGCCCGTCGTGCTCAGTGCCGCACAGAGCGCGAACGCGGCTAGACCCGCCGTGAATCGCCGCAGAGCGTTTGCTGAGATGGGCACGGTCGCCTTTCTACAGAGGTCACCTGGCCCTAACGATATTCACAGCAGTCACTCTGTCAACTTTGATAACAGCCAGGTCGCGACCGTGCAACGGCGTGATCGCCGTTGGGGATCTTTCGGACGTGTTTGCGTGAATCGCTCCCGAGTGGGGTAACCGGGCCACGTGCCCGTCGACGACCCCACGCCGTCAGGCATCCGGACGCATGCGTCCATGGAGATCGAGATCTAAGGAGCAGAAATGATCGGAACCATCCTCGGCGCATTGATCGTCGGCCTGATCGTCGGCGCGCTGGCGCGGTTGATCATGCCGGGTAAGCAGAACATCGGCGTCATCATGACCATCGTGCTCGGCGCACTGGGGTCATTCCTCGGTAGCTGGCTCACCTACCAGCTCGGCTACAGCAACTCGAACGGCGGCTTCGAGATCATTCCGTTCCTCGTCGGGATCATCGTCGCGATCGTGCTGATCGCGATCTATGTGGGTGTCACCGGTAAGCGCGGGTCGCGCCCCGGCACCACCGTCCGCTAGGAACCGCTCCTGAGGTGGGCTCGGGCGCCCCGCGCCTCGAGCCCACTTCGGCGTGTCATCGGCCCGGCGGCGCCAGCCGGTAGACGGCCCCCGCGTCGTCGTCGGTGATGTAGACCGCGCCGTCAGGACCGGCCACGGCGTCCACCGGCCGGCCCCACCGCGAGCCGTCGTCGGTCTGGAACCCACCGACCAGCGTCTGCTGATCCCCCAGATCCCCGTCGCGGAACGGATAGAACGACACCTCGGGCGCGCGCGGTGGCCGCCGGTTCCACGATCCGTGGATGCCGACCAGAGCCCCCCGGGCATAGGGTTCGGGCAGTTCGCCGTCGACGAAGCTCAGCCCCAGCGGCGCCGAATGTGCCCCGAAGCTCTGCTCGACCGGCGGCAGCGCGGCGCAGTCGAGCTTGCCGCCGTCGGCATTGGTCTGCACGTCGCGGATGAACGGCACGTCGGCCGGTCCGCCGTCGATATTGCAGTACGGCCATCCCAGCTCGCGCCCCGGTGTGAGCTTCGCGAGTTGCTCGGGCGGGTGGTCGTTGACGTAGGAGGGGTCCACCTCGCCGGTCGCGGGGTCCGCGACGTTGTCCCGGCCGTTCACCGCAGTCCAGATTGCACCGTCGGGCGCGGTTGCCAGGCCCGTGCCGTTACGGACCCCGGTGGCGAACGGTTCGGCCGGACCGCCGCCCGGCGGCACCCGCATGATGGAGGCCCGCGGCGGGGTGGCGTCCCGGTCCTCTTCAGAGATGTTTCCCGTGGAACCGATCGAGAAGTACACCGCCCCGTCCGGCCCGACGGTGACGCTCTTGAGCGCGTGCGCGTACGCACCCCGCAGATCCGGGCTCTTGGCGTCGGGCAGGCCGGCCGCCACGGCGCGCCGGTTGGTCGCCCGGCCCTCGACGTAGTCGTAGGCGGCGATCTCGTCGCTCTCGGCGATGTAGAGCGTCGTCCCGGCGAACGCCATACCGTGCGGCTGGGTGAGTCCGCTCAGCAGCGGCGTCGACCGCGGACCGCCGGCGGCCGGCTCCAGTCTGACGATCTCACCGGTGCTGGGCACGGAGACCAGCAGCGCACCGTCAGGTGCCCACCGCGCGAGCCGGGCCTCCGGAACCCGCGCCCACACCGACAGCGTCCAGCCTGCGGGGATCGACGCCCGGCGCGGTTCGTCGAAGGGCGCCGAGTCCAGGCCGGCGGGCACCGCGACGGTGACCGAGGCGACCCCCGCCGCCTGCGGTGTCGGCGACGCCGAGGGCTGTGCGGGTGGCTGTGGAACGGGCTGCTGTGGGGCGCTCGTCGAACATCCGGCGAGCAGAGCACCGGCGGTGAGGCACGCCCCGAATACTTTATGCGGCAGCGAGATTCGCATGCATCTCCCAGACCAGGATCTCGGCCGGTCCGACGGCCGTCACGCGCTGGCCACCGGATGACGTGAAGCGCACCGCGTCGCCTTCGTGCAGCGCGCCTGCGCCCTCCAAAGACACCTCACCGCGCGGGACGAACAGGTGCAGGTACGGCGCGGCGGGCAGTTCGACGCTGTCGCCGGGCTGCAGCCGCGCCCCGTGCAGCGCGGCATACCGGTTGCGGATCGAGATGGCGGTGTCGCCGCGATGTTCGGGCATCCCCGACGCGATCGTGACGAGCCTGCCGTGCAGGAGTTCGTCGTCGATCTCGAGCTGCTGGTAGCCCGGGTCGGAGCCGGACTCGTCGGGCACCACCCACATCTGCACGAAGTGGACGGGCTCGCTGTGGCTGTCGCCGCCGGTGAGCCGCCATGAGTCGTTCTTCTCCGAGTGCAGGATGCCGCGACCGGCCGACATCCGTTGGGCGAGACCGGGGTAGATCACTCCAGAGTGCCCGGTGGAGTCCTGGTGGACCAGCGATCCGCGAAGCACCCAGGTCACGATCTCCATGTCGCGGTGCGGGTGAGTCTCGAAACCCGCACCCGGAGTGACGATGTCGTCGTTGTTGACCAGCAGCAGGCCATGGTGGGTGTTGGCCGGGTCGTAGTGGTCGGCGAAGGAGAAGGAGTGCTTGGAGTCCAGCCAGGAGATCCGCGTCTTCGCGCGTTCGTCGGCGCGCCGGATGTCGACGCGTTCGGCTTCTCTCATGCCACTGGTCATGGTCACTTCCCCTTGGATCGTGCGCCAGCCTAGGTGGCGGCTCTGGACTCGACAACTCGCATGATGTGTCATGTATTCCATGTGGCTGTCGGCGGAGGAGCAACGGGTGTGGCGCGGCTATCTCGCGATGGTGGCCGAACTGCAGGTCGCGATGAACCGGCAGTTGCAGCGCGACTGCGGCCTCTCGCTCGCCGACTACGAGGTGCTGGTGGCGCTGTCAGAACGCGACGGCCGACGCGTGTACGAACTCGGGCAGGAGCTGGCCTGGGAGCAGAGCCGGCTGTCCCATCAACTGCGCCGGATGCGGGACCGTGGTCTGGTGTCGAGGCAGGACGCCGCCGACGACCGGCGCGGCGCCACCGTCGCGCTCACCGAGGCCGGGACGGCGGCGCTGCGGGCCGCGGCGCCGGGGCATGTGGCACTGGTGCGGCGGGTGCTCTTCGACGGCATGCCGACGGCCAGGCGCAAGGCGTTCAGCGACGTGATCGTCACCGTCCGCGAACGTCTGCGCGACTCACCAGTCTGATTCGTCGAACGTGATGACGCCGCGGATGTTCTTGCCGTCGAGCATGTCGTGATAGCCCTGGTTGATGTCCTCGAGGCGGTAGGTGTTGGTGACCATCTCGTCGACCTTGAGCAGGCCGGACTTGTACAGCCCGATCAGCCGGGGCGTCTCGACGTGGCTGCTGCCGCCGCCGAAGATGTTGCCCTTCAACGTTTTCTGCAACATCGTGAACAGGAACAGGTTGAGCTTGACGTCGGCCTCGAACATCGAACCCATACCGGTGACGACGCAGGTGCCGGTCTTGGCCGTCAACGCCATCGCCTCTTCGACGTACTCACCGCGCATCTCGCCGACGGCGATGATCGTCTTCTCGGCCATGAAGCCGTGAGTCAGTTCGAGCACCGGGTTGATCGCCTCGGCCATCGACGGGAAGACGTGGGTGGCGCCGAACTTGATGGCCTGGTCGCGTTTGAACTCGACCGGGTCGATGGCGACGACGTTGCGCGCCCCGGCGATGACCGCACCCTGCAGCGCCGACAGTCCGATACCCCCGACGCCGACGATCACGACCGTCTCGCCCGGTTGCACCTCGGCGACGTTGGTCGCCGAACCGAAGCCGGTCGGCACCGCACACCCCATGATCGCGGCCGTCTCGAACGGCACGTCATGGTCGATCTTCACGACGGAGTCCTTGTGCACGGTCATGTACGGGGCGAAGGTGCCGAGCAGGTTCATCGGCGACACCTCGGTGCTCCCGGCGTGCACCCGCGACGTGCCGTCGGCGATCGCCTTCCCGCCGAGCAACAGGGCGCCGCGGTCACACAGCGAGCGGTATCCCTTCAGACACGGCTGACATTGGCCGCAGGCGGGGATGAACGCGAGGATGACGTGGTCGCCCTCCTCGATTCCGGTGACGTTGCGGCCGACCTTGGTGACGACGCCGGCGCCCTCGTGTCCGCCGAGTGCGGGCAGCCCGATCGGGGTGGCGCCCGTGGTCAGGTGGTAGTCGGAGTGGCACATCCCGGCGGCGTGCATGCGGATCTGCACCTCGTCGTCGACCGGGTCGCCGATCTCGATCTCGTCGACGCGAAACGGCGCGTTCAATTCCCAGAGCAGAGCACCCTTGGTCTTCATGGGTGGCGATCATAGAACACGTTCCAGTTTCTGAGGTAGCGACGGCGCTGAGCTGGACGTTCGGCAGGCAGATGCCGTCGAGTGTCAGGTTGTGTCACGCCTGTGGATGGTGGTTTCAAGGCGTCGTTGCAATAGCAGCTGATTCTGATGGGAAGTGCTGCTGTGCCACGTCCACCGTTGTCGAGTGTTGTTCGTGACTTCTGGGGCCATATCGGTGCGGGTTGCACCGCGCGTGAAGCCGGTGTGGCGGTCGGGGTGTCGTGCGTTACCGGGGTTCGCTGGTTCACCCACGCTGGAGGGGTGAACCCGCAAAAGCGTGAGCCGACGACCTCGGGACCTCGGCCGCGTCTGACGTTGGCCGACCGCATCCAGATCCAGATCGGAGTCACGGCCAACGAATCGATGAACTCGATCGGCAGGCGATTGGGCCGGCCGGCGTCGACGATCAAGTACGAACTCGACGTCAACGGTGTCCACCACAACGACGGGCGCAAGTCTGGGTATCGGCGCAAAGAAGCGTTCGGAGCGCGGCAGAGCGGTTCGACCGCCACTGTGCGGTACGACGCGGTGGTGGCGCAGTCGCGCTCCGAGGAGCGTGCTCGCCGTCCGCAGCTGGGCAAGCTGGGCCGCAATCAGGTGTTGCATGATGAGGTGCAGGCGAAACTGCTTGAGGAGCACAGCCCTGAGCAGATCGCAGCGCGGTTGCTCATCGACTTCCCCGACGATGCGGAGATGCGAGTGTCCCCGGAGACCATCTAT
>NZ_LQIU01000019.1 GCF_001499995.1 Mycobacterium sp. IS-1496
ACCGTGGGTGGGGGCTGATTCGGGGGGCGCGCGAGTGATCCGGAGTGCAGCGTGCGGCCGGTGCCGTCGGTGACGGTGAGTCGGGAGGCGGGTCCGGTGATGGTGATGACGCCTTTGTGGTGCAGCCGGTGATGGTAGGGACAGACCAGCACGAGGTTGTCCAGGTCGGTGCGGCCGCCGTCTTCCCAGTGCCGGATGTGGTGGGCGTGCAGACCGCGGGTGGCCCCACACCCGGGTACCGCACAGGTGGGGTGGCGGTGTTCCAGGGCGCGGCGCAGCCGGCGGCTGATCAGCCGGGTGGCGCGGCCCGAGCCGATGGGCTGCCCGTCGCGTTCGAACCACACTTCGCAGGTGGCGTCGCAGGTCAGGTAGCGGCGATCGGCATCGGAGAGCAGCGGCCCCAGGTGCAGGGCGGCGATGCGGGCTGTGAGGTCGAGGTGCACGACCACGGTGGTGCGATGCCCGTGGGGGCGGCGGGTGGCCTCGACGTCCCACCCGGCCTCGACCAGGCTATTGAACGCATCGCCCAGGGTGGGGAACGGCGGCCGGGCACCGGGGCTGACGGTGTCGTGGTCGTGGTGGTCGTGTTTCCACTGGGCGACCAACCCGTCGTGGTGGGATTGCAGGGCCGCGTCGAAGGCCGCTGCCTCGGCATGCGGCATCGCGATGTGCCAGTAGGTGTACTGCTCATCGGAGGTCTTGGTAATCGACGCCTGCGGGACCGGCTCGGGAGCAGGCGCGGGTTCGGCGTCCGACTCACGTTCTGGTTCAGGTTCGGGTTCGGGTCGGGGTTCGAGTTTGATCGCGGTGCGGAGTTGGTTGACCGTGGCGCTTCGGGCCAGCTCGGCGTAGTGCGCATCAGACCCTGCCCCCGCCCCCTCGGCGATGACCCCGACCTGATCCAGCGACAGCCGCCCTTCCCGCAGAGCCTGGACGCATTGGGGGAACTCCGCGATGCGGTGGGCGATGGCGGCGATGGTCTTACCGTTCCTCGACGACGACCCGGTCTTCCACGCCATCAGATGCGCCACCGACTTCGCGCCGGTCATCCCGCACAGTTCGTCGTGGTCGATCTCGGCGGCGATCTCCACCAGGCGGGCGTCGATCGCGTTGCGTTGGCCGGTCAGCTCGGCCAGCTCGTCGAACAGCATCTCGAGGCGGTCGATGGGGCGCACCACCACCGCGCCGGACGCCATGCTCGAGGACATGACCCCATACAACCAGGGGGGTCCGACATTTTTGGGCCGCGATCCGTCCCGGGCATCGTCACCCGACGTTTACAGCGAGCCGCTGCATCGTGGAGTTCATTGCTGCGTTAATGGTTTTGCGGATGGGTCTTGGCGGCTGCTGGGACCACGAATCATGGGCCGGGTCGAGCTCGGCCGCCGACGCCGCAGCGTCGGTGACCGCGCGTACGACGCCGGAGCCGGCGGTTCAATGCGAGACGGGAAGTTCGAGTTCAAGGTGCTGGGTGTCGAGCGTCGCCAGACCGCGCTCGAAGACACCTTCGGCGCAGAACAGGCCAAGGGCGAGTTCTTCATCGTCAATCTGCAGGTGACCAACGTCGGAGACGACGCCCGTAGCTTCTCAGCCACTAACCAGAAGCTCATCGTCAACGGCAACGAGTACGAGGCCATCAGCTTTCTGAGCGACAGCTCTTGGAGCGACGACATCAACCTCGGCCTCGGCACTACCGAAAGGGTGGTGTTCGATATCCCACCGGGGGCGGTGCCCTCGGCGATCGAGTGCCGCGACTCCATGTTCTCTGGCGGTGCCCGCCTGGCCCTCTGATCCTCGCCAGATGGAATGTCGTGCAGCTGAGGAGGCCGGTGGTCAATGGGCCTCCTCAGGCTGTCACTTCTTATTCGGTAGTGCCCGTGCGGGTTTCGGTCACGCAGCGTCATAACCGCAAATGACATCGGGCGCGTTAGGAAGCCGACCTCTAGGCAGGGGGATGGCGCGGAGCTATGTGACGTCGAAAAGCGATATCACCGGCGATAGCTGATATCGCCGGCGATATCCAATCTGGAAACCGTGCACCGCCTCGGCAAGTCGCGCCAGAAGTCGACCGATGACGCGACGGCTGCGCAAGTCTCCAGGTGCCGTCCGGTGGCCCGCCGGGAATTGCTCGACCGTGGTGCACTTGAGGTTGTGAGCGATCGACCGCAGCGATTCGCCGTTAGGAACCGATCGACAACCTCCCGAATGACGCCGACTGGCTCGGGATCTTCGACGACTCGCCAGTGAGCGTCGGTCTTCGTCGAGCCGGTCGGTCAGCCAGTCGCCAAGCTGGGGACGGCGAACGGGGACGAAGTCCCGGCTGACACGCGTCGAGATCCCGGCGATCCCGACTACCCCTTCCAATTGCGCTGAGCGCGTAGCTCGCGGCAGGCGCGAAACTGCCGGTCAGGGGAAGTTGTTGCGTCGGTGACGGGAAACAAACGACGACGAACGGGCTCGCATGAGGACATTTTCGGACGGTGTGAATCAAGACCATTGAATATCCGATGGTCAACGTGCCGCCCGCTCGTTGACGCGGCTGGGCTCAACGCGGCGGCGCGGACAGCTGCGCCTTCACGTCGCGGGTCAGCGCGTCACCAAGAATCTCCGCCTCACCGGCGAACAGGCCGTCGAGCGCCAGTTTCGCGATCACGCCCGGGTCGGTCTTCTGATCAGCTGGGATGTGGCTGACCATGTCGGTGTCCATATAGCCGACATGCAGTGCGGCGACGTGAATACCTCTGGGTGCCAACTCGGTTCGCACCGCATCGGTCAGTGCCCAGCCCGCGGCCTTCGCCGCCGAGTAGGCACCGCTGGCCGGCGCATGAAACCACGACAGCACCGACAGGACGTTGAGGATGGCGCCGCCGCCGTTGCGTTCCACGATCGGCGCGAACGCCCGGATCACCTGCAGCGTGCCGAAGTAGTGCGTCTCCATCTCCAGTCGGATGTCGTCGAGCGACCCGTCGAGCAGCCCGGCTTGCGTCGAGACACCAGCGTTGTTGATCACGACGTTCACGTCACCGGCGAATTCCGCAGCGTGCCGGATGGATTCGGGATCAGTGATATCGAGTTGCACCGGTGTCACCCCGGGCAGGTCGACGGTCTCAGGTCGGCGGGCGCCTGCGTACACCTTGGCGCCGCGGGCGACGAGTTGCTCGGCGAACCGGCGACCCAGTCCGCGGTTGGCTCCGGTCACCAGGGCCACGACGTTCTCAGTGTTCATGATGCATTCCTTGGTTGTGTCGCAACGGTTTCGGTACTCAGCGCCCGGGCAGGCGGTGGGTGACGGCACTTCTGTTCGGATTGTGGGTCCGGGGTGTTCCCCGGACTTTCGGGGGAACGCCGACGGCGGCGATGTTCATTCCCGGATCCGTGCCCGGCGATCCGTGGCACGATCACAGAGAGGAGCACCGATGACATCACCCCTGACCGATCTGGGCGTCCGCCTGCCGGTGATCGCCGCACCCATGGCGGGCGGGGCCACCACCACCGCGATGGTGATCGCCGCGGCGCGCGCAGGCAGCCTGGGACTGCTCGCGGCGGGGTACAAGACGCCCGACAGCGTGCAGACCGAGATCGCGACGGTACGTGCTGCGTCGATCCCGTTCGGCGTCAACGTCTTCGCGCCGAACCCCGTACCCGTCGACGTCGAGACCTACCGACGCTACGCGGCCGCCATCCAGCCCGAGGCGGACCGCTACGGCCTCACGCTGCCCGCCGATCCGGTCGACGACGACGATGCGTTCGGCGACAAGATCGACCTGCTTCGCTCCGACCCGGTGCCCCTCGTCAGCTTCACCTTCGGGCTGCCCGGAGCCGACGTCGTCCGCGCACTGCAGAAGGCGGGCACGACGGTGGTGCAGACCGTGACCTCACCCCAGGAGGCCGAGGCGGCGGCCGCCGCGGGTGTCGACATGCTGGCGGTGCAGGCGTCGGTCGCCGGTGGGCACTCGGGCACGCTGACACCGGACCGGATGCCCGACCCGCTCCCGTTGACCGAACTGGTCGCGCGGATCATCACCACGACCGGGCTGCCCGTCATCGCGGCGGGCGGATTGGCCACCGCGGACGACGTCGCGGCCGTGCTGCGGGCCGGGGCCACGGCCGCCGCGGTCGGCACGGTGCTGCTGCGGGCCGAGGAGAGCGGCGCCTCGGCGACCCACAAGGCGGCGCTGACCGATCCGTCGCGCACCGAGACCGTCATCACCCGCGCCTTCACCGGGCGGCCGGCGCGGGGACTGCGCAACCGGTTCATCGATGAGTTCGAGGCGTCCGCACCGCTCGGCTATCCCGCCGTCCACCATCTGACGAGCCCGTTACGCAAGGCGGCCGCCGCCGCCGGTGAGGCCGACCTCGTCCACCTGTGGGCGGGCACCGGTTTCCGCCACGCCGCCGAGAGACCGACGGCGACGATCCTGAGCGAGCTGACGGGTTAAGCGGGTTCGATCGGCGGTGCGGCGATCCCCGCCTGCTTGGCGGCCTTGCGGCGCTTGTACCACTCGAGGAGCATCGGGGCGACCGAGGCGATCACGATCGCGATGACGATCGGCTCGAGGAGCTTCTGGACCATCTCGAACCTGCCGAGCCAGTAGCCGAGCAGCGTCAACCCCACGCCCCACACGACGGCGCCCAGGATGTTGAACAGCGCGAACACCGGGTAGCTCATCCGCGCCGCGCCCGCGGTCAGCGGTGCCAGCGTGCGGACGATCGGCACGAACCGCGCGATCACGATCGCGAACGGTCCGCGTTCCTCGAAGAACAGGTGCGCCTCGTCGAGGTAGCGCTGTTTGAGGATGCGGGCGTTCGGCTTGAACATCGCGGTGCCGACGCTGCGGCCGATCCAGTAGCCGACCTGGCCGCCCAGGATCGCGGCGATCGGGATGAACACCAGCAACTGCCAGAGGTGGAAGTTGATCGGCTCGCCGCCGCCCTCGGCCACCGCGGCCGTACCGGCCGCCAACATGCCCGCGACGAACAGCAGGGAGTCACCGGGAAGGATCGGGAAGAGCACGCCGGATTCGACGAAGATCACGACCAGCAGACCCACCAGGGCCCAGCCGCCGAAGTAGCCCAGCAAAATCAGCGGATCCAGGAAGTCGGGCATGAGGGCCAGATGGGTGGTCGTCATGGGTACCCAAGATACCGGCCGAAAATGGCAGCTAGCCGGTACGCATTCCGGCGGCGGCAGCGTGTTCTCGTCACTAGGGTCCCCTCCATGGCCACACACAGAGCTGTTCACGTCGCCGGCGTAGGCGAGCCGCTGACCCTCGTCGACGTCGACACCCCCGCTCCGCCGCCCGGTCACCTGCGCATCGACGTCGCCGCCTGCGGTGTCTGCGGTACCGACCACGGGTTCGTCAACGGCGCCTTCCCCGGCCTCAATTGGCCGATCACGCTCGGTCACGAGATCGCGGGGACGGTCGCCGAACTGGGTGACGGGGTCGAGCAGTTCGCGGTCGGCGACCGGGTGGCCGTCGGCTGGTTCGGCGGCAACTGCAACACGTGCATCCCCTGCCGTAGGGGACTGTTCATGCAGTGCGTCAACATGCAGGTGCCCAGCTGGCACTATCCCGGCGGCTACGCCGAATCCGTGGTGGTGCCCGCGACCGCGCCCGCGCGCATCCCGGACGGGCTCTCGTTCGTCGAGGCGGCGCCGATGGGGTGTGCCGGTGTGACCACGTTCAACGGGCTGCGGCAGACCCGGGCGCGCGCCGGTGACCTGGTCGCCGTCCTCGGCATCGGTGGCCTCGGCCACCTCGGGGTGCAGTTCTCCAGGGCCATGGGCTTCGAGACGGTCGCCATCGCCCGCGGCGCGGCCAAGGAGGACGACGCCAGGGCGCTCGGCGCCCACCACTACATCGACTCGACCGCCGGCGACGTCGCGGCGGAACTGCAGAAGCTCGGTGGCGCAGCGGTGGTCCTCGCCACCGCCGCCAGCGCTGCCGCGATGGGGCAGACCGTCGGCGGTCTCGGCCCGCAGGGTGAGCTGATCGTCGTCGGCGTCACTCCCGAGCAGTTGCCGATCAGCCCGCTCGACCTGATCAACTCCGGGCTGTCGGTGACCGGCCACCCGTCCGGGACCGCGCGCGACGTCGAGGAGACCATGCACTTCGCCGTGTTGTCCGGAGTCCGGGCGAAGATCGAGGAGAAACCCCTCGCCGACGCCGCCGAGGCCTACGCCGCGATGGACGAGGGCCGCGCCCGCTACCGCATGGTGCTCACCATGTGATCACGCCCCGATAGGGGGATACTTCGTCCTATGCCGATCGCCACTCCCGAGGTCTACGCCGAGATGCTGGACCGCGCCAAGCAGCACTCGTTCGCGTTCCCCGCCATCAACTGCACGTCGTCGGAGACCGTGAACGCCGCCATCAAGGGGTTCGCCGACGCCGGCAGTGATGGAATCATCCAATTCTCCACCGGCGGAGCGGAATTCGCATCCGGACTCGGTGTGAAGGAGATGGTGACCGGTGCCGTGGCACTGGCCGAGTTCGCCCATGTGATCGCCGCGAAGTACCCGATCACCGTCGCCCTGCACACCGACCACTGTCCGAAGGACAAACTCGACACCTACGTCCGCCCACTGCTGGCGATCTCCGCGGAGAGGGTGCGCGCGGGTCGCGATCCGCTGTTCCAGTCGCACATGTGGGACGGGTCCGCCGTGCCGATCGACGAAAACCTCACGATCGCGCAGGAACTGCTCAAACAGGCCGCGGCGGCCAAGATCATCCTCGAGGTGGAGATCGGCGTCGTCGGCGGCGAGGAGGACGGCGTCGAGGCCGAGATCAACGACAAGCTCTACACCACGTCGGAGGACTTCGAGAAGACCATCGACGCCCTCGGCGCGGGCGAGCACGGCCGGTATCTGCTGGCCGCCACGTTCGGCAACGTGCACGGCGTGTACAAGCCAGGCAACGTCAAACTGAAGCCCGATGTGCTCGCGGAGGGGCAGAAGGTGGCCGCCGCGAAGCTCGGACTCGATTCGGGCGCACAGCCTTTCGACTTCGTCTTCCACGGCGGTTCGGGCTCGCTGAAGTCGGAGATCGAGGACTCCCTGCGCTACGGCGTGGTCAAGATGAACGTCGACACCGACACCCAGTACGCGTTCACCCGCCCCATCGCCGCGCACATGTTCACCAACTACGACGGGGTGCTCAAGATCGACGGCGAGGTGGGCAACAAGAAGGTGTACGACCCGCGCAGCTATCTGAAGAAGGCCGAGGCGGGGATGGCCGAACGGGTCATCGAAGCCTGCCGGGATCTACACAGCGAGGGCCGCTCGGTCACGGCGTGACCGATTACGGCGACGGGGCCTGGCAGATCTTCCACTGGTCGTCGCGGAACTCCAGGTCGAAGCTGCGGGTCGAGCGGGTCTGCGGGGCGTAGGCCATGAACGCGGTGACGTTGGCCTCGGCGTGGTCGCCGTTGACGACGACCTGATCGATGCTGGCGACCACCGGGTACTGCTTGGCTGCGGCGACCCGCTTGTGGGTCTCCTCCCACGCCTTGTCGTCGTAGTTGACGTAACTGTCGCGCTTGGCGCCGCACGTGATGCCGCGCAAGGTGGCCAGATCGCCGTTCTGGATGGCGACGTCGAACTGCTCGATCGTCGCGCGGACCTGATCCTCCTGCGACGCCGACGACCCGGCCCCGCGGGTCAGCAGGATCGTGCCGAGAATCGCGATCGCCACCAGCGCGGCGATCACCAGGACGACGGCCACCACCCAGCCCCAGCTGCGGCGTCCCGGCTGCGGCGGCTTCGGAGCGTCCCCGCGCGGAGGTATGACCTGCGGGCCCGCGGCCTTCTGCGCGGCGAACGGGTCGGTGGCCGATCCGGTGTGGCCGGCCTCCGACCTCGGGAACACCTCTGTGGCGGGCTCGGGCGGGGGATCGATCTTCTGGGTGGATCCGGCGTCGAAGCTCGACGGGGCGGTGAAGCGCCGTTCGGGATCGGCCGGTTCGCCCGGCTGCCGGTCCGGCGTCTGCGACGCGATGATCTCGGTGGCGGGTTCGTGATCGGCCGTGGGCGACGGCCGGGTGGCGTCGTCCGGGCCGGTCTGGTCACCGGGACCACCCGCTGCCGACGGCACGGTCGGCTCGTCACCCTGTTCGGGCCCTCGTGGGTTCGACATCCCGCTGCGTTCCTCCTCCGACGACGCTACCGATGGAGCTTATCGACCGATTCGAGCCGATGACCGCTCGCCGCGACCGGCACGGCACAATGTTCTCCATGACGCGGATGGGTGACCTTCTCGGACCGGACCCGGTGCTGCTGCCGGGTGACCCTGAAGCGGAAGCGGAACTCGACGCCAGTGAGAACCCGGCGATCGTGGCCGCGGCCCACCCGTCGGCGTCGGTCGCGTGGGCCGCGCTCGCCGAGGAGGCACTCGCCGAGGACAAGGCCGTCACCGCCTACGCCTACGCCCGCACCGGCTACCACCGCGGACTCGACCAGCTGCGCCGCAACGGGTGGAAGGGCTTCGGGCCGGTGCCCTACCGGCACGAGCCCAACCGCGGTTTCCTGCGCTGCGTCGCAGCCCTGGCCCGCGCGGCGGACACGATCGGCGAGACCGACGAATACCAGCGGTGCCTCGACCTGCTCGACGACTGTGACCCGTCGGCGCGGGCGGAACTCGGGCTGAGCTGAGGCCCGGCTACCAGTCGTTGCTCTCGCAGTTGCAGTCCGCGGCGTCGCCGGGCGGCTCGACCTGCACCGTCGCATGGTCCAGGCCACGGGCGGCCAGCACCGCGCGGGCGTCGTCGAGGACCCGGGCCGAATCGCGGGATGAGGTCAGATGCGCGGTGACGACGTCCTTGCCCGGGACCAACGTCCACACGTGCAGATCGTGCACCTCGGTCACCCCGTCGACCGCGCACAGCGCCGTCTTCAGCTCGTCGACGTCGATGTGAGCGGGGGAGGACTCCGAGAGGATCCGCAGCGCCGCACGAGCCAGTGAGATGGCCCGCGGCAACACCCACAGCGCGACGAACACCGCGACCACGACGTCGGCGTAGGGCCAGCGGGTGGTCACGGTGACAACGCCCGCGATGAGCACTCCGATACTGCCGACCGTGTCGGCGACGACCTCCATGTAGGCGCCCTTGACGGCGAGGCTCTCCTTGGAGTGCGACCGCAGCAGGAGGACGACGACAGCGTTGGCGGCCAGCCCGGCCAGCGCGACCACGATCATCGGTACGCCCGGCACATCCGGCGCGTCACCGAGCCGTTCGACCGCCTCGTAGAGGATGAACACCGCCACGCCCAGCAGCAGCACCGCGTTGGCGACGGCGGTGAACACCTCGGCGCGGTGCCAGCCGTACGTGCGGGCGGGTGAGGCGCTGCCGTGCCGGGCGAGCAGGACCGCGGTCAGCCCCATGAACATCGCGACGAGGTCGGTGAGCATGTGCCCGGCGTCGGCCAGCAGCGCGATGGAGTCGATCGACAGCGCTGTGACCAGTTCGAGCACGAAGAATGCGGTGAGGATGGCCGCGGCGATGAGCATCCTGCTGACACGGGTGTCGGTCCCGTGGTGGTGATCGTGGCCGGCGCCCATGCTCAGCAATCTATGCGTGAAGTCGCATATATCGCAAGGGGTCCGTTCGAGGGACCGCTACAGCCAGGCGGACCAGAAGCGCGTCAGCTGACCGCCGATCGACATCAGCGCACTTGGCACCCCGGACAATTCGGAGAGCCAGTACACCGCGCCGAAGAACCACTGGTTGAGCGCCGGGGCGAGCAGCAGGATCAGCAGGATGAAGAAACCCCACTGCTTGACGGGAACCAGGGCGCGCTGAGTGTCCGGGGACAGATGCGGTTCGAGCGCGCCGTAGCCGTCCAGGCCGGGGACGGGCAGCATGTTCAGGACGAACGCGGTCACCTGCAGGAACCCGAGGAACGCCAGACCGGCCCAGAACACCCCGTGCGCGGGGTCGTACAGCAGACGCGTCAGCCCCAGCAGCAGGATCGCCAGCACCAGGTTCGCGCTCGGGCCGGCGAGGCTCACCAGGGTCTTCTGGCGCGGGGTCATCCACGACGTCCGCAGGTAGACCGCCCCGCCCGGCAGACCGATCCCGCCGAGCGCGATGAACAGCACCGGCAGCCCGAGCGAGAGCATCGGATGCGAGTACTTCAACGGGTTGAGCGTCAGGTAACCGCGGATCTCGACATCGCGGTCACCGAACCGGAACGCGGTGTAGGCGTGCCCGAACTCGTGCAGCGACAGCGACACCAGCCAGCCGGCGATCACCAAGACGAACACCCCGGCGTAGGCCAGCGGCCGCACCGTGTCCGCCGCCATCCACGCCAGGGCCCCACCGGCGACGGTGACCGCCAGGACGGCAAGGAAGACAGGGCTCGGCCGCACCGACTGGCGCAGCGGGCGGATGCTCACGATTCGACGTTACCGGCCACCACGGGGTGGCTCACCCCGCCGAGCGGACCTCGGGCGGCTCGCGCTCGGACAGCTGGTGGTATGAAACCAAGACCATGAATTCGGAAACACTGCCATTGATCGGTGTCTGCGGGGTGAGCGCCACCGCCCGCTGGGGGTTCTGGGACCAGCCGGCGGTCCTCGTCGCCCAGACCTACCTGGAGGCGATCCACCGCGCGGGCGGCCAGCCGCTGATCCTGCCTCCCTCCGCCCACGCCGACACCGACCTTCTCCTCCACACCGTCGACGCGCTCGTCCTCGCCGGGGACGACGACATCGTGTCGGAGCGCGACGGGTTCGAGATCGAGATCGCCGGCGCCGCACTGTCCGAGGCCGTGCCGGTGCTCGGCATCTGCCGCGGACTGCAGGCCCTCACCGTCGCGGGAGGCGGCACCCTGCGCCGGGACGTCGGGGCGCAGCGACCCGACGAGGCGACGTTCCACACCGTCGACGTGACCGCCGACAGCCAGCTCGGCGGCCTCGGCTTCGCCGGCGTGCGCGAGGTGGCCTCCCACCACCGCCAGAGGGTGGCGACCGTCGGTGCGGGCGGCACGGTGACGGCGGTGTCGGCGACCGACGGTGCGATCGAAGCGGTCGAGTGGCCGGACCACCCGTTCGCCGTCGGCCTGCAATGGCACCCGCAGGATCCGTTGCTGCACAACCTGTTCGGCGCGTTGATCTCCGCCGCCACCGCACCCCTGTTCAAAGGCTCGACGCATCAGGTGCAGCCGTGATGGCGGGACCGTCTCGGCGTCAGCCGACGCGCAGCCAGCCCTCGGTGTGGCGGTAGAACGTCGACCGCTTCACCTCGCGCGCGCCGTCGACGCCGTCGCGGACCACCCGCGCGCCCGTGGTCCCCAACTGGGCGGCCCGCCCGGCCACCCAGCGGTGGGGCCGTCCGCGCCCGGACAGCACGGCCGCCCGCAGCCCCGGCATCTGCGCCGTCGGTTCGATGCGGACACCCGCGACGTGACCGGAGAACAGCGTGGTGTCGTCGACCACGCCCTCACCGAACAGATCCTCGCCGGTGCCCCGCCACTCGGCGTGCCCGACGATCGCGATCCCGGCGTCGTCCCTGATCAGCGGCACCCGCCGGGCCGTGCCCGCCAGCGCCCTGCGCGTCCCGAGCCACCCCCGCGCGGCGGCCAGCTCGACGCCGAGCCGCTCGGTGCGCATCAGCCGCGTCAGCGCTGTCGCCAGGTCCGCGTCGGAGCCCACGACGATGAGCCGGCGGGCGCCGGCCGCGGCCGCGTCGACGTCCGCCGTACCGCCCACGTCCACGGTCTTTAGACCGGTCAGCCCGCGGGGCACGTCGTGTCCGCCGAACCGGAGGACGACGACGCCCCCGGCCCTGTCTCTGGCACTCAAGAGCGATCCTCCCGACCTGCTGGGATAGGGTGTGTCACCGGCTGCACCACATCAAGCGGGAGATTAAGCCATGCCGGCAATCGTGCTCATCGGCGCCCAGTGGGGCGACGAGGGCAAAGGAAAGGCCACCGATCTGCTCGGTGGCCGCGTGCAGTGGGTCGTGCGGTACCAGGGCGGCAACAACGCCGGTCACACCGTCGTGCTTCCCACCGGCGAGAATTTCGCCCTGCACCTCATCCCGTCGGGGATCCTCACCCCCGGCGTCACCAACGTCATCGGCAACGGCGTCGTCGTCGATCCGGGGGTGCTGCTCACCGAGCTGCGGGGTCTGGAGGAGCGCGGCGTCGACACCGACCGCCTGCTGATCTCCGCCGACGCGCACCTGCTCATGCCCTATCACGTCGCGATCGACAAGGTCGTCGAGCGGTGGGCGGGCAGCAAGAAGATCGGCACCACCGGCCGCGGCATCGGGCCGTGCTATCAGGACAAGATCGCCCGCATCGGCATCCGCGTCGCCGACGTGCTGGACCCCGTGCAGCTGGCGGAGAAGATCGAGGCCGCGCTGGAGTTCAAGAACCAGGTGCTGGTCAAGATCTACAACCGCAAGGCGCTCGACGCCGCCGAGGTGGTCGACAATCTGCTCGAACAGGCCGAGGGGTTCAAGCACCGCATCGCCGACGCCCGGCTGCTGCTGGGTGCCGCGCTCGAGCGGGGCGAGACCGTGCTGTTGGAGGGGTCGCAGGGCACCCTGCTCGACGTCGACCACGGCACCTATCCGTTCGTCACGTCGTCGAACCCGACCGCGGGCGGAGCGGCCGTCGGGTCGGGCATCGGCCCGACGCGCATCACGACCGTGCTCGGCATCCTCAAGGCCTACACCACGCGGGTGGGTTCGGGTCCGTTCCCGACCGAGCTGTTCGACGAGTACGGCGCCTACCTCGCCAAGACCGGGGGAGAGGTCGGGGTGACCACCGGCCGCGCCCGCCGCTGCGGCTGGTTCGACGCGGTGATCGCCCGGTACGCCACCCGCGTCAACGGCATCACCGACTACTTCCTGACCAAACTCGACGTGCTCTCCAGCCTGGAGACCGTGCCGGTGTGCGTCGGCTACACGATCGACGGTAAGCGCACCGACGAGATGCCGATGACCCAGAGCGACATCGCCCGCGCCGAGCCGATCTACGAGGAACTGCCCGGCTGGTGGGAGGACATCTCCGGCGCCCGCGAGTTCGACGATCTGCCCGCCAAGGCGCGCGATTACGTGCTGCGGCTCGAAGAGCTTGCCGGCGCCCATGTCTCGTGCATCGGCGTGGGGCCGGGCCGGGATCAGACGATCGTGCGCCGCGACGTGCTGGCGGCGCGTTGATGGCGTCTGACTACGGGCTCGATCCGCGGCGCGTCGACCCGGAGTACGACCGCCACGGCGGGTTCCCGTTATTCGAAGCCGCCGAACCCGGACCCGGTTTCGAGCGGTTCCTCACCGCGATGCGGCGGGCGCAGGATCTGGCCGTATCGGTCGACCCGGACCGCGACACCTGGGATGAGGCCGCCGACCGGGTCGAGGAACTGGTCAAGCTGCTGGACCCGTACCAGGCCGGTGAGGGGGTCGGCCCGGCCAACCGGGTGCCGTCGCTGCCGGGAGCGGGCAGCCTGCTGATGCCGCCGTGGACGGTGACCAGGTTCGAGGCAGACGGCGTCGAGTTGGAGGTCACGTTCAGCCGCTACCACGTGGGCGGGAACTCCGCGGTGCACGGCGGTGTGCTGCCCCTGCTGTTCGACTCGATGTTCGGCATGGTCATCCATGCGACCGGCCGTCCGATCAGCCGCACCGCGTTCCTGCACGTGGACTACCGCAACGTGACCCCGATCGACACCGTGCTGACGGCTCGGGGCTGGCTGCGAGAAGCCGAGGGGCGCAAGGCTTTCGTCAACGCCGAACTGCGCGACGGCGCCGACACGCTGCTGGCGGAGGCGAACGGCCTGATGATCCGGCTGCTGCCCGGACAGCCCTGACCGCATGACCGGACCCCAACCGCACCGGATGTCGACGCCGAAGGCCGCGGCGTTCGCCGGAGTGGTCTTCGCGCTGCTGTTCGGCGCGGCGCTCATCCTGATCCGCACGTCGCTTCCGGAAGGCGCCGAACCCGGCTCCCAGTGGATCGACGGGAGCAGTCACCGGTTACGGGTGGCGGCGATGCTCATGCCGTTCGCCGGCATCGCGTTCCTGTGGTTCATCGGCGTGATCCGCGACGGGTTCGGCCGGTACGAGGACAGGTTCTTCTCGACGGTGTTCCTCGGCAGCGGGCTGCTGTTCCTGGCGACGATGTTCGTCGCCGCCGGCGTGGGCGCGGGCCTGGAGTCGATGAGCGGGCACACCGGCGAACCGGGTTCCGACGTGGCCCTGCTCGGGCAGACGGTGCTGCTGTCCATCTCGAAGACCTACGCGCTGCGGATGGCCGCGGTGTTCATGATCTCGCTGGCCACGATCTGGCTGCGCAGCGGTCTGATGCCGAGGCCGCTGGTCTACGGAACCTATCTCGTCGCGCTGGCGCTGATGGCGGCCGCGGAGGTCAGCATGTGGCTCACCCTGGCGTTCCCGGCATGGGTGTTGGTCATCAGCGCATTGTTGTTGCGCCGCAGGTTCACTCCTGAGCCACCCGCAGCGCCGTCGCCGGACACAGCTTGACCGCTTCCCGGGCGTGCTCCTGCTCGCCCTCGGGCACCGGGTCGGTCAGCAGGACGACGATGCCGTCGTCGTCCTGGTCGAACACCTCCGGTGCGGCCATCACACAGTTGCCCGCGCTGATGCACACATCGCGGTCCGCGTCGATCCTCATCGCATCATCACCATCCCACCAGCAGCGACCGTAACCCGTAGATGAAGTGGAACGACCGGAACTCGACATCGTCGAACGGCTCGGCCAGCGTCAGCGTCGGGAAGCGGCGCAGCAGCGCGGGGAACGCGATCCGCATCTCCATGCGGGCCAGCGGCGCACCGAGGCAGTGGTGCACACCGTGGCCGAACGCGAGGTGACCGGGTGCGCCACGGCCGATGTCGAGCGATTCCGGCGCGTCGACGAAACTCGGGTCCCGGTTGGCCGACGGCAGTGAGACGAACACCAACTGCCCCTGGGGAATCGGCACGCCGGCCACCTCGACGTCGGTGGTGGTGATCCGCGGGATGCCGCTGTGCACGATCGACAGCCAGCGGAGCAGCTCCTCGACCGCGGGACCGACCGCGTCGGGGTCGTCGCGCACGGCCGCGAGCTGCTCGGGGTGGCGCAGCAGCGCCAACACCCCGAGGCCGAGCATGTTGGAGGTGGTCTCGTGCCCGGCGAGTAGCAGCAGCCCCGCGATGCCGACCAGTTCGTCGTCGGTCAGCTCGTCGCCGTGTTCGCGCACCAGCATGCCGAGGATGTCGTCGCCCGGTGTGCGGCGGGCGCGGCTCACCAGCGAGTGCATGTATTCGCGGCCCTGCCGGGCCAGCTCGAACCGCTCGGGGATCGGCAGGGACAGGTCGAGCTGACGGGCGCTGCGGCGCTGGAAGTCCTCCCGGTCGGCGTACGGCACGCCGAGCAGTTCGCAGATCACCAGCGACGGGATGGGCAACGCGAAGGCGGCCACCAGATCGGTCGGCGGACCGGCCTTCTCCATCGCGTCGAGGTGTTCGTCGACGATCGCCACGATCCGCGGTTCCAGCCGGTTGATCCGGCGCAGCGTGAACTCGGGGGTGAGCATGCGGCGCAGCCGCTGGTGTTCGGGCGGATCGTTGGCGAGCAGGTTGCCCGCGGCGGCGCGCGCCTGCTCCCCGTCGGGCACGGCGGGGGCACCCGGGACGACGAATCCGGGTGGGCGGGTGTTGGAGAACCGTTCGTGGTCGGCGAGGACGGCCTTGACGTCGTCGTGGCGGGTCACCAGGTAGACGTCCATGCCGAACGCGTTCTTGGCGACCCGCACTCCCGCCGACTCCCGGATCTCGCGCAGCTCCGCCGTCGGGTCGAAACCGGTGCGCCGCATGTGCAGTGGCGGAAGGGCCGGGGCAGCCGTCATACCTACCGAACGTACGCCCGGTGGAGCGGGTGCACGACCGCCGAAGTGTGGGGTCAGGGCGACGCGCGCAGTGCGGGCCACCAGATCTTCGGTCCGATCACCGTGAACAGGGCCGGGATGATGACCGTGCGCACCAGGAAGGTGTCGAGCAGGATGCCCAGGCCGACGATGATGCCCAGCTGGGTGAGCACGATCAGCGGCAGCACGCCGAGGACACAGAACACCGCGGCCAGCACGATGCCCGCGCTGGTGATGACGGCGCCGGTCGCCGAGACCGCGCGCACGATGCCCTGGCGCGTGCCGTGTTCCGGCGTCTCCTCCCGGGCGCGGGTGACCAGGAAGATCGTGTAGTCCACGCCGAGCGCCACCAGGAACAGGAACGCGAACAGCGGCGTCGTGTCGTCGAGCGCCGGGAAGCCGAACAGGTGCACGCTGGCCCAGCCGCCCAGACCCAGCGCGGCCAGGGCGCTGAGCACGGTCACCCCAACGAGGATCAGCGGCGCGAGCGCCGAGCGCAACAGGACGTACAGCACCACGAGGACGACGGCGAGGATCGTCGGGATCACGACCATGCGGTCACGCCCGGCGGCGCTGCTGATGTCGCGGGCCTGTGCGTCGGAACCGCCGACCAGCGCCGACGAGTCCACCGCGTGCACGTTGTCGCGCAGCGTGTCGATGGTCGAGAACGCCTCGTCGGAGGCGGGTTCGGCGGACAGCACCACCGACCACTGCGTCAGCCCGGTCGGGGAGGTGCCCGCCGGGTTCGCCGACACGACGCCCCTGGTGTCGGCGATGGCGCGCTGGAGCTCGTTCGTCTTGTCCGACGGGCCGACGACGCGGGTGGGATCGGTCAGCCCGCTCGGGAAGTGGTCGGCCAGGGTCTCGTAGCCGGTCACCGATTCGGCCTGCACCCGGAACTGCTCGGTCTGCGTCAGCCCGATCGGGGTGAACAGCAGACCCGTGCACAGCACGGCGAGCGTGCCGATCGACAACACGGCGACGCGGACGGGGCGGCGCGCCACACCGTCGGCGATGCGGTGCCACACCCCGCTGTCGGTGAGTGGCGCGGCGCCCTCCCTGGGGATGAACGGCCAGAACAGTCTCTTTCCGAACAACCGCAGCAGCGCGGGCAGCACCAGCAGCACGAAGACCGCCGCGACCACCAGACCGGCGGCGGCCTGCACGCCGAGGGCGCGGGTGCTCGGCGCCGACGCGAACACCAGCGTGAGCAGGGCCAGCACCACGGTGGCGTTGCTGGCCAGGATGGCCGGCCCCGCGGCGCGCACGGCGACGGTGAGCGCTTCGCGGTGGTCGCTGTGGCGGCCCAACTCCTCCCGGTACCGGGAGATCAGCAGCAACGCGTAGTTGGTGCCCGCGCCGAACACCAGGACGCTGGTGATGCCGGAGGTCGAGCCGTCGGGGGTCATACCGACGGCCTCGGCGATCGCGGTGCCCACCAGGGCGGCCACCCGGTCGGCGAATCCGATCACCGCCAACGGCACCAGGAACAGCACCGGCGAGCGGTACGTCACGATCAGCAGCAGCGCCACGACGGCGGCCGTCACCGCCAGCAGGGTGATGTTGGCGCCGGAGAACGAGTTGGCGATGTCGGCGCCGAACGCCGGCCCGCCGGTCACCTCGGCCCGCAGATCGCCCGGCAGCCCGTCGGCGGCGGCCTCCCGTAGGCCTTTGACCGCGTCGGTGAGGTCGAACCCGGACAGGTCACCGGCGAGCGGGACGGTGGCGATGGCCGCCTCGTCGTCCTCGGAGACCAGCACCGGAGGTCCGGCCGGCGCGCTGCCCGCGCCGGCGAGCATGCGCTGGCGCGCCTCCTCGGTGGCGGTGACGTCGGAGGGGGACAGAGGAGCGCCGTCGGTGCGGGTCACCACCAGGATCACCGGGGCCTGATCGCCGCCGGGGAATTCGCTGCGCAGGGCGTTGACCTTGGCGGACTCCGCATCCGCAGGCACCGAGACCGGTGACTGGGAGCTCGACTCACCACCGCTGAGTACGCCCATCAGCCCACCGGACACGAGTACCACCAGCAACGCCACGACCCAGGAGAAACGACCCGCCATACCGACCATTATTGCCGATATTTCAGAAACTGAACATCTGGCCGACCTATCCTCATCGGGTGGCTGACGCCGACCGTGCCGCGCTCGAAGCGCTGATCGCCGCGGACGTGCGTGCGCTCTCGGCCGAGTCCGAACAGATCGGGCGGGTCTTCGCAGCCCGACATTCGCTGTCGTTGAACGACTTTCGCGCGCTCCTGCACGTCATCGTCGCCGAGTCGGCCGGCCGGCCGCTCACCGCGGGCGATCTGCGCAGGCAGATGGGCATGTCGGGTGCGGCGATCACCTACCTCGTCGAGCGGATGATCACCTCCGGCCACCTGCGGCGCGAGTCCGACCCCACCGACCGGCGCAAGGTGATCCTGCGGGTCGCCGAACACGGTATGGGTGTGGCGGGCGAGTTCTTCGCGCCCCTGAACGACCACACCACCCGCGCGATGGCCGGCATGCCCGACGACGACATCGCCGCCGCGCACCGCACGTTCGCGGCGCTGATCGACGCGATGGCCGCGTTCCGGCGCGACCTCGGTGACTAGCGCTGGGCACCCCCTCATGCGCTCGGCCGCACCGGGGGAGTCCCGGCGGTGGTGCTACATCGACCTCCGGCTGGGATGACCATCTGGCAGGCTGGCGGGCGATGACTGAACCAACCGACGCCGACTCACCCGTCACCGACCCCGAGGTGGTGATCCCGCCGGCGGCGCCGGCCGCACCGAGGAGCACCGTGCTGCTGCTCGGCGCAGGGGAACTCAGTCGGGAACTCGCGCTGGCCTTCCAGCGGCTGGGTGCGGTCGTGGTGGCCGTCGACCGGTACGCCGACGCGCCCGCCCACGGGGTGGCCGACCGCTCGGCCGTCGTCCGGTTGACCGACACCGAAGCCGTCACCGCGCTCATCGAGCGGGAGAAGCCGCGGTACGTGGTCGCCCAGTCGGGCGCCATCGCCGCCGACGCGTTGATCGCCGTCGCCGAACGCGGCGGCGTCGACGTGTTCCCGACCCCGCGCAGCACCCGCCTGGGGCAGGACCGCGAAGGGCTGCGCCGGCTGGCCTCCGATGAGCTCGGCCTGCCGACCGCCCCGTTCTGGTTCGCCGGGTCGGCCGAGGAACTCGGCGCGGTCGCCCAGCACGCCGGGTTCCCGCTCGTCGTCAAGCCCATCTCCGGCGCGCCGGGGGAGGGGCAGTCGGTCCTGTTGCGCGCCGAGGACGTCGAACCCGCCTGGCAGCGGGCGATCGCCGCAGGGCGCATCACCCACAACCGGGTGATGGCGGAGACCGTCGTCGAGGTCGACTACGAGGTGACGCTCCTGACGGTCCGCAGCACCGGGGCGACCGGCCCCACGCTGACGTTCTGCGAACCGATCGGCCACCGCCCCGGCGACGGCGATGCGCTCGAGTCGTGGCAGCCGCAGCAGATGACGCCCGCCGCGCTCGACGCGGCGAAGTCGATCGCCGCGCGCATCGTCAACTCGCTCGGCGGACGGGGCGTCTTCGCGGTCGAACTGCTGGTGCGCGGCGACGAGGTGTACTTCTCCGACGTGCGGGCCCGTCCGCAGGACACCGGTCTGGTGACCCTGCGTTCACAGCGGCTCTCGCAGTTCGAACTGCACGCCCGGGCAGTCCTCGGCCTCGAGGTCGACACGATCATGATCTCGCCCGGTGCGGCGGAGGTCCGTTACGCGGGCACCGAGACCTCGGTGGCCGAACCGTCGGGCGCCGACATCTCCGCGGTGGTGGCCGAGGCGCTGGCCACCCAGGAGAGCGACGTACGCCTGTTCGGCCGACCGGACGAGACCGACGGCCGGCGCCGACTCGGGGTCGCCCTGGCCACCGCACCCGACGTGATCATCGCCCGGGACCGCGCCCGCCGGGTGGGCGCCGCGCTGCGCAAGCTGTGGTGAGCGATGCCCGCTGAACCAGATCCGGAGACGGGCCGCCCCAGCGACCGGCCCACCGCCGCACCGTTCATGATCGCGCTGGTGATCATTGTGCTCGTCGTGATCGGTATCTGGCTGGTGAACGTGCTCGAGGGTGACCAACCCACCCCCGAACAACTGATCGGCCGGGCCGCCGCCGCCCAGAACGACGCGCTGCAGCGCGGCAGCTATCAGGACTATCAGGCGTACACATGTCGCGCGGAGCACGCGACGGAAGCGGATGTGCTTGAGCGGCAGCGCAACTCGTCCGCCGAACAGGGCGCCCGGTTCATCGACGGCGTGAGCGACGTCGCCGTCGAAGGCGACCGGGCCACCGCCACCGTCACCTACCACTTCGACAGGTCCGAAGACGACAAGTTCGGGGTGCCGACGACCTTCGTCATGGAGGACGGAGCGTGGAAGGTGTGTTCGACCGCCTCCGGCTAGATGTGCGAGACTCACGGCCGTGAGTTATGCGGGAGACATCACGCCCGAGGAGGCCTGGCAGATCCTCGACGGCGACCCGAACGCGGTGCTGGTCGACGTCCGCACCGACGCCGAGTGGCGCTTCGTCGGGGTGCCGGATCTGTCGTCGTTGTCCCGCGATGCCGTGTTCATCGAGTGGAACCGGACCGACGGCACCCGCAACCAGGGGTTCGTCGACGATCTGAAGGCCGCGGGCATCGAGCCCGGTGAGCGCCCGGTGGTGTTCCTGTGCCGCTCCGGCAACCGCTCGATCGGCGCCGCCGAAGCCGCGACCGAGGCGGGGATCGGGCCGTCGTACAACATCCTCGACGGCTTCGAAGGTGACCTCGACGACCAGAAGCACCGCGGCCGCACCGGCTGGAAGGCCGTGGGGCTGCCCTGGAAACAGTCATGAGTTCTGACAAACCATCGGTTCGGCGCCCCGCCGAACTGCCCGAAGGGGTCGGTCCGGCCACCATCGGCGTGCGCGGCGGCCTGCTGCGGTCCGGGTTCGAGGAGACCGCCGAGGCCCTGTACCTCACCTCGGGGTACGTGTACGCGTCGGCCGCCGAGGCGGAGAAGGCGTTCACCGGAGAGATCGACCGGTATGTGTACTCGCGGTACGGCAACCCGACCATCTCGATGTTCGAGGAGCGACTGCGGCTGATCGAGGGTGCGCCCGCGTGCTTCGCCACGGCCACCGGCATGGCCGCGGTGTTCACGTCCCTGGGCGCGCTGCTGGGGGCCGGCGACCGACTGGTCGCCGCGCGCAGCCTGTTCGGCTCCTGTTTCGTGGTCTGCAACGAGATCCTGCCGCGCTGGGGTGTGGAGACGGTGTTCGTCGACGGCGACGACCTCTCGCAGTGGGAGGAAGCGCTGTCGGTGCCCACCCAGGCGGTGTTCTTCGAGACGCCGTCGAACCCGATGCAGTCGCTGGTCGACATCGCCGCGGTCTGCGACCTGGCGCATGCGGCGGGCGCAAAGGTGGTGCTGGACAACGTCTTCGCGACACCTCTGCTGCAGCAGGGCATGCCGTTGGGCGCCGACGTGGTGGTGTACTCCGGCACCAAGCACATCGACGGGCAGGGCCGGGTGCTCGGCGGCGCGGTCCTCGGTTCGCAGGAGTACATCGACGGCCCGGTGCAGAAGCTGATGCGCCACACCGGCCCGGCGATCAGCGCGTTCAACGCCTGGACGCTGCTGAAGGGGCTCGAGACGCTGGCGGTGCGGGTGGACTACTCGAACCGGTCGGCGCAGCGGATCGCCGAGTTCCTCGAGGGGCATTCATCGGTGAGCTGGGTGAAGTATCCGTTCCTGGAGTCGCATCCGCAGTACGACCTGGCGAAGCGGCAGATGAGTGGCGGCGGCACCGTCGTCACCTTCGAGCTCTCCGGTGGCAAGGACCGGGCCTTCGAGGTGCTCGACAAGCTGGAGTTGATCGACATCTCCAACAACCTCGGCGACGCCAAGTCCTTGATCACCCACCCCGCCACCACGACCCACCGGGCGATGGGCCCGGAGGGCCGGGCCGCGATCGGTCTGGGCGACGGCGTGGTGCGGGTGTCGGTCGGGCTGGAGGGCACCGACGATCTGATCCGCGACCTCGACCGGGCGCTGAGCTGAGTGTCGCGGCGTTCGGAGGCGAAGAAGGCGCGCCGGCGTAAGCGCCAGGCGGCGCGTGGGCCGCGCTGGACGCCGGAGGCCGAAGACGACGGTCTGGTCGTCGACGACGTGATCACTTCCCGCGGGTGGGAATTCGACGTCGACAACTCGAGTGACGAGATGGTCACGTGGTACTTCCCGCCCTCGGGTTTCGAGTCGGACGACGAGACCGTCGAGACGGTGACGCGGATCTGGCTGACCGAGGACGAGGAGTGGCACGTGATCCTGGTCGGGGCGGGCGCGGACGGGGCCGACTACGTCTTCTCGGCCTACGCCCTGCTCGAACACCTCGAGACCATCGAGGCGTACCGCGCAGGGGATCCCGCGCCGGAGTTCGCCTAGGGCGGGCCGGGGGCAGGTCTCGCCGAACGTGCGTCCACTGCGAGATCCGGCCGCATTCTTCGCAGTGAGCGCACGTTCGAAGGCCGGGCTAGCCTTTCTCGCCGCCCTCGACCACCCCGAGCGCCGTCTGCGCCCGGTCCTCGTAGCTCTTGCGCTCGGCGGTGTCGAACTCGAGGAACACGTTGTCCAGCCCGAGCTTCCTGTTCATCCAGCGGCGTCCGCGCGGCCCGAGCAACTGGGCCGCCTGCGCGGTGAACCGCAGGAACGGCGGCACCGACACGTGCGTCTTCGGCTTGTCGAGGGTCTTGACGATCGCCGCCGCGATGTCCTCGGGTTCGACCGGCTTGGTCCCCGCCGTCTCCTTGGTTCCCGAGATCAACTCGGTCCGGGTGAACGGGGGCATCACCACCGAGACGTGCACACCGTGCGGCGCCATCTCGTCGGCCAGCGCCGCCGACAGCCCCACCACGCCGAACTTCGCGCCGACGTACACCACCTGACCCGGGACGGGGATGACCCCGGACAGCGACGCGATGTTGATGATGTGACCGCGCCGCCGGGCGATCATGTCGGGCAGCGCCAGCTGGCATCCGGCGATCACGCCGTAGAGGTTGACCTCGATCGACGACCGGATCGCCTGTTCGGACTGACCGAGGAACGGCCCGATCGGCATCACGCCGGCGTTGTTGATCAGCACGTCGATGTGACCGCCGCCGTCGGTGCGGGCCTTGTCCAGGAACGTCGCGAACGACTCGCGGTCGGTGACATCGAGCGGATACCCCGACACCGGTCCCAGCTTGGTCAGCTGGGCGACCGCCGACTCCTGCAGCGCCACGTCGCGATCGCCGATGACGACGCGCGCGCCGCGCGCCAGCAGAGCCTTCGCCGTGGCGTAACCGATACCGCGAGCGGCGCCGGTGATCGCGATGGTCTTGCCACTGATGTTGTCCATGCCGCCGAACTTTACAGGTGTCAAATTTTGATCGGAAGAGGGTCTGAAAGGGTGATCCGGTGATCGAGGACCTGCGGTTCGTGGCCGTGGACCAGACCGACCCGCTGGCCGAACCCCTGCTCGCTGAACTCGCCGTCGAATACGCCGACCGCTACGAGGGCCGCGCCGAGGCGATCCTGGCGTGGCTGCGCCGGTATCCGGCTGCCGAGTTCGCCCCGCCGGACGGCGCCATGCTGGTCGGACTGCTCGGCGACACCCCCGTCACCGGCGGGGCGTTCCGCCGCTTCGGTGTGGTCGAGGGAGCCGAGACCGCCGAACTCAAGCGCATCTGGACCGACAGCGCGCATCGCCGGAGGGGCTACGGCCGCGCCCTGCTCACCGTGCTGGAGCACGAGATCGCCGCCCGCGGCTATCGCCGGATCTACCTCACCACCGGTGACCGACAGCCCGAGGCCGAGGCGCTCTACCTCGCAACCGGGTATCAGCGCCTCGCCGAACCCCTGCCGGCGGAGGGCGAGGTGTACCCCGTGGCCTTCGCCAAACTGCTGCGGTGACCGCTTTGTAAGCTGGCGCAGTGCCGTTGGCGGTGGGGGTGTCACAGGCGGCCGCGGGGTGGCTGATCCTCCTGGCGGCGGCCGTCATCACCGCCGTGGGCGTGACGCTGAGGGCGTTCATCGGCCGCCGCGCCGACCGGCACGTGCTCGGCCGCCTGACCCGGCGGCTGCGGGAAACCGGGCCGGGGCGGCTCCTGTTCGGCCCCGTGCAGGGTGACGCGCTCGACCCCGAAGAACTCGACCACATGATCCTGATGCCCACGATCGTGGTGGCCTGCGGTCTGTGCCTGACCGCGGTGTTCCTGCTCGGCTACCGGATCCTCACCTAGCGCGCGGCCGCCTGCGCGGCCTCGCGGATGGGCCCCCGCCACAGCGGACCGTGGCCGGGCAGCAGCACATCGGTCTCGAGCGACGCCAACGCGGCGAGGCTGGCCACACACCGCGCCTGATCGTGGTTGAACAGCTCGGGCAGCAGTTGCGGCCGGGTGTCGGCGAGCAGGGGGTGGCCGGTCACCAGGGCGTCCCCGCTGACCAGTACGCCGTCGACGATGTAGGAACAGTGCCCGCCCGTGTGACCGGGCGTCGGGACCGCCCTCGGTGTTCCGGGCAGCGTCGCGGCGACCTCGTCGGTCAGGGCCTGCGCGGTCGGGATGCCGCCGCGGTACGTACCGCCCTTGCGGATGATCGTGAGCGACCACGTCAGCCAGCGTGGCCGCCATGCATGCCTGGCCACCTCGAGCGGTGAGACCTGCTCCAGGTGGTCGCGTTTGGCGTGGCCGACCTCGTCGGCGTGGGTGTAGACCGGCACACCGTGCGTCTCGGCGAACCAGATCGCCGAACCGAAGTGGTCGATGTGGGCGTGTGTCAACAGGATCGCGCGGATGTCGTCGATACCGAAACCCAACCGCCGCAACGAATCCAGGACGTCGGCGCGGTGACCGGGATAGCCGGCGTCGATGAGCACCACGCCCCCGTCGTCGGCCACCAGAGTCCAGTTCACCAGGTCGGTCTGCGCCAGGTGGACCCGGTCGGTGACGGCCGTGAGGGCTGCTGCCATGCCGCGAGTGTAGGCAGAGGAGTAGAAACGAGTCGTGCGCACGCGAGGAGCAGGGAGAGACCATGGCTGAACTCAAACTCGGTTACAAGGCGTCGGCGGAGCAGTTCGCGCCGCGCGAATTGGTGGAGTTGGCGGTGGCGGCCGAGGCGCACGGGATGGACAGTGCGACGGTCAGTGACCATTTTCAGCCGTGGCGTCACGAGGGTGGGCATGCGCCGTTCTCGTTGGCGTGGATGACCGCGGTGGGTGAGCGCACCGAGCGGTTGCAGTTGGGGACGTCGGTGCTGACGCCGACGTTCCGGTACAACCCGGCGGTGATCGCGCAGGCGTTCGCGACGATGGCGTGTCTGTACCCGGGCCGGATCTTCCTCGGGGTGGGCACCGGTGAGGCGCTCAACGAGATCGCGACCGGTTATGAGGGGGAGTGGCCGGACTTCAAGGAGCGGTTCGCTCGGCTGCGGGAGTCGGTGCGGTTGATGCGCGAGTTGTGGCTCGGTGACCGTGTCGACTTCGACGGCGAGTACTACCGCACCAAGGGCGCATCGATCTACGACGTCCCCGAAGGCGGTGTGCCGGTGTACATCGCCGCGGGTGGACCGGTGGTGGCGAAGTACGCCGGCCGTGCCGGTGACGGCTTCATCTGCACCTCGGGCAAGGGCGAGGAGCTGTACAAGGACAAGTTGATGCCCGCGGTGGCCGAAGGTGCCGACGCCGCGGGCAAGAACGTCGACGATGTCGACAAGATGATCGAGATCAAGATCTCGTACGACACCGATCCGGAACTGGCGCTGGAGAATACGCGGTTCTGGGCGCCGTTGTCGTTGACGGCCGAGCAGAAGCACAGCATTGACGATCCGATCGAGATGGAGAAGGCCGCCGACGAGTTGCCGATCGAGCAGGTGGCCAAGCGGTGGATCGTGGCGTCGGATCCCGACGAGGCGGTGGATAAGGTCAAGGACTACGTGGGGTGGGGCCTGAACCACTTGGTGTTCCACGCGCCCGGGCACGACCAGCGCCGCTTCCTGGAGTTGTTCCAGCGCGACCTCGAGCCGCGGCTGCGCAAGCTCGGCTGAGGCTCACCCCGCCGTCGGCGGCGCGGGCCTGCCGGTCGCCCGGTAGACCCGGAACCGTTCGTCGCCGGTGGCGCCGTACACCGAGTGCACGAGCGTCCCCAGCCCGGCGCCGTCCTGCCACAGCGTCGGGTACCGGACGTTCAGGGCGTCGGCGTCGCTGATCCCGGGATTGCTCGCGACGATGTACTGCACCCCGAAGTCCCACGGGCGGTTGAGGGTTGCGGTGAAGTCATAGTCGCTGGTGATGACGAACTGCTTCGGCCGTTGGGAACCCAGCCAGACGCCCCACGTGTTGAAGGTGTCCATCAGCACTGCGCCCTCGGGCAGGCGCTTGCGATCGAAGTAGGCCGCCAGTTCGCGGTCGTTGACCATCAACCGCCGGTACCACTGCTCCGCGGACGGATACCGCTGTGGGTCGGTCAGCGATCTGAGCCCGAACTGCAACTGCTGGTTGCCGATCCGCTCGTCGGACATCGCCGTGACGGTGACCGGGATGCCGATGACCAGCGATGCGCTCAACAACCCGGCGCCGACGCGGCTCGCGACCGCGTCGGACCGTTGCGCGGTGGTCGCGCGCCGGGCGCGGGGCTGCCAGAACGCCAGCGCGATACAGATGACGAGCGGGATCGCGAGCAGGTAGAACCGGAACCAGCCGAACGTGGTCGACGTGAACTGACCCCACGCGGCGAAGACCAGAACAGGGCCGAGGGTGGCGACCGGGACGAGGGCGGTGATGTTGCGGCGGAGGACCGCCCACGCGGCAGCGCCCGCAGCGGCGATCAGGACGAACGGTTGCATGCCGAGCAGCCGCGCCGCGATCACGACCCAGTCGTCGGACGCCGCACCCGCCAGCGGGCTCGCCCGGTCCATCGCCGCGGCGACCTGACTGTCGTTGCCGTACTGCGAGGACAACGTCGCGAAGAGTTCGCCCGACACCACCCACCCGGTCAGCGCCCAGATCGCGAACGCCGACACGAGAGGGAACATCACGATCAGGACGTGAAGGATCACCGAATTCACCCGCTGACCGGGCCGCGCACGCTGAACGGCGACCGCGGCCACCACCAGCGCCGCCCCGCACGCCGCGGGCACCGCCTCGTAGCGCGACAGGTACCCGACGCCGAGAGCTATTCCCGCCCAGGCGAGGTCACCGACCCGGTTTCCGTTCACCCATTGCATAAGGTGCCGGACGCACCACACCAGCGCGAACGTCTCCGCGGCCTCGCTCATGCCCGAGGCGCCGTAGGTGACGATCATCGGGTGCAGCGCGAAGCACGCGACGGCCAGCCACCGCCAGACTGCGCCGACACCGCGGTCGAGGGCAATCCGCCGGACCATGACGGCGGCGCCCGCCATGAACAGCGCGCTCTGCACCACGCCCGCGAGGCCGTGGGTCTTGAGCGCCGGCCACCAGTCGGCGAGCGTCAACACCGGGATCTCGACCAGGCTCGGCAGCGGATTCCACACGAACCCGATGGCCGAGAGGTGCGGTTGACGGCTCATCAACACGTATCCGGCGTTGGCCACCCGGCTCGGCGAGTCGGGATCGAACATGTTGAACCGCAGGACAAGTAGCGCACCGACGGTGAAGTACAACGCGCTCAGCGCGGCGAACAGCGCGACGCCCCAGATGCGCCGCGGGGCGTCCGCCGTCACCGGAGGCGGCGGCGACGTCGCATCAGCACGAACACCACGGCCGCGATCGTCACGGCCGCGCCGGTGGCCAGTGACAGCACCGCCCACCACTTCCACGGGTCACCCGGGTACTCGTTGACGAGCGCGCCGCCCTCCCGCACCGTCAGGTTCACCGTCTGATGGGCCGCACCGGTGGCGACGACGTCACCGGTCAACGACGCCCACCGGTCCGGCAGTCCGCGGATGTGGTCGAACGCGTCGTCCACCAACGCCCAGTCCCGGGTCCCACTGATCGACAGCACGGTGCGGGCATTGTGGGTGAACACCTGCAGGACCCCGAGCGGACCGCTGAAGTCGACCTCGGTCTCCGGTGATCCGCTGATGCCGAACGTGTTCGGGGCGCCGGGCAGCAGCGGCGGGGTCATCCCCGCTGCGGCGAGTTCCGCCCCTTCACCGACGACGAGCAGGCCGGTGCCGGACGCGGCGGCGGCGTCGAACGTCGTGACGCGCGGCCGCAGTGTCTCGCCGGTCTGCTGGCCCATCAAATTGATCGCCGCCGCGGCGTACCGGAGGTGTCCGGGAGCGTCGATCGCGACGTCGAAGTCGGGGGTGAACGCCATCGGCAGCACCGGGAAGCCGCCGCGGTTGCGCAGGCCGGGGGTGACGGTGACGGTCGACTGCGGGTCGAGCGCGAACGTCATCCGGTCGTTCATCGGTGCGCACTCCTGGTCGGGCACGTAGCGCAGCTCCAACGCCATCCCCACGTTCGACGTGATCGACTCCGCCGGGATGTCACCGGTCAGGTCGAGCACGCCCGACTCGTCGAGACGGCGGGTGGCCAGTACGGTCGTCCCCGACCGGATCAGGACCGACGCCTCGCCGCCGACCACGGGTGTGTACCTGGCTTTGAGGTGCACCGTCGCGTCGGTGATGGGTCCGACGGCGAACCTGGCGACGTCGAACCCGGCGTAGAGGGTGGTGGTGCCGAGCACCGACGCCTCACCGGTCATGCCCAGCTGGGCGAAGGTCTTGATGTCGGTCGACTGCGTGCGGTTCGGCGTGGCGTACAGCGTTGCCGCTGAATCGCTTTGGGCGAGCGTGAAGCGGCGGTCGGCGAACAGGTCCACCTGGCGTACCAGTTCCTCACCGGATCCGCCGACCGCGAGGACCGCCGCCGGTGTGCCGGGATTCCTGACCGCCATCGACCCCTTCCCGCCCTCGCTGATCTCGATCACCCGGCGTCCCGGTGTGCCCTTCGCCGGCGGAGCGTCGGAGGTGTCGATGTCGATCCGCACCGGCATGGGGCGGTACAGACGGGTCAGTTCGGCGACGAGTGTCAGTGCGGCCTGCTGTTCGGACGGTGTCGGCGACGGCCCGACACGGATGACGATCTCGTCGAGGTAACCGGGCAGGAAGTCCGACACGGTTCGCGGATCGGGGGTCGGTCCGGAGAACGAGTTGCCGAGCTGGGTGAGCGACAGCGACGGCGGCTGGCTGCAACTGTCGGCGACCGGGCCGCGATCGCGCAGCACGAACCGGAGCGTGGCGCTGCCGTCGACGATCTGGGCGCCGGAGATGTTGACGGTGAACGGTTTCGACTCCGCCTCGCGGGGCACCGGGAAGGAACCGAGGATGGTGTCGCGCCCGTCCATGACCTCGATCCGTCCGTCGGTCACGTTCACCACCGAGCCGACCTGACCGGTCAAGGTGTTGGGCCGAACCCCGGTCGGCACCGGGATGGACACGTCGGCGGGCTGATTCTCGCCGATCAGGTCCATGCGCTCCGCGACACCGAGCGATTCCCACCGGATCTGTCCTGCCGCGCCGCTTCCGGTCACCACGGTGTTCGCCGGGTCCGCCTGCGCCGCAGGAGGGCTCGATGTGACCAGCGCGAGGCCGGCGACGACGAGTGCGGTGACGGCGCGGGTGAGAACGTTCATCGAGGTCCTTCGTCGGGTGGGAGGGTCATGCGGAGGGGGACAGACCGTGAACGGTCTTCTCCCAGAACGAGGGTCGGGCGAGGAGCTGATAGATGGCCTTGACCGCGGCGACGGACTGCAACATCCAGTACAGCGGTGCCAACAGCGCCGCCCACCACAGATGCGGTTTGCCCAGTGCCGCGGTGACGATCAGCCCTGCGAACACGGACAGGGGCGCGCAGATCAGGAGGAGGAGCAGACACACGTAATAGGTGACCGGCGGAAACAGCGCGCCGATCGCGTCGGGCCTGCCCAGCACCCAGACGAACAGGGTGAACCAGAAGACCACGTTGAGCGCACTCGTCATCGGCACGCCCCCGGTCATGTTGATGAACCGGAGGAAGCCCTTGGTGCCCAGTTCGCGACGCAGCGTCGCGGGCGTGCGCAGATGAACGAGCATCGTCTGCAGGTAACCCTTGTACCAACGCGAGCGCTGCCGGATCCAGTTCACCACATCGGAATTGGCCTCCTCCAGAGTGACCGAGTCGAGGATGAGGGTGCGGTAGCCGTGCCGCGCCAACCGCACACCGAGGTCGGCGTCCTCGGTGACGTTGAACTCGTCCCAGCCACCGATCTCCCGCCACACGCGCACGGACATGTGATTCGACGTGCCCCCGAGGGGAACCACACACCCGGAGTTCTCCACGGCGGGCAGGACGACACCGAACCACTGGTCGTATTCGAGGGAGAAGAATCTGGTCAGCAGGTTCTGGCGTTCGTTGAAGTAGCCGAGCCGGGCTTGCAGACAACCGATCTCGGCGGGCATCCGACGGAAGGCGGCGACCGCGCGCCGCAGTTGCAGCGGGTCAGGGATGTCCTCTGCGTCGTAGATCGTCAGATACTCACCGCGCAGATCGGGAAGCGACATGCCGTGGTTGCAGGCCTTGGGCTTGGTCTTGGGCAGGCTGTGCGGCACGATCACGATCCGCGCCGACTGCAGGTCGGCGCCCAGCAGCGCCTCCTGCGTGGCGATGTCGTCCTCCTCGATGAGCAGGAGGATCTCCAGTTTGTCCGACGGATAGTCGAGCCGACCGACCCCGTTGATCAGGTTGGTCACGATGGTCGGTTCGTCGTAGACCGGGAGGAGCACCGTGTACACGGGGAGTTCGTGGTCGGGGATGGCCCTGGCCTCCTCGGCGCCGACGGTGACGAGGCTCGACATCCGAAGGCCCTTGAACAGCAGGTGATTGCGGTCGGCGGTGGACACCAGGTACGCGCACGCGATCACCCCGGTGAGGGCCGGCGCGACGATCGACGGCCATGCCCAGACCGCGGCGGCGAGAGCAGCGAGGGCCGCGGCGGCCAGCGTCAGGGACCGCGGCCCGAGCAGCCCGCGCGCCGACATGTGCGCGGGCAGCAGGGTGCGCGACGTGTCAGGCATCGGCCGCCGGACCGTCCGCCGGATGGGCGGTGCCGGCCGCGCTGAGCCGGACTGCCAGCCCGACCACCTGCCGGAGCACGAGGTCGTCGACATCTCCCGTCGCGTGGGGTTGTTGCCGGGCGATCCACAGTGCGGGCCGCAGTGACACGTCGAGCAGGCGCACCGGTGACGGCTCGGGCGGTCGGCCGGCGTCGGTCAGCGACTGGTCCGCCACGACAGTGACCCGCTGGACGACTTCGCCGGTCTGCCAGTCCCACGCGATCGCCACCCAGTCCTGGCTGTCGCCGTCGCGGGCGGCGTCCGCGTTCGTGTGGGCGATGCGCGCGCCGGCCGGCAGTCCCGACGCGGGGGGAGCGGGACGGAAGTCGACCGGTAGGGACGCGGGGTACCAGCTCGGGTCGCCGATCGCGGTGAGGGCCGCACGGTGCGGTGTGGTGATGACGTCGACGGCGAGCGCCGGGGAGCCCGGGCGCGTTGTGGGGCGATATCGCACGAACGTGGCGGCCGGGCCGGCGTAGCGGGTGATGAAAGCGTAGGACGACGACGCGGTCAACCCGGCCGCCTCGATCCAGCCCGGCGCGGCGGTGGGCAGCGGTGCGGGCCGGACCGTGGCGGGGTTCAGCACGGCGAGGGCCGTGGCGATGACGGCGAGCGCTGCCAGCGACCGAGCCGAGTTGTGGTGCGGCGGCGACCACGTCGGGACGCCGGACGACGCGGCGCGGCGCCGGGACAGCACTGTCGTGGCGACCGGGAGCGCGGCCCCGACGACCAGCGCCGTCACCGTCAGCGGCAGGTGCGGTCCGGCTGTGAGAACGACCGTGGTCGCGACGAGGAAGCACGTCGACGCCGCGACGAGCCGTCGCAGCAGGGCGACCGCCGGGCACGCCAGGAAGACGGCGACGGCACCGGCGGCAACGGCGGGTGCCGCGGCTGCGATGTCCGACCCGCCGAGGACGGCGGTCATCAGGAGCGAGGGAAGGGGACTGGCGAAACCGACCGCGAAGATCCACAGCGGCCACATCCGCACGACGTGCCGCACGCCGAACAGCACGGTGAGCAGCGCGGCGAACCACACGATCGCGCCGAAGTCAGGAAGATGCCAGAGTGCCGAAAGGCTCGGCAGCCGGTGCCGGAGGAGTTCGAATCCGGCGAGCGCGGGAGCGGCCACCATGACGGCGATGATCCAGTTCGACTCGGTGTCGCCGACACCGCGCGGCGGTGTCCGGTGACCGGCGGCGATGAGCACGACCAGAAAAGGCAGCGCCGCAAGCACCGGTGTGCGCGATCCGGCCACCGAATCGGCGAGGGTGGCGGCGTAGGTCTGGCCGTAGGCGACCGCGGTGAGGACGACCGCGATCGCCAGCCGACGCGCGATCCACCGCCGGCGGATGGAGGTGGAGACCGACGCGCCGCCGATCTCCATTAGGGACGCTAACGGCTTCGCATGAGCGATTGCAGTAACGCCATGCACTGATGGCGTCGTTTTTGGGACGTCGACCGGCAGTGGTGCGATATCTGCAGAAGTAGCAGTTCCCACGGCATTCCTGACTCGCAAGTAAGTTATTGACGCACACGTATGTGACATGTGCGTGCGAAGGTAGCAAATAGTTATGCAATAACCAAACCTGTCTGTGTCGGACCGTTTTCCAAGGGTCGATCGGCCTGTTGGCCGCGATGGCGCTGATGCGGCAGGCTGTGAGGGTGTCTGACGAGACCGCACCGCGCGTATCCGCCATCTACGTCGCGTCGCCGGAAGGTGACACAGGAAAATCGACCATCGCGCTCGGGCTGCTCGACCGTCTGACGGCCACCGCGGCCAGGGTCGGGGTGTTCCGGCCCATCACCCGGCAGGGTCCGGCGCGGGACTACATCCTCGAGCTGCTGCTCGCCCACGCCACAGCGGGCCTGCCGTACGAGGAGTGCGTCGGGGTCAGCTACCACGACCTGCACGAGAACCCCGACGATGCGCTCGGCGACATCGTCGACCGCTTCCACCGCGTCGCCGACCGGTGCGACGCGGTGCTGATCGTGGGCAGCGACTACACCGATGTGGCCAGCCCCAGCGAGCTGTCGATGAACGCGCGTATCGCCGCCAACCTCAGCGCGCCCGTCGTCCTCGCCGTCAAGGCGCGCGGGCGCACCCCGGACGAGGTCGTCCAGGTCGTCGAGGTCTGCCTCGACGAGATCGCCGCCCAGCACGCCCACACCGCCGCGGTGGTGGCCAACCGGTGTGATCCGGACCGGCTTGCCGAGGTGCGTGAGGCGCTGAAGCGCGACGGCGCCCCGCAGGTCTACGTCCTGCCCGAGGAGCCCCTGTTGGTCGCGCCCTCGGTCGCCGAACTGCGCGACTCCGTCGACGGCACCGTGATCAGCGGTGACGAGAAGCTCCTCCACAGGGAGGCGATGGACGTGCTGGTCGCCGGGATGACCGCCGAGCACGTCCTGGAACGGTTGACCGAGGGTGTCACGGTGGTCACGCCGGGCGATCGGTCCGACGTCGTCCTCGCCGTGGCGAGCGCGCATTCGGCCGAGGGGTTCCCGTCGCTGTCGAGCATCATCCTCAACGGTGGGCTGGATCTGCATCCTTCGATCGCCAGGCTGGTCGCCGGCCTGAAACTACGACTGCCGATCGTCGCCACCGACTACGGCACGTTCGAGACCGCCAGTCGGGTGGCGGGCACCAGGGGGCGGGTGACCGCGGCGTCGGCGCGCAAGATCGACACCGCGCTGACGCTGATGGAGACCCACGTCGACACCGCGGAGCTGTTGAGCCGGTTGGCGATTCCGATCCCGACCGTCATCACGCCGCAGATGTTCACCTATCAGCTCCTCGACCGGGCGCGCGCGGACCGCAAGCGCATCGTGCTTCCCGAGGGTGACGATGACCGCATCCTCAAGGCGGCGGGGCGGCTTCTGCAGCGCGGCGTCGCAGATCTGACGATCCTCGGTGAGGAGGCGCGGGTGCGGGCCCGCGCGGCCGAACTCGGCGTCGACCTGAGCGCCGCGGCGGTGCTCGATCCGCGCACCAGCGACCTGTGCGACCAGTTCGCCGAGCAGTACGCCGAACTGCGCAAGCACAAGGGCGTCACCGTGGAGCAGGCCCGCGAGATCATCCACGATGTCTCGTATTTCGGCACCATGCTGGTGCACAACGACATGGTCGACGGCATGGTCTCCGGTGCGGCGCACACGACCGCCCACACGGTTCGTCCGGCGTTCGAGATCATCAAGACCCTGCCCGACGTGTCGACGGTGTCGAGCATCTTCCTGATGTGCCTGGCCGACCGCGTGCTCGCCTACGGTGACTGCGCCATCGTCCCCGACCCGACGTCCGAACAGCTGGCCGACATCGCCATCTCCTCCGCCCGCACCGCGGCGCAGTTCGGCATCGAGCCGCGGGTGGCGATGCTGTCCTATTCGACCGGCACGTCCGGAACCGGTGCCGAGGTCGAAAAGGTCCGCGCAGCAACGGAACTGGTGCGCAAAAGAGAACCGGACCTGCTCGTCGAGGGGCCGATCCAGTACGACGCCGCCGTGGAACCGTCGGTCGCCAAGACCAAGATGCCGGATTCACCCGTCGCCGGGCGGGCCACCGTGCTGATCTTCCCCGACCTCAACACCGGCAACAACACCTACAAGGCGGTGCAGCGCAGCGCAGGCGCCATCGCGATCGGGCCGGTGCTGCAGGGTCTGAACCAACCGGTCAACGACCTGTCGCGCGGCGCCCTGGTCGAGGACATCGTCAACACGGTCGCGATCACCGCGATCCAGGCACAGGGGGAGCGATGACCCGCACCGTTCTGGTACTGAACTCCGGCTCCTCGTCGCTGAAATTCCAACTGATCGACCCTGATTCGGGGTTGTCCCTTGCCGACGGAATCGTCGAGCGCATCGGCGAGGACTCCTCGTCGGCGAGTCTGGTGTGCGGTGAGCGGGAGGTCACGCACAGCGACCGGGTGTCCGACCACGAGGCCGCTCTGCGCACCGCCTACGGCATGTTCGACGAGGCCGGGGCCGAACTGGGCAGCGTCGGACTGGTCGCGGTCGGACATCGGGTGGTGCACGGTGGCCCAGATCTCTACGAGCCGACGGTGATCGACGACGCACTGGTCGACACGCTCGAAGAGCTGGCTCCGATGGCGCCGCTGCACAACCCGCCCGCCGTGCTCGGCATCCGCGAGGCCCGCAAGGCCTTCCCCGATCTGCCGCACGTCGCGGTCTTCGACACCGCCTTCTTCCACGACTTGCCCGCTGCCGCAGCCACGTACGCGATCGACCGGGACGTCGCCGAGCAGTGGCACATCCGGCGCTACGGGTTCCACGGCACGTCGCACCAGTACGTCAGTCAGCAGGCCGCACTGTTCCTCGACGCCCCGTTGTCGTCGTTGAGCCAGATCGTGCTGCATCTGGGCAATGGCGCATCCGCGTCGGCGATCGTCGGAGGCCGGCCCGTGGACACCTCGATGGGCCTGACGCCGATGGAAGGTCTGGTGATGGGCACCCGGTCCGGTGATCTCGACCCCGGCGTGCTCGTGTACCTCTGGCGCACCGCGGGTATGAGTGTCGACGACATCGAGACGATGCTCAACAAACGTGCAGGCGTCCGCGGTCTCGGCGGTGAGATCGACTTCCGGGTGCTGCATCAGCGCATCGAAGGCGGTGACGAGAACGCGCGACTCGCCTACGAGGTGTACATCCACCGGTTGCGCAAGTACATCGGGGCCTACCTCGTCCTGCTGGGCGGCGCCGACGTCATCGTCTTCACCGCCGGGGTCGGCGAGAACGACGCCGCGGTGCGGCGCGATGCGCTGTCGGGCCTCGGGCGGCTGGGCATCGAGTTGGACGAGCATCTCAACGAGAGCCCGTCGCACACCGCGCGTCGCATCTCGGCGGAGACATCGCCCACCACAGTGCTCGTGATCCCGACCAACGAGGAGTTGGCGATCGCCCGGGCGTGCATCGAGGTCATGTGACGATCAGAGATGATGACCGCGAATTCCCGAAACTCGCAAGGAGTTCGTCATAGGATGCGCTGATGAATTCGGGGGGCATCACTTGGTGGGCGGAGTGCCCGCAGTGAACCAGGTACTTCAAGCCGTCGCGGCGAGCCCGCTGCAACGAAGGATCCGGCGGGACAAGCTCACCTATCTTGGATACCGGAAGCTACGCAGCCTCTCGCGGGCCGCCGAGGCGGTTCGGGAGGTACCCGGATGCGTCATCGAATGTGGGCTGGCGTTGGGAGGATCGGGCATCCTGTTGGCCACCGAGTTACCGGATCGACCGTTCCACGGCTACGACGTGTTCGCGATGATTCCGCCGCCGGGACCGAACGACCCCGCCAAGGCTCACAATCGGTACGAGGTCATCGCGTCGGGCCGTTCGGAAGGTCTCGGCGGGGAGACGTACTACGGTTACGTGGACGATCTGTTCGAGCGGGTGTGCGACTCGTTCGCGCGCTACGGAGTGCCGACCGGCGAGCGGATTCACCTCCACAAGGGTTTGTTCGAGGACACCCTCGACCCGCAGTGGCCGGTCGCGTTGGTGCACATCGACTGCGACTGGTACGACCCGGTGAAGCTGTGCCTCGAGCGGGTGACGCCGTGGTTGTCGCCGGGCGCGCGGGTGATCCTGGACGACTACTCCGACTATGGCGGAGCGAAGAAGGCGACCGACGAGCATGTCGCGGCCCATGCCGGATTCAGCGTGGAGCGCGACGCCGGGCACCGGGTGCTGGTCTACGCGCCGGTCACCGCGTGAAGCGAAGCCGACCGAACCACTAGGTGCCGGCGGGATGCGATATCGCCGGTGATATCGAATCCCGGAGTGACATGTGCACTCCCCGTCACGAGGCCCGAACGCTAGAACGTGCTCATCGGGCGCACGCTGTTCGCCAGGTCGATCAGCGCGTAACGGTGCGCCTGGGTGGGCGCGACGCGTGCCAGCGCGCGCAGCGACGCCTCGACGCCGAGCTGCAATCCGTGCTCGGTGAACGGGAATCCGAGGATGTGGTTGGTGTTCGCCGAGTTGTCGACGAGCCAGTCCATGGCGGTGCCCAGCACCAGCGCCCGGATCTGAAGCACCCGCGGTTCGGTGTCGGGCAGCGCCTCGACCCGGCGGGCGGCGTTGCGGATCTGCTGTTCGGTGATCTCACTCGACGACCGCCCCGACAGCAGCGTCACCGCACTGGTCAATCGGGCGGTGGTGAAATGCCGTGACGTGGCGGGAACCTCGTCGAGTGTGCGCACGGCACCCTCGCGGTCACCCTCGGCGGACTGCGCGCGCGCGAGCCCGAATCCGGCGGAGATGATGCCGTGGTCGGTGCCCCACACCGTCTCGTAGAACCTGCGCGACGGCGCCTGTTCGGCATCGGAGCCGCAGAGTTCGGCCGTGGCCGCCAAAGCCAGCTTCGGCGCCAACTCGCCGGGCAGTGTGTCGAGCACCTCGGTGAAATGCTTTGTGGCCGCGTCATAGTCGGCCGACAGCAGCGCGGCGACCGCACGGAACCACACCAACCGCCACCGCCAGCCGACACGGGTGTGCAGATCGTCGAGCTTGCGCGTGGCCTTCGCGACGTCGCCGAGATCGAGCAGCGCGCGCACCTCCATGAGCGGCAACTCGACCGATTCGGACAGGTCGATGCCCTCCGAGTCCAAGGAACCGTGTCGGGCGGCACGCAACTGATCGAGCGTCTGCACCGGCTGGCTCAGCACGCTCGCCGAGAGCACCGCGGCGCCCACGTCGGTGGGATCCACCAGCGGTACGGGCAGCGCCCGCACGATCTCCTGGGCGGTGAGCTTCTCCGAATGCACCTGCCCGTCGACGTAGACATCGGTGTGGCCGACCAGCAGGTCGATGCCGAACGTCGACCGGGTGGGTGAGAACACCGTCGACAGACCGGGTCTCGGGACACCGGTGTCGCGGGCCACCACTTCGCGCAGCACGCCCAGCAGCTGTGACGACATCTCCTCTGCGCTGGCGAACCGGCGCCGCGGGTCCGGGTCGATCGCTCGGCGCAGCAACCGGCCGAACGAGTCGTACTGCGTCAGCACCGGATCGTCGGCGGGCAGACCCTCCACGTAACGGCCCTTGCGCGTGCGCAATTCGAGCGTCAACGCCGCCAGCGTCCGGCCGACGGTGTAGATGTCGCTCTGCACGGTCGGACCCGTCCGCACGATCTCCGGCGCCTGGTATCCGGGGGTGCCGTACAGGTAGCCGAACGAGTTGATCGTCGACACCGCGCCGAGGTCGATCAGCTTGACCTGATCCTCGGTCAGCATGATGTTCTCGGGTTTGAGGTCGTTGTAGGTCAGCCCCAGCGAGTGCAGGTAACCCAGCGCAGGCAGGATCTCCAGCATGTAGCCGATCGCCTGGGCGACCGGAAGGCGTTGTCCCCTGGCCTGTTTGAGCGACGTCCCGCCGACGTACTCCATCACGATGTAGCCGACCGGGCTGCCGTGCTTGTCGTCGTGTTCGACGAAGTTGTAGATCTTCACGATCCCGGGGTGCGTCACCTCGGCGAGGAACTGCCGCTCGGCCATCGCGATGGCCTGGGCCTCGGCGTCACCGGAGTGCACCAGACCCTTGAGCACCACCGGCCGTTCGTTGACGTTGTGGTCGAACGCGAGATACACCCAGCCGAGGCCACCGTGGGCGATGCAGCCCTTGATCTCGTACTGGTCGGCGACCATGTCACCCGGATTGAGCTGGGGCAGGAACGAGTACTGGCTGCCGCAGTGCGGGCACCAGCCCTCCGACAGCGCCTTCCCGTCCGACGTCGACCGTCCGACCGGCCGCCCGCAGTTCCAGCAGAAGCGTTTGTTCTCGGCGACCACCGGATTGGTCATCAGCGCTTCGAGCGGATCCTTGGTCGGCACCCGCGGGATCTCCACCAGCCCGCCACCGAGCCTGCGGACCGGCGACAGCGTCCGGATCGCCGTGGTCGCGTGGTCCTGCGGTTCGGTGTCCCCGGTGTGCACGCTGATGCTGTCGGAGTCGTCGAAGTCCGGCCGGAACACCGCCTGGGTGGCCATCGGGCGCATCGTCGACGCCGAGTCCAGATCGAGGTCGTCGAGGCTCGCCGGCTGGGTGCCGGGATCCTCCTCCAAGCCGGGGTCGATGCCGGCGTCGAGATCGTGTTCGGGCCTGGCCATCAGTCCACGTACCTCGCCACCGGCGGTGCGGGCGCGGGGCCCAGCACCGTCAACCACTTGCGGTAGAGCGCAGACCAGGTGCCGTCGTTGCGGATGCGCTGCAACGTCCCGTTGACGAACCGCACCAGCCCGGTGTTCTCCAGGTTCACCCCGATCCCGTACGGCTCCTGGTTCATGCTCGGCCCGACGATGTGCAGGTACGGGTCCTGCGCCACCAACCCGGCCAGAATCGTGTCGTCGGTGCTGACCGCGTCGACCTGCCGCTGCTGCAGTGCCACCAGGCAGTCGGCCCAGGTGACCGTCGACACGATGATCGGCGGGGGACTGATCTGCTGGACCCGCCGCAGCGACGTCGTCCCCTTCACCACGCACACCCGTCGGCCCGAGAGGTCCGCGGCCCGCGTGATCGCCGAATCGCGGGGGGCCAGGATCCGCTGGTTGGCGTTGAGGTACACCGTCGAGAAGCCGACCTTCTTCTTCCGCTCGCAGGTGATCGTCATGGTCTTGACGACGACGTCGACCTGGTTGTTCTGCAGCGCGATGATCCGGTCGGCCGACGACAGGATGCGGTAGTCGACCTGGGCCGGGCTGCCGAAGATGTCGCGGGCGATCTCGCCGGCGATGTCGACGTCGAAGCCGGTGATGTCACCGGTGATCGGATCGCGGAACGAGAACAGGTTGCTGCCGATGTCGAGGCCGACGATGAGCCTGCCCCGCTCGCGGATGTACGCCACGGCGTCGTCGGCCTCGGCGCGGGTGGGGAAGGGCCGCAGGCTCGCCCGGCGGTTGCAGTCGTCGGCCTCGGGCATCGGCAGCCGCGCGTGCTCGGGGGGCAGCTCCTCCATCCCCGCCGGGGTGGGCGGCGCGAGGGTCACACCGGGTGTCGGCACCACCGACGCGGCCTGTCCGCAACCCGCCAGCACCACCACCGCGGCGGTGAGCGACGCGAGCAGCCTCGACATGCTCATCACCTGTACTCACTGAGTCGTGGCCACAGACCCAGCGCCACCGCCACCGCGGCGATCACACTGAGCGCCGCAGCGCCCGCCGTCGCACCCGACAGCACCCGCCGGGCATTGAGGATGTCGTTGCGCAGTTGGCTCCGGCTCTGCTCGATCGCCTTGCTCAGCGCGTCGTTGAGCTTGTCGAACGCGGGTGTCGAATCGTCCTCGCCGGTGCCGAGCGCGACCTGGGTGGCGGCCTGGTAGTTACCGACGGCGATGTAGGCGTTGATCCGGTCGTCGGCCGCCCGCCAGCGGGAGAGCAGATCCTCGGCGGCGGCCAGGTCGGTGCTGTCGATCGCGTCCTCGCGCGCGAGGTACTGCGCCAGTTTCTTCTGCATCCCGTCGATCCGCTGGTAGTACGACTGTTTGCGGACCTCCTCGTCGCCGCGGCGGATCAGCGCCAGTGTCTCGTCGGCGCGGGCCTGCTGGGCGGTGATGGCCAGGGTGGTGATGGTCTTGAGCGATTCGGCGCCGGCGCCCTTGGCGCTGCGGCTGTCGGTCGTCGAGATGGTCAGCGCGGTACCGACCCACAACACCATGATCAGCACCGCCAGCCCGCCTGCGACGAACCCGATGTTCACCCGCCGCCGGGTCCGTCGGGCCAGCCAGCGGTTGGCGAACAGACCGAACAGCAACGTCGCCAGCACCACGAGGATGACCGGCGCCGGGATGCGGGTCGATGCGCCTGTCTCCTGGTCGACCTGCGCCGAGGTCCGCTCGTAGAGCCGTTCGGCGTCGGGCAGGATCTTCGTCTGCATCAGCGACGACGCCTCGGACAGATACGACGAGCCGACCGGGTTGCCCGCCCGGTTGTTGGTCCGCGCCGTCTCCACCAGTCCGGTGTACACCGCGAGTTCGGCGTTGATGCGGCCGAGCAACTGCACCAGCTGCTCGTCGGTCAGCCCGCTCGAGGCCCGGGTCAGGGCCACCGCGGCATCGGTGATCGCCTGTTCGTAGCGTTGGCGCACGTCGCGGGGTTCGGTGCCGGCGATGAACGCGGTCGCGGCGGCGGCGTCGGCCACCGACAGCCGGCTGTACAACTCGCCGGCGGCGAACGACAGCGGTTCGGTGTGGTTGAGGACGGTGGTGAGCGCCTGCTGGCGGTCGTTGATCGTCGTCGACGTGGCGAAGGCGCTGGCGATCGCGAGTGCGGCGAGCACAACGCCGATGGTGAGGATGCGGCCCGGCGTCGTCCACAGGAAGAACCAGCGCGGGTGGGCGGGCGTGGTCGGCGACCGGGACGCGAGCGGCTCGGTCGAGGGATGCGCCAACTCCACAGTCACCTGTGCGCCGTCCTCATCTATCCGGCAACTTTCCGACCGTCTGACTCTATAAAAGAATCCTAAGAGGTTCTGTCACGGCTCGCGCCCAATCGAGCGGAGCCGCAGAGGTTGGCGCGGCCCTATCCTGTACGGGTGCGTGGCGACGGTGACGGCTGGGTGTTCTCCGACGGCGGCGGCCGCTACTGGGGCAGGCACGGCGCCGCCGGTCTGCTGTTGCGCGCGCCGCGGTCCGACGGGTCGGCCGCGGTGTTGCTGCAGCACCGCGCGCCGTGGAGTCACCAGGGCGGGACGTGGGGTCTGCCCGGCGGCGCCCGCGACAGCCACGAGACACCCGAACAGGCCGCGGTTCGCGAGGCCCATGAGGAAGCGGGGCTCTCGGCCGACCAACTGACCGTGCGGACCACCGTGGTGACCGCCGAAGTCGTCGGTTCCGGTGGCGCGTCGTGGACCTACACCACCGTGATCGCCGACGCGCCCGCGCTGCTGCACACCGTGCCCAACCGGGAGAGCGCCGAACTGCGCTGGGTTCCCGAAGCTGACGTCGCCGCGCTGCCCCTGCATCCGGGCTTCGCCGCCAGTTGGGAGCGCCTGCGGACCGTCACCGCGGCCTTCCCGCTGATGGTCAACGGCCAGCGGTGAGCGCGTCCTTGAGGCGCTGAGCCGCCGACTTCGGATCGTCGGCCGCCGTGATCGCACGCACCACCACGATGCGGCGGGCACCCGCGTCGAGCACCTCGGGAAGCCGGGCCTCGTCGATACCGCCGATCGCGAACCACGGCTTGTCGGTGCTCAGCGCGGCGGCCTCACGGACCAGGTCGAGTCCGGGGGCGGGGCGCCCCGGTTTGGTCGGCGTGGGCCAGCACGGCCCGACACAGAAGTAGTCGACCTCCTCGGTCACCGCGGCGCCGACCTGGGCGCTGTCGTGGGTGGACCGGCCGATCAACGGGCTCTCGCCGATGATCCGGCGGGCCACGGCCAGCGGCAGATCGTCCTGGCCCAGGTGCAGCACGTCGGCCCCCGCGGCCAGCGCGATGTCCGCGCGGTCGTTGACCGCCAGCAGCGCGCCGTGGCGGCGGGCGGCGTCGCCGAGGATCTCGAGCGCGGCCAGTTCCTCGCGCGCCTCGAGAGGCCCGAACCGACGTTCGCCGGGTGACCCCTTGTCGCGCAGTTGGATCAGGTCGACGCCGCCGGCGAGCGCCGCGTCGGCGAACTCGGCGAGGTCACCGCGTTCGCGGCGGGCATCTGTGCACAGGTACAGCGAGGCCTGCTCGAGGCGTCGGCCGAGCCGGTCGAGGGGTTCACGCACACGGCGACGGTAGCGCTTCGACCGCGGGTAGGGTTGATGGCCGACACGGGAGTCCCGGGACAGCGGGACTGAGAGTGGGTCCGATCATCCGGCCCTTACCGTCGGACCTGATCCGGGTCATGCCGGCGAAGGGAGGCCCATGCCACCGGACAAGACTCTCGCCGTCATCGGCGGCGGGGTCATCGGCCTGTCGGTCGCGCGCCGCGCTGCGCTCGACGGCTGGACGGTGCGGGTGCACCGCAGCCCCGAAAGGGGTGCGTCATGGGTGGCGGGCGGGATGCTCGCTCCGCACAGCGAGGGCTGGCCGGGGGAGCACGACCTGCTGCGCATCGGGCTGGACTCGCTGCGGTTGTGGCACGACGGCTTCCTGGCGGGTCTGCCCGCCGACGTGGTCACGGCGCGGGAGTCACTGGTGGTGGCCGTGGACCGCGCCGACGCCGCGGACCTCAAGACCGTCGGCGAATGGCTGGCCGCCCAGGGTCACCCCGTCACGCTCACCACAGCGGCCCGGGACATCGAACCGCTGCTCGCGCAGGGCATCCGGCACGGCTTCGTCGCCGATACCGAACTGGCCGTCGACAACCGCGCCGTCGTGGACGCCCTGGAGGCGCACTGCACCCGGCTCGGGGTGCGGTGGGCGCCGCCGGTCGACGATCTCGCCGCCGTCGACGACGTCGTCTCCAGGGTGCTCGCCAACGGCGTCGACGCCCCGACGCTGTGGCCCGGCCTGCCTATCCGCCCCGTGAAGGGCGAGGTGCTGCGGCTGCGCTGGCGGCGCGGGTGTATGCCCGTCCCGCGCCGGGTGGTTCGTGCCCGTGTCCACGGCAGGCAGGTGTACCTGGTGCCGCGCGCCGACGGCGTGGTCATCGGCGCCACCCAGTACGAGCACGGCCGCGACACCGCCCCCGCGGTGACCGGGGTGCGCGACCTGCTCGACGACGCGTGCACGGTCATGCCGGCGCTGGGGGAGTACGAGTTCGCCGAGTGCGCGGCGGGGCTGCGACCGATGACGCCCGACGGGCTGCCTCTTGTCGAATGGCTCGACGAGCGCACACTGGTGGCAGCAGGGCACGGCCGCAACGGCTTCCTGCTGGCGCCGTGGACAGCCGAACGGGTCGCCGCCGAACTGCAGACGACACAGGGAGCCAGGACATGAACGTGACCGTCAACAACGAAGACGTCCACCTCGACGGGCAGACCACCGTCGCGGAGCTGGTGGCCCGAATGGGCTTCCCCGAGAAGGGTATTGCGGTGGCGGTCGACTGGTCGGTGCTGCCGCGGTCGGAATGGGAGACGCCGCTGCGTGACGGGGCGCGCGTCGAGGTGGTCACGGCGGTGCAGGGTGGCTGACCAGACACTCACGATCGCCGGCCGCGAGTTCGGGTCGCGCCTGATCCTCGGCACCGGCGGGGCGGCCAATCTCGCCGTACTCGAACAGGCGCTGATCGCGTCGGGCACCGAACTGACCACGGTCGCGATGCGGCGCGTCGACGCCGAAACCGGCACCGGCGTACTCGAACTGCTGCACCGACTGGGGATCAGCCCGCTGCCCAACACCGCGGGGTGTCGCGGGGCGGCGGAGGCTGTGCTCACCGCGCAGCTCGCCCGGGAGGCGCTCGGCACCGACTGGGTGAAGCTCGAGGTGATCGCCGACGAGCGCACCCTGCTGCCCGACGCCGTCGAATTGGTCCGGGCGGCAGAACAACTCGTCGACGACGGTTTCACCGTGCTGCCATACACCAACGACGATCCGGTGCTCGCCCGGCGACTCGAGGACATCGGCTGCGCGGCGGTCATGCCGTTGGGGTCGCCCATCGGCACCGGTCTGGGGATCGCCAACCCGCACCACATCGAGATGATCGTCGACGCCGCGAACGTGCCCGTGATCCTCGACGCCGGCATCGGAACCGCCAGTGACGCCGCGCTGGCGATGGAATTGGGTTGTGACGCCGTGTTGTTGGCCAGTGCCGTGACGCGGGCCGCCGATCCGCCGGCGATGGCCGCCGCGATGGCGGCCGCCGTGACCGCGGGTCACCTCGCCCGCCACGCCGGTCGCATCCCGAAGCGGTTCTGGGCGCAGGCGTCGAGTCCGGCTCTGTGAGTCCGGCACTGTGACGCGCTACGTGGCGCTGGGTTCGTCCATGGCGGCGGGCCCGGGTATTCGGCCGTCGGCCGACGGCGCGCCGTTCCGTGCGGGCCGCTCGGCGCGCAACTATCCGCACCTGGTGGCCGAACGCCTCGGCCTCGACCTGACCGACGTCACCTATTCGGGGGCCACCACCGCCAACGTCCTCGACGAACCTCAGCACGGCACACCGCCGCAGATCGAGGCGCTCGACGGCACCGAGGCCCTGGTGACGGTCACGATCGGTGGCAACGACGTCGGCTACGTGCCCATGCTGATGGCCGCCGGACTTCCACGGCCGGTCCGCTGGCTGCCGCCGGTGCGCGCACTCTTCGACCCGACCGCCCGGGACCGCGCACTGGTCGAGGTCGGCGAAGCGCTGCACCGCGTGGCCCGCGCGGTACGGGGCAGGGCACCGAACGCCGAGGTGCTGTTCGTCGACTACCTGACGTTGTTGCCGCCGCCCGGTCAGCCGGTCGGACCGCTGTCGGGTGTCGATGCGGCGCTGGGCCGGCGGATCGCCGACACGCTCGAGCGGCTGACCGGTCGGGCCGCCGCGGACGCGGGCTGCGGCTGGGTCCGTGCCGCGCAGGCCAGCCGCGCCCACCACGCGTGGTCGGCAGAGCCCTGGACCACCGGGCCGGGTATCCCGTGGCCCGGTCGGCCGGCACCCCTGCATCCCAACGCCGCCGGGATGCGCGCGGTGGCCGATCTGGTGGTCGCCGCGGTGGAGTCGCCGCGATGATCGAGTTGATCGGTCTCACGAAGAGATTCGGCCGGGTTCGCGCCGTCGACGATTTGACGTGCACCGTGGAACCCGGTGTCGTCACCGGCTTTTTGGGCCCCAACGGTGCGGGCAAGTCGACGACCATGCGGATGATCCTCGGGCTGGACCGGCCGAGCGCGGGGACCGCCACGGTGCTGGGCCGGCCGTACCGCGAACACCGGCACCCGCTGCGGACGGTGGGTGCCCTGCTCGACGCCAGGCAGGTCCACCCCACCCGCACCGCGCGTGCGCATCTGCGGTGGATCTCCGCCAGTAACAAGCTGTCCGACAAGCGTGTCGACGACGTTCTCGGCATGGTCGGCCTCGCCGACGTCGCGGGCAAGCCGGCGGGTGCGTTCTCGTTGGGGATGTCTCAACGACTCGGGATCGCGGCTGCTCTGCTCGGCGATCCGCAGGTACTGCTGTTCGATGAGCCGGTCAACGGCCTCGACCCGGAGGGCATCCGGTGGATCCGCACGCTGATGCGCGACCTCGCCGGCGAGGGGCGCACCGTGTTCGTGTCCAGCCACCTGCTCGCCGAGATGGCGCAGACAGCCGACCGGTTGTTGGTGATCGGGCGCGGCAGACTGATCGCGGCCACGACCGTCGGCGAGTTCGTGAGTCGCGCCGGCCTGGAGACCGTGCGTGTGCGGACCCCTGACCGAGACCGGTTGTGCGACGCGTTGACCGCCGCGGGGTTGTCGTCGACGGTCGAGGATTCGGCCGTACTGGTCCACAGCGCGTCGACCGAGCAGGTCGGTGAGCTGGCGGCGCGACACGGAGTGACTTTGCACGAGTTGAGCATTCAGCGTGCGTCGCTGGAGGAGGCGTACATGGCGCTGACCGATCAGGCCGTCGACTTCCGGGCGCAGCGCTGATGCTGCGCGCCGAGCTGCTCAAGCTGTGGACCACCCGGGCGCCGGTGTGGTCGGTGCTGACGGTCGTGGTGTTGAGCGTCGGGCTGGCGGCGATACAGGCATCGGTGGGCAGTGCGAGGACGCCGATCGAGCCGGAACGCGCGGCGGTCGGCGTCGCGACGTTCGGCGTTCCCGTCCTGTTGATATTGGCAGCGCTGACCGTCACGGGCGAGTACCGCACCGGCATGATCCGCACCACGTTCCTCGCGATGCCCCGCCGCACCTATGTGCTGTGGACGAAAGCCCTTGTCACTGCGTGGTTCTCGGGTTTGACCGCCGCGCTGACGGTTGTCGCGGCGGTGGTGTCGGTGCGGGTGGTCGGCACGGATCGTCAAGCCGCTGAGCTCTCGCTCACAGAATCGGCGGTGTGGCGCACCGCCGGAGCGGTCGGCCTCTTCGCCGCGCTGGGCGCCGTGCTCGCCGTCGGCTTGGGAGTGCTGGTGAGGCACAGCGCAGGCGTCATCGCGATCCTTCTGCTGCTGCCGTTCGTCGTGGAACCGTTGGTCGGGACGCTGCCGCAGGTGGGGGAGAAGGTCGGCCCGCTGTTGCCGTTCGCGAACGCTTATGCCTTCACCGGTGTGCCGTCACTGCAGACGTTCGCGATGTGGTGGGGTCCGATGGGTGCGTTGCTGTACTTCGCCGCGGTGACCGCCGTGGTGGCCGTCATCGCCGTCGCGGACATCAACCGGCGCGACCCGTAGCGGGCCCACTTGGGAGCTGCGCTGTGAAGGCGCGAGCAACTTCTGGCTTCCCCGAGTGCATCGCGCCGTGTGACGTGCTGCAACCCGCGCGCGTAGGCCACCCTCGCGGGTTTTTGAGCAAACTGATTGTTGATACTTGAGGCCCCACCTTACGTTGCTTTTCGCAAGCAATATAGGCGATTCGGTCGAACACTGGGTTGCCGCGTGATATGAAAGTTCTGCGCTTGCTCGCATGCCGACAACGGGTGTAACAGTTCGTTGCGCCGCACATCTACGCTGTTCACCGTGCGGAGATGCGCGCTGATGTTCGCTAACCGAGGTTCAGGCTCTTTGCTCTTTGTGCCGTGCGACGCGTGGACTGCGGAACCAGTCGCTTGCAGATGCAAATTCTGCGTCCGGTCGATTTGGTTCTGTAGTCAAGTTCGTGGCGAATATTGACAAGTGCGAAAGCATGGACATAGTTTGACCCACTACCGGGCGACTTAGGGCAGCGCCGGACAGAAGGGTCGGGGCACTATGGGTAAGCATTCTCTACGGCCGGCGGACGAAACTCCGGGACCGGATAAGGCCGAACTCCCCAGTGCGGGGGCCACCGTGAAGAAGACTCTGAGCGCATTGTTCGCCGGTGGCATGGCGCTCTCGGTCACCGCTTACTACCAGGCGCCTCAGGTGCCGGCCATCCAGCTACTCTCCGCGCCCGGTGGAACGGGGATGCTTCCGCTTGCGCCGGCCGGCGGCAGTGAATTGGATGGGTCCGACGGATCCGCCACGAGTGATACGGACGGCGTCGGTGAGTCGTCCACTTCTGACGACGATGCGACGGCCGCGACCGACGGTGGCGATCAAGCACCTCCGAAGAGTCGTGTCGGCGCGCGCGGTCTGCTCGACCTCGGCGGTGGCGGCCTTGATCTGGGTAATCTCGACATCGGCGATCTGGTGGACGGTCTCGACGACACGCTGGACGTCACCGACGCGACCGACCTGACCGATCTCACGGACGCGGTGGATTCAGCGGTCGATGGGCTCGACGACACCGTCGATTCGACGTTGGATGCGCTGGACGCGACGCTCGACGTCAGTGACTCATCGGACTCCCCGGATGGCGGGGTGGGCGATCTGGTCGACAGTGCGGTGGACGGGGTTCTCGACACCGTGGATGAGGTCGCCGACAGTGCGGATCTGACCGATGTGGTCGATGGCACCGATCTGACTGACACCGTGGACGCCGCGGTTGATGGTGTTGCGGATACGGCGGATTCGACGCTGGATGCGCTCGACGCGACGCTGGACGTGAGTGACTCGTCGGACACCCCGGATGGTGGGGTGGGGGATCTGGTCGACAGTGCGGTCGACGGAGTTCTCGACACCGTCGATGAGGTCGCCGACAGTGCTGATCTGACCGATGTGGTCGACGACACCGATCTGACCGACACTGTCGACGCCGCGGTTGATGGTGTGGTGGACGGCCTGGACAGCGCTCTGGACGACACTGTCGATACCGCGGTTGATGGTGTTGTGGATACGGCGGATTCGACGTTGGATGCGCTCGACGCGACGCTGGACGTCAGTGACTCGTCGGACACCCCGGATGGCGGGGTGGGGGATCTGGTCGACAGTGCGGTCGACGGGGTTCTCGACACCGTCGATGAGGTCGCCGACAGTGCCGATCTGACCGATGTGGTCGACGGCACCGACCTGACCGACACCGTCGACGCCGCGGTTGATGACGTGGTGGACGGCCTGGACAGCGCTCTGGACGACACCCTCGACACCGCTGTTGATGGTGTTGCGGATACGGCGGATTCGACGCTGGATGCGCTCGACGCCACGCTCGACGTCAGTGACAGCTCAGACACCCTGGATGGTGGGGTGGGGGATTTGGTCGACAGTGCGGTCGACGGGATTCTGGACACCGTCGATGAGGTCGCCGACAGTGCTGATGTGACCGATGTGGTCGACGACACCGATCTGACCGACACCCTCGACACCGCTGTTGATGGGGCGGTCGATGCCGTGGACACCGCCTTCGACCTGAACGACAGCTCCGACACCCCCGACGGTGGGGTGGGCGACTTGGTCGACAGTGCGGTCGACGGCGTGCTCGACACGGTCGACTCTGTACTGGACAGCACCGATGCCACCGACGGCGTCGACGCCAGCGATGGCTCCGACTCCACCGACAGCAAGCCGACACCCAGCCCGATCGCACGCTTCTTCAAATTCCTCAGCGACTTGTTCTGGAGCGTCGTTCATTTCATCCAGGAGGTGATCCACCGATTCGGTGACCTGATCTTCGGCGGCGACGGTGTCCCCGGTCGAAATGGGTGGTGGGAGCTCTAGGCGGTCATGGTGTACCTGGTCAAACCCCGGTCCGCGGCCGAAACCGCCGTGCCATCGGAAAAGTTCACGCGCATCAAACGATTGGCGATCAGCTTCCTGGTCACGCTGCTCGTGGCCACGGCGGTCGTCGGGTCCCTTCCCGACTCGTCGATCAAGGACGCCGCCGCCGAGGTGCTGGCGCCGATCATGCGGGTCACCGGACTCGACCAGAGCTGGGGCGTGTTCTCCCCCAACCCGCCTCGCAAGCTCACCGAAGTCGAAGTCCACGTCATCATGAGCGACGGGGAGGACCGCGTGTGGCGACTCGACGCCGACCGGTCACTGCCGGGATACCGCTGGCGCAAACTGAAAGAGGAAGTGATCCGGCGTAAAGAACTCCGTCCGGGCCTCGCCCGCTACGTCGTCCGCGATGTCACCGAACCAGGGGAACGGGCCGTCCGCGTCCTCATGGTCGTGCAAAGCGAAACCCTTCCCCTTCCCGCGGAGGGGGCACCCAAGAAACTTCGCCGGCTGATCTACGACTCGAAGCCCCCGGTGTCGCCGCGCACTGCCGGCCAGACCGCGAATCCGGCGCGATGATATTCCTGCGCGCCCGCGTCGACGGCGCTGTCCGCCAGTCCGCTCGTGCGTGGCAGCGGTTCTGGTTCGGCACGGAGCCCGCCCACACCCTCGGCCTGGTCCGAATCGCCTTCGGGCTGCTGATGACTGCGTGGACACTGTCGCTGTATCCCGCACTCGACGACCTGTTCGGTCCTTCCGGTGTGGTGCCGCGACCGCCGACTTCTGACTTCACCTGGAGCCTGTTCCGCATGCTGCCGGATGACCGCGCCGTGCTGATCGGCTGGATCGTGTTGCTGGCCGCCTCGCTCGCCTTGACGGTCGGATGGCACAGCAGACTCGCAGCCATTCTCGTCTTTGTGCTCCTCGTCTCATTCGAGCGGCGGAACCCGTTCGTCATGAACGCCGGTGACGTACTGCTTCGCATCGAGGCTTTGTTCGTCGCGCTGGCTCCCTGCGGAGCGGCGCTGTCACTCGATCAGCGCCGACGGACCGGCAGCTTCCGGAATGCCGAGGTCCGGGCTGTGTGGCCGATCCGACTCATGCAAATCCAGGTCTCGGTGATCTACGTGTCGACGGTGGTCGCGAAGCTGCACGGTGAGACATGGCAGGCCGGCACGGCGGTGGCGTACTCGCTGCGGCAGCGGGACCTGCTCTTCTTCACGACCCCGAGCTGGGTCACCGACACCCTGTTGATCTCGAACCTGCTCAGCTGGGGCACCCTGGTCATCGAACTCGCCATCGGTCTGATGGTCTGGAACCGACGATGGCGGCCGTGGGTGCTGGCCGGAGGCGTCGTCCTGCATCTGTCCATCTTCTTCAGCATGGCGATCGGATTGTTCAGCCTCGCGGTCTTCGTGCTCTACCTGGCGTTCATCCCTTGTGAGCGCTCGAAAGCCATCGCGGACAGCGTCGCGGCCAGGCTGCCGTTCGCGAAAGCACCAGGCCGGCACGCCAAGCGGGAACCGCAGCCGGAGGGCGCCACGGTGGGCTGACCCCCGCTCAATCCCACCGGGCCCCGACACTCAGCCGCTAACGTGGTTGCAATGGTGCGCGAGATGCTGGCGGTGCTGTCGATAGCGGCCGTCACCGCAGGGTTGACCGGGTGTGGTGGCGACAGGGAAGCGGCCCCTGCGCCATCGCCGTCCACCCAGGAAACCGCACCCGAGGCCAGAGAGTTCGGCGCCGCGCTGCAGGAGAAGGTGACCGTTGACGCGATGATGGGCCACCTCACCGAACTGCAGGAGATCGCCGACGCGCACGGCGGCAATCGGGCGCTCGGCACACCGGGCTACGACGCGAGCGTCGACTATGTGGCCAATGCCCTGCGCGACAAGGGTTTCGACGTGCAGACTCCCGACTTCGAGGTTCGGCTGCCCTTCGCGGAGGAGCCGCAGCTGACCGTCGGCGGCCGCGCCATCGCGGCCAAACCGTTGGAGTACACCGTCGGCACCGCCCCGCAGGGCGTCGAAGGGCCGCTGGTGCCCGCCCGCGTCGAAGACTCGCCCGGGTGCACCGCCTCGGATTACGACGGGTTGTCCGTGCAGGGGGCGATTGTTCTCGTCGATCGCGGCGAGTGCCCGTTCGGGGTGAAACAGACCATCGCCGCCGAACGCGGCGCGGTGGCGCTGGTGGTGGTCAACAACGTCGACGGTGACGTGGTCAACGGCACCCTCGGCGACGAGACCGACGTCAAGATCCCCGCGGTCAGCGTCACCAAGGCGATCGGCGGTGAGTTGCGCGATGCCCCGGCGGAGACCACTCTGCGGCTGAAGGCCGGTGTGCGCACCGAGCGCACCCGGAACGTGGTGGCACAGACCAAGACCGGATCCACCTCCGACGTGGTCATGGTGGGGGCGCACCTCGACAGCGTTCCGGAAGGCCCGGGCATCAACGACAACGGTTCCGGTGTCGCCGCGGTCCTCGAGACGGCGCTGCAACTGGGGGTCGAACCCGACGTGCGCAACGCGGTGCGCTTCGGATTCTGGGGCGCCGAGGAACAGGGGCTGCTCGGATCACAGGACTACGTCCAGTCGCTCGACGAGGAACAGCTCAAGGACATCGCGCTCTACCTCAACTTCGACATGCTGGGCTCACCGAATCCCGGTTACTTCACCTACGACGGCGATCAGTCCGCACCCCCGAATCCCGAGGCGGGGTCACCGCGGGTGCCGGAAGGGTCGGCGGGTATCGAACGCACGATGACGCAGTACCTCGACGATGCGGGTAAACCGGCCGAGGACACCAGCTTCGACGGTCGCTCCGACTACGACGGCTTCACCCTCGCCGGCATCCCGGCCGGTGGCCTGTTCTCCGGCGCCGAAGAGGAGAAGACACCGGAGCAGGCGCAGCGGTGGGGCGGTGAAGCCGAAAAGCCCTTCGATCCGAACTATCACAAGGAGGGCGACGACCTCGCGCACATCGACCGCACCGCGATGGAGATCAACGGTGGCGGCGTCGCGTACGCGGTCGGGCTGTACGCCCAGGATCAACGCGGACGCAACGGTGTTCCGATCCGCGACGACCGCACCCGTCATCCCGTCGGCACCTGATGCGTATCCGCTGGGTTGTGCCCATTGTGGCGGCGGCGCTGGCGGTGGCCTGCTCGTCACCCGCTCCGCCGCCGAGGGTCTCGGCCGGTGAGTTGGCGGGCAAGGTCACCGTGGACGCGCTCTACACCCACCTCGAGGCGCTGCAGGACATCGCCGAACGCCACGGCGGCAACCGCGCGCAGGGAACGGCCGGGTTCGACGCCAGCGTCGACTACGTGACCGACCTGCTGCGCGACAAGGGGTTCGACGTGCAGACCCCGGAGTTCGACCGCTACGGCGGCACTCGTGGTGGAGCGCCGAAGCTGACCGTCAACGGCCGCGGTCATCCGGTGGAGAAGGCGTCGCTGCTGGTGGACACCGGCCCCGGCGGACTCGACGCCGTCACTTTGCGCCCGGGCAAGCCGGCCGGTTGCAGCGCAGGCGATTACGGCAGGGTCGACGTCCGCCGCGCGATCGTGGTCGTCGACGACACCGGGTGTTCGGTGGTGGTCAAGCAGAACGTCGCCGTCGCCAAGGGTGCCGTCGGTCTGCTCGTGGTCACCGGCCGTGCCGGCAGCGGCAGCCCACCGGGACTGTTCACGCCCGGGTACTACCGGGAACTCACCGTCCCGGTCGGGATCATCAACGCGGACGCCGACGCCGCCCTGCGCCGCACGTCGGCCCCGGTGCGGTTGCGTCTGGATGGGCAACCGGTGATGGCGAAGTCGCGGAACGTGCTGGCGCAGACGAAAACCGGGGAGACCCGCAATGTCGTGGTGGCCGGCGCACACCTCGACAGCGTGTCGAGCGGACCGGGTATCAACGACAACGCCACCGGCGTGGCCGCGGTCCTGGAGGCCGCCCTGCAGCTGGGGAGTTCGCCGCAGGTCGACAACGCGGTCCGGTTCGCGTTCTGGGGTTCGGAGGAGATCGGTCTCGAGGGGTCCCGGGCCTACCTGCGCGGCCTCGACGACGGGCAGCTCGACGACATCGCGCTGTACCTCAACTTCGACATGGTCGGCTCACCCAACGCCGGGTACTTCACCTACGACGGCGACCAGTCCGCCGCCACGGCGCCGGTGCCCGTCCCGGAAGGGTCGGCGGGGATCGAGCGTCTGCTCGCGGGGTATCTCAACCAGGCGGGGGTGCGGCCCGCGGACATGGCGTTGAGCGGCCAGACCGACTACCACCCGTTCATGGCCGCGGGGGTTCCGTTCGGTGGTACGACAACTGGTGCGACACAACAGAAGACCGCGGTCCAGGCTCGGCTCTGGGGCGGTCGGGCCGACGTGCCGTTCGACCCGAACTACCACACCCGGCGGGACACGGTCGACAACGTCGATCGCCACGCGCTGGGGGTGATGGCGCCCGTGGTGGCCTTCGCGGTGGGCACGTACGCCCAGTCGACCGACGGCGTCAACGGCGTCCCCCCGCGCGATCGGCGCGACCGCAGGGCGCGGTAGCCGCCACCGATATCGTTGTTTACACGAGTGCCTCTCGCGACAGCGAACTGGACAACCCGGCGGATTTGTCGAGCAGCAGTTGCTGCGATGGGCCTGGGCGGTTCGACGCGGTTTAGCCGGGTTCCGGGCATGTGAGCCAGTTCATAACGAACCGGCAAACGTGTTCCACAACATAGACCGCTTGTTACCGACGAGTAATCCGTGCGTAGGGCCCGCGGTTTCACTTCTCAGCGAACTCGGTCGGCTCGGCGCGCATGCCGTGGCGGCAGTTTGCGGGCACCACTGGCATTTGTACATACAACTAGTTAGCTATGGAGGATCCCAGGCGGTATCGCCCAGTGTTACAGCGAACTTCGTTTTCTGGATATTTGCGCCCGGTCACAGATAGTCGTCCGGCCGAGCAGCTCTGATCTGCATATTCGTGCTTGCTTTTATCTTACTCTCAGGTAGGTTTCTGGACCGGGTGGGGACGAGCAAAGGAGAATTGAATGCAGGCCGCTATTCGCTCTTACGTGTCGGCTGGCGTCGCCCTCGCCGGTGCCGGCGCCATCGCCTTCAGCCCGGTGGTGCCGATTCCAGACGTCGAGGTGCCGGCGATCGCGTCCTCGGCGGTCGAGCTCAACGCACTCGTCAACCCGTTCGAGTTGTTCGCGCCGATCTTCGAGAAGGCGTTCGAGGACACCGGCGCGCTCGGTCAGCGTGTGTTCGCGAACCCCGCGCCGATCTTGGAGCAGATCCTGGCCAACCAGGTCGCCAGCGCCCAGACGCTCGGTGAGATCGCCGGGGTGTTCGGGGAGTCGTTCCAGACGGCACTCGCGGAGGCCCCGGGACGGCTCGAGACCGCGTTCGAGCAGTTCTCGGCCGGTGAGATCACCCTGGGGTTGAACACCCTGTTCGATCTCGCGCTGTCGCCGGTCATCGGGCCGCTGCTCGACAGCATCTTCTTCGGTGACGGCGTCCTCCAGGACCTGGTGGCCGTGCTCCAACAACCGTTCGTCAGCGCCCAGAACGTGATCGGTCTACTCGGCGACCAGGAGTTCCTGCTCACCATCGGGCTCCTGCCGCTGCAGACCGCGTACGCGCTCAACACCGCCGTCGGCGGAGCCGCGGAAGCGCTCCTGGCCGCCGCCGAAGCCGGCGACCCCGAGGGCTTCATCAACGCGATCACCACCGGCAGCGCGAATATCACCGCGGCAGTGCTGGATCGACTGCTCAACCCGGGTACCCCGCCGTACAACTACGACCAGGGTCTCGTCGCTGCGCTCCTGAGCGCCCGCGACATGATCGCGAACGCCATCGCGCCCGCGTCGAGCGCAGCGCGGTCCGCAGCAGTGAGCGCCGAGGCGACCGAGACGGTCACGACCACTGTCACGGTGGACGTGGTGCCTGCGTCGGATTCTGTCGAGGTGCCGAAATCCGATGCCGGGACCGACGTTTCGGCGCCAACCCTCACCGCCGACGTGCCGGCTGCCGTGGAGTCCGCGGCAGTGGATGAGGAGGCAGTGGTCGAGGATGGCGACGATGAGCTCGCCGCGGGATCCGAGACCGTCGTCACGAAGAAGACCGATCCGCTCAACGAGCTTCGCAAGGGCGTCGAAGGCGCCGTCAACGACGTCCGCAACGGGTTCGAACGCGCCGCCGCGACCCTCACCGGGAAGTCGAGCAAGCCCGCGAAGCCTGGAAGTTCCTCGGACTCAGAGTCCGACGGCGGCTCGGCGTCCGAGGGCGGCTCGGCGTCCGAGAGTGGTTCGCCATCGGGTGACGCCGGCTAGACCCGTCACGCGGTTCGCGGAGCGCTCGGTTGGTTTCCGGCCGAGCGTTCCGCCCGGCTCGTCCGCAGGCCCAGCAGGCGCATCCCGTGGTAGACCAGCAGTGCGGCGATCGAGCCGAGCGCGATGCCGGTGAACGTGAGTTCGCCTGCCTGCCAAGTGAAGTCGGCGATGCCGATGATGAGCGGAATCGCCGCGGTCATCTGGTTGATCGGCAGTGAGAAGTCGACGTGGTTGGTCAGCCAGATCCGCACACCCAGGATGCCCACCAACCCGTACAGCACCACCGTCGCACCGCCGAGCACCCCGGCCGGTGTGGCCGAGATCGCCGCGCCGATCTTGGGGCACAGCGACAGCGCGATCGCCACCACCGCGGCCACCCAGTACGCGGCCGTCGAGTACACCCGGGTGGCGGCCATGACGCCGATGTTCTCGGCATACGTGGTGGTCGCGGATCCGCCGCCGCAGCCGGCCAGCGTGGTCGCGACCCCGTCGGCGGCCAGCGCCCGCCCGATCAGCGGGTCCATGTCCGTCTTGGTCATCTGCCCGACGGATTTGACGTGTCCGATGTTCTCGGCGATGAGCGCGACCACCGCGGGCAGGAACATCGGCAACACGGCGAGCGAGAAGGACGGCGCCTCGAAGTCGGGGAAACCGAGCCAGGGGGCCGCGGCGATCGCGGAGGTGTCCACCTCACCGAGTGCCAGCGCGAGCAGGTAGCCGATCAGCACCGCGAGGAAGATCGCCAACCGGCCGATCATGCCGCGGAAGAAGGCCAGGGTGGCCACCAGCAGGACCAGCGTGACGGTGGCGACCACCGGACCCGCCTCGTAATTGGTCTTCGCGGCGGGGGCGAGGTTGAACCCGATGAGCGCCACGATCGCGCCGGTGACCACCGGCGGGAGGGTGACGTCGAGCCAGCGGGTGCCGACCAGGTGTACGACGCCGCCGATCGCGATCAGCACCAGGCCGAGCGCAACGATGCCCCCGAGTGCGCTACCGGTGCCCTCGGCCGCGGCCGCGGTGACGGGTGCGATCACCGAGAAGCTCGAGCCCAGGTAGCTGGGAAGCCGGTTGCCCGTGATGATCAGGAACAGGATCGTGCCGACGCCCGAGAACAACAGGGTGGTGGCAGGCGGGAAGCCGGTCAGCACCGGCACCAGGAACGTCGCGCCGAACATCGCCACCACGTGCTGTGCCCCGAGGCCGATGGTGCGGGCCCAGCTCAGGCGTTCGTCCGGTGCGACGACGAAGTCCGCGTCCGAGCGGGATTCGACAGGCTTCCACGTCCACCTGGTCTTGGCTGAGATCACGGTTGCCTATCTTGCATCGTCGCCGGGGCTCCGCGCGCGGCGTACCGCGTAAGCCAGCGCGCCCACCGCGAGCACTGCGACGCCGGCGATCACCGATGTCCACGGCAGCGCGAACGCCAGCAGCAGGCAGCCGGCCAGCCCGACGGCCGGGACCACGCGGTAGCCGAGCGTCCACGCCGAAGCGTTGGCGATCGCGTAGTACATCAGCACCGCGAACGACGAGAAGCCGATCGCCTCCCGCAGATCCACGGTCGCCGCCAGCACCGCGACCACGACGCCCACCGCGACCTCCGCCCGGTGCGGCGTGCCGAAGCGGGCGTGCACGGCGGCCAGTCCGGCCGGCAGATGCCGGTCGCGCGCCATCGCCAGCGTCGTGCGCGAGACGCCGAGGATCAACGCGAGCAGCGAGCCGAGCGCGGCGACGGCGGCGCCGACACCCACGACCGGAACCCACCCCGAGAAGCCGGCGGCGCGGACCGCGTCGGCCAACGGGGCCGTCGAGGTGGCGAGCGCCGAGCCGCCCAACTGGGCCAGCACCGCGATCGCCACGACCGCATAGACCGCCAGCGTGACGCCCAGCGCGATCGGGATGGCCCGCGGGATCGTCCGCGCCGGATCGCGCACCTCCTCGCCGAGGGTCGCGATGCGGGCGTACCCGGCGAACGCGAAGAACAACAGCCCGGCCGACTGCAGCACACCACTGACCGTGACGTCCGCCCCGATGTCCAGCCGGCCGCTCACCGGTCCGCCGAAACCGAGGATGACCACGACCACACTCGCGAGCACGGCCAGGACAGCCGCCACGATGACCCGCGTGAGCAGCGCCGACTTCCGGATTCCGGCGTAGTTGACCGCGGTGAGCGCGACCACCGACGCGACGGCGATCAGACGCGCGTTGTCGGGCCAGACGTAGACGCCGACGGTCAGCGCCATCGCCGCGCACGAGGCGGTCTTGCCCACGACGAAACCCCAGCCCGCGAGATATCCCCAGAACCGTCCCAACCGCTCCCGGCCGTACACATAGGTGCCGCCGGACTCCGGGTAGCGGGCGGCGAGGCGCGCCGAGGAGGTGGCGTTGCAGTACGCGACGACCGCCGCCACGGCCAGCCCGACCAGGAGGCCACCGCCGGCAGCGGCGGCCGCGGGCGCGAGTGCGGTGAAGATGCCGGCGCCGATCATGGCGCCGAGGCCGATGACGATCGCGTCGGTGAGGCCGAGCCGTCGCGACAGCGTCGGGCCGCCGGGTGCGTTCACACCGAAATGCTAGGGAGTTTCACGATCGGTGACGAGTTCATCCTCGTCGTGGTGGGCCACGGTCACCGTGAGCAACACCGCGAGCAGGGCGACGACGCCGAGCGCGATCATCGGGATGGTCCACAGCCGGCGGATCAGCAGGGCGTCCTGGCAGGAGGCGACGAAGTCGGCGCCGTCGACTGCGGCGTTCTCCGCCTGGGTGAGGTTGGCGACGAATCCGCTTCCGCACTCGACCTGCCAGCCCCACTGGTCATAAGCGTCGATCAGAACCGGGAAGCGCAGCGCGAACAAGCCGATGGCCACCATGATCGCGCCGCCGATGGCGACGTACCAAGCCCGTGCCGACACGATTACCCCCTCCGAGACCTCCCACGATGTTAACGTCCATTCTCGGTCGCCGTCGACACCGAATGAGAATCTCCTCCGTCCCCAGGGGTTGTACCGACGTGCGGCGTTAGTGTGTTCGGCATGGCGCCCACCCCGCCCGGCCGCGGTGACGGTGTTCGGCGCCGTCCCAAGGACCGCAAAGCCCAGATCGCCCGGGCCTCCGCCGAGGCGTTCAGTGCGCTGGGCTACCACGGGGTGAGCATGGACGCGATCGCTTCGCGTGTCGGGATATCGGCGGCCGCTCTCTACCGCCACTACACCGGCAAGTACGAACTGTTCCGCGACGCGGTCCTGGCGCTGGGGCAGCAACTGGTCGATGCCACCGCGTTCGTCGACGAGGAGTTCGGCGGCGACACCACCGGTGATCCGCAGCAGACGCTGGTCCACCTGGCCACCGCGGTGTGCGACACCGCACTGGCCAATCGGGAGTCCGGCGGTCTGTATCGCTGGGAGGCGCGCTTCCTGCGCGGTGACGACCAGGCGACCCTCGATTCGCAGATCCGCACGGTGCACCGCCGGTTTCAGCAACCGCTGCGCGCCCTGCGCCCGGAACTCGACTCTCGGCAGCGGTGGACGTTGTCGACGGCGATGATCAGCGTGCTCGGCAGCATCGTGGACCACCGGGCCAAACTGCCCGCCGGTCAGGTCCGGCCGCTGCTGGCCGAACTCGTCGTGGCTCTCGTCCCTGCCGAATTCCCCACCCTGTCCGACATGCCGGAGCCGCCGGGAACCACCGCCACGGGACACCGATCGAAATACGAAGCGCTGCTGGTCGAATCGATGCGGTTGTTCAACCAGAAGGGGTATCGCGACACCTCGATGGAGGACATCGCGGCCGCGGTGGGCATGCCCGCCTCGGGCATCTACCGATACTTCTCCGGTAAGAGCGACATCCTGGCCGGGGCCTTCCGCCGGTCGGCCGATCGCTGGTCGGCGGAGATGTCGGTCATCCTCGACACCACCCCCGACCGCGAGGAAGCGCTGGCCAAGCTCATCGACGGCCACGTGGCCAGGTCGTTCAGCGAGCCCGAGCTCGACTACGTGTATTACACCGAACGCCTCAACATGTCACCGGCCGATCAGCAGATCCTGCGCAACCTGCAGCGCTCGACGGTCGAGACCTGGGCCGACCTGGTGGTGACGCTGCGCCCGGAATGGACTGCCGGACAAGCCCGTTTCGCCGTCTACGCGGCGTTGGCGGTCACCATCGACCTGGGCCGGTTGGTGCACTACCGCAACTCGCCCTACTCCCGGGCGCTCGTCGCGGGGCTGATGGACCTGACCTTGCTCGGCGGCTACCGCCTGCGAACGGTGTTGCCCGCCAAGTAGGCCACGTATCCGAGCAGACCGGCGAGGCCGAGTTTGCGGGTCCTGCTACCGGCCAAGGCGAGACCGACCACCGTCTCGATGCTGCCGTTGGTGTAGGTATGACGACGCGTGTTCTGCGGGAAGGCTGCCACGGTCAACGGCTCGAACACCTGCGGACGGGCGAAATGGGCCAGACCCATTCCGGCGATGGCCAGGCCGGTCAGCTTGGCGGCGCGCTTGTCCTTCTGCGGCACGGATGGTCCTCTCTCACGCAATCTGATGGTCGCTCAGGCGATCTGGTAGTCGCTCAATGGGAACTCGGACGCTTCCTTGATGGCGTCGCGGGTCGACATCGGGCGCAGCAGCGACGGTTCGCCGCTCGGATTGAAATAGTAGGACCGCGACGAGGCGCAGTTTCCGAGCGTCCACAGGGAACTGCCGAGCGCCTCGGTCATCCGCTCGAGATAGTGGGTGTTGGCTTCCTCGGTCACCTCGAACGTCGTCGCGCCGCGGCGTTGCACCTCGGTGAACAGCCGGTCCATCAGCCGCATCTGATACTCCATGGTGTTGAAGAAGTTCAGACCGAGGAACGCGTACGGGCTGGCCAGGCTGAGGTAATTCGGGAAGTAGGGCATCGACACACCCTGGTATGCCTGGAAACGCGTTTCGCGCCACCACTTCCCGAGGTTGCGGCCGCCTCGGCCGATGACCTCGATCGCGGGGAAGTTGGCCTCCCACAGGTCGAACCCGGTCGCCAGCACCAGCGTGTCGATGACGGTCTTGGTCCCGTCGGCGTTGACGATGCCGTCGGCCTCGACGTGGTCGATCCCGTCGGCCTGCAGATGCACGTGGGGTTTGGTGAACGTGCGGAAGTAACTGTTGGAGAACGTCGGCCGCTTGCAGCCGATGTCGTAGTCGGGGGTGAGCTTGCGGCGCAGTTCCTTGTCGCGGATCGCGATGAACTGGTTCAGCTTGCACAGGTCCATCGCCGACATGTTCAGGCGCCGGAACAGCGGCACCTTGTAGTTCACCACGCCGACGGTGATCATCAGCTCGTAGATCGTGTCGGTGACGGCCCGGACCATCCGCTGCAGCAGCGGGACCCGCGCGAACAGCCGCTTGGTGCGTTCGGAGATGCGCACGTCGACCTTGGGCGCCACCCAGATCGGGGTGCGCTGGTAGACGGTCAGGTCGCCGGCGGTCTTGGCCAGTTCGGGGATCAGCTGGACCGCGGTGGCGCCGGTGCCGATGATCCCGATGCGGCGGCCGGCCGGGTCGAAGCTGTCGTCCCAGTCGGTGGTGTGGATGACCCGGCCCTCGAACGAGGTGATGCCGGGGATGTCGGGCATGCGCGGCTGGGAGAGGAAGCCCGTCGCGGTGATGAGATAGCGGGTGCTCAGCGTCTGCCCGTCGGCGAGCGCGACGCGCCAGAGCTTCGCTTCCTCATCCCATCGCGCGCCCTCGACGGCGGTGTTGAAGCGGATGTGGCGACGGACGTCGTACTTGTCGGCCACGTCGTCGGCGTACTGCTTGATCTCCGCCCCGGTGGAGAACAGCCGCGACCACTTCGGGTTCGGCTCGAAGAAATAGCTGTAGGTGGTGGTGGGGACGTCGACGGCCAGGCCCGGGTAGTGATTGACGTACCAGGTGCCCCCGAGGTCGTCCTCGCGGTCGAGGATGACGAAATTCGCGTAGCCCATCCGTTTGAGCTGGATCGCAGCGCCGATTCCGGCGAACCCGGCACCCACGATGACCGCGTCATACTGCTGCGAAGTCATGAGTAGACGGTACCCCAGGTATCGGTGGCGCCGACCTGCGCGGCGTCAGCGCTTGAGTGATCCCGCGCGCGGCGGGTCCAGGGTTGCGACGCAGGTCACCGCGCGATCGCCGTCGGACCAGGTCTCGTCGGTGGGGAAGAGCACGAACAACCGCACGGTGTCGTCGGTGACCGCCGCCGGTGAATAACTCGCCAACTCGGGGGCGCACCGGTTCGCGTACTCGACCATCGCGTCCTGGCCGGGGAAGTCGCCGTCGGGCATCTGCAGCACCGCGAACACCTCACCGACGTGGGGTTCGGCGCAGTCGACGGTCTCGAGGGTCCGGACCTGGCTGCCGTCGGGGATCTCGGACAGGCAGTCGCCCAGCTTGACCTGCGTTGCTGTCACCGTGCCCTCACGGAGCACCAGGACGACGAAGAGCACCACCGCGATCGCGATCACGACGACCGTCAGGGCCACCAGGCCCAGGATCAGCCAGAGCTTGTTCTTCGTGGGCGGTGGCGGCGGTCCGGCCGGCGGAATCCCGGCGTAGGGCTGCGGCGGGGGAGCAGGGAAGTACGGCTGACCATAGGCGGGTTGACCGTAGGCGGGCGGACCGTAGGGCGGCTCACCGTGGGGTTGCTGACCGTACGGGGGCTGGCCGGGCGGGCCCGGCGGCATGGTCATGTGTTCGACCCTAGCCGTTGGCCAGCAGTCGCAGCGCCGCGTCGACCGCCAGTCGTGGCACGTCGAGCGCCTTGGACCCCAGGTCGTGGCGCGCACCGGTGACCTCGACGAGTTCGGTCGGGCCGCCGACGAGTGCCGCCGCCACGGCGAGTTCGTCGATGCCCCCGAACGGATCGGCGGTGCCGTGGACGAACACCGTCGGCACGCCGATGCGGGGCAGGTGTTCGGTGCGGGCCCGCTCCGGCTTACCGGGGGGATGCAGCGGGTAGGAGGACAGCATCAGCAGATCGACGGCCACCCCGTCGTCGGCGACCGCCATCGACGTCATCCGGCCGCCGTAGGAGTGGCCGCCGGCGATCACGGGGCCATCGGACAGTTCGCGGACCGCACCGACCGCGTCGGCCACCCCCGCCCGGTCGGCGGCGGCCGACCCCGACGGCGGGCCCTTGGGCCGGCGCCGCCGGTAGGGCAGGTTGTAGCGCACGGCCAGCCAGCCGCGTCCGGCCCACTCGTCGCAGTATCGGACCAACAGCGGTGAGTCCCGGTTGCCGCCGGCGCCGTGGGTCAGCAGCACCACCCCGCGCGGCGTGTCCTCCGGTCGGTGGGCGATGCCGGCGATCTCATCGAGATTCATCGGCGCCCAGCCTGAACAACGCGGAGACCGGACCGTGGCCGTGGCCCAACGGGTATGCGGCGCGCAGGCATTCGGTCACCCACGCCTTGGCGAACGCGACCGCGTCGGGGACGGAGTACCCGTGTGCCAACGCCGACACCGTGGCGGCCGCCAGGCTGTCGCCTGCGCCGTGGTCGTGGCCGGTGTCGATGCGCTCGGCGTCGAATTCGTGGAACTCGGACCCGTCGAAGAGCAGGTCGGGACTGTGCGCCGAGGAGCGCAGGTGACCCCCTTTGACCAGCGCCCACCGGGGACCGAGTGCGTGCAGGGCGCGTGCGGCGTCACGCTGCGACGCGGGGTCGACCACGTCGATGCCGGTGATCAGTCGCACCTCGTCGAGGTTGGGGGTGACCAGAGTGGCGATCGGGAACAGTTCGGTCCGCAGCGCGTCGAGCGCCGACGGGTACAGCAGCGGATCGCCGTGCATCGACGCGCACACCGGGTCGACGACCAGCGGCGCCGGCTGCAGACGGCGCCAGGTGTCGGCGACGGCGGTGATGATCTCGGAGGAGGCCAGCATCCCGGTCTTGGCGGCCTGGACGCCGATGTCCTCGACCACCGCCTCGATCTGCCCGGTGATGACGTCGACCGGGATCTCGTGAAAACCCCTGACGCCCAGCGAGTTCTGGATGGTGACGGCGACCACCGCGACGCACCCGTGCACACCCAGCATGGCGAAGGTCCGTGAGTCGGCCTGGATTCCGGCGCCGCCGCCGGAGTCGGTGCCCGCGATGGTCAGCACCCGTGCCGGGGTCTGGCCGGGCCGCGGCAGGGGGAGGTACTTCGTGTCGGTCATGAGAACTCCCTACGCCGGCATTACCCGGTCAGGTTCGTACGGTCGACAACCCCAGTTGCCCTCTCAGCACGCTCGGTGCGCGCTCCCGCGTGGTCGGTGGTGCGTTGCTCAACCTAACGCAGACGCCGGATCAGACACACGAATTGCCGACGATTATTTGTATAGCTAACATATGTGTTCTGCGGCGCCGGGCCGTCGCCACGCAACGTTGGATACGAAACGAACGAAGACTGCAGATGACAACCGAGCTCACCGGCCGGCGCCGGGTCACCACCGATCGTGACCACCCCCTCTACAAGTGGGTGGTGCTCTCCAACACCACGCTGGGGATGCTCCTGGCGACGGTGAACTCCTCGATCGTGCTGATCTCGCTGCCCGCGATCTTCCGCGGCATCGGTCTGAACCCCCTGCAGCCCGCCAACGTCACCTACCTGCTGTGGCTGCTGATGGGATACATGGTGGTCACCGCGGTGCTCGTGGTGCTGTTCGGACGGCTGGGCGACATGTTCGGCCGGGTCCGCATCTACAACCTCGGCTTCGTCATCTTCACGCTGTGCGCGGTCGCGCTGTCGTTCCAACCGTTCGACCTCGACGCCGGCGCATGGTGGCTGATCGGGTGGCGGGTGGTCCAGGGCGTCGGCGGTGCGATGCTGATCGCCTCCTCGGCGGCCATCCTCACCGACGCGTTCCCCGCCCACCAGCGTGGTATGGCGTTGGGGGTCAACATGGTTGCCGCCGTCGCCGGCTCGTTCCTCGGCCTGGTGATCGGCGGCGCGCTGTCCGAGTGGCACTGGCAGGCCATCTTCTGGGTGGGCGTGCCGATCGGCGTCCTGGGCACGGTGTGGGCGATGCGATCGCTGCGTGAAGTCGGGGAGCGCAGCCCCGGCCGCCTCGACTGGGCGGGCGCATCGACGCTCGGCGTCGGGTTGACCGTGCTGCTCACCGGCATCACCTACAGCATCCAGCCCTACGGCGGCGCACCCACCGGGTGGGGTAACCCCTGGGTGCTCGGCGCCATCGCGTTCGGGGTGCTGGCGCTGGTGGCGTTCTGTGTCATCGAGTTGCGGGTCGCCCAGCCGCTGGTCGATATCCGGCTGTTCCGCATCACCGCGTTCGGGATGGGCAACCTCGCGGGGCTGATGTCGTCGGTCGGTCGCGGCGGGCTGCAGTTCATGCTGATCATCTGGCTGCAGGGCATCTGGCTGCCGCTGCGGGGCTACGACTTCGAGGCCACCCCGCTGTGGGCGGCGATCTACATGCTGCCGTTGACCTTCGGGTTCCTCGTCGCCGGACCGGTGTCGGGGTGGCTGTCCGACCGTTACGGCGCAAGGCCGTTCACCGTCGGCGGCATGGTGCTCATGTGTGCCACCTTCGTCGCGCTGGTGATGATCCCCGTCGACTTCGACTACTGGATCTTCGCGACGCTGATCTTCCTCAACGGCGTCGGCGGCGGGGTGTTCACCTCCCCGAACTCGGCGTCGATCATGTCCAGCGTGCCGCCGACCGCACGGGGCGCCGCCTCCGGTGTGCGGGCCACGTTCTTCAACGCCGGCGGATCCTTGTCGATCGGCATCTTCTTCTCGCTCATGATCGTCGGTCTGGCCAACACGCTGCCCGGGGCCATGAGCGCCGGACTGCAGGCGCAGGGCGTCTCGGCGGCGGTCGCCGACGAAGTGGCCGGCACGCCGCCCGTCGGCAGCCTGTTCGCGGCGTTCCTGGGCTACAACCCGATCGGCGAACTGCTGGAACCGTCGCACGCGCTGCAGCAGCCCGGGGTCAACGCCGAGGTGCTGACCGGGCAGACGTTCTTCCCGCACCTGATCATCGAGCCCTTCCACACCGGTCTGGTGGTGGTGTTCGGCGCCGCCGCGGTGATGATGCTCATCGGTGCGGTCGCGTCGCTGTTCAACGCGGGGCGCTACGCCGAGCAACCATGACGATCCGCTGCGCAGCACCCGCGATCTGCTGCGAAGATACGTGAGTGCCCCTGCAGCTCATCAGCCGCGATGCGGAGTTGAGCGCCGTCGACAGCCTGCTCGCCGCAGTGCCGACGGGTACCTCGGTGCTGGTGCTCGAGGGCGACGTCGGGATCGGTAAGAGCACCGTGTGGCGGGCCGGCATCGAACGCGCCCGCGCCCGCGGCTTCCGGGTGCTCTCTGCGCACCCGGTGTCCAGTGAGTCGGCGGCGGCGTACTCCTCGCTGGCCGAACTGCTCACCGACGTGGACGCCGCCGTGCTCGACCACCTGCCCGCACCGCAACGCCTCGCGATCGACCGGGTCCTGTCGCACGCCGCGGACACCGGACCCGGCACCGATCAGCGCGCCGTGGCCGCCGCCGTCAGGTCGGTGATAGAACGGCTGGCCCAGGACGGTCCCGTCCTGGTCGCGGTCGACGACATGCAGTGGCTCGACCCGCCGACCGCCGTCGTCCTCGCGTCGGTGGCCCGCCGGTGCGCAGGCGCCATCGGCTTCCTCGTCACGGTGCGCGCGGGCGACGGCGAAGGCACCGACCTGATGCTGGAACCGTCGCGTCCGGAGCGTCTGCACCGGGCCCAGGTCCACCCCATGACGGTCGGGGGGCTGCACGCCATGATCAGCCACCAGCTCGGCCAGTCGCTGACCCGCCCCAAGATGGACTGGGTGTACGAGGTCTCGGCCGGAAACCCCTTCTACGCACTCGAATTGGCGCGGGCGCTGAACCGGGACGCCGCCGACACCGGGCCGCCGCTGCCCCCCACTCTCGCCGAGTTGGTGCGGACGCGGATCGCCGGACTGCCCGATCACACCCGGGAGGTGCTGTTGGCCACCGCGTGCATCGCGTCGCCCACCGTGGACCTGGTGGCGCGCGCCGTCGATGAGAACGTCGAGTGGACCGTCGCCGCCCTGGAAGAGGCCGAACGGCACGGGATCGTCGAGATCAACGGATACAAGGTGACTTTCGGTCATCCACTGCTGGCTCGCGGAGTGTATGCCGAAGCATCGACGGACGAACGACGGTGGATGCACGGCCGGCTGGCCGACATCGTGGAGAATCCGGAGTCCCGGGCCCGCCACCGGGCACTGGCGGGCGAGGGCGCCGACGAGGAGACGGTCAAGGCGCTCGACGAGGCGGCCGAATCGGCACACCGGCGCGGTGCTCCCGCGGCGGCCGCAGAATTGCTCGACATGGCCCGCGCCCGCGGCGGTGACACCCCCGAACGGGCCCTGCGCGCCGCGGCATGCCACTTCGAGGCGGGTGACACCGCGCCTGCGCGGGAGTTGTTGGAGCACAGCATCTCCGGGATGCACCCGGGTGACCTGCGGGCCCGCGCGCTGCACCTGCTCGGGCTGGTGCGGCTCTGGGACAACAGCTCGGCCGAAGCCGGGAAACTGCTCGAGCGGGCCATCGGCGAACCGGGGGTCAGCCCCGACCGGCGGGTGCAGATGCTCGTGATGCTGGCGTTCGTGGAGTTCAACGCGGGACACGCGGACCGGGCCGTGCAGCGCGCTGAGGAAGCGGTGGCCCAGGCCTCGACACTGCAGCGGGCCGATCTGCTGAGTCAGGCCCGGCCCATGCGCGCGCTGTTGCGGTTCCTGATCGGCGACGGCCTCCACGAGGCGGAACTGGCGGGGGTGTTCGACTTCGACGAACCCGAGGACATGCCGCTGGCGGCGCGGCCCAGAACGCTGTACGCACTGCTGATGCTGTGGACCGACCGCCTCGATGAGGCCGCCGAGCAGTTCACCGCAATCGCTCAGCACAGCATCGAGCGCGGCGACGAGAGCGAACGGTCCTTCCTCGACTTCCATCTCGGGCAGGTCAACCTCTGGCGGGCCGATCTGCGCGCGGCCGAGCGGGTGGCCGAGGACAGCGTCGAGCGGGCCCTGCAGTCACACGGTGATCTGCCGCTGTTCATCGCGCTGATCATCCGTGTCATGGTCAGCGCCCACCTCGGCCGCGAGGAGCAGACCCGCCGGTTCGCCGAGCAGGCGTTCACCGTGGGCGAGCGCTGCCAGTCGAGCCGGCTCGGGGTGTGGGTGGTGGCCGGTCTCGGACTCCTCGAGGTGTCCCTCGGTGACCACCGAGCGGCGGTGGAGGTGCTCAGCCCGGCGGTCCAGGGGTGGTCGGCGATGCCTGCGTCCACCGAACTGATCACGGCGCCGTTCCTGCCCGACGCCGCGGAGGCGCTCATCGGCATCGGTCGGCTCGACGAGGCCGAACGCCTCGTCGAGGCCCTGGAGGGCAACGGAACTCGCCTCGACCGGCCGTGGATGCTGGCTGTCGGCGCGCGGTGCCGGGCGCTGCTGCTCGCGGCACGCGGCGACCTCACCGGCGCCATCACGGCGGGTGAGCGCGCGTTGACCGAACACGAGCGGTTGTCGATGCCGCTCGAACTGGCCCGCACCCAGCTCGTGGTGGGCCGGTTGCAGCACCGGCGGCGCCAGTACGACAGCGCCACAGCCACCGTCTCGACCGCTCTCGCGGCGTTCGAGCGGATCGGCGCGGAGCTGTGGGCCCGGCAGGCCCGCGCCGAGTTGGCCGGGCTCACCGGACGGCAGACCGCGGCGGGCCTGGCCGAATCCGAGCGCCGCTTCGCCGATCTGGCCGCGCAGGGTATGACGAACCGCGAGATCGCCGCGGCACTGTTCGTGAGCGAGAAGACCGTCGAGGCAAACCTGTCGCGTGTCTACCGCAGACTCGGCATCCGATCGCGCAGCGAGCTCGCCCGGGTGCTCAGCGCGGGCTCCTGACAACGGGATTCACTCGCCGATGTCCACCAGCACCGGGGCGTGATCGCTGGCGCCCTTGCCCTTGCGCTCCTCACGCACGATCTCGGCGTGGGTGACCCGGTCGGCGAAGGCCGGCGATCCGAGGATGAAGTCGATGCGCATACCGCGCCGCTTCTGGAACGCCAGCCGGGTGTAGTCCCAATAGGTGTAGACGCCGGGTCCGGGCGTGAACGGCCGCACCACGTCGGCGTACCCGGCGTCGACGATCGCGGTGAAGGCCTCGCGCTCTGGCGGTGTGACGTGCGTGCTGTCCTGATAGGCCTCGACGCTCCACACGTCGTCGTCGGTGGGGGCGATGTTCCAGTCGCCGACCATCGCGATCGGCAGGGCCGGGTCCTCGGTCAACCACCCGTGGGCGGTATCACGCAGCGCGGCAAGCCATTCCAGCTTGTAGGCGTAGTGCGGTGAGCCGACGAACCGGCCGTTGGGCACATACAGGCTCCACACCCGTACGCCCCCGCACGTCGCCCCGAGCGCCCTGGCCTCGGCCGCGGCCTCGATGTCGGGCTTGTCACCCCAGGTGGGTTGGCCGTCGAATCCGACCTGAACATCGTCGATGCCCACCCGCGATGCGATCGCGACACCGTTCCACTGGTTGAACCCGCAGTGCACGACGTCGTAGCCGAGCGCGGCGAACGGCATGGTGGGGAACTGTTCGTCGTTGCACTTCGTCTCCTGCATCGCGAGCACGTCCACGTCGGCGCGCTCCAGCCAGTCGGTGACCCGGTCCACCCGGGCGCGGATCGAGTTGACGTTCCAGGTGGCCAGACGCATGCGCTACAGCTTAGAAGCGTCGACGTAGCGCTCCCGGTGCTGCGCCGTGAAACCCATCGACTCGTAGAGCGCGAGGGCGCCGTCGTTGTCGGAGAGCACCTGCACGTAGGCGTGGCTCGCCCCGTTTTGGGCGCCCCACTGCAGCAGCTCCGCGCACAGGGTGCGGGCGTGGCCCCGGCGGCGCCGGTCCTCGGCGACGCGCACGGCGGAGAGCCCCACCCAGCGGGTGCCGTCGTGCGCGGGGGTGACGGCCGCGCGGCCCACCGCGGCGTCGTCGATGCGGCCGAACGCGACCTGCCCGTCCACCACCGCCGTCAACACCTCGGCGGGCACATCGCGTTCGTAGACGGCCAGCCAGGCGGCATCGGGCCGTGAGGTGATCGGGATGGCCGGCGCCGTCCCGTCACTGAGGGTGCGCACCATCACGATGCTCTCCAGGTGGATGTCGGCCTCGGCGAGATCCCGCGGCAGCCGTACCAACCGGTCGGGCACTGCCAGCCATGGGGTGAGGCCGCGCTCGGCGTACCAGTCCCTGATCGCGGGCACGGTCGCCGCGTTGGCGTTGATGTCAAGTGGCACAGCGGAATTGCCGCGATGGGTGTATCCGTCGGAGGCCCGCAGCAGCCAGCCGTCCACCCATTCCCGGTGCAGGCCCGGCCACGCCAGCGCGGCCGCGTGCTCGACGGCGCGGATCTGCGACGCCTTGACGGGGACATCGGTGAGCACCCGCACCGTGACCACGTCGGCCGGGGAGATCTCGACGTGGTCACCGGCTTTCGTGCGGACGCGGACCACCGGGTCACGGTCGAGCAGGTGACCGACGACGTCGTTGAGCGGCGGGACCGAACCGGCGGGAAGCCGGTAGCGCAGGCTCACCCGGGTGCCGGGGCGGGGCAGCTCGGGCACGGGAGTCAGTGGCCGAACGGGTCGGGATCCTCGCCCGGCATCCAGCTCAGCCCGGGCACCCCCCAGCCGTTGTGCTTGACCGTGCGCTTCGCCGCGCGGGCGTGCCTGCCGACCAGGCGGTCGAGATAGAGGAAGCCGTCGAGGTGTCCCGTCTCGTGCTGCAGCATCCGCGCGAACAGTCCGGTGCCCTCGATGGTGACCGGGGTGCCGTCGGCGTCCAGGCCCGTCACCCGGGCCCAGTCGGCGCGGCCGGTGGGGAACTGCTCACCGGGTACCGACAGGCAGCCCTCTTCGTCGTCATCGGGATCGGGCATGGTCTCGGGCACTTCAGAGGTCTCCAGCACCGGGTTGACGACGACCCCGCGCCGCCGGCTCCCACGACCGCGCGAATCGGGGCAGTCGTAGACGAACACCCGCTTGGAGACGCCGATCTGGTTGGCGGCCAAGCCGACACCGTTGGCGGCGTCCATCGTCTGGTAGAGGTCGCGGATGAGATCGGCCACATCGGCGGGAAGGGAACCGTCCTCGCCGACGGGGATCGGGGTGGTCTCGGTGCGCAGGACGGGATCTCCCACGATGCGGATCGGAACGACTGCCACGACGAGCAGCTTAAGTGAGCCGACTCGCCCGCATCGGTGACGCCTCAACTCTTGCGGCCGTGATTGAATGAGCGCCGAACCACATGGATGTTATTTCGAATGTCGGAGGGTCCGAGGAGCAATATGGACGGCGCCATGGCGCAGACTGAGCAATCCGGCGACGACTCTGATCTGCCTGCAGGACTGACCAGGCGCGAATTCGACATCTTGGCGTTCGAGCGCCAGTGGTGGAAATACGCGGGCAGCAAAGAAGACGCCATCAAAGAACTGTTCTCGATGTCGGCCACCCGCTACTACCAGGTGCTCAACGCGCTCGTCGACCGGCCGGAGGCGCTGGCGGCGGATCCGATGTTGGTCAAACGTCTGCGTCGGCTGCGGGCGAGCCGGCAGAAGGCGCGGGCCGCGCGCCGGCTGGGCTTCGAGGTCACCTGATACCGCGCGTCGTGCGGGGCGCGACCGCCCGCTAGCTACAGTGGGGCGTGATGAACCAGCGAGAATCCTCCGGACTGCCTCTGCGCGCCATCGTCATGGTGCTGCTCTTCCTCGGCATCGTCTTCCTTCTGGTGGGATTGCAGGCGCTGGGATCCGATGACTCGTCGGCCGACGAGGCGACCGTCGCCACCACGACGACCGCCACCCCGTCGCCCGAACCCGCGCCTGAGGCCGGCGCCCGTCCCGAGGTGCGGGTCTTCAACATCTCCGATGTGGCAGGCGCCGCCGAGGGTGTGGCGACCCGGTTGCGTGACGAGGGCTGGAACGTCACCGAGACGGGCAACCTGACGCTCGAGGGCGTCACCGGGACGACCGTGTACTTCGGCGAGGGCGAGCAGGAGGCCGCCGACGAGGTGGGCCGACTGCTCGAGGCGCCGGTCGAACCGCGGGTCCCCGAGCTGACAGAACAACCACCAGGCGTCATCGTGGCGGTCACCGGTTAGGCTCTTGACCATGCTCAAGCCCGGTCTCAAATCCGCCGCCGTCGCCGCCATGTTCGCCGTTCCCGCGCTCGCGCTGAGTGCGTGCAGTCCGAACGAACCGGTGTCCAGTGAGCCGGGCACCACGCCGCCGGTGTGGACCGGTTCGCCGTCGCCGTCGGCGGCGCCGGGCGAAGAAGAAGGTGGCGGTGGCGGTTCGGGAGGCCAGGCCGAAGGCGGCCAGAAGCTGACCGCCGACCTGCGCAGCCCCGACGGCACCACGGTCGCGAAGGCCGAGTTCGACTTCAGCGGCGGCTTCGCCACCGTGACCGTCCAGACCGTCGCCGCCGGGCAGCTGGAACCGGGCTTCCACGGCATGCACGTCCACCAGGTCGGTAAGTGTGAGCCCAACTCGGTGGCGCCCAGCGGCGGCGCGCCGGGCAACTTCAACTCCGCGGGCGGACACTTCCAGACCGAGGGCAAGACCGGGCACCCGGCCAGCGGCGACCTCACGTCCCTGCAGGTGCGCGAGGACGGTTCGGCGAAGGTCATGACCACCACCGACGCGTTCACCGCCGAGGACCTCACCTCCGGTGAGGGCACCGCGATCATCATCCACGAGAAGTCCGACAACTTCGCCAACATCCCGCCGGAGCGCTACAACCAGGTCAACGGAACCCCGGGACCGGATCAGGCGACCATGGCCACCGGTGACGCCGGTGGGCGGGTGGCGTGCGGTGTTATCCGTCCCGCCGAGTAGTCGTATCGACTTCGCCGGGTCACCCCGGCCCACCGTCGGCGTGGAGTGGGAGTTCGCGCTCGTCGACGCCCACACCCGAGATCTGAGCAACGAGGCGGCCACCGTCATCGCCGAGATCGGCGAGACTCCGCACGTGCACAAGGAGTTGCTGCGCAACACCGTCGAAGTCGTCACCGGGATCTGCGAGAACACCGGTGAGGCGATGGAGGATCTGCGCAACACCCTGCAGACCGTGCGGCGGATCGTGCGCGACCGCGGCATGGAGTTGTTCTGCGCAGGCACACACCCGTTCGCCGACTGGTCGAGGCAGCAGTTGACCGACGCGCCACGCTACGCCGAGTTGATCAAGCGCACGCAGTGGTGGGGCAGGCAGATGCTGATCTGGGGTGTGCATGTGCACGTCGGGATCTCGTCGGCGCACAAGGTCATGCCGATCATCTCGTCGTTGCTCAACCAGTACCCGCACCTGCTGGCCTTATCGGCGTCGTCGCCGTACTGGGACGGCGCGGACACCGGATACGCCAGTAACCGGGCGATGATGTTCCAGCAGTTGCCGACCGCCGGCCTGCCCTTCCAGTTCCAGTCGTGGCCGGAGTTCGAACGGTTCGTCCACGACCAGAAGAAGACCGGGATCATCGACCACATGAACGAGATCAGGTGGGACATCCGGCCCTCCCCCCACCTGGGGACCGTGGAGATCCGCGTGTTCGACGGGGTGTCCAACATCGCCGAACTCGGTTCGCTCGTGGCGCTGACGCACTGCCTGGTCGTCGATCTCGACCGCAGGCTGGATGCGGGGGAGCAGTTGCCGGTCATGCCGCCGTGGCATGTGCAGGAGAACAAGTGGCGGGCCGCGCGGTACGGGCTCGATGCGGAGATCATCCTCGACGCGGACAGCAACGAGCGGCTGGTCACCGAGGATCTCGACGATCTGCTGACTCACCTGGAACCGGTGGCGCGATCGCTGGGCTGCGCCGACGAACTCGCCGGGGTGGCCCAGATCTACCGCAACGGCGCCAGTTATCAGCGGCAGCGGCGGGTGGCCGAGGAGCATGACGGTGACTTACGTGCGGTCGTTGACGCCCTGGTCTCCGAACTGGAGCTATAGGCTGGTCAGATGACGGCGCGGCGATGGGTGCTGACGGCTTGCGTGGTCGGCGCGCTCACCGCCGCCGGCTGTAGCAATGTCACGACCGGGACGCCGATGGCCGATCCCGACCAGACCGGGATGAGCACCCCGACGACGAGCACGTCGCCGACCACCAGGGCTCGGGTGCCCGATCCGACGTCGAGTGCCCCGCGGCCGCCCGGTGCGCCGCCGGCCGGTCTGGTGGACACCACCTGCGGCGACTACGTCGGGATGGATTCGGCGACGCAGCGTCAGGTGATCGAGGCGATCGGCGAGCAGAACGAGCTCGTCGCGCTCAACCCGGAACTGTGGATCACGATGGCCAGCGCGATGTGCACGTTCGCCGATCCGGCGGTGCTCGTCAAGGACGCGGTCGTCGGGGGCGGCTTCAACTGAGCCGATGACCGTGACGCCGATGTTCCCGCTCGAGGTGGCGATGCTGCCCGGTGAGGAACTGCCCCTGCGGATCTTCGAGCCGCGGTATGTCGCGCTGGTGCAGGACTGTCTCGCGATGACCGATCCCGCGTTCGGTGTGGTGCTGATCGAGGCGGGGCGCGAGGTCGGTGGCGGTGATCGCCGCAGCAACGTGGGGGCGCTGGCCCGCATCGTCGAGTACGCCGATCTGGGTGTCGCGCAGTTCCGGCTCAAATGCGTTATGGGCGAACGGATCCGGGTGACTCAGTGGCTGGACGATGCGCCGTATCCGCGGGCCGACATCGAGGTGTGGGACGACGAACCCGGCTCGATCGACTCCGCGGCGGTTTTCGACGTCGAGGACCGCATCGTCGCGCTGTACGAACGCGTCGCCGCGGCAAAGGGTTCGGAGTTCGGCGGCCGCTCGGCCGTGCTCGGGCCCGAGGAGTCCGACGTCGCGAAGCGCTTGTACGGTTTGGCGGCCCGCGTGCCGATGGGGCAGGCCGACCGCTATGCGGTGCTGTCGGCGCCCTCGGTGTCCGCCCGGCTGACCGCGTTGAGTGAGGCCGTCGATACCGTCACGGCGATGGTGGAGTTCCAGCTCTCCGAGTGAACCCGGGCGTCAGAAGGGCGGGGGTTTATTGCGTTCGGCGACGAGGTCGTCGTTGAGTTTGCGTTCGGCTTCGATGCGGCGGGCCCGGTCTTGGGCGCGGGTGCG
>NZ_LQIU01000020.1 GCF_001499995.1 Mycobacterium sp. IS-1496
GATTTGTGTTTATGACACAGGCGCCGGGGCGCGGGGTGCGGCCGCACCTGCTCCTGCTCCGGCTCCGGCGCCACCGCCGCCCCCCGGACCCGCGGCGCCCAGCCCCACCACCGGCGGCAGCCCGATGGGGGGGACGACGAGCACCGGGACCGCGATCGGCGCCATCGGCACCACCACCGGCAGACCGGGCGCCGCGTCGACGACGCTCGGCGCCACCGGACCGGGTTCGTCCATCTTCGGCGGCATCCCCTCGGGGCCGTCGTGGTCACTGCCGGTGTCCCCTGGCGCGGAGGCCGGCGAGGAGGACGACGTGGTCGTGGGCGTGGTCGACGACGGGGAGGTGCTTGTCGGGCTCGTCGTCGACTTGGTGGTCGGTGTGCCCGACTGCTCGGTGTCCGTCGGATCCGACGGGCTCTCCGACTGTCCGCCACTCGGCTCGGCGGTCGAACCCGGTTCGGACTCAGGGGCTTCGGTGCCGTCACCGGCGTCCGGTTCCGGATCACGGTCGACGGCCGGATCGGCCACGGTGCCCGCGCCCACCGACACGGGCCCGCCGTCTTCGGGCTCCGCCAGGGCCATCGCCCCGCCCAGGCCCGCGAAAGACAGGCCGGCCGCCACCAGGCAGGCCGACGCGGCGACGCGTACCCGCGATCCCACCTGGTCACCGCCCCTCGAACCCGGTCAGGCCGGAGTTTCCATACCGTTGTGACGATTCTCGCACAATTACGGTCTCGCGTTTGCTACTGAGATGAATCGGCTCACCGTGGCAGGGCGCGGCCGTGGCCGGGGCGCACCCGACCGCTAGGGTTGGACTGCACCGATGCGGCCGCATGTCGCGGCTGGGGTACCGAGGACCGGAGGGCTGCGGGGTATGGGTTTGTTCAAGCGACGCAAAAGCCGCGCTACCCGCCGAGCCGAGGCCCGCGCGATCAAGGCCAAGGCGAAGCTGGAGGCCAGGCTCTCGGCCAAGAACGAGGCCCGTCGCTACAAGTCCCAGGCGAAGGCCGAGACCCGGGCGCTCAAGGCCCAGCTGCGTGCCCAACGGGAAAGTGACCGGACCGCGCTCAAGGTTGCTGAGACGCAACTGCGGGCGGCCAGGGAGGGCAAGCTCCTCTCCCCCGGCCGGATCCGTCGCACGTTGACCGTCGCCCGGCTGCTCGCGCCCATCGCGGTGCCGGTGGTCTACCGGGCGTCGGTGGCGGCCCGCGGCTTCGCCGACGAACGCCGCGCCGAGCGGCTCGGGGTGCCGCTGAGCCAGCTCGGCCAGTTCTCCGGACACGGCGGTGAGCTGTCCGCGCGCATCGCCGGCGCGGAGCAGTCGGTGCGCCTGGTCGCCCAGAAGAAGCCGAAGGACGGCGAGACCAAGCAGTTCGTCACCGCGATCAACGAGCGTCTCGGCGACCTGTCCGCGGCCGTCGCCGCCGCCGAGAACATGCCGACCGCGCGCCGGCGGGCCGCCCACGCCGCGATCGCCGAACAGCTCGACGGGATCGACGCCGATCTGATGGCCCGTCTCGGCGTGGCCTGACGTCGTATGCGAGCCCTTGCGCGCCGGTCGGCCGCCGCGATGGTGGCGGTGGTCCTCGTCGCCCTCTCCCTCGCGGGCGTGGCCTCCGCCCATGCCACCGTCATCGCCACCGATCCCGCCGACGGCGCGGCGCCGGCCCAGGCGCCCGCACGGGTGAGCGCCACGTTCAACGAGCCCATGCAGCCGGCGTTCGCCGCGATGACCGTCGTCGGCCCGGACGGCAACCTCTGGTCGACGGGCGCACCGCAGGTGCAGGACACCGTCGTATCGGTGGACCTGCGGCCGCTTGGCCCCTCGGGCACCTACACCGTCAACTACCGCGCGACCTCCGCCGACGGTCACGTCGTCACGGGGTCGTGGACGTTCGAGCTCACCGTCAGCGGGACCGGGACGCCGGGGCCGTCGGCCGCGGCGCCCACGGCGCCCGCCGCGCCGGCGCAGGATCCGCCGGTGTGGCCCTTCATCGTGGGCGCCTGCGTGGCGGTGGGCGCGGCCGCCCTCTGGGCGGCGCGACGCCGTACGTGAATCCGCCGCACTGGCGCACGGTGGTCGGCGGCGTCGGGGTCGTCGCGGTGGCGTCGGTGGCGGCGTGGGCGCTGGGCCGGCCGCAGAACTCGCTGAGCCTGACCGCCGCCCGCGCCGCGGCGGACTGCGCCGCGACCGTCACGCTCGGACTCGCGGTGGTGCCACTGCTCGACACCGGCCGGTACCGCGACGAGCTGTCCCGGTGGGCGGCGGTACCGCTGGCGGCGAGCGCGGCGGTGTGGCTGTTCACCGAACTCGTGCGGTTGGTCGTGGCGAGCGCGCAGGCCGCGGCCCTGCCGGCCGGGACCGTCGGAGTGCAGACCTACCTCGAGTTCGTCACCCACACCGCGGCCGGACGGTCCGGGTTCATCAGCGCGGTCGCCGCCGCGGCCGTCTGCGCGGTGGCGGTGGCGGCGCCCCGCACGGGCGCCGTGGCCGTCGCGGCGACGGGGATCGCCGCAGCCGGGCTGGCGGCGCGGACCCTGGCCGGGCACCTCGCGGAGAATCCGCTGGGCGGATTGGCCGTCGCGGTGCACACGGTGGCGGCCGGCCTGTGGTGCGGCGCTCTGGTGGGCCTGCTGGTGACGGTGGCCCACCGCGGCCAGTGGGCGCGGGTGCTGCCGCGGTTCTCGGCGCTGGCGTTGGTGTGTGTCGGTGCGCTGGTGCTGGCCGGTGTGGCCGGGGCGCTGGCCGTCGTCGGCTCCCCCGCGGACCTCGTCGCCACCGGCTACGGCCGGATCCTGACGGCGAAGCTCCTGGTGACGGTGGGGCTGACGGCGTTGGCGTGGCGCAACCGGAGCCGCTGGCTCCCGGCCGCGCGGGCCCACCGCGCCAGTGCCGGTCTGTCGCGGACGAGGTCGCTGCTGGAACTGGGCGGCATGACGGTCGCGTTGACCCTGGCGGCCGCGCTGGCCGTCACCGGATGAGCCGGCCGCGCGCCTGGCATGATGGAGCCACTGTCGCCGAACCCGGATACCGCGAAGGAGCAGCGTCGATGGCAGACCGCCAGGATGGGTCCGACGAGCCGGCCGACACTCCCGCCGAGCCCACGCCGCCGGCCGCGGAGACCGCGCCTCCGGTGAAGAAGACACCGGCCAAGAAAGTCCCCGCCAAGAAGGCGGCGGCGAAGAAGGCACCCGCCAAGAAGGCACCCGCGAAGAAGGCGCCTGCCAAGGCGGTCAAGAAGGCTCCTGCCAAGAACACCGCACCTCCCAAGAAGCAGCCGCCCCCGTCGCCCGCGGACCTCGTCAGCACCGACGGCGATCTGACCGCCGCCGCCGAGGAGGCCGCGGCTCAGGCGAAGGCCGCGGTCGCGACCGCCGCCAACCCGGTGACCGGGCCCGCCCCCGTCGCCGTCACCGGACCTGACCAGTCCCGCCTCCCACTGGCCGCGGCGGTGGCCGCGGCCGTCCTCGCCCTGCTCGCCGTCCTCGTCTCCCGGCGCCGCTGATCTCCTCTTGACCCTGACGCCACGTCAGGGTCGATAGTCGTTGTCATGGACGACGCAGCAGCCAGCACGGTCGGTACGGTCGCCGCGCTCACCGGTGTCTCGGTGCGCACCCTGCACCACTACGACCACATCGGCCTCGTGGTCCCCAGCGTCCGCACCGCAGCCGGGTACCGCGGGTACACCGACGCCGACGTCGAGCGACTGCACCTGGTGCTGGTGTACCGGTCGGTGGGCCTGCCACTCGACGAGATCCGCACCCTGCTCGACGATCCGCGCGCCGACGTCCTCGCGCGTCTCGAACACCAACTCGAGCTGCTGCACGAGCACGCCGACCGCATCCGGCACACCATCAAGGCAGTGGAGGAACTGATGAACGCACACCGCGAGGGCGTACAGCTGACCGCGCAGGAACAGGTCGAGATCTTCGGCAGCGTCGTGCACACCGACGAACACGCCGCCGAGGCGCAGCAGCGCTGGGGCGACACCGAGGCCTGGCGCCAGTCGCAGCAGCGCACCGCCCGGATGAGCAGACAGGACTGGATCGAGGTCCGCGACGAGGGTGAGGCGCTGCTGACCGATCTGGTCGCGGCGAAACGCGACGGTGTCGCGCCGGGCAGCCCGGAGGCGGATCGGCTCGCCGCGCGCCACCGCGCCTCGATCGAGCGGTTCTACGACTGCGACGACGCGATGCAGCTGGGCCTGGTGCAGATGTACCTGGCCGACGAGCGCTTCACGCGCCACTACGACGACCGCGAGCCGGGACTGGCCCGGTATCTGCACGACGTGGTCGTCGCTAGCATCGACCGGTGATCATCGAACCGCGCGCCACCGCCGACCTCGTCGACGACATCGGACCCGACGTCCGCAGCTGCGATCTGCAACTGCGCCAGTTCGGCGGGCGGTCCGACTTCGCCGGACGGATCACCACCGTGCGGTGCTTCCAGGACAACGCGCTGCTCAAGTCGGTGCTGTCCGAGCCCGGTGACGGCGGGGTGCTGGTGATCGACGGCGACGGTTCGGTGCACACCGCACTGGTCGGCGACGTGATCGCCGCGTTGGGCCGCGACAACGGGTGGAGCGGGCTGATCATCAACGGCGCCGTGCGGGACGCGTCGACGCTGCGGACCCTCGACATCGGCATCAAGGCGCTGGGCACCAACCCCCGCAAGAGCACGAAAACCGGTGCGGGCGAACGGGATGTGCCCGTCGAATTCGGCGGCGTGACGTTCACGCCGGGCGATGTCGCCTACAGCGACGACGACGGCATCGTGGTGGTCACCCGCTGACGCGGTCTCGGTGTGGTCGGTTGCGGTGAGCGCAACGGACTACACCGAAACCGCCTCGGGCGCACGGTGCTTGGAGAACTGCAGCGTGTCGTCGTCGATCTTGCCGTTGCGGATGACCCGCAGGTCGATCAGGTAGTTCTGCTTCAGCCGCCAGGGCGCCTTGCCGCCCGACTTCGGCAGCCGGTCGAGGGCGCGCTTGATGTAACCCGAGGTCAGGTCGACGAACGGCAGGCGTTCGACGTCGGCGCCGGGATCGCGCGGTTCGACGGTGTTGAAACCCTTGTCGTCCATGTAGGACAGCAGCCGGCTGACGTACTCCGAGGTGAGGTCGGCCTTGAGCGTCCACGAGGCGTTGGTGTAGCCGAAGGTGAACGCCATGTTCGGGATGCCGGAGAGCATCATGCCCTTGTAGGCCACCGTCTCGGCGAGGTCCATCGTCTCGCCGTTGCGCAGCACCTCGGCGCCGCCGAAGAACTGCACGTTCAAACCGGTTGCGGTGATGATGATGTCGGCCTCGATGCGCTCGCCGGACTTCAGCAGGATGCCGTCGGCGGTGAACCGCTCGATCGCGTCGGTGACGACGTCGGCCTTGCCCTTGCGGATCGCCTTGAAGATGTCGCCGTTGGGGGCCAGGCAGACACGCTGATCCCACGGCCGGTAGTCGGGTGCGAAGTGCCTGTCGTAGTCGTAGCCCTCCGGCAGACGCCGTTCGGCCATCTTCCGCAACAGTTTGCGGAAGAAGTTCGGGAAGATGCGGGCCATCTGGTACTGCGACATGGCCTGGAGGATGGCCTTCCACCGCACGGCGGTGTACGCGGGCTTCTCGGGGAGCAATTGGTAGGCGCGCGCGGCGAACGAGTCCTTGTCGGGCAGCGAACCGATGTAGGTCGGCGTGCGCTGCAGCATGGTGACGTGGCCGGCGCCGGTGTCGATCAGCGCCGGGATGAGCGTGATCGCGGTGGCGCCGCTGCCGATCACGACGATGTTCTTGCCCTGGTAGTCGAGGTCTTCCGGCCAGTGCTGCGGGTGCACGATCGTGCCGGCGAAGTCGTCGGCGCCGGGGAAGTCGGGCGAGTAGCCCTCGTCGTAGTTGTAGTAGCCGCTGCACGCCCAGAGGAAGCCGGCGTTGAGTTGGATCCGTTCACCGTCGCGCTCGACGGTGAGCTCCCAGCGGTTGTCCGCGTCGGACCAGTTCGCGGCGACGACCTTGTGGCCGTACCGGATGTGCTTGTCGATGCCGTTCTCGGTGGCGGCATCGTTGAGGTAGTTCCAGATCGAGCGGCCGTCGGCGATGCTCTGGTCGGTCGCCCACGGCTTGAAGTGGAACCCGAGGGTGTACATGTCGGAGTCCGACCGGATGCCCGGGTACTTGAACAGATCCCAGGTGCCGCCGAGCTTGTCGCGACGCTCGAGGATCGCATAGGTCTTGTCGGGATTCTGGCCCTGCAGATGCCATGCGGCGCTGATGCCGGAGATCCCGGCTCCGATGATGACGACGTCGACAAATTCGGTCATGCTGTCAAGCTATCAACACGCCGTCGACATCGTCAACAGTGTGTTGAGAATTTCGACGCGGTGTAAAGTCGCGGTATGACCACCGCCAGCCAGGCCCGCGCACCGCGCGGCCGCCGGTCGGCCCGCCCCTCGGGCGACGACCGTGAACAGGCCATCCTGGCGACCGCCGAACAGCTGCTCGAGGCCCGCCCGTTCGCCGAGATCTCCGTCGACGACCTGGCCAAGGGCGCGGGCATCTCCCGCCCGACCTTCTACTTCTACTTCGGCTCCAAGGAAGCGGTGCTGCTCACGCTGTGGGCGCGGGTCATCAGGGAGGCCGATACCGCGCTCGAGCAGGCCGCCTCGGCCGTGACGTCGGAGGATGTGTGGCGGCCGGGTATCAAGGTGTTCTTCGACACCTTCGGCGCCCACCGCGGCGTGACCGTCGCGGCGTCCGGTTCGGACAACGCCGAGGTGCGCGACGTCTTCGCGAAGTTCATGCAGAAGTGGATCGACTTCACCGCGGCGACCATCGAGGCCGAGCGCAGGCGCGGCGCCGCCCCGGAGACGCTGCCCGCCCACGACCTCGCCACGGCGCTCAACCTGATGAACGAGCGCACCCTGCTCGCGGCGTTCGCGGCCGAGACGCCCGGCATCCCGTCCGACCGGGTGCTCGACTCGCTCGTGCACGTGTGGACGTGCTCGGTGTACGGAGAATGCCGCTGACACGTCGGACCGCCATGCGAACATATGTTCGTGTCGGCTCAGGTTCGCGGTCAGGTGCAGGCGAGCATCCTGCACGCTGACCTGGACTCGTTCTACGCCTCGGTCGAGCAGCGCGACGATCCGGCGCTGCGCGGCAGGCCCGTCATCGTCGGTGGCGGTGTCGTGCTGGCGGCCAGCTACGAGGCCAAGGCCTACGGCGTGCGCACCGCGATGGGCGGCCACCAGGCCCGGCGGCTGTGCCCAGCGGCGATCGTCGTGCCACCGCGCATGGCCGCCTACTCCAAGGCCAGCGCCGACGTGTTCGAGGTCTTCCGCGACACCACCCCGATCGTCGAACCCCTCTCGGTCGACGAGGCGTTCCTCGACGTCTCCGGTCTGGGCCGGGTGTCCGGCACGCCGGTGCAGATCGGCGCGCGGCTGCGGGCCAGGGTCCGCGAGGAGGTCGGTCTGCCGATCACCGTCGGGATCGCGCGGACGAAGTTCCTGGCCAAGGTCGCCAGCCAGGAGGGCAAGCCCGACGGGCTGCTGCTGGTGCCACCGGACCGCGAGCTGGCGTTCCTTCATCCGCTTCCGGTGCGGCGGCTGTGGGGCGTCGGCGAGAAGACCGCCGCGAAACTGCGCGCGCACGGCATCGAGACCGTCGCCGACGTCGCCGAACTCGGCGAGACGACGCTGAGCGCGATGGTCGGCGGCGCGATGGGCCGGCAGCTGTACGCGCTGTCGCACAACATCGACCGCCGCCGCGTGGTCACCGGGGTCCGACGCCGTTCGGTGGGAGCGCAGCGGGCGCTGGGCCGCCGCGGCAACACGATGTCGGACGCGGAGGTGGACGCCGTGGTGGTCAACCTGACCGACCGCATCACCCGCCGGATGCGCAACGCCGGCCGCACCGGCCGCACCGTCGTGCTGCGGCTGCGCTTCGACGACTTCAGCCGGGTCACCCGCTCGCACACCATGCCGCGCGCTACCGCATCGACCGAAGCCGTCCTGGCCGCCGCCCGCGAACTGGTCGCCGCGGCGGCCCCGCTGATCGCCGAGCGCGGCCTGACGCTGATCGGGTTCGCGGTGTCCAACATCGACCGCGACGGCGCCCAGCAACTCGAGTTGCCGTTCGAGCGCGGGGCCGGCTCCCACACTGACACCGGGGCCCTCGACGCCGCCGTCGACGAGGTGCGCACCCGCTACGGCAATCTCGCCGTCACCCGCGGTGTGCTCCTCGGGCGCGACCCCGGCCTGGAGATGCCGCACCTGCCGGACTGACCGCCGTCACGCGGGGACGGCGCGCCCCCACACCCGGTGCTCCCCGAGGCTCTCGATCAGCGATGCCGCCAGCCCGGCGGCGTCCGATGCGCTGAGCACACCCTCGGCGTCGGCGCCGACGCCCGCCGAGGCGAGCAGATCGGTTCCCTGCGGCAGCACGCCCAGCGCCTTGAAGTGCCGGAACGCCTCGTCGACGAGGATCTTCGCCTGCACCGTGGTGGGCGATCCCGCGAGAACGAGGCCGTCGAACTCGATCGACCGCGCCGTCGTGTACGTACGCGAGATCGGAACGCTGCCACCCTCGTGATCGAGGGTGCCGCCGTGCGCGGCGATCACCAGCGGCACCAACTTCGCCGCCCCCAGGGCGTCGACCACCGCCGCCACGTCGCCGATGTCGGAATCCGGCCCGGTGAGGATGCCGACGAGACGCCCGTCCACCGGCCAGCGCTGACCGATCTGCGACACCGCCGGGCTGAGCACCGACGGTTCGACCGGGGCGGCCGTGGGCGCGGGCGGTTCCAGACCCAGGCCAGCGGCGACCGTCGCGCACAAATCGGCGTCGATGTTGGCCAGCACCGCGAGCTGGCGTTCCTTGACCGTCTGCTCGTAGCACTTGCCCAGCTCGAAGGTGTACGCCTCCGCGACGTGGGCCTGCTCCACCGGGCTCAGGCTGCGGTAGAACATCGCCACCTGCGAGAAGTGGTCGTCGTAGGAGGCCGGCGCCGCACGGACTTTCGTCGACTCGGCGACCACGGCGGGCGCCTCGATGAACGCGGCGTTGTCCGCACCCGCGAGGAACGGGCATCCGCCGTCGAGCGAGTTCGGCCGGTACGGCGCGACACCCGGGTGCACGCCGTGCTGGTGGAAGCCGTCACGCAGCATGTCGTTGACCGGGGCGTGCGGACGGTTGATCGGGATCTGACCGAAGTTCGGTCCGCCCAACCGGGTCAGCTGCGTGTCCAGGTAGGAGAACAACCGCGCCTGCAGGAGCGGATCGTCGGTGACGTCGATGCCGGGCGCCAGATGGCCGGGGTGGAACGCCACCTGTTCGGTCTCGGCGAAGAAGTTGGTGGGGTTGCGGTTCAGTTGCATGGTGCCGATCACCTGCACCGGGGCCAGTTCCTCGGGCACGATCTTCGTAGGGTCGAGCAGGTCGATCCCCTCGAACATCTGATCCGGCGTATCGGGCATCACCTGCACGCCGAGATCCCATTCGGGGTACGCGCCCTTCTCGATGGCGTCCGCCAGATCCCGGCGGTGCAGGTCCGGGTCCATTCCCGCGGCGATCTGCGCCTCTTCCCACACCAGGGAGTGCACACCCAGTCGCGGCTTCCAGTGGAACTTCACCAGCGACGTCGACCCGTCCGGCGCGGTCAGCCGGAAGGTGTGGACGCCGAATCCCTCCATCATCCGGTAGGAGCGCGGGATGCCGCGGTCGGACATGTTCCACATGGTGTGCGCGGACGCTTCGGTGTGCAGCGACACGAAGTCCCAGAACGTGTCGTGCGCACTCTGGGCCTGCGGGATCTCCCGGTCCGGATGCGGTTTGGCGGCGTGCACGACGTCGGGGAACTTGATGCCGTCCTGGATGAAGAACACCGGGATGTTGTTGCCGACGAGGTCGAAGGTGCCCTCGTCGGTGTAGAACTTGGTGGCGAATCCGCGGGTGTCGCGGACGGTGTCGGCCGATCCGCGGGAACCGAGCACCGTCGAGAAGCGGACGAACACGTCGGTTTCGGCGCCGGACTTCAGGAAGCCCGCCTTGCAGATCTTCTCGGCGGCGCCGTTACCGCGGAACACGCCGTGGGCCGCGGCGCCGCGGGCGTGCACCGCACGCTCCGGGATGCGCTCGTGGTCGAAATGCATGATCTTCTCGCGCAGGTGGTGATCCTGCAGCAGCGTCGGCCCGCGTTCACCCGCCTTGAGGGAGTGGTCGGTGTCGTACAGCCGGGCGCCCTGCGCGGTGGTCAGGTACTCGCCCTGCTGACCTCGAGCGGTCTGCCCACCGCCGACGGAAAGGCCGGTGGCCGTGCGCAAGTCGGGCCCACCCTGATCGGGTTTCGGGGGCAGCGGTTCCCGCGGCGCGGTCGGCTCGTCGAACGACGGCTTCTCCGGTCCGGGTGCGCCCGGGATGTAGCTCGGGCTGTGCTGCTGCATCCGCTCGGCGGCTTCCTTGACCTTGTCCTTGGCGTCTTTGACGACGCTCTTGATGGTCTCTTTGGCTCCGCGGTCCTGCGACATGGGGTCCCCTTCGTCAGCTTGGTCGGTGACCGGGCGCGCCGAAACGGCCCCTCGTCACGCGTCCCCCCGCCTTTCCCTGCCGCAGCGGTGCCTAAACGCGGCGGACCGCCATGTGAGATTTCAGGACGTCGTCCAGGCCAGCAGTTCGTCGGCCGGCCAGGTGTTGACGATCCGCTCGACCGGCACCCCGGCGTCGAGTGCCCGCTGTGCGCCGTAGCCGAGAAAGTCCAATTGGCCCGGAGCATGGGAATCGGTGTCGATGGCGAAGACGCAACCGATTTCGAGCGCGAGGTTCAGCAACCGGGTGGGCGGATCGCGCCGCTCGGGCCGGGAGTTGATCTCGACGGCGGTGCCGTTGTCACGGCACGCGGTGAACACCTTCTCGGCGTCGAACTTCGACTCCGGCCGGATACCGCGGTTACCGGTGACCAGTCGCCCGGTGCAGTGGCCGAGCACGTCGGTGTGCGGGTTGGCGACGGCCTTGAGCATGCGCCGCGTCATCGCCGGCGCGTCCATGGCCAGCTTCGAGTGCACGCTGGCCACCACCACGTCGAGGCGCTCGAGCAGCTCCTCCTCCTGGTCGAGGGACCCGTCCTCGAGGATGTCCACTTCGATGCCGGTCAGGATGCGCAGGGGCGCAACGGTTTCACGCAGTCCATCGATCACGTCGAGTTGTCTGCGCAACCGGTCCGGGGACAGACCGTTGGCGATGGTCAGCCGCGGCGAGTGGTCGGTCAGCACGCAGTATTCGTGCCCGAGGTCACGGGCGGCAGCCATCATCTCCTCGATCGGCGCCGACCCGTCCGACCAGTTCGAGTGCACATGCAGGTCCCCCTTGAGCGCCGCGCGGATCTCACCGCCGCCGAGATCGACTGCGTTGTCCCGTAATTCGACGAGCACGTCGGGTTCGCGGCCGGCCCACGCCTGCGCGATCACCTTCGCCGTCTTGGGCCCGATACCCGGCAGCGACTGCCACGAGTCGGCGGCGCCGTGGCGGTCGCGTTCGGCTTCGGTGAGCCGCTCCACGACGTCGGCGGCGTTGCGGTAGGCCATCACCCGTCGGGAGTCCTCGCGAGCCCGGTCCTTGTAGTACGCGATCTGGCGCAGCGCGGTCACGGGGTCCATGTCCCCAGTGTGCCCTCAGCGCGGACGCCACCGGGGATCGCGGCCGCTGAGCCCCACAATGCGGTCGATCGCCGGCGCGTCGTCGGGCACCGGCACGGCCGGGCCGAACATGCCTTCCGTACCTGCCGGATCGAATTGGCCGAGGTACTCGAGGCACACCTGCGCGGTGGCCGGGTCGCAGTCGTAGACCTGGCCGCTCGCCGCCGCGACGTCCCAGCCGTGGATGACGACTTCGGTCAGCGCGACGATCCCGGCGACCTCACCGGGCAGGTCGATCCCGCCGGCGCGGGTCATCCCCGTCCACGCGTCGGCCGAGCGCCAGGCGTCGGCGAGTTCGGTCAGGCGCTGCGGGTAGGCGGCGCGCCAGTCGTCGTCGGGCGGTCGGGGCCGGGGCGGGTTGTCGGTCCACTCGCCGAGGTCCTTGCGCGCAGCGGCGGCGAAGGCCGTCGAGAGATCGCCGACGTGCGCGAGGAGCTCACCGAGCCGCATCCCGTCGCACGGCGTGCCGGCATCGAGCAGCCCGTCGGACACGTGGGCGACGACGTCGGCGGTGCGCCGACAGGCGGAGCTGAGGTCGATCATGTCCGTACCGACTCGCGGGGACCGGAAATCTCATCGCACGACTGCCAGAAAACCGGACTAGCGTCGGTGGACGTGCGATTCGCCTTCAAGACCTCACCGCAGAACACCACCTGGGCCGAGATGCTGCCGATCTGGCAGGCAGCCGACGACATCGACGTCTACGAGTCGGGCTGGACGTTCGACCACTTCTATCCGATCTTCTCCGATTCGGCCGGCCCCTGCCTGGAGGGCTGGATCACGCTGACGGCGCTGGCCCAGGCCACCCGGCGGTTGCGGGTCGGCGTGCTGGTCACCGGCATCCACTACCGTCATCCGGCGGTCCTGGCCAACATGGCCTCAGCGCTCGACATCGTCTCGAACGGCCGGCTCGAGCTCGGTATCGGCGCGGGGTGGAACGAGGAGGAGTCCGGCGCCTACGGGATCGAGCTGGGCTCGATCAAGGAGCGGTTCGACCGCTTCGAAGAGGCCTGCGAGGTGCTCACCGGGCTGCTGTCCCAGGAGACCACGAGCTTCGACGGGACGTATTACCAGCTCAAGGACGCCCGTAACGAGCCGAAGGGCCCCCAGCAGCCACACCCGCCGATCTGCATCGGAGGGAGCGGCGAGAAGCGCACGCTGCGCATCACGGCACGCTGGGCGCAGCACTGGAACTTCGTCGGCGGGCCGCCGGAGGAGTTCGCGCGCAAGCGGGACGTCCTGGCCTCGCACTGCGCGGACATCGGACGCGACCCGAAGGAGATCATGCTCTCGGCGCACGTCCGTCTCGGCGCGGACCACGATTACGCGAAGGTGATCGACGAGGCGGCCGCGCTGGGGGCCGAGGGCCTCGACCTGGCGATCGTGTACCTGCCGCCGCCCTATGACACCGCGGTCCTCGAACCCCTCGCCGAGGCGATCAGGGACTCCGGGCTGACGGTCACGAAAGCATAACGATCAGGCAAAATCCGGGGGCGGCACGGGTCGACCGCCTGACCGGCAGGTCACCGCTTAGCTAGACGCCGAAGCGCACCAGTTCGGCAGCGGTGATGAGCCGTTCCTGCTTGGCGGGAAATTCACGGCTCTTGACGGGGTGACGGAACAATGACCAGGCGATTCGACCCACCCGTGACCGGGAAATCGGGTTGATGTACACGTCGATCACTCCTGCGGTAACTCAATTGCTGATCGTGGGCCACGATATCGCAAAACCCACATCAAGTCATTAGAGTTCGCTCCCCCGGCAAACGCTGTGAGGCGCGCCGACGAATCGACGTCGAGTTTCTGGTGTGGCTGGTGGTTCAGGAGTGACGAACGCCGGGTGTCCGGCCGTCGACTCAGCGCTGCGGAACCGCCGTCGGCTTGATCGGGGCCGGCAGCGCGCTCTGGCCCATCAGGTACCGGTCGACGCCCGCGGCGGCCGCGCGCCCCTCGGCGATCGCCCACACGATCAGCGACTGCCCGCGGCCCATGTCGCCGGCCACGAACACGCCGGGCACCGAGGTCGCGTAGTCGTCGTCACGCGACACGTTGCCGCGGTCGGTCAGCTCCACCTTGAGGTCGGTCAGCAGGCCCTGCTTCTCCGGTCCGACGAAGCCCATCGCGAGCAACACCAGGTCGGCCTCCAACTCGAAGTCCGAACCCTCGATCTTCTCGAACTTGCCGGCCCTCATCTCGACCTCGTGCACCTTCAGCGAGGTGACGCGGCCGTTCTCGTCGCCGCAGAACTCCTCGGTGTTCACCGAGTACACCCGCTCGCCGCCCTCTTCGTGGGCCGACGAGACGCGGAACATGAGCGGATAGGTCGGCCACGGCGTGCTGTCGGCGCGCGTCTCCGGCGGGCGCGGCATGATCTCGAACTGGTGCACACTCGCCGCACCCTGCCGGTGCGAGGTGCCGAGGCAGTCCGCGCCGGTGTCGCCGCCGCCGATGATGACGACCTTCTTGCCCTTGGCGGTGATCGGCGGCTCGCCGTCGTCGCCGGTCACCGGGTCGCCCATCTGAACACGGTTGGCCCAGGGCAGGAACTCCATCGCCTGGTGGATGCCGTCGAGTTCGCGGCCGGGGATCGGCAGATCGCGCCATGCGGTCGCACCGCCGGCCAGCACCACCGCGTCGAACTCCGAACGCAGCTGCGCCACCGAGATGTCGACGCCGACGTTCACCCCGGTGCGGAACTGGGTGCCTTCGGCCTCCATCTGCTCCAGCCGGCGGTCGATGTGGCGCTTCTCCATCTTGAACTCGGGGATGCCGTAGCGCAGCAGGCCGCCGATGCGGTCGGCGCGCTCGAACACGGTCACGGTGTGACCGGCCCGGGTCAGCTGCTGGGCGGCGGCCAGCCCGGCCGGGCCGGAGCCGACGACGGCGACCTTCTTGCCGGTCAACCGGTCCGGTGGCAGCGGGACGACCCAGCCCTCGTCGAAGGCGTTGTCGATGATCTCGACCTCGACCTGCTTGATGGTGACGGCGTCCTGGTTGATGCCGAGCACGCACGACGCCTCACACGGCGCCGGGCACAGCCGCCCGGTGAACTCCGGGAAGTTGTTGGTGGCGTGCAGCCGCTCGATCGCGTCGCGCCAGCGGTCCCTGTAGACCAGGTCGTTCCACTCGGGAATCAGGTTTCCCAGCGGACAACCGTTGTGGCAGAACGGGATCCCGCAGTCCATACAGCGGGCAGCCTGCGTCTGCAACGTCTCGTGCGAGAAGTCCTCGTAGACCTCTTTCCAGTCGCGCAGACGCAACGGCACCGGGCGGCGCTGCGGAAGCTCGCGATGGGTGTACTTGAGAAAACCGCGCGGATCAGCCACTTGCGGCCGCCATGATCGCCTCGTTCTTGTCCGCGCCGGTGCGTTCCGCCTCGGCGATTGCGGCCAGCACGCGCTTGAAGTCGCGCGGCATGACCTTGACGAAATGCTTCAACTCTTCTTCCCAGTTGTTCAGGATGCGTTGTCCCACGGCCGAATCGGTGGCGTCGACGTGGGCCTGCAGCATGCCGTGGAGCCATTGGACGTTCTCGTCGTCGAGGACGTCGAGTTCCACCATCTCGGCGTTGAGATTGTCCGGGAGCGCGCCCGTCGGGTCGTAGACGAACGCCATCCCGCCCGACATGCCGGCCGCGAAGTTGCGTCCAGTCGGCCCGAGGATGACGACCTTGCCGCCGGTCATGTACTCACAGCCGTGGTCGCCAACACCCTCGACGACGGCGACGGCGCCGGAGTTGCGGACCGCGAACCGTTCCCCGACCTGCCCGCGCAGGAACATCTCGCCGCTGGTCGCCCCGAACAGGATGACGTTGCCGGCGATGATGTTGTCCTCGGCGACATAGTCGGCCGGCGCGTTGTCGGCCGGGCGGACCACCACGCGGCCACCCGAGAGGCCCTTGCCGACATAGTCGTTGGCGTCGCCATAGACGCGCAGCGTGATGCCCTTGGGTACGAAGGCGCCGAAACTGTTGCCCGCCGAACCATCGAACGTGATGTCGATGGTGCCGTCCGGAAGCCCCTGACCGCCATAGGCTTTGGTCACCTCGTGGCCGAGCATGGTGCCGACCGTGCGGTTGACGTTGGCGATGGTGGTCGAGAACTTGACCGGCGTGCCGGAATCGAGTGCCTCGCGGCACATCACGATGAGCTGCTGGTCGAGCGCCTTGTCCAGGCCGTGGTCCTGACGCGAACTGCAGTACAGATCCTGGTTCATGAACGCCGACTCGGGTTCGTGCAGCACCGGCGACAGGTCCAGCTTGTGGGCCTTCCAGTGCTCGGCCGCCTCGGTCGTGTCCAGCACGCCGACCTGGCCCACCATCTCGTTGACGGTGCGGAAACCCAACTGCGCCATGGTCTCGCGCACTTCCTCGGCGATGAACATGAAGAAGTTCTCGACGAATTCGGGCTTGCCGTTGAACCGTTCGCGCAGCACCGGGTTCTGGGTGGCCACACCGACGGGGCACGTGTCGAGGTGGCAGACCCGCATCATGATGCAGCCGGACACCACCAGCGGTGCGGTGGCGAAGCCGAACTCCTCGGCGCCGAGCAGTGCGGCGACCACCACGTCGCGGCCGGTCTTGAGCTGACCGTCGACCTGCACCACGATGCGATCGCGAAGACCGTTGAGCAGCAACGTCTGCTGCGTCTCGGCCAGGCCCAGCTCCCACGGCGCGCCGGCGTGCTTCATCGACGTCAGCGGCGTGGCGCCGGTGCCGCCGTCGTGGCCGGAGATCAGCACCACGTCCGCGTGCGCCTTGGACACGCCCGCGGCGACGGTGCCGACGCCGTTCTCGCTGACCAGCTTGACGTGGACGCGGGCCTGCGGGTTGGCGTTCTTCAGGTCGTGGATCAGCTGGGCGAGATCCTCGATGGAGTAGATGTCGTGGTGCGGCGGCGGCGAGATCAGCCCGACGCCGGGTGTGGAGTGCCGCACCTCGGCGACCCACGGGTACACCTTGTGACCCGGAAGCTGGCCACCCTCACCGGGTTTGGCGCCCTGGGCCATCTTGATCTGAATGTCGGTGCAGTTGCTCAGGTAGTGGCTGGTCACACCGAAGCGGCCCGACGCCACCTGCTTGATCGCACTGCGCCGCCAGTCGCCGTTGTCGTCGCGGTCGAAGCGGGTGACGGCCTCGCCACCCTCGCCCGAGTTGGACCGGCCGCCGAGGCGGTTCATCGCGATCGCGAGCGTCTCGTGAGCCTCGGCCGAGATCGAGCCGTAGCTCATCGCGCCGGTGGAGAACCGTTTGACGATCTCGCTCGCCGGTTCGACGTCCTCGATCGGGATCGGCTGTCGCACACCGTCTTTGAACTTCAGCAGGCCGCGCAGCGACGCCATCCGCTCGGACTGGTCGTCGATGAGCTTGGTGTACTCCTTGAAGATCGAGTACTGGCCGGTCCGGGTGGAGTGCTGCAGCTTGAACACCGTGTCGGGATTGAAGAGGTGGTACTCCCCCTCACGCCGCCACTGGTACTCGCCGCCGACCTCGAGTTCGCGGTGCGCGCGCTCGTCCGGGCGGTCCAGGTAGGCCAGCGCGTGGCGGGCGGCGACCTCGGCCGCGATGTCGTCGAGGTCGATGCCGCCGACCGGGCAGCTCAAGCCGGTGAAGTACTCGTCGAGCACCTTCTGGTCGATGCCGATGGCCTGGAACAGCTGCGCGCCGGTGTAGGAGGCGAGCGTCGAGATGCCCATCTTGGACATCACCTTGAGCACACCCTTGCCCGCGGCCTTGACGTAGTTGGCCTTGGCCTGGTCGCTGCTGATCCCGGTGATCACACCGCGGTCGACCATGTCCTCGATGGACTCGAACGCCATGTACGGGTTGATGGCCGCGGCCCCGAAACCGCACAGGGCGGCCATGTGGTGCACCTCGCGGGCATCGCCGGCCTCGACGACGAGGCCGACCTGGGTGCGGGTGCGCTCCCGGACCAGGTGGTGGTGCACCGCGGCGACACTCAGCAGCGACGGGATCGGCGCCATCTGCTCGTCGGACTCCCGGTCGGAGAGCACGATGATGCGCGCCCCGTCGCGGATCGCCGCCGACACCTTGGCGCGTACGTTGTTCAGCGCCTCACGCAGACCCTGTCCGCCCCGGTTGACCGGGTACAGGCAGCGGATCACCGCGGCGCGCATCCCGTGCTTGTGTCCGCGGATCTCGTGGTCGGGGTCGACGCACATCAGCTTCGACAACTCGGCGTTACGCAGGATCGGCTGCGGCAGCACGATCTGGCGGCACGATTCTGCGGTCGGGTTGAGCAGATCGCCCTCCGGGCCGATGACGCCCTGCAGGCTGGTCACCACCTCTTCGCGGATGGCGTCCAGCGGCGGGTTGGTCACCTGCGCGAACAACTGCTGGAAGTAGTCGAACAGCATGCGCGGGCGCTGCGAGAGCACGGCGACCGGCGTGTCGGTGCCCATCGACCCGATCGGCTCGGCACCCGTGCGGGCCATCGGCGCGACGAGCAGGTTGAGCTCTTCGTAGGTGTAGCCGAAGGCCTGCTGGCGCAGGACGACGCGGTGGTGCGGCATCCGCACGTAGTCACCCGGCGGCAGTTCCTCGAGGTGGAACAGGCCGGCGTCGAGCCACTCGGCGTACGGCTGCTCGGCGGCGAGGTCGGCCTTGATCTCCTCGTCGGAGACGATGCGGCCCTGCGCGGTGTCGACCAGGAACATCCGGCCGGGCTGCAGGCGCATCTTCTGCACGACGGTCGCCGGGTCGAGGTCGAGCACCCCGGCCTCCGACGCCATCACCACGAGGCCGTCCTCGGTGACCCAGATCCGCGACGGGCGCAGGCCGTTGCGGTCGAGCACGGCGCCGATCACGGTGCCGTCGGTGAAGCAGACCGCCGCGGGGCCGTCCCAGGGCTCCATCAGCGACGCGTGGTACCGGTAGAACGCCCGCAGGGCGGGGTCCATCGACTCGTGGCGCTCCCACGCCTCGGGGATCATCATCAGCACCGCATGCGGCAGGCTGCGGCCACCGAGGTGGAGCAGTTCGAGCACCTCGTCGAAACGTGCGGTGTCCGAGGCGCCCGGGGTGCAGACCGGCACGATCTTGTCGAGGTCGGCCTCGGTCCCGAACACGTCGGTGCGGATCAGCGCCTCGCGCGCTCGCATCCAGTTCTCGTTGCCGGTGACGGTGTTGATCTCACCGTTGTGCGCGACCCGGCGGAACGGGTGCGCCAGCGGCCACGACGGGAAGGTGTTGGTGGAGAAGCGGGAGTGCACGATGCCCAGCGCGCTGGTCAGCCGCCCGTCCTGCAGGTCGAGGTAGAACGCCCGCAGCTGCGGGGTGGTCAGCATGCCCTTGTAGACGAAGGTCTGGCCGCTCAGGCTCGGGAAGTAGACCGTCTCCCGCCCCGGGCCGTCCTGTCCCGGGCCCTTGGTGCCCAGCTCGTGCTCGGCGCGTTTGCGGATGACGTAGGCGCGGCGTTCGAGTTCCATGCCGCGGACGCGGGGAGCACCGTCGGTTCCCGCAGCCCCGGACAGGAAGACCTGGCGGAACGTCGGCATCGCGTCGCGGGCGAGCGCGCCCAGCGACGAGTCGTCGGTCGGCACGTCGCGCCAGCCGAGCACCGTCAGGCCCTCGGCCTCGGCGATCTTCTCCACCTGCTCACAGGCCGTCGCGGCGTCCTTCGACGACTGCGGCAGGAAGGCGATGCCGGTGGCGTAGCTGCCCGGCTCGGGCAGGTCGAAGTCCACCACGGCGCGGAAGAACTCGTCGGGAACCTGCAGCAGGATGCCCGCACCGTCGCCGGTGTTCGGTTCGGCGCCCTGGGCACCGCGGTGCTCCAGGTTCAGCAGGGCCGTGATGGCCTTGTCGACGATGTCGCGGCTGCGGCGCCCGTGCATGTCGGCCACCATCGCCACGCCACACGAGTCGTGCTCGTACGCGGGGTTGTACAGCCCTTGAATCCTGGGCGCCATTCCCACCTGACCCTTACTCTCGAACCTTCGGCGAAGCTTCAGCTGGCTGCCGTCTGCGACGGCATGAGCCGACGGGGCGGAGGCGGTCCTCTGTGCAGCATTGAACAGCGGCCTTTTTTTCCACTCGCCACAAGTGAGGAAACGATAAGTCAAACACCGGCTGACATGCCAACTTAGTCAGACCTAACTATACTCGCCCGACATGTTGCCGACGCCGGCGCGCGGCGGTCGCCGGTCGACCGAAATACATTGCGACACAGGGGTTTCGAACATTCCTCCACGGGTAGGCTTCGAAGGTCCCGTCCGGCCGCGAGATTGCTGCCCCGGCCGAAAAGTTTGCTGATACCGCTCCTTCGTGTCATTTTGCTGGCATTGTTGACTGTGTGGCGTTTGCAGAAAGCCTAGTCAGATTCTTAGACAACGCTGATGGGCGCCTGAGCGGGCATACCGGCGTGCGTCTCGGGCCGAGGGTGGGCCGGATGACCGGTCCCGCAACCCATCTCGCGCCCCGCGGCCTGCGATATGTGGGCATCCGGCGCGGTCGCGGCGGGCTCCGACGCCTGCGCCGATACCCCCAAGGGGTAGGGCATCCGGGCCGCTGACGCATGCTGAAGCGCGATGTCACACCCGCTCAACACCCCGATCGGCCGGTTCGGCATCGAGACCTTCGAGGGCACCGGCGACCACAGCATCGCCACCGTCCCCACCCGCGGTCTGGTCAATCCGCTCACCGGCCTGCCCACCGCGGCGCCTCTGGCAATGCTGCTCGACCATGTCGGCGGCCTGGCCAACCATCTGCGGCGCGGCGAGGACGAATGGACCGTCTCCACCGAATTGTCCCTGGAACTGATCCCCGAGGCCGCCGACCTGATCACCGCCGACGACGCCGGCGTGGTGGGGCGGGCATGGCCGGTCGCCGTCAAAGGCCCCACCGCGATGGCCCTGTGCGAGTTCAGCCACCGCGACGATGTCATCGGCACCGGCAGTGTGCGGTCCTTCTACATCACCGGGGCCCGGTTCACCGACTTCCCCCAGCAATCCGAGCACCACACGCGCAAGGTCGGCCTGGCCGCGATGCTGGCCGTGGAAGCGGACGGCGACACCGCCCTGACCCAGCACGCCGATCCGGTGATCAACAACATGCTCGGCGTCGTCCACGGCGGGGTGGCCGCCACCGGCCTGGAACTCGTCGCGTCCGCCGCGGTGAACGCCGGCCGCACCGACCTGCCCCTGCGCACGGGATCCCTGCGGGTGAATTTCCTGCGGAGGCTGGTCGCCGGCGGCGAATGCCGGTACAGCGCAACACCGTTGCGTGTCGGTCGGTCCACCGGGGTGGCCGACGCGCGGGCCGTCGGGGCCGACGGGCAGCTGGCGCTCACCGCGCGCTTCACCGGGTATCGCTGACCGCACCACGTCTTTCGACGTTGCCGTCCGGCCACGATTCGGCCGCAGCGCCCCCATCCCGCAGTGATCCGTGTCACGCTCGAGTCCGTAGGGCTCGCGACAGCGCGGAAGGAGTTCGGCATGCGGGAACCGACCATGATGCATCGGGTGGCCGCCGAGTTCGTCGGGACGTTCTGGCTGGTCTTCGGCGGCTGCGGCAGCGCGGTCTTCGCCGCCAAGTACACCTCCGCGGACGGCTACGCGTTCGGCATCGGATTCCTCGGCGTCTCGCTCGCCTTCGGTCTGACGGTGCTCACCGGTGTGTACGCGTTCGGCACCATCTCCGGTGGTCACTTCAACCCCGCGGTGACGCTGGGCGCCGCACTGGCCAGGCGCGTCGAGTGGCGGGTGCTGCCGGCGTACTGGATCACCCAGGTGATCGCCGGCGTGGCGGCCGGGCTCGTCATCTACGTCATCGCCAAGGGGCGTGAGGGTTGGACCGCCACCGGAAACATGGCCGCGAACGGATACGCCAACCACTCGCCCGCCGGATACTCGCTGCTGGCCGTCGTCATCGCAGAGATCCTGCTGACCGGCATCTTCCTGCTGGTGATCCTGGGCGCCACCGACGATCGCGCGCCGAAGGGGTTCGCCGGGCTGGCCATCGGGCTGACGCTGACCCTGATTCACCTGATCTCGATCCCGATCTCGAACACCTCGGTGAACCCGGCCCGCTCGACGGGCGTCGCCTTCTTCAACGGCAACGAGGCTCCCGCACAGCTGTGGGTGTTCTGGCTCGCCCCACTGCTCGGCGCCGCCATCGCCGGGGTGGCCTACCCGTACCTGTTCGGACGGTACGACGCGCTGGCCGACCGGCCGGTGCGCGACGTCGCGGTGCTCGCCGAGGTCCTCGACGACGTATCGGGCAGGCACACCGCGCGGGGGCCCGACCCAGACGTCCGGTAGCCCACCCGCGCGCCCTCCCGGGCCGGGTGGGTGGCCGTGACAAGCAGAATTAGGCCAGCTAACATCCTCGCCATGAAGAGAGCGATCCTGGCGGTTGCCTTCGCTGGCCTGGCGCTCGCCACGCCTGCCGTCGCGCACGCGGACCCTGACACCGACTTCGCGAACGCACTGCACACGCTCGGCATCTACGGGCAGAAGGACTACAACGCCTGGATCGGCAAGATCGCCTGTGAGCGCATCGACCGCGGTGTCGACAAGACCGCTTTCGACTCGGCGAAATTCGTCGCCAGGCAGCTTCCGAAGGGCAGCACCACGGAGCAGGCCTGGAAGTTCATCGGCCTGGCGTACCCCACCTACTGCCCGGCCCATCAGGCGCTGCTGCACCACGCCGCGGAGAGGCCCGCGTGAGCGCCCCCGATCGAAGGAGCGTCATGGCCGACCGTCTCAAAGTGCTCTGGACGGGCGCGATCAGCGCCGCCGTCGCCATGGGCGTGCTGAGCGCTCCGGCGATCGCCTCGGCCGACGCCACCGACGACTATCCGATCCCGAACCGGATCCTCAAGACCACCTGCACGGTCGATCAGTACATGGCTGCGGCGCGCGACACCTCGCCGGTCTACTACGAGCGGTACATGATCGACTACAACAACCGGCCCTTCGACGTCCAGCAGGGCGCCAGGGACCGGATCTACTGGTTCTTCTCGCTGGACTACACCGCCCGCAGGCAGTACTCCGAGAACACGGCGACCAACGTCTTCTACGAGCAGATGGCCACCCGCTGGGGTAACTGGGCGAAGCTGTTCTTCAACAACAAGGGCGTCGTCGCCCACGCCACGGACGTCTGCATGACCTACCCGCCGTCGGATCCGTCGGTGTGGAACTGGGGATACAACCAACGATGACGACGCTGAAGACGACGCTGTCCGCTGCCGCCGTCGCGGCCGGCCTCACCGCAGCGGCCCTCGGGCTCGGCGCTTCCGTCGCGGCCGCCCAACCGGCTCCCCCGCCTGCGCCCGCGCTGGGGGAACCGGTACCGGCGTGGGCTCCGCCCAAGCCGGCGGAGTTCTGGGCCGGCCAGCCCGTCGTGTGGACGTCGGCCTGGGGCGGTCGCTGGGGTGTGTGGATCAACGGGGGCTTCATCACCCTGTCGTCGAACCCCGTCACGAACGGGGGCTGACCCAGGCGCGAAGAAGGCCCGCGTCCTCGGGACGCGGGCCTTCTTCGTGTAGGGGCCCGGCTAGCTCTTGGCCGCCTTGGCTGCGCTCTTCTCGGTGGACGTACCGCCGTGCTTGAGCTCGCCGCCCGCGTTCTCCAGGTGGGCGCGCACGAACCACTGGAACTTCTCCAGTTCCGCGGCGTGCCCGATCAGCATGTCGTTGGTGACGGGGTCGGGTTCCTCGGTCTCCTCGATGTTCTTGCGGGTGTCCTCGATGATCCCGTCGTAGACGAGATCGAGGGCGGCCAGGTGCGCCTGCACGGTGTCGCGCTCCAGCGAGTAGTCGTCCCACGTGCGGTCGCTGATGATGGCCCCGGGCGTGCCCTTCGGTGAGCCGCCCAGCGTCGCGATGCGTTCGGCCACCTCGTCGGCGTAGCCGCGGACGAGTTCGACCTGCGGATCGATCATCTCGTGCACACCGATGAAGTTCGGGCCGACCACGTTCCAGTGGATGTGCTTGAGCGTCAGGTGAAGATCGTTGTACCGGCTGAGCTGCTTCTGCAGCAGCTCCGCGACCTGTGCGCCCTCTTTGTCTGTCATGCCGGGAACGGTGTACGCCATGGAATGTCTCCTTCTTCCGTGCGTGATCAAGTCTTCGATGCCTCGACTACCCCTCACCGGTGTGGCGTAATCGCAGCCCCGACCCACGTCACAGTTCGGCAAGCTTCGGGATCGCCAGGCGGGCGCCGAACCGCGGGTTGTGGGCCAATCCGCTGGCCAGCAGCAGCCGCACCGCGCGGTGGCGGTGCGGGCGCATCGGCTCGAGCAGCTCGACCATCGCGGGGTCGTCGATCGGGTGGCCGAGCAGGCTCCACCCGACGGTCTTCGCGAGGTGGTAGTCGCCGACCGAGAGCGCGTCGGGGTCACCCCACGCCCGCTGCGCGGTCTCCGCGGCGGTCCACTCCCCGACCCCGGGCAGCGACATCATCGCCGCGCGCGCCTGCTCCACGGGCCGGCCGGACAGCCGCTCGAGTGAGTCGGCCCGCTGTGCGCACAGCACCACGGTCCGCGCCCGGCGCGGATCGACGTTGGCGCGGTGGAACTCCCACGACGGGATGCGCCGCCACACCTGCGCGCTCGGCGGCACCCGCATCTGCGCCGGCGCGGGCCCGGGCGCGGGCGTGCCGAACCTCGTGACCAGCAGCCGCCAGGCGCGGAACGCGTCCATGCCCGACACCCGCTGTTCGAGCACCGCGGGGATCAGCGCCTCGAGCACCCGGCCGGTGCTGCCCAGCCTCAGGTGCGGCACCCGCCGGCGCGCCAGGGCGATCGTCGGCTCCCGCGGGTCGAATCCCGTGTCGTCGTCGGCGGCGCCGAGCAGCGCGGGCACACCGTCGAGGAACTCGGCCGCGCCGGGGCCCCACGCCTCGACGTCGACGGCGTTCGCCGCGGACCGGGTGATCCGGGCGGTCACCGGGCCGGTCGGCGGCAGGCTCGTCCGCCACATCGCCCCGTCGGCGGCGACGTGGAAGCAGGGGTCGCCGCGGCCGCGCCGCAGCGGCGTGAGCGTGAGCGCCGGGCTGACCGGGCCGCCGAACACCACGGTGCGACGAAAGGCCTGGTCAGCCCCCATGAGCGGCCTCCCGACGGATGAGTGAAGTGATGACGCAATCGTGACATCGAATCCCGATTGGTTTCCACGATCACGGGTACGGACATCTAAACCCTAGTTTGGTGGTCTCAGCTGGGTGACGAGGAAGGCTTCGGGTGAGCGGTGTCGACGATCGGCTGCTCGCCGCTCCTCTGCGTCCGGCCCGGGCCGGGCTCACCGCCGACTCCTTCGACATCTGGCGTGAGGACGTGCGCCGCGCGGCGATCGACGCGGTGACGGAGTTCGTCGCCGACCGTTGCGCCGACGACCTGCGCCTCACCGGTGTGGACGTCACCCTCGACGTGCTCTCCGATTTCGTCGGCGACGGCAAGTGCCTGCGTTCGACGTTCGCCTACCTCGGCTGGCTGGCCGGTGCCGCACCCGACGACGCCGCCCTGCGCGCCGCGGCGAGTTTCGACCTGCTGCACATCTTCGCGCTGCTCCAGGACGACGTGATGGACGATTCGCCGCTGCGCCGGGGCCGGCCGGCGGCTCATGTGCGGTTCGCGCAGTGGCACCGGGACAACGGCCTCAATGGGTCGGCGGAGCGGTTCGGCGCCTCGGCGGCGGTGCTGCTCGGCGACCTCTGCCTGGTGTGGGCGGGGCAGATGATGCGGGAGAGCGGTCTGGGTGCCGCCGCGCTGGGCCGGGCCTGGCCGCGGTACGACGCGATGCGCACGGAATTGGCCGTGGGCCAGTTCGCCGATCTGGTCAACGACGCGGGCGGACGGCCGACACTGGAGGACGTGCTCGACGTCGCACGTCGCAAGTCCGGGAACTACACGGTGCGCCGCCCCCTGGAGATCGGTGGTGCGCTGGCGGGTTGCCCGGAGCCGACACTGCGGTTGCTCGGGCGCTACGGCGCGGCGGTCGGCGAGGCGTTCCAGCTGCGCGACGATCTGCTCGGCATCTTCGGAACCCCGACGGTGACCGGTAAGCCGGCAGGTGGGGACCTCTCGGAGCACAAGGCCACCAGCGTGGTGGTCGCGGCGCACCGGCTCGCCGAACCATCGGTGCGCACTCAACTCACCGAACTCATGTCGCGGCGAGACCTCGACGCCGACGACATCACCCGCTGGCAGCACCTGATCGCCGCGACCGGCGCGGTGCAGTGGATCGAGCAGCTGATCGACCGGCGGCTCTCGCATGCGCTCGAGCGCATCCACACCAGCCCACTCGACGACACCGTGCGAACCGCACTGGTCAACATGGCAGCGGTCTGCACTCGGCGCGCCGCGTGACCGGAACACAGGTAGGAGAAACGAACTGATGCGCACCGTCGGGGGGCGAACAGACCGTGTGGTGGTCGTCGGCGCCGGATTGTCCGGCCTGTCTGCGGCGCTGCAGCTGGCCGGGCGAGGCCGCACCGTCACGGTGCTCGAACGCGAGACGTTCCCGGGCGGCCGGATGGGCCGGCTGGACATCGGGGGTTACCGGCTCGACACCGGGCCGACCGTGCTCACCATGCCCGACATCATCGAGGACGCCTTCGCCGCCGTGGGCGATTCGATGGACGGACGCCTGGAGCTCGACCGCGTCGACCCCGCCTACCGCGCGTCGTTCGCCGACGGCAGCGGCCTGCACGTGCACACCGACGCCACCGCGATGGCGGCGGAGATCGAACGCTTCGCCGGCTCCGACGCCGCCGACGGCTATCTGCGGCTGCGCACCTGGCTGACCCGGCTCTATGAGGCCGAGTTCAACGGCTTCATCGCCTCGAACTTCGATTCACCGCTGTCGCTCGTGACGCCGCAGCTGGCCCGGCTCGCCGCGATGGGCGGGTTCCGGCGGTGGGATCGGGTGGTGCGCAAATACATCACCGACGAACGGCTGCGCCGCATCTTCACCTTCCAGGCCCTCTACGCCGGGGTGCCGCCGCACAAGGCGCTGGCCGCCTACGCGGTGATCGCCTACATGGACACCGTGGCGGGGGTGTACTTCCCCCGTGGCGGCATGCGGGCCGTGCCGGACGCCATGGCCGCCGCCGCCTCCGACGCCGGCGTCGAATTCCGTTACGGGTCGGCGGTTTCGGTGCTCGAACGGAGTGCCGACGGCCGCGTGACGGCGGTGCGCACCGATGGCGGTGACCGCATCCCGGCCGACGCCGTGGTGCTCACCACGGAGCTGCCGACGACCTACCGACTGCTCGGCCGAACCCCGCGGCGCCTGCTGCCGCTGCGCCCGGCGCCGTCGGCGGTGGTCGCACACGTGGGCTGCGCGGCCGTGGATCCCGCTGTGGCGCACCACAACATCCTGTTCGGCGGCGCGTGGGAGCAGACCTTCCGCGACATCATCGACGAGGGCCGCGTGATGAGCGATCCGTCGCTGCTGGTCACCCGGCCCACCGCAGGCGACCCGAGCCTGGCACCACCGGGTCGTGACCTCCTCTACGTGCTGGCGCCCGCGCCGAACAAGGCTGTGGGACAAGTCGATTGGACCCGCACCAGCGACGCCTACGTCGAGGGCATGCTGGCCACCGTGCGCAGGCGGATGCCCGCGGTCGGCGACGACCTCGAGCTGCTGCACGTCGTGGACCCCGACGGCTGGGCCCGCCAGGACATGGCGGCGGGCACCCCGTTCGCGCTCGCACACACCTTCGGCCAGACCGGACCGTTCCGGCCCGCGAACACCATCCGCGGTGCGGACAACGTGGTGCTGGCCGGTTCGTCCACGGTCCCCGGCGTCGGGGTGCCGACCGCGTTGCTGTCCGGCCGGTTGGCCGCAGATCGAATCACGGGGGCCGTCCCGTCATCCACCCCCACGGCGGCCCCGACCAGAGCGAGGAGCGGGCTGTCATGATCGGATCCGAACTCGACGCAGCCGGTGTCCGCGACCCCGCGCTGCGCAACGCCTACCGCTGCTGCCGGGTGCTCAACGCCGAACACGGCCGGACCTTCTACCTCGCGACCCGGCTGCTGGCGCCGGAACAGCGCCCGGCCGTGCACGCCCTGTACGGATTCGCCCGCCGCGCCGACGACATCCTCGACGATCTGGAGTCGACGGCCACCACCGCCGAGCGGGCCGACCGCCTGCACCGCCTGGCCACCCAGCTGTTCGACGGTCTCGTCCAGGGCAACGCCACCGGCGGCGACCCGGCGCTGGCCGCCGTGGTGCACACCGCGCGCCGCTACGGGATCCCCTGGGAGCTGTTCGACGACTTCCTGGCGTCGATGCGGATGGATCTGACGATCACCGACTATCCGGACCGGCCGTCGATCGACCGCTACATGTACGGCTCCGCGGAGGTCATCGGGCTGCAGCTGCTGCCGGTCCTCGGCACGGTCGTCCCGCGCGAGGAGGCCGCGCCGTACGCGGCGGCACTCGGCAAGGCGTTCCAGCTGACGAACTTCCTGCGCGACGTCGACGAAGACCTCGCCCGGGGGCGGGTGTACCTGCCCGCCGACGAACTGGCCGCCCACGGCGTCGACCGCGATCTGCTGATGTGGTGCCACACCACCAAGCGCACGGACACCCGGGTGCGGAACGCGCTGGCCGAACAGCATGCCGTCACCCGGCGCGTCTACGACTACGCCCGGCACGGGGTCGATCTGCTGCACCCCCGCTCACGGGCGTGCGTCGGCGCGGCGGCCGTGCTGTATTCGGAGATACTGGACCGCATCGAGGACATCGACTTCGACATCTTCAACCAGCGCGCCACCGTGGGGAACGGACGCCGGCTCCAGGTCGCGGGCATCGGGTTGCTGCGTGCCTGGCGCGCCAGGATCGCCCACCCTGCGAAGGTCTAGGTATGGATCGCTTCCAATACCTGATCGTGCTTGGCGCCTGCCTGCTGGTCACCCTGCCGCTCGAGGCTTTCGGGGCCGGCGTGTACCGGCAGGCCCGGCGGGCCGCGGCGGCCATCCTGCCCGTCGCCGCGGTGTTCGTCGTGTGGGATCTGATCGCGATCTTCGCCGACGTCTGGGGCTACAACGCGCAGTACGTCACCGGCATCGGGTTCCCGCAGGTGCCGATCGAGGAACTGATGTTCTTCATCGTGATCCCGTTGTGCGGACTGTTCACCTACAACGCCGTCGACACCGTCCTGGCGTACCTCAGGCGGCGGCTGCGCGCCCGATCGGCGCAGTCGTCATGATCGGTCTCGGCTACACCCTGCCCGCGATCCTCGCGGTGGTCGTGGTGGTGGCGTGGGAACTGCGGTTCCTGCGCACCGGGCTCTTCCGGCGTCCCGCGTACTGGATCTCGATGGTCATCGTGATCGGCTTCCAGATCCCGGTCGACGGCTGGCTGACCAAACTCAGCGCCCCCATCGTCATCTACAACGAGGAGCACACCAGTGGCATCCGGTTCCCGTGGGACATCCCGGTCGAGGACTTCCTGTTCGGGTTCGCGCTCGTGACGGCCGTGCTGCTGCTCTGGGAGCGCCAGCGCACCAGGACCGCGAACATCGACGGCGAGACGGTGCCGCGATGAGCGACGCGCTCCCCCACGCCAAGGTGCCCGCCGCATTCGACGCAGGCGCGGCCGCCTACGACAAGCTCGTCGGCGCCAATCCCGGCTACCACGAGCATCTTCGGCTGTCCGCCCGGCGGATGGGGCTGCCCGACGGTGGGCGCGGTCTGCGCCTGCTCGACGCCGGCTGCGGCACCGGCGCATCGACGGCCGCGCTGCTCGCCGTGGCCCCGCACGCCGAGATCGTCGCAGTCGACGCATCGGCCGGGATGCTCGCCGAGGCGCGGGCGAAGACGTGGCCCGGTTCGGTGCGCTTCGTGCACAGCCGGATCGAGGACATCGCCGACGCAGGCGTGACCGGCCCGTTCGACGGGATCTTCGCCGCGTACCTGCTGCGCAACCTCGCCGACCGGGACACCCAGCTGCGGACCTTCCGTGACATGCTGACCCCCGGCGCACCGCTGACCGTGCACGAGTACTCCGTACGCGACTCCCCCGTCGCGACCGCGGTGTGGAATGCGGTGTGCTGGGCGATCATCATCCCGGCCGGCCGCCTGCGCACCGGCGACGCGTCGCTGTACACGTACCTGCGGCGCAGCGTTCTCGACTTCGACGGCGCATCGGAGTTCCGGAACAGGTTGCAGCGCAACGGGTTCACCGACGTGCGCAGCGAGACGATGTCCGGATGGCAGCGCAATGTGGTGCATACGTTCACCGCGAAGGCGCCGACGCGATGAAGGATCCCCGGCGCGTCGTGCATCCGGCGCCCGCAGGCGCGGCCGACACCGCCGCGCTGGGCGCGCGTCCGCGCGCGGTGGTGGTCGGTGGCGGCATCGCCGGGCTGACCGCGGCGACCGGACTGGCCGAACGCGGCGTCGAGGTCGACGTCGTCGAGCGCGAGAGGTACCTGGGTGGCCGGGTCGGTGGCTGGACCGACGAGGTCGACGGGGTCGGGGCGGCGGCGATGAACCGCGGCTTCCACGCGTTCTTCCGCCAGTACTACAACCTGCGCGACCTGTTGCGCCGCGTCGATCCGGACCTGTCGATGTTGATTCCGGTCGAGGACTATCCGCTCATCGACGGGCACGGTCGCCGCGACACGTTCCGCGGGCTGCCGCAGACACCGCCGTTCAACGCCGTCGCGTTCGCGCTGCGCAGCCCCACGTTCAGGTTGCGGGATCTGGCCCGGCTCAACGCACGGGCGGCCGCGCCGCTGGCGACGGTGTCGGTGCCCGACATCTACGACCGGCTCGACCACGTCGACGCCGACACGTTCCTGCGCGACATCAACTTCCCCGACGCCGCACGGCACCTGGCGTTCGAGGTGTTCTCGCGCAGCTTCTTCGCCCAGCCGCCGGACCTGTCGGCGGCCGAGTTGGCGACGATGTTCCACATCTACTTCCTCGGCTCCAGCGAAGGGCTGGTGTTCGACGTCGCCGACGACAACTTCGACGTGGCGTTGTGGGAGCCGTTGCGGCGCTACCTCGAGGGCCGCGGTGTCCGGTTCCACACCGGCGTGTCGGTGACGGCGGTGGAGCCGGGTTTCACCGTGCACTGCGATTCGGGGCAGTCGCTACCCGCCGACGGCGTGGTGCTGGCCACCGATGTCGCCGGACTGCGCGCAATCGTGGGCGGGTCGACCGAACTCGGTGACGAGGCGTGGCGGGCGGCGGTCGACGGGCTGGGTACCGCACCGCCGTTCCTGGTACAGCGGATCTGGCTGGACCGCCCGGTGGCACCGGACCGACCCGCGTTCCTCGGCACCGGCGGCCTGACGCCGTTGGACAATGTGAGTGTGCTCGAACGCTACGAACGTCAGGCCGCCGACTGGGCGCGGCGCACAGGCGGATCGGTCGTCGAACTGCACTCGTATGCGGTGACCGACACCTCCGACGAGTTGCCGCGCCACCTGCTGGCCCGGTTGCACGCGATCTTCCCCGAGACTGCACAGGCGAACATCGTCGGCGAACGGCTGCTGTTGCGCGGTGACTGCCCGCGCTTCGCCCCGGGTGACTTCGCCGTCCGCCCCACCGTGCGGACCCCGGTCGAGGGTCTGGCGCTGGCCGGCGACGGTATCCGCATCGACCTGCCGGTGGCCCTGATGGAGCGCGCCGCGACGACGGGATGGTCGGCCGCCAACCGCCTGCTCGCGCATTTCGGCGTCGCGGGGCACGCCCTCACGACCGTGCCGACCACGGGCCGGTCCGCAATGCTGCGGCGACTGGCCGGGCGAGGAAGGCAACTGCAGTCATGAGCGCGCTCGCCGACATCAGGGCCAGGTGGGCGAAATCCTCACCGTTCAAGGTGCTTCCGCGTATCGACTGGGCCGAGCAGAAGCCCACCTACCAGGATGCCCAGCCGGCCCTGATCGACGCTGCGCTGGCCCGCGCGAAATCCCGCCCGAGCGGGAACTGGTTCGCGTTCGCGGCCAGCGACACCATCCGGCGCGCACCGGTGGGTACCTCGGTGGGCGGTGTCGAACTCGTCGCATGGCGCGGCGCCGGCGGCGAACTCCGGGTCGGACCCGCGAGTTGTCCGCACCTCGGCGCCGACCTGTCCACCGGGACCGTCGACTGCGGCACGCTGATCTGCCCGTGGCACGGCCTGCGGCTGTCCGGGGAACGCCGCGAGTTCGGCTGGAAACCGTTGCCCGCCTTCGACGACGGCGTGCTGGCCTGGGTGCGCCTGGACCGTGTCGGTGGCGAAGAGCCGACGGCGCGGCCGTTCGTCCCAGTGCGTCCCGATGGCCCTACGCTGCACGCCGTGACCCGCCTGGTCGGGGTCTGCGAACCGGACGACGTGATCGCCAACCGGCTCGACCCGTGGCACGGTGCCTGGTTCCACCCGTATTCGTTCACCCGTCTCGAGGTGCTCAGCGCGCCGGCGGCGGACGAGGTGCCCGAGCGCGAGGACCGGTTCCTGGTGGCGGTCACGTTCCGCATCGGCCGGCTGGGGGTGCCGGTGGTCGCGGAGTTCGTCGCACCCGAACCACGCACGATCGTCATGCGGATCGTCGACGGCGAGGGCGCGGGCAGCGTCGTCGAAACCCACGCCACACCCGTCGGGCCGGGGCCGGACGGACGGCCGCGCACCGCGGTCATCGAAGCCGTTGTCGCGCATTCGGATCGCCCCCGGTTCGGCTACGGGCAGAAGGTCGCGCCGTTGATCACCCCCCTCATGCGGCACGCGGCGACGAAGCTGTGGGTAGACGACCTCGCCTACGCGGAGCGCCGCTACGCGGTCCGCACCCGCTGACGCGCCTCACCTCATCTGCGCGAGCGCGCGTGTCTGCACGCGGCACGCCCCGCAGAAGCGGTGCATTCGCGCACCCTCGCGCTCAGCCGACGGGGAAGCCCGCTGCGCTGCGGATCCGGGTGAAGGCCCGGACCATCGCGTCGGTGGCCTCGTGGGTGTCCGCGAGCGTCTCGCCGTCGCTGAGCACCGAGACGTTCAGCTGGTCGACGTAACTCCACACCGTCACGTTCATCGCGCTGCCCGCGGCCAGCGGACCCACCGAGTAGATCTCGCTCACCACCGCCCCGGCGATGCGGCCACGGCGCCGCGGCCCGGGCACGTTCGAGACGATGAGGTTGAACAGCGCATTGGGCGCCCGCCGCCTCGACGTCCAGCCGAAGACGGTGCGCAGGGCCGTCGGGGGGACGTACTCCAGCCAGCGCCCGACGGTGCCGGGGCCGAGCAGGTCGTGGTTCTCCTTGGCGATCCGGGCGGCGAGGCTGCTCAGCCGCACCTGCTCGAGCGGATCGTCGACGTGCACCGGCAGTGAGACCAGCATCGTGCTCAAGGCGTTCCCGGTGATCCGGTCCCTCGAGGTGTCGGTGGCGGCCGGCACCGACGCGATGATCGGTGCGTCGGCCCGGCCGTCGTAGGCCAGCAGCAGGTCGCGCAGCGTGCCCGCCGCTGTCGCCAACACCAGATCGTTGAGCGTGACCCCGAGGTGCTTGCTCGTCTCCTTGGCCTCGGCCAGCGACAGGGTGGCGCTCGCGAAGCTCCGGTTCGGCGACAGCTTGTGGTTCAGAAACGTCGGCGGCGGGTTGAACTGGCGGGCGAGGTCGGGGTGCTCGCGGCGCTGCCGCGAGCGTCGCCGCAGCCGGTGGATCCCCAGGACGCCCTCCCTGACGACGCCGGGGAGTTCGGTCAGCTTGCGCGCGTGGTCGCGGGCCGCGCCGACGATCAGTTCCCGCCGCGCCGGTTCGGCGCGCCCGACCTCCGGCCCGTCCGCGTCGGGCTCGGCATCCGGCCATTCCATGGCCCGCGCCATCAGGTTCGCCGAGGCCACCCCGTCGGCGAGCGCGTGGTGCACCTTCCCGATCACCGCGACACGGCGCTGCGCGAGCCCCTCGGCGTAGTAGAGCTCCCACAGGGGTCGCGTGCGATCCAGCGCCGTACCGGCGATCCGACCGATGAGATCGTCGAGCTCCCGCCGCCCACCGGGAGCGGGCACCCGGACCTGCCGCACGTGGTAGCCGAAGTCGATCTCGGCGTTCTCCCGCCACACCGGGCGGTGCAAATGCAGCGGGACGTCGGCGAGCTGGTAGCGCAGGGGTTCCAGCAGATGCATGCGGCGGCGAAGCGTCTCGCAGAAGACCTCGAAGCTGGGCTCCCCCTCGAATTCCGAGGTGTCGACCACCGCGATCTTCAGCGTGTGCTGGTGGACGTTGGGCGTCTCACTGTTCAGCAGCAGGGCATCCCAGCCGCTGAGCCGCTTCACGATGCGGCGTCGGCGAGCACCCGGTCGTGCACCACACTGATCGCCTCGCTCAGCGCCGGCACGAATTTGGCGGCCTGCAACGTGCAACTGGCGTGCCCGGCATCGACCGGCACCGCGTGGGCACCGGGTATCCGGTCGGCCAGCCACCGCTGGCGCCCCGTCCCGAAGGCGCGGTCGCGCATCGTGATCACCACCGACGTCGGGACGTCGATCTCCCCCACCCACGGTCGCGAGTCGAACCGGGTGATCTCGGCGAGGGCGCGGGTGATCGCCCAGGGGCTGGTGGTCCGGAACTGGTCGAGCAACCACTGCGGCACACCGAAGACGCTGTCGGCCGCCGTGGAAACCGGGGTGAGCGACGGGCCCCGCAGCGGCGGGCTGAACGCGTCGAGGACCGCCGCGAAGATGCCGGTGGCCAGCCGCTCGTAGCTCGCGCGCGAAACGGCCGCCGCGCCGGCGCACAACACGAGCCCGTCGACGCGCTCGCGGTGACGCCGCCACACCAGTTGGGCGACCAGCGAACCCATCGAATAGCCGACCGGCACGAACGTGCGAATGCCCAGTGCCTCGGCCAACGCCGCGACGTCGTCGGCGCAGTCCTCGAGCAGGAAGCGCGGCGAGCTGATGCCGTGCCCGTGACACCGCTGGTCGAACACCACCACCCGGCCGTACCGCCTGACCACGTCCAGCGCCGGATACCAGGTCATCAGCCCGGTACACGCGACCGAGTGCAGCAGGAGATAGGTGGGGCCGTCCTGCGGCCCGGAGTCGATGACGTAGGTGCTGCCCCGCCCGGGCAGGTCCACGGTCCGCCCCGGAGGGATGTCGCCGACGGCGGCGAGCGCCGGGAGTCCGGGAAGTATCGGCATGGTCAGCCCCCATCGGCGCCGATGGTCGTCGTGCGGCCCATTACAGCACGCCGATCAAGACCAAACAGCGTTTCGCGCACGCCTGCGGCGGGGCTCAGCCGACCGTCACGTCGGCCTTGTCCGGGTAGAACGCGACATGGCCGGCGATCGCGCCGACCGCCGGGTACGGCTGCCCGTACGTCCAGATGGCGTCCTCGACGGTCTGTCCCGCGGCGTTCACGTGGTAGTAGGCGGCGTCACCCTTGAACGGGCAGTAGGTGGTGGTGTCGCTGCAGACCAACGCCGATTCGGCGACGTCTCGCATCGGGATGTACTGCACCGCAGGATAATCCGCCTCCTGCAAGGTGAGGGCGTCGTCGGTCTCGGCAATCACGGCGCCGTTCACCGTCACCGTGACGTGGCGGCCGGTCGGCGCGACCGTGATGGGGTGCTCCGCGGTGGGTTCGAGGACTGGGCGTCCGGACATGACGGACCTCCTGAGGTTGAGTCGCTTCCACCAGCCCAACAACGCGGCCACCGCCGTTCTTCCGATCACTACCATCGACCGTCATGACGAACCCCGACGCCGCCACGGCGCAGGCCACGGTCGACATCGACGCCGACCCGGACACGGTGTACCGCCTCATCACCGATCTTCCCACCCTCGCCGACCTCGCCGAAGAGACTTCGGCGATGGAGTGGAAGAAGGGCGACGCCGCCCGGCCGGGTGCGGTGTTCGTCGGCCGCAACCGCAACGGGTCGCGCTCCTGGAGCACCACCTGCACCGTCACCGACGCGACGCCGGGCCAGGTGTTCGCGTTCGACGTGCGCGTGGTCATCCCGGTCGCCCACTGGCGCTACGAGATCGCGCCGACCGGGTCCGGGTGCCGGGTCACCGAGAGCACCTGGGACCGGCGGCCGGGGTGGTTCCGGAAGCCGGCCGGTTGGGCCACCGGCGTCAGCGACCGCGCCGGCGCCAACGCCGAGAACATCGCCGCGACGCTGCAGCGGCTCAAGGCCCGCGCCGAGCGTTAGGGCCGGCCGGTGATGCGGTCGGCGAGCGTGGCGATCGGCGACGTGGCCGACCGGCCCCGCGCCTCGTGGCGGTCGGCCAGGCGGTAGGCGAGGTAGAGGCCCCGCACGCCGAGCCAGCGCAGCGGTTCGGGCTCCCAGCCGCGCGAATGGTGGCCCACCCAGGGCAGTTCGGTCAACGGGGTGGATCGGTCGAGCACGAGGTCGGCCAGCGTGCGGCCGGCCAGGTTCGTGGCCGTGACCCCGTGCCCGACGTAGCCGCCCGCCCAGCCCAGGCCGCTCGCCCGGTCGAACGTGACGGTCGATTCCCAGTCCCTCGGCACCGCGAGCACACCGCACCAGCCGTGGGCGATCGGCACGTCCCGGATCTGGGGCAGCAGCGCGTGCAGCACGCCGGACAGCCGGGCGATGGTCCGCTGCGGCACCCGCCCGTCGTCGTCGATCCGCGACGCGTACCGGTACGGCACGCTGCGCCCGCCGATCGCGATCCGGTTGTCGACGGTGCGCTGGGCGTAGAAGAACCCGTGCGCGGTGTCCCCGACGGTCTCGCAGCCGTCCCATCCGATCGACGCCCACCGCTCGGCGGGGATGGGGGCAGTGGCGATCATCGAGCTGTTCATCGGCAGCCAGCGGCGGCGCAGGCCGGGCAACGCCCCGGTGAACCCCTCGGTGGCGCGCAGCACGATCGGGGCGCGCACGGTGCCGTGGGGGGTGACGGCCCGGCCCGCGCTGATCGCGGTCACCGGGGACTGCTCGTGGATCGGCACACCGAGGCGCTCGACGGCGTCCGCCAGCCCTCGCGCGAGGCGGGCCGGCTGGATGCGGGCGCAGTGCGGGGTGTGGTACGCCGACACCAGTCCGTCGAATCGGATGCGTTCGGCGGCTTCGTCTTTCGTCAACGGTGCGATGCCGTCGACCTGCCAGCGCCGCTCCTCCTCGAGTCCGTCGGCCAGGCGCTTGGCCTGAGCGGGGTTGCGGGCGATCTCCATGGTCCCGCCCTTGACGACGCCGGCGTCGATCCCTTCGGCGGCGGCGACGGCCGCGACCTCGTCGACCGTCTCGTTGAGCGCCCGCTGCCACGCCACGACGGCGTCGCGGCCGTACCGTGCGGCCATCGCGTTGCGGTCGCCCGGAACCAGGCCCGACAGCCACCCACCGTTGCGCCCCGACGCGCCGAACCCGGCGAACCGGGCCTCGAGGATCGCGATGCGCAGCGACGGGTCGGCGCGCTTGAGGTAGTAGGCGGTCCACAGGCCGGTGTAGCCGGCGCCGACGATGCAGACGTCGGCCTCGCGATCTCCGGGCAGGGCCGCACGGTGGGCCGGCAGTTCGTCGAACCAGTGGGACACCTGACCGTTGACCGTGGGCACCGGACGATTCTGGCACTCACCGAGCGCAGAGCGACCGCAACGGATCCGAGCGAACTCAGAATGCGTAGCGGTGGAACTGCGCCATCGTGCGCAGGCCCGGTACGCGGTTCATGACGGCCGCCATCACTTGGTATCCGGCAGGCAGATCCGAGAACGCATCGGATTCGAAGACGGGCACCCACGCCAGCACGCGGGTCCCGGGCACCGCGTCGAGGATGTCGGCGGGGCCGTTGATCGCCCAGTGCAGCGTCGCCCCCGACCGGCGTACCGTGGTGTTGGTCCACTGCAGGCCGATACCCAGCCCACATCGGTGACCGACGCCGCCACGACGTGACAGTGCTCGCCCCGCGGATAGAACTGCTTCGTGGAGCGTGGAGCGCGGTGCATCGGCGTCGAGCGCCTTGGCGTACAGCGTCGCGAGATCGTCTCGGGTGCGCCGCGGAGATCCACTCGGGTCACGGGACGATCCGCAGGTGAAGGAATTCCGAGACGCCGACCAGCGCGAGGATGGGGCGGACCGGGAATGCCGGCATGTCGGAACGGGTCTCGTCCACGTACAGCTGCGGATCGATCAGCGAGTAGCGCCGTCGCCGCGTGACGACCTCACAGCCCCCGGCCGCGAGCGCGTTCTTCACCCAGTCGGCGTCCGAACCGTACGTCAGCGCGAAGACGAACCCGCCGCGCCGACGGAACAGGTTGACCGGTGTCCGGAACTCCCGCCCAGAGGTGCGGCCGCGGTGGACGATCATCCCGAACCCGGGCATCCATGGGGCGATGAACTTCACCACCCGGTCGAGGCCGACGCGATTGGCCCGCGCGAGCCACCTGGGAGCCGGCATCGGACACCTCCAACTACGTCGTGGTCTTGCTCTCCCGCTTGGCATCACGCAGATTCACCCAGAACCGCGCGGCCTCGCGGATCGACTCCTCGACCGGCCCCGGCTGCCAGCCCAGCTCCCGCACGGCCTTGCCGTGGTCGAGTTCGGCTTCGGCCCGCATCAGCCGCAGCGACTCCAGCGACAGCCGTTCGTCGGTGCCCCGCACCCGTGACTTGGCGCTGCCCAGCGCCGCGAGCGCATACGACACCGGCAGCGGAAGCGACTTCGCCGGCGGCGCCACGCCCGCCGCCTCCGCGGCGATGCGCGCGACGTCGGCGTTGCTGATCATCTTCTCCGAGACCAGGTACCGCTCACCGACGCGGCCGTTGTCGGCGGCCAGGATCATCGCCCGGGCCGCGTCGTCGACGCCGACCGCCTCCAGTTCGATACCGCTCATCACGAACGGCAGCTTGCCGAAGGCGGCTCCGGCGATGATCGCCCCGTGCGGGGTGCGCCCCCAGTCGCCGCTGCCGTAGGTCGTCGACACGCACATCGCGACGGCGGGCAGCCCACGCTGCCTGGCGTACTGCAGCACCAGCTCCTCGCCCTGCACCCTCGACCGGACGTACGGGGTCACCCGGCGCACGTCGACGACGTCGTCTTCGGTGGACCGCCGTCCGCGACGGCGCCCGACGGTGACGTAGCTGCTCGTGAACACGAATCGGCGCAACGGCAGTTCCACCGCGACGTCGAGCACATTGCGGGTGCCGTCCACGTTCGTGCGGAACAGCGGCGCGGGATCACGCAACCACCCGCGGGCGTCGACCACGCAGTAGTACACGTCGTCGCACCCCGACATCGCCTCGCGCAACGTGGCGTCGTCCCAGATGTCCCCGACGAAGCGCGTCACGTCGAGGTCGTCGATGCCGATGGTCTTCGCGTTCGGGCGCACCATCGCCCGGACGTCGTGGCCCGCGGCGACGAGTCGGCGGGTGACGTGGGAGCCGAGGAAGCCGTTGGCCCCGATCACCAGTGCGGTGCTCATCTCGCGTACTTCTCCATCCACGCCGCCGCCTCGTCGGTCAGCGTGCCCAACTCAGCCGCCTTGCGGCACCACTTCACCGTCGCCGAGACGAACCGCAGCGGGTTGTAGACGTCCTCCTGCCTGGACCACTGACCGTTCCCGGCGTAGGTGACGATCGAGAGGTTCGTGGCGCTGATGATCGTGCCGTCGCCGGGGTCGCGCATCGGGTTGTCCAGCTCGCAGATGATCCGCCCGGTGGCTTCGTCGGCGACCGACCACAGCGCCGGGAACGCGGTCATGTAGCTGCCGGGGAAACTGGTCATGGTCTTCCAGATCCACGACCGGACCTCCTCGCGCCCGCGCATCGTGCCCGCGGCGTGTTCGATGTAGAGGACGTCGGGGGTGTACTGCTCGACCCACGGATCCCAGTCACGGGTCTGCGCCGCGTGCGCGACGGTCTCCTCGAACGTCGCGAACGCCGCCGTCAGCTCGGCGCGCGTGAACTGGGCGGGGGCCGTGTCCGTCACACCAGAACTGAAACACGTTCTAGCCGGTTTTGTCGAGGGTGTCCGCACGGCGAGCAGGGATGATCGCAGGGCGGCCTACGGTTGTAGAGGGTGCACACAAGGAGGTCATGTGGCACAGGAGCATGTGAAGAACACGAGCTACAACAGGAATCCCGCCGCGGTGAACGCGCTGTCCCCCGAGCAGTACCACGTCACCCAGGAGAACGGCACCGAGCGGCCGTTCACCGGCGAGTACTGGGACAACCACGAGCCGGGCATCTACGTCGACGTGGTCTCGGGCGAGCCGCTGTTCGCCTCGGTCGACAAGTTCGAGAGCGGCAGCGGGTGGCCCAGCTTCACCCGGCCGATCGAACCGGCCAACGTGAGAGAGAAAAAGGACTTCAGCCATCTGATGCTGCGCACCGAGGTGCGCTCCGCGCACGGCGACAGCCACCTCGGCCACGTCTTCACCGACGGTCCCCGCACCGAGGGCGGGCTGCGGTACTGCATCAATTCCGCGGCGCTGCGGTTCATCCACCTCGACGAGCTCGAGGCGCAAGGATATGGCGAGTACACGACGCTGTTCGACACCGAGGAGGAAGCGCGATGACCGATTTCAAGAAGGCGATCCTGGCCGGCGGCTGCTTCTGGGGCATGCAGGACCTGATCCGCAAGCAATCGGGTGTGGTGTCGACGCGGGTCGGCTACACCGGCGGACAGAACGCCAACCCCACCTACCGCAACCACCCGGGTCACGCCGAGTCGATCGAGATCACCTACGACCCGACGCAGACCGACTACCGGGCGCTGCTCGAGTTCTTCTTCCAGATCCACGATCCGACGACGAAGAACCGTCAGGGCAACGACGTCGGGACGAGTTACCGCTCGGCGATCTTCTACGTCGATGACGAGCAGAAGCGCGTCGCGCTCGACACCATCGCCGACGTCGACGCGTCCGGGCTGTGGCCGGGCAAGGTGGTCACCGAGGTGACGCCGGCCGCCGAGTTCTGGGAGGCCGAACCCGAACACCAGGACTACCTGGAGCGGATGCCCTGGGGTTACACCTGCCACTTCCCGCGGCCGGACTGGAAGCTTCCGAAGCGGGCGCAGGTCTGAGCTAGGACCCGAGCGGTCGGGGTCGGCGGCGCAGGGTGACCTGCCCGCCGGCCTTCGGCGTATAGGCGACCCCGCGGGAGTGCACCTTCTCCCCCGGTGCCGTGGTGGTCTCGATCTCGAAGTGCCGCAACACCGTTCGCAGGACGACGTCCATCTCGACGTTCGCGAACACCGCGCCGATACAGCGGCGGGTGCCGCCGCCGAACGGGACATGGACCAGCGGCGACGGGCGCGAGCCGACGAACCGTTCGGGTGAGAACCGCTCCGGATCGTCGTACTCGTCGGCCTGCTCGTGGATCTCGGCCAGTGCCACCACGATCGAGTGGCCGCGCGGGATCACCCACTCGCCGAGCTCGAACGTCGGCGCGTAGACGTGGCGGCCGGCGAAGTCGATCACCGTGCGGTTGCGCTGCACCTCGTAGATCGTCGCCTGACGGTACTCGTTGTCGTCGGTCGCGGCCTCGGCGACGAGCTTCTCCAGCACCTCGGGGTGGCGGCTGATGCGCTCGAAGGCCCAGCCGAGGGTCGAGGCGGTCGTCTCGTGGCCGGCCGCGAGCAGGGTGAGCAGTTCGTCGGCGATCTCGCTGCGCGACATCTCCGTACCGTCCTCGTATGTGCTGCGCAGCAACAGCGCGAGCACGTCGTCGCGTTCGTCGAAGCGCGGGTCCGACCGGATCTCGTCGATCAGGCGGTCGATCACCGCGTCGTAGCGCCTGCGGTAGTCCGCGAGCCGGCCCCACGGCGTCCAGCGGCCGAAGGTGCGCGACGGGCTGGGGACGACCGCGAGCCGCGAACCGAGCGTGACCCACGGCGGGATGATGCGGCGCAGTTCGTCGAGCTTCTCCCCGTCCGCGCCGAACACCGCCCGCAGGATCACGTTGAGCGTGATCCGCATCATCGGCTCGAGCGTCTCGAACGGCCGGCCCTCCGGCCAGTCCACCGATTCGCGCAGCGTCTCCTCTTCGAAGAGCTTCTCGTAGTTCTTGACGCTCTTGCCGTGCAGAGGTGGGGTGAGCAGCCGGCGCCGCCGCTTGTGTTCGGCACCGTCGAGCGCGAACACCGATCCGGGCCCGAGAATCCGGCTGAGGTTGGGCTGGATGTTGCCGACGTCGTCGGTGGGGGCCATGAACAGCTGCTTGGCCAGCTGCGGGTCGGCGACGATCACCGTCCGGCCGAACATCGGGATGTTGATGCAGAACGCGGGTCCGTGCCGGCGCGCCATCCAGGACACCAGCTGGCGGCGGGCGAACGCATACGCGGCCCCCTGCACCGGCATCGGGAGTCGCAGGGCGGGCGGCAGGTGCACCGCGCGGGGGCTCGGGGTGGGGACGTCGGCAACGGTCGCTTCGCTCATGGCACTCCAGCCGGTCGTGGTACTGCGATGTACCGGAAACGTATCCGGTACGGTACCGGCTAGTACCACCCGATGCAAGGGTGAGCGGGAGGTGACATGACGAGGGCGACGGCGCAATCCGGGTGCGTGACCCTCGACGACCCGTTCCGCAACAGGCTGCTCGACGGTCTCGCGTCGTCGATCGCCGAACGCGGTTACCTCGACACCACCGTCGCCGACATCGTCCGGCACGCGCACACCTCGAAACGCACGTTCTACGGCCGGTTCGAGAGCAAGGAGGAGTGCTTCGTCGAACTGTTGCGCCGGAACAACGATGCGCTGATCGCCCGTGTCCGGTCGGCGGTGGATGAGCACGCGGACTGGGACGAGCAGATCCGCCAGGCGGTCGGAGCGTACGTCGACCACATCGCCGCGCGGCCGGCGATCACCCTGAGCTGGATCCGCGAACTTCCCGCCCTCGGCGTCCAGGCGACGCCGCTGCACCGCTGGGCGATCGACCGGCTCACCGACATGCTGGTCGGCCTCACGAGCAGTCCCGGCTTCCGCCGGGCGGGCAAGGCGCCGCTGAGCCGTCCGCTGGCGGTCGTCCTGCTCGGCGGTCTGCGGGAACTGACCGCACTGTTCTTCGAGGACGGGCGCGACGTGCACGGGATCCTCGAACCGGCGGTCACCGCGTCGACCGCGCTGCTGGGCGGTTAACGCAGCAGCAGGCGGGCCGACCGCTCCAACCGCTGTGTCATGTCGTCATAGGACGAGTAGCCCATCCCGGCCCACACCAGCGCGCCGACGTAGAGCAGTTCGAGCGCCTCGATCGCGTCGAAGTCGACCGGCGCACCCAGCGCGTCCACCAGCCGGTCGCGCACGTCGCGTCCGATGCGCTGCCGCAGCACCTCGACATCGGGGTCCTTGCCGAGCAGAGCATTGGTTACGGCGCCCGCGAACTCCGGTTCGTCGGCGACCAGCAGCGCGATGTCGCGTAACACCTCGACGACACGGGTGGCGGGATCGTCGGAGACGTGCGCGGCCGGGGGCGCCGCGGACAGCCTGCGCCAGAACACCTCCGCGACGAGGTGCTCCTTCGACGAGAAATACGTATAGGCGGTCGCGGCGCCGACGCCGGCCACGGCGGCGACGCGCCGCACGGTCAGACCGGAGAAGCCGTCACGGTTGAGAATGTCGACCGCAGCGCGTCCCAGCCGGTCGACGGTGTCGGCCTGCTTCGCGGTCAGACGGCGCCGAGTCGACTCCAGGGTCGGATCGGACACATGTCCGGACGCTACTACAACGGCACAGGAGCAGCAACGGCTAGGTTGGGTAGCCATGAGCGTCACCGACACCGATCTCCCCCCGCACGCCGCGCGGCTGTTCGCACTCGCCGAACAGGCCGTCGGGTTCATGCCGGCCGATGAGGGCCGCACTCTCTACGACACCGCGGTGCGCTACCTCGGAGACGGTATCGGCGTCGAAATCGGTACGTACTGCGGCAAGTCCACGCTGATGCTCGGCGCGGCGGCCCAGGAGACCGGCGGTGTGGTGTACACGGTCGACCACCACCACGGCTCCGAGGAACACCAGCCCGGCTGGGAGTACCACGACACCACCATGGTGGACCCGGTGACGGGGCGGTTCGACACGCTGCCGACGATGCGGCACACCCTCGACGCGGCCGACCTCGACGATCATGTCGTCGCGGTGGTCGGGCGCTCTCCGGTGGTGGCCCGCGGATGGCGAACACCGTTGCGGCTGTTGTTCATCGACGGCGGACACACCGAGGAGGCCGCCCAGCGCGACTTCGACGGCTGGGCCAGATGGGTGGAGCCCGGCGGTGCGCTGATCATCCACGACGTGTTCCCCGACCCCGACGACGGCGGGCAGGCGCCGTTCCACATCTACCAGCGCGCGCTGGCCACCGGCGCGTTCCGCGAGGTGGGCGCGACGGGTTCGATGCGGGTGCTCGAACGCACTGCGGGCAGCGCAGGAACTCTCGACTGACCTACCTGGTCCACCGGTCGCCGAGTCGCTGACCGGGCGCCTCTCTCCGCACCCTATATACGAACTATGTTTCATACTTTTTTCTTCGTATACGATGGGGTGACCGTCGACGAGAGGTGAGCCGCCATGTTCCGCGCACACGAAGTCATGACCCGGCCGGTGGTGTCGGTGCAGGACTCGACGCCACTGCACGAGGCGGGCACGCTGCTCGCCGAATACGGCTACGCCGGACTTCCCGTGACGGACCATTCGGGCGTCCTGGTGGGCGTGCTCACCTCCGGGGACGTGTTGCGGGCCCGGCCCGCGGACCACCACACGGCCGGGGCGGTCATGTCGGCACCCGCCCTGGCCGCCGAGGTGTTCGCCGATCTCGACGACATCGGCCGACTGTTGTTGCGGCGCGGGGTCCGCAGTGTGCCGGTGGTCGACGACCAGAGCCGGGTCGTTGGGATCGTCAGCCGTGGAGATCTGTTGCGCCTGAACACAACCAGCGATGACGGCATCGCCGTGGGTGTACAGAAACTGCTCGATGACCACACCGGCAAGCGACGCTGGATCGCGCAGGTGCGCGACGGTGTCGTCACCGTCGCCGGCCACTTCGACGACGACTCGGAACGGCGCATCGCCACGGCGCTGGCCCGCATGGTGCCGGGCGCGCGGGAGGTGCGCATCGGCGCCGGAACGTCGACCGGCGACGGGAGCGGGACCCCGGAAGGAGCGCGCCGATGACCGAACCGTTGACCGGTCCCCTCTGGGGCTGGGTGGTGCTGATGGCGGCCATCGCGCTGATGCTGGCCGTCGACCTCTTCCTGCACCGGGACAACCACGTGATCGAGTTCCGGGAAGCGGCGGTCTGGTCGGTGATCTGGATCGCGGCCGGGCTCGGGTTCGGTGCGCTCCTGTGGTGGATCTACGGCGGTGAGGTCGCCGGGACGTACTACGCCGGATACCTGATCGAGAAGGCCCTGTCCGTCGACAACGTCTTCGTATTCGCGTTGATCTTCAGCTATTTCGCCGTCCCGGACCGATACCAACACCGGGTGCTGTTCCTCGGAGTCGTCGGCGCGCTGCTGTTCCGCCTGGTGTTCATCTTCGTCGGGGCCGAAATGCTCGAGCGGTTCTTCTGGACGGCCTACCTGTTCGGCGCCTTCCTCATCTACACCGCGTACAAGATGGCGTTCCAGCACGACGAGGAACTCCAACCCGATGAAAACCTCCTGGTCAGGCTCGTGCGCCGGGTGATACCCACCGATCCCCACTATCACGGCGAGCGGCTGTTCACGCGGATCAACGGCAAGCGGGTGGCCACGCTGCTGTTCGTCGTGCTCGTCGCGGTGGAGGCCACCGACCTCGTTTTCGCCATCGATTCCGTCGCGGCCGTGCTGGCCATCACGACCAGCACGTTCCTCGTGTGGACGGCCAACGCCTTTGCCGTACTGGGGCTGCGGAGTCTATACTTCTGCCTCGCCGGTCTGCTGCGACGCTTCACCCATCTGCACTACGGGCTGGCCGTCCTGTTGGCGTTCGCGGGTGTGAAACTGATCCTGTCGGAGACACCGATCGGCAAACTCCCCATCCCGCTGACGCTTTCGGTCATCGTGGTGACCCTGACGATCTCCATCGTGTGGAGCCTGGTCGCCACCCGCACACCACGGTCTCGCGACACAGATCACCAGCCCGCCGATTCCTGAAATGCACTACGCGAATCACGCAGTATCATCGTCGGCCATGGCGACTTCCCGACGCACGGCGAAGAAGGTGGTTGCGCCCGCCGCGGGCACCGGCCGCGGTTGGACGTTCCTGACCAACCATGCGCATGTTCTGCTGTGCCTGGCCCAGGGGGAGTCGTTGACCGCCCGGGAACTGAGCCTGCGCATCGGCATCACCGAGCGCGCGGTACAGGCGATCCTGGCGGATCTCATCGCCGACGGGTACCTCGAGAAGTCGAAGGTCGGCAGGCGCAACAGCTACACCGTCAACCCGAAGGGCAGGCTGCGCCATCCGCTCGAATCCGCGCACACCGTGGGCGAATTGATCGATGCGCTGACCTGACCGCGGCGCTGGTGCCTAGCGGTCGCTGACGGCGCAGGCGCAGTCGAACTCGTCCTCGAGGCCGCGCGGCAGGTCCGCGCCGCGGAAGATGCCACTACCGGGCGTGGCGCTCGTCAGGGCGTCCGCGGCCAGGATGACGGCCGCGCCGGTCCACGTGGTCCGCTCTTCGGGCCAGCGCTTCCCGTCGGCGAAAACCAGTCCGGTCCAATAGGATCCGTCCTCTTCACGCAGATGGTGCATGGCCGCGAACTGCTGGTGTGCGCGTGCCGGGTCGCCGATCGCGTCGAGCGCCATCACCAGCTCGCACGTCTCCGCTCCGGTGACCCAGGGGCGGTCGTCGACGCACCGGATGCCCAGGCCGGGCACCACGAAGTCGTCCCACCGGTCGTCGATCCGGGCGCGGGCGGCCGGGCCGCGCAAGGCACCGCACAGCACCGGGTAGTACCACTCCATGGCGTGCCGGTCCTTGGGCACGAATGAACCGGGATGCTCGACGATCGCGTGCCCCAGCCGCCCGACGGCCACCTCCCACTCGGGCTGCGGGTCGCCGATGTAGTCGGCCAGGGCGAGCGCGCACCGGATGCTGTGGTGGATGCTGGCGCATCCGGTCAGCAGCGCCTCCGGGATCGGTCCCGCTTTGCTCTGCGCCCAGGAGATCTCGCCGTTGGGCCGTTGCAGGCCGAGCACGAAGTCGATCGCCCTGGCGACCACGGGCCACATCGTCTCCGCGAAGGAACGGTCGCCGGTGATGAGCAGATGATGCCAGACACCGGTGGCGATGTAGGCGCAGAAGTTGCTGTCGCTGTTGGCGTCCTCGATGACACCGTTGCGGAACTGCAGCGGCCACGACCCGTCGGGGCGCTGGGTGAGCCGGCACCATTCGTACGCCGCACGCGCCGGTTCGAGCAGACCGGCGACGGTCAGCGCCATCGCCGATTCGACGTGATCCCAGGGGTCGGTGTGCCCGCCGGTGAACCACGGGATCGCCCCCGACGACTCCTGTTCGGCGGCAATCGATTCCGCGGTCTGTCTGCACTGAGCGGGCGTGAACACGCCGGGGATCCCGGGCAGGTCAGGCGCGAGCATTCACGACCGCCGGTTTCTCGAAGTAGAGCGCGACGCTCTTGCCGATCAACGGGTCGAGCAGCTTCTCACCGCGTCGGGTCAGCCAGGGCGCCGAGATCATGTCCCACACCAGCAGCTTGTGGTACGCCGCGACGGCGGGGTGGTCGTTCTTCGACGTCCCCACAGCGCATTTGAGCCACCAGAACGGCGAGTGCAGCGCGTGGGCGTGGTGGCTGTGGGTGAACCGCAACCCGTGCGCGGTCACCTTGCCGCGCAGTTCGTCGGCCCTGTAGATGCGGACGTGGCCGCCCTCGTTGGCGTGGTACTCGTCGGACAGCAGCCAGCAGATCCTTTCCGGCAGCCAGCGGGGCACCGTGATCGCCAGCTTGCCGCCGGGTTTGAGCACCCGCACCAACTCCGCGATGGCCTCCGTGTCCTGCGGGACGTGTTCGAGGATCTCCGAGGCGATCACGCAGTCGAAGGTGCCGTCGGCGTAGGGCAGGTCGAGCGCATCGCCCTTGACCACTTCGGCTTTCGCCGACGGCGGCACCTCGCCCTGCTCCTTCATCGCCTGCAGGATCTCGTCGACGTCGTTGAGGTCCTGGGCGTTCTGGTCGAAGCCGATGACGTCGGCGCCGCGCCGGTACGCCTCGAACGTATGCCGTCCCGCGCCGCAGCCGACGTCGATCACCTTGGTGCCCGGCCCGATACCCAGCCGGTCGAAGTCGACGGTCAGCATGTCGCCATCGCCCGCTGGTAGACTGAGACGGTCTGCGCCGCAACGGATTCCCAGCTGAACACGTCGAGAGCACGGCGGCGGCCCGCCGCACCCAGACGGTGCCGCTGGGCGGGCGAGTCGAGCAGTTGGCCCAGTGCGCGGGTGAGTTCGTCGACGTCACCGGGCGCGACGAGGCGCGCACAGTCGTCGTCGGCGCCGACCACCTCGGGCAGCGCACCGGCCCGGCTGGCCACGATCGGCGTCCCGCTGGCCATCGCCTCGACCGCGGGCAGCGAGAAGCCCTCGTACAGCGACGGGATGCAGGCGACCTCCGCCGAGGCGAGCAGCGCGGCGAGATCGTCGTCGGACAGCCCACTGGAGCTGTGCACGATGTCGGAGATGCCGAGTTCGGCGATCAATTTCTCGGTGGGCCCGTTGGGTTCCAGCTTGGACACCAGCTGGACATCGAGATTGCGTTCCACCCGCAACCGCGCGACCGCGTGCAGCAGGTGGCTGACGCCCTTGAGCGGCACGTCCGCGCTGGCGATCGCGATGATGCGACCGCTCACCCGGTTCTCGGCGGGCCGGAACAACTCGGTGTCCACCCCGAGCGGCACGACCTGCAGCTGCTCGGGCGAGACGCCGAAGTCCTCGGCGATGTCGGTGGCCGACGAGGACGACACGGTGAGCAGTTCCGGGATCTGGCGCGCGACCTGCTTCTGCATCTCGGCGAAGCCGTACCAGCGCCGGACCAGCGGTTTGCGCCACCACCGGGCCGCCGCGACGTCGACGACCTTGTCGCGGGTGATCGGGTGGTGGACGGTGGCCACGACCGGCAGCCCCATCCGCGCGATGTCCAGCAGACCCGTGCCGAGGCTCTGGTTGTCGTGGACGACGTCGAAGTCACCGAGGCGGCCGGCGAGGATCCGCGCCACCCGCATCGTGAAGGTCTTGGGCTCGGGGAACCCCGCGGTCCACGTCGTCAACAGCTCCTGCAGGTCGATCCGGTCGCGGATCTCGCTGGGCCGGGGCACGCGGAACGGGTCCGGCTCACGGTAGAGGTCCAGGCTGGGCACCTTGGTCAGCCGGACCCGCGGGTCGAGTCCCTCGGGATACGGCTGACCGGAGAACACCTCGACGTCGTGGCCGAGTTCGACCAGTCCCCGGCTGAGATGGCGGACGTAGACACCTTGGCCGCCGCAGTGCGTCTTGCTGCGGTACGACAACAACGCGATACGCATACTCAGATGGATCCGGGGCCGACGGGCCGGGCCGCGATGAACTGGTCGAATCGTGTCACGCAGAGACTCCGAACCTTCTGGACATGTGTCCAGACTATAGTTTGACGTGCTAGGCGACGCAACGCGTCCGCATCTGCCTGACTATCACAGCGCCGCGGGGCTGTCCTGTTCAGGCTCCCCGCGGCGGCGGGAATCCGCCGGTGGCCACCGGCCCCCACCGCGTCGGGACGAGGCGGATCAGGCACTTGCCCTGGTCGGCCATCGCCTGCCGGTATTCGTCCCAGTCCGGGTGCTCGCCGGCGATCGCCCGGTAGTAGTCGACCAGCGCGTCGACCGCCTCCGGCATGTCGACCACCTCCGCGTTGCCGTCGACCTGCACGTACGGCCCGTTGAAGTCGTCGGAGAGCACGGTCACGCTGGCCCGGCCGGCGCGGCGGACGTTCACCGTCTTCGCCCGCTGGGGGTAGCTGGCGATCACGATGCGCCCCTGACCGTCCACCCCGCCGGTGACCGGCGAACTCTGCAGCGATCCGTCGGCGCGGTGGGTGGTGAGCACCATCTTGTGGCGCGACCGCACGAAGTCGAGCATCTCGTCGCGCCCGACGCTGTCCGCGGTCGCGTATCTGGGGGACATGGGGGCCACAGTAGTTGTCACACCCCGTCGCTAACGTCTCGAACATGAGTTCGACACGAGATCAGGTCATGGATGCGATGGACACCGTCGAGGCACTGTCCGCCCGGCTCACCGCCCTCCCGGTCACCGGGATGAGCCGCGCGGAGGCCCAGGCGGCGCTGATCCGGCTCGGCCGGCTGCGCGGGCAACTACAGGAGGTGGAGCGCCGGCTGACCGGACGGCTCGTCGCCTCGGGCAGCCCCTCGCAGTTCGGCGCCCGAACGTGGGCGGAGGTGCTGGCGCAGCGGCTGCGCATCTCCCCCGGCGAGGCACAACGCCGCATCGCCGAGGCGGTCAGCGAGGGTCCGTCTGCCGCTTGAGTACCCACGCCGGCACCCAGTGGGTGACGGATTTCCGGTGGGCGCCGTAGGCGATGTCATAGGTGACAAGGCCCCACCAGTAGCCCTGCTCGCACATCCCCCAGCACGTCAGGCGGCCCTCGACGACGGCGTGCATCTGCAGCCCGGCCGGGTTGTAACCGCCGTGCCGGTGCGGCTCCCGGGGGAACAGCACCGCAAGGTCGACGAGCACCGCAACCGGGGGATCCACCCGCCGGAACGCGGGCGGCACCGGCTGCCCGTTGTAGCCGATCGCCTGCAAATCGCCCACCGTTCGATCATACGTTCGATGGCGCGCGGCGAGTAACGCGGCCGCACACCCACCCGCGGCCCAGTTTGCCCGCGCAGATCACGAAATGTCCGTCAGACGAAGCTGCGTTATCCGTTCCATCGATCAGATCCTGCCAAAATGTCCATTGTTCGCCGCTGCCGGAATGAAAAGGTTGACCAGCGTGTTCACAGGTGCAGACCGGATCGGAGCCCTCCGGACCGGTCGGGCAGAAAAGTTCGAACCGCGACGACGGCCACGGCTCGCACACCCATCAGAGGGAAGAAAGAAGCACGGACATGAACAAGATCGGATTCGCCACGATCGTCGCCGGCGGGCTGGCCACCGCCTTCTTCGGGCTGGCCGCCCCCGCCCAGGCCGCCCCGGCAGGGCCGGGCAACGCCCAGAACGCCATCGAGCACCTCGACGACCGCGGCTACACCGTGCGCGTCACCCATCAGGGCATGGTGAAACCGCTCGACCAGTCCAGCATCGTCGCGGTGCGCTACGACAACCAGGACCGCATCGTCTACGTCACCGTTCGCTGATTCCCGGCGTCCGGACGCGAGGGGCATCCCACCAGGGATGCCCCTCGTACTGTGTCATGGACCACAATTCGTGGTTTCACGCCGCTGATTACCGGTTATCCCAGCGCACGATGACCTTCGACCTCACCCCGACGATCGCGCAGCACGATCTCGCGCGACGCACCCACGAGTTCGCCGAACAGTGCATCCGGCCGGTGGCGCTCGAATACGACCAGCGCCAGGAATTCCCGTGGCCGGTCCTCGAGGAGGCGTCTCGTCGCGGGTTCTACAGTCCGCTGTTCTATCGCGACCTGATCGGCGACCCGACGGGGCTCTCGCTGCCGATGTTCATGGAAGAGCTGTTCTGGGGGTGCGCAGGCATCGGGTTGGCCATCGTCATGCCCGCGCTGGCGCTGTCGGCGATCGGACAGGCCGCCTCCCCCGAGCAGATGCTGCAGTGGGCCCCCGAGTGCTTCGGCACCCCGGGCGACCTCAAACTCGCCGCGCTGGCCATCTCCGAACCCGAAGGCGGCAGCGACGTGCGCAATCTGCGCACCACTGCCCGGCGCGACGGTGACGACTGGATCATCGACGGCCACAAGATGTGGATCGGCAACGGCGGGATCGCGAACGTCCACGTCGTCAACGCGGTCGTCGACCAGGACCTCGGCCACAAAGGGCAGGCGCTGTTCATCGTGCCCGGCGGCACCCCGGGCCTGGAGTTGGTGCGCAAACTCGACAAGATGGGCTGCCGCGCGTCGCACACCGCGGAGTTGAGGTTCGACGGCGTGCGGATCCCCGGTGACCACCTGCTCGGCGGCGAGGAGAAGCTCGAGCACAAACTCGCCAAGGCGCGTGAGGCGGTCGAAGGCGCGCGCAAGTCGGGATCCGCGGCGCTCGGCACCTTCGAACAGACACGGCCCATGGTCGCCGCCCAGGCGCTCGGAATCGCCCGCGCCGCACTGGAATACATGACCGAATACGCCAACCGCCGGGAGGCGTTTGGCGCCCCGATCATCGACAACCAGGGCATCTCGTTTCCGCTGGCCGATCTGGCCACCCAGATCGACGCCGCCCGCCTGCTCACCTGGCGCGCGTCCTGGATGGCGGCCACCGGCGTGCCGTTCGACCGCGGCGAGGGGTCGATGTCGAAACTCGCGGCCAGCGAGGTCGCGGTCAAGGCCACCGAGCGGGCGATCCAGACCATGGGCGGATGGGGATACATCACCGACCATCCGGTCGAGAAGTGGTATCGCGACGCCAAGCTCTACACGATCTTCGAGGGCACCAGCGAGATCCAGCGCATGGTGATCTCCCGTGCGCTGGGCGCCGCCGACGGTGCGCCGCCACTGCATGTCGACCTCGAACCGACCGGCGGACCGCTCAACCGCTACTTCGGGCGCGGCACAGTCCTGCGCGGCCGTGCCGCCGACACCGCGCTGAACGCCAAGGACCGCGTGCCGCAATCGGTCATGCGGTTGGCGATGAAGGTGCTCAAGCCACCCCGTAAGTGACCGGGAGGCCGGATGGCCCAGCAGATGAGCGGCGTCATCGGCGCCGCGTTCGACACCTTGCGCTACGAGCCGACACCCAAGCGGATCCGCGTGACGCTCGCCGGCGAACCGGTCGCCGAGACCGACCGGGCCCGGTTGGTGTGGGAGCCGCGCCGCATCGTGCCGACCTACGCCGTGCCGCTCGACGCGCTGAGCGCCCACCTGGTTCCGGCAGGCGCCGAATCCGGCGCCGAGGAGGCCACCCGCAGCCTGCTCGACCCGACCGTGCCGTTCACCAGCCACACGTGCGAGGGCACCGAGTACGACGTGGTGGCCGGTGAGGAGACCGGCGCGGCCGCCGCGTTCCGTCCCGACGACCCCGACCTCGCCGACTACGCGGTGCTGGACTTCGCCGCCTTCCACTGGCACGAGGAATCCGAACCCGTCGTCAGCCATCCCCACGACCCGTTCCACCGCATCGACGTCCTGCGCAGTACGCGCCATGTGCGGGTCGAGTACGAGGGCCGGTTGCTGGCGGAGTCCACGCGGCCCCTGCTGCTGTTCGAGACGAACCTGCCGATGCGCTGCTACCTGCCACCCGACGACGTCGGCGAGTTGGCGCCGAGCGACACCGTGTCCTACTGCGCCTATAAGGGCCGCGCCTCGTACCACTCGGTCCCCGACGGGCCGCGCGACGTCGCCTGGACCTACCCGAATCCGCTGCACGACGGGGAACCGGTCCGCGGCCACATCTGCTTCTTCGACGAACGCGTCGACGTGATCGTCGACGGCACCCGGGCCGACCGGCCCGTCACCCCGTGGAGTGAACAAGGCGTTTGACCCCGCACAGTGCGGGCACGCTCCCCGGACACCGATCTGGAGGAGGACGCATGCGCGCAGTGACCTGGCAGGGACGTCGGAAGGTCTCCGTCGACAACGTTCCGGATCCGGTGATCAAAGAGCCGACGGACGCCATCATCCGGGTCACCAGCACCAACATCTGCGGGTCCGACCTGCACCTTTACGAAGTGCTGACCGCGTTCATGAACCCCGGGGACATCATCGGCCACGAGGCCATGGGCGTGGTCGAGGAGGTCGGCGCCGAAACCGGCGACCTGAAGGTCGGCGACCGCGTGGTGATCCCGTTCAACATCTCCTGCGGGACGTGCTGGATGTGCGACCGCGGTCTGCAGAGTCAGTGCGAGACGACGCAGAACCGCGACCAGGGCACCGGCGCGGCGCTGTTCGGATACTCCACGCTCTACGGGGAAGTGGCCGGCGGGCAGGCCGAGTACCTACGCGTGCCGCAGGCGCAGTACACCCACATCAAGGTGCCCGACGACGGACCCGACGAGCGGTACGTCTACCTGTCCGACGTGCTGCCCACCGCATGGCAGGCCGTCGAGTACGCCCAGATCCCGGACGGCGGAACGGTGGTCGTGCTCGGGCTCGGGCCGATCGGCTCGATGGCGTGCCGGATCGCCGCGCATCACAACAACTGCCGGGTCATCGGCGTGGACCTCGTCGCGGAGCGGCTCGACCGGGCCCGGCCGTACTGCGCCGAGGTGGTCGACCTGCGCAACCAGAAACTCGACGACGTCATCGCCGACCTCACCCAGGGCCGTGGCGCCGACTCGGTGATCGACGCCGTCGGCATGGAGGCCCACGGATCGCCGATCGCCGAGGCCGCCCACACCGCGAGCACCTTCCTGCCGTCGGCCATCGGGCGGGTCGTCATGAAGAACGCCGGCGTCGACCGTCTCGCCGCGCTGAACTCGGCGATCTCGCTGGTGCGCCGCGGCGGGACGATCTCGCTCTCGGGCGTGTACGGCGGCGCCGCCGATCCGATCAACATGATGACGTTGTTCGACAAGCAGCTGACGCTGCGGATGGGCCAGGCCAACGTCAAGCGCTGGGTGCCCGACATCCTGCCGCTCCTCAACGCCGACGACCCGTTGGGCGTCGAGAACTTCGCCACCCACCGGCTCCCGCTGGCCGAGGCGCCCGGTGCCTACGAGACCTTCCAGAAGAAGCAGGACGGCATGGTCAAAGTGGTGCTCACCCCGTAGCGCCACCGGGTTGGTTGACGCGCGGCGCTGTGGGGTACCTCACGGGCGTGGTTCAGTCGTGCCGCACGGCGGATTGCCGGTCGGGAGAAAAAGTACCCGGTACCCCTGGTTTCACTTTGGGTATTCTGGCAATATTACCGAGCGGTAAGTTCGGTCCGTCCAAACCCGGGAGATGACAGTGGAGTTCTTCGGCGAGGTTTCCGGCGTATCGGTGTTGGCGCAGGGTGACGAGGGCGGTGGCGCCGCGATCAACGAGATCATCGGCCTGTCCGTCGCGGCCGCCGTCATCACGGCGGTGCTCCTGTACATCGGCTACCTGCACCGCAATCACAAGATCAGCTGGCTGACGAAGCTGGCCGACTGGTCGGGGCGCCGGTTCAAACGGCCGCCGTGGGTGGCGCTGCCGGTTGCGATGTTCACCGCCTCGATCATCTGCGCGCTGTTCGGCTTCATCTGGGACGTCAGCCTGCACATCGGCAACGGCCGTGACGACGGCGCGCTGGCGAACCCCGCGCACTACTTCATCCTCATCGGCCTCTTCGGCATCTTCGTCGCGGGCTGCACGGCGATGGTGCTGCCATTCGACCGCCCGGGCCCAGCAGCAGTCCGCATCACCGACCACTGGCACGCGCCTGTCGGTGGGCTCGTCATGGCCGGCTGCGGGCTCTATGCATTGATGGGATTCCCGCTCGACGACATCTGGCACCGCATCTTCGGCCAGGACGTGACGCTGTGGGGTCCCACCCACCTGATGATGATCGGCGGTGCCGGTTTCTCCACGCTGGCCGCGGCGTACCTCGAGTACGAGGGCAAGCGGGCGGTCGGCCCGGATGCGCCGCGTGACGGTCTCGGCCTGAAGTTCGTTCTCTACCTGGCCTTCGCGGGTGTGCTGATCGGCGCATCGGTCTACCAGATCGAGTTCGACTTCGGCGTGCCCCAGTTCCGGCAGGTCTTCCAGCCGATGCTGATCGCCGCCGCCGCTGCCCTGGCCCTGGTGATGGCCCGCATCTTCCTCGGTCGAGGCGCCGCGATCATCGCCGCGTTGATCGCCATCGGCCTCCGCGGCATCGTCGCCTTCCTCGTCGCTCCGGTGCTCGACGCACCGGTCAACTGGTTCCCGCTCTATCTGGGCGCGGCCGTGGTCGTCGAGTTGGTCGCCCTCACCCCGCTGTTCAAACGGCCGATCGTGTTCGGTCTGGTCGCCGGTCTCGGGATCGGCACCGTCGGGCTGTGGCTGGAATCGCTGTGGATCAACGCCGTCTACCACCACGCGTGGCCGACCAGCATCTGGCCCGAGGCGCTGTCGATGTCCGTGCCGGTCGCGGTGCTCGTCGGCGCCTGCGGCGCGATGGCGGGCATGGTGATCACCGGGCAGCGCCTCCCCAAGCGGGCGATCGGTGCCGGCCTTGTCGCCCTGACCGTCCTCGCGATCGGCGCCGCCGCGGCCAACGGCCTGCGCTACACCGTGCCCGAGAACACGACCGCCGCGATCACACTGACCGAGGCCCCGCCCGTCAACGGCGAGCGCTACGTGACCGCCGACGTCCGCATCAACCCGCCCGACGCGATCAGCGACGATCCGAACTGGGTGTCGGTGCTCGGCTGGCAGGGCGGCCTGGTCAACCAGCGCGGTCAGTTCGTCGACAACCTCGAGAAGGTCGGCCCCGGCCACTACGTGTCCACCCAGCCGATGCCGGTGTCGGGCACCTGGAAGACGCTGCTGCGCGTCCACGACGGCAAGACGCTGGCCGCCGTGCCGATCTACCTCGCGGGCGACCCGGGGATCGGCGCGCAGGAAGTGCCCGCGGAACCCCAGTTCACCCGGCCCATGGTCTCGGAGATCACCATCCTCCAGCGTGAGCGCAGCCCCGACATCCCGCAGTCGCTGTGGCTGATCGGCTGCCTGGTGGTGCTGGCCTGCACGCTGACCATGATCGCCGGCATCACCTGGGGTGGCGGCCGCATCAACAACAGCGAGCCGAGCGGCAGCGAGGCCGAACTGCAACCGTCGGCGCAGGCATGACGGTGACGCCGGCCGCCTCGGACGTCGTGTACCTGGCCGACCATCCGATCTGGATCGCGGTGCCGGCGTTCGCGCCGGCCATCGTGGTCGCCGGTGTCGTCGTCTACATTGCGGCGAAGAACCGCCGCAGGGACGGTGGACACCCGGACCGAGAAGGGAACACGTGACACGCACCGCACGACGCTCCGGATCAGCATTGATGGTGACGGCGGCGGCGCTGCTGGTCGCTGCCTGCGGCGGCTCACAGGACGGCGGTGACGCGGCGGGCCAGAGCCCGTCCGCGTCGACCATCAGCCCGTCGGAGATGACCGACCAGCAGCGGCCGACCGACCGGCTGACCATCGACATCAGCATCGAGGGCGGCAACGTCACCCCCACCAACGCGCGGCTTCAGGGCAAGCTCGGCGAGCCGATCGTGCTGCGCGTCAACAGCGACGCCGCCGATGAACTGCACGTGCACTCGGTTCCGGAGCACACGTTCCGTGTCGAGCCGAAGGCCGGCCAGATGTTCCAGTTCACCGTGGACGTGCCGGGCAACGTCGAAATCGAGTTACACGAACTGAACCGCGTGGTCGCCGGCGTGCAAGTGCAGTGACCTCCGCGGCGCACCTCACGGTCCTGGCACACGGGCTCGGCGGCTCCACCGATCTGCCGATCCCCTACACCTACGCACTGCTCGGCGCCGCCTGGGCGCTCACCGCGACCTTCGCCGTCGTCGCGCTCGCCTGGCGCAAACCGCGGTTCGACGAGAACCGGCCCGGACGCGCGCTGCCGCCGTGGGTCACCACCGTCGTCGACGCGCCCGTCACGCGCTGGGTGATCGCGCTGGCGGCACTGGCGTTCACGCTCTGGGTGGCGATGGCCGCGTTCTTCGGCCCGCAGAACGCCGAGAACCCCCTGCCCGGGGTGTTCTACGTGCTGCTCTGGGTCGGATTGGTCGCGCTGTCGTGGGCATTCGGACCGGTCTGGCGGGTGCTCTCGCCGGTGCGCGCCCTCTCCCGCGTGCTGCGGTTGCACCGGCGCAGGGACCGGCCGCCGTATCCGGTGCGGCTCGGCTACTGGCCCGCCGTGTTCGGGTTGTTCGCGTTCGTGTGGCTCGAACTGGCCAGCCCCGACCCGGGCTCGGTCACCGCCATTCGCACCTGGTTGCTGATCTATGTCGGCGTGACGTTCGCCGGTGCGCTGTGGTTCGGCGAGCGGTGGTGCGCGCGCGCCGACCCGTTCGAGGTGTACAGCGTGGTGGCCTCCCGGCTGTCGCTGTTCCGCCGCCAGCGCGACACCGGGCGGATCGCGATCGGCAACCCCTTCGACCACCTGCCGACGCTGCCGGTGCGGCCGGGCACCGTCGCGGTGTTGTCGGTGCTGCTCGGCTCCACCGCGTTCGACAGCTTCTCGGCGATGCCGGTGTGGCGCGATTTCGTCGACTCGACCGCCGACGGCGCAGGGACCGCGACGCTGCTCAAGACGGCGGGGCTCGCGGTGTTCGTGCTGATCGTGGCGGGCACGTTCAGCGCAGCGGCCATGGCGACCGCGGGGGTCGACCGGCAGCGGCGCCGGCAACTGCCCGGGCTGATGGCGCACTCGCTGATCCCGATCGTCATCGGCTACGTGTTCGCCCACTACCTGTCGTACCTCGTCGAACGGGGTCAGCAGACCGTGATCCTGCTGGCCGACCCGCTGCAGCGCGGCTGGAACGTGTTCGGTCTGGCCAACACCGAGGTGAGCTATCTGTTGTCGATGCATCCGTCGGTGCTCGCGACGCTGAAGGTGGCGTTCGTGGTGGCCGGCCACATGGCCGGAGTCGTGGCCGCACACGACCGGGCGCTCAAACTGCTGCCGTCGACACACCAGCTCACCGGCCAGCTCGCCATGATGCTGGTGATGGTCGGCTACACCTTTACGGGGTTGTATCTACTTTTCGGTGGCTGAGGTCACATGTCGGGGGTTACTGTGGCAGAGTGCCCCCCGAAGAGTCACTGGAGCGGGCGCTTGCCGGTGGATCGCCACAGAACGTCGGATGGTTCCGGTACCACTTCGCGGACGGCCGCTGGGAGTGGTCCGACCAGGTACATCTGATGCACGGGTACCAGCCGGGAACCGTCACTCCCACCACTGAACTGGTACTCGCTCACAAACACCCGGACGACTACGTCTCGGTGGCCGCGACGCTCGACGACATCCGCCGCACCCACCGCACGTTCAGCACCCGCCACCGGATCATCGACACCGGCAAACGCATCCACGACGTCGTGGTGATCGCCGACCGGTTGTTCGACGAGACCGGGGACATCGTCGGCACCCAGGGCTTCTACGTCGACGTCACCCCCAGCCGCCTCGAGGAGTCCACCCGCGAGATGGCGGCGGCCACCGCCGCGGCGATGGTCGAGCACCGCGCGTCCATCGAACGCGCCAAAGGGATGCTCATGCTGGTCTACCGCGTCGACGCGGTCGCGGCCTTCGAACTGCTCAAGTGGCGGGCCGCCGAAGCCGGGGTAAAGCTGCGCACCTTCGCCGAACGCCTGCTCGCCGACTTCACGGCCCTGTACTACGAGGACACGCTGCCGCCGCGTTCGGCATTCGACCACCTGCTGCTCACCGTTCACCACCGGGTCCGCGCCGCGGGTGTGTGACCGGCCGCGCGGCGCTACCGTGGCGCTATGCGCGCGCTCATTGTCGTCGACGTCCAGAACGACTTCTGCGAGGGCGGCTCGCTGGCCGTGACCGGCGGGGCCGCGGTGGCCCGGCGCATCAGCGACCTGATCACGGAAAACGACACGTCGTCGGGCACCGGCTACGACCACATCGTGGCGACCAAGGACTTCCACATCGACCCCGGCGAACACTTCTCCGCCACGCCGGACTACCGGGTGTCCTGGCCCCGCCACTGCGTCGTCGGCACCGAGGGCGCCGAATTCCACCCCGACCTGGACCCGTCACCGGTCGAGGCGGTGTTCACCAAGGGTGAGTACTCGGCGGCCTACAGCGGGTTCGAGGGCCGCGACGCGACGGGAACGACGCTGGGCGACTGGCTGCGTGAACGCGGCGTCGACGAGGTCGACGTCGTCGGGATCGCCACGGACTACTGCGTCCGGGCCACCGCGGCCGATGCGGCGGCGGCCGGCCTGCGCACCCGCGTGCTGCTCGACCTCACCGCCGGGGTGGCGGAGGAGTCGACCACCGAGGCGGTCGAGGCGCTGCGCGGCGCCGGCGTCGCCGTCATCTGAGACGGTGCCGCCGGTGTGACCGGCTAGGCCGTTGAGAAGTCCCGAATTGGGTATATCTCGGTGACGCCGCCAAGGGCTGCGGTCGTGCTGCCCGCACGCCGCTCGGCCCGTAACGTCGCCCCCGACCCGCGAACCAACCCTCAGGAGCGTGCACTTTGGCCGCAGCCCCCAACCCGAACGTCGCCCTCGAAGTCTGGCCGGGAAAGGCCTATCCCCTGGGAGCGACGTATGACGGCTTCGGCACCAACTTCGCGTTGTTCAGCGAGGCCGCCGACCGCGTGGAGCTGTGCCTGTTCGACGCCGACGGCGAGCAGACCGCGTGCATCGCCCTGCCCGAGGTCGACGGATTCGTCTGGCACGGGTTCATCCCGAACATCGAGCCGGGACAGCGCTACGGCTACCGCGTGTACGGCCCGTACGACCCCGCCAACGGACAGCGGTGCAATCCGAACAAGCTGCTGCTCGACCCGTACGCGAAGGCGATCGACGGCACGTTCGACTGGGGCCAGCCGCTGTTCAGCTACAACTTCGGCGACCCTGACAGCCGCAACGACGACGATTCGGCCCCGTTCATGCCGAAGTCGGTGGTGATCAACCCCTACTTCGACTGGGGGGTGGACCGCCCGCCCAACCACGAATACGCCGACACCGTGATCTACGAGGCCCACGTCAAAGGCCTCACCCAGACGCACCCGGACATCCCCGAGCAGATCCGTGGCACCTACTCCGCGGTGGCCCACCCGGTCATCATCGACCATCTCAAGGCGCTCGGCGTCAACGCGATCGAACTGATGCCGGTGCACCACTTCGCCAACGACTCGACTCTGGTCGAGAAGGGGCTGTCGAACTACTGGGGCTACAACACCATCGGGTTCCTCGCCCCCGACCCGAAGTACAGCTCGAGCCCCACGCCCGGTGGCCAGGTGCAGGAGTTCAAGGCGATGGTGCGGGCCCTGCACGAGGCGGGTATCGAGGTCATCCTCGACGTGGTCTACAACCACACCGCCGAGGGCAACCACATGGGCCCGACGCTGTCCTTCCGGGGCATCGACAACGCCGCCTACTACCGGCTCGTCGACGACGACAAGCGCTACTACATGGACTACACGGGCACCGGCAACAGCCTCAACGTCGGCCATCCGCACGCCCTGCAGCTGATCATGGATTCGCTGCGGTACTGGGTGACCGAGATGCACGTCGACGGTTTCCGGTTCGACCTCGCCTCGACGCTGGCCCGCGAGTTTTACGACGTGGACCGGCTGGCGACGTTCTTCGAACTCGTGCAACAGGATCCGACGGTCAGCCAGGTCAAGTTGATCGCCGAACCGTGGGACGTCGGCCCCGGCGGGTACCAGGTCGGCAACTTCCCGCCGCAGTGGACGGAGTGGAACGGCAAGTACCGCGACACCGTGCGGGACTACTGGCGCGGTGAGTCCGCCACGCTCGACGAGTTCGCGTCCCGGCTGACCGGGTCCTCGGACCTCTACGAGCACACCGCGCGCCGGCCCGTCGCCTCGATCAACTTCGTCATCGCCCACGACGGTTTCACGCTACGGGATCTGGTGTCCTACAACGAGAAACACAACGAGGCCAACGGCGAGGACAACAACGACGGGGAGAGCCACAACCGGTCCTGGAACTGCGGTGTGGAGGGCCCGACGGACGATCCGGCGGTCAACGCGCTGCGGGGGCGTCAGCAGCGCAACTTCATGACCACGCTGCTGCTGAGCCAGGGCGTCCCGATGATCGCGCACGGCGACGAACTCGGCCGCACGCAGAACGGCAACAACAACGTCTACTGCCAGGACAACGAGCTGTCCTGGATCGACTGGTCGACCGCCGACACCGAGTTGATGGCGTTCACCCAGAAGGTCTCGGAGCTGCGGGCCGCGCACCCGGTGTTCCGCAGGCGCCGGTTCTTCTCCGGCCGCCCGGTCCGCCAGCGCGGTGCGCCCGGCCTGCCCGACATCGCCTGGTTCGCCCCCGACGGCTCGGAGATGACCGACGAGGACTGGGACAGCGGCTTCGCCAAGTCGATCGCGGTCTACCTCAACGGCCAGGGCATTCCCGATCTGGACGTCCGCGGTCAGCGGGTCACCGACGACTCGTTCCTGCTGTGCTTCAACGCCCACCACGAGCCGCTCGAATTCGCCATGCCCGCAGCCGAATTCGGCCGGGCCTGGCTACCGGTGATCAACACCGCAGACGACGATGACGCCCGCGAGTCGGTGACTGCGGGCGCCAAGATCGAGGTCGCGGACCGGTCGGTGCTGGTGTTGCAGGCGGTCAACGAGCCCTAGAGAACGCGGATCACTCCACGACGGTGAAGAACGAGTCACCGTCCTCTGGGGTGCCGCTGACCTGACCGGCATCGGTGCCGTGATGGTCGACGTCGAGGTTGTCGATCTGGTCTTCGGGCCTCGGCTCGATCTCACCCGCGGGCGCGGAGTCGTCGGCGGGTGCGGCGCCGGCCGCACTGTCGGGCACCTCGGCGGCCAGCTTCTCGTCGAGCGACTCCCCGCCGCCGACCTCGCCGCGCGGCAACTGGTCGGACCGGTCGGCCTCGCTCCAGTGCTCGGGCGGGTCGACGACGATATCGCCGTCGTCGTTGCGAACGTCGTCTGCGTCGAGACCCTCCATGGGCCGCAGGGTGTCGCCGGTGCCGCCGGCATCGTTCGCCGAGTCGAAGTCGATGTTGTCGCTCATGTCGGCCGGTTGCCCCGAGGGCCTGGGCACTAAACCTGATTGCGACGGCCGCTACACCTCGCCACGGCGTCCGTACCAGCAGGTACGGTACGTTTGCTGGAAGCGCCGTCAGGGCATCCGCACCGGCCGTATGCTGCCGGTCATGGCGACCGAGCGTGACCGCCCGACATCGCTGGACGACTGGATCGACGCGGGTTTCGCGCTGCTCGCCGAGGGCGGCCCCAACGCGTTGCGTATCGGCAGGCTCTGCGACCGGTTGCACGTCACCAAGGGCAGTTTCTACTGGCACTTCCGCGACATCCGGGCCTACCGTGCGGCGCTGGTCGAAGCGTGGGGCGAGGTCCGCGACCGGGAGCGTCGCCGCTTCGCCGCGATGCACGATGCGCCACCGCGCCAACGCATGCAGGTGATGATGGAGGCCCTCGTCAGCCCGTCGCACTGGGCGGTCGAACGCGTGATGCGGACCTGGGCGATCGGCGACGAGAAGGTGGCCGACCAGGTCCGCCGGAGTGACCGGCGGGTGCTGGCCGCGCTGCAGCAGGCGTTCCTCGACGAGGGCTTCTCGACGAACGAGGCGGCGCTGCGCTCGACGATCATGTTCTCCGCCGGTGTCGGCCTGCTGCACGCCGCCGACCCGGGCCAGACCGCCCCGCCCGCGGTGCGCGACCAGTTCCTCGAGTTCATGCTCCGCAGGTGACCCCTTCTTACTACTGACCGGTAGCCGACCCGACCAACCGGTGAGTTAGTGTGAAATCAGACCCTCAGTCCCCGAGCAGGGAGTCACACATGCAGCTGGCGCTGACCGAAGAGGAAGCCGCCTTCCGCGACGAGCTTCGTACCTTCTACCGCACCGAGATCCCCGCCGAGATCCGCGAACGGTCCCGGCAGGGCGGCGAGGTGTCCAAAGAGGACATCGTCACCACGCACAAGATCCTCAACGACCACGGCCTGGCGGTGCCGAACTGGCCCGTCGAGTGGGGCGGCAAGGACTGGACACCGGTCCAGCACCAGATCTGGCTCGACGAGATGCAGCTGGCGTGCGTCCCCGAGCCGCTGACGTTCAACTCGAAGATGGTCGGCCCCGTCATCGCGGAGTTCGGCTCGCAGGCGATCAAGGAGCGCTTCCTGCCGCCGACGGCGGCGCTGGACATCTGGTGGTGCCAGGGCTTCTCCGAACCCGAGGCCGGCTCCGACCTGGCTTCGCTGCGCACCACCGCGATCCGCGACGGCGACACCTACGTCGTCAACGGCCAGAAGACGTGGACGACGCTGGGCCAGCACGCCGACTGGATCTTCTGCCTGGTGCGCACCGATCCGCAGGCGCCCAAGCGCCAGGCGGGCATCTCGTTCCTGCTCTTCGACATGAACACCCCGGGCATCACGCTGCGCCCGATCAAGCTCGTCGACGGCAGCTTCGAGGTCAACGAGGTCTTCTTCGAAGACGTCCGGGTGCCCGCCGACCAGCTCGTCGGCGAGGAGAACCAGGGGTGGAGCTACGCCAAGTTCCTGCTCGGCAACGAGCGCACCGGCATCACCCAGGTCGGCCGCACCAAGGTCAAGCTGGCCGACGTCAAGGCGCGGGCCAAGGAGTCCGGCCTGCTCGACGATCCGCTGTTCGCCGCCCGGCTCGCCGAAGCGGAGAACGACGTGCTCGCGCTGGAGCTGACCCAGATGCGGGTGGCCTCCGGCTCCTCCGACGGCAAGCCCAACCCCGCGTCGTCGGTGCTCAAGCTGCGCGGCAGCCAGCTCCAGCAGCTGGCCACCGAACTCCTCGTCGAGGTGGCCGGTCCCGACGCGCTGCCGTTCGACGCCGGTGCCGGCCTCGCCTCGCCGGAGTGGGCGCAGCGCAGCGCGCCGACGTACCTCAACTACCGCAAGACGTCGATCTACGGCGGCAGCAACGAGGTCCAGCGCACCATCATCGCGTCGACCATTCTCGGATTGTGAGGTAGTCATGGATTTCGACTTCACCGACGAGCAGGAACTGCTCCGCGACACCAGCCGTGAGGTGCTGGCGCGCACCTACGACATCGAGACCCGGCTCAAGGTCGTCGACTCCGAGCTCGGCTGGAGCCGCGACGTGTGGAACCAGCTCGCCGAGATCGGCATCCTCGGACTCGGTTTCGAGGAGGACGCCGGCGGTCAGCTCGAGATCATGGTGGTCGCCACCGAGATCGGTCGGCGGCTGGCGCCCGAACCGGTGCTCTCCGCCGCGCTCGGCCCCGGCGCCCTGATCGCCGAGGTCGGCAGCGACGAGCAGAAGCAGGTGCTCGACGAGGTGGCCGCCGGTCAGCATCTGCTCGCCTTCGCCCACACCGAACCCGGTATGCGCGGCGTCGGCGCGATGCTCTCGACGACCGCTGCGCAGCAAGGCGATTCGTGGACGCTCACCGGGCGCAAGAACCCCGTGATCGCCGGTGACAGCGCCGACACACTGATCGTCAGCGCGGCCCTGCCCGACGGCGGCACGGGTCTGTTCGTGGTGGATGCGGCCGCGGTGTCGCGTAAACCGTTCCGCACCTTCGACGGTCTGCGCGGAGCCGAGATCGACCTCGACGGGGTGACCGCCACGCCGCTGGGCGCAGGCGGGGACGCCACCGACGCGATCTCGCGGGCCCTGGTGCGCCTGCAGTCGGCGCTGTGCGCCGAAGCGCTCGGCGCGATGGAGGAAGCGCTGCGGTTGACCACCGATTACCTCAAGAGCCGCAAGCAGTTCGGCGTCACGCTGAGCAAGTTCCAGACGCTGACGCAGCGCGCCGCCGACATGTACGTCTCGCTGGAGTTGGCCCGCAGCATGACGTACTACGCGGCGATGTCGATCGCCGACGGCGACTTCGACCCGGCGATCGCCGCCCGCGCGAAGCTGCAGATCGGCCGCTCCGGCAGGCACATCGCGCAGGAGGCGATCCAGCTGCACGGCGGCATCGGTGTCACCGCGGAGTACCCGGTCGGCCACTACGCCGCGCGGTTGACCGCGATCGAGAACACGCTGGGTTCGGCGCAGGATCAGCTGCACGTGCTCATGGGCGGGCTGGGCGACTACGAGGTCGTCACCCTCTGACCCCCGCCTCGTCGCGCCTTGTCGCCCAAACGAACAAACGGGCGAGAAAGTGCGAGACGGCGACGCCATTTCGTCGATCTCGGCGGGGATCAGGCAGCGCTCAGGCCGCTCAGACCGCTCAGACCACTCAGGCGCCGACGATGCGCAGGATCGACTTCATCGGGATCGGCAGCCAACCCGGCCGGTACCGCGCCTCGTAGCCGACCTCGTACACCGCCTTGTCGAGTTCATAGGCGGCCAGCAATTCGGCGTGGTCACGCGGATCGGTGCCCGAGGCGGCGGCGTACCCGTCGCAGAACGAACTGACGTTGCGGTCCACCCACTCCCGGGCCCGGGCGGCGAGCTGCTTGTCGTGTGCAGCGTCGCCGCCGCGCTCGATCAGCCGCTGGTAGGCGGCGTACTCGTAGGACCGCAGCATGCCCGCGACGTCGCGCATCGGGGAGTCCGGCCGGCGCCGCTCGTCGAGCGGTTGACCCGGTTCGCCCTCGAAGTCGATCAGCAGCCAGCCTTCGGTGGTGCGCAGCACCTGTCCGAGGTGCAGGTCGCCGTGCACCCGGTGGACGGTGATCTCCTGGTCGGCGAGCTTGCGGTAGCGCTCCTCGATCAACGGCGCGTGCGGTTTCAGGTCGGGCACCGCATCGGCCACCGACCGCAGCCGCTCCAGCACAGTGTCGAGCGGGAACGGCACCGAGGACGTGCCCAATTCGGCGGCCAGCGTCGCGTGCACCGATGCGACGGCCTCGCCGAGCCGGTGCGACTCCCCCGCGAAATCCCCGCCCACCTCGTCGGCGTAGAGGTCGCCCTCGGCGAACAGGTCACGGGTGCTGGTGAGCGCCATGTCCCAGCCCTCCGCGGAGTTCGCGGCGAACTCGGTGACCATGCCCAGGGCGTAGGGCTCCCCGTCGAGGGTGGTCTCGAACGAGCCGAGCAGCCGCGCGACGTGCGGGTTGCCCGCGCGGGCGAGCGCGCGGTTCAACTCGATGTCGGGGTTGACGCCGGGGGTGATGCGCCGGAACACCTTCAGGATCGCGTCCTGGTCGAAGATGACGCTGGTGTTGCTCTGCTCGGCGCTCGACACCCGCGGCGCGGCCTGCAGCGGCAGCGTCACATCCGGTTCCATGACGAAGCGGATGTCGCCGATCTGCGCCGACGCGTCGATCAGCGTCAGCAGGAAGTGCGCTGCGGCGGGATCGTAGAGCGCGTCGTAGCCGGTGCGTTCGCCGTGTTCGGTGTCGCTGCCGATCCGGGCGACCGCGCTGTACTCGTCGATCGGGGCCGCATCCCAGCGCACGAGGACCTGGTAGCGCTCCGGTTTACCTTCGGCGTAGTCGACCGTGAGCAGCGCCAGGTCGAGGTCGTCACGCAGCGCCACCACCACATCCGGTGTGGCCGAGGCGAATTCACGGCTGCGACCGCCGTACCACCGCTGCTGCGGTAGCCAGTCGTCGAAGGGGAGGTTCATGGCTGCATTCCTTCGGGTTCGTCGGGGGCGCGGAGCTGGAACCAGTAGAACCCGTGACCGGGCAGGGTCAGCAGGTACGGCAACGCCCCGATGCTCGGGAAGTCGACGTATCCGGTCATCTCCACCGGGGTGAAGCCGTTCCACTGCTGCAGGTTCAGCTCGATGGGCTGCGGGAACCGGGACAGGTTGTTCACGCAGAGCACGGTGTCCTTGTGGTCGGGGTGGCGGCCGTCACCGTCGATCTCACGCACGAACGCCAGCACCGACGGGTTGGAGCCGCCGAGTTCGCGGAACGTGCCGGTGGCGAACGCGTCGTGCCGCCTGCGGACGGTGAGCATGGTCTTCGTCCAGTTGAGCAGCGAATTCGAACTGTCCCGCTGCGCTTCGACATTCACCGCCTGATAGCCGTAGATGGCGTCCTGGTTGGGCGGCAGGTACAGACGGCCGGGCGTGGCCTTCGAGAAGCCGGCGTTGCGGTCCGGGGTCCACTGCATCGGGGTGCGGACGCCGTCGCGGTCGCCGAGCCAGATGATGTCGCCCATCCCGATCTCGTCGCCGTAGTAGAGCACCGGCGACCCGGGCAGCGACAGCAGCAGCGCGGTGAACAACTCGATCTGATTGCGGTCGTTCTCCAGCAGCGGGGCCAGGCGCCGCCGGATGCCGACATTCGCCTTCATGCGTGGGTCTTTGGCGTATTCGGCGTACATGTAGTCACGCTCTTCGTCGGTGACCATCTCGAGCGTCAACTCGTCGTGGTTGCGCAGGAAGATGCCCCACTGCGCCATGTCCGGGATCTCCGGTGTCTGCGCGAGGATCTCGGAGATCGGGAACCGCGACTCGCGGCGGACGGCCATGAAAATCCTTGGCATCAGCGGGAAGTGGAACGCCATATGACATTCGTCGCCGCCGGTGTCCGGGTCGCCGAAGTAGGCGACCACGTCGGCGGGCCACTGGTTGGCCTCGGCGAGCAGCACCCGGCCCGGGTACTCGTCGTCGATCACCTTGCGGCAGTGCCGCAGAAACGCATGGGTCTCGGGCAGGTTCTCGCAGTTGGTGCCCTCGCGTTCGAACAGATACGGCACGGCGTCGAGCCGGAACCCGTCGATGCCCAGGTCCAGCCAGAAGCGCAGCACGTCGATCATCGCTTCCTGCACGGCCGGGTTGTCGTAGTTCAGATCCGGCTGGTGGGAGAAGAACCGGTGCCAGTAGAACTGCCGCCGCACCGGGTCGAACGTCCAGTTCGACTCCTCGGTGTCGACGAAGATGATCCTTGCGTCGGCGTAGCGATCGCTGGTGTCGCTCCACACGTAGAAGTCGCCGTAGGGGCCGTCGGGGTCGCGGCGGGACTCCTGGAACCACGGATGCGAATCCGAGGTGTGGTTCATCACCAGATCGGTGATCACCCGGATGCCGCGGCGATGCGCGGCGTCGAGCAGCGTGACGAAGTTCTCGACGGTGCCGAATTCGGGCAGCACCTTGTAGAAGTCGCGGATGTCGTAGCCACCGTCGCGCAGCGGCGAATCGTAGAACGGCGGCAGCCACAGACAGTCGACGCCGAGCCACTGCAGATAGTCCAGTCGCTCGGTCAGCCCGCGCAGGTCACCGGAGCCGTCGGCGTCCGAATCGTGGAACGCCCGCACGAGCACCTCGTAGAACACCGCGCGCTTGAACCACGTCCGGTCCTCAGGCACCATCCGCGCGTGGCCGAAGTCATCGGCGCTCGGATGCTCGACCACCCCGTGCTCGACGTGGCTGCCCTCCGCCGGATCATGATCGGGGTGGGTGGGTGAGCCGCTGCTGTGGTCCATCGATCTTCAGTCCTACCCATCGTCGGGGTACCTGAATCGTGGCCCAGTGCGGCCCGCCGCGCGACCGCAGCGCAGCGGTATGGTGCCGAAGTGGCCAACCGTGATCACGGCGACCCCGGCGACGCGCCGTCGGTGCCTCCGCCGCTGCGCCCCGCCGCCGACGCCGTGCGACCGTCGGCCGCCGAGGAGTCCAGGACCATCGCGGCCTCGACGAACACCGCCACGCTGGCCACGCTGACCGCCGACGGGGACCCGTGGGCGTCGTTCGTCACCTACGGTCTGCTGGGCGGCGCCCCGGTGCTGTGCGTGTCGAATCTGGCCGAGCACGGCCGCAACCTCGCCGGTGACCCGCGGGCGAGCCTCGCGATCGTCGCACCGTCGTCGGAATCCGATCCGCTCGCGACCGGCCGGGTGACGCTGGCCGGCGTGGTCGAGCGGCCCACCGGTGACGAGGCCGGGGCCGCGCGCGAGGCGCACCTGGCCGCGGTCTCGGCGGCCAAGTACTACATCGACTACAGCGACTTCACCGTGTGGGTGCTGCGTGTGCACCGGGTCCGGTGGGTGGGCGGCTACGGCCGGATGGACTCGTGCAGTGGCGCGGACTACGCGGCCGCCGAACCGGATCCGGTGGCGCCGCACGCCGCGGGCGCCGTCGCCCACCTCAACGCCGACCACGCCGATTCGCTGCTGGCGATGGCGCGGGTGCTCGGCGGCTACCCGGACGCCACCGTCGCGGTGTGCACCGGCGCGGACCGCTACGGCCTGGATCTGCGGCTCGAGACCGAACGCGGGATCGCCTACACCCGGGTGGGCTACGCCGCGCCGCTGGGATCACCCGCCGAACTGCGCTCTGCCGCCGTGGAGTTGACGCGGCGGGCCCGCGCACGCTGACACGGGGTCGAATACGATCGCGGTATGTCTGCGCAGAGCGACCGTCCGGAGAGTTGGCACGCGGCGTTCGAGTTGATCCGCACGCGCGGCTACGAACACCGGGAGGAGCCGTTCCGCCTCGCCAGCGGTCAGCTCAGCCACGACTACATCGACGGTAAGTATGCCGTCGACAACGGGGAGCGGCTGACGATCGTGAGCCGCGCCGTCGCGGATCTGGCCAAGCGCAGCGGTATCGACTTCGACGCCGTCGGCGGGTTGACCATGGGGGCCGATCCGCTCGCCCACGGCGTCGCGATGGTCACCGGTGCGGCCTGGTTCTCGGTCCGCAAGGAACAGAAGCAGCGCGGCCGCGAACAGTGGATCGAGGGCACGCGCATCGAACCCGGGATGCGGGTGCTGCTGGTCGACGACGTGATCAGCACCGGTGGGTCGACGGCGCTGGCGTTCGACCGGGTGGTCGCGGCCGGCGCGGTGGTGACCGGGGTGATCCCGATGGTCGACCGCGGTGACGTCGCCGCGACGCTGTTCGCCGAGCGGGGTGTGCCGTTCGCCGCGCTGGTGACCTACCGCGACCTCGGGATCGAACCGATCAAAGCGGTCTAGTTCAGCGGGGAACGACGAGCACGGGAGTGGGGTCCACCCCGACGGTGACGGCGTCGCCTGCGGAGAACCTCGTCGCCTGCGAGCTGGGCAGCTGGGCCGAGAGCACCGAGCCGTCGCCCAGCGCGCAGTAGACCCGCGAGATCGAGCCGAGGAACGCCACCGAGCTGACCGTCGCATTCGGGGTGTCGCCGGCGGTGACGGTGACCGATTCGGGGCGCACCAGCGCGACCCCGTCGCCGGTGATCGATCCCTCGAGCGCGGGCACGTCGGCGCCGAGTACCCGCGCGCGCCCCGACGTCACCGTCGCCGGCACCTCGTTGTTCAGCCCGACGAACTGCGCGACGAACGGCGTGGCGGGGTGCGCGTACAGCTCGGCGGGGGCCGCGAGCTGCTCGAGGCGGCCCTGGTTCATCACGCCGACCCGGTCGGCGACCGCCAGCGCCTCCTCCTGGTCGTGGGTGACGAACAGCGTCGTCGTCCCCACCTCCAGCTGCACCCGGCGGATCTCGTCGCGCAGCTGCGCACGGACTTTCGCGTCCAGCGCGGACAGCGGTTCGTCGAGCAGCAGCACTCGCGGCTGCACGGCCAGGGCACGCGCCAGCGCCACCCGCTGCTGTTGACCGCCGGACAGCTCGTTGGCGTATTTGTGGGTGTGCGCCGACAAACCCACCAGGTCGAGCATGTCGGCGGCGCGGGATGTGCGCTCCGCCTTGGCTTTTCCGCGCATCTTCAGCCCGAACGCGACGTTGTCGAGCACGGTCAGGTGCGGGAACAGGCTGTAGGCCTGGAACACCATGCCCATATCGCGTTTGTTCGCGGGCACCCGGCTGATGTCGCGGCCGTCGACCGATACGGAACCCGACGTCGCCTCGTCGAGGCCGGCGAGGATCCTCAGCGCCGTGGTCTTCCCACAGCCCGAGGGGCCGAGCAGGGCGACCAGTTCACCTGGCCGCATGTGCAGGGTCAGCCCGTCGAGCGCGTGCACGGTCCCGTAGACCCGGGTCAGGTCGTTGAGTTCGACGGCGACTCCGGCGGTCATGGGGCTCCTGACGGGGCGGTGCGACGGCGGCCGCGTGTGACGAGTGAGAGCGCGAGCAGTAGCGCGAATCCGAACAGCAGCACGGCCAGCGACGCCGCGACCGACGTCGGCCCATCGGTCTTGCCGAGCGCGACGATCTGCACCTGCAGCGTCTTAAAACCACTCAGCGAGGCAATCGTGTACTCGCCGAGGACGACGGCGATCGAGATGAACGCCGCCGACAGGATGCCGGACCAGATGTTGGGCACCACGACCCGCAGGATCGTCGCGGTCCAGCCGGCGCCGAGCGACCTGGCGGCCTCCGAGAGCGTCTGCAGGTCGATGGCCGACAGCGCCGCGTCGATCGAGCGGTAGGCGAACGGCAAGACCAGAACGACGTACACGAATGTCAGCGTCAGCGCGGATTCCCCGAGGAAGTACGTCACCCACAGGTAGACGTTCTTCAACCCGACGACGATGACCAGTGCGGGGATCGTCAGTGGCAGCAGGCACAGGAATTCGACCAGCCGCCGCGCCCACGGCGCGCGCAACCGCACCCAGATCATCGTCGGCACGAGCACGACGAGCATCGCGACGACGGTCAGCACCGACAGCAGCAGCGACACGATGATCGCCTGGTAGAGCGCCTGATCCGCGACGAGGTTCTGCCACGCCGCCACGGTGCGGCCGCCGCCGATGAGGTCGCGGGTCGAGAAGTCGGCCATCGCGTAGAGCGGGAACAGGAAGAACAGGCCGAACAGCACCCAGAGAACCGTTCGCACAACACCTTTCACTGAAGCCACCTCGCGGTGCGGCGGACCAGGGCGTGGTAGGCGAACATCACCACCGCCACGACGACGATCATCTCCAACGCGAGCGCGTAGGCGAAACCGGACTGCCCGAGCACCACCTCACTGGTCAGCGCGGAGCGGATCAGCAGCGGCACGATCGGGCTGCCCTGGCTGACCAGCGCGGCCGCCGTCGCGTACGCGGCAAAGGCGTTGGCGAACAACAGCAGAAGCGATCCGAGGAACGCCGGCGTCAGAAGCGGGAAACCGACTTCGCGCCAGTACTGCCACGTCGAGGCGCCCAGGTTGACCGCCGCCTCCCGCCACTGTTCGCGCAGCCCTTCCAGCGCGGGCAGGAACACGATGACCATGAGCGGGATCTGGAAGTAGGTGTAGACCAGGATCAGCCCCGACAGGCTGTAGAGCCAGCCCGATCCGGCGAGGTTCCAGCCCAGCGCCTGCTGGATCCACAGCGTCAGCACCCCGTTGAGCCCCACGGTGGCCAGGAATGCGAATGCCAGTGCGACGCCGCCGAATTGGGCGAGCACGCTGCACAGCGCCAGCACACCGCGGCGCACCATCGACTCCGGCGGGCTGCTCACGATCAGCCATGACAGCAGCGCCCCGAGGACCGCACCGATGAGCGCGGTGCTGCCGGAGAGCAGCACGCTCTTCCACAGCGCCGACAGTGCGGTCGCGGTGAACAACGCCTCGATGCGGTCCAGCGAGAAGGCGCCGTCGTCGACGAAGGCGCTCACCACCACCGTCACCGTCGGGATGAGCAGGAAGATCGTCAGGACGGCGAAGAACGGCAGCAGCGGCACCCCGTCGCGCAACCGCCGGGCCAGGGCGCTCACGGTGCCCGTCAGCCGATCGCGCCGGCCCAGTTGCCGGCCAGGTACTCGGTGGCCTTCTTGTTCTGCTCCACCGAGACGATGACGGGCTCACCTTCCACGGGCGGGAGCGCATCCCAGGCCGCCTTGTCGAGGGTCCCCGCCTGCTGCATGGGTTCGGCGCGAACCGGACGGGCACCGCCACCGAGGTAGAGGTTCTGGCCCTCGTCGCTGTAGAGGAACTCCTGCCACAGGCGCGCGGCGGCCGGGTGCGGCGCGTCGGCGTTGATGGCCTGGTAGTAGTAGCCCGCGACGGCCTGTCCGGGCGGTACCACGACCTTCCAGCTCGGCAGCTTCTCGCTCTCCGCTGCGTTGAGGTAGTCCCAGTCGATGACGACCGGGGTCTGGCCGGATTCGATGGTGGCCGGGGTCGGGTCGACGGGCAGGAAGTTGCCTGCGGCCTTGAGCTTGCGGAAGAACTCGACACCGGGGGCGATGTCGTCGGCGGAGCCGCCCTGGCTGAGCGCGACCATCATCACGCCGGAGAAGGCGGCACCGGCCTGCGTGGGGTCGCCGTTGAGCGCGACCTTGCCCCGGTACTCGGGCTTGAGCAGATCCTCGACGCCGGCGATCGGCGGCACCTTGGCCGAGTCGTAACCGATGGACATGTAGCCGCCGTAGTCGTTGACCCAGGTGCCGTCGGGATCCTTGAACTCGGCCGGGATGTCGTCGAACATCTCGACCTTGTAGGGCGCGAACATGCCGGTGTTGGCCAGGGCCACGGACTGGCCGAGGTCGAAGACGTCGGGGGCGGTGGACTTGCCGCGCTGCTGGTTGGCGGCGTTGATCTCGTCCTGGCTGGCGGCGTCCGGCTGGGCGGAGTTCACCTTGATGCCGTACTTCTTCGAGAACGCGTCGATGATCGCGCCGTAGTTGGCCCAGTCCGGCGGCAGCGCGATGACGTTGAGTTCGCCTTCGGCCTTGGCCGCCTCGACGAGCTTGTCCATGCCGCCGAAGTCGGCCGCCGAGGTGGCCTCGCTGATCTGGACACCCGCGTCGGTCTCACCGCCGCCGCCGGATTCCTTCTCCGGCGGGGCGCAGGCCACCAGACCGGAGAGCAGGAGCGCGGATGTGCAGGCTGCCAGCAGCCGTGAAGTGGTCATTGCCGAACCTTCCGATGGTGAGGAAGCGCCGCGGTGACACGGTGGTGACCGCCCCCGGTCGCCGCGGTGAACGAATCCGAACGGGGCGTGAGAACCCTACCGTGACCAGGCGGATCAGGCGCGGACGTTGATCAAGACCAGGGCGACGCCGCCCATGACCGCGCATTTGTGCTGGTCGCGGGGATAGCATCGGGAGGTGGCTGAACGCGAAGCCCCGGGGGACTTCGACTACCGCTGGGATGAACCGCCCCATGTCGGCGGTGCGCGCGCCGAACAGGGTGCCGCGGTCGAGCCGGGATACGACGAGGTCCACCAGCCGACCGTCGCGGAGTACGGGGACGAACCCGAGTACGCCGAGCCGGACTACGTCGAACCGCAGTACGCCGAACCGCAGTACGCCGAACCGCAGTACGCCGAACCGCACTTCGCCGAGCCGGAGTACGTCCCGGCGCCTGACGACCGCTTCGACGCGTTCAACGCCAACACGTGGACGTTCCGCCCACCGCCGCCACCCTGGTACCGGACCCGGCAGGCGGTCGCGGCGCTGACGATCGTCGCGCTGGCCGCGATCGCCCTGGTGGTGTCGGCGGTGCTGCTACTGCTGGGCGGCCCCGGGAACGGCAGCGGCGACGAGGAATCCACGGTCGCACCGACCCCGTCGTCGACGGTGGCGCCGCCGCCGTCACCGTCGCGGACGAGCCAGCCTCCGCCCCCAGTCG